>NZ_JBIUZB010000006.1:245844-407556 GCF_044744805.1 Nocardioides sp. NPDC087217
ACCCTCCCCGGCCCGCCGTGGGCGCCGACCCCCCCCCCCGCCGCCCCGCCCCCCCCCCCCAGGGGGGGCGGGGGCCCCCCCCCCCCCCCCCCCCCCCCCCCCACAACTGCATTCTCGGCGCGCCAGAACTACCGATTCGGCGGGGAGCGGTCAGCTGGCGTCGGCGTTGAACTCGTTGTCGACGTAGATGTCCTCGGCGGCCGGGGCCTTCTTGATCATCTCGACCGACTCCATGAAGTCGGCGAACTCGCCGAAGCCGGTGGGGGTCAGGGACCAGGTGACGTCGGGATCGGTGATCTGAGTCTTGACCTCGGCTGCGGTGAGCTCGCCCTCGGACTCGGCGGAGAGGAGCTCGGCGGCTCGGGCCGGGTCGTCGCTCAGCAGGGCGTTGGACTCCTTCAGGGCCGCGTAGAAGGCCTTGGTGAAGTCGGGGTTGGCGTCGAGGAAGTCGGGCTTGGCGTAGATCGCGTTGAAGGTGGTGCGACCGAAGAGGTCGTAGCTCTTCAGGATCGGGTGGGCGCCGGCCTCGGCTTCCTGGGCGACGAACGGCGGGGCGGTGAGGTGGCCGGCGATCTGGCCGGAGACGAGCGCCTGGAGGCCGTCGGGGTGGCCCATGCCGACGATGTTCTTGTCCAGGGCGTGCGGGTCGCCGAGCTGCTCGCCGGCGGCCTTGCGCAGCGGCAGCGACTGGATCGAGTCGGGCGCCGGCATGGCGATCTTGGCGTCCTTCGGCAGGTCCTTCAGCGACTTGATCGCGGGGTCGGTGACCATGAGCTGGAGGTTCATCTGGTTCATCGCGGCGACCGTCTTCCAGCCGACGCCGGCGTCGACCCCGACCAGGAACGGCGAGGCGCCCATCGAGGCGACCTGGACGTCGCCGGCGATGACCGCGTCGCGCAGCGCACCGCCGGAGTCGAGCTCCTGCCACGTGATCTCGGTGTCGGGCAGCGCCTTCTCGAGAGTCTTCTGCTCCTTGATGATCAGCAGGGTCGCGTACCCCAGGCCGGGCTGGTAGCCGATCGTGATCGTGTCGGCCGGTCCGTCGTCCGCGCCGGCGCCGCAGGCGGCGAGTACGCCGGTGAGCAGGGTGGCGGCGAAGACCGCGGCCAGGCTGCGGATGCCGTGACGCGATCCTCGGCGGGAACCTCGATAGGACATGGTGGAGCTCCTTGACGTGGGGTTGGCGGAGAGTGTTAGGCGGTCTTCATGCCCCAGCGCACGACGGTGCGGCGCTCGAGCCAGCTGAAGACGAGGTCGAAGAGGATCCCGATCAGCGCGATCGTGACCAGGCCGGCGAAGGCGTCGGCGATGTGCAGGTAGGTCTTGGCGTTGTTGATGAAGTAGCCCAGGCCGCCGCCCTCGCCCGCGACGCCGAAGACCAGCTCGGCGGCGATGATGGTGCGCCAACCGAACGCCCAGGCGCTCTTCAGACCGGAGACGGCGTGCGGGAGGGCGGCGGGGACGAGGACGTACCAGACCAGGCGTACGCCGCGTAGCCCGATGTTGCGCCCGACCGCGGCCACCGTGGGGTTGGCGGTGCGGAAGCCCTGGCTGACGTTGATCGCGATCGGCCAGATCACCGCGTTGGCGATCACCACGATCAGAGCCGTGGTGTTGATGCCGAACCACAGCATCGCCAGCGGCAGGATCGCGACGGCCGGGAGCGGGTTGAGCATCGAGGTGAGCAGGACCAGAAGGTCCTCGCCGATCGTCGTCCAGGTGGCGAGCGTGGTCAGCACGGCGGCGGCCACGATCCCGATGGCGAGCGCTTGGCCGAGGATGCGCAGGGTCAGCACGGTCGAGTCGACCAGCGCTCCGCTGCGTACGCCCTCGACCATCGCCTGGGCGACGTCGAGCGGCCCGACGAGCACGAGCGGGCTGACCCCGCCGAACCGGACACCGAGGTCCCAGGCGAGCAGCAGGACGAGGAGCAGCAGCCCGCGACGTACGGCGGTGGGGATGTCGCCCCAGCGGGGCAGCCTCCGCTGCAGGACCTCGGGCAGGTCGCCAGCGGTCCGAGAGGCGGTGGGTGGGGGAGCGGTCTGGGTCATGCTGCCGCCTCGCTCTCGCCGGACCCGTCGACTCCGTCGCCGGCGAGCAGGGACCGCAGGCGCGTCTGGGCGGCGACGAAGGCCGGATCGGTGGGGTCGTCGAGGCCGCGTACGTCGAGCGTGTCCACGACGTGTGACGGGGGTGTCGAGAGGACGACGACCTGGTCGCCGACGTAGACCGCCTCGGCGATGCTGTGGGTGACGAAGAGGACGGTGATGCCGGTCTCGGCGGCCACCTGCTTGAGCTCGCGCTGCAGGCGATCACGGGTCTGGGCGTCGAGGGCGCCGAACGGCTCGTCCATGAGGAGTACGTCGGGCTCGAGCGCCAGCGCGCGGGCGATCGCGACCCGCTGCTTCATCCCGCCCGAGAGCTGGTGCGGATAACGCGCCGCCGCCTGGTCGAGCCCCATCGTCGTCAGCCAGCGGTCGGCCCGCTCCCTCGCCTGCTCGCGGGTGCGTCCGTTGGCGCGCAGCGGGAACTCCAGGTTGCCTCGTACGGTCCGCCACGGGAAGAGCTGGTCGAACTCCTGGAAGACGACCGCTCGGTCCGGGCCGGGCGTGGCGACCGAGGTGCGGCCGGAGACGGTGATCGTGCCCGACCAGGGACGTAGGAACCCGGCCGCGGCCTTCAGGATGGTCGACTTCCCGCAGCCCGACGGACCGAGCAGCATCGTCGTCGATCCGCGTGGCACGGAGAACGAGACCCCGCCGACGGCGAGGTGCGGCTCGCCGTCGACGAGATAGCCGAGGCGTACATCGCTGACCTCGAGCATGGACACGGAAGGCCTCCAGGGATGTGGTCGTCAGAGTCGACTTAGAAAACTAAGTAACTCGACTATAGCGACCTGGAGAAGTGCCCGCCGGAGTGGCCCAGGGGTCGGACTTCTCGGGTGTTTCCTGCACTTCTCGGGCATTGCAACACCTGAGAAGTGCAGGGATACCCGGTTAACCGGGTATCCCGACCGGGGCCTACGGCGTGATGACGACCCCCACGACCCAGGTGATGGTGGCGAAGGTGGCGGCGGTGGCGTCGATCAGGATGAACAGGCCCATCGCCTTCAGGGCGGTCCAGGTGGAGGTCCAGGCGGCACCTGGGTCACCGCCGTGACGACGGAGCTCGGCGAGGAAGACGCCGACGGGGAAGCCGACGAAGATGCCGACGACGGGGATCACGAAGAAGCCGATGATGGCCAGGACCGCGCCGACGATCTGGGTGGACAGCGGCATCCCGGAGTCCTTGAGGCGCTTGCCGGGGATGGCGTACTTGGTGATCAGCCCGATGGCGATGAAGGCGGCCGAGATGCCGAAGATCACCCACCCGGTGGACTCTCCCAGCCAGATGGCCCAGCCGAGGATCGCGGCGGCGACGAGCAGCGCTCCGCCGGGGAGGACAGGGACGATGATGCCGGCAATGCCGAAGGCGATGACCAGCGCGACGAGAACTTCGACGAGACTCACGGAGCGAACCCTAGCCCCGTGGCGCCCCGCAGACGCCGAAGGCCCGGACCGTCGTGGTCCGGGCCTTCGGGGAGTCGGTGGGTGGGGTCAGTTCTTCTCGGTGAGCTTGTGGGTCTCGTCGGTGATCGAGCTCGCGATCTCCTTGAGCTTCTCACCGTGCTCGCGGGCGTGGTGGGCGCAGAACAGCAGTTCGCCGCCGGAGTGGAGCTCCGCGCGTACGTAGGCCTGCGCTCCGCACCGGTCGCAACGGTCCTCGGACGTGAGCGGCGAGCTGGTGGCAACGGCAGTGGTCACATCGGCCTCATTTCTGAATCATGATTGCGCCGGGATAACGTACGTGAGTCCTGGAAGATTCCCTAGATCGCTAGCGTTTCCTCGCGAACTCTTACCGCCGCCGCACCTCTAATCCTTGCAGTTGTCGCTCCGGGTTGGGGATCCGGGTCGGACCTACCCCGCGGGACATCGCTGTCCGTGACAGACATTCTTACCTGTCGACTGACCATTTCGTGCATCGAAACCCGCAAGTTCCACGTAACGGACCGATCACGACGTACGTGTGCCGCCCGATGGCGCGTGGGCCGGTTGCCGCGTGCCTGCGTGAGACCCGGGCGTGTCGCGCGGTAGATTTCATCCAAGAAACACCCCCACGCAGTACCCCGGGAACCACGCAGTTACGCAGGAGCCGATCATCTCTGACAACACCTACAACGCCGCGCACCTCCTCGTCCTCGAGGGCTTGGAGGCGGTGCGCAAGCGTCCCGGTATGTACATCGGCTCGACCGATACCCGCGGCCTCATGCACTGCCTGTGGGAGATCATCGACAACGGCGTCGACGAGGCGCTGGCAGGTGTCGCCGGCCACGTCGAGGTGACGATGCACCCCGACGGCTCGGTCGAGGTCTACGACGACGGCCGTGGCATCCCGACCGACAAGGAGCCCCGCACCGGGCTTCCGGGCGTCGAGGTGGTCGCGACCAAGCTGCACGCGGGCGGCAAGTTCGGTGGTGGCTCCTACAACGCGACCGGCGGTCTGCACGGTGTCGGCCTCTCGGTCGTCAACGCGCTCTCGAGTCGCATGGACATCGACGTGGACCGCTCGCCGGCCCAGCAGGGGATGTCGTTCCGCCGGGGTGTGCCCGGGGTGTTCGACGGCGACGGCCCGACGGCCGCCTTCACACCGCAGAGCGGCCTGACCCGCAAGGGGAAGCGAGTCGCCAAGGGCAAGACCGGCACCAGAGTCAGGTTCTGGCCCGACCGGCAGATCTTCACCAAGGACGCCCGCTTCGAGCTCGAGGGCCTGCTCGGCCGGGCCCGGCAGACCAGCTTCATCGTGCCCGGGCTCGAGCTGGTCATCCGCGACCAGTCCGGCGAGGACCCGGTCGAGGAGAAGTTCCGCCACGACGGCGGCATCGCCGAGTTCGTCGACTTCCTGGCCAAGGACGAGCCGGTCAGCGGCGTACTCCGTCTGCAGGGTTCGGACACCTTCACCGAGACCGTTCCGATGCTCGACGACGCCGGCCACATGACGCCGCAGGACGTCGAGCGCGAGCTCGGCGTCGACATCGCGGTGCGATGGGGCAGCGGCTACGACACCGAGATCCGCTCCTTCGTCAACGTGATCGCGACCCCGAAGGGCGGCACCCACGTCAGTGGCTTCGAAAACGCGCTGACCAAGACGTTCAACGACGCCATGCGTGCCACCAAGGTGCTCAAGGTCAACGACAAGGACATCGTCAAGGAAGACATCCTCGAGGGTCTGACCGCGGTGGTGACGGTGCGTCTGGCCGAGCCGCAGTTCGAGGGCCAGACGAAGGAGATCCTCGGCACTCCGGCCGCCCGCAGCGTGGTGCGCAAGGTCGTCGCCGCGGAGATGAAGACGTTCCTCACCGAGTCGCGCGGGGCGCAGAAGCAGCAGGCCAAGCTGGTGATGGAAAAGGTGTACGCCGCCTCCAAGACCCGGCTCTCGCTGCGTCAGCAGAAGGAGAACCAGCGGCGCAAGAACGCGCTGGAGTCCTCTGCGCTGCCGTCCAAGCTCGCCGACTGCCGCACCACCGACGACCGGGCCGAGCTGTTCATCGTCGAGGGTGACTCCGCGCTCGGCACCGCGAAGGTGGCCCGCAACTCGGAGTTCCAGGCGCTGCTGCCGATCCGCGGCAAGATCCTCAACGTCCAGAAGGCCTCGGTCGGCGACATGCTGAAGAACACCGAGTGCTCCTCGATCATCCAGGTGGTCGGGACCGGCACAGGTCGCAGCTTCGACCTGGACGCGGCGCGCTACGGCAAGATCATCTTCATGGCCGACGCCGACTCCGACGGCGCCCACATCCGTACGCTGCTCGCGACCCTGTTCTTCAAGTACATGCCCGAGCTGATCGCCGCGGGCAAGGTCTACACCGCGGTCCCGCCGCTGCACCGGATCGAGATCTCCAACCCCAAGAAGGGGATGGAGAAGTACATCTACACCTACTCCGACCCGGAGCTGCAGCGGAAGCTCGCCGAGCTGAAGAAGAAGAACGTCACCTGGAAGGACCCGGTGCAGCGCTACAAGGGTCTGGGTGAGATGGACGCCGACCAGCTGGCCGAGACCACCATGGACCCGCGCCACCGGACGCTTCGCCGGCTGACGCTGGACGATGCCGACGAGGCCGCGGCGGTCTTCGACCTGCTGATGGGATCCGAGGTCGCTCCGCGCAAGGAGTTCATCGTCGCCGGAGGCGGTCAGCTCTCCGAGACCGACCTCGACTTCTAGGGCCGTGACCTCAGCGATGGACCAGAAGGCAGCCCGGACAGCGGCGACCAAGGCGTTCAAGACGGGCGGCATGCCGCTGCGCAAGGGCCATCACCGGCTCGGCGACCCCAAGAGCGACGACATCGTCTGGTACGTCGACCTGCGCGCTCAGGGCGCCGGGCCGAGCGCGCCGCTGCGCTACGAGATCGGCTGCTGGGTCGCGGCCCTGGGCCACCCGGAGCCGGAGGGCGGTCCGGTCGACTGCCCGCTGCTGCTCGACCGGCCGGTCGCGGCCACCACACCCGCCGAGATCGGCGAGGAGGTCGACGAGCTGGTGACACTCGTCGCCGATCTCGACTCGGTCACCGCGCTCCGCGACGCGCTGGCGGAGGGGACGCTGGGGCGGCCGCTGGTCGACCAGTCGTTGCGTACGTTTCTGGATGGGTAGGGCCCTGGGCGGCTGACGCTCGGTCAGCGCTCGGCCAGCAGGGCGAAGAGGTCGCCGACCTCACCCAGGTGACCGAGCTTGTCGGGGTTGAGGACGTTGTGCATGCGTACGATCCGGCCGCCGTCGACGTCGAGGGCGATGACCCCGAGCAGGGCGCCGTCGGCACCGCGGGTGAGCATCGCCGGCTGACCGTTGGCGTGCGAGAGCTCCAGACGTACACCGAAGCGCTCCCCCTGACGCATGAGCCCGAGCAGGAAGCGGGTGACGGCGACGGCACCCAGCATCGGCCTCTGGATGGCCGGAGCCCGGCCGCCGCCGTCGGCGACGAACACGACGTCGTCGGCGAGGAGGCGTTCCAGGCCGGCGATGTCGCTCGCGGAGAGTGCGGCGACGAACTGCGAGGCGAGCTGGTCGCGGCGCTCGCGGGAGGGGTCGAACCGCGGCGTGCCGTCGGCGATCCGTTTGCGGGCACGGGTGAAGATCTGGCGGCAGTTGGTCGCGCTCTTGTCGACGACGGGGGCGATGTCCTCGTAGTCGTAGCCCAGCACCTCACGCAGCACGAACACCGCGCGCTCGACCGGCGTGAGGGACTCCAGCAGGACCAGGAACGCGGTGCTGACGGTCTCGTCGAGCTCGAGGCGGTGGCTCGGGTCCTCGTCGGACACGAGGATCGGCTCGGGCAGCCACGGCCCGACGTACTGCTCACGGCGGTGGCGGGCCGAGCGCAGGGTGTCGATGGCGATCCGGGTGGTCACCGTGGTGGCGTACGCATCGAGGTTGTCGACCTCCTCGGTGCTGCGATGCATCCGCAGGAACGCCTCCTGCACGATGTCCTCCGCCTCGGCGACGCTGCCGAGCATGCGATAGGCGATCGAGAACATCAGCGGGCGGAGCCCGTCATGGGCGGTTGCGAGGTCCACGAACGCAGGACCTTACGCCAGCTGTCACACGAGCGCAGGTTGTTTCGTCGGTGGGGACAACAACGACGAAAGGAACAGGAAAATGCGTATCTTCATCGCAGGCGGAACCGGTGCAGTCGGCGTCAGGATGGTGCCGCTCCTGGTGGCCGCCGGACACGAGGTCTTCGGCTCGACCCGGCACGACGCGGGGTGCGAGGTGCTGGCAGGCATGGGTGCGACCGGGATCGTGATGGACCCGCTGGACGCGCAGAGCGTTCACGATGCCGTCGCCAAGGCCGAGCCCGAGGTCGTCGTGCACCAGCTCACCGCGCTGGGCGGCCTGAGCGGCAACCTGAAGAAGTGGGACCAGGACTTCGCGATGACCAACCGGTTGCGTACCGAGGGCACCGACCACCTGCTGGCGGCGTCCCGGGCGGCCGGGGTGCGGCGGTTCATCGCGCAGAGCTTCGGTGGCGGCTGGACCTACGAGCGAACCGGCGGCTGGGTCAAGGACGAGAGCACCCCGATGATCGCCGACCCCGGCAAGGAGGCGCGAGGCGCCCTGGCGGCGATCCGTCACCTGGAGGAGGCAGTGACCGCGGCGTCCGACCTCGAGGGGCTGGTGCTGCGCTACGGCAACTTCTACGGCCCCGGCAACGCCGCCTCGCGTGAGGGCGCGATCGGCGAGCTGCTGCGCGCGGGCAAGATGCCGGTGGTGGGTGGCGGCACCGGGGTGTGGTCGTTCGTCCACATCGACGACGTGGGCGCGGCGACCGCCGCGGCGGTCGAGCGCGGTGCGCCGGGCATCTACAACATCGTCGACGACGAGCCCGCTCCGGTGAACCAGTGGATGCCGTTGCTGGCCGAGCAGGTCGGCGGCCGGAACCCGATGCGCCTGCCGGCCTGGCTGGCTCGGCCGCTGATCGGTGAGTTCGGGGTCGCGCTGATGACCTCGGTGCGCGGCTCCTCGAACGCCAAGGCGAAGCGGGAGCTCGGCTGGACGCCGTCGTACGCCACCTGGCGCGAGGGCTTCCGGACCGGGATCGGCTGAGCCGGGTAGCGATCTCGTGGTTATGGTGGCGCGGTGAAGATGATCGCGTTGCAGGACGAGTGGTGGCCGACGATGACCTGCTTCGGGTGCGGGCCGGCCAACGCCGAGGGGCTCCGGCTGAAGAGCTATCCGCAGCTGGACGGGAGCGTGACCGCGACCTTCCAGCCGTGGCCGCAGCACGACAACGGCGGCGGGTTCCTCAACGGCGGGATCATCGCGACCCTGCTCGACTGCCACAGCGCCGCCGCGGTGCACCAGGAGGCCTTCCTCAACGGCTGGATGCCCGCCGAGGGGGAGTCGCTGGCCTACGTCACGGCCGGGATCGACGTACGCTACCGGCGGCCGGCTCCCCTCCGGGAGCCGGTCACGCTGATCGCGTCGACCAAGGACGCCAGCGAGGACCAGATCACCTCGCTGGTCCGGCTGGAATGGGACGGGAAGGTCCGCGCCGAGGGCGAGGCGCTGTGGAAGCGGTGGCGCCCCCGCGACTGAGAAATGGGAGACGGCCCCCACCAGGTGAGGGCCGTCCCATTCTCTCGTCGAGCAGCTCAGTCGAGAAGCTCGGTCACGGTGCCGGCGGCGACGGTGTGACCGCCCTCGCGGACCGCGAACCCGAGGCCGACGTTCATCGCGATCGGCTTCTCCAGCTCCACCCCCAGCTCGATCGTGTCGCCGGGCATGACCAGGGCGATCTCACCCAGGTCGATCCCGCCGGGCACGTCCGTGGTCCGGAAGTAGAACTGCGGCCGGTAGTCCGCGGCGAACGGCGTGTGCCGGCCACCCTCGGCGGTGGACAGCGCGTGCAGGTTCGCCCGGAACTTCCGGTGCGGCCGTACGCTGCCCGGCAGCGCCACCACCTGGCCGCGACGGACCTCGTCGCGCTTGACGCCACGCAGCAGCACCGCCGCGTTGTCGCCCGCGTCCGCGGACTCCAGCGACTTGCCGAACGTCTCGAGCCCGATCGCCGTGCTGGTGATCGTCGCGCCGAGGCCCACGACCTCGACCGCGTCGCCGACCTTCAGCGTCCCGCGCTCGACGGCACCGGTGACCACCGTCCCGCGGCCGGTGATGGTGACGACGTTCTCGATCGGCATCAGGAACGGCTCGCCGAGCTCGCGCTCCGGCACCGGCACGTAGCCGTCGATCGCGTCGAGCAGGTCACCGATCGCGGCGGTCCACTCCGGGTCGCCCTCCAGCGCCTTCAGTCCGGAGACCCGGACGACAGGTACGTCGTCGCCGGGGAACCCGTACTCGGAGAGGAGGTCGCGGACCTCCAGCTCGACCAGGTCGAGCAGCTCCGGGTCGTCGACGGTGTCGGCCTTGTTGAGCGCCACCACCAGGTACGGCACGCCCACCCGGCGCGCGAGCAGCACGTGCTCCCGCGTCTGCGGCATGGCGCCGTCCTGTGCGGAGACGACCAGGATCGCGGCGTCCACCTGGGCGGCGCCGGTGATCATGTTCTTCACGTAGTCGGCGTGCCCGGGCATGTCGACGTGCGCGTAGTGCCGGGTCGCGGTCTCGTACTCGACGTGCGAGATGTTGATCGTGATCCCGCGCTGCAGCTCCTCCGGAGCACGGTCGATGCCGTCGAAGGCGATGAAGCGGTTCACGCTCGGGTCGCGCTCCGCGAGCACCTTGGTGATCGCGGCGGTCAGGGTGGTCTTGCCGTGGTCGACGTGACCCATCGTCCCGATGTTGAGGTGCGGCTTGGTCCGCACGAACTGGCCCTTGGCCATGAGAGTTCCTTTGTGTGTCAGAAGATTTCGGGGTGAGCCAGGACCCTCCGGCAAGCCCTCACGGCGCTGTCACCGCGATGAGGGGGCCGGTGCGGGCCACCCTCCTCCGCGGGTCCTGCAGAGCAGGAGGAGGGTCAGCTTCGCGCGCCGGTGCAATCGACTGAGGGTGCCCACGTGGGAGCGCCCGTCAGGCTCTTGCCTGACAGGTGGTGCTCTGAAACCACGCGGAACATGCTCATCACGATAGGGATCAACACCGGCCCCGGCAAAGTAATTCCGACGCCCCACAACCTGTCGAGTCGGCGCGTTATGACGCGCCGACTCGACAGGGACTGTGGTCAGGATGAGCCGACTCGGCCGGATTTCAGGTCAGGATGAGCCGGCTCGGCGAGGGTCGAGGCGGACCACGACCGACTTCGACGTCGGGGTGCGGCTACCGTCGGCGTAGGAGTCGAGCGGGATGAGGACGTTCGTCTCCGGGAAGTACGCCGCGGCGGAGCCGCGAGGGGTGGCGTAGGCGACGACGCGGAAGCCCTCGGCCCGGCGCTCGCCGTCGGTCCAGACCGAGACGATGTCGACGGTGCCGCCATCCGCGATGCCGAGCTCGCGGAGGTCCTCGGGGTTGACGAAGACGACGTGGCGCCCGCCCTTGATGCCGCGGTAGCGGTCGTTGTAGCCGTAGACCGTGGTGTTGAACTGGTCGTGGGAGCGCAGCGTCTGGAGCAGCAGGTGGCCCGGGGGAGCCGAGACCGCGGTCAGCGGGTTGGCGGTGATCCGGGCCCGACCGGTCGTGGTGTTGAAGGTGCGCGAGTCGCGGGGGCCGTTGGGCAGGGCGAAGCCGCCGGGTGCCTTCAGCCGGCTCTCGAAGTCCTCGAACCCGGGGATCACCGCGGAGATGTGCCAGCGGATCCGGGAGTAGTCCGCGCCCATCGTGGCCCAGTCGACGCCCTGATCCGAGCCGAAGAGCGCCTCGCCGATGGCGCAGACGATGCAGACCTCGCTGCGCAGCTCCTTCGAGCCCGGAAGCAGCCGGCCGTAGGAGGCGTGGACCATGCCCATCGAGTCCTCGACGGTGACGTACTGCTCGCGGCCTCCGGTCTCGTCGCGCTCGGTGCGGCCCAGGCAGGGCAGGATCAGGCCCTCGCGGCCGTGGTGGAGGTGGCTGCGGTTGAGCTTGGTCGAGATCTGGACGGTGAGGCCGACGTTGGCCAGCGCGGCCGTGGTGACGGCGGTGTCGGGGGTCGCGGCGGCGAAGTTGCCTCCGAGGGCGAGGAAGACGTCGACGGCGCCGTCGCGCATCGCCTCGATGGCGGCGACCACGTCGAAGCCGTCCTCACGGGGCGGCGTGATGCCGAACTCGGCACCGACCGCGTCGAGGAACCACGCCGGCGGCTTCTCCCAGATGCCCATCGTGCGGTCGCCCTGCACGTTGGAGTGGCCGCGGACCGGGCAGGCGCCCGCGCCGGGCTTGCCGATGTTGCCGCGCAGCAGCAGGAACGAGGCGATCTCGCGGATCGTGGCGACCGAGTTCTTGTGCTGGGTCAGGCCCATCGCCCAGCACACGATGACGCGCTCGCGGGACTCGACCAGGTCGGTCAGGGACTCGATCTCCTCGCGGGAGATGCCGCTGAGCCGGGTGATCTCGTCCCACTCCATGGCTGCCCACGCCTGCGCCGCGACCTCGAAGCCGTCGGTGTGCTCCTCGATGAAGGGGTGCGCGATGGCGTCGCGCTCGACGAGCAGCTTGTTGATCCCGGCGAACAGCGCCAGGTCGCCGTTGACCTGCACGGGGATGTGGACGTCGGCGAGCTGGGTGCCGACGCCGGTGACGCCGCGTACGGTCTGGGGGTTGCGGAACCGCCCCAGCCCAGCCTCGCGCAGCGGGTTGATCGAGACGACCTTGGCGCCGTTCTCCTTGGCGGACTCGAGCGCGGTCAGCATCCGGGGGTGGTTGGTGCCGGGGTTCTGGCCGACCACGAAGATCAGGTCGGAGTGTTCGGCGAGGTCGTCGTAGGTGACCGTGCCCTTGCCGATGCCGATGACCTCGCCGAGCGCGGTGCCGCTGGACTCGTGGCACATGTTGGAGCAGTCGGGCAGGTTGTTGGTGCCGAGCTGGCGGGCGAGCAGCTGGTAGACGAACGCGGCCTCGTTGGACGCCCGGCCGGAGGTGTAGAAGACCGAACGGTCCGGGTCGGCCGCGCGCATCCGGTCGGCGATCAGCGAGATCGCGTCGGACCAGGTGATGGGGGAGTAGTGGGTCTCGCCGGGGGCGACGTACATCGGCTCGGTCAGCCGGCCCTGCGACTCCAGCCAGTGGTCGTCGCGCTCGTTGAGCGACGCGATCGAGTTGGCCGCGAAGAAGGCGCGGTCGACCCGCTTGCGGGTCGCCTCCCATGCCACTGCCTTGGCACCGTTCTCGCAGAACTCCGCCGCCTTGCGGTGGTCGGGGTCCGGCCAGGCGCACGAGGGGCAGTCGAAGCCGCCGACCTGGTTGACCTTGAGCAGCGTCTGCAGGCTGCGCTTGGGGCCCATCTCGCGCAGTGCGTACTCCATCGAGTGGGCCACCCCGGGGAGTCCGACCGCGGCCGTCTCCGGCTCCTTGATGCGGAGGGTGGGTTCGGGCAGGTCTACGGAGTGCTCGGTGCTCACCCGAGGCACACTACTCCGAGGCGATCGCCTTGAGGACGTCTTCCCTCCCGGCGCGGATGGCCGGGAGGAGCGCGGCGAGGACGCCGACGACCACGGCGATCGCCATGAAGATGGCCAACTGGTCGAGCGGCACCCACAGGCTGGTGAGGTCGTCGCGGAGCGCGTCGCGCAGCAGCACCCCGAAGAGCACCCCGAGGGCGAGCCCGAGGACCGCGCCGAGGACCGCGATCGTCACCGACTCCAGGGTGATCATCCGGCGCAGCTGGCCGCGGGAAAGACCGATGGCGCGCAGCAGCCCGATCTCGCGGGTGCGCTCGATGACGCTGAGGCCGAGGGTGTTGACGATGCCGATCACGGCGATCACGATCGCCAGCGCGAGCAGTCCGTAGATCATGTAGAGCAGCTGGTTGACCTGCCCCTTGATCGACTCGGCGAACTCGTCCTTGTCCTGCACCGCGACCACCGGACGGTCCTCGACGAGCTTGTCGAGACGGTCGTGGACGACGGCCTGGTCGGCTCCGGGGGCGAGCATGATGCTCAGCGAGGCGTCCTCGCGCGGCACCTTGGCCGCGACCAGGTCCTCGATGCGCACCGTGATGTCGCCGGTGACCTGGGTCCGGGCGATGATCCCGCTGATCTGCGGGTGCTGCTGGCGGCCGCTGACGAAGGTGAGGTCGATGCGGTCACCGAGCTGCCACTTGTGCTCCTTCGCGGCCTCGTCGGTGACCAGCACCTGGCCGGGCTTGACGTCCTCGCTGCCCTCGAGCACGTCGAGGTCATAGACCTGTGACAGGTGCTCGTCGACGCCGAAGAGGAACTGGACGTCGTTCTTCTTCGGGTTCTGCAGATCCACCTTGCCGACGACGGCCTGGGCGATCTGGGAACGGGAGACGGTCGCGACGCCCTCCACCTTCTCCATCTCATCGCCGATCGAGGTCGGGAACGGGGTGAACGTCGGGCTCTGCACGACCAGGTCGGGCTTGAACTGCTCCTCGACCACATCGGAGATCGAGGCGTTCATCGAGGCGGCGAGCACGCCGATCAGGGAGACCAGCGCCAGGCCGATCATCAGCGCCGACGCGGTGGCGCCGGTGCGCCGTGGGTCGCGCATCGCGTTCTGGCCGGCCAGCTTGCCGGTCATCCCGAAGACAGCCCCCGAGACCGTACGCAGCGCCGCCAGCACCGGGCGGCCCAGGAACGCGCTGATCCAGGCGACCGAGAGGATCGAGATCCCGGCCCCGACGCCCACCCACAGCGCCGGGCTGGTCGGCACGTCGAAGCCGCCGGGGAGAGTGATCTCCGGGACGCCGACCCGCGGCACCGCGGCGATCGCGAGCCCGGCGGCCAGCAGGACGAGCCCCACCGACGTACGCAGGACGGTGGATCTGGCCGGAGGCTGGGTGTCCTCGCGCATCGCTGCCACCGGCGGGACCTTCCCGGCCCGGCGGGAGGGGAGCAGGGCCGCGGCGAGCGTGACGCAGACGCCCACGGCGTAGGAGATCCAGATGGTGCGCGGGGTGAGGACGAGGACGTCGGAGGCGATCTCCAGACCCGCTTGACGGAAGACGGCGGCCAGGGCGTGGGCCAGCCCCCAGCCGGCGAGAACGCCGATGGTGGCCGCGATCAGCGACATCACCAGCGCCTCGAAGAGCACCGAGGTGGTGACCTGGCGGCGGGAGGCCCCCAGAGCGCGGAGCAGCGCCAGCTGGCGGGAGCGCTGCGCGATCAGGATGGAGAAGGTGTTGACGATGATGAAGGCCCCGACGATGACCGCGATCACCGCGAAGACGATCAGGAAGACCGAGATCACGTCGAGGAACTCGCCGATCGCGTCCTCGGACTCCTCGACCATCTTGTCGCCCGTGACGGCCTCGAACCCCTTCGGGACCACCGTCTCTGCGGCCTCGACGAGCTCCTTCTGGGAGACGCCGGGGGCGGCGGTCAACGAGATCCCGGAGTAGACGTCCTTGCCGTCGGTGAACAGGCTCTGGGCGCCGGCCGTGCTGAAGATCAGCAGCTGCGCGCCCGCAGTGCCACCGCCGTTGAAGGAGGCGGTGCCGGTGAGGGTGACCTTGCGGCGGGTCTCGCCCTGGGGTGCGATCAGGGTGACGGAGTCGCCCACCTGGTAACCGGCCTTCTCCGCGGTCGCCTCGTCGAGGACGAGCTCCTTGTCCCCGGTCGGCCAGCTCCCGCGGATCAGCTCAAGCGACGGCTCGCCGAGCAGGTTGGGGGTTCCGGTGTGGTTGAACGCCAGTGTCGGCGCACCCGAGCTGCTGACCAGCTTGTCGTCGGTGTCGAGCACATAGAGCCCCGCGCCCTGGACGACGCCGTCGGCGCGGGCGACCTCCGGCAGCGTACGCAGCTTCTCGACGGCCGCCGGCTCCAGCGTGGCCGCGCCGCCACTGCCGGGGCGGCTGGCCTCGGCCGAGCTGGCGCTGTTGGTCGGGCGTACCTGGCCGTCGGGCGTGGAGCCGTTGATGATCCCGGAGAAGGTGCGGTCGAGCCCGTGCGAGAAGGTGAGTACGCCGGCCAGGAACGCCACGCCCAGGACGATCGCGAGCGTCGACATGAGCAGGCGCACCTTGTGCGCGGCGAGGTTGCGCAGCGTCAGCCGGAGCACGTCGCCACCTTCGTTGCGCAAGCGCCGGTGTACGGACGTGGCGGCCTGCCGACTGTTCGGTTCACTCGCTGACGCTCGTTCACTCTCAGGCGCCTTCGCTGATCGGAGCCAGGCCCATCGCCCGCGCCTGCAGGTCGGCCATGTGGGCCAGGATCTCCTCGCGGCTCGGCTTGGCCAGCTCGTCGACGATGCGGCCGTCGGCCAGGAAGATCACCCGGTCGCAGTAGGAGGCGGCGACCGGGTCGTGGGAGACCATGACGATGGTCTGGCCCAGGTCGTCGACGCTGTGGCGCAGGAAGTCGAGCACCTGGGCGGCCGAGGTGGAGTCGAGGTTGCCGGTCGGCTCGTCGGCGAAGACGATGTCGGGCTTGGAGACCAGCGCCCGGGCACAGGCGACCCGCTGCTGCTGTCCGCCGGAGAGCTCGCTCGGCTTGTGCGAGAGCCGTGGTCGCAGGTCGACAGTGTCGATGACCTGGTCGAACCACCCCGGGTCGGGCTTCTTCCGGGCCAAGGAGAGCGGCAGCAGGATGTTCTCCTGCGCGGTCAGCGTCGGGACCAGGTTGAACGCCTGGAAGACGAACCCGATCTTGTCGCGCCGCAGCGAGGTGAGGCGGCGGTCGCGCATCTTGCCGAGCTTGCGACCGCCGACGATCACCTCGCCCGTCGTGGGTTTGTCGAGCGCCGCCAGGCAGTGCATCAGCGTCGACTTGCCCGAGCCTGATGGACCCATGATCGCGGTGAACTGCCCCGCATAGAGGTCCAGGCTCACGCCGTCGAGCGCGCGGACCTCTGCGGCGCCCTTGCCGTAGGTCTTGTGCAGGTCGATCGCCTGGGCGGCGATCTCACGCTGTGCCGGTTCTGTGAGGCTCACGCCTCAACTCTGGCTCACCCATGGTGAGCGCGCATCGGGGTTTCTACCGATTTCGTAGATCTCGACCCGCTTCGCGGGTTCGCAGGCTCAGATCTTCTGGTTGAGCAGACCCGTGTCGACGTCGTAGATGAACCCGCCGACCTTGACGTCCTCGGGGACGAACGGGTGAGAGCGCACCTTGGCGACGTCCTCGGCGAGCGCGCGGACCTGGTCGTCGACGACGTGCAGGTGGAGCCAGGAGGCGTCCTGGCCGGCGGACTCGGCGAGCTTGGCGCGCAGCTCGGCCTCGGTGTTGGAGGCGACGGCACAGCGGGTGTGGGGCACGATCAGGATGCGCTTGACGTTGAGGAGGTGCACGCCGAGCACCAGCGCCTCCATCGCCTGCGGGGTCACCCGGCCACCGGGGTTGCGGAAGATCTTGGCGTCCCCGAGGCTCAGTCCCAGCATGGCCAGCGGCTCGATGCGGGAGTCCATGCAGGTCACGATCGCTACTCCGGCGTGGGCGACGCCGTCGAAGCCGCCGGTGTCGAACGTGTCGGCGTAGGTCTGGTTCGCGGCGAGCAGGTCATCGAAATCGGCCATGACGTCAAGGTAGCCGATATCCGCGGGCCGTCCGCGCGCTGTTTCAGATAGCGTGCGCGCCATGAGTGAGCGCCAGCGAACGACAATCAGCCGAATGCCGCCAGTTTCGTATTCTTCGCTCTCCTCAACGGAGCTGGCGGCATGATTGATGCCCTACTCGAGCCCAGTGATCTGCCCCACCGCCTGCCGCGTTTCGCGGACATCGCGATCGAGGACTACGGCCCGGCGATCGAGCAGGGGATGGCCGAGCAGCTGGCCGCGCTGGCCGCGATCACGGCCTCGGCCGAGGAGCCGACGTTCGAGAACACCCTGGTCGCCCTGGAGCGGTCCGGGGAACGGCTGGACCGGGTCCTGCGGATCTTCTTCTCGCTGCTCTCCGCGGACTCCGACGACGATCTGGACGAGCTCCATGCTGCGTACGCTCCGCGGCTGGCGGCCCACCACGACGCGCTGCTCCTCGACGATGCGCTCTTCGCCCGGGTGAACGCGGTCTACGAGAAGCGGGCCGAGCTGCAGGGCGAGGACCGCTATCTGGTCGAGCGCTACCACCGCGACTTCGTGCTCGCCGGCGCTGCGCTGGGGCCTGCAGAGAAGGCACGCCTGCGGGAGCTCAACCAGGAGATCTCCGGGCTGGAGGCGGCGTTCGGGCAGGCGGCGCAGGCCGACTCCAACGACCTCGCCGTGGTCGTCGACACCGTCGAGGAGCTCGCCGGGCTGACCCCGGGGGAGATCTCCGCGGCCGCGGCGGCCGCCGAGGGCAGGGGACTGGCGGGCAAGTTCCTGATCACGCTGACCCTGTTCACCGCCCACCCCTACCTGTCGGTGCTGGAGAACCGGGAGCTGCGCCAGCGGCTGTTCGAGGCCCAGCTCGCCCGCGGCTCGCGCGGCAACGCCAACGACACCCGCGGCATCGCGCTCGACGCGCTGCGGCTGCGGGCGGAGAAGGCGCAGCTGCTCGGATTCGACAGCTACGCCGGTCTGGTGACCGCCGACAACACCGCCGGCACCCCGAAGGCCGTCCGCGACATGCTGGAGCGGCTGGCGGCGCCGGCGGCTCGCAACGCCCGGGCCGAGCAGTCCGCTCTCGAGGCATCGGCAGGCGGACCGATCGAGGCCTGGGACTGGCCCTACTACGCGGAGAAGGTCCGGGTCTCGGAGTACGACGTCGACCTGGCCGTCCTGCGGCCGTGGTTCGAGGCCGACCGGGTGCTGCGCGACGGCGTCTTCTTCGGCGCCGGCCGGCTCTACGGGCTGACCTTCGAGGAGCGGCCCGACCTGCAGGGCTACCATCCCGAGGTACGCGTCTTCGAGGTCTCCCGCGACGGCGAGCCGATCGGCCTCTTCCTGCTCGACCTCTACACCCGGGACTCGAAGAAGGGCGGCGCGTGGATGAACTCCTACGTCACCGCCAACACGCTGCTGGGTGAGCCGTCGGCGGTCGTGACCAACAACCTCAACGTGCCCAAGCCGGCGCCGGGGGAGCCGACGCTGCTCACGTTCGACCAGGTCAACACGCTCTTCCACGAGTTCGGGCACGCGCTCCACGGGCTGCTGGCGCGGGCGACCTACCCGCGGTTCGCGGCGACGTCGGTCTACCGCGACTTCGTCGAGTACCCGTCCCAGGTCAACGAGATGTGGATGCTCTGGCCCGAGGTGCTCGCCAACTACGCCGTACATCACGAGACCGGTGAGCCGATCCCGGCCGACGTTCTCGGCAAGCTCGAGGCGTCCGCCACGTTCAACGAGGGGTTCGCGACCTCCGAGTACCTGGCCGCCGCGCTCATCGACCTCGCCTGGCACGAGCTCGGTCCGGCCGACGTACCGACCTCGCCGGAGGCTGTCGAGGAGTTCGAGGCGGCCGCGCTCTCGGCGGTCGGCTTGGACAACCCGGCGGTGCGGCCGCGCTACTACACGGCGTACTTCAAGCACATCTTCGGCGGCTACGCCTCGGCCTACTACTCCTACATCTGGTCCGAGGTCCTCGACGCCGACACGGTCGCGTGGTTCAAGGAGAACGGTGGCCTGACGAGGGAGAACGGCGAGGCGTACGTCCGTTACGTGATCGGCATCGGCGGCACTCGGGACCCGCTGGAGTCCTATGCGGAGTGGCGCGGCCGGCCGGCCCCGATCGCTCCGTTGCTGGAGCGCCGGGGCCTGGCCTGAGGGTCAGCGGTCCCGCGGATCCGCGGGACCTGCCCAGCTGGACTGCGGGTCGCTGGCGGGAAAGGTCTCTTCCTCGGTCTCGTCCTGGCGATCGCGCTCGGCGCCTTCCTCCTCGACCCGATCCGGGGTGGGGAAGGGGATCGGGGACTCGGTGCTCTCGTCAGCGCCGGTCACCGGGTCCTTGGTTTCCTTCTCGACCATGATCTCTGCTCCCATCTGAAGACTTCGATGCTGTTGTCGATGCCGTTCAGCATCCACTGTGCCACGGCCACGTCAGGATCGGCTCAGCGCGTCCTTGACGCGGTCCGCGATGGAGTGGAACGGCATGGTGGCCAGCTGCTTGGGCACCGATCCGGCGGAGCCGGGGTGGGGGTGGGTCGGTGCGACGAGCTCGGTCGCGGTCAGGCGCTTGCCCATCATGTGGCGAGCCGTCTCGTCGATCGTGCTGAGAAGCAGCGGGAACTCGACACGCTCCTCCTCCTCGGCGTGCTGCTCGACCGCGATCTGGAAGATCGGGAAGGTCTCGTCGAACTCGGGGCTGTCGACGCCGACCTCCTCGAGCCGGGCCAGCATCTCGGTGGCTTCCTTCTCATCGGCGTTGAGCGCCTCGGCGAGCGTCTCGCCGCCATGGGTCGAGGTGACCGTGTGGACGACGATCTGCTCGGCGGTCTCGTGCACCGCGAGCAGGAACCGGAGGTCGTCGAACGCCTGGCGCTTGGCCGGGCCCTCGGAGTTCCCCACCGTGGCGCAGAGCTGCCGGATGCCGGCGTGCTGCTGCAGCAGGATCCTGACCACGTCGCCTTCGGGTAGCTCGGAGGCCTTCTTGAGGTCTTCGGTGACGTGCGACATGGGCTGCTCCTGTCTCGGGTTCTGTGGACATAAGCCCAGGTACCCACGGCGTGTTCTGCCCATACACCTGTCCAATCGACCACCGATCTGAGAAGGTTCAGATGTGATGAGGGTGGGAGTTGTGCGGGTCGCGGTGGTCAGCCCGCAGGAGGTTGTCATGCGGGGGCTCGTCAGCATGCTCACGGACTTTCCCGACCGGGTGGTCGTGACCGCTCTTCCGTCGGTACGCAGCCGGGCGCCGGGCGTCGACGTGATCCTCTACGACACCCTCGGTCTGCATCTGGCCGACGGCTCCGACCTGACGCATCTGCTGCACGAGACGAACGCCAAGGTGCTGATCTTCAGCCGCGACATGCGCCCCGACCTGCGGGTCAAGGCATTCTCGCTCGGTGCCCCCTCCTGGGTGTCGATGAGCGTGCACGCCGGTGAGCTCGTACGTGCCATCGAGCTCACCGCCGCCGGCGAGCCGCTGGGCGAGCGTGAGGACCGGCTCGGCGTCGTCGCCGGGCTCACCACACGCGAGGTTGAGGTGCTCGCCCTGATCACCCAGGGACTGTCCAACAAGGACATCGCCGACAAGCTCGTCGTGAGCGTGAACACGCTCAAGAGTCATATCCGGCAGGCCTACCGCAAGATCGAGGTCACCACCCGCAGCCAGGCGGTCAGTTGGGCGATCACCCATGGGTTCGCTCCGCCCGACGAGAATTCCGTGGAGTCGGGCGCATCCGTGGGGGCCAGGATGGTTACCGATGTCGTATCGACAGAGCAGTCTGGGTGACTTCGGTCTGCTGCGGCATGCTGTGACACCACGATGCGCTGTCGGTGCCGCGGTCTCGGCAACGGACCCGGGACCGCGGTTCTAACCCTCAGGGGTGAGTGTGCTGTGGGGGTTGAGCTCACCCCTGAGGGTCATTTCTCTCCTGAGCAGGTGTCTTTCGCGTGTCCGCGCGAAAGACTCGGGTCATGGATACGACACAGGATGCATCGCCGCTGCTCCCTCCTCAGCAGGAGGATCTGGTCGTACGCCACCTCCCGGTGGCACGCTCGCTTGCCGCCCGCTACTCGGGCCGGGGCATCGATGCCGACGACCTGCGCCAGGCCGCACACATGGGGCTGGTGAAGGCTGCTCGCCGCTATGACCCCGCCGAGGGCGAGTTTCTGAGCTATGCCGTGCCGATGGCCAAGGGCGAGATCCGCCACTGCTTCCGCGAGCTGGCCCGCTGCGTACGTCCGCAAGGTGCAGACGACGAGCTGATCGAGCAGATGGGGGAGGCCGACCCCGGCTTCGACCGCGCCGAGGCGCGAGTCGTGGTCGCGGAGGCGATCGGCGATCTCCGCGAGACGGACCTGATGATCCTCCGGCTGCGCTTCGTCGACGGTCTTTCTCAGGCCGAGATCGGCGAGCGGATCGGTGCCACCCAGGCGCAGGTCTCCCGCGCCCTGGCCCGGATCCTCCGCCGGATGCGGGTCGCCGTCGCCGCGTAACCGACGCATCGAGGGGGTACCGGAAGGTATGACTACCCAAGCCGTCATCTTCACCGTGATCGGGGTGATCGTCGTCCTGGTCGGCGTTGCCGCCTGGCTCTACGACGCCCGCCGGAACAAGCGCGTCGCCGATGACGAGGAGCGCTTCGATCAGCCGAGAAAGAGGAGGAGCTGAGATGCCGCAACGTGCCTGGAGCAAGAAGCGAGAACGACAGTACGAGCATATCAAGGACGGTCTGCTCGAGCGCGGTGAGAACGAGGACACCGCCGAGGAGATCGCGGCTCGTACGGTGAACAAGGAGCGTGCCCGCGGGGGAGAGTCCCGCGAACGCAGCCGCACCTCGACCAAGGACATCTCCTCAGGCCGCCGCGGTGGCTTGCGCAGCCACCGCGGCTCCGGCGGGCGAACCAAGGCCCAGCTGTACGAAGAGGCCAAGGACAAGAACGTCAAGGGGCGTTCGAAGATGAGCAAGGCCGAGCTCGAGAAGGCGGTTGGGCGCTAGTTCCGTTCTACGGAGACCTGTGGGCCGCCGACCCGTGATCGGGTCGGCGCCCCACAGCTATGTGCTGAGCCTGCAACCATTTATGGATGCGGCCGAGAGACGTACGCCGTCGAGGTCCGCTCGAAGACCCCGTCGGCGTTGTCCGGAGGCGGGGTCGTGGGAGCTCGGTGGTAGCCGGGCCGCCCGATCGGGAAGGTCTCGGACATGATGCCGATCCGGTCACGGGCCAGACCCAGGGTGATGCCGGCTCCGTCACGTACCTTCTCGTACGTGGCGGCGGGGTAGCGGCCGACGACGTAGCCGGCTACCCCACCCAAGGCGAAGGTGAAGAGGTTGCGTTTCGTCCTCACTTCTTCTTGCCTCCCTTGAACTTTCGCAGCAGTGCCTCGGTGCCCTTCTTGCGGATGACGGTGGTGGCGACGGTGATCGCGATCGGGGCCGCGAAGGCGGCGACAGCCGTGAGCCGCTTGCCCCAGGACGACTCCTGCCACTTGGTCTTGGGCGTCGTGCCGTTCCACAGCGAGCGCTGAGCGTTCTTGGATCGCTCGCCGGTGATCGTTGAGTACGTCATGCCAGATCTCCTTGTGTCGGGGTCGGCTTTCGTGTCCCGTACCCGTCGTGGGTGCGGGTCATGCGGCGAGTCCTACGCCTTCGAGCTGCGCACGGAGCTCGTCGATGATCCGGGTCAGGATCCGGGAGACCTGGGTCTGGGTGACGCCGATGGCCTCGCCGATCTCTGCCTGGCTACGGTCCTCGATGAAGCGCAGCCTCACCACGAGCTGGTCACGCGGGCACAGCACGTGAATCGCCTGCTCCAGGGCCAGACGGGTCTCGCAGTCGGCGAGTCCGCCGTCGACTCCGGGCAGCATGTCGCCGATGGTCGCCTCGGCCGAGGACTGGGCCTCGCCGGGGCGCAGCGGGGCGTCCAGCGAGGACGGGGTGAAGCAACCGCGGGCATCGAGCGCCTCGCGTACCTTCTGCTCCGGCACGTGGGCGATCTCGGCCAGCTCGGAGGTGGGCAGGTTTCCCCGCTCCGACCCGATCCGCAGCAGCGTGCTCTGCAGCTCCTGGATGGGTCGCGGCGGCCGTACCGTCCAGCCGTGGTCACGGAACCAGCGCTTCACCTCACCGCGGATCGTGGGTACGGCATAGGTGAGGAAGTCGTCGGCACGATCGGGGTGGAAGCTCTTCGCGGCCCGGACCAGGGCGATGTACGCCACCTGCTCCAGGTCCGCACGGGGGATGCCACGGCCGGTGTAGCGGTGGGCGATCGAGCGGGCGACCGCGGCGTTGAGGAGGATCACCTCCTCGAGGATCCGGTCCTGCTCCTCACCTTCCGCGGTGTGTGCCTTCGCCAACAGCTCTGAGGTCAGACGCTGTCGCTCGGCCCGGGGTAGGTCTGTCTCGAAAGTTGTCGTCGTCATGTGTAGGTAGTGCCCGACTCGACCGTCTCCCAACGGCTTCTGCGCAAGGTTCACCCCGGCGGGTGTGGGCCGTAGGGGTCCGCAACCACCCCTGGGGGTGGTAAACGGGACGGCCAGGCTGGGATGGATGGCTGCGGGTACCAGTGCAGGTGAAACGGACACACGCCCTGGGAGGAACACCGATGAACGCCTGGGAAGAGTCATTGCGCGGCGCCCGGGTGGTGGTCACCGGCGGGGCCGGGTTCGTCGGCTCGTGGGTGAGCGAGCGGCTCCTGGACGCCGGGGCGCAGGTGTGGATCGTCGACAACCTGCTCACCGGCTCAGCCGACAAGATCGAGCATCTCTTCGGCCGCCCGGGGTTCGCGATCACCATCGCCGACGCCAGCCACTCGATCCCCGACCCGGGTGGCGTCGACCTGGTGATGCACCTGGCCTGCCCGGCCTCTCCGGTGCACTACGAGCGGCTGCCTCTCGAGACGCTACGAGCGGCGAGCGCGGGTACGGTCAACGCACTCGAGCTGGCCGCCCGCCACAACGCCAGGTTCGTGCTCACCTCCACCTCCGAGGTCTACGGGGAGCCCGAGGAGCACCCCCAGCGCGAGGAGGACTGGGGCCACGTCAACCCGATCGGCGTACGCAGCGTCTACTACGAGGGCCAGCGGTTCGCGGAGGCGACCACGATGGCCTATGCCCGCGAGCGAGGTGTCGACGTCGCAGTGGCGCGCCTCTTCAGCACCTACGGCCCGCGGATGAGCGTCGATGACGGCCGGGTCGTGCCGGCCTTCCTCGGCCAGGCCCTGAGCGGGGCTCCGCTGACGGTCGCGGGTGACGGCTCGCAGACGCGGTCCCTGTGCTGGGTCGAGGACACCGTCGAGGGACTGCTGCGGCTCGCCTGCGCCGACGTGGCGGGACCGGTCAACATCGGCAACGACCACGAGATCACGATGCTCGAGCTGGCCCGGATGATCATCGAGCTGACCGGGTCCGAGTCGCGGATCCACCACGTGGCGCTGCCGACGGACGACCCGCACGTACGCCGCCCGGACCTGACCCGCGCGCGGCTGCTCCTCGGCTGGGAGCCGGAGATGCCGCTCGAGGAGGGGCTCAAGCGAACGGCGCGATGGCGTGAGGAGACGAGCCCGACGGCGGCAGCAGAGGCAGAGCCGGTGCGCTGACCTCGGAACTTGTCCTGATTCGCCGCATCACCACAGGGCCTCCCGGGCACCGAGAGGGAATGAGAATCCTGATCTGGCACGTGCACAGCACCTGGACGAGGGCGTTCGTGCACGGTCGCCACGACTATCTCCTCCCGACCACGCCCGACCGCGGCCCCGACGGTCTCGGCCGCGCCAGCACGTCGGACTGGCCGTCGGCAGCCCGCGAGGTGAGCAGTGAGGCCCTGGCGGACGAGGAGGTCGACGTCGTCGTCCTGCAGCGGCCGCACGAGGTCGAGCTGGCCGAGCGGTGGCTCGGCGGTCGACGCCCCGGTCGGGACCTGCCCGCCGTCTACGTG
The DNA here is from genome assembly GCF_044744805.1 of Nocardioides sp. NPDC087217. NCBI lineage: Bacteria > Bacillati > Actinomycetota > Actinomycetes > Propionibacteriales > Nocardioidaceae > Nocardioides > Nocardioides sp. NPDC087217. Next base: position 270,875 of record NZ_JBIUZB010000006.1, read on the forward strand.
GAGCACAACACCCCCGTCGGCGCGGTCCCCGACACTCGTCACCCGATGGCGGGCAGCGGTGTCCCGATCGTCCACGTCACCGGGTTCAACGACCTCCTCTGGGACTGCTCCGGCACCCCGACCACCGTGATCGAGCACGGCATCGTCGACCCGGGCCGCCGCTACACCGGGGACATCGAGCGCGCCGGAGTGGTCGTCAACGATCCCGTACGCCGAGGCCGCTCGGTCGGCGCCGACCTGATCCCGGCGCTGGCCGAGGGCGTCGGCGCCGACGTCTTCGGCCAGCGCGTCGAGCGCCTGCCGTCCTACGACGGGCTGCGGACGTACGAGGACCTGTCGCAGCAGGATCTGCACGATCACCTCCCGCGACGTCGCGTCTACGTCCACCTCAACCGCTGGACCTCGCTGGGGCTCTCGCTGATCGAGGCGATGCACCTCGGTATGCCGGTCGTCGCCCTGGCGACGACCGAGACCCCGCTCGCGGTGCCGCACGAGGCCGGGTTCGTCACCACCCGCCGCGACGAGATCGTCCCGGCCGTACGCCACCTGATGAAGGATCCCGACGTCGCCGAGGAGGCCGGGCTCATCGGGCGCCGGCACGCGAGAAGGCGCTACGGCCTGGAGCGGTTCCTCGAGGAGTGGGACGACGTGCTCCGGTGGGTCGCCACCGACAGCGCTCGGTGAGACCGCGTCCGAGATCGCCCGGACGCGAGGCGATCTTCCGTTTCCGGACGGAGGGTTTGCGGGGCGCGCGAGTTGGGTACCGGGCGGAGTGTAGGAACGAGAGACCTCATGAGGAGTGATCCGCATGACCACGAAGAGCGTTGAGACTGGAGTCGTCACGGGTACCCCTGACAAGGACTACAACCTCATCTGGTTCACCGAGGCATGCCTGAACAACGCGCTGCGTCTGGACACCTACATCGAGGACGCGCGCCGCTCGAAGGACACCGAATTGGAAGACCTGTTCGTTCGCGCGCAGGCCAACTCCGTGCAGGGTGCCGAGGAGGCGAAGGCCCTGCTCCGTAGCCGCTTGGACGACAAGGTCTGAGCATCCCCCGCAACAACTACACACCGAGGTGAGATCCACATGGCACTAATTCTCTGGCTGATCGCGGCAGTCCTGGTTATCGGCGGCATCCTGGCCCTGGTACGCGGCCAGATCCTATGGGGAGCAGTCCTCATCATCGTCGGCCTGTTGGTCGGCCCTGGTGGGGTCAGCATCTTCACCTAGACACCATGCGGCCCGGGCCCTCGAGGGCCCGGGCCGCGTGGCGTCCGGCGTGAAGTCCGGTACGAAGCAAGGAAAGGACCGAACCATGGGTAAGTGCGTCACGTGCGGCAACGACTACGACGAGAGCTTCGAGGTGACGATGGCCTCGGGTGAGCACCACGTCTTCGACTCGATCGAGTGTGCTGTGGCGGTGATCGCGCCCGTGTGCGTCAACTGCGGCACCCGCATCCTCGGGCACGGGGTGCAGAACGAGCAGCACATGTTCTGCTGCGCCCACTGTGCCCATTCGGTCGGCGTGACGGGTGTGAGCGACCGGGTCACCAGCGGCTCCTGACGGGAGGCGACCGGATGTCCCGCGATCTCGCCGCGGACCTGCTCCGGCACGGCTACCACGCGATCCCCGACGCTCGGCGGCGGGCCGGCGATCCGCCGGTCTGCCCCGTCAAGCTCCTCGGGGACGATGCCGTCGTCGTGAGCGGTCCTGCCTCCGTACGCCGCTTCTACGACCCCCAGTTCATCCGCCGCTCCGATGCGGTGCCCGCACCCCTGGCCACCCTGCTCTTCGGCCGTGGCGCCGTCCACGGACTCGACGGTGAAGAGCACCAGCACCGCAAGGGGCAGTTCCTCGGCCTGCTCGACGATGCCGCTGCCTCGACGCTCGAGGATCTGGTACGCCACCACCTCAGCACATCGATTCGGGAACGCCACGGGGAGACGGTGAGCGTGTTTCACCTGCTGTCCGAGGTCTACGCCCGCGCGGTCCTGGCATGGGCCGGCATCTCGGTGCGCCACCCCGACAAGGTCGGGCGTCGGCTGGCCGGGATCGTCGACGGGTTCGGGATCTCCGGACCCTCCTATGCGACGGCGTGGGCGGCCCGGCTGTGGGCCAACCGCTGGGCCCGGGCGCTCATCCGGGAGGCGCGGTCGGCCACGACCCCGCCCACCACGCCGGTGGAGACCATCGCCACCTGGCGGGACCCGGAGGGCGAGCTGCTGCCGGTTCCGGTGGCGGCGGTGGAGCTGCTCAACGTACTGCGGCCCGCGGTCGCCGTGGCCTACCTCGGCACCTTCGCCGTCCAGACCCTCGACGACGAACCGCAGCTGCGCCCGACGCTCGCCGAGGATCCCGCGCGACGCCACGCCTTCACCCAGGAGGTACGCCGCGTCTTCCCGTTCGTCCCGGCGCTCGCCGGCATCGCGCGCCAGCACGGCGACTGGGACGGCCAGATCGTCCCGCAGGGGAAGCGGGTCGTCCTCGACGTCCCCGGGACCAACCTGGACCCGGCCTCGTGGTCCGCGCCGTACACGTTCTCGACCGAGCGGTTCCTCGGCCGAGAGGTCGACGAGTTCGAGCTGGTCCCGCAGGGCGGGGGAGACCCCGCCGAGGGACACCGGTGCCCCGGTGAGCCGTCGACGATCGCGATGATCTCGGCAACCGCCGAGGTCTTCGCCGCCGCTCCCTGGAACGTGGTCGAGCGCGGAAGCACCTATCCGCGGATCCCCGCCCGCGAGCGGCTCCGCGTCCGGATCGGTTAGCTCAGGCCCCTACAGAGCGGTGACGGTCTCGGTGGGAGAGAGTGCCCGGGTGGGCGCGCCTCGCAGGAGCACCACGGAGAGCAGGGCGGCGATCCCGGCGCAGACCGCGGCGCCGGCGAAGACGGTGTGCTCCTGTGCGATGGCGGCGCCGATGAGCAGGTCCTGATACTCCTCGCACATGCCGCCGCCGGTGCACACCGACGACAGCGACGGCAGGTCGGCCTGGGCGGCGTAGTAGCTGCGCAGGCCGATCGTGGTCAGCGCCGAGATGCCGACCAGCATCCCGACCATGCGAGCCACGACCGTGAACGAGGTGGTCAGGCCGTGCATCGACTGCTCGGTCGTGGCCAGGATCGCCGCGTTGACCGGCGCCAGGGCGAGGCCGAAGCCGAGGCCACCGGCGACGAGCACGACGGTCGCCGACAGCGAGCGCAGCGCGTCAGCGTCCCAGCGTGCCATGAACACGAACGCCACCGCGGCCAGCAGCATCCCGCCGCCGGCGATCACGCCCGCCGGCAGCCGCCGGGTGAGGAAACCGCCGGCGACGGCACCCACCGGCAGGGCGACCAGGAACTCGAGCAGCACCAGGGCAGCCTTCAGCTGGCTGTCGCCGTAGATCGTGGTGCGGGCGAAGAGCGGTACGTCGATGAGCGCTGCCACGAGTGCGGCGCCGACGAAGAACGAGATCAGCACCGAGCCCCACGCGGGCGTGCGGGCGAACGCGCCCCGGGGCACGATCGGGTCCTGCGCCCGGCGCAGGTGGAAGACGAATCCGAGCAGTGCCAGCCCGCCGGCGACCAGGTACCAGGTGCCCTGCTCGGAGAAGACCGCCACCTCGGGGTCGGCGGTCGCGAAGGCCAGGATCACCCCGGCCAGCGCGAACGAGAGCAGAAGCGCCCCGAGAAGGTCGACCTCGGCGGCGATCCGGCCGAGCACGCGGCGTACGCCCGGCCGCAGGCCGCACTTCACCAAGAACCCGACGGTGGCGATGATCGTGACCAGGCCCAGCGGGGTCAGCCAGCGCGTGGATCCGGCCGCGGGCACGTAGAGCGCGCCCCAGGTCAGGTCTTGGACCAGGGCGGTCGGCTCGACCGCCAGCAGCACGAACGCGGCGCCGGCGACCACCAACAGCAGCATTGCGATCAGGTCCGGTCGCCGTGGACGATCCCGGACGGAGTCCGCGCGGCCCAGCTTCCGGATCGCCACTGCGAGTACGACGCCGACCACGAGGTTGAGCCCGAAGATCGCGCGCCAGTCCGCGACGGCGAGGACGGCCGCGCCGATGAGCGGCCCGAGCACGGAGCCGAGCTCCTGGACCGCCGAGACCAGCCCGAGCGGAACCCCGCGGCGCTCGGCCGGGTAGAGCGCCGCGACGAGAGCGAGGGTCGCCGGGACGAGTGCGCCACCGCCCAGCCCCTGGAAGAACCGGCCGACCACCATCGCGGCCAGGTCCCACGACAGGGCCGTCAGGAACGAGCCGAACGCGAAGACGACCAGCCCGCCGACGAGCACCGGCAGGTGCCCGAGCAGGTCGGCGAGGCGTCCGATCAGCGGCAGCACGGCCACATAGCCCAGCAGGAACCCCGAGATCAGCGGCGCGGCCCGCTGCAGCTCCTCGATCGAGAGCCCGACGCCCGCCATCATGTCCGGCAGCGCCAGCACCACGACGTAGGTGTCCGCGGCGGCGAACGCCACCGCGATCGCGGCGAGCCACAGAACGGCTCTCACGGCTTGGCGATCTCCTTCTCGACGCCGTACTCGGTCACGTCGATCGTGTAGGAGTACGCCGCCTCGCCCTCACCGCTGAAGTTGCCCTTGATGGTGGCCTCGGTGAGCTCGTCGGAGTCGTTGATGATGTAGGTGACGTCGAAGTCGCCGGTCGCACCGGCGAGGATCTTCTGGACCGCGGTGTCCGGGAGTGTGCCGGTGTAGGTCGAGAGGATCTCGTCGTTGTCGGCGCCGCCGCGTACCGACTTGCCGATCTTCACGTCCTCGGTCGCGGCGAGCAGCGAGGAGATGCCCGTCTCCGGAGCGATCAGCGCGGCCGGGTCGGGCACGCCGTAGTCAGCCGGGTCGAGCTCCTGGAACGCGGTCGTGAACGGCAGCTTCGCGTAGACGACGCCGTCGACCGAGACCACCTCGACCTGCGCCTCAGAACCCATCACCGGCACCGTCAGCTTGCCCTGGAACGCGGGCTCGCGGGTCAGCGTCCCGGTCGCCGCCTTCAGCGTCGTGATGCCCTCGGGCAGGTCGTCGGAGGCGATCGAGAAGTTGATCCCGCTCGTCTCGTCGAGGTGCTTCTGCGCCGCTGCGAGCACCTGTTTCGGCGTACGCCCATTGGCCGGGTCCTCGTCGCCGCACGAGGTCATCACGAGAAGCGCGGCCAGAAGGGCGACGAGAGCGAAGGCGAGGCGTGGCAGGCTCAGGGGCATGCGGGTCAGAATGCCACGCCCCGCAACCCTCAGGGAGCCCAGGTCGCCTCCTCGGCGATGCGGCGGCCGTTCTCCACGGCGTTCGTGAGGACGCGGCGGGTGAGGAGGGCGAGGAGGACGGCGACGGCGCCGACGAGGACGACGGCGGCGCCGAGGCCGCCGAGGGCACCAGTGAAGGCGAGGACCAGGAGGGGGCAGACGAACTCGCCGAGGAAGAGGGCGGCGGTCCACAGGCCCGTACCGCGACCGCGCTGCTCGAAGGTGAGGCCGGACTGGGCCCAGACGAGCAGGGTGGGCAGCATCAGGCCGGTGCCCGCCGAGGCGATGACCGCGCCGAGCACGATGACGGGCACCACCGAGGTGGCACCGAGCACGACCAGCCCGATCCCGGCCAGCCCGAAGGAGATCGGCAGCAGCGTGGCGGTGCCGCGGCCGGACACCCGGCCGAAGGCGTACGCACCACCGGCGGTGGCGAGGGAGGCGAGCGCTGTGAACGCGCCGATCGCCGGGACGGCGGTGATGCCGGCCGCGTCGAGCAGGTAGGGGAGCTCCACGATCGGGGTGTAGAAGACGATGCCGCCCACGACCGTGATCGCGCAGGGCAGCGCCAGGGCGCGAGCGGGCAGCGGCGGGAGCGGGGCACGCTCCCCGGTGGAGGTGGTCTCGCCGGCGGGTTGCCAGACGAGCGCCGCGGCGAGGACGAGGAAGAGCAGGCTGGAGGCGTAGAGCCAGAACGGGGTGCGCCAGTCCTGGGCGCCCAGCGCCCCGCCGAGCGCGAAGAACACCGTGGCCGACAGCGACGCGAAGACGGTCTGCATGCCGAGCCAGCGGTCGCGCTCGGTGCCGCTGAAGTAGTCCGCGATCAGCGTCGTGCAGCAGGTCATGATCGCCGCCTCGGCGACGCCGACCCCCGCGCGGCTGAGGACGATCGCGCCCAGCCCGTCCAACCACAGCGGCGCGGTGCCGAAGACGGTGTAGACCGCCAGGCCGGTGAGCAGCAGCCGCTTGCGCCCGAACGTGTCCACGATACGGCCCGCGAACGGCGCCAGCAGCGCGATCATCAGAGCCGGGACGGTGAGGGAGAGCGGGACCAGCGCGGTCGCGGCACCGCTGTGGCCGAAGTGGTCCTGCATCCGGGGCAGGACGGGAGCGAGCAGTACGGCGCCGAGGACGGGCAGGCAGCTCATGAACATCAGCAGGAAGCCCTGCGTGCGTCCGGCTTGCCGGACGGGCGTGAGGGTGTCGGACATGGGGTCTCCATGGATCAGGCCGAGATCGTGTGACAGCAGTCACAGCATCGTGGGAGATCCAGGAGGTATTGCGGAAGCCAAACCTGCTTCTGCCGGGTATCAGCCTCGTCGATACCCGATGGTCAGTCCGGCTCCTCCAGTCGCGCGGCGGCACGCGTCATCATCCGGCGCAGCCAGCCGTGCGCCGGGTCCGCGCGATGGGCGGGGTGCCACCAGAACGCCTCTTTCAGCGGGACCACGTCCCACGGGCAGTCGAGGATGCGTACGCCGGCGGCGCCCGCCAGCCGGGTGGCGAGCTGGCGCTGCAGGAGGGCGACGCGCGGGGTCCCGGCGACCAGGAACGGCACCGGGAGGAAGCTCTCGGTCACCACATGGACGTCGGGCTCGACCCCGATCATGCTGAGCTGGCGTACGGCTGGGGTGAAGGCGGTCGGGGCGTGGTGGGTGACGACCCAGGGCATCTCTGCGAGCTCCTCCATGGTGATCGTCTCGCCGACGGCGTCGTTGTCGGCGGACACGACCAGCACCCAGCTGTCGGTGTGGAGCTCGACCGCGGGTTGGTCCTGCAGGAAGCCGTGGGGGAGGACCAGCCCGTCCACGTGCCGCAGCGACTCCGGCGCCTGGTCGACGTCGTCGTGGGTCTGCATCTGGAACCGGAGGCGTACGCCGGGGGCCTCGCGGGCCAGCTCGGTGGCGAGATGGTCGCCGAGGACGGTGGTGGAGTAGTCGGAGGCGACCACGGTGAACTCGCGGGTCGAGGTCGCCGGGTCGAAGCCCGGCTCGGCCTCGAAGACGCGGCGTACGCCGGCCAGGGCTGTCGTGGTGGTCCCGCGCAGCTGGGTGGCCAGGGGAGTGAGGTCGTAGCGGTTGCCGGTGCGGACGAGGAGGTCGTCGCCGAAGTGACGCCTCAGGCGCCGCAGTGCGGCCGAGACCGCGGGCTGGCTCAGTCCGAGCCGCGCCGCCGCGCGGGTGACGTTGCGCTCCTCGAGCAGTGCGTCCAGGGAGAGCAGCAGGTTGAGATCGAGGTTGCGGAGCGGATCGGTCGCCATGGTGTCTGACTATAAACGCCGTGTATAGGCGGGATAGGAAGTCTGCTCTTCCCGAATAGTTGCGTGCGGTTCAGAGTGGTGCTCGTCACTCCACCATCTCGCACATCAGGGAGATCTCATGCCCGCCATCAGCTCGGTTCTCGTCATCGGTGCCGGAACCGCCGGGACGGCGACCGCCATCCTGCTCGCCGAGCGGGGCGTCTCCGTCGACCTCGTCGACGCCAAGCCGGACCTCTCCGCCCTCGGCTCCGGGATCACCCTGCAGGGCAACGCGCTGCGGGTGCTGCGCGACCTCGGTGTGTGGGAGCAGGTGCGCGCCGAGGGCTACGGGTACGACACCCTCGGGCTGCGCGCGCCGGACCCGGCCGGCACGCTGCTCGTCGAGCTCGAGGACCACCGCACCGGTGGTCCGGATCTGCCGGCGACGATGGGGATGTACCGGCCCGCCCTGGCCCGGATCCTCCTCGACCGCGCCGTCGCGGCCGGCGCCAAGGTGCGCTTCGGGATCGCACCGTCCGGCATCGAGCAGGACGAGACGGGCGCCGACGTCACCTTCGCGGACGGGTCGCACGGGCGCTACGACCTCGTCGTCGGCGCCGACGGCGTGCGGTCGTGGACACGTCGGGCGATCGGCATCGAGGTCGAGCCCGAGTCGGTGGGCATGGGCATCTGGCGAGCGTTCACGCGTCGACCGGCCGAGGTCACCCGCACCGACCTCTTCTACGGCGGACCGTCCTACATCGCGGGCTACTGCCCGACCTCGGACGAGAGCCTCTACGCCTACGTCGTGGAGCCGGCCCAGGACCGGAGCGGGCTGTCGGCCGAGGAGGGACTGGCGGTGATGCGCGAGTTGGCCGAGGCGTACCACGGGCCGTGGGACCAGATCCGCGCGTCCCTGACCGACGCCGAGCGGGTCAACTACACCCACTTCGAGAGCCACGTCGTCGACGGCCCCTGGAACCGGGGCCGGGTCGTCGTCATCGGCGACGCCGCGCACAGCTGCCCGCCGACCCTCGCCCAGGGCGCCGCCCAGGCGCTCGAGGACGCCGCCGTGCTCGCCGAGCTGCTCACCGCTGCCGACGACCTGGCCGCCGTCTGGCCCGCGCTCACCGAGCGCCGGCTGCCCCGTGCGCGGGCCGTCGTCGAGGCCTCGCTCCAGCTCTGCACCTGGCTGAAGGCGCGCGAGCGCGGTGACGTACCCGGGCTGATGGCCCGCGTCGCCGCCCTCGTCACCCAGCCCGCCTGACCACCCCATCTCACGAGGAGAACACCGTGACCGAGACCATCATCGAGACCCCGCCAGCCGAGCGGCTGATCACCCACCTGCGCCACGTCGACCTGGCCGTGCCCGACTACGAGCGGCAGCTGGAGTTCTACACGAACACCTGGAAGCTCAAGGCCGAGGCGACCGACAGCGGGCTGGCGTTCCTGGCTGCGGAGGGCTCCCCGGAGCACTACTCCGTGCGTCTGCGCCGCGCCGACGACAAGCGCCTGGACCTGATCGCGTTCGGTGCGGCCAGCCCGGCCGATGTGGACGCGATGGCCGAGCGGCTCGGCCGTGCCGGGGTGAAGCTCGTCAGCGAGCCGGGCCCGGTGCTGACGCCGGGCGGCGGCTACGGCTTCCGCTTCTTCGACAACGACGGACGTACGGTCGAGGTCTCCTGCGACGTCGCCGTGCGGCAGCACCGCAGGATCGAGGAGGGCGAGGCGGTCCCGGTCAAGCTCTCCCACGTCGTCATCAACTCGCCCAACCCCGAGCAGACCGTGGCGTTCTACCAGCGCCACCTCGGCTTCGCGCTCTCCGACACCCTGATGCACCCGCGGCTGGGCTCGATGATGTGGTTCCTGCGTACGAACCGGTTCCACCACAGCCTCGCGATCGCCCGCGGGCCGCACGTCGCGCTGCACCACGCCTCCTTCGAGATGCGCGGCCTGGACGAGTACATGCGCGGCACCGGGCGGCTGCTGCGGGCAGGCGTGGAGAAGATCTGGGGGCCGGGGCGGCACCTGGCCGGCAACAACACCTTCAGCTACTTCCTGGACCCGCACGGCAACACCGTCGAGTACACCACCGAGCTCGAGGAGCTCGTCGAGGACAACTGGCACCCGCATCTGTACGACTTCAGCGACCCGGAGGTCTCCGACCAGTGGGGCACCGCCAACCCGATGGACGAGCTGATCGCCGGCAAGTCCTTCAACGACCCGGACAAGGGCGTCTTCGTCGCCCCGCCGGTCTGAGGAGGACTCGATGAAGCTCGCCACCTATCTCGACCGCGGCCTGCGGGTGCCGCGGGTCGGCCTGGTCACCGAGGACGGACTGCACCCGTTCGCCGTCCGGCACTCGATGCGTACGCTCATCACCGGCGGGCGCGAGGTGCTCGACCGTGCCGCCGACCATGCCCGGGCGGCGGAGGCCATCGACCTCGCCGAGGTCGAGCTGCTGGCGCCGCTGGAGCCGGCCTCGGTGCGCGACTTCGTCGCCTTCGAGGAGCACGTCGAGGGCGTACGCCGCTCGGTCGACGGCGCCGTCGGCGTCCCCGACGCCTGGTATGACGCCCCGGCCTTCTACTTCACCAACCCGCACGCGATCCTCGGGCCGGGCGCGGAAGTCCCGTTCCCCGCGGCCTGCGCGGCCCGCGACTTCGAGCTCGAGGTCGCCGCCATCGTCGGGGCCGAAGGCCGGTCCGTCGCGCCCGAGGAGGCCGGGGCGTACGTCTTCGGCTACACGATCCTCAACGACTGGTCCGCGCGTGACCTGCAGGGCCGCGAGATGCAGGTCGGTCTCGGACCGGCCAAGGGCAAGGACTTCGCCACCACGCTCGGGCCCTGGATCGTGACGGCCGACGAGCTGGAGCCCTACCGCGACGAGGACGGCTTCCTCGATCTGCTGTGCACGGTGTCGGTCAACGGCACCGAGGTCGGCCGCGACCGGCTCTCGAACGTCGGCTGGACCTTCGAGACGATGATCGCGTACGCCTCCCGCGACTCCCGCGTCGTCGCCGGCGACGTCCTCGGCTCGGGCACCGTCGGCAACGGCGGGTGCCTGGCCGAGCTCTGGGGCCGGCATGGCTCGCAGGAGCCGAAGCCGCTCCAGCCCGGTGACGTGGTCACCCTCGAGGTCGAGGGGATCGGCACCCTCACCAACACCGTCGCGGCCGCGCCGCCCGCCCCCGAGCTGCCGCCGGTGCGCCGCCGCGGCGGTGACGAGCGCGCGGCTGTTCGCGAGGGCTCGCGATGAGCTCGCTGGCCGGACGTACGGTCGTCGTCACCGGGGCCGCCTCGGGGATCGGGGCGGCGGTCGTGGCCGCCGTGGCCGCGGCGGGCGGGACGGTGGTGGGCCTGGACCGCGAGCCCGGTCCCGGTGTGCGGATCTTCGACGTCCGCGACGAAGACGCATGGACCCGGCTGGGGGACCAGCTCGCCGGGCCCGTACACGGGTTGGTGAGCTGTGCCGGGGTGACGCGACGTGCGCGGGTCGGAGCGGCGAGTGTCGCCGACATGCGAGACACCCACGACGTCAACGTGATCGGACCGCTGCTCGGGATCCAGGCGCTGGCGCCGCTGATGCCGGCCGGCGGGTCGATCGTCACGATCGGATCGCTTGCCGCGATGCAGGGGCACTATCCGGTGGCCTACACGACCAGCAAGTGGGCCGTCCGTGGACTCACGCACGCCGCGGCGCTCGAGCTGGGCGAGCGCAGGATCCGCGTCAACGCGGTGCACCCCGGCTTCATCGAGACCGCCATGACCGCCTCCGCCTCGCCCGCCTTCCGTGACGCCTCCGTAGCCGCGACCCCGCTCGGCCGGGTCGGCACGCCTGACGAGGTGGCGTCGGTGGTGGTCTTCCTGCTCGGTGACGGCGCGGCGTACGTCACCGGCGCCGAGATCCCCGTCGACGGCGGGATCGCCTCGCACGCCGGCGCCAAGGCCGTCTCCGACGCGCTGCGCTGAGAATCATCCATCAGAAGAGGACAAGAGATGTTCGAGTACTTTCCCGGCAACTACGTGTGGAACCTGGGTGTGGTCGCCACGCTCAACTCCGGCGGCCTGATCGACGAGGTCGACCGTGCCTGCCGGCCGCTCAAGGAGCTGGCCGCGCAGGGCTCCGACGTGGGCACGACCGAGTTCATGGCCGCCTGGCGCAGTGTCGCCGACCAGCTCGAGGAGCAGGCGGGCGAGGCCGAGAAGGCCGGCCACCGGCGTACGGCCGGGCAGAAGCTCTTCCGGGCCTCCGTCTACGTCTCCCAGGCCGAGCGGATGCAGAGCGCGAAGGACCCGGACCGCAACGCCGAGTACCAGCGCAGTGTCGACCTGCTGGTCCGCTCCTTCGAGCTCCTCGACCAGCCGACGGTGAAGGTCGCGATCCCGTACGTCGAGGACGGCCGCGAGACCACCCTGCCCGCCTACTTCCACCCGGCTCATCGGGACGGGACGCCGGCGCCCGTGATGATCGTGTGGAACGGTCTGGACTCGACCAAGGAGATGATGGTCGGCGCCGGCGTCCACACCGAGCTCGCAGCTCGCGGTATCTCGACGCTGATGGTCGACTGCGGCGGCGCCGGTGAGGCGCTGCGTCTCGACGGCCTCACCGCGCGCGTCGACACCGAGGCCTGGGCCGCGGCCTGCGTCGACTGGCTCGAGACGCGCTCGGACGTGCGCGCGGACCGGATCGGGCTCGTGGGCTGGTCGCTGGGCGGCTACTACGCGCCTCGCGCCGCGGCGTACGAGAAGCGGCTGGCGCTGTGCGTGGCCTGGGGCGCCAACCACGACTGGGGTGCGGTGCAGAAGCGCCGGCTGCAGCGTGAGGGTGAGAACCCGGTGCCGCACTACTGGGACCACGTGCTGTGGGTGTGGGGGCAGCCCGACATCGACACGTTCATCGGTTTCGCCGAGGACGTGAACCTCGACGGCGTGGTCGAGGAGATCACCGTGCCGTTCCTCATCGCCCACGGGGAGAACGACCGCCAGATCCCGCTCTCCTACGCGCATCGCTCCTACGACCAGGCGGTCAACAGCCCCAAGCGCGAGCTGCGGATCTTCACGCCGGAGGAGGGCGCCACCGAGCACATCGGCCTGGACCACTTCCCGCACGTCATCGGCTTCATCGCCGACTGGGTCTCCGACACCTTCGCCGAGCTGGACGCCTCATGACCCGCCTGGATCGAAGCGACCCGGAGGGCGAGATCGCGAAGACGGTCGCCCGGGTCTCCAACTGGGGACGCTGGGGCGAGGACGACGTCCGCGGGACGATGAACTTCCTCACCGACGCCAAGCGGGTCTCGGCTGCGGGGCTGGTGCGGACCGGGCGGTCCTACTCGCTCTCGCTGCCCTTCGACATGGACGGGCCGCAGAACGGCTGGCGGCGGCGTACGAATCCGGTGCACACCATGCTCGACACCGGCACCGACGCGGTGGCCGGCATCCAGGGGTTCCCGCACGGGATCGGCGGCGCCGACGACGTGATCGCGATGCCGCTGCAGTGCTCGACCCAGTGGGACGGGCTCGGGCACATCTTCGACCACGGGCGGGCCTGGAACGGCCGCCCGGCGGAGTCGGTGGTCACGTCGTTGGGCGACGGTGTCACCGGGATCGAGACCGTCGCTGACGTGGTCTGCGGCCGCGGGGTGCTGCTCGACGTCGGCCGCGCGATCGGGACAGACGGAGAGCTCCCCGACGGCTTCGCCATCACCGAGGAGCACCTGGAGCGCACCATCGCTGCCCAGGGCGCCAGCGCGGCCGTGGGTCGCGGCGACATCGTCGTCGTACGCACCGGGCAGCTCTCCCGCGCCCGCCGGGGCGTCGCCGCAGGTGAGGGCTGGGGCGGCTACGCCGGGGGACCAGCCCCCGGCCTCTCCTTCACCACCGCCGACTGGCTGCACCGCACCGAGATCGCCGCGATCGCCACCGACACCTGGGGCTTCGAGGTGCGGCCCAACGAGTTCGACGAGGCCTTCCAGCCGCTGCACCAGGTCGCGATCCCACACCTGGGCCTCTTCCTGGGCGAGATGTGGGACCTGGACGGACTCGCCTCAGCGTGCGCGGCGGATGGTCGCTACGACTTCCTGCTCACCGCGGCACCGCTGCGGGTCACCGGAGCCGTCGGGGCACCGGTGAACCCCATCGCGCTGCGCTGACAACCGCTGGTCGAGCCGTGAGCGCCAGCGAGCGTGTCGAGACCAACACGGTCCCCTCGAGCGCCGAGGGGACCGTGTTGGTCTCGACACGGATTCGTTCGTTCCTCACGAATCCGGCTCGACCAGCGAGTTAGCGGTTGGCGACCGGGCCGGCGACGGCGTCGATCGGCTGCTCCAGCGGGACCCCGGAGCCGTCGCGGCGCGGGTCGACCTCGGGCAGGTCGATGGGCGCCCCGGAGGCCGCGGCGGCCATCGCAGGAGCGGCGCCGACCCAGGCGAAGACGATCGAGTCCTCGCCCTTGAGGTAGCGGTGCGCACGTACGCCGCCGGTGGCCCGGCCCTTGGCCGGGTACTCGCTGAACGGCGTGGTCTTCACCGAGCCCGTCTCGGTCCCGGGCAGAGCGCTCGACGAACCGGCGACGGTCACGACCGCGGCACCTTCGGGGGCGTCGGGGGAGACGACGCCGAAGAAGACGACCTTGGACCCGTGGGCCATCCGGACGCCGGCCATCCCGCCGGCACTGCGGCCCTGAGGACGGACGACGTCCGCCGGGAAGTGCAGGAGCTGAGCGTCGGAGGTGACGAAGACCAACGACTCGGTGCCGGTGCGCAGCTGGGCGGCGCCGACCACCTCGTCGCCGTCGCCGAGCTTGATGACCTCCCACTCGTCCTTGTTGAGCAGCACCTCGGGGTTGACCCGCTTGACGACACCGAGCTTGGTGCCGAGCGCGATGCCGGGGCCGTCGGTGGCCAGCGTCGTGAGCGCCAGAGCGCGCTCGTCCGACTCCAGCGAGAGCAGCGCGGACAGCGGCAGGCCGCCGGAGAGGTTCGGGTCGCCGTGGGTCGGCGGCAGCGCCGGCAGGTCGAGCACCCCGAGACGTACGAGACGGCCGCGGGAGGTGAGCACGCCGATCTGGCCGCGCGCGGTCGCCGGGACCACCGAGACGATCACGTCGTGGTTGGCGCGGCCCGAGCCGGTCGAGAAGGGCTCGGCATCCGAGGAGCGGGCCAGGAGACCGGTCGAGGAGAGCAGCGCGAAGCACGGGTCGTCGGCGACCTCGAGGCTCATCGCCTCGAGCGCGGGGGTGCCGGCGGAGGCGAGCAGCACGGTGCGCCGCGGCGTACCGAACGTCTTGGAGACCTCGCCGAGCTCGTCGGAGACGACCTTCCGCAGCATCTCGTCGTCGCCGAGGATCGAGTCGAGGTACTCGATCGTCGAGCGCAGGTCGTCGCGCTCCTTCTCCAGCTCGATCTTGGAGAACTTCGTCAGCCGGCGCAGCGCCATGTCGAGGATGTACTCCGCCTGCGGCTGGCTCAGGTCGAAGACCGACATCAGCCGCTCCTTGGCCTCGCCGGCGTTGTCGGAGGAGCGGATCAGCTGGATGACCTCGTCGATGTCCAGGATCGCGATCAGCAGCCCGTCGACCAGATGGAGACGGTCGGCGGCCCGGTCGCGGCGGAACTGGCTGCGGCGGCGGACGACGTCGTAGCGGTGTCCCAGGAAGACCTCGAGCAGCTCCTTGAGGCCGAGCGTGCGCGGCTGCCCGTCGACGAGCGCGACGTTGTTGATCCCGAAGGAGTCCTCCAGCGGCGTCATCTTGTAGAGCTGCTCGAGGACGGCCTCGGGCACGAACCCGTTCTTGACCTCGATCACCAGCCGGGTGCCGTGCTCGCGGTCGGTGAGGTCCTTGAGGTCGGCGATGCCCTGGATCTTCTTGGACTGCACCAGGACCTTGACGCGCTCGATGATCTTCTCGGTGCCGATGTTGAACGGCAGCTCGGTGATCACGATGCCCTTGCGGCGCCCGAACGGCTCGATCCGCGTGGTGGCGCGGATCTTGAAGGAGCCGCGGCCGGTCTCGTACGCATCCCGGATCCCGTCCAGGCCGACGATGGTGCCGCCGGTGGGGAGGTCGGGGCCGGGGATGAACTTCATCAGCGTGTCGAGCTCGGCGCCGGGGTGCTTGATCAGGTGGCGCGCGGCAGCGATGACCTCGACCAGGTTGTGCGGAGCCATGTTGGTGGCCATGCCGACCGCGATGCCGGTGGCGCCGTTGACCAGCAGGTTGGGGATCGCGGCGGGGAGCACGCTCGGCTCCATCTCCCGCGAGTCGTAGTTGGGCCGGAAGTCGACCGTGTCTTCCTTGATGTCATCGGTCATCGCCTGCGCCGCCGGGCCCATCCGGGCCTCGGTGTAACGCATCGCGGCAGCCGGGTCGTCACCGCCGGGGGAGCCGAAGTTGCCGTGCCCGTCGATCATCGGCAGCCGCATCGCCCACGGCTGCGCCATCCGGACCAGGGCGTCGTAGATCGCGCCGTCGCCGTGCGGGTGCAGCTTGCCCATCACCTCACCGACGATGCGGGCACACTTCACGTGGCCGCGGTCTGGACGTACGCCCATGTCGTTCATCGTGTAGAGGATCCGGCGCTGCACGGGCTTGAGACCGTCGCGGGCGTCGGGCAGTGCCCGGGAGTAGATGACGGAGTAGGAGTACTCCAGGAATGAGGACCGCATCTCGTCCCCGATGTCGGTGTCGAGGATGTGCTCCTCGAAGTCGTCGGGGACGTCCTGCTTGGTCTTGCCGCGTGCCATAAGGGGCATTGTCTCGAATCCCTGTGCGAGTCCGCCACCGGGCTCGCCGTAAGAGCGCGGTCAGTGGTCTGCCGACCACTCCTTCGCCCAGGCGTCGAGGGGTGTCATCAGGTCGAGCAGGCTCCTGCCGTGGGCGGTGAGGTCGTAGCCGCCGTCGTGGGTGACCAGACCGGCCTCGGCCAGCTCCTGGAGACGGGCGGTCAGCACGCTGGAGGAGATGTCGCCTGCGGCGTGCTGCAGCTCGCGGAAGGTCATCGCCCGGCCGTCGCTGAGCTCCCACAGGACCCGGAGCGCCCAGCGGCGGCCGAGCAGGTCGAGGAGCACCATGATCGGCCGACCCGTCCGGGAACCGCGGACCGGCCGGCCCGGCATCGGTGTCGTCATAATTGCTTTCCTTTCCGAAGCACCGAGGCTAGCATCCGAGCATGCCTCTGAAATCGAAGCAACCCCGGGTCGCTCCCGTCAGTCCGCCCTACGACGAGGAGACCCAGGCCGCCCTGGACCTTCTCGGTCCGCCGATCCAGCTCTTCCGGGTGATGGCGAGGCGTCCTGGCCTGGCCCACGGAGTGGCCGGCTGGGGCCGCCACTACTTCTCCCGGCGCTCGGCGCTGACCCTGCGCCAGCGCGAGCTGGTCATCGACCGCACCACGGCGCTCTGCGGCGCCGACTACGAGTGGGGCGTCCATGTCGCCCACTTCGCCGAGAAGGCCGAGCTCGATCCCGCGCAGCTCGCCTCGCTCGCCCACGGGCCCCCCGAAGACCCCTGCTGGGTGGCGGCCGACCGAGCGGTGCTGCGGGCGGTGGACGAGCTGTATGCGGACGCCGACATCAGCGACACGACCTGGTCCGCGCTGGTCGACGCGGCCGGCGAGGACGCCGCGGTCGAGCTCACCCTGCTGGCCGGCTGGTACCACGCGATCTCGTTCGCCGTACGCGCCCTCCGGCTGCCTCTCGAGCCCGGCACCGAGCCGCTGGACGCCATCGCAGGAGGCCGTCGGTGAGCATCGCGCAGACACCCGAGCCGCCGTACACGGCCGTCATCTTCAACTCGCTGCGCACGCCGACCGGCGAGGGCTGCGCCGAGACCGCCGCTCGGATGGAGGAGCTCGCCGCCGACCAGCCGGGGTACCTGGGCATCGAGTCGGCCCGGGACGGCCTCGGCATCACCGTCTCGTACTGGACCGACGAGCAGGCCGCCCGGTCATGGAAGACGCTCGCCGGCACCGTCGTGCGCAACAGACCGGTCGCAGCCTCTGGTACGAGGACTACCAGGTGCGCGTCGCCACCGTGACCCGCGCCTACGGTATGGGTGGCCGCTAGCCGGACCGGCCTCTCGTCGCCCATCGGGCGCGTACTCTGGATGGACCAGGACATCAACCGCTGATGCACATGGAGGTGCTGACGATGGCTGTCACCCAGATCGAGCTCGACGACGAACTGCTCGAGGAGATCCAGCGGATCTCCGGCACGACCACGCCCCAGGAGGCGGTGGAGTTCGCCGTGCGCGAACTCGTCATCCGCAACCACGAGGGCGACGCTCCCAAGCACGCCCAGAAGCTGGCGCGGAACTGGGACTATGACGGCTGGCGGGTGCTCAACGAGCGCGACCGCGCCAACGCCGTACGTCACTGATCAGCGGCCGCCGCGCCGACCGGGTTGCTTGTTCGGCTGGTGTGGTCTCGCTGCCGCGGTGTTTGGCCGCCGACCCTTTCGGGCGGGTCCGATCGAGAAAATCTGGCTGGCTGTCGGGTCGACGGCCAGCCCTGTCGGGCGTCGGATTGGGTTGGGAGCCGGCACTCACGGCGCCTGCACATCGGTCGCGAAACCGGTGGCGCAACGCGCCAAACTGGGCCGTCTAAGATGGCGTGAATACGCCATCTGACCTGCGGAAATACCGTCCACAACAGGGCCTGGACTTGGTAAAATACGAGGCATGGAAGCACTCCTCGACCCCGACGACACCACCAGCGATCTGCTGGCTGTGGTGCGTACGTCGCGGGCGGTCGCGGAGCAGGCTGACCGGGATGTGTTGATCGCTGCGGCACGGTTCGCGGCGCTGCATTCGGTCCGGGACCGTGAGGAGTCGGCGCGGTTGGACGGGGACAGGTTCGGGGACCGGATGCTGCCCCTGGCCGGACCCGGGGCACCGCTGGTCTCCGAGGCTGCCGCGGTCGAGTTCGCCGCTGTTCTGGGGCGCTCGACCCAGGTAGGGAAGAGGTTCCTTGGGGACGCGGTCGAGCTGCGCTACCGCCTCAAGCATGTGTGGGCGCGGATCCTCGACGGGTCCCTGCTGGCCTGGCGGGCTCGTCGGATCGCCGACCTGACCCGGAACCTGGCTGCCGATGCCGCTGCGTGGGTCGACCAGCAGATCGGACCGTATGCGCACCAGGTCGGGGTCCGGCAGCTGGAGCGGATGATCACCCAGGCCGCCGCCCTATTCGAACCCGATGTGGCTGCTGCGGTGGCCGAGTCGGATGCGGTCGAGCACCGGTCGGTCACCATCACCACCACCGACCTGCCCTTCACCCCGACCGGTGCCGAGCAAGGCCGGGCCGTGCTCGCGCTCGGCTACCTCGACGGGGTCCTCGACGCCGCCGACGCCCTGGATCTGGAGCAGGCGGTCGCGGCGATCGCGCACGGTCTCCTCGACCAGGACGACTACGCCGACGCGAGTCTCGATGTGCGGCGTGCAGCAGCGCTCGGGGTGCTCGGGCGGGCGTACAACTCCGGTTCCCTCGACGGTGTCCCCGGCGTGGCCCGGGTGGTCGAGCTCGTCGTCCACACCGACACCCGCGACCTGGCCGGCACCGGGCTGGTGCGTCTTGAGAACACCCGGGGCCTGGTCGCCCTTGAACGGCTCGAGCAGTGGGCCACCACGCCGGGCACCGTGATCAAACCGGTCGTCGTGGTCGACCTGGCCGAAGACATCGAAGCCACCGGCTACACCCCGACCGCCCGGCAACGCCGCCAGGCCGAGCTGCTCCACGCCAAGTGCTCGTTCCCGTACTGCGAGGCACGTGCCGAGCATTGCGACCTCGACCACCGCGTGGCGTACGCAGACGGCGGCCCGACCAGCAGCCGGAATCTGACTCCGTTGTGTCGGCGCCATCACCGGATGAAGACCCACCACGGCTGGCGCTACCACCGGATCCGGACAGGCGCCTACCGATGGCGCAGCCCCCACGGCTACAAGTACATCGTCAGTCCCGCCGGCACCATCGATGTCAGCAAGGACCTCGACCCGCCGCTCGTACGAGCTGCCTGACCAGTCGGTCGGGACGGTCGGACACGTCGAGATCAGGTGGCCGACGTGTTGTCGAGCACCAGATCGAGCAGCCCGGGGAACCGACGGTCGAACTCGTCGCGCATCAGCCTGTTCATCCGCCGGTTGCCCTCGTCGCGCTGCTCGAGGAGACCGGCCTCGACGAGTGACTTGAAGTGATGGGTCAGTGTCGACTTCCCCACCGGGAGGTCGAACTGACCGCACGCGATCGTCCACGGCTCGGCCGCGGCCAGCTGCCGGAGGATCGAGCGGCGCACAGGGTCGCCGACCGCGTCGAGGGCGCCCTGGAGCGCCGCGTCGGTCGCCGGGGTGCGGAAGTCGGTTGACATGTTCGATCTCCGTCGTACAAGGTTGGCGTGTTCGATCACTGTCGAACATAACCTATCGGAGGGGTTCTGGCATGCCTGACCAGCAGAAGGTGGACGAGCTCAAGAGGCGGCTGACGCCGTACGGGGTGTGGACCGGTGCGCAGCAGTGGACCGACCTCGGCCGGGCGCGGGAGGTCGCGGCCGAGGTGGAGAGCCTGGGCTACGGCGCGATCTGGGTCGGAGTCTCCTCGCTGCCGTTCGAGGTGCATGAGGCGCTGCTCGCGGGCACCACCGACCTGCTCGTGGTCACCGGCATCGTGAGCATCTGGGACAACCCCGCCGCGGAGGTGGCGGCACGTCATCGAGAGCTCAACGCGACGTACGGCGACCGGTTCGTGCTCGGTCTCGGCAACAGTCATGCGCAGCGGGTCGGCGAGCAGACGTACGTCAAGCCGTACAGCCGCACCGTGGCCTACCTCGACGATCTCGACGCTGCGGGCACGGTCCCCGAGGAGGGACGGCTCCTGGCCGCTCTTCGCCCGCGCATGCTCGATCTCGCCGGCAACCGCACCGCCGGCGCGCACCCGTACCTGATGCCGCCGGAACACACCGCGCACGCACGGGCCGCTCTCGGCGCCGGCCCCTTGCTGGCTGCCGAGCAGAAGGTGGTCCTCGAAACCGATCCGGCACGCGCTCGGGCGATCGCCCGGCAGCGCCTGTCGATGTACCTCGGCCTGCCCAACTACACCGGCGCCCTGCAGGACTACGGCCTCGAGCCTGAAGACTTCGAGGGCGAGGGCAGCGACCGCTGGGTGGACCTCGGCGCCGCCTGGGGCGACGAGGACGCGGTGCGGGGGCGCCTGCAGGCGCATCACGACGCCGGCGCGGACCACGTGCTGGTCCAGGTGCTCACCGAGGACAGCTCCTCCGACCTGCCGCTTGCCGAGTGGCGCACGCTTGCGAGCACTCTTCAGCTTCGCGCCCGCTGTAGTTGACTGGCCTCTCCCGCTAGATTTCTCTCGTGACCGCGCAGCAGACCCCGCCGTACCCCTCCCACTGGGAGGCGGACGTGCTGCTGCGCGACGGTCGGACGGCCCACATCAGGCCGATCCGGTCGGCGGACAAGGACCTGCTGGTCGACTTCTACGACCACCGGGTCAGCGACGAGTCGAAGTACTACCGCTTCTTCTCGCCGATGCCGCACCTGTCCGCCCGCGACGTCGCGCGCTTCACCGAGGTCGACCACAAGGACCGGGTGGCGTTCATCCTGACCCTCCGGGGCCGGATGATCGCGGTGGGGCGCTACGACGTGGTCAAGCCCGGCGAGGCCGAGGTCGCCTTCCTCGTCGAGGACGACTACCAGGGCCGGGGGATCGCGCAGATCCTGCTCGAGCACCTCGCCCAGGCCGGGCGTGAGCGCGGGGTCACCAAGTTCACCGCCGACGTGCTCCCCGACAACGCGCGGATGATCCAGACCTTCCGCGACGCCGGCTACAAGGTCGCCAGCGTCTACGAGGACGGGGTCATCTCGCTGCAGTTCGGGATCGATGTCACCGACACCGCGGTCGGCCGCCTCGCCCTGCGCGAGCACGAGGCCGAGTCTGCCTCGATCCACCGCTTCTTCAACCCGCGCTCGGTCGCGGTCATCGGCGCCAGCCGGCGGCAGGAGACCGTCGGCCAGGCGCTGGTCCGCAACCTGGTGATCGGTGACTTCACCGGCCGGGTCTACATGGTCAACCCCAGCTCCACCGCGGTCAGCGGCATGCCGGCGTACAAGAGCGTCCAGGACATCCCCGACGACGTCGACGTGGCGATCGTCGCGGTGCCCGCCGACGCCGTCCAGGACGTCGTGCTCGACTGTGCGGCCAAGGGCGTGCACGGGCTCGTGGTCATCTCTAGCGGCTTCGCCGAGACCGGCGAGGAGGGCCGCCAGCGGCAGCGGCGGCTGGTGAACCTGTCCCGCTCCTACGGGCTGCGGCTGATCGGGCCCAACGCGCTCGGCGTCATCAACACCGACCCGCAGGTCAAGATCAACGCCAGCCTCGCCCCGACGATGCCGCCGCGCGGCCGCGCGGGCTTCTTCTGCCAGTCGGGTGCGCTCGGCTCCGCGATCCTGGAGAAGGTCAACAACCGAGGCCTGGGCCTGTCGACCTTCGTCAGCGCCGGAAACCGCGCCGACGTCTCCGGCAACGACCTCCTGCAGTACTGGGAGGAGGACGTCTCGACCGAGGTCGTGATGATGTACCTGGAGTCGATCGGTAACCCGCGGAAGTTCTCCCGCATCGCCCGCCGCGTCTCGCTGCGCAAGCCGATCGTCGCGGTCCGCTCGGGTCGCACCACCCAGGGTGTGCCGATGGGTCACGCGGTCCGCAAGATCAGCGCCCCGCCGGCGGCCGTCGACGCGATGTTCCGCCAGGCCGGGATCATCCAGGTCGACACCCTCGACGAGATGTTCGACGTCGCCCAGCTCCTCGCCCACCAGCCGCTCCCGCGCGGCCGGCGGGTGGCCATCGTCGGCAACTCCGACGCCCTGGGCCTGCTGGCCGCCGACGCCGCCGTCTCGGCGGGTCTGCAGGTCAACAAGCAGGTCCCGCTGCCCACCGAGCCGAGCGCCGAGGACTTCGAGGACGCGCTCGACGCGGCCATCGACGACCCCGAGGTCGACGCGGTGATCTCGGTCTACATCCCGCCGCTCAACGTCTCCGGCGAGGAGATCGCCAACGTGCTCGCCGCGGTGGGGGAGCAGTCCGACAAGCCGCTGGTCACCAGCTTCCTGGGCGCCGAGGGTGTCCCCGAGCTGCTCCGCGTCCCCGACGTCGCCGGCTCGACCGCCGGTCGCGGCTCGGTGCCGTCCTACTCCTCGGTGGAGTCGGCCGTACGCGCCCTGGCCAAGGTCGTGGAGTACGCCGTGTGGCTGCGCTCCGCCGACGGCGAGACCCCGTGGCTCAGCACCGACGAGTGCGACCCGCGCACGGCGCGCAAGATCGTCACCGACGTGCTCGCCGCGCGCCCCGCCGGGGGTGACCTGAGCCGCGAGGACCTCGGCATGGTGCTGGCCGCCTACGGCATCAAGCTGTGGAACACCCACAGCGTCAGCACCCTCGAGGAGGCGATCTCCGCGGGGGAGGACCTCGGCTGGGGTGTCGTCCTCAAGGCGACCGTCGAGAGCGTCCGGGAGCGGCCCGACCAGGCCCACGTCGTACGAAACATCGACGACGTCGACGAGATGACCGAGGCCTGGGACCTGATCACCAGCCGGATCCCGCCCGAGACCGGCGGGTTCACCGTGCAGCGCACCGCGCCTCCGGGCGTCCCGGTCGCGATCCGCTCCATGGAGGACCCGCTGTTCGGCCCCGTGGTCTCCTTCGGCATCGCCGGCCCCATCACCGAGCTGGTGGCCGACAAGGCCTACCGGATCCCGCCGCTGTCCGAGCGCGATGCCGCCTCGATGGTGCGCGAGATCAAGGCAGCGCCGATGCTCTTCGGCTACCGCGGCGGCGACATGGTCGACGTCGACGAGATCGAGCGGCTCGTCCTCAGGGTCGCCCAGCTGCAGAACGACCTGCCCCAGATCTCCTCCCTCGACCTCTCGCTGGTCCTCGTCGGGCTCGAGGGATCCGCCGTCCTCACCGCCGGCGCCAGGGTCGACCTGGTCGCCGATCCGCGCTCCGACTGGTTCGTACGCCGCCTCAACCCCGCGGTGGGCGACACACTGCCCGGCTAGGCCACCGTGGGACGCCGTGGAAGGATGGGTGTCATGAGCACCCGCACCGATGATCTCGACCGCGCCGACGACCTGCGCGCCGAGATCGACCGCACCGGCTACTACCCCGAGGTGGTGGCCGACTGCGTCGCCTCCGCAGTGTCCGGAGAGAAGGTGTCCTCCTTCTTCCTGCACCACGAGCCGACGTTCGACCGTGACGAGGTGCGCCGCCACCTCTCCGTGCTGGTGCTGACCCCGACGCGGCTGATCCTGGCCCACACCGACGAGCACGCCGGTGACGACCTGCTGCCCGAGCCCTACACCTCGACCTCGACCGAGGCCGTACGCATCGACTCGGTGAACTCCGTGGTAGTGACCCGGATGATCACCAACCCGACGAAGGGATCGAGCAAGCCGGCCGAGGTGGTCATGACCATCGGCTGGGGCGGCGTCAACCGCGTCGACCTCGAGCCCGCGGGCTGCTCCGACCCCAACTGCGACGCCGACCACGGCTACACCGGCGTGCTCACCCCGGACGACTTCTCGCTGCGCGTCTCGGCCGCCGCCGACGGTCACGACTCGGTCGACCGCCTGCTCTCCTTCGCGGAATCGCTCTCGGCTCGCACCCACAGCCGGTGAGGGGCCGGTGACCGGGTTTCTCGCCCCCGCCTACGGGGAGCGCTCACTGGGTGATGTCCTGCCGGCGGTCGCCGCCGCCATGGACGTCCCGTTGGGCACCTCCGAGGCGAGATCTGGTCTCGAGCTGCCGTCGGCTGCTGCGTACGTCGTCTTCCTCGTCGACGGGATGGGCACCAACCTGCTGCGCCGCTACGCTCACGCGGCGCCGTTCCTGGCCTCGTTGAGCGAGAACCAGAAGGACGGTACGGCCGGGGTCCCGTCGACGACGGCGACTAGCCTGACCTCGTTCGGGACGGGGCTGACGCCCGGCGGACACGGGCTGGTCGGCTACACCTCCCGGATCCCGGGCACCGAGCACCTGCTCAACGCGCTGCAGTGGCGCAAGGACATCGACCCGGTCGAGTGGCAGCCCAACCAGACCGTCTTCCAGCGCCTGAGCGAGGCCGGCGTGCCGGTCACCGTGATCAACAAGCGCGTCTTCGGCGGCTCGGGACTGACCATCGCCGCCCACCGGGGCGCGGAGTTCGTCGGAGCCGACCGGGTCGGCGAGCGGATCGCCTCGGCGGTCGCGCTCTCGCGGGTGCCTGGGTCGCTCACCTACCTCTACGACGGCGACCTGGACTGGACCGGCCACAAGTACGGCGTCGCCTCCTCGCCCTGGCTGCAGCAGCTCTCGATGATCGACGCCGAGGCCGAGCAGCTGCGAGACGCCCTGGACCCGTCCGTACGCCTCCTGGTGCTCGCCGACCACGGCATGGTCGACTCGCCCGCCACCTCCCGCACAGACATCGACGACTTCCCCGAGCTGCGCCACGGGGTCGCCCTGGTCGGCGGCGAGGCCCGTTTCCGGCATCTCTACTGCTCGCGCGGCGCGGTCGACGACGTGGTCGCGACCTGGTCGGAGACGCTGGGAGACAAGGCCGACGTGATGACCCGGGAGACCGCGATCCGGCGCGGCTGGTTCGGGCCGGTCACCCCGTCGGTGCTGCCGCGGCTCGGCGACGTGATCGTCGCCTCCCACGGAGAGCACGCGGTCGTCTCGACGAGCCTGTTCCAGTACGAGACGACCTTGGTCGGGTTGCACGGATCACTGACGCCAGACGAGATGCTGATCCCACTGCTGGTCTCCTAGCCCGTTCCAGGCGCCCCGGCGCGAAAACCTCCGCCGGACGGGAATGTCGGTCGCTGCTAATGGTTAAATTATGTATATCCATTAGCAGCGACACGCTGTTTCCGGACGGAAGGGGTTTGTCATGGGTGAGCACAGAGTCGAGGGCCGGCGATGACCGGGCACTACGGGCAGGTCGCGTTCACGCCGCTGGTGGCAGAGCATCAGTCGATCCACGGGAGCGCCGCGGCGTACGCACGCATGGCTGGGACCGACAACGTGCCGGACCGGATCGGGAGGGGCGAGGCCGCCTTCATCTCGTCGCGGGACAGCTTCTTCCTGGCCACCGTCAGCGAGACCGGGTGGCCCTACGTGCAACACCGCGGAGGGCCGCCCGGGTTCCTGAAGGTGATCGACGAGGCCACGCTGGGGTTCGCCGACTTTCGGGGCAATCGGCAGTACATCACCCGCGGCAACCTCGACCACGACGAGCGGGTCTCCCTGTTCCTGATCGACTACCAGCTGCAGGCCAGGATGAAGATCTTCGGCCGCGCGCGGGTCGTCGAGCTCGAGGACGACCCCGAGCTGGTCGACTCGCTGGCTCCGGTCGGAAGCTCGGCGCGGGTCGAGCGCGGGATCCTGATCGACGTCGAGGCGTACGACTGGAACTGCAAGCAGCACATCCCGCAGCTGGTGCCCCTGGCGGCCGCCAGGCACACCGTCGCGGAGCTGAGAGAACGGATCAGCCAGCTCGAGGCCCAACTGGCCGTCGCGCGTGACCACATAACGACTGAGACCTAGACTGACCATTAGATCGATGACGGAAGAGGTGGCCGTGGAGCTGCAGGTGCCCGTGCTGTATCCGACCCAACCCCGGGCCGTACGCCTCATGAACACGATCTGGGCCGAGCGGACCACCGTCCGTGACTCGCTGGAGAGCGTGGCGCATCTCCGCGCCTGGGCAGAGGTGGCGGGTCTCGGGTGCCATCCGGACCTGGACGAGCACGACCATGGCCGGGCTCGGGCGCTGCGGGACGCCCTGCGCCGGCTGGCCGCGGACGTGACCGGCGACAGCCGGCCGCACAGCGTCTCGGAGGGGCTCAGCGCCGAAGCGGCGCTCGCGGTGCTCAACGAGTTCGTGTCCCACTGCGCACCCACCCTGCGCCACGGCCGGCAGGGCGGCTACGCGCGCGGGTGGCGCACCGACGGCTCCGGCCTGCAGCGGGAGCTGAACCTGGTCGCGCTGGAAGGATCTGAGGTGCTGACCCAGCAGGCGCCCCACCAGCTGCGCGCGTGCGGTGGCCCCGGCTGCGTCCTCTACTTCGTGCGCGACCACCCAAGGCGCGAGTGGTGCTCCGAGGGCTGTGGCAACCGGGCACGAGTCGCGCGCCACTATCGGCGGAACAAGTCCAGCCATGAGGGTCCTGCCACGAGCCGGGGCGCGGACCACTAGGCTTCCGTGAGTGGCTGAGCTGACCTTCTGGACCGGGACGATGGACGCAGGGAAGTCGACCCTCGCGCTGCAGACCAACCACAATCACGCCGCTCGCGGCAGGGTGGGGCTGATCTTCACCGCCCACGACCGCTCCGGCGAGGCGGTGGTCACCTCGCGGCTGGGGCTGACCCACGACGCGATCGAGGTCACCGACGACTTCGACTTCTGGCGCCACGCCGTCGACTCGCTGACCCACGGCGCCCGGATCGACTACATGATCTGTGACGAGGCGCAGTTCTACACGCCCGAGCAGATCGAGGCGCTCGCCAAGATCACCGACGAGCTGCAGATCGACGTCTTCTGCTTCGGCATCCTCACCGACTTCCGCACCCGGCTCTTCCCGGGCGCTGCTCGTCTGGTCGAGCTCGCCGACCGTACGGAGGTGCTGCAGGTCGAGGCGCTGTGCTGGTGCGGCAAGCGGGCGACCCACAACGCCCGCGTCGAGGACGGCGTCATGGTCACCGAGGGCGACCAGGTCGTCGTCGGCGACACCGACGAGGCCCCCAGTGCGGTCTCCTACGAAGTCCTCTGCCGCCAGCACCACCGCCGCCGGCTGACCGCGGCCCGGGCCCAGTCGGTCTCCCTGGTGCCCGAGCCGCTGCCGTTCGGCTAGCGCTTGCCGTTGAGCGTCGGCATGGGCACGTCGGCGTACCTCGTCCCGACGGGGGTGCTCTGGGTGTCGAGCTGGACGCCGGGGCGGCCGTTCTCGACGACGTAGGTCGCACGGGTGGAGATCGGGGCGCCCGGGCGCTGGACGTACGGCACGACCCGGAAGTCGCTGGAGAGCTCCTCGGGCGTGACCTTGACGCGTACGTAGCCCCGCTGGCTGTTGAAGAACTTCAGGTGGTCGTTGGCCCGCAGCAGGGACTCGCCGCCGGTGGTCATGTCGGCGCCGTCGCCGCCGCTGGCGATGGAGGTGCCGACGAACTCGCTGCCGACGACGGCCGACTCGGGGTCGTCGTAGTCGGCCAGCAGGTTGCTGGCGTAGTTGTGGTGGCGGTCGCCGGTGATGACGACGAGGTTCTCGATGCCGCTGGTGCGAGCACCCTCGAGGAGCCGGTTGCGGTTGGCGATGTAGCCGTCCCAGGGAT
Source organism: Nocardioides sp. NPDC087217 (assembly GCF_044744805.1). Classification (NCBI taxonomy): domain Bacteria; kingdom Bacillati; phylum Actinomycetota; class Actinomycetes; order Propionibacteriales; family Nocardioidaceae; genus Nocardioides; species Nocardioides sp. NPDC087217. Next base: position 298,730 of record NZ_JBIUZB010000006.1, read on the forward strand.
CCATGTAGAGCGTCTTGGCGGAAGTCTCGTCGAGGTCGGTCTCCGCCATCGGTGCCTGGTTGGCGAGCACCTGCCAGCGGGCGGTCGACTGCCGCCAGCTGCGCTGGAGCCAGGCCTCCTGCTCGAAGCCCATCATCGAGCGCGACGGGTCGTAGATGTCCGGGGTCAGCTCCGGGCTGGCGGGGTCGCTGCCGTCCGCGTACGCCTGGTCGTCGCGGTACTGCCGGGTGTCGAGCACGTTGAAGTCGACCAGGTCGCCGTAGCGCAGGCTCCGGTAGATCTGCATGTCCGGACCGTCCGGCAGCGAGCTGGCGCGGAACGGCAGGTGCTCGTAGTAGGCCTGGAAGGCAGCCGTACGCCGCGGCATCCACAGCTCGCCCTGGGACTGGCTCCGCTCCTCGGGCGTCTCGTCGGCCCAGTTGTTCTCGACCTCGTGGTCGTCGGGTGCGACCACGAACGCGTGGGACTGGTGGGCGGCCATCAGGTCCGGGTCGGACTTGTAGAGGCCGTACTGCAGGCGGTAGCGGGCCAGGTCGAGCGTCTCCCCGCCGACGGCGGGGGAGACCGGGGTGTTGCGCCAGTTGTTCTCGGGGGTGACGCCGGACTCGTACAGGTAGTCGCCCAGGTGGAAGACGACGTCGACGTCCTCGTCAGCCAGGTGCCGGTAGGCGGTGTAGAAGCCGTGGCTGTAGAGCGCGCAGGAGGCGAAGGCGAAGCTCATCTGCGAGAGCGAGGAGCCGTACGCGGGGGCGGTCCGGGTGTGCCCGGTCTGGCTGACCTCGCCGGCGGCCAGGAAGCGGTACCAGTAGTCGCGGCCGGGACGCAGGCCCCAGACCTCGGGGTGGACCGAGTGGCCGAAGTTCGGGGTGGCGGTGACGGTGCCGGACTTCACGACCTTGCGGAAGCGGGGGTCCTCGGCGACCTGCCAGCGGACCTTGACCGGCTCCTGCGGCATGCCACCGAGACCATCGGCGGCGAGCGGTTCGGGGGCGAGGCGGGTCCAGAGGACGACGGAGTTGGGGAGCGGGTCGCCGGAGGCGACGCCCATGGTGAACGGGTAGCCGGAGAGCGACGTAGCGCCCTTGACGGACACCGCGTCGGCGGGGATCGAGCCGGTGCCGAGCAGCATGGCTGCGGATGCGGCGAAGCCGGTCGTGGCGGTGCTGGAGAGGAGGGAGCGTCGGCTCAGCGAGTCGGGCAGGAGCATCGGGGGGCCTCCGAGAAGGGTGGAAGTGCTTGCCTCCACTCACTTCATCGGGGGCGCGTGAACTGCGCCCGACCCGCTGCCGACTCTGTCGGGTCGGGTCGCCGACGTAACACGGACCGGCCGATGGCCGGTCCGTGAACGGGTTCACACCAGTCGGTTCACTCCGACTTGCCGCCACCGAACATGATCTCGTCCCAGCTCGGGACCGAGGCGCGCTTGCGGCGCGCGGACGACTTCTTGGCCGGCTTCTGCTGAGCCTCGTCGGGCTGCTCGGGCTCGGCAGGAGCCTCGGCGGCCGCGGGCTCGACGACCGTCGGCTCGAGCTCGGGCTCGGCCGGGACCGGCGCCTGCTTGCCGGTCGGGGACTCGTCGCCCAAGAACGCCTCGAGCGGGGTGTCGACATCCACGTGAGCCGTCTTCGCGGTCTTGGCCTCCTTGACCGGCTGGGGAGCCGGGGGAGGAGTGACCGGAGCCGGCGCCTGGACGGGCGCGGCCGGCGCTGCCGGAGCCTGCGCGGCCGGAGCCTGCGCAGGAGGGGTCGAGCTCTGCGCGCGGCGACGCCGCGCGGCGAGCATGTCGTCGGTGATCGGCTCCGGCTCGGGCGCTGCGGCCTCGAGCTTCTCGCCGGTCAGCCAGCGGGCGTCGTCGTTGTCGAGCTCGACGAAGTTGCCCGGGGCGTCGTAGGTCAGCTCGGCGATGCCGGAGCGCTCGGGGGTCTCGTACTCACCGGTGAGCTTCCAGCGTCCGTCGGGGCGCCGGTAGGAGTCCCAGTTGACCGACTCGGGGTCGACGTACATCGTCTGGAAGTGGGCGCTGACCGCCTCGCCCAAGGTGCGGGCGGTGCTGGCGGCCTCACCGGGCCGACGGCGCACGGAAGCCTGCTGGGCGCGCTGTGCCATGTGCTCGCGCTCGGCGAGGACGGGGCCGGCGAAGGCCAAGATCTTCTCGACCGTGGTGCCGGCGACAGCGGCGACCTCCTCGGCACTCTCGCCCGAACGAATACGGGTCTGAATGTCACGGGGCCGCAGGCTGCTGCTCGGGGTCTTGTTCACGGTTTGCTCCGATCGGCGGGTCGACACAGCCTCGAGTGCTGCACGGAGACGGTCGTCGATGTCGGCGGTGTATTCACGGTCCTCGTCATCGACGAGAAGCATGCGTAAACCATCGTCACTGACCGAGATGAGCCGCAGAAGGACGGGTCCAGCCTCATCCGGTGCCTGCTCTTCGAGCTGGCCCGGAGTCAGGGGCAATCCTTCGGCTGACATCCTCTTCTCAATTCTAGATACGGGTTGTGACGACCCTACGCCACGGACCTTCATCGTATGGGGTGCCCATGCCGCGTGGCCGTGGCATTTGGGGTTTTTGGGGCGAGCGAGGCGACCATTTGGCGGTGGAACAGACGCTGACCCTCCTCGTGCTCGACTTGGTCGGGTGCTTCGTCTTCGCGCTCTCCGGCGGTCTGATGGCGGTGCGCAAGGAGCTCGACATCTTCGGCGTGATCGTCCTCGCCTGCGTCACCGGCCTCGGCGGCGGCTTCCTGCGTGACATGGCCATCGGCGCGACCCCGGTCGCCGCGCTGTCCGACTGGCGCTACCTCGTGGTGCCGATGACGGCCGGTCTGCTGACCTTCTACTTCCACCCCGCGCTGGGCCGGCTCGGGCCGATGATCAACGTCTTCGACGCCCTCGGCCTGGGGCTGTTCGTCATCGCCGGGGCGGTCAAGGGACTCGACTACGGGCTCTCCCCGATGGCGGCCGCGATCATGGGGCTGGCCACCGGCGTGGGCGGCGGGGTGATCCGCGACGTGCTCGCCGGCCAGGTGCCGATCATCCTGCGCCGCAGCGTCTTCTACGCCATCCCCGCCTTCGCCGGCGCCGCGGTCGTGGCCTTCGGCCTGTTCCTCGCGCTGCCGCAGTCGCTGGTGATGGCCGCTGCCTTCGTCGTCTGCGCCGGCTGGCGCCTGCTGGCGATGTGGCGCCACTGGGAGGCACCGCTGCCGCGAGGCTCCGCGTCGGTCTGAACCTCAGTGGTCCGAGCAGCAGGGGATCTGGTGGCGCATCTCGAACGGCACCAGACCGGTGGCGGAGCGCTGGACCAGGAGTACGCAGCGCCCCTCGCGCCACACCGGCCGCGCGAACCCGGTGAGATCGAGGGTGTCGCCGGGTTCCAGCGAGATTCCGGCCAGGCCCTCGACGGCGTCGACGATGCTGTCCGCCTCGACGGCGGCCACCGTGGTCACGGTCTCGATCGTGGTGCGTCCCGGGTAACGGGCCAGCCGCCCGGCGCTGCGCGCGGCGGCCTCGTCGATCGCGGGGGAGTCGGTGGTGACGTACGCCTCGGGGAGCCGGTCGGCGAGAAGCGCGGTCAGCTCCTCGACCGTCGGGCCGTCGGGCCAGTCCAGGACGGCGACGAGGCGGCCGGTCGGCTCGCGCACGACATGTGTGCTGATGACGTACGCGTCCTCGGGCTGCCCCGCGCCGAGCACCTCGTCCAGGCGATGGACGAGGTGCTCGGCGGTGGCGAGGTCCCGGGCGTCGGCATCGACGGCCAGGCGTCGGGTGGTCATCGAGTCGGGACGACCCAGACCGGGTTGGTGTAGAACCACAGGTCGACCCACGGGTCGGCGTCGCCGACGACGTCGATGGCGGGACCGGCAGGGTCGATGCCGGCGCCGAGGTAGCCGGGCTGGGACCGGTTGGCGTCGGTGCCGCGGACACGCACGTAGAACGCCTCCTCGACACGACCGAGGTCGTAGCGCAGCTGGAAGGTGCCGGTGCGGCCCGAGGTGTCGGTCTGCTCGATCACCTTCGTGTCGGGCGCCTTCCAGGTGTCGCGGTCGGAGACGTACGTCGGGTCGACCGCGCCCCGGATCACGTCGACCCGGTTGAGGCTCGGGACGAACTGCGACCAGTTCGGGACGTCCTGGGCGGCGATGGTGACGACCAGCGAGATCCGGCTGCCCTTCTTCGCCTTCAGGGTGCCGCCGAGGCTCTCGGAGCCACCGTCGGAGGAGACGACCCGTACGTCGACCGACTTCACCAGCGCGCCGTGGTCGACCCAGACGCGGCCGTTGCGCAGGCCCTTCATGACCGCGCCGTAGCTGCGCTCGGAGGCGCCGACGTGGGTGCGGCTGTAGTAGCCCGGCCAGAAGTCACCGGCGGTGGTGTTGAGGGAGCCGGCGTAGACCGGGTCGCCGTAGCGGCCGTTGGCGTTGAAGGAGGCCGAGTCGGATCCGTCGGGGCGGCGCGAGGTGGTGCCCCAGTTGACGTGGGAGTCGGAGTTGGCGCTGATCGACCACGGCTTGCCCTCGGCGAGCAGCGAGTCCCACAGGCCGCCGACGGTCGAGGTGAACCAGTCGAAGCCGCCCCAGGAGCGGTAGGACTCGGCGGGGTAGCCGGGGAACGAGTTCGGGCCCGCGGAGTTGCCGTAGTAGCCGCGGGCGCTGCCCGGGCCGTAGCCGGCGGGCAGTCCTGCCGCCTGGTGGCCGGGCGCGCCCTCCCAGCCGATCGCGATCCGCGGGTCGGCGTCGCGCCAGGCACGCACCTCGTGGGGGCTGTCGATGCCGTTGCGGGCGGGGTGGTTGGCCAGGAAGAGCGCGTCCGCGACGCGGCGCTTGTCGACCTGCTTGCCGAGCCACTGGATGCCGGCGACGGCGAGCGCCTCGTTCTGCGGGGAGTTGCCGCTGGCGCCCTTGACGGAGCCGTCGTAGTCGTTCTCGAACTGCTTGAGCACCGCGACCTCGTTGGCGCCCGGCGCGACGAAGACGGTGCCGTGCTCGGCGGCCGGGATGTTCCACTCCAGACCCTGGAAGATCAGGGTGTCCTTGAGCACCTTGCGCGCGGCCACGATGTCGGGGTTGACCAGGTCGACGCCGAGCTTGGCGTGGGTCGCACCGCCGTGGTCGGTGATGACCAGCCAGTCCAGGCCGTACGCGGCGCCGTGCTGTGCCTGGTCGATGACCCGGTACATCGCATCCGAGCTGTACTGGGTGTGGATGTGGTGGTCCCCGGCCAGCCAGTGCCGGATCGTGGCCCGGTTGCCGCTCTTCGCGGTGGCGGTCGTGGCGGTCTCGGCCATCGCCGGGGTCACCCCGGTCATGCCCGCCATCCCGGCGGTCACGGCGCCCGCGATGCCGGCGGCGCGGAGCAGGTTGCGCCGGGTCACCTCGGCGGGACGCAGGTCGCTGTCGGACGCGTCCGAGGAGGCGGCGAGGGTGATCTCGTCGACCTCGTGGGAGTGAGTGTGGTCGTGGCCGTGCGCGTGGGCGTGGTGGTGCCCCTCCGGCCCGTGCGAGTGGGGGTGGTGCTCGTGTGACACGTTGAATCCTCCGCTTGGATAGGGCGTCTCCCGCGTGCCCGAGCAGCGGCGCTCAGAGCAAAGCGGCGCCGGATGGCCGCCGTACGTCCACCGGTTGCCCTCACGGTGAAATTTTGCCGAGGCGTCAGCCCCGTCGGCCGAGAAGTCACTGACGCCGACCGAGGCGTCACGCATCCTTGCAAGTAAGGCTAGCCTTACTCCCGTGATGACCACCGACCGCCGCAACGAAGACGCCGAGACGCTCGCTGACCTCCTCGGAGGAGCGCGGGGTGCGATCGACGCCACCGTCCCGCCCGTCGCGTTCGCGGCCGGCTGGCTGGTCAGCGGAGAGCTGTGGATCGCGACCGTGGTGGCGCTCGCGGTGGCCGCGATCGTGGCGATCTGGCAGTGGCGCAAGGGCCGCAAGCCGCGCGCTGTGCTGCTGGGCGTGGCGGGCGTCGCGGTCGCGGCGATGATCGCGCTGCGTACCGGCCGGGCGGAGGACTTCTTCGTGGTCCAGCTCGCCGCCAATGCGGCCAGCGCTCTGGTGTGGGCCGTCAGCATCGCGTTCCGCTGGCCGCTGCTCGGCGTGGTCGTCGGCCTGGTCCTGCGCCAGCGCGGCGCCTGGCGTCGCGACCCCGTCCTGCTGCGGGGCTATGCGCTGGCGAGCTGGGTCTGGGTCTGTCAGTACGTCATCCGGGTCGCCATCTTCGGCCCACTGTGGTGGTCGGGTGACGTGGTCGCCCTGGCGATCGCCCGGGTCGCGCTCAGTTGGCCGCTGGTCGCCCTGTGCCTGCTGGTGAGCTGGGTCGTCCTGCGGCGCTCGCTGCCCGAGGACCATCCCGGGCTGCGCCATCCTCAGGTGAGCGCGGCCTGAAGCAGGCCGTAGAGCCGCCGAGTGGCGCGCTGCTGGTCACCGTCGCGGATCACGAGCGCGAGCCCGGCACGCACCTCCGCGTCGACGATCGGCGTCGCGACCAGATCCGTCCCGGCGGCCATCGACTCGGCCAGCACGCAGACGCCCAGCCCCCGGGCGGTCAGCCCGAGCAGCGTCTCCGGGTTCGACCCGGACAGGTCGACCTTCGGCTCCACCCCCGCCCGCGCGCTCGACTGCTCCAGAGCCGTGCGAATGCCCGTGCCCGGCGGGATGCAGAGGACCGTCTCCTCGTGGAGGTCGGCGAGCCTCGGCCGGGCGCCGGCGAGGCGATGGCCGACCGGCGTGATCACGGCGAGCCGCTCGTCGCTGACGGACTCGGTGGCCAGGCCGTCGATGACGGGTCCCGCGTGGGAGATCAGGCTCAGATCGAGCTCGCCGGCCAGCGTACGTCGCTGGAGGCGGTCGGAGGTGTCCTCGACGAGCTCGACGCTGACCCCGGGATGCTCCCGGTGGAAGGTGGCGACGGCGTCGAGGAAGCCGGGGATCGTGCAGCCGGCGATCATCCCGAGGCGTACCTGGCCGTGGATCAGGTCGCTCAGCTCGTCGGCGCTCTGCCGCACCCCCTCGATCGCCCGGATCGCGTCGCGGGCGCGGGGGAGGAGCGTCTCGCCGGCGTGGGTGAGACGTACGTTGCGGGGACCCCGGACGAGCAGGTCGTGGCCGAGCTCGCGCTCGAGCTTGGCCAGCTGGGCACTGATGCCCGACTGGCTGACGTGGAGGCGCTGCGCCGCGGCCGTGAACGATCCGTGGTCGACGACGGCGACGAAGTAGCGGAGCTGACCGATTTCCATCACCATTGATGCTAGCAAGCAGCAGAACTATCTGTTTGAGTGTTTGTGGGAGTGGGGTCAGGCTGGGAGAGGAAAGCCGAACCGACCTGAGGAGATCCCGATGACCGCATCCGCTGCCGAACTCGCCGAGGCGTACTTCACCGCCTGGCAGGAGCGCGACTTCATCCGTCTGCGCGCGCTGCTGGCCGACGACGTGAGCTTCGCCGGCCCGCTCGCCACGATCGAGGGTGCTGACGAGTGCGTCGCCGGACTGGAGGGCATGGCGAAGGTGCTCGACAAGATCGAGGTGAAGGAGCGGATCGCCGACGGGCCGAGCGTGATCACCTGGTTCGACCTGCACACCACCGTCGCCGAGCCCGCCCCCACCGCCAACTGGATGCGCGTCGAGGACGGGCTGATCACCGAGATCCGGGTCGCCTTCGACCCGCGCGGGATCCTCGCCGCTCGCGGCTAGGCGACCTGCTCGTCGCGTGGCTGGGTCCGGGCGGTCTCGCGGATGACCTCGGCCACCAGGTCGGGGTCGTCGTTCATCGGCACGTGGCCGCAGCCCGCCAGCCACCGGTGGTTCGCGTGCGGGAGACGCCGTGCGGCCACCTTCGCCTGGTAGGGAAGGAGCGTGAGGTCGCGCGAGGCCCAAGCGATGGTGGTCGGGACGTACCTCTGCGTCGGCCCCGGGTAGCTGTAGCGGTAGACACCGCTGAAGAAGGTCCTGATCCCCTCGCGTGAGGCGACCATGTTGGCGGTGTCGGCAGCCGCGACGGCCGGTTCGATCTGCCCTGGGCGAGCGAAGAAGCAGCCCATCGTGACCGCACGCGCCACCCGCGACTGCAGCAGCGACCCAGCCACCGGCGCCAGCGGCTGCGCGACCGCCTGGATCCCGGCGAACAGGCCCCGGACGTAGAGGTAGTCGACTCCGTTCATCCAGAACCCGGCGGGGGAGAGGGCGGTCACCGACCGCGCGTGCCCGGCGTCGGCCATCTCCAGCGCGAGCAGTCCGCCGAGGCTGTTGCCGGCGACGTGCGGCCGCTCGATCCCGAGCTCTTCGCGAAGCTCGTTCAGCTCGTGGGCCACCGCCTCCCGCACCGTACGCCCCGCCAGATCGAACGCGGGCGACTCACCGTGTCCCGGCAGATCGATTGTGATCACCTCGAAGTCGTCGGCCAGCCGCTCCACCACCCCGCCCCACGCCTGCCTGCGGTGCGCGATGCCATGGATCAGGAGCAGCGGCTCCCCGCTGCCGGTCCGTTCGTACGCGAGCATCTTCGCTCCTTCGTTGCGTCCACGTGTCCTGCCGATGGCCGGGAGCCTACGTCCCGGCATGGCCCGAATGTGGGTCCGGCGAGCGGATGCGCTAATGTTTCACCCGCAACGCGTGATTGGCGCAGTGGTAGCGCACTTCGTTCACACCGAAGGGGTCACTGGTTCGAACCCAGTATCACGCACAAGAGCGAATTCGGGCTCTGACCTGTGGAAACAGGTCAGGGCCCGAAGCGCGTTTTCGGTGTCTTGCCTACTGTGTGCCTATTAGAGTAGGCCCGGTTGTAGGTGGATCTGGCCGCGACTCTCAGCAGAAACGTGGCGTCAAGCTCCACTGTGATGCGGGCCGCCTCGTTGATGTCTCGTCCTGTGGTACCGCTGAAACGCATCCGTTGAGATCGAAGGGCAACGATGTACTACGCGATGAGTCAGGCAGGGTCTCGGGTGCGGCCACGACCAGGAGCTTCTGGTACGTGCCCCAGTTGCACTGGCGCCGTGCGCGCCAAGTGCGGCCAGGTCAACGTCTGGCACTGGGCTCATCAATCTGGCGGTGAGTGCGATTCGTGGTCGGAGGCGATGACTGACTGGCACTGGGGATATCAGTCGATCGTGCCGGCGACCCGGTGCGAGGTTGTCATGGGAAAACACCGTGCCGACGTCGTGACCCCAGACGGATACGTGGTGGAACTGCAGCACAGCAGCGTCTCGGTCGACGATATCCGCGCCCGAGAAGCCCACTACGGCCCGAAGATGTATTGGCTGTTCGATGCTCGCGAGGCACGGGCAATAGGCCGGATCAGCCTACGCCTCCGTGCGCCCGGCTACATCGAGTTCCGGTGGTCCTACGGCCGTCGCTCGATCAAGGCGTGTCGTGCGCACGTCCTCCTCGATCTCGGCGAAGGTCTCACGCTCCGCGTCAAGGAGATCGACTCGGACGGAGGGATCTCGGGCATCGGACACATCGTCGAGACGGTCGCGATCTGGAGATGGATGCGCGACGGTGTACCGCCGAAGCCGGTCGTGGGCACAGGTGCTAACCACGAGGAACTGGTCGATCGGATCGTCAGGACTACGGCGTTTCTCGACGGTGGAGGCGTCGCAATCTCGCTCCAGGAGCCCGCCGCTGCCAAAGGTCTGGTGGCACGTGCCGCTCTGTTCCCGGGCCTCGAACCAAATCCAGCTCTTGGTGCCGCGATTGTCGCCGCGGGTCCGAACGTTCAGGGGATGCTCGGCGTCTCGAGCCTGAAGGGCCGTTGGGTCAGCGACGGCAAAGGCAGGCCAGTCGTGAGTGTCGAGTGCTGTAGCGCATGTGGCGAGCCGCACACCTTTCACGCTGGACCGTCGAACTACTCCAGTATCTGGAACAACTGGGTGCGTACGAACGAGTGGCCTCAGGTGCTAGACCGCACCTGCGTTGCGGGGCCTGGAGAGAGTCCAGCCACAGTGCCGGTGGACATCCCCAAGCCGCCGCTCGTGGCGTACGGCCGTGCTGTCGCAACTGCACACGAGTAGTTCGATCGCATTGCCCGTCCGGTACATGGCGCCAGTCTCGGTCTTCAAAGGCGCCTACGCGTGGTCGGTCGTGGGGATGCGGTGGATGAGTGCCAAGACGTCGGCTTCTTCGACCCGGATGTGCTTTCTCCCGACGCGATAGGCAGGGAGATCGCCGGCAGCGATGAACCGGCGGATCGACTTCGGGTCGAACCCGAGGAGGTCGGCTGCCTTGCTGATCGAGATGAGCCGGTGGGTTGATGCGGGATCTGTCAGTGCCATGGTCACGCCTTCGGTGCGAGTCTCATTGCGACGTACCCCTTGAAGAGCAACGTTCGCGCCTCCGGGACGGACAGACGTGCGCGGCCTGCCCGGCGCCTATTCGTCGCGTTGGCGCGCTCGGTAGGCGGCTTGGCGGTGGGCGGTGGAGCAGAACTTCGGCGTTCGACCGCCGGTGGTGCGAGGCGGGATGCGGCGGTTGCAGTATTCGCACCGAGGCGCGCTGGCCCACTCGTGGGACAGGAGCGAGTAGGAACGGGAGTCGCGCCAGGCGCCGTTGGTGAAGACGTGGTCGCGGATGGTGCCCTCGTACGAGAAGCCAAGGGACTGGATGAGCCTGATGCTGGCGGTGTTGACCGGGCCGATGTTGGCCGTCAGGCGGTGCAGGCCGAGCTTGTCGAATGCGAAGTCGATCATCGCGGTTGCGGATTCTGCGGCGTACCCCTGCCTCTGGTGGGCGGTAGCGATGGTGTACCCGAGATCGGCGGCCTTCACGCCGCCGAGGCCGAGGCGGACGAAGCCGATCAGGTCCGGGCCTCCTGTCTCTAGGGTGATCGCGAAGTAGTAATCGGACCGGGGGTGGTCCTGTTGCCGCGACAGGATGCCGTCGAGCATGTCGGCGGTCGACTCGCGCGTACGTGTGTCGAACGAGAGCCACTTGGTGACTTCGGGGTCGCCGGTGATGGCGTGCATGCCGTCCAGGTCGTCGGCGGTGAAGTCGCGAATCAGCAGCCGGTCGGTATGGAGTTGGATCGGGGCGTCGAGGGTCATGGCTGAAGCACCATGGGCGCGCGAGTGAAGGCCTCGAGCTGCTCGGCGAGCTGGTCGCGGATGCCGGACGGGGGAGCGGGGGCCAGGGCGGTGGATACGTGCTGCACGCTCTTGATGATGCCGCCGATCCGCTGCTCGCGAGGAAGGTCGAGTACGCCGGCGAGTGCCTCCTGTGCGCCTTCGAGCTCGCCGCGGTGGATCCTGACGATCGCCAGGTCACAGGCGGCGCCGGCGGCATCGCCGAATGCCCATGACTCCTGGCTCGGGTCGGAGAAGGCTTCGACGGCGGCTGATGCGACCCTCTCGGCCTCGGGGTGCTCGGGCAGCCAGGCGTACGTGTCGGCGGCGTAGTAGGCGGCTCGCTCCGGGGTGAATGTGAGGATGCCGCCGTAGTCGTCGAGGTCGGATCGCTCCAGGTGCTCGACGACCGTCTCGGCTGCGTGCACCGCGGCGGTGGCCTCGTCGGCGTTGCCGAGCCGGCCCCAGGCACGGGCGGCGGAGGCGTGTAGCCAGAGGGACGCGGACGTCGACGATGAGGCGGCGAGGCCGCGCTTGGCGTAGTCCAGCGACTCCCTGGAACGGTTGTCCCAGTAGGAGATCAAGGAGAGCAGGCCGTTGAGCCATGCGGTGACCGCGGGATCGCCGAGCTGGTCGGCGAAGATCAGGGCCGTACGTGCTTGGGTGCCTGCGCTGCGGGCGTTGCCGAGGTCGTGGGACGCCTTGGCCAGCAGGCCACCAGTGATCGCGGCGATGCCATAGAGACGTTGGCCGTCGCCTGGTCGGGTGGGACTGGTGATCGCATCAGTGACGATCTCCTGCAGCGTGATCATCGGGTTGATCAGTTCGGGCAGAGCCTGGACGGGGTACGCACGAGCCAGGTCGCGCACTTCGTCGTCGAGGAGCCGGTAATCCTCCAGTGGGGTCAGGTTGAGCCCGAGCCGTCGCATCTTCTCGGTAGCCATCTCGAGTGCCTCCATGTCCGTGGGAAGACCCGGGGCAGGCATCATTGCTCCGGGATCGGGGGGTCCGAGGAGGACCTCGACCGGCTGTTGGAAGACGCGTTCCATGGCGCGTGCCAACCCTGGTGCGGGGGTGCTGTCGAGCGCTGCGGTGCCAAGGCGACGTACGTGTGCCTCACTGATCGTGTAGCCGCCATCCACACGGATCGCCCGGGCGACCTCGCCCCAGGTCAGGCCGCGATCGGCCCTGATGGCCTCGAGGGTTGTGCGCGGTGTCCTGTGCTTGCTCATCGGTCTCTCCTCGCCTCCACTTTGCCCCCAGATGGGCGGTGGTGTCTGCCGATGTACGTCGATGTGCGCTGGATGTGCGTTGGTGTCCGTCGATCTGTCCGGTGGGTGAGAGGCACGGTAGTCGTCACCATTCGCGTTACGAATCAGTTCCTGACGATCGTAACGCGGTCTCGGTGATCGGTGAAGGGGGAGACCGTGAGCAAGGATCAGGGAAAGGCACATCTGTCCGGAGTGGCCGGCGGCGCGTCCGGAGTCGCTGGACGATCGGCGCTGTCGCTGCGGCAGCGGCGCCCGGACGCACCGAAGGTGTTCGACGACGGGTTCGAGGTCGAGGGCTTCCGGCTCATCGAGGAGTCCGGGAAGTGGGCCTCGTGGGCGGCTGCGGAGCCTGACTTGGCGGCGTACGCCGATCTCGGCGAGGTCCGTCTGGCTTGGGAACGCCGTCGCCCGAACTGCTACCTCGGCGTCGCGGCTCTGACTCGACTCGGGTCCACGCGTGGTGGAGACGATCACGACGCTGCACTCGCGGTCGTGGTCCTGCTCCACCCTGGGCTCGTGCGGATGATCCACCGCCTGAGCCCGGGACTCTGCGAGATCGACGAGGCGCGGTCGATGCTGTGGGAGAAGGTCAAGGCCGCCGAGCCGAACGCTGGACCGATGACCGTGCAGTTCCTGCTCGACCGAGTACGCCAGACCGACGTCATTCGCCCGTTCCTGCCGCGCCAGGAGCACGAGCGATCCCTCGAGGGACTCATTGCTGCGGTGCTCGATGGCACTGGCGACCAGTCAGCGGTTCTGGGCGAGACCGAGGACGAGGGGGCCGCGTCTGAGCTCGGAGAGGTGCTCACCTGGTGCGTACGACGCGAGGTGATCACCGCAGACGACTCCGCGTTACTCACCGCCCTGGTCCAAGCCGCATGCGACGGGCTCGGAACTGAGGAGGCGATGACCGCGGTTGGGACGCGGCAACAGGTCTGTCTGCGTACGATCCGGCGTCGTCGGGACCGAGCCATCGCGAAGATCCGGTCGGCCGTCCCCGCCTATCTGGCGGCGGTCGCGTGAAGCGACGTGGAGCGGCCTCTGCCGCCGTCTTGTCGGTTGCAAAATGAGTCGCACGGTGCGAGAGGATGCGTTGCGCTGGACGAACGTGGTCACTTCACTCGCCGCTGGTTGTCCCAGGGTGCCTGGGACTGGATCTACAAGAACCTCTGACAGTTGAGGTCGGTACAGGCACAGGGATCGGTCGGAGCGGCGTGGTCGCGGGTTGGAGAACGCCAGCTTCCTGTATATGGAGGGTCGCCCTGAAACTGACGAATACCCGCGCTGTGTCGGTCCCATGTGATCTCATCCTGGAGTGAACCGACACGATGAGGCCGTTAGCGTTACACACGACTTGGTTCCGAGCACCGAGCTCGAGCAGTTGAAGAGGTCCGGGGTCGTTGCGAAGGCTGGTCGGAATGCTCGCCTCGATGATCACGACGATCTACAGGGCCCCGGAGACTACCTGTGAGTGGTGTCGACACCGTCCGTGGCATCAACTACCAGCACTGCCAGGCGATTCTCACAGCCCTTGACGTGGCCGCTGACAACTCAGTGCTTGGGATCCGCGTCGAGGGAACCGTCGACGCCCTCGACCTGGAGGTCATAGCGGACGGGCCCGACCAGACCGGGCATGTCGTGGTTCGCGGCTTGCAGATGAAGTCTCGTCTCCGACCCCATACGTGGGCCCGGGCCGAGCTGCTCGCCATCGTTCACCGATGGGCTGAGCTTCCGGTGAGCGCGGACTCGGAGTTCTCATTACTCACTGACGGTGTCCTCGGGCCCTCCGGGTACGCGGTCGCTGCTGCGTTGAACGAGGCCCGAGACGGTAAGTACGACGCCGTCGCCGAGCTCCTTGGGATCGACGTCACTGACCCGCTGTGCGCGGTCATGGGACGAGCGCGTGTTGTTTCGGAACCAGGGTCGGTCGAGGCGCTGCTCCTATCAGCCGAGGTGGAGGTCCGGGCCCTACGTGGAACTGGACCAACTCACCCGGATGCCGAGACGGAAGCCACAAACCGAGTCAACGAGCTCTTCCGGGTCATCTCTACCCGCTCGGGTTTGCCCGACCCCGATGACCGCTTCATCTCCAAGGACGAAATCGTAGACATTCTCGGCGGCGTCGCTCATGTTGCCGAAGCCGACCGGTGGACCGGTTCTCTGACCGCTGAGTATCTGGCGGCTGTGGCGTCGGAGAAGATCGACGATCTCGTCGTGCCCATGTTGAGTGCCGGCTGGCAGGACTCACCGATTCGGCTCGAGGACCTGGCTTCCGTCAGTGGTCCACTTCTGATGGCCGGGCGAACCGGTTCGGGTAAGTCTACTCTGGCTCTTTTGTGGCGTCGCCGTGCTGCCGGTGCCGACCGAAGCGTTGTCGTCTGTCACGCCGAGGCGTACTTGGCGCAACGGTTGGATCGCCTGGTGGCCGATGCTGTGGGGGATTCGGTGGGTCGACCGTTGCCTCGCGGGGTGGGGCGCCAAGTACTAGGCGACCCAAGTGTGACTGTGATCGTTGATGGCATCTCGGAGGTTCCGCGCCACGTGAGATCCGAGCTAGCCGCGGAGCTTCGTACATACCTAGCCGGGCAACATGGGGCAACGTTGGTTGGGGTCGGACGCGACGAGGGGGTGTGCGCGACTGTATTCCCGGCCTCACTGACCCTACAACGGCTGTATCCGCGCGCGTTCGGTCGACCGGAAAGGCTCGCCTTGACCGCGAAAGTGCTGGGCGAACCGGACAGCAGCGCCGCCTCTGAATCCGTGGCCGTCGATGGTGTCGAGCCTCCCTTTCAGGCGGGACCTGGTGGAGGTGACGAAAAGGAGATCCCGCGAAGCTCCCAGGAGGCGTTGGCGCAGGTTGAACATGCTTTGGGCGATGCTGCCGGAAATCCGATGTTGCTCGAACTGGCGCTGCAACTGGTCGCCGGTGGTGTCCCGTTCACCGACCGCGCTTCGGTGTACGAATTGACCGTCTCGCGAATGGCCGACCGGGCCAACGCCGGCGACGTGCGTATCGCAGCTGCTGTGCTCGGCGTCGTGTTCGCCGAGCTTCTCGATGAGGGGCGGCGCTACGCCAACCCACTTGAGTGGGAACGCATGGTTGCCAGTGCGGCAGCGCTCCTTGAAGAGCGCGGCATTGCGGCCGACGTCGCCGCTGTTCGCGAAGCAGTCGCTCGCAGCGGCCTGGTCAACGCCGTCATTACCGGCATTGGGTACACGACGCTCCGGGTGCCTGTTCACGACTCGTTCGCCGACTACTTCGCCGCTCGCGCACACGCAGACGGCCTGATCTCCCTGCCAGAGACACTGCTTGAGAACGACGAGAACCGTCTGTGGCTTTCATCTCAGATGCAGATGCTCGCCGACTCTGACGCATTGGTGGTAGCCAAGCAACTGCCGTTTTCCCTGGTGCGGGTCAGCGAATCGGACCATAACGTCATCGGGGAGACGACCCCCCGACTCGTGGCCACCTTGCTGAACGCTGTCCTTCCCGACAGATCGGACGTCGAGGTGACGATGTGGCGGACAGCGAACGGAAAGGCGATGGCACAAACGGGAACCCTGGCAACCGGCTGGGTGGACGCGTCGCAGGCGCCTTCCGTCTACGCGGGCCCGACAGTGGTCGCCGAGGACGGGGACGGGCCGACCGCGGTCGCAGTACGCCTCTGGCGGCTCATCCTCAAACAGCGGCTCCGTCGCGACCATAGGTTGCGACCACGAAGCCCTCGATCGCGTCAAGAAGCCTGCGACCAGCTGCGGGCACACTGCCGCGAGGTAATCACCGCAGCGACAGCAATCCTAGCCGAAGTTGCCCCATCGGGCGCAGCTGACCGTTTGAAGAAGACGGTCGGTCCGCTCGGCATGACCGGAGTCGTCTACGAACGCCGAAGGCGTGAACTCGGTCCGGACAGGTGGCCGGTCGGATATCGGAACACAGAGGCCATCGACCTGGCCGTGGCGCCCGACTCCTCCCCGCCACCCGAAGATGACTTCTCCGCGTGGAGCGACGTGGAGTCCAGGGTCTCAACGTCACCAGAAGCCGCCGCCGCCAAGGCCGTCGGCGAGGCCATCACCAAACTGACACGAAACCACTGGCTTTGAACCAGAAACTTGGAAGGCGCATCACGTGAACCACGGAGAAGACACCTCCGCTGAATTGTGGGCAGCTACTTGGAGGTTGGCCGAGACTTGGCAGCAAACTCCCCTCGTCCAAGAACTCGCGGCAACCCTCCCCCGGAACCAGCCGCTAGATAAGCAAGGCGACAGAGCTGTCGGCATCCCCGCGCTAGTGCACCACCTGACCCTTCACGCCGGCATGATGATGAAACCGCTGATGTACGCCAGTCGTATCCCGACGCTGCTCAGCCAGCCTCTGACGGCGCGCGGCATGCCCGCAGTCAGCGAGGACCAATTGCACGAATGGTTGCAGAAGGCAGCGAAGCTAGAGGGGGCTCATCGAGTGACTCTAGGCTGGCTGCGCGCTTCGCTGGCCGGGTATCCCATTCTTCGGGCGCCCCAGCTAGCGCCCGGCACGCCTCTGACGACAGAGGAGATGACGACTCGTTACATCTGGTCGAAGGAAGAGTTTGCTTCCGGCCTGAACAAGCAACCTGCACCTCCTGCAGTGCCCGGTCTTCTCGGCGCAGATTCAAAGGGGGCATCGGATCTCGACCAAGCTGCCCGAGACGTCCGTCGAGAGCTAGCGAGGTCCAGGGCATGGATCAACTTTAACGGCGCAGTGCAGGCCTTGGATGGCGACACAAAGGAAGCGCTGCGCGCATCGCGGCGTGAATTGACCCGACGCCTATCGGCCGAGTCCCTAGACGATCACGAGCCGAATCTCGCTCTCCCGCGGGCCGAGTACAGGCTGCACACTATGAACGATGTCACCGGGTCGCTCACCGGCCCGGCGCGGATCTATGCCCAAGCCTTCGGCGAGGTGGACCGACTGCTAGACCTCACCATGGGTGACATCTTTGGTGAAATCCTGCTGTTTGGTGAACCATGGCGCATACCTGTGTTCAACGTCGAAACACCAAAGCCCGGAGAACCCATTGTCGGATTCGAGACTCCGCCGATTGGGACGTTTGTGACCACCGGCCAAGTTCTCTGGCTCGAGAATGAAGCAGTGGCAGACGCGGTCAGGGTCGAGGTGCACTCGATGAAGATCGACCGAGTCGAAGGTATGCGCGACCATTTCGAAGCGCGCGTGCTCCTCAATACTGGGGAAGGATGGCCGCCCTCGACCAACGAAACAACGAGCAACGACGGCTCGCGATAATCGAAACCAAGAGGGCGCAGACACGCTCTGGGCACACTTGGGTCCCCTATAAAGAGAACCTCATATGTCGGCGATGTATGCGGCGCGGAAGCGTACGCCGTGGCGGTCAAGATTGCCGCGGGCGCGGTCGAGACTGCTGCTGGATCAGATGTCACCTGATCCTTTCAGCAGTCCCCAAGAGCGTCTTCCACGCGGCACTACCAGCTAGCGTGGTTGGAACGGCCCGACGCACGTGGGCAGGAACGAGGTGGCGGATGTCGGTCGGAATGGCGTTGAGCGCCTCGAACGGCGTCGTGGTCTTCGCCGATGGTCGTACGAGCCACGCTGTCGGTGGTGAAGCGCAGTCGGATACGACCGTAAAGCTGGTCGCGGCGCCGCACGACCTTCCGTTCGTTGTGGTTCCGCTCGGGCGGGCGTCGGTGAATGGCGTGGTTACTGCGGACCTGGTCGAGCTGGTCTTGGACGACCTCCCATACGAGGACTTGCGGATGATGAACCTTCGTACTGTCACCCAGTATCTGGTCGCTGCTCTTATGGCTGCGGATGCCGTGTGGCCACAAGAGGGCGCCGGCGAGAAGAGCGAGTCTCTGCGGACGGGATTCTCTCTCCTGGTGGCCGGCTACGGACTTGCGACGCCCCCTGGAAACGCGACGGTTTGGACGGCGACTGTCCCCACACGCGGGGTCCCGCTTCAGCGGTCTGAGGAACCGGTCACGCTGTGTGGGTCAGGCACGGACTCGGACACACTCCTCCGCGACTTGTTCGACAGCTTCAACGACGACCTCAAGGACGGGACCTTGGTCGATGGTCAGGACACATACCGGCTCAGCGGACTCTCGATGACGCAGGTGCGCGAGCGCGCTGAAGCGGTACTCCGCACCGCGGCCGGGTCGTATCCGCGCGAGTTGCTCGATGGCGGGGTCGGCGGTTGGTGGCTGTTCGCGCAGGTCGGTTCCGACGGTTCGGTTACGGTCGATTCCGCTGACATCGGACCGATGATTGTCCGTGGTTGAGTCGCTGCCTCGACCTACAATGCCGGTGTGCCAGACCGACCTGATCTAGACGCGCTGCTGCAGTCCGATGGTGAACTGGACGGGTTCGACGGGATGGGTTGGAAGGTCGTTGCGCGGTATCGCAACCCGTGGGGCCGAATCCCGATGACCGGTGGTGGGAAGTCTCTCGATGGCGGGTCGCGGGAGTACATGGATCGTCTGCTCGCGACGCAGCGGCAAACTGACCGGGAGAGCCGTCGGCACCACTACGTCCCGCGGACGTACTTGAAGCGTTGGGGGTTCGGTAAGCAGAACCGACGCATTTGGAACTTGGACACCGTCACAGGAGAGATGCGGGCCTTCTCGGTGAACGACGTGTGTGTGGAGGAGAACTTCTACCGGGTGATCGGACCGAACGGGGAGGCGCACAACCGGGTCGAGGCCATGTTCGGTGTGGTCGATGCGGAACTGGGCCGTGTTCAATCGCTGTTCGAGCGGCTCGAGGATCCTGAAGAGCTGGAGTTCGATGACCTGATCGGTCTCGGGGTGACGATCGCGGTACAGCGGATGCGGACTGCGCAACAGCGACGTCTGCGTTTGCAGCACGATGCGTGGCTGGTCGCGCAGAACCCTGAGGAGTTCAAGTCCATCATGGACACGCTGAACCCGTTCCGTGTCGCCGGCATCCACACCGAGTTGGTGTTCAAGAGCATGTGGGAGGCGGCCGACGTGATGACGACCAGGTCGATCGAGGTGTGGGACGACCCTGAGGGCAGGTTCTGGACATGCGACGCACCTGTGCTGGTGCCGTTCCGGAACAACAAGGGCCCGAACCTGATGGCGGCGCCGCACATCCTGTGGCCGGTGACCCCGCACCGAGTCGTTGCCCTGACGAACGAGCCGTCGGGGGAGAAGGCTGTCATCCGGCCGGCGACTCCAAAGGAGCGTGGTCTCGTGCGACGCGCGATCGAGCAGGGTCGGGAGCGATGGATCTTTGCCTCGCCGGCGCAGAAGGACCGGTTGCCGAAGACGAAGAAATTCGGGCGCCGAACGCAGATGCGGATGCGGTGCTCGCAGTGGACCCCGCGCGGCCGGTACGTCGAACCTCCGGGATGTTGCGTCGAGCAGGCCGACGGGTTCTCGGCAGGTCCAGACATTGTCCTGTGCAACCAGGGGCTACACGTCGAGGCGCCGACGATGTGGGACTATGTCTGATGATAGTCAGCCTGGGCGACTAAGAGGACCTGTCGCAGCGGTGCTCGGAGTTCCGGGGGACTGATCGGATTCCTCGATGCCGAACGTCTCAGAACCCTTGGCTGACCCGAGGACATGGTCGAGCAGTGGCGGTCGTGGCCACCTACCTGGAGATCGGCACCGGACACCTCGCCGGGATGAGCCTGCCACTCAATTCGGTTGAGGTGTCCTTCCCGCCGAAGCCGCTCGCCAGGAGCGTGATCGAGAATTGTGCGCGGGCACAATGGGTGCTTGGCAGGAAAGGCGACAAGGCTGAGGGCCGGCTAGCGCGGGCGTACCTGGAGGAGTTCGACAACTCGATGGTCGCTAAACGCACCGCGGGTCACCTCGGAAGGAAGGCCGACCCCGTCCATCAGGCGGCACGTGCCCGATGGAAGGAGGTCCGGGCGCGCGTGATCGCCGCGTTCTCGGATGCCACGCCAATGACCATCGACGTCGGCGAACTAGGAGGGGAGGAGCAGCCCGGGGTCGAGGAGTGCCTGAACTGGTTCCTCGAGCTGCTTCGCGAGCATGCTGGAGGCACCTTCGACGAGAAGCAGGCCCAGGCGCTAGCCAGCACGTTCAGCAACTTCGGTGCTGACCCATCGCCGGTGAAGGCGTTCGGCGACGCGATCGCGGCAGCACTCCCGGGCACGCTAGCTCCCTCTACGGCATGAGAGGAGTAGAGCGCAGGGCATCACCGAAGTGCTGCGCTCTGCAGTTGGTCCGAGCTTGTGATCAGCGGTGACGGACGCGGTAGTCTTCTACGAGCGGCTCGATGACCGACAGAAGTTCCTGTAGTCCTTGCAGTGCTCGGTTGAGCGCAGTGGCTTGGTTCACCTCATCAGCGGCGCCCTTGGTCCGTTGCCCCTCCAGTCGGTGTTCAAAGTCGCGAGGGTCTCGAGCATCTCGGTTGTGTCGGCTGGGTGGAAAGGTCCTCGTCCAGGCATAGGCCAGCGATGCCTTGATCCCACGGACCCCGCGACGCTGGTCCTCGGTGCGGCGGGTCAGCCGTCGCCCGGCCCGATGCCCCGCAACCGCACCGATCTCGGTTGCCGTCGTTTTGGTTAGGCTCCCCGGCTGCGTTCGGCAAGGTGCATTACGGCACCGTCGTCGCAGCGGCTGCGTGGGTCGGAATCAAGACCGAGCGTGCAGACTCCATCTGTCGTCAGTTCGGCAAGGGTGATCCTTCTCCACGTCCGCGTCGTTCTGGAATGATCCGCTGGGTGCCCGTCACCGCGTCCTGCACGTGCGGTTTCCGAGGCTGTCCGATCGCAGCCTGTCGGCGTTGCTGTTGGGCGTATGGCTGGAACAACCGACGACCGCCTGCGACCGGCGGAGATACCTGTGCCCGGGGACGCCGAGGAGGCGGCCGGGCTGCTGATGAGGCTGCACCGGTTCGAGACCGTCGAGTTGGTGAAGACTCTCGATCTGCTCGACCAGGTCAGTGCCGATCTGACGATCGCCTACCGGGAGGCTGAGGCCATCCGTGCTGCGCTCGCCGTAGCCGGACCGGAGTTGCGCCGCGATGGCATGCATGTACTGGCTCAGCGGTTAGTGGGGGGTCGCAAGTGGAGGGCGGTCGAATGATGGCCACGACTCCGCCGCACGGGAGCTTCACCGTGGCCGAGCTTCAGGCAACGGTCTCGGCCTCACCTCGTACGCCCGCTCCGGCCACGCTTCATCGTTTGGCGCGGGTCCGGGCGGCGAACGCCGGTGCAGGCGCCTCGACGATCGCGTTGGCACTGGCTGATGCCGCCGACGCCGGCCAGTTGCGTACGCACCTGATCGATGCCGCTGGCCCGGTCTGGTCGGGTCTCAGTGCAGCCTCAGAGGTCGAGCTGGGTGAGGCACACGGATGGCGGCGGGGCCGTCGCGGCAAGGGGATGGTCATCGACCGCGTCGCACGGCACGCTCCGAACCCCGACCTGATTCCGCTTCCTCGGGTGATCACCAGCAGCGACCTTACCGTGGTCGACACAGGCTGGACCTGTCGAGAGCTGGACGCGTCGAGCTGCTGGCTGGTGTCAGCGCCGGCCGACGCTGAGGTGGTCGTGACCAGGGCAGGTGCACACGCGCTCGGTCAGAGCGAGGCGGTGCTCGCCAAGCTCGACGCGGCCGATGCGCTCGACCGCGTACTTGTCGTGGTGACTCGAGCGCCGAGACGACTCGGCCCCTTGTACGCCGCGGCGGGGCCCCTGTTCAGAACGCTCAACGAACGCGGCGCTGTGCACGTCGCGCCGCGCCGGGTGAACGGGTGCGGGATCGGATCTGAGCCCTCGCCTGGACCGATGCTGACCCTCGGGCGGGCCCTGCTCAGACACATCGCAGTGGGCGCCAGCGCCCGGGGCGCACTTCGTATCGAATCGGAAGGTGAAGCTCGATGATCCTCGAGACCATCAACGAGGCCAGTGCGCTCGCCGCCGACCTGCACACGATCGCCGACGTCTGCGCCAAGGCGCCCGATGGGGTCGAGACGTACGTCAACGACATCCTCGGGTGGGTCAAGTACGGCGTGATCGCGATCATCATCGGCGCCGGGTTCGCTTCCATCGGGGCGCTCGTTATCGGGAAGCTCGGATCCATGGGCCGGGCTGCGCAGGTCGGCGCCTCCGGACTGATGTGGACCATCGGCGGCGCGGTGGCGTTCGTGGTCATCTACGGCATCCTGTCCGGCATCGTCGGGAACGGGTGCTGAACCATGATCACTCCAAGCCGACTTCGCGCCTCCGTCGTCGATCCGCAGACCGAGTGGACCAGACGCCGCCTCCAAGCTCTCCTTGTCGGAGGACTTGCGTTGGTCCTCGCCCTGCTCGTCGGAGGGATCTGGTCGATCGTGATGCTGTTGCAGGAGCCGGACTCCGGTCCTGCGGACGGCGGCGAGCCCGGTGGCGCGGCAGCAGCCGATACCGCCGATGCTCGGGACGAGCTGGCCGAACGTACGCTCTCTGCCTCGACTCTGGACGAGGCGAAGCCCGGAGCGCTCTCCACTGGCACCACGGGCACGATCCGGCTGCCTGTGCCCACCGGGATGGGACCGGCCGGAGTGCTCACCGGGTACCCGGCCACCCCAGAGGGTGCGCTGGCCCAGCTCGCGGCGATCGACCAGGCCGCGCTCTCGTCGCTGCGCGTCGCCGGCGCCCAAGCGGTCATCAAGGAATGGGCCGCGTCGGGCGGACCCACGACCGAGTCCTGGTCAGGGGTGAAAGCGGTCGCCGGCTTCCTCTCCTCCGCCGGCGTGGGCGCCGACGGCGCAGATCGCTTAGTGCTCAACGTGACCCCGTCGATGGGGCTCATCAAGGGCACCGTCGGTGACGACTTCGTTGTCCCGTGCCTGAACATGGTCGTCGAGGTCACCGACACCACGGCGAACCGCGCGCCGGTCCAGGTCGCCGTCGCTGACTGTCAGCGGATGGTCTGGAGCGAGGACCGCTGGATCATCGGGCCCGGTCAAGAACCCGCCGAGGCACCCTCGCTGTGGCCAGGAACCCAGGCCTCGTACGACGCCGGCTACCAGTGGCTGGAGACCACCCCATGAGCGGCGCTCCGACGATCGCCTGGAATCCGCTCGAGTGGGCGGGCGATGCGAGCAAGGAGATACTCGCCGACGGGTTCACCTCGATGATGATGAGCGTCTGGTCCGCCGCGATGTGGCTGCTCGAGGCGGCCTTCAAGATCCTCGACGCCTTTGTCACTGTCAACGTCACCGACCCCGATCTCGCCCGGCTCTACAGCGTGACCCTGTGGGTTTCGCTCGCCATCGCGCTCATCATCGGCTTTGGACAGATCGGGCTTGCCGTCGTACGCCAGGACGGCCGGGGCTTCGGCCAGCTCATCGCCGGACTGATCCAGTACGGCGCGGTCGTGGTCTGCTGGGTCGCCGTCTGTGGCGCGATCATCGCCGCGTGCGCCGGGCTCACCCATGGCATCCTGTACACGCTCCTCGACGTGAACGACTTCTCCGGCTACACCGCCGACGACGGCTTCGTCGACACAGTCTCCGGCACGGTCGACTCAGCGGTGCTCGGCATCACCGCACTCTTCGTGCTCATCCCGGCATCATTCGGCTATCTGATCATCATGCTCGTACGCGCAGCGGCACTGCTGATCCTGACGGCCACGATCCCGATCACCGCGGCAGGGGCGCTCTCGGAAGGCACCAGGTCGTGGATGTGGAAGTCGATCCGTTGGTTCCTCGCCGCCGCGCTGATGTCGCCGCTGCTCGCGCTGGTGCTCGGCATCGGCGTGCAGCTCGCCCACGCCGGGTTCCCGGATGCCGCCAGTGGCACCGGAGAGACTCTGCAAGGCTCGACAGCCACGGCCAACATCGGCATGTCCGTCGTCGGAGCGGTCATCTTGATCGTCGGCTGCTTCATGCCCTTGGCCCTGTTCCGTCTGCTCGCGTTCGTCGACCCAGGCACCGCCTCGGGGGCATCGTTCCGATCCACGATGGCCGCCAACGGCGGGGCTGCCGGGCTCTTCTCCAAGGCTGGCGGAGGGCTCTCGGGCGCTGCCGGGTCGGGTGCAGCAACCCAGACTGAGTCCGATGGGCGTACGGCGTCCGAGGCGGGCGCCGAGGCCGAGACCGCGAACAACTTCCAGTCCTATGGGGCGAAGAGCCTCGGCGGCAAGATCGGCGGAGTCGGGGGCTGGGGTCTCAGCAAGGTCGGGGCTGGGATGGCGGCTACCGGGCGGGTCGCCCAGTACGGCGCGTCGGTCAGTGTCGACACGCTTGGTCAGGCCGGGGTCGGGTCCCAGTCCCACTACGGCGCAGGGTCGACGCAGGCTCGCCCGGGACGAAAGCGTCACCGTCGCGGTGGCAGTGGCGACGCGCGTGAGCCGTCGGGGTCGCCTGACCTGAAAGCCGACACTGGCGGCGTCACCAACGACGTACCGCCCCAAGTGGCCGAAGCGGCCGAGGACGGAGCCTTCCTCGTATGACGATCTACGGTGCGTCCGCGACTCGCGATCGCCAAGGCTGGTTCCTCGGCCTCACCGGTCCGCAGCTCTTCGGCATCATCGCCGCTGCGTTCCCGTGCTGGCTGGCGATGGCTGTGGGGGAGTGGCTCTACCTACTCGTCCTGCTCCCGCTCTGGGTGGTGCTGGTAGCACTCATCTGTATCCCGATCCGAGGCTGGTCTGCTTTCGGCTGGCTCGGGGTGCTCCTGCGCTCCGCTCTCGGCGCTGGCTTCGGCTGGACCCGCTTCCAGTCCAAGGCCGCCGCCGGCGAGGTCGACCTCGAGGAAGCCGAGTCAACCGGCGAGGCCGACCTGCCCGGGATCCTTGCCGGCATCCAGATCCATGACGGTCCACCGATGGCCGGTAGGGCGACCCGCCCAGCCCTGATCCAGAACCGTGCCTTACGGACCTGGGCCGCGACCGCCAGGATCACCCATCCCGGGATCGGTATGGCCGACGAGGACCACCGCGACCTCATGGGTGCCGGTCTCGCCGAGATGCTCGAGGCCGCTACGGCATCGGGCCAGCTCGACCTCGTCGCACTCCAGGTCCGTACGGTCCCCGACGACGGCACCGAGCGAACCTCCTGGGTGCAGCAGAACTCACGGGGCGACGAACCCGAGGCCTCTGCTGCTGCCAACGCACAGCTCGACGCCATGACGGCAGGAGCGGCGGTTCGCCGCGAAGCCTTCATCACCGTTGTCGTACGCGAGGACGTCATCGTCCGCGACGCCCGCCGAGCCGGTCGCGGAATCGCCGGCCGCGCCCGCATCATCTACTCGATCATGGCCGAGACCGAAGCTCGTCTGATGGGCTCCATCGGCTGCACCCAGGTCACCTGGCTCGACTCCGCCGAGCTCGCCGTGGCGATCCGGACCGGCTTCGAACCCGGCGACGGTCCGGCCTTGGCAGATGCTGCCCTACGGGGACAGGACGACCCGGATCTCACTGTCGGCATCCCCGTCGCGGCGGCGGGGCCGAGCAATGCCCACACGTTGATGCGGACCTACCGCCACGGGGAGTGGGAGTCCGTCTCCTCCACCATCCTGCTCCCGCGCAAGGGCGCACGGATGGGAGCCCTCGCGCGCATGCTTGTCCCCTCGCGGCCCGGCGAGCGCCGTGCACTGACTGTTCTCTACCGGCCTGTCTCGCAGCAGACGGCCGAGCGAGCCACCGGCCGAGCCGAGATGTCCGCGGCGATGGGAGCGGAGATGCGTCGCAAGGTCGGTCGCGTCGAGCGAGCCCGCGACCGTACTGCCATCAACCAGCTCCACTCGCGCGACGAGAAGCTCCAGCACGGCCGATCCCTGGTCAAGGCAACCTCCGCGGTGTCCATCACGGTCCCCGCGGCCTGGGGTGCTCCCGACTACGGCCGACGCCTCGATGCATCGATTCGACTCTGCGGCTTCGTGCCGCTCCCGTTGGACGGTGCCCATGACGCCGCTTTCGCTGTTGCCACAATCCCGCTCGGTGTCGGTTTACCGAACGGTCGTGCGTGACCCTCAATGCAGCAGCTACTGCGCCTGAGGATGCTGGCCTGGGGCAGCGATCGCGACCTTCGCCGCGACCTCGATCTGGGCCTGGGGCACTCCGCAAAGTCGGAGAATGGAAGCGGCGATGGCGTGGAGTTCCTTGGCGGCGACGTTGTCACCGTCGTCACGCCTGGCGATGACGCTCTCGACGTTGCTCAGGATCAGGTTGCCCAGCTGGTGCAGGTGGATCGTGTCGGTCACGGCCTGGGATCCGCATGAGACTGCGAGCGATCCATAGGTCTCGCGTAGCTGGCCTCGCGCGCTGGCGTACTGCTGAGCCTCCGGGGTCTGAGCGACGTCAGGGCATCCAGGCAGTTTCCCGATGTTGTGCATGAGCCTGGCGAGGGACGTCGCGTCATGAAGAGCGAGGAGATAGAGGGCTGCCTCCGGCCTCTCGATCTGATCTAGCTCGGCAACCTTGTCGAGCGTGGGCCGCACGGTCATCTCGAGCAGTTCAGCGAGGATTTCCGGCTTGCCGGCGAAGTGGTAGTAGAGCGATGCCTGGCGGATCCCGACCAGTTCGGCGATGTCGCGGGTCGAGGTGCCAGCGTAGCCCCGGTCGACGAACAGGCGAGCGGCGACGGCGAGGATCTGGTCACGTGGATGGTCGCTCGTATCGGGGCCGGGAATGTGTCTCGGTCGTCCGGGTCGTCGTGGTGCCGAGTGCCTCATCGCAGTGTCTATCGTTTCGTCGTCGAAGGTGGGTCTCTGCTGGATGACCCCCGGTATCGGCGACGTGGTTGCCGGTACCGGGGTGTCCCTTCGAGACTCGCTCAGCACCGGCGTCTCTCGTAACGGCCTTCTGTGGCCCTTCTGTGGCCCATGGCCTGCCCAATCGTTCTCGAACCTGGTTCAATGCGAGAGGTGGACACGTGGACTGGGGCCGACGCGCGGTTGCTGCGCATCGTCGCGCTCCGTATGACTGTCCGCGACTTCGCCGCCGAGCTCGGCATCACTGCCCGCACCGTCTCCAAGTGGGAGCAGATCGGTGCTGCCCGCCGTCCCAGACCCCACTTTCAGGCGATGTTCGACACCTTGCTCACCCGCGCTGAGGAGCCCGATCGAGCCCGTTTCATGGAGGCGATCGCACGCCGCGGCATCGTCGGAGAAGCGGGGGTGATCCGAGAGGGTGCTGGCGTCGACCGTCGCGAGTTCAACAAGGCGGTGCTTGCGGTTGGTGGCGCCCTCGCACTTCCAGCCTGGGCGGGCCCGCAGCCTGGCACGTCGGCCGGCGCCCTCGAGGCCAAGACCGTTGGCACGGTGCACGTGGAAGCGCTGCGGGCGGCGGCCGACCAGATCCGCCAACGCGACCAGCACGTCGGCGGCGGAGCGCTGCTGAACGAGGCCGCACACTGCCTGGCCCGGGCCAAGGCCATGCTCGACACCGCGACCTACAGCGCTGAGACAGGGACGGCGCTGATGGCGGCAACCGGTGATCTCGCGATGTGTGCCGGCTGGGTGGCGTACGACGCTGACCGGGGTGACCTCGCTCGCCAGTGGTACTCCGACGCTCTTGCGCTTGCGACCGAGGCAGGCGACGACGACCTTGCCGTCCACGCGTTGCAGAACGCGGCCCTGCTCGCGATGTCACCCAGCGGCTTGGGTTCGCCCAGCCGTGCGATGCAGCTCTCTGAGCGATCGCGGATCATCGCCCGAAACATCCGCTCCAGCCGTCTCCACGCCCTCATCGCATCCCGCACCGCAGTCGCGCACGCTGCTGTTGGAGACCACGCCAACTTCGAGCGCGCGATTGGCACCGCGTGGCGCGAGGTCGAGCACGCGGAGGGCCACGAGCCGACGACGCAGACGCCGATCTGGCTGCGCTTCGTCGTCCCTGCCGAGGTTCGCTACCACGAGGCACGCGGCCGCGCCTACCTCGGCGACCTCGACGAAGCCGCAGCTGTGTTCGAAGCCGGTGCCGAGGAGCAGACTGACCCGAGGAACGCCATGAACTACCGCGCAGCGCTCGCCGCGACTCTGGCTCGCTCCGGTGACACCTCGAGCGCGATCAGCGAAGGCGTCACCGTGCTGACCTCGCTTGAGGGAACTGTGTCTTCCTGGCGCACGCTGCGGCAGCTGGAACCGGTCCGAACCGCGGCAACCACGCACAACGATGGAGAGGACTTCCACATGCGGTTCGACAAGCTGAAGGCGATCAGCAGCAGCGGTGCTGCATGAGTGACCTCCAGCTCACCTTCCAGCGGTTCGATGCAGCAGCAGCCCGCGACGCGATCGATGTTGTCGAGCAGCTCTACGTCGCATCCCATGAAGAAGCGATCGCCAGCGGCGACCCGTTCCGCACCACCGAGACGTTCCTGCACCGCTTCGACCGCTACACCAGCACGCCAGCGTTCGACATGGTCATCGCCTACGAGTCCGGCCAGGCCATCGGTCTGGCCTGGGGCTGGCCGCTGCGCGCAGGCGGCACATGGTGGGACGGGCTCCTCATCACCGATCTCGGCGACGACTTCACCATGGAGACCGGAGAGCGGACCTTCGCACTCAGCGAGATCATGGTCGCCAGCGCATGGGAGGGCCGTGGCGTCGCGCATGCCCTCCACGACGAGCTCCTCGGCGCCCGGCCGGAGCACCGCGCCACACTCCTGGTCTCCCCGACCAACGATCGCGCATACGCCGCATACAAGCGGTGGGGCTGGGAATGCGTCGGACAGCTCCGACCAGGCTGGCCCGATGCACCCACGTTCGACGTCCTCGTACGCGACCTGTAGATCATCGCTCGGGTAGTCCACAGCCTGCGCCCTAGCGTAGAACCCGTCCCGAGCCGGTCGAGACGACATTGATGATGTCGGTGCCGATTCGACGGCAAGCCCGTTGCCTTTGGGGGCATGAGCAAACGTGTCGCACCAGGCAGCGCTCGCCGGATCGATGACCTGCTGACCGACTTCGGGACCGCGCTGCCGCGTCGAAAGTCGTTCGTGCCGGATCCAACCCCTGAACGGCTGTTCCCGAAAGCCGTCCCGCCCAAGGGCGTACGTGGAAAGGGACACGGATGGGCGGCGTCGCTGCCGCCGCTGGCGGGCTACCAGACGACGTCGGAGCAGGCGGCGGTGTTGTGGCCGTTGATCGCGGGCGATGGGTTGCCGCCGTGGGGCGCCGAGATGGGGTACGACGTTCTCTCCGGTGGGCGGTTCTACTGCGATCCTATGGGGTGGGTACTGGATGACTCGATCCCGGTAACGAACCCGAACGTGTTCATCTTCGGCAAGCCCGGACGCGGGAAGTCGGCGTTGGTGAAGGCGTTCATGCTGCGCATGATCCGGTTCGGCTACCGGTCACTGGTGCTGGGGGATGTGAAGGACGAGTACGAGGATCTCGCGCGATTCCTCGGCGTCGAGCCGTTCCGGATCGGTCCGGGGCTGCCGGGACGGATCAACCCGCTCGACCTTGGGCCGCTCGCTCACGACTGGCAGCTGCAGAACCGGCAGGAGCAGCACCGGCGGGCGACGGTGACGTTCAACAGGTGGCTGTTCTTGCTGCGCGGGCTGGTCGGGTCGCAGGGGGTGACGTTCACGCCGACTGAGGAACGCGTGATCAACAAGGTGTTGCGGCACCTGACCGGGTGGATGTCGGGGGCCTCTCGGCTGGCGCCGGTGACGATCCCGAAGGTGTGGCATGCCCTGGACGTACCAACCGATCAGCTCGTTGCGGACTGTCGCTACGAGAGCAGGCAGGACTTCTTCGACGGCACTCGGCCGCTGCGTGACGCGCTGGGAGCGTTGTGCGAGGGGTCGCTGCAGGGGATGTTCGATACGGAATCGACGTACGTCCCTGACTGGCGCGCACCGATCCAGACGCTGTCGCTGCGGTCTCTGCACGACACCGGGAACAACGTGGCTGTCGGGATCGCGCTGATGTGCCTGAATTCCTGGGGCCAGGGCATGAGGGAGATCGCGGGCAGTGGAGATCGACGGATCGTGCTGCGCGACGAGGCGTGGCTACAGACTCGACTCTCGCTCGAGGCCGTGATGGCGCTCGACGCGAACCTGCGGCTGTCGCGGACCGAGGGTGACATTCAGATCGTCACGTACCACAAGCCGTCCGATCCGCTCTCGGCCGGCGATCAGGGATCGCAGGCGGCGCAGATTGCGAAGGACCTGCTCAACCTCTCCGACATACGCATCCTGATGGGGCAGGACGAGGCCGTCGCCACCGAGCTCTCCGCGCTGCTCGGGCTCACCGACATGCAGCAACAGGTCGTCACCGGGTGGGCGATGCAGGAGAAGGGCCGGGCACTGTGGATGGTCGGCGATCTCCGGTTCAAGGTGAAGACGCTGCTCACGCCCATCGAGCAGCGCCTCACATTCACGAACGAGGCGGTCTCCTGATGCGTGCGTGGCAGGCCGCGGCGATCGTGTTGATCTTTATGGTCCCGATGCTGGTGATCATCGTTCTTGGCGCCGCGGTCACCGAGCAGCGGAGCGGGGCCTGCGGCAAGGTCGGAAGTGTCGCCGGCGGTGCGGGGGACGGCGAGGTCACCGCGGAGCAGATGCAGGTTGCGAGGCAGGCGGTGGCGGCCGTACGCGCCTATCCGATGACGAGCCAGAAGCCGCACGCTGCGGTGATCGTCCTGGCGACGGGCTATCAGGAGTCGCGGTTGCGCAACCTCGACTACGGCGACCGGGACTCGCTGGGTTTCCTGCAGCAGAGGCCGTCGCAGGGGTGGGGGACGCCTGCGCAGGTGCGTGATGTCGCGCACGCGACCCGGCGTTTCCTCGACCGGCTCGTTCTGGTCCCGACGTGGGAAGCGCGGCGAGTGACTGATGTGGCAGCTGATGTGCAGCGGCCGGCGGAGAAGTACCGGGGGTTGTATCAGCAGTGGGTGCCGGTGGCGATGCAGCTCGTCGAGCGGTTGTGGGC
Organism: Nocardioides sp. NPDC087217; assembly: GCF_044744805.1. Taxonomy (NCBI): domain Bacteria; kingdom Bacillati; phylum Actinomycetota; class Actinomycetes; order Propionibacteriales; family Nocardioidaceae; genus Nocardioides; species Nocardioides sp. NPDC087217. The sequence goes on from NZ_JBIUZB010000006.1 coordinate 329,923, forward strand.
GACGAGCGGTGGTTCAGTGAGGGCAGCGTACGAGTCGGCCGAGAGCGTGCGGCTGACTCAGGCGAACCTGTTTGCCGGGATGCGCGCCGCGGCCTTCGACCGCGACCTGGCCCAGGTCGTCCGGGACCGGCCCGACTTCGTCACGCTTAATGAGGTCTACTCGCGAAGCCGCGTCCAGCTGGAGCCCGTCGGATACGCGTCCTGGCACCCGGCTGGCGGGCCGCGGGATCAGCGGGACACCGCGGTCCTGTGGCGGAAAGAAGCCTGGCGGGTCGTCGATCGTGGCGTCGTGCTGATGCACGAGCGGCCGGTAAAGTGGGGCACGCGGTACGTCACGTGGGTGACTCTGAGGCCGGTCTCTGGTGGCGCGAGGGTGTCGGTCATCGCGGCGCACGCGTCGCCGGGTGGTGCCGGGCGCGAAGGGCTCTACGGCGAGTTCCGGACGAGGTTGGTCGCGCTGACCAAGCAGCTCCGCGTGGCCGGCCCGGTGCTGGTCGGCGGAGACCTCAACGTTGGCTATCCCCGGCTTGCCGGTGACGCAAGGACGCAGTTCGAGGAGGTGTACGCCGGGGTCGGCGCTCGCACGACCTACTCGGTCCTCGGTCAACCAGCCGGCGGGTGGGTGACCGACAAGGGCGGCGGCACAATCGACTACATTCTCACCGCCGGTGCCACGCCGACGCGCCACTGGACGGGAGATCTCGCGGGGTCGGACCATCGGACAGTCTCGGCGACGATCACGCTCGGTAAGGCGTCGGCCGGCGGGATGTCCTGCGACAGCCTAGTGCTGACGGGCGGTGCAGGTAGCAGTGAGGCTGTTTACCCGGTTCCTTCGGCATTGGCCGGGGCCGATCGCCGCAACTGGGGCGGCCACAGCGACCACTGGGACTCCTGGCACACCGGCACGGACTTTTCGCTGCCCTGCGGCACGCCCGTGCTCGCAGCGACAGCCGGCACGATCCAGGTCGACACCTCCCAGGCGTGGTCAGGCACGTGGCTGGTCAAGGTCAGCAACGGACCGGGTCGTCTGGCGACTTGGTACGCCCACATGCAGAGACTCACGGTCTCCGCAGGGCAGCGGGTCAGGGCCGGGCAACAGATCGGCGAGGTCGGTGCCCGCGGCAACGCGACCGGCTGCCACTTGCACTTCGAGGTGCATCTGACTGGCGGCAGCAACATCTACGGCTCCGACAACACGGATCCCAGCGAGTGGTTGGCATCGGAAGTCATTGGCTGACAACTCAGCGCCTTAGGACCATCCGGCCATGTACATGCTCACCGCGGGTTGTCGCGACCACAGACCAGGTTGGAGAAGTCGATGACGTGGTGCTTCTTCGGCTTCGATGGCACGTAGCAGACCTGGAGCTTGTCGCCGGGGTACGCGGCGTCATAGGTGCCGGTCGAATCCCTGTAAGTCTGTCTGCCGACCTCGTAGCGATAGTGAACGATGTCGCTCCCTGTCGTCTCCACCACCTTCGTCACGATCGCTGTTGTGTGTCCGGTGTAATCGGTCAGGTCACGGTTGTTCGGGGTGACGACGAACCAGACGTAGGCGACGACGAGCCCGAACACGATGAATGGGACTGGGGCAAACAAGGCGAATGTCAGGCAGCCTGGACCCTTCGATCGGCCCGCGGCGGGTGCTCTGGTCATGGGGCCCATCATGCGTTCCCGGCTTGGACTTCAGCTGCGTCAACTCGCTGACGTAACAGCCAGGAGGGTCCTGTCCGATCGGTGGAGCGGGTCGTTGTTCTTGTCGGCATGACGATGGAAGCCTCACGGCGGGAGCGGTTTGCGCGGCAAACGGCGCCATTGACCTGGGAGATCCCAACGCTGATCCTGAGCGGCGCGCTCGTCGTCCTCGTAGCCACGCCGTTGGTCGTCCAGGGCTGCCTGACCTGGGTGCTGACGGGGCAGTTTGCATGGCCGACGGACCTTGTCGACGCGTTGGTCGGCATCGCTCACGGGGAGTTCGGGGTCGGGCTGCGAGCTGATGTCGTACGTCGCCTTCCGGGAGCTGAGGTCATGTGGGCGCTCGTAGTCGTCGGTGAGCTGCTCGCGTTCGCCGGGGCTGTCACGCTCCGGTTGCGGTTGCGCGACCTGATTGCCGGGCGTCGAGCGCGACACGGATTGGCGACGCCGGTGCAGGCTGCCGCAGCTCTCGGGGTGACGAGACTGCGCAGGAGCTCCCGCGTCGTACGGCCTGATCATCGGTTGCCCAGGGCTCGCGGAGGCGGTTTCGGGTCGAGTGAGGTCGGTTGGCGTCTGGGGCGGGCGGGGCGTACCGGGCCGGAACTGTGGGTGCCCTATGACCGGACGACGTGCGTGATCGGGCCGCAGGGCTCGGGGAAGACCCTGGATCTGCTGGCGCCGGCGCTGTTGGAAGCCCCGGGTGCGGCGGTCGTGACGTTGACCAAACCAGATGACCTGTTCCTTACACTTGAGGCCCGGTCGCGGGACGGTCGTCCGGTGGCGGTGCTGGATCCGTTCGGGCTGGCCCCTGGCGTACCGGAGCTGGTCTGGGACCCCGTCGCAGGCTGTGAGGACGCGATGTTGGCCGAGCGGCGAGCGAAGGCGTTCGGGGCGGGCACGGTCGAGGGAGCGTCCGCGGAGACGGGGGACCAGTCGGCGCGGTTCTATGCGGGGGAGTGCGCGAAGGTGCTGCAGGCGTACTTCCACGCTGCGGCCATCGCGGGGCTCGGGCTCGATGAGGTGCTGACCTGGGTGGCCTCGCCGCGTGAGCATCCGCAGCCGGAGGAGATCCTGCGGACGCATCCCGCGGCGGAGCCGATGTGGGACGGGTTGCTGCGTGGTGCGATCAACGGTGACGAGCGGACCGCCGCGAACACGATCACCACGGTTCAGCAGGCGATGGCGCTGTTCTTCCAGGGCTCGATCCGTGAGCGGTGCGTGCCCGCGGCGGCCCGACCGGCGACGGGCATCCGGGCGCTGATCGAGGCCGGAGGCACGATCTATCTCCTCGGCCGCGAGGATCCTTATGCGAGTGCCTCGCCACTGATGACAGCGGTGACCGAGCAGATCCTCGACGCCGCCAAGCGCCTGGGGGAGACGAGCCCGTGGGGCCGGCTGTGTCCACCGTTCCTGGCGTGCCTGGACGAGCTGCCCTCGACGGCGCCGATCCCGACGCTGGCGACCCGGATGGCCAACGAGCGGGCGCTCGGGCTGAGCTTCATCCTGGCGGCGCAGACGTGGCGGCAGTTAGTGGTCTGCTACGGCGAGGACGCGGCGCGGACGATCTACGGGCTCTCCAACAACCTGGTCGTCTTCGGCGGCGGCAAGGACATCGGATTCTATCGAGAGCTCTCGGATCTGATCGGGCAGACGACCACGACCGAGACCCGCTACTCCCGCCATGGGCAGGGGTGGTTTGGGGTAGCCGAGCCCTCGTGGGAGCGGCGACGTGTGCCAGTCCTCGAGCCGGGCGAGCTGCGGCGGATTGGGGAACTGCGGGCGCTGGTGCTGGCCGAGACGCACGAACCGATCCTCGCTCATCTACATCGCTGCATCGACGGGCGGCGTGGCCGCGAGCTCCTTGCCGCGCAGGCGCATGCCCGTGGCCGGAACAGTCAGGAAGTGAAATGAGCACGTACGCGAATGTTTCGAACCCGCCGGGCGCGATGATGCCCTTGGCCGGAGTGATGGCCGAGCCGTTCCCCTCTCCGGCGGCAAGCATTCGGTCGGCGATGGAGGCGCTCCAGGCCGCGGCTGCGGACCCGCCGAAAGACGAAGAAGCATTGCGACGCCTGGTTCAGATGCCGCGGCCGTGGGATCCCGCGACCTGTCGTGGGCGGACTCGGAGGGAGATCTGGGCCTGGCTGGATGCGGTGGCGTTGTGGATCAACACGCAGCACCTCTGGAACGTCAATCGGCCGGGCATCCCAGAGTGTTGGCCCGCGCATCCGCACCTGGTCCATGACCTGGCCGTGCTGGCGTGCTCCCGCTACTACACGAGTTTCGCGGTGACCCCGGACTCGCTCGAGGACTGGCACCGCTACGCGCTGGCTGGCTTCCTCGAACGTCTGCGCGACCGGCTCGGCGACGGCTGCCAGCCTGGCCGCCATCAGCCCAGGCCGAGGCGCGAGCGCGACGTCGCCCACGGTGCCGATGCGGTGCGCTGCGGGCGGGACGAACGGTACGCCGACGATGTCATCTGCGCTGGTGGGCCCGAGCCGCACGTCACGTTCGACGGTCGGAGAGGTGGTGGGCTGACATGAGTGTCTCTGTTCGAGGCCCGAGCGCCGAGGAGGTTGTCGCGTACGTCGCGGGTGCTGACCCAGACGATGTTGCCGATCTCTTGGAGCCGCTTGCTCCGCAAGAGCTTTGCGAGCTGGTCATCGAGTTGGCCAAACAGGTCAGCATGGACCCCGCGATCTCTGGCGGAATGACCGATCTGAGCCCTGCTGGGATCTGCACGACTGCGATCAACGCTGCTGCTGCGGCGTTCGGCACGACTCCCGAGGCCGTGCTCTCCGCCGACCGTCACCGGCCCATCACCGACGCCCGGGCGGTCGCGATGGCTGCTGCGCGGCGTACCGGCCTGACTCTGCCTGCGATCGCGGCTCACTTCGGTCGTGATCACACCGTTGTCATGTACGCCGCGGCCAAGGTCGCAGACAACCCGCGCCTCGACGTCGCTTGTGGCCGCATCGTCGGCCAGATCGCTGAGCGCAGCGGGGTTGCAGGCCCGCTGGCATCCCGCTCCGGCGTGCTCCAGGACGCCGAGCTTCGACGCCATATTCCTGAAGCGGAGCCAGCCAGCCGAGGGCCAGCTGTCGCGACGCGGCGCCCCGGAGCGCCGCGTTAGGGAGCCTGTGATGGACGCACTCGCGCCGGTGCCGTTCGGCAAGTACGAGGGTCAGCCTGTCGAGGTACTGATGAGCGACCAGCGCTACTGCCAGTGGCTGGCTGCGCAGACCTGGTTCCTGGCCCGCTATCCGACACTCCACCAGACGATCATCAACTTCGGCGGTGCTCCGCAGGACAGCCCGGAGCACAACCAGATGCAGGCCACATTCCTCCACCCGGACCGCCGTCTGAGCCTCGCACGGGTTGTTGACGGTGCCCACGACTTCGAGCGCCCGGTCGCGACGGTCACCGCATGGCAAGAACTCGACGAAATCCATCGGGCACACGGCGATCGTCTGGTAGAGACCATGACCCCGGCGTACGCCGAAAGCCACCGCTTCGAAGACCACGGCTGGGACGTCACCTTTGCTGTCACCCTTCCCACTGTGGAGGTCGAACTCGCCGGCAGAGAGGACCGCTGGATCTATGGCGGCGAGCAACTCCGGTTCTGCGTCGAGCTCAAGCCTGACCTCGGCGACGACTTTCCCGAGGTCCTGCGCCAGACCAAGCGCTACCCCGACAAGGGCATCCGCATCGTCCTCGTCCGCCGAGCCGACTTCGCGTTGGTGTCGTTCGAGCAGGTCAAGCAGATGTACGCCGCCGACGGCATCACGCTCGTCCGCGAAGCAGACATGGAGAACTCCGCGTGACTCGTCGGGTTCCGGACATGGCTTATTCGGCAGCCGGGGTCATGCAAGATGATCCTGCTCCGCAGCCGAGACGCCTGCGGAGATCTACTTCCTCGATCTCGGACGTATCCGGGGCGTGGCCCGGCTCGTCGCGGGAACTGCACTCCCAGCTCGTCGTACGCTGATGCCGTGGCGGATACGACTGAGCCTTGTCCCAACTGCGGAACGATGTTGCGCTGGGAGACTTCCCACGAGCGTTGCGACGGGTGCGGCTACATCCGCCCGTGCTGCGAAGGCGCGCCCTGCCACTGGCCGGGAGTTGCCTGACGTCCATCGGGACGCGCGCCGCGTTTGGAGTGGGCAGCCGTCGCCCGCCATTCACAGATTGTCCGAGGCTTCCGCAACGATCGCCTCGAATGCCTCCGCGTCGAGTGCTCCGTTGGTGGTGGCGTTCAGCGTCGTGATGGTGCGGCCGTCGATGACGTACGCGAAGTAGGCGGTGATGGTGCCAGAGGAACTGGTCCAAGTCTGAACCAGGCCGATGCCGTTGTCTCCCTGTCCGAGGTTCTCGGCGGTGATGGTTCCGGCGTACTTAATGCCGTCTCCGGCGGCGAGGGTGTAGGTGAGACAGGCGACGATGAGGTCGTTCAGATCGTCGACGAGGTTGCCGGGGTCGAGGTCCGGATCGTGAGTGATCGTCTGCTCCAGACGTGTGTCTCCGTTGGAGGTCACGAAGTCCGTGCGCACGTTGATGGGTGCGTCATCCCACGTCCCGCTGGTCCGCTCTGACGACACTGCCGCATGGGCGCAGGTCTTGGGGTGCAGGCCAATATCGCCGAGGGTTTCGTAGTCCTCCGGCGCGGACCCGGTGGTCCATGCCTGCGGAAGGTCGTCGAGCGTGAGCAGTGCGTCGCGCGCCTTGCTCTCGGTCATCCATGCGCGGGGCGAGTGGACCGATTCGTCGGCCTCCGAGACATGGTTCAGGGCCAGCCCAGTCGCGACAGCACTGATCGTCACGCCGGTCGCGGCGAGCGCCTTCGTGATGAGCATGGAAAGTCCCCCTACGGGCCAGGAGCGCCGTTGCGGCGAGCCGACAGACTAAGAAGCAACACGGAGGACTCCACTTCGGACAGTTGCCTGCGGGCGAGTTGGCGTGAACCGCACGAGATCCCAACCCGCTATCTGGGTTTCGGTTCGCGGATCGGGACGTCGTGCATAGTGGCCGACTCCTCATGGGTCGGAGACTTTGCGGCCTGGGCCACGAACCTCTGACCGCTCTCGACCATCAGATGGATCGCGGGTGTGAAGCGACCCTTGAGGAGTTAGGAAGCCGGCGGGCCAGGGGATAGCTAGTACCGGCAGTAGGCAACTGGCGCCACAAGGTGTGAGGGCCGCAGGCTCTAGAAGAGACCGCGGCCCTCGGCTCGGGTCGGGAAGGGGGATTGGGCGGCTACTGTCGCACTTACGGTCTCGCCTAGGTGGTTGACCACGACCGTGTCGCACCTGCGGCGCTCCCGGTCTCCTTTTCCGGTCCAGCTCTCGGTCTCGACGTGCCCGACCACGACCACGCTCGACCCTTTGCTCAGCGACCCAAGCGCCTCAACCCGCCGCCTCCACGCCTTGAGGTAGTACTTGGTCGGCTCACCCTCGACCCACTCCTCGCCGTTCTTCTTCGCGTGATTGATCAGCACCACCGCCTCCGCGACCGCGGTTCCGGTGTTGGGGTCTCGGTGAGCTCCAGGGCGGCCGCGAGCTGGCCTTCGATGCAAACAACGAACGGCATGATGTCTCACTCCTTGCTGGTTGCGGCCCTACCGGGCACATGGTTTGTCTGCGTGACCTCGTCATCGCGAGCCGGGTCAGTCCTGGTCCTGTTGGCCGCTCGGACCCGTGCTCCTACTCGCTGCTCGCGCCAGAGTGGGCAAACTCGCCCGTCTGCGGTTACTGCGGTCGACGTATTTCTGCGCCCGCTTCCCCGGGCCGCACCCCGACGTTCTGCTCGACCGCCCACCGGCAAGCCGCCGACCGCGCAAGTCACGTGGCCAGCTGAGGTCAGGCGCGGCGGCTGAGCTGTCGCTGGATTGTCTGCTGAATCGCAGGGAGCGCCGGTTCGTCGAGCCCTTCCCTGCGGATCGCGATGCGGTGGACACGACGTACGTCGTGCTCGGCGCGCCGTCACTGTGCCGCATGATCTCCTCCACGTCGAGAAGAGCGAACCATTCGAGCGTCTTGCGCGCCGCCGCGTACGGATCACGGTGGATGCCGTAATGGCGCAGGCGCACCTCGCCCGGGAAGGCCCAGCCTCCCTGGTCGAAGAAGGCGCCGGCGCCACAGGCCGCCATCAGCAGCACAGTGATCTCGGAGTCCTCGAGCACATGCAGCCACCCATTGAGGATCAAGCCTCGAGGCATCGCGAAGACGCCGGACTCCCTGTCGCCGGGGATGACATATTCCTCGCGTTCGCCGTGGGCGTCGGCGCCTACCTCGTGAAGAGGAACGAAGTCCTCGAAACGGTTGCGGGCTCCTCGGCCGCACCACCCGGCTCGAGCGCCTGTGGGGCGACGCCGAGACCCAGGCCAACATCCGGGGCACCGCCTGGGCCGGCTACCAGGCGATCGTCGAGTACGTCGACGACTTCGCCCCCGTACGCGCCCGGCAGGAGAAGGACACCGCCCGCGCCGCGCGGCTCCTGACCAGCGAGGAGCCGACCCGCCTCAAGGAACGCACCTGGTCGCTCTGCGCGGCCGCCAGCTGACCCACCCACCAGGGGAGGGCCGCCAGGCCCTCTCCACCCCGCAGGAGGAGGAACACCCGATGAGCACCATCCAGACCACCGAGCCGACCGGCCAGCCGGCCGAACCGCACTGGATCCACATTGCCGGCCGAGACCGCTACCTCGGCACCGGGCCGGTCTACGTCGCCGAGGCAGACCGAGACGGAACCCACTTCACCGCCTGGATCACGCGCGGCAACTCCACCACCACTCTCGCGGCGGGCTATCAGCTCGACGTCGCCAGCAACACCGGCCCCGGCTGGTCGACCCACGCCGAAGCCCTCGCCGAGGCCCAAGCCGACTTCGCGACCTACCTCCGAGCCACCCCCGAAGACCACGACGTCGACCTGGCCGACCAGGTCGACGAGCACAACAACACCACCAAGGAGATCGACCGATGAGCACCATCACCACCACCCGCAACCGCGCCCCGCTGGCCGGAGCCTTCGACGAGATCCGAGGCCTCAACCTCGGGCTGCTGCACCCGACCAGCGGCCCCCTGGCCCGCCTCGACTGCACCAATGGCGGCATCTCCACACCCGGCCACGACAGCATCACCCTGGTCGGCTGGACCGGCCACGACATCACCAACCTCGCCCAGCCCCTCGACTACGTCGCGGCCCTGGAGCACGACAGCCAGATCTTCACCCCCCTCCACCTCGTCGTGGCCCGTCGCGCTCGAGATCCGCAACACCTACAGCGGCCCCACCGCCGCGCTCGTGCCCGTCTACGACTTCGACGGCAGCACCTGGACCCCGGTCCCCGGCACCATGGCCGGCGGCAACTACGCCACCGGCGACAGCCGACTCGTCGACCTGGTCAGCCAGCTGACCGGCCACCACTTCTACGGCGCCGTCGCCATCCACGACCGCCTCGAGTAGCGACCACCTCGAGCCGCCGGCCTCCGGGCCGGCGGTGGGGAGGGCTCCGCCCTCCCCACACCCCACCCGCACGGCACGACCCTCCGGGCCGGCCTCACCAACAACCACCGGACGATCGGCCACGCCCGGGCAGCTCCACCGGATCTCCAGACCCAGGGGCCGGCGTACACCGGCAACGACACGGCCCACAGGCCGCGACTGCTCCGAGTCAAAGCGTCTCGTTCCTTGCTCCCACAACGCCCAATCGTGATCGCTCGCTCCACGGGTCAAGGGAAGCAGTGCCCGGCATCCGCCGGCCCTTGACCCGCTACCGCTCGCGCGATCTTGGGCTGGTTGTTGGGAGCAAGGGGCACGAGGGGTCACATCCCGAGGGTCACCTGGTCAGCTCTCCGTTTCCATCCATGCACCTCATCCAAGGGAGAAGAACCATGAACACGATCACCACCTTCGCCGGCAACCTCACCGAGGACCCGGAGCTGCGCTTCACCAACGGCGGTATCCCGGTCGCAAACCTCCGCGTCGCGGTCAACCGACGCGTCAAGCTGAACGACGAGTGGGTAGACGGCACCCCGACATTCCACAGCGTGAAGGTCTGGGGAACTCAGGGCGAGAACCTGGTCGAGAGCCTCGTGCGAGGAAACCGTGTGCTCGTGCATGGCCAGGTCGAGACCGAGAGCTGGTCCGACAAGGAGACCGGCGAGCTGCGCTACAAGGACGTCGTAGTCGTCTCCGACAGGTACGGCGAGATCGCCACCAGCCTCAAGTTCGCTACCGCCCGACCCGAGAAGAGCCGCGGCAGCAAGACCACCAACCCCGACGCACCGGCACCCGCCGACAACGCCACCCAGCTCGGCCCGCGCCCCACCGAGCCGCCGTTCTGAGAACGGCACCAAGACCTCGGGGGAGGGGTCGGCCACGAGCCGGTCCCTCTTCTGCGGCATCAACACGGCTTTTCACCTTCGACCACACAGAGAGCAGGCAATGCCGAACGCGTCGAGCAGGTCGCCGAGATCTACCAACGCGAGCTCTCCGGCTTGGTCGACATCGACCGAGGCTTCCATCGCAGGGCCCCGACTCTTGCCGCGAACCGCCAGTCGCCACTCGCAGAACGCCATTCCGAAGCAGGGGGCGGATGCATATGAGACACTAGTTACATGGCTCACTCGGGTCCCGAGTTGCGCAGTATTCAGTTCAGTTCGCGCCACAAAGTGTAAGGACATGCCATGACTAGAAGAGTCGCCCCGCGCCGCGCGACCATTGCAACTGTCGCTGAGCGAGCGGGTGTCTCCACGGCCACAGTGTCACGCGTGTTGAACGGTGGCGTGACGGTGAGTGAAGCCGTCCACGAGCGCGTGCTCGCGGCGGTGGAGGCGTTGAACTACCGGCCGAGTGATCTTACTCGGGCGGTCTTCGCTGGGCGCACGAACTCCATTGGTCTGTTACTGGCGGACCTTCATAACCCCTACTACGTGGACCTCGTCGAGGGGGTTTCGAGGGTCGCGAATCCGTCTGGGACCTTGCCTTATCTAGCGCTCAGCAACCGTGACCCGGAGACTGAGCGCAAGATGCTCTCGCTTATGGACTCCCACCGTGTCCGGGGCCTCATCACAGTTGCTCGCAAGAGCGACGATCTCGTGATGTCGATGGCCGAGGCGGGAACCGAGTGCGTTCTCATGGCTCGCGACACAGAGCCGGATCACCCTCGGATTCACGTCGTTCGGCTAGATGATCGCGCAGCCGGAAGCATGGCCTGGGAGCATCTAGCTGAGACCGGACGCTCCCGAATCCTGGTGGTGAGCCAAGACACCCCGGCCGGGAGGGATCGATTCCGGGGACTCGCAGATGCGGCGAAGCGCGATGGGGTGACGCTCCCGGTCGATGCTCCCTTCATGCTGGACAACCTGGCCGCGCCGAGCGAGAAGCTCCGAGAGCTGATTGCGTCGGAGTTCAAAAACGGAACCCTGGACGCCGTCTTCGCTGCGACGGGAATCTCGACGCTCCGTACCTTCGAGGCAATCAACTCAATTGGGCTACGCATTCCAGATGACATCGCGTTCCTCGCCTTCGAGGACTTCGCATGGGCCGAGCACATGACGCCCTCGCTGTCGACGATCGTGCAGCCCGCGGTCAAGATGGGAATGGCCGCAGCCTCGATCATCCTCGACGAACCCGGCAGTGGGCAGCGGCTGCGGTTCGAGCCGAAGCTGGTGGCTCGGTCGTCAACCGCTGTCTGACCTTCCGTGGGTACCTGATGGCGAGTTCGATCGACGCTTCGACTCTTGAGCGGTCTGGGAGGAGAACAGGGTTGACGCCCTACGGGGGGCGGGTTACATTTGACGAATGTAACTAGTTGCATGGGCCGCTGGCTGGCTCGGCCGATGGCAAGGCGCCGTTTGGCGAACTCCTGCGTCGGTCGTTTGCGCCCAGAACGCGTGGCCTTGGTCCCTGCCGCCGATGGACAGCATCGGAGTGCATCGACCACAACTTGAAGACCATTCAGCACGTGAAGGAGAGATTCTGTGGCAACGCTCGCAGAGAAGGTTCGTGATGCCGGTCTAGAGCTGCCCGAGCCGCTTCAACCTGGCGGCCACTATGAGTCGTTCAGCTGGTCAGGGCAGCAGCTGTGGGTCGCGGGCCAGTTGCCGCGAGTAGGAGAGGAGGTGCAGTTCGCCGGTGCCGTTGGCGCAGACGTGACCCTCAGTGATGCTCAGGCGGCCGCCGCCCTGTGTGCCCTAAACACGCTGTCAGTCGTGACGCAGGCCGTTGAAGGGGTGTCGGATCAGCTTCGCCTGGTCAACGTGAGTGGGTTTGTGCGGTGCGCTGCCGACTTCGTCGATCATGCCAAGGTGGTCGACGGCGCCTCTGAAGTGTTTCTGCGGGTCTTGGGCGATCGGGGTAAGCACGCCCGAACTGCTGTCGGGACGTATGCCTTGCCGCGAGGCGTCCCGGTGGAGATCGCCACAGTGTGGGAGGTGGCAAGGTGAGTCTCGGCGAGTCGCCCAGCTCACCCGAGTTCGGGATCGAAGCGATCCGCCGAGCAGCGGAGCGGATTGCCCCTTATGTCGCAAACACTCCGGTGCTCAGCTCCAAAGTGCTAGACGCTGAAGCTGGCACTCATGTGCTCGCGAAGGCTGAAGCACTGCAGGTGACCGGCTCCTTCAAGTTTCGAGGCGCTCTGAACAAGGTGCTCGCTAGCGGCCCCGGTGTTCGGACCGCTGGGATCGTCGGCTACTCCGCCGGTAACCATGCCGCGGCCATCGCCGCAGTCGGGCGCATCGTCGGCTGTCGCGCGGTCGTCGTCATCCCGACCACTGCTCCGGCCGCCAAGGTCCAGAACTGCCGGTCCTGGGGTGCCGAGGTCGTCTTCTATGACCCGGCGACCCAAGACCGGGCGGAGGTGGCCGAAAGCATCCTTGCCGAAGGCAACATGGAGTTCATTCCCCCCTTCGACGACTACGACATCATGGCTGGCGCGGGCACGGTCGGACTCGAGCTCGCCTCGGAGCTCGATGCTGCTGGTGTCACCCCGGACGCTGTGGTCGTTGGCTGTAGCGGGGGAGGCCTCGCCTCCGGGGTCCTGACGGCTATGGAGCACCACTTCCCGGGCATTGAGAAGTACATCGTCGAACCGGCCGGCTACAACAAGATGGCGCGGTCTCTCGCGGCAGGAGAGGTTTGCACGAACCCGGCCCCCGGGGCGACCGTGATGGACGGCATAAGTGGCCCAGTCGTAGGCGATCGCTGTCTCAGCGTGCTGGGCCGCTTAGGTGTTACACCTCTTTCGGTCGACGACGACGAGGCGCTCGAGGCTGTCGCTGCGGCATTCCGGTACCTCCGCGTTGTCGTTGAGCCGGCGGGCGCAGCGTCATTGGCTGCTGTCATGTCGCGCCAACTCCATCGCTCTCGAACCTACGCCAACGTCGCCCTGGTTCTCTCTGGCGGCAATGTCGATCCTGCCCTCTACGGGGGCACTATTTCCGGCTCAGGGAGGCCATTCCGAGGCGCGCTCGGCCGTTAACGACGATTCGATCGAGACGGCATAGTCGGTTGACCAAAAAGGTCGCCGATGTTCTAATGAAACTAGTTACATTCATTTGTGACTGTTCCAAACCAGGAGGAGAAACATGCGGACGCTCGTTTTGCAGAACTGCGATCTAATCGATGGGACCGGCAGCGATCTACAGCGTGGCGTAGACGTCGTGGTGGAGGGGGACACCATCCGCGAGGTCGTGCCTACCAAGCCTGGGGTGACCTACGAGAGGGTCGACGAGCTCGTTGACGTCAACGGCGGACTCGTGATTCCCGGGCTGATCAACAACCACACGCACGGCACGGCCTATGGCCCGCTGAATCCCAGCGCCATGGCCCCGCTGTCCGATGAGCAGGTACGGGCCAATCTGGATCGGCATCTGCTGGAGGGCACAACCACCCTGCTGTGCGTCGACGGCTTCAAGACCCCAGACGCCGCTGCCAGAACGAATGATGATCATCCGATCTCCGTCCGGCTCGCATCTGCGAACACGCCCGCATGCCAAGAGGCGGCGTCGATCGCTGATGGCAAGGGCCTGACCGAAGAGATCCGAGCATTCACCGCGCGTCAGGCAGTGACCGAGGGCGCCGTTGCCCTCGGCGAGATCGGCGCCGGGCACACTCTGGGCGGAGGCGGGGCGAGCTACGCATACATTCCGGCAGAGGTGGCCAAGCGGACGGGCGTCTCGATTACGCCCAGGCAGGCGGACGCGCTGAAGATCGCGGTGCTCGGTCGGCACATCTCGCAGAGCAACTTCGATCGTGACACGACCGAAGAGAAGCTCGTGGATGCCGGGCTCGCCGGCAAACTGTCGGTGGACGAGATCCGCGAAATCATCCACGGCATCATCCTGCCGTCCTTTGATATCGCGCTGCACGGGCTGAGCGAAGCCGCTGACATCGCGCTCAAGTGTGACGTACCTGTGCTGGTGCATAACGCGGCCGCGTCGATGAGCCAGGTCGCGAAGATCGCCAAGACGGACGTTGCGTTGATCGCGGGACATTCCAACCACTCGACCTTCGCGATTCCGGAGGCCCTCCAGCACGCCGAACGACTGAAGGAGTCCGGCGCCACGGTGGACGTTTCTACCTTCGACACGTTTGGCGCCCAACGGATGATCACCGGTCCGGAACTGCTGTACGCCATGTTCGCCGCCGGCCTGGTCGACACCATCTCGACCGACTATGCGGGCGGCTTCCACGACCCCATCCTGCTCGCGATCGACCACGCGGCGAAGGAGGGAGTCGTGAGCCTGCCCGCGGCGATCCAGATGGCCACCGCGAACGTGGCAGATGCTATTCCCGGCCTGGCGCCGCGTCGAGGCCGCGTCGTTCCGGGTGCCATTGCCGATATCGCAGTAACCGACCCGGGGGAGCTGGCCCGCGTGCGCACCGTGATCGTCGGTGGGCAGGTCGTCGCCCAGGCCGGCAAGCGCGTCGTCGCCTAAACAGTTTCAAACCAGACACCACGGGATGAAAGAGAGAAACAAATGAAGGTCATCGTTATCGGCGCCGGCATCTTGGGTGCTTCCGTCACGTATCAGCTCGCGAAGCGGGGATGCGATGTCACAGTCATCGAGAAGGGCATCCCCGGGGGCGCGGCCAGCGCAGCGAGCTTCGCGTGGCTGAACTCCAACAACAAGCAGCCTCAGCACTACCACAATCTTAACGCCGCTTCGATCAACGAGTGGGCCATCATCGCACGGGAGTTGCGCAGCTCGGCGTGGCTGCGCCGCGAGGGGAACGTTCATGTAGCGAGCGGCGAGGCCGAGACGAAGACTCTTGAAGAGAGAGTCGATCGCCTGCACTCATGGGGCTACGCCGCGGTCAAGATGGCACCGAGCGAACTGCCCCGCCTCGACCCGATGATCCGAGTGCGTGACGGGTATTCTCTCGCCGCGTTCTTTCCAGGCGAGGGATTCATCACCGTTCCGCTACTCATCCATGACCTGCTGAACGCAGCGAAGAGCATGGGCGCCCTCCTGCTAGAAGGCACGGGCGTCGCCGAGCTCATCGGCGACGGCGGGCGAGTCACCGGGGTAGCGCTCGAGGATGGTCGCCGCATCGCCGGCGATCTGGTCGTTGTCGCCGCAGGCGCGGGCATCGGTCCGCTTATGGCGACGCAGGGGGTCAGTGTCAACACCGAAGGAAAGCTCGGTGTGACCGTCACCACCTCGCCTGGTGCATCGGGACTGACGACGATGCTCCACCTGCCTGGCATCAGCATTCGTCCAGACACCGGCGGCCGGCTCGTAGTCCGGTCCCCGGAGAGCGACACTCACATCGACCCGGACAACTGGACTCTGCCGGACGCAGAGGTGCGGCGACTGCTCGAGGTGGCGGCGTCTGGTGTCACCGATATTGACCCGGAGAGGGTCCGCGGAGAGCGGATCTGCATTGCGGTGCGCCCCTACCCGATCGACGGATTGCCGGTCGTGGGGGCGTGGGACGGAATCGACGGCCTCTATGTCATGACGATGCACAGCGGCGTCACGCAAGGAGCCATCGTGGGACGCCTCGCGGCAGAAGAGATCACGACCGAGAACCCGTCCGATCTTCTGGCGCCGTTCCGGCCGAAGCGTGTCATCGACACGAACAAGGATTCGTCCTTCGATCCCCACGCCATCGAAGGGGAGAGCGCGCCCGTCTCTTCGTGAGCCGGCGCAGGGGCGCCGGCGTCGGGGATCTACCACGCTTAATCGTAGTAGATCGAGCCGACGTCGGCGCCCTTTCGGGCACCAACCTCCACCCGAGCTCTGGAGCGGCGGTCACGCGCAACCTTGTGAACTGTTCTAAAGGGGGCATGTCATGACCGACTGGCCAGCAAACGGACACGCGCTTGGCGATGCGAACTGTGAAGGGGTGCCGGAAGTGTTCACTCTGCACAACTTCGACGAAAGGGCATCGCAATGAGCAGCGCGATCGAGATCCCCCTCAGCCTCAGGCCGAGTGACGGACGGTTTGGTGCCGGCCCATCCAAGGTCCCGACTCGACACCTGGTCGCGCTCGCGGCGACGGCCGAGCACCTCATGGGTACATCCCATCGACAGGCAGCGGTCAAGCACACCGTTCACCGGGTCCGCGAAGGGGTGCGGGACCTGTTCGGACTTCCCGACGGTTATGAGGTCGTCCTTGGCAATGGCGGGGCTACCGCGTTCTGGGACATCGCGGCGTTCGGACTGATTCGGAACAAGAGCCAACATCTCAGCCTCGGCGAGTTCTCCTCGAAGTTCGCCAAAGTTGTTGAGCGGGCGCCGTTCCTTGCCGCGCCGTCGGTTATCGAATCTGAGCCCGGGTCGCGGCCCGCGCCACGGGCCGAGGTCGGCGTAGATGTCTACGCGTGGCCGCACAACGAGACCTCGACTGCAGTGATGGCCCCGGTCCTTCGAGTCGATGGTGCCGATGACGGTTCACTGGTGCTGATCGACGCGACCTCGGGAGCTGGCGGTCTACCCGTGGACATCACACAGGCCGACGTCTACTACTTCGCGCCGCAGAAAAGCTTCGCGGCTGACGGCGGCCTCTGGGTCGCGGTGATGTCGCCGGCGGCGCTGGAGCGCACCGCCGAGATTGCCGCAAGCGACAGGTGGGTGCCGGCATTCTTTGACCTAACCACCGCGATCGAGAGCTCCACGAAGAACGAGACCCACAACACGCCGTCGATTGCGACGCTGTTCTTGATGGCGGAGCAGTTGGACTGGATGAACGGTCAAGGGGGGCTCCCGGCGATGGTGGCCCGGACGACCGCGTCCTCAGAGGTCCTCTACCGCTGGGCTGAGAAGACGTCGTACACCACGCCGTACGTCGCTGACCCGGACCACCGTTCCCTGGTGATCGGTACCATCGACTTCGACGAATCGATCGATGCTGCGCAGGTCGCGAAGGTGTTGCGCTCCAACGGAATCGTCGACGTCGAGCGATTCCGCAAACTCGGCAGAAATCAGCTGCGCATCGCGATGTACCCCGCGATCGACCCCGCAGACGTCGAGGCGCTCACGTCGTGCATCGACTACGTGGTCCAGGCGCTCTAGGAGTAGCCAGTCCTGTTGGACTGTACGGCGACGCTCTGACGGTCACCAGGCGTTTCGGCCACCCAGTGCCAGGGAACGACCGGTCCTCACCCTGTTTACGCGAGCACTCCTGGGCCGATCTCGTCAGATTCGACGTGCTGTCCGCAGCCTTGCGACCACTCTTGGCCTCCTCCAGGCGACTCCTCACCCCAGCAGGCGTCGAGGAGCTTGAGGCCCACCACCGCGAGCCTCGTCGTGATCTGCGCTTGCGTCCCTCCTGACACGCGGCAGTGGGCGCAGCGTCGCCTTCCCTAAGGGACCCGGTGAACCGCAAGAAGTTCCGCACAATCTCTGACTTGCATGCCTTGATATGTGGTTCGCGTCACGTTACAGTCGTGATCATTGCAACTAGTTACATCACCATTAACGGAGGCCCCAAATGAGACGAACGATCGGAGCAGCTGCGGCAACATTGCTTGCTGCGTCCCTTCTGTCGGCATGCGCCGGCACATCCGCGGACGACTCCACTCTCGTGGTGGCGGGCTATGGCGCCGAGTACAAGGAGGCCTTCAACAAGGTGATTGCTGAGGCATTCACTAAAGAGACAGGCATCGAGATCGAGTACCAGGACGCGGGATCGGCATCGCAGTACTACGCGCAGACGCGGGCTTCGCGCGGGCAGCCTGGGTTCGACATCGCCGTTGGTACACAGGTCGAGACGTACCAAGGCGCAGAGGAGGGGATGCTAGCCCCAGTGACGGAGGAGGAGGTCCCGAACATCGCGAACCTTCCTGAAAGCCTCCGCAAGGCCACCCACGGCGCGGGCATCGTCCAGGACGTCCAGTACCTCGCGCTGATGTACAACGAGAAGACGTTCTCGCGGCCGCCGACCAGCTGGAACGTCATGTGGGACCCTCGCTACCGCTCGGGCACCATCATCGTCAACCCCTCGAACCTCTCTGGCGTATACCAGATCGTTCTCGCCGCCCAACTCGCAGGCGGAGGTGTCGACGACATCGAGCCAGGGTTCAAGCGGATCGCTGAGCTAGCGCCGCACGCGGCTGGCACGATCACCTCATCCTCGGAAGCTCTCCCGTACATGGAACGGGGGACGGCCACGGCATTCCCCTATCTGGACGGACGTGCCGGGATCTACGCGGAGTCGACCAACTTCGACTACACGCTCCCGCAAGAGGGCGCGATCGGGCTCCTCGGTACGCTGCAAATCCCGTCTGAGGCGTCGAACAAAGAGGCAGCATACGAGTTGATGGACTTCTGGCTCAGGCCGGAGATTCAGAAGCAGTGGGCCGAGGCGTACCACGTTGGCCCCGCAATCACCGGTCTCGATTTTGACGCTGACTTCGCCGCGAAGCATGTCACCACGGAGGAACGGCTCGCGGATCTCCAGATGCTGGATCCGCAGGTTGTGATCGAAAACCGCACTGACTGGTCACGTCGCTGGGCCGAGGCTGTGGACTGACATGGCACTTTCCTCAGAAACCCGACGCACGTCTGCTGGTCCTTCAACGACAAGGACGCCCAGGTCGGCCCGGAGTGCCGGGCTCCCAACGCTGGCGCTCCCGGCAACCGTGTGGGTCCTCGTCGTGTTCGCACTCCCCACAGGCGTGCTCTTGGCAGGCAGCTTTCTTGCATACGACGGCGCGCGAGTGACCGCGTCGATCACCGCTGATAACTACACCGCGCTCCTCGGCGATGGATACTTCCGTTTGGTGCTGTGGCGGACTCTGTGGATGTCCGGTGCCGTTGGTGCGGTTTGCGTGATGCTGGGGCTCCTTGTGGCTCACTACTTGGTGCGATCCCACTCGCGATTCCGAGGACTTGTCCTTCTTATCGTGATCTCACCGCTGGTATCCAGCGTCGTTGTCCGCACCTACGGCTGGCTGGTGCTGCTCGAGCGCGAGGGCTTGGTCAACTCGACCTTGGAGCAGCTTGGTGCCATCGACCAGCCGATGAAGCTGATCGGCAGCCAGTTCGCCATCGTCATCGGCTTGGCTCATGTCTTGCTACCGTTTGCTGTCTTCACGGTGATGTCTAGCCTGCAAGGTGTCGATCCCAGCCTTGAGCGCGCCTCTCGGGATCTGGGGGCCGGCCCGGTGACCACATTCCGCAAGGTCACCCTCCCGCTCATATCGCCGGGCCTCATCAGTGGATTCATCCTGACCTTTGCGATCAGCCTTGGCGCCTACGCCACGCCTAGGATCTTGGGAGGCGGTCAATTGCAGACCCTGGCCACTCTGGTGCAAGAACGAATGATCAGCAGCTTGGAGTGGGGACAGGCTGCGGGTATTGCTGTCATCATCCTCGCTATCGGTGGCACGGTGGTGGCATTCCTGCTGCTCATTGGCCGCCGGGCACAGGCACAGGGGGCGGCTCAATGAGTACTTCACTCCGCGACCTGCAGCGAAGCACAAGGCCATGGGTGATCCTTCGTGGCCTAGCCCTGATCCTGACACTGTGCTTCATCGTCCTCCCCATGCTTGTAGTGCTGTGGACTTCGATCCAGCCTGATGTCTATCCCACACTCCCCCCGGACGGCTTCTCGTTGAGATGGTGGCGTCAAGCACTCACCGACGAGTGGCTCGTGCCCATGGCGCTATCTGCTCAAATCGCGTTCATCGCCGCAGCGATCGCAGTCGTCATGGGTACCGCAGCGGCCTACTCGCTGGCCCGCTCAACTGGCCGTGGCCGCGGTGTACTCGAGGCGTTCTTGGCCACACCCCTCCTGGTGCCAGAAATCATCATCAGTCTTTCGGTCGTCCAGGTCGTCTCCATGGCTGACGTTAGATTCCTCCTGGGCCCGGTCATGCTGATCGCCACGCACGCCGTTATCGGTGTCCCGTTCGTCCTCCGCACGGTCGGGGTGAGCCTCGTCACGATCGACCCGGCTTGGGAGAAGGCAGCCCAAGATCTAGGCGCCTCACGGGCCCGGACGTTTGTAACCATCACGCTTCCGCTAATGAGCTCAGGAATTTTCGCGGGTGCATTGTTCGCGTTCATCCAGTCGTTCAACAACGTTGAGCTCTCACTTTTCCTCACCTCCGCGTCGGCATCGACGTTGCCGATTCAAATCCTGACCTACATGGAGTCGCAGTACTCGCCCACCTTGGCCAGTGTTGCTACTACGAGTGTCATTGGGCTTTGCCTGATTACCGCCATCGCCTCGCGGTTTGCGCGTTTGAGCGATTTCATTCAAGGAGGACGTCAATGAACAACACACTTGCACCGAAGTACGGGTCGAGCGTCTCCCTGCGCGGGATTCGGAAGGATCTAGGCGGTGCGACCGTCGTTCAGGACCTTTCGCTTGACGTCGAACCAAGCGAGTTCCTCACCCTTCTCGGCCCATCGGGTTGCGGCAAGACGACCACGCTCAACATGATCGCTGGGTTCACCGTTCCTGACGCCGGTCAAGTCCTCCTTGGGGGCAAGGACGTCACTCGCGAGCCACCGAACCGCCGTGACAGCGCGATGGTCTTCCAGCAATACGCGCTGTTCCCGCATATGACCGTCGAGGAGAACGTCGCCTACGGCCTCAAGATGCACAAGGAACCCAAGAGCGAGATCCGGGCCCGGGTAGCCGAGGCGCTGGAGCGGGTAGGACTGCAGGGCCGTGGGGGGCGCCGGCCTCTGCAGCTCTCCGGTGGGCAACAGCAGCGTGTCGCGCTGGCACGCGCCATCGTGGTGCGGCCAAAGGTGCTGCTGTTGGACGAGCCACTCTCCAACCTTGACCTCAAGCTGCGCGAGCACCTTCGCCTCGAGATCAAGCACCTTCAGCGCGATCTGGGTCTGACGACGATCTTTGTGACCCACGACCAGACTGAAGCGCTGGTGATGAGCGACCGGATCGCCGTCATGCAGGGAGGGCGAATCGAGCAGCTTGCCAGCCCTGCGGAGATTTACAGCGCTCCAGTCAGCGAGTTCGTCGCAGGATTTGTGGGGCAGTCCAACCTGCTGGAGGCGACGGTCATTGATACCTCGGGGGACAGATGCGCTGTCAAGCTGTCATCCGGTGTTGCCTTGTCGACCAGGTGCGTCGCAGGGGAACGCCCGACGGCTAACGCTCGTGTTCGGGTCTTGCTCCGTCCGGAGTCGTTGCGCCTGCTCGACTCGAGGAGCGAGGTGCAGGATCCCGTTGTCGAGGGATCCGTTGCGGAGGTAGTGAACGAGGGTGATGTCGCCACCGTCGATCTGACGCTGGGTGATGGGAGCAGGCTCCAGGTGAGTGTGCCGGATCCTGTCAGCCGCGCGTTGCCGGGAGTAGGCGATCGCGTCCGCGTTGCGGTCCCTGATGCCGCGGGTCTTGTCCTACTCCGCTGACTGTGATTCCCGTCTCCGCCGCGACCCGTCGAGGCTCGGAGGCGGTGCCTGTGCGCTTCAGACCCAGCGCTGCCGCGATGACCGGTGCTCAGGGACGGCGGCGGGCCGGCGATCCGCGGGGGAGTGGCGCCGTCATGTTGTGCTCGTTACCTGTGACGGAGCATGGCCGACCGATGACATTCGCGATCGCATCGCCTTTGGTAGGTGTCGGGCGTGACTATCCAGCGCCGAGACGTCATCTACTTGTGCGTAGTGCGTAGTCGGCTTTCCTGCGGGTCTAGGCCGTCTGCTGTGGTCTGGCGTATCCGTGGGAGTCACGCGGAACTATCTGCCGTTCATCTCTTGACGTGTGTGCTGAGTCACGACTACCTTCATGAAGACGTGTAACTAGTTACAGGCTTGGAGAGTTGGGCATGAATCGAACGATCGGAGCGCTTGTCGGCATGATGCGGCGCGACCGTTTAAGGGCGTCGTCGCGGTACGCCGAGCCAGCGGTAGCCGCGTTGCTGCTCGCATGGTCAGTGTGGATGCTTCTGATGTCCTTCCAGCTTGGCTGGTCCGATGACAGTGGCCCGGGAGCGGGTCTGTTCCCCGGCCTCATCACCGTCATGCTGGCGGTGCTGGCCGCCCTGTGGGCTGTTCAGAGCATGCGGCCGCCACGCTCTGGGCGGGACGATCCCGGGCCGGTGACCGAGGCGGGGGTCGACGACCGGTCGTCGGCGGCAGCCGCCAGCAGCGAGGCCGAGGCTGGAAGCCGCCGGACGATTTTGCTGGTGCTTCTGTGGTCGCTGATCCCGATCCTGCTGCTGAATGTCCTCGGATTCACGCTCACGGTGCTCATTTACGTGGGCGGAATGTTGATCGGCATCGGTAAGTGCCGGCCGCAGGTAGCCCTTCCCCTGACGCTTGGTGGCGCCATCGCCTTTGCCGTCCTCGCCGATCTCGTGGGGATCTATCTTCCCGACCGGATCGACTACGTAACGCTGATGGGGATGTGACCATGGAGTTCTTCTCTGACCTCCTGCTCGGCTTCGACAAGATCCTCACCCCGTCGATCCTGCTTGTGGCCGTGCTTGGTTGCGCTCTCGGCATGCTGACAGGGGTGCTGCCAGGTTTCGGCCCGCCCGCGGCCACCGCGCTCCTGCTTCCCCTGACCTTCATCCTCGAGCCCACAGCATCGATCGTGATGATCGCCGCTATCTACTACGGAACGATGTACGGCGGGACGATTACCTCGGTCCTGTTCAACGTGCCCGGCGAGGTCTCCTCCGTGGTCACCGGGATCGACGGCCACGCGATGGCGAAGCAAGGACAGGCTGGGAAGGCCCTCGCGATCGCTGCCATCGGGTCGTTCGTGGGCGGGACGCTCGCCATGTTCGGGATGGCCTTCGCAGTCCGTTTCGCCGACCTGGCGCTCAAGCTCACCTTCATCGACATCTTCGGCCTGTCGGTGCTCGCCCTGATGTTGGTGATCGCGCTAGCGGGACAATCCCTCGTGAAGGGGCTCATCTCCGGAGGAATCGGACTATTCGTCGGCACCGTTGGACTCGACCAGTTCACGGGTTCACCACGGTACGTGTTCGGAATCCCCGACTTGATGGCTGGCATCTCCTACATCGCGGTCGTCATGGGACTCTTCGGGCTATCCGAGATTCTCGGCAGCCTCAACGCCAAGCAGCCAGTCGGCACAACCTCGACCATGGGCTCTCTGCGACTCAAGTGGCAGGACCTCCGAGCGTCGTTCGGCTCGATGCTCCGGGGGACCGGAGTGGGCTTCTTCTTCGGACTCCTCCCGGGCTCCCCGTCGGCCGCCGCCGCCTTTACCTCTTATGCGGTGGAGAAACGCGTCTCGAAGTCGCCCGAGCGCTTCGGCCACGGCGCGATCCAGGGAGTGGCGGGACCGGAGACGGCCAACAACGCCCTGGCCATCTCCAACTTCATCCCACTGCTCACCCTAGGGATTCCCTCGTCGAGCACGATGGCGATGATTATGGGGGCCCTCCTCATCAATGGTCTGCAGCCGGGCCCCTTGCTCTTCGAAGATCATCCAGAAGTGGCCTGGGGACTGATCGCCAGTCTGATCCTGTCCAACTTCATCCTCCTGATCATGGCCCTCCCCATGGTGCGGATGTGGGTCAGCGTCCTGCGGGTGCCGAGCCGCATCCTGAGCCCGATCATTCTCGGGCTTATGACCGTCGGTGCGTTCGTGATGAACAGCAGCACCTTCGATGTCGCGGTGATGTGGATCGCCGGAGTGGTTGGCCTTGGTTTCCGCCACTTCCACATTCCCTTGGCCCCCGCCGCGTTGACGCTGGTGCTCGGGCCGATGCTGGAGGAGAACCTTCGCAGGGCTCTGACCCTCAACGAGAGTCTGCCCCAGACGCTGGTAGTCAACCCGGTCGCTCTCATCGCCATCGGGCTGACTGTTCTGCTGATCGTCCTCAAGACGGGCGCCGGGATCTTCCAGGCATCCAGGTCTCGGCTCGCCACGCGGGACCGGCCCGAGTCATCTGATGAATCGCCATCCGTGCGCCAAACCCTGCCGTAGCCCCCTCGGGATAGTTCCAATCACTCACTGAAAGACCGGTTAAAACGATGAACCACCTAGGAACCGCGGTAGCCGCAGCGGCACTGACGATGATGCTGTCGCTTACGGCCTGCTCATCCATCGATGCGGCCGAGGACTCGGCCAAGGAATACCCAAGCGAGTGCCAGAAGATCGAGCTCCTGGTTGGGTACGCACCCGGAGGGTCCACCGATCTCGCCTATCGGGTGCTCGCCGAGTCGCTGGAGTCGAAGCTGGACAAGGACGTTCAGGTGCTTAACCTGGATGGCGCGGCGGGCATGCAGATGATCAACAAGCTGCTCTCCGCACCCACCGATGGCTGCACGATCGCCCACTCCAGTGTCCCAGGGCACCTGCAGTACCTGTTCCCTGAGCTGAAGCTGGACTACAAGAAGGACGATTTCTCCTTCGCCGGTGCCTTCGCCAAG
The DNA here is from genome assembly GCF_044744805.1 of Nocardioides sp. NPDC087217. Lineage (NCBI taxonomy): Bacteria > Bacillati > Actinomycetota > Actinomycetes > Propionibacteriales > Nocardioidaceae > Nocardioides > Nocardioides sp. NPDC087217. The sequence continues at coordinate 354,440 of NZ_JBIUZB010000006.1, forward strand.
AGCCCCCAGCTGCTCACGGTTGCCGCCGACTCGCCCTACAAGACAGTTGATGACCTCGTGGCCAGTGCCGGTCCAGATGGTTTGACGGTGGCGGCGGACGGGCCGAAGGGCGGGGACGCTGCTCTCAACGCCCAGTTCTCGGAAAGCGCCGGCGTGAAGATCAAGCAGGTGGTTCTCGACGGAGGAAGCGACAAGCTCGCCGCGCTTCTCGGGGGCCAGGTGGACTACCAGAACGGATCGATTGGCTCGGTCGGTCCGTCGATCAAGTCTGGAGACCTCCGTGCCCTGGCGGTCTGGGGGACAGAGCGGATCGAGGCGCTGCCTGACGTCCCGACGGGTGAGGAGCTAGGCCTCGACGTCGAGCTCACTCCGACGTACGGGCTGATGGTGTCCGCGGAGACACCCGAGGCCATTCGGAAGGAGCTGGAGACAACGCTCCACGAGATCACGGAGGATCCTGAGTTCCTTGAGGGGATGAAGAAGCTCGGACTGCCCGTCGAGTTCCTGGACGGCGAGGAGTACTCCCAGCGCTGGGACGAGACAGGTGACCAGGTGACGAGTGTCGACTACAGCTCACTGCGGTAGTAACTAGTTCTATCGAGCACTTGTGATCGGTGCGACCGATCCAAGAGGACCGAAGACCTCCGGGAGAAGTGGCTGTCCCCCAACCTTCGCCCGGAGGTCTTCTTCGTGCTCGTTATGACCCGGGTTGGCTGCCGCGGGTGGTTGGTATGACTGGCGACGTGGTGTCGGATGGTGGCAGGGGAGCGGGCGCGACGACCGGTCAGCGCATCTGACCCCACACCCTGGGCGGCAGTGCCGTCACCGCCGGTGGTAGCCCTGCGGGCTTCCAGGACTTGGGTCGTGATCGCTGCCGTCTGGTCTGCGGACCCGGGGTCGCCGCCGCTACGGCATCGCCGGCAGCCTCAGCGGCCAACCGTGGAACCAACGCGGTCCCGAGATGCAGCTGACCAGAGGCAGGTCGACGTGGATCAGTCGGGGAGCTGGCCTCCGAGCTGTACCCAGTGGTCAGCGAGTGCCGGGTCGACCGGCGCTGCCAGTACCTTCGCCAAGCGGGCTTCAGACTCCCGAACGGCACGCTCGGTGGTTGCGCGAACTTCGTCGTCAAGTTGCTCGCCGGCCTTGGTCCATCCCGGAAGCCGCGCCTCGTTGCGGGCACCGCTCTGCCGTCGATTCTGCGCGTGGAGCTCGTCGGCCTGCTGCTGTACGAGTTTGAGTTCATCAGCGCGGCCGAGGTCGGTGATGTGCATTGGGGTGAGGACGATGCCGGCGGCCGAGGGCACCCCGTGCCGCAGGGCGATGCGGAGGATGTCGGAGCTGAAGACCCGATCTTTGGCTCGCTGCCACTCAAGCCTGTCGAAGTCGGCGCCTTGCTCGAGGGCCGTCTTGAAGCTCTTCGCGCCACTCGGGAAGTCGGCCGACTCAAGCTGTCCGGGTGGAGTAAGTCGGTAGAGCACGGGGAGGGTCACCTTCCAGGTCGGGCTGTGGGCACATCTTCGTGAGCACGAGGCTAGTCGCGAGCACCGACACGTCGCCGTCGAACGTCGGCGCAGCAGCGCACTACCTACCTTGCGACTCAGCGCGCGTTCAGGAGCGCCGGCTCGTCATGAGCAGTACTTTTGCTTGAGGGCGCGCACGTGGGTGCAGGGCTGCGTCTCTCCGCAGGCGTTAGATCGTGGTGGCTCGGTTGCCGGGATGGGCCGGGGAAGGTGCGCCCAGTGGGCGCGGAGAAGGGTGCGGTCGGTCTCCAACTGCGTCAGCTCTGCGGCGAGGTCTTTCTCGGTCCGGGCACCGCCGCCTGGCGCAGACGTCAGGGCTCCCGACTGCAGGGTGTTGATCTGGGCCTGGATCGCGTCTAGGACGACTTCGTGGATGTCCGGGTTCGGTGCGTTCATGGTTCCCGACGCTAGGGCATCGGAGTCGTCCAAGGAGGAAGGTTCCGGCCAACAATGGCGACGCTGAGTTCAGTGCCCGGCTTCACTGGACGGGGACGTGGTCCCAGGTCGCGCCATATGCATCTGGTGACTTCTTCATGTCCTGATAGAAGTCCCATCCCTGATCTCTGCTGGTGAATAACCGCTCGCGGGTCTTCCCGCTGCCGTCCATGGGCCTCCACGTGACGCGATAGTTGAGGTCGGGGTCCTCGTATCCGCTGGTCGGTTCGTGCCTCACGGCTTCATCGTCCCAGGGACTCTGCCCGGCCGCCAGGTCATCGCCTCCGTCAATCTCCTAGAGAAGGCGGTTGATGGCTGCGAAGAGCGTCGTTGCCCGGTCACGTTCCGCCTTGGTCGCCTTCCGGCTGCGCGTGCGGAGGAGAGCTCCCGCGGGTGCGAAATGACTGAACTTGCCGCCGTTGATGCCACGGTCCTTGAAGACGCCCGCGACGTCGCGGACCACGCGGTCTGACCCAGCGAGATCGCTGGGATCAAGCGGGCCGCCGGCGGCCAGGGCTCCCGCGTACGCGTTGTTGACGAGCTCGAGATAGGTCTTCGGGTCGAAGAGATCTTCGACATCTGCCTCAGGCCGGCCCAGGGCATCACCGACCTGGACAAGGCCTCCCGCATAGAGCTTTTCCGCCTTGCGGAGCTCAGTGATCGCCGCGCTGTTGGAAGCAGAGGAGTCAGTGAGGACCGCAACCGTCAGTTGATTGGCGCCGAAGAGGGTGAGGAACGCGGGGAGCTTCGTTATGCCGCCGCCGGGTACAAGGACCCATCGATCGTCCAGGCCCTCACCGCCCTCGGCCTTCACCTGGTCGGAGAGAAACTGGAGATAAACGACGTCGGATGGCCCTTCGACGAACAGGACCTCGGGGCCGACGAAGAGCGATTGAGTGAGTTCGATCCCGAGTGCCGCGTGCAGAGGGAAGGCCGACTCCCCATCGACGCGCAGGACGTCGGAGGAGATGGTCGTGCCTGTGGCGTCGGCGTCGACGACCGTGCGGACGCGCTCGAAACGGCGAGCGTCGACCATGAACGGGGAGTGGGTAGAGAACAGCACCTGGTGTCGGGGCGCGAGGCGCTCATCGATGAACCGGAGGAGGTCGTGCTGGGCCGTGCCGTGCAGGCTGAGGCCGGGCTCGTCCAGGAGCAGGATCAGCGGCTGCTCTGCCTCGCTCTCCAGCTCGGAGAAGTAGGCCAGGAACGAGAAGAACCACACGAACCCGCGAGAGCGTTCATCGAAAGGGACGGTTACCCGGTGGCGCAGGTTGTGAACGCGGATCTGGAGCAATGGCCCCTGGTCGAGCGGAGCGGGTGCTCCGGCCTCGGGCTGTGGGATGACGGTCAGCTGGACCTGGAGGTTCTTGTTCTGGCTCCAGTACTCGAAGACCTCATCGCTGATGGAGTTCGAGGCGTTTTCGAGCCGGCGGATGAGGTGCTCGTGGCTTTCTGGCTCCGAGAAATCCTCCAGCTTCACCCCCGCGATCGCCAGCAGGGCCAGGAGCGCCTGCTCACCGCGGGTCATCTCGTCGGTGTCCCGCTTTGCGATCAATCGAGGGATCGAGACCTTGCCTGGCATCGTGTCGTAGTCGCCGAAGTAGACGAACTTCGGCCGGCGACCGTTCAGGATGTCGATGGCCTCGAGTGTCGGGTCGCCTCTACGCCAGTTCCCGACCCGTGCGACCACTGTCTGGCTCTCCGCGGTCGGCCCCTCCATCGCCTCGAGCGCGGCGACCAGCTCCCCGACGGTCTGCGCGGCCTCAGCCGCGGCAGCGGTGGACGGGGGTAGTTCCATATCGCCGCGGAGGTGCGTGACCACTGCGCGCTCTTCGATACGGACGTCCCACGTCGATCCCGCGTACCGATAGCCGGTCGTCACGGCGACCGTCATCGACTGCAAGGTGCCCGGGCCAAGCGCCTCCTCGACGGCGGCCACGTCGTCCTTGTCCAAGTTGTAGGACAGCACGGTCACGGGGATCTTGGTGTCTCCGCGCAGCTCTCGAGTCTTGTGGCTGGGGTAGTCGATTCCCTCGTCGAAGTCGGCGCCATCGTCGACAGGGCGGCTCTTGTACAGCGCCTGGAGCGTTGCCGTCTTGCCAGACTCGTTCTTCCCGACCAAGCAGGTGACGTCCTGCTGAACCGTGAACGTCGTCTCATCTTCGATGCTGCGGTAGCGACGGATCTTCGCCGATGCGAGTTTCACGTACGCAATCTAGTCCGGGTCGTGCCGTTCTCGTGGGAGGAGTTGGCACCTGACTTACCGAGATGCGGGGAGGTTTGATGAAGCCGTCGCGGCACTTTGCCCGTCGAGGCCGATGCTGCCGCGTTCGTGCCACCGGGGAACCACGACCATTCTCCGAGTTTGCCCGATAACCTGGCGCGGCATCGTCGGCTCAGTCCGCACGCGGCGTCCCCTTCCCTGCTAGCCGCCGGCCCATGTCCGCCACGCGACCGCGGCGGCGCCACCCAGCACGCCAGTGCCAGCGAGTCCGGTCAGCAGCACACATGCGGTGTCGGTCAGCTTGATGGCGATCCACCGCTTGGTCATCGACCAGCCTCCGCGCATGGCCTGACGCTTCGTCAGCTCTGCCTCGTATCGCGCGCTGGCGCGGCGCCGCTGTCCGTTCTCGTCGGTCCCGGCATCGCCCGGCTCGGCGGCGGGATCAGTGTTATCGGGGTGGGTCGGGTCGTTCACTAGCGTCTCCTGGGTGAGTCGGCCGGGCAGGTCGCGCGGCCAGCACGAGCAGGTTGAGGTACGCGGCGGGTCAACGTCGCGGGGTGCTGCGTTTGGCCGTGCTCGGCCGACCTGCAGAAGGCACCAGGGGTTGGTCTTCATGCTCACCGGGTCCCCTCCTCATCTCCTCGCGGCGCGGGGTCATCACTTGGGTGAAGCAACTTCCGGACACCAAGATCGGACACCTGCAGGTGAGTATCGGCACGATCGACACTTAGAACGCTACGGTCTAAGATTGGACCTGAACAGTCCAACGAACCAGGAAGGTTTGGACATGAGGGAGCCCGATAAGACGCGAACCTACGTCGGCAACATCAGGGGCTTCCCGTCGTGGGAAGTGCTGATCCCGGACGACTGTGCCGGCTCCTGCGAGACGGCCTGGCACAGCGCCGAGGGGATGCCGTGCGAGCTGATTGCCCAGACTCGCAACCACTTGGGCTACCGAGTCCAGGTCCGCTTCCTGCTCGACGACACCGCGGAGCCGTACGACGTGCAGGTGGCTGGCGTCGAGCTCGAAGACAACAGGCACCAGGAGGTGAACGGCGAACGTAGCTTTACGGGTTACGGCGACCCCAGGCCGCCCTCGGATGTCACCAAGGCACTCGAGCGTCTCCGCGTCTCCGGGCTCGCCGCGGCGATGCGGCAGGTCTTCCAGCAGGTCACTGATTGGGAGCGAGCAGCGACCGACCACCAAGTCGATCCCGAGGAGAACCGGCAGGCCGTAGAGCGTGTGTTTGACAAGCTGGCGCTCGTGGCAGACGTCTACAACCATGCTGACCGCCATCCACTCAAGGCCGTCATGCAGGAGCTCGGGATGCCGAAGAGCACTGCGGCGCTCTACGTGCGCCAGGCAAAGGAGCGCGGCGACATCCCCACAGCTGCGGCCACGCGGTAGGGGACGGGTGCCGTCGAGCCGCCGGTCGTGCAGCGAAACGTGGTCGGAGATCGGTGGGCCTAGTAGGACCGACCTCGGCCGCCTCTTCGGGCCTGATCCTCGATCTCCGATTGCGCCTCCGCCCGCGCGATCGCCCTCGCAGCGTCATCCAGTTCGGACCCCGTCGAGGTCAGCGTGGATTCCCTGAATGGTGGGTCACCGAGCGGGATCGAGGCGTGCTGAGTTTTTCAACGGTTATCTCTCCAAGAGATCTCGGCTCGAGTGGCGACGAGCCCCATGGCTTGGACGACACCGTCGATCCGAGTCGTTTGGTGCACCCCGATGTACGGGATGGTGTCAGGGCCGCCGCGGAGCAGGTCGTCAACCCGGACGGTCACCGTCTTGGCTGGCCCGGGTCCATGGTTCACCAGAACTATGGCGTCGGGGCCGCCAGCCCACTCGGCGGTGAGATTCGCGCGACCGCTGGCCAGATGCTGACGAACAGCTACGACGATGCTGATGGCCAAGGCGGTGAGCGCGATCCAGTCGGAGGGTTTGAGCACACCAAGCAGATGCATGACGGCACCTTAGCTCTGGGCGTCATCGGTACGGCGACACAGAGAGTCGTCGTACCGAGGTGATGACGATGACATGATAAGTGTCATTATCATGTGACCCGAGAACGTCTCTCACCCAGGCGATCGGCCGGTCACGGGCGTATTCGACGAGGTCTGAAATGACGGCATGCGCCGAAGTTCGCTCTCGTTGCCCAGAAACTGACCGGTCGGAGATGGCTGTTAGAGCTCTGTTCTCCCTGGCATGGTCGGGCTGATCATCTAAGGGGTGCCCGATCCGCCGACGGGTGTGCGAACTCGGGCGGTCGCTTCGCGTTGGGCGGCGAAGCAGGGGTGAGCGCGGCCGCTTGAAGCGAGTTGCTGCGTCGAGACGCTTTCGCTCGCCCGTCATCGCTGGCATTCAGTTCGTCGATTCGTGCCTGAGCCCAGGTCGCGACGTGGCGGTCGCGGTCTATGCTGGCTTCCAACGTGGCGCTCCGGAGTTCGCCGCTCGGGAGATCGAGACGCTCGCTGATCCGGTCGAGCTCCGCGAGCCAGGTGTCAGCGCTGCGCGAGGCCAGGATGCGGCCGGCGGCGTCGGCGACATCCGGGGTTGGCGTGCGATCGAGGAGGTCGTCGAGCATGACGTCGCCGAGTGGACGCGTCGACGCGATGGCCTGGGCAACAGCGCCGATGCCACGGAACTGGTGGAGTTCGCTCGGGTCGAGACCGTCGGGCAAGGCGATGTGGAGTGGGTCGAGGTCGGCGGCGGTGAGGTTCCAGTACGCGGTGCGGGCGGCCTTCCAGCCCGCTTCGTCGGCGTCGTAGGCGACTGCGATGTGCTGGTTGTCGTCGCCGAGGTGGATGTGGCGGATCAGGAGGCGGATCTGACGGGTTGTCAGGGCGGTGCCCATGGGGGCGAGGCCGGCCGCTCGGCCGGAGGATCCGAGGGTGATCGCCAGGGCGTCCATCGGGCCCTCGACGATGACGGGGAGGGCGCCGTTCGTGAGAGAGGCAGCGCTTTCGGCGTACCCGTAGAGGGCTTCGCCTTTGGTGAAGATGGCGGTGGTCTTCGTGTTGAGGTACTTGGGACCGGCGAAGTTGTCCTCGCCCTTGAGTGGGTTGCGGCGGCCGAGGAAGCCGATCACGCTCGCGGGGTTCGAGGGGTCTCGGATGGGGAGGACGAGGCGGTCGCGGAAGACGTCGACGTAGTCGGTTCGGCCGTCGCGGTGCTCGCGGAGGCGTACGAGACCGGCCTGTTCCAGCTCGTCGACGGTCGCTCCGGAGGTGGTGAGGTGGTTGAGGAGGCTGCGTGGGCCGGGTGGGGCGTAGCCGGCGGTGAGCGTGGCGTGGTCGGTGAGGTCGGTGCCGAGTCGCTCCGTGAGGTAGGCGGGTGCCCAGGAGGTGGGGTAGCGGGACTCGTAGTAGGCGAGGGCCTCGGCATTGAGCTCGAGGATCCGTTCGGCGGGAATCTCGCCGGGTTCGGGGAAGGCGAACTCAGCGCTGATCTCCTCGGGCTCGGCCGCTGGGAGCGGGAAATAGGGGTTCTCCTCGGGCACTTCGTCGATCTCATCGCGGTAGAGCGCGATGAGGAAGGTGTCGAGGTCCTCGGGCCGTTCCTGGTCCGGCTCGTACTCGAACGCCTGCTCCTCGCGTGGCCCCTTGGGCGGGAGATCGGGAAGCGGTACGTCGGGGTGGATCACCTGGTTGGTGAGCGAAGCGATCTGCCATGTAAGGGCATCAGCCACCTCGACCCCGGTCAAGGAACCGTCCTGAGGGACACGCTCGAGGGCTGCGGCGAGCAGTCGACGGGCCTCCCAATCATGGTGTCCGCAGGCCTCATCGATCGCGGCGACGAGTGCTGGCCACGCCGGGGCGCACCGCAGATAGTCGGCGCGCGCGATGCCGACGAGTTCAGCGAGGACCCCCGTCCAGGCCGGCGCGAGCAGGTCGTAGGAGTGCCGGTCGGCCTCCATCGCCGCCGGTCCCAGGTGCGGTACGATACGCCACCACAACGCGGCAGCCTGATACTCGTCGGGCAGCGGACGCTCGTCGGCAAGGGCTTGTGCGACGTACTCGCCGACGGGCAGCCCGGCGTGCTCGAGTCGGGCGAGGCGCTGGCACAGCGAAGTGATCCAGGCGTCGGCGCGGACGGAGTCCGGGAGGTTCTGATACCAGGTTCGCTGAGCGAATGAGTACGACGGCCGGACTTCACGCACCGCGCGGTTGAGTGCTCTCTGATGGTCGCCGGGGTTGCCGAGGGCGCGCGGTCCGGTGGGCCGCAGATCCTCGTCATGTACGCCGGTGGCCGCGCGCCACACCGAGAGTCGCGCTCGCAGGTCGGCGTCGGACTCCTCCAGGAACGGGTGTGCCCACGCCGGTGCGGTGCCACCGGACCAGGCCCGTGCTTCGTTCGCGACCGCGGCCACGCGGGAGGTCACTTGCACCGCGCGACGATCGAGATAGGCCGACCAGCCGGGTGATCCGACCAGGCCGGTGGGCGCCGGCGGCAGCCACGAGAGCGGCCCATCCAGCGTACGTTCGTGGCCGCTGTCGGCGAGGAGCCGGTCGATCCGGGCGTCGACGACGGCGGCAGGATCTCGGGCGTCGTCGAGACCTGCGAGGCGTACGGCATCGGTGAGAAGTCGGACCGGATCGTGCTCGTCGCAGGCAAGCAGGGCGAGGTGGCCGCGGAGGGTTGGCCAGGCATCAGACACGGTCAGGCCGTCGTCGAGCGTATCGGCGCAGGCGTCGATCCGCGCCATGCCTGCATCGCCAACCGCCGTCTCGGCCGCCGTGGTGACCGAGTCGTGGTAGCGCTCAGCGGCCTCGCGTAGCAGTTGCGCCGGACTGTTCTCCGCGTGCATCGCGGTGGTCGCGGAGACGGGAGACCCGTCGCGGCGCAACATGTCGGCGAGCTGGTCGAGCGCGGTGGGCGGGATCAGCGCCTCGGGCCGGATGAGGTTGTGCGGGTCACCGTCGGACGCGATGGAGAGGTAGAGGTGGTTGGCGCGGCGGCCGCGGGAGAGCCCAACGTACAGAAGGTTGCGGTCCTCCTCGCCGGTCAGGACGAGGTGGCAGGTGTCGACGGTGGCGCCTTGGGCGCCGTGGACCGTGGTTGCGTAGCCGAGCTGTACGTGCTCGGCGGCGTAGTCGGCGGGGAGTCGTACGCGGGCGCCGAGGTCGTCATGAACCGCAGTCACGGAGTCATCAGGATGGACCTCGGCGACCTGCCATCGGTCGCCGTTCTTGACCCAGTCGGTGGGGGAGAGGGCCAGGAGCCGCTCGTTGCGGCGGGTCACGATCGTGTCCCCGGCCGAGGCACAGGTGCCGTCGCCGAGGGTGAGCGTGCGGCCGATCTCGGGTTCGGGGAGGCCGGCGATGCGGTCGTTGCGGGCACGGCTGTTGAGCTCGGCGACCAGCTCGCGGGTCGGCGCGAGGAGTAGCGCGTCGAGCCCGGCGGCGTGATCGTCCGACCACGCCGCGTACGCCTGGTCGGCTGCCGAGCTGAGGTCTCCGACGTGGATGCGGCCCTGGTCGGCGTAGTAGCCGATGGCGGCGGGGTCGCCGTTGCGTACGGCGAGCGTCGCCCCGGCCTCCGCGGCATTGAGGCTTCCGTCGGGAGCCACGAAGCGGCGTACCTCGGTCAGGGTCACCGCTCCGACCTGGTCGGCGACGTCGCGCAGCACGCCACCCGCGGCCACGGAGGCGAGCTGGCGGTCGTCGCCGATCAGCCTGATGGTGGCTCCGCGGGCGGCGAGCCATTCGGTCACGGTTGCGAGCTCGGTGGTCGCGGCCATCCCTGCCTCGTCGATCAGGACCAGCGTGTCGCCGTCGATGCGTCGCATCCACGGCGGAAGGTCACCGTGTTCGATGTGCCAGACGAGCTTGGCGAGGGTGTCGCTGACAACGCCATCACCGCGGATCGCAGAGCCTAGTTCCTCGGCGGCGACCGCGGACGGAGCCAGCCCAATCACGGTGCCGCCGGAGCCGCGCCAGGCCCGGGAGAGCACACTCATCGCGGTCGTCTTGCCTGTGCCAGCGGGGGCGAGTGCGAGTTGGAGCCGCCGGCCGCTGGTGGCCAGCTCGCGCACCATCGCGGCCTGGGCGGCGTTCAGCTCAGTTCCGTTGGCGGCGCTCTCGGCCAGCGCGACGCCCACCTCGACCTCGTCGACCACCCGCCCGCCGGTTCGGGAGGCCGCCTCGAGGATGCGACGTTCGGCGTCGAGCACCGCAGCCGAGGTGTATTGCTGTGACCCGTGGACCGTGTAAATGCTCTCCCCGTCTTCGCGGACGAGCTGCTCCGGGATCCTCACCCCGAGGTTTGCGGCGATGGCAGGGTCGGTGAGCGGATCGGTGTTGGCGAACGGGATCGAGTGGTCTTCGATCGCGGTGGTCACAACCTGTTCGATGGCCCGATCAATGTCTTCGAGACGTACGCCGGCGGCTCGAGCTGCACGCTGCGCCTCGGCTCGCAGGTGCCAGACCTGCCAGGTCGCGCGGTCAGCTGACACCCTCGCAACCACTGCCGCAGCGGTCTTCACGACCCACTTGGCATGGATCTCCCGGTGGGCAGCGTGGCGGCCGAGAACTGCGGAAGCCATAGATTCCACGGCCTCGTTCGAACCCAAGATGGCGACGGCTTCATCGCGCCATACGTACCGCTGATCCCGCTCGTCGCGCGGTTCGCGCTTGTGCTGCCGAGTCTGCTCCCATGCCTGCTGCTTGAGAACGACAGCCTCATCCTCGGTCGGCGGCCGCCCGTGCTCCTTCTGAAACGCGACTGTGAGCTCACGGCGACGGCCGTTGATCGCCCGGTCCCGACTCGACCAGGACTCCGCCAACCGCGGATCGATGCCCACGATCTCCCGCACGGCCCGTTTCCGATCGGCGCCGGCAGGCGGCTTACGTTCCGCGAACTCGACCCCCAACCGGTCGACCAGCTCGGCCTCGAGCAGTGTGTTGTACGTCTCCGACAGGCTCACCTTCGCTTTGAAGAGCACGGTCCCGTCGACCGCCAGCCAGCGCCCGGTCTCGTCCTGGACCTTGTTGCTGACCGCCACATGGGTGTGCAGATGTGGGTCGCACGAGCGCGCGTCGCGGTGGGTGAACATTGTCGCCAGGAGGCCGACCGCCTTCACCTTCTGTACGCCGCCTCGACCGCGTCGGGAGTAGAGGACCTCGTCCTCGAGGTGCTTCAACGTCCGCTCGACCGCGGCATGGTGGGCGTCCTCGATCTGCTTCGCGACCTCGGGATCGGACACCGCCCAGAGCGTCGAGACGCTCTTGACGGGCGAGAACGTCAGGTCGTACCCGGCCACCGCGGTCGTCTTTTGACGACTCACCGTCGCCAGGAAGCCGGCCCGCTCCCGGTCGTCCAACGGCTCCCGCCCGTGCTTGTGGACGAACATCTCGTTCGCGACCTCGGTTCGGATCCTTGCCCGTACGTCGGCTGGAACCGCCGCCAGCCAAGGCTGCGCGTTCACCCGGTTGTAGTCGCCGAATCGTTCTGCGACCGTCTTCAGGAACTCCGACGCGTGCCCCTCGTAGACCGCGAACAACCGTCCCAGCTGGGTGGCCTTCATGGCGGCGTTGACGGACTTTCCGTCGTCGAGCGCGGCCTCCTCGATGGGCTCAGCGTTTGGATGCCGCCCCTCGCCGAACAGGTTCCGCATCTGCGCCTCGGTCACCTCGGACCCGATCTCGACTCCCACCGCCGCCAGCCCTGACCCCCACCAGCGCCCCGGCGACTCGCCCTTCTCGGCGTAGTAGTCACCGAGGCTAGAGGCAGCCCGCTCGGTGGTGTCCTGCACCGCAACCTGCCGGGTTAGGTACGTGTACCCGTCCCCAGCGGTCAACTTGTGCAAGGTCATCACGCGACCAAGAACAACCTCGCCGAATCCGGGTCGGACACGAACGATGCTCGGTTGCTCCGAAAGTGCACTAGGTCCGTGGCGGGTGGGGATCGCTCAGGTGGCGCATGCGGCGTCGTCGTACGCGGTTGTCGGAACGCGAGTGCCCGCGGCCTGGCCGGATCCGCCGATCCGTGTCCGATCCGTCTCGGCTGCCGTTGTTCTTGTTTCCGTCCAGCGATGAGCTCTCGATACGCGGTTGTCCACAGCCGTAGGCCGCGTTCCTTTCGCGCCGGCGCGGTGCGTGCGGTCATCGAGACGAACGCTTCGAGAAGTCTTGCGAAGGGAGAGTGACATGGGGACAGGACCGGACCCGAGCACGCCGGTCATCGCGTTGCGCAGCCCTGACGACGCGGATCTGGTCGACGTCCTGATCCGGGTGCTCTGGGAGGCGGCTTTCGCCGCGGGTCGGGTGGGTCCGTCGCCAGGGGCGTCGTTCCTCTCGGTGGGCGTGATGCTGGCGTACGACGCCGCGGCCAGGTTGCGAACGAGGCCGGGGGAGTTGTCACCTCTGGCCGAGGAGACGGCCGCTCGGATCGTGGCGGATGCGCGGAATGTGGTCGGCATCCTCGAGGGTGCGCTCGCCGTAGCGGCGCGAATCCAGCCGATCCCGGGTCTTGGCCGCTTGGTCGCGGACCTAGGCGAGCTCCTCCGCGAGGCGGACGGCGATGTCTAGGAACCGCCCAATGGCTTACCGCCGGGTGATGGCCGACCTGCTCGGCTCCACTCCTGGACTGTCGTCGAACCAGTTGGCCGCAGTTGAGGGCGGCCTGGGGCCCATGACCGCGGCGCGGTGGGTCGAGGCCCACGGCACGCGTGGTCCGGTCGGCGACGCGGAGACGGGGGAGCTGAGACGGTTCGTGCTTCGTTCGGGCACCGAGATGCCAGGCAACGTCGCGATTCCCCTCGCCATGAAGTTGCTCGAGCTCGGCAGAGTCCAGGAGCGCGACGACGATCGACTCCTGGCAACGGAGTTGGTGAAGGTTCGAGACTGCGTGGAAATGGCCGACCCGCTCTTGCCCGAGGTCGGCAGGGTCCATGAGCACCTCGATCGGCTCACGGTCGCGCTCGTCGGGCGGGCCGACGATGTCGATGCTCGACTCATCGGTGCCGTCCTCCGGCGCCGTCTCGATCCCGCAGGTCTGCCACGAGACGTGGGCGAGCTTCCCGGGTTTACCGTGGCGACGGTCCTCGAGGATGCGGAGAAGGCGGCACGGGAGTCGCTTCACTCCGCGGTCGGCTGGTACGCCCCGTCCATGCTCCAGTCGCTGATCCCGACGGCACACGTAGCCTTGGATCTCATCGATGCGCACGGTGACACCAGTGACCTGCGAAAACAGCTCGGGAACATCGAACGCTCTTGGGCGCAAGGATCGTGGCCGACCAACCGCGACCTGCGCCACCCAGCCATGACCCTGGCCGGCCGGAGCCTGAAAGACGCCTCGGCGTTGCTCGCCATGGACCCGGCCGAGACGCTCCGGAGTAATCCTGCGATCCGCCACTATGTCCTGCAGACGCTTCACGTCGCCACGTACGCCACCCGCTCAGCGGTGACCTCCTACATCGGAGCCGAGCGCGAACTACGGGCTCCTGGTCCCGCCATCGGCGAGGAAGGGCAACGCTGGATCCGGCGACTCGACACGTTCGAGCAGCTCGTCGGGGCCAAGGTGACCCCGAGAGCGGCGGTTGCGGAGCCGGCGAGGACAGTCAGCCGCCCCACGGACCACGAGCGGCTTCGTACCGACCTGGACGCCTGGACCACTGCCGTCGAGCAGGCCGTAGGCCGCCGCGCGTCTCCGGCCTCGCTCGCCTTGATCGCGCAGGTGCAGGCGATGACGATCGAGACCGGCGTACGTCTCGTACGCGCTGCCGACATTGCGCGTGACCCGGGATCGCCGGCCGTGGGCTCGCGCAGTTTCCTGAGGACATGCGACCACGCGCGCACCGCCTGGCGCGACCTGGCGGTCCGCTGGACGGCCGTCGCAGCACGCCGCCCAACCCTGGACCACGCAGTGAGCGACGCCGCCATCGCGCTGCGCGAGTCCTGCTCTCACCTAACCCGTGACGGCCGGCGGCTCGCGGAGCCCGTCGACGTTGCCACCCGACCCGACGTACCTCAGGCCGCCGTGGCCCTGCTCCGGTCGTTCGTGTCGGCCCAGTACATCGCGGTCGACCTGCAGCGGGCGGTCCTCGATCCGCACCTCAACGGCGGTATGGACGCTCCCGCGAACACAGGGATCTTCCCACGAGCGACGAGACGTCCCCACACAGTCGGCCCTCCCGACGTGCGCCGTGATCTCGCCTCGGCCACGGCCGAGGTCGTACGCCGCAGCGTCTTCCTTGCCTCCGCCGTCCACAAACGCCTGGACTCGCCTCCAGCGCCAGCGCCAGCCGACGCCGGAAGCCACGTGCTGCAGCAGGCGTTCCTCGGCGCTCCATTGCCCGCGAGCGCGCCTCCAAGGATCCCCGCCGCAGAGCCAGTCGCAGCTCCAGCCCGCTAACCCACCAGACAGGAGTCGATGACCATGTCCACCACCGCAACCAAGGCGCAGCACGCCCGCGACCGCGCGCGCAGGAACCGCCTCGCCGCCGCCCGCGAACGACGCCGCCGTCTCGATCCCGAGCAGCTCGCCAGAGAGCAGCGCATCGACGAGGCCGTCGTCGACGTCGAGCTCGCCTGGGAGCGACGCGCAGCCGCCGAGCAGGCCATTCAGATCGAAGAGCTCGCCGCCGCGCGAGCCATCGAGCGGCTACTCGACGAGCGACTGACCCTCGCCGACATCAGCCGTCTCACCGGTCTTGATCACAGCCTCATGCGCCGCCTGAAGTCGGCGATCGCGGCCACCGCTTCGTCAGAGCAGTCGGTGCAAGGTAGCGGTGCCCCATCGCCCGTTCGTTCGGGCAGTGAGTGAGATCGAGGTGCGACCCACGATGGCGCACAGCGAGGAGCAGGCTCTCCGAGTGAACGGCCGTGTCGTCCGACAGGGCGACCAGGAGGCCCAGCCCGAGCTCGCCACCGCTCACGATGACCGGGTCCGCCCCCTGTGCATGTGCCAGCGAGACGGCGTCGCGATGTACATCGCCCGGATCCCCGACCCCGATGGCGGAATGAGGTACGTCGTCAAGCGGATGCCCGACACCGGCCCGCTCCATGCTCCGCAATGCGCCTCGTACGTTCCACCTCCCGGCATCTCCGGCTTCGGCCAGCTCCTGGGCACTGCGATCAGCGAAGGCCCGGACGGGCGGACTGCTCTGCGTCTCGGCTTCCCGATGGACATGCTCGATTGGGCGGCACCAACCCCGACTGCCATGGTGGATCCGTCGGGATCCGTTCAGGCCGATCCGAGCCGGCTGACGCTCCGTGCCGTACTCCACTATTTGTGGCACGAGGCCGGCCTGGCGTCCTGGACGCCCGCGATGGCGGGCAAGCGCAACTGGCGCGTGGTCTCGTGGCATCTGCGCCAGGCCGCGCAAGGCATGTACCTGCGCAGCAGACCTCTCACCGACCGGCTCTTCGTCCCTGAACCGTTCCAGGCCGAACGGAAGGCCGAGATCACCGCACGCCGCCTAGCCGCATGGGCGCCCGCGCAGACTTCCGGGGCCCACGGCCGGAAGCTGATGATGCTGGTCGGCGAGGTGAAAGCGATCGAGGCGGCCCGCTACGGCAGGCAGCTGGTCATCAAGCACCTCCCCGACGCCCCGTTCATGCTCGACGACCGCCTCCACGTACGCCTCACTTGGCGCTTCGCGGCCGAGCTCGACCTCTGGCAGTCCGATCCCGATGGCCACCTCATAGCAATCTCCACCTTCGCCGTCGGTAGGGGAGGACTCGCGACCGTTGAGGAGATCTCACTCGTGACGGTCGATCGGCACTGGCTGCCGTACGAAACCGAGGCCGACCGCATGCTCGTCGAATTGGCCGTGGAGCAGCGGCGTCGGTTTACCAAGTCCCTGCGTTGCAACCTCACCGACGGCTTGCCCATCGCATCCCTAACGCTCACGGACACGACGGTCGCGACCGCAGCGTTTGTGCTCGCTGAAGCTACACAGGTTCCTGAGGCCGAGGACGCTGCTGCAGCCGCCGGGCTCGATGCCTGGATCTGGGCTCTCGGGTCGCCCATCCCGCGGCTTCCGGATCGTTCTCGAGTAACGGCGACCCCAGACGGTGCAGATCGGGGCGCAGTCGTTTACCGGCGCCGCCAACTTCGAGCATCTCTTTGAACGCTAGTGGCGACGAATAGCCATGCCTGTGATTTGACGTCTGGGAGTCAATCTTCTGGCGGGAGTGGGCCTGCACCACGCGTCCGGTGACGAGGATCGTGAAGCCCGGCGCGATCGTCGCCAGTGCGGTACTGGCAGTGAACAGGGCCATCGCCAGCAGGTGGCACCGCGCGTGCCGAGGTTGTTGGTGAGGAAGCCCGTCGCCGGGATGACCACGCCCATCGCCAGCATGAAGGCGGTGGTGAGCCACTGGTCCGTCGCGGCGGACACGCCTAGGTCGGCCATGATCGGCGGCAGCGCCACGGACATGGTGGTCTCGTTGAGGATCACGGTGAACGCGCCCGCCATGAACAGCGCGATGATCACGCGGAAGTGGCCTGGAGCGAGCTTGTCGGTGCGTGACGGCACAGAGGAGTCATTCGATGCTCCGCCGAATGTGGCCGCAGCGGTCGGTAGATCGCCCAGGTGGTCGGACGTGCCAGTTGTGACACTCATGGGCTTGCCTCTCTCGCACAGCGCGTGGGACAGGTCGACAGCGACGTTGCACGCGACCTGCTCTTGACGAACAAGGCTGACTTCGCGCCAGCGCGAAGTTGTCAAAGAAGGTTGCCAATCCGGCAAACCCTCACAGGTCCCCGCGCGTCCGGGTGCCCGCCCGCCAGATCCCGCTTGATGCGAACCATCTTCCGGTCGTCGTCGACGCCGGAGAACGTGCCCCGTCCTCGACGAAGGGAAAGGGAGCACGGTGACAGAGCCCAACAAGAAAGGACAGGACGGAAACATGGAACCCGAGCTGACAGAGAAGGCAGTTCAGTGCCTGCGACACCTGGAGAAGTTCGACTTCGCCAGCATGCGTGCGATGTGCGCGGACACGGCCACCGTCTGGCACAACGACGGCAAGGGCGAGCAGACGACCGAGGAGAACCGCGTGCAGCTCGCGCAGATGTCGGGCGGGGGGAGTGTTGCCTGCGGTACGAGATCACCCGTCAATTCCAGAGCCCGATGAGGTGCTCCAACAGTACGTGCCGCACATCAAGATGCCCGACGGGTCCGGCACCGAGCTGCCCGTGGCGATGTACTTCGGATTCAAGGACGGTCTCATCGACCGCATCGAGGAGTACGCGAACATGACGCCGCCCGACCAGGCCCACGTGACTGACGGAAGCTGATCCGGCATCTGAACCGGCGCCGAGAGTCTCCGGCACCTGGGCACGATCGATGCCCAGGTGCCGGATCGCCGTCAGCCTCTGTTCTCGCGGCGGCGGACGAAGACCTGGCACGCCTAGAAGGGTTAAGGATCTGAGGCCGAGCAGCTCTCAGTCTTCGAGCTAGGCGCCCACCGTGAGGCCGAGGTCGTCGTCCTCGGCGTCGACCGATGCCGGCGTGAGATGGTCCCGGATCCTGCAGTGCTTCGGGCTGATGGCGACGCCTACGCCGAGCGCCTTCCGCGCCTCCGATGGGAGCCTGGAGGACCGCGACCCAATGTGGAGCCTGCGCCCGGACCGTTTGGTCCGGGTAGCGATTGAACAGTTGCACTCGGCGCAGATGCGAGTCAGTGCTGGCGAGACACTGACCGACGAGGACCTGCGCAAGGTCTCGACGCTCCCGCGCCCGTGGGGCCCGGCGAGCTGCTCGGGTCACCTGCGCCGCGGGCTTTGGGGACGGCTCGACGAGGTCGCCTTCTGGATCGACGATCAGCACCTTTGGGCGCTCAACCGACCCGGCATTCCCGAATGCTGGCCGGCACACCCGCACATCGCGCACGACGTCGCAGTCCTCGCGTGCCTCCGGTTCCTCGCTGGCATCGGGCTCGTCCTCGCGCAGATCGAGGAATGGCATCGGTTCACGCTGTCGGCGTGCGGCGTGCAGTCGCGTTGGGCAATCGTGACGGGCAGTGCACAGCTTCCACGTTCGGGGCCAGGGAAGCCTCGGGCGATTCTTGTCTGCTCACCAGTCTGCTTTTGCGCCGGCCGCAAGGAGGCGCGTCGTCAGCATGGTCCATTGGGCGCGCTGGCGCTCACTCAGCGCATCCAGGAGAACGCGCGCATCGTCGGCGAACCGTGTGCTTGCGGCGTCGACCAGTGCCCGCCCGGCGGTCTCCAGGTGGACCCTGACTGCCCGCCCGTCATGCGTGTCGGTCGTGCGGCTCACCAGCCCGCGCCTTTCGGCGCGAGCTACCGCGCCGCTCATGCTCGACTTGTCGACGCCCAGGTGGGCCGCGAGTTCATTGATGGTTGGCTCCCGATCGCGAAGGATCCCCAGTAACCGGACCTGCTGCACCGAGAGACCTACCTCGGCGGATCGGATTTCGAGTCGCGCACCAATGGCGAAGGAGAGCCGAGCCAGAGCCTCGACGGCGGACAGTTCTGAGTCGTCGGTCATGACGTCACCCTACTGAATAGGTGGCACCGCCTACTAGATATATGGTGGCACCACCTATTATAGTTGGCGCCACCATATAAAGGAGAACTAATGAGCACGATCAGCGCCGCCGTGGTCGAGAACTTCGGTGAATCGCCTCGCTACCGATCTGTGCGGGGCCCGCAGGCTCCGATCGGCGGTGAGGTGGTCGACGTCATCGCTGTCGGAGTGCACCCGGTCACCCGGGGTGTCGCCGCGGGCCTGCACTACGCCAGCAACGAGAGCCCGCCGATGATCCCTGGCGTCGACGGTGTCGTCCGGAGGGCAGACGGCAGCCTCGCGTTCGTCATCGCCGGCGACACCGGGACGCTGGCTGAGCGCATCGTGATCAACCCCGCTAGGGCCATCCCGCTGCCCCGCGATGCCGATCCTGCCATCGTCGCCGCCACGATGAACCCGGTCATGTCGTCGTGGGTCGTGCTGCGTGCCCGGGTGCCCTTCGCTGCCGGCCAATCCGTGCTGGTCCTCGGTGCCACCGGCAACGCCGGATCGATGGCTGTGAGGGTTGCGCGCCATCTCGGCGCCGGACGGGTCATCGCCGCGGGCCGCAATGAGGAACGCCTGGACGCGCTCCGCCTCGAGGGCGCGGACGACGTCGTCATGCTCACTGCGGACGCGGCCGCCACAGCTGCAGCGCTCGCCGCTGCAGCCGCCGACGTCGACGTCGTCCTCGATTACGTCTGGGGGCGGCCCAGCGAGTACGTGATGGACGCGATCCTCGGGGCACGCGCCGACGCGGCGAAGGTCCTTGACTGGGTGCAGATCGGGAGCACGGGCGGATCGGCGATCGCCCTCGACGGCGCGGCCCTTCGATCCAATGCGTTCCGGATCAGCGGCAGTGGATTCGGCTCAGTCTCGCCACAGGTGTACCGCAAGGAGCTTCCCGAAGCTGCCGCGGCCATCATGCAGGGAGCCCTTGTCGTCCGACCCTGCTGCTTCGCCCTCGCCGACATCGAGGATGCCTGGGAGCACGTGGACGTGCCCGGGGAACGGACGGTCGTCGTCATGTGAGCCGTCAGCGAGCCGTGCGGTCATCGTGATGACGTTGAGTCCACACCTGCGGCTGGCCGTCATTCGTTCAGAAGGTCGTGGCAGAGGAGAGAGATCATGGAAAACAAGGCACTGGTGGTTGGGCTCGGAATTGCGGGAATGTCCGCGGCGATCGGGCTGCGTAAGGCCGGATGGACGCCGGTGATCATCGAGCGGGCGCCCAAGCGTCGTACGGGCGGCTACTTCATCGGCTTGTTTCCCGAAGGTATTCAGGCCGCCGTCGACCTCGGCATCATCGATCACTTGCACAGCCGGAATCCCGAAGGTAACGGCAATACGTGGTCGCTGGGCCGGCGGGGGAACCGGACGCCAACGCTAGGGTTCTTGGACCAGCCGGGCGAGCCTGCGGCTGTGCTGCGAGGTGACATCGAAGCTGCGCTTTGGCAAGCCCTCGATATGCCTGAAGCGTCCGGGGAGAGGGTCGAGGTGCGCTACGCCACCGTCCCCGTGGAGGTCATGCAAGGCGCGGACGGAGTGCACGTGCTACTCAAGGACGAGGCCACCGGTCGCCAGTACCAGGAGAGGTTCGACCTGGTCGTCGGCGCCGACGGGATGCGCTCGACCGTGCGCCGTTTGGTGTTCGGACCCGATGAGCGCTATCTGACGGACTGGAACTCGATGATATGCGCGTTCGAGCTCCACGAGCAGGTGCCATTCTACGACCGGGCCGACAGCGTGATCAGCGCTCGATCCAAGCGCGCAGCATGGGTATTCGGCCTGGCTGACCGAGCCCCTACCGCCCTTTTGACCTATCGCCTTGCTCGCGGAGAGGAGATCGACGCCCAGTTTGGTGGACGACCCGTGGAACGTCTTCGCGAGGTCTTCGCGGGCATGGACGACCCTGTCGTTCGCCATCTCTTGGACTCCCTCGAGCAGACTCCTGAATATCTCTACGACTCGGTGCATCAGGTGAACATGTCGCGGTGGGTCAAGGGGCGTGTCGTGCTCATAGGGGACGCGGCGTGGTGTCTGAACCTCTACTCGGGGATGGGGGCCACATCCGCTTTGCGGGGAGGTGCAGAGCTCGGCAAAGCGTTGGGGGAGCGCCCTGGCAAGATGGATGCTGCCCTGGAGGCATGGGAAAAGAGACTGCGTCCTTTCATCACCAAGCACCAGCGCGCCGCGCGACTCAAGCAGCAGTTGTTCGTCCCCTCGAGCCGTCTGGTCGAGGGGCTTCGCCTGGTCGTCCTCGGTCTGCTGCGCAAGGTCCGCAACTGCAGGACGGCCAATGCGGCAGTCTGGCCACCGGCCCCCGGCACTATCCAGTAGGGCGCTGCCTGTTCAAGGAACGATGTGCATGGGTGAGGTCGCGACACGGATCGCTGCGGGGTTCGTCGCCAGCGGTGGAGTTCCGGCGTTACGTGCAACCGGTGTTCCGGGATCCGCACTCGTCGCTGAACCCGCGGATGCCGGTGGGTTCGATCATCATCCACTCGCTGGTTGTTTAAGGCCTCCACGAAGGGCGCCGCAAACGAGCCGGTCAGCGAAGTTCCCGAGTTCGTCGGTCTCCGGTCCAGCGCGCGCTTCGCACCATCCACACGAGTCCGCTGGCGGATGTGTCAGAGTCTGGGCATTGCACGCGCCCTGGCGGTCGAGCACGAGGTGCTGGGTACTCGACCAATCCGTGAGCTCGCTCGACGTGAGCGTTCAGCAGCGCGGTCGCTTGTCTTCCCGAGGGACGTCAACCGGTGTCAGTGACGCCAGCGTCCGATCAAGCGCATGCAGGACGAGCCGTCGCGACGGTCAGTGCCGAAATCGATGCTTCGTCGCGAACCCAGCCGAGGTCCACCCGCCGCGCTCGGCCGATGCCGCGCGTCACGAGCTCACGCTTGACTGACGGCGCGAAAGCTAGACCTGGGTGAGGCCGCCGTCGACTGGCAGTTCAGTGCCGGTGATGTAGCTGGAATCAGAGGATGCGAGGAACAGTGCCGTCGTAGCGATGTCCGCTTCGGTGCCGAGGCGGCCTAGTGGAATCTCCGCGAGGGCCTGCGATTTGAACTCTGGTGGCAGGGACTCGAACGAGGGAGTGCGGATCGCTCCAGGGCTGAGAACGTTGACGCGAATGCGTCGTTCCTTCAGGTCGGTGGTCCAGGTGCGAGCAAATGAGCGCAGCGCGGCTTTGCTTGCGGCGTAGACGGTGCTACCGGGGCTGCCCTGCACCGCAGCGGCCGAGCCGTTGAGGATGATCGAGGCGCCATCAGTCATCAGTGGCAGCAGCTTTTGCACGCTGAAGAAGGTGCCCCGGACGTTGATGTCGAAAACTTCGTCGAAGGACTTCTCGGTCACGGCGCCGAGTGGTTCGTCGAAGTTGTGGTTCCCGGCGCTGGCGAAAAGTACGTCGACCTGGCCGCTATGTGCGACGACGGCCTCGACCACACGGTCAAGGTCCTCAAGGTTGCTGACGTCGCCCTTTACGCCGGTGACGTTGTGGCCGATCTCGGCCACCGCCTCATCCAGTCTGTCTTTGCGCCGTCCGGTGATGATGACGTGTGCGCCTTCTTTGACGAACAGCTTCGCGGTTGTCAGGGCCATCCCGACCGTGCCGCCGGTGATCACCGCTGTCTTGCCGTCGAGCTTCGGCATCGTGAGCCCTTCTGATCGTCGATTATGAGGCATCCCTCAGGTTCGTCTTCGACCTTAACATGAGGACTCCCTCGACTTATAGTGAGGTAGGTCTCGACTTTGATACGGTCGCGTCATGTCGATCGTCGAACCTTCGCCGCCGTCCCGCCGGGACGCTCGCCTCAATCGCGAGTTGTTCATCCGGCATGCCCGGACAGCATTCGCGAGACAAGGGGCGTCGGCCTCGCTCGAAGGGATAGCACGAAGCGCCAACCGCGCGATCGGAACCCTCTACAGACACTTTCCTGAGCGGATAGACCTACTGGTTGCCGTCTACGGAGCGACCCTGCGGGAACTTCTCGACGACATTGAGGCCACATTGGAAACATCTGGTCCTTGGGATGGACTCTGTGCTCTTCTCGACGTGCTGTGCTCGGCTCAAATGGGTGATCGCGGCTTCAGCGACTTTGTTTCGCGGCGATTCCCAGGCGATACGCGCACCGAGGCCTTGCACAACCGTCTATGTGAGGTCGCCGAGCGTGCGCTCACCCGTGCGCAGAACGCTGGGGCCGTGCGCCCGGATGTCACCAATGCCGACCTCGTCATGCTCCTCTGGGCGAGCAGCAAGATCGCCGAGGCCACCGGCGAGGTCGCGCCGCGGGCCTGGAGGCGAAACCTGTACGTGGCGCTCGACGGGCTTCGTTCCGGGCACGACCTTCCTGAACCACCATTGGACGATGAGCAGCTTTATCAAGTCATGGCGCGCCTGAAGAGTTGAGCCGGTGCACCGGGAGAAGTTCGGACTTGAGGCGGAGCACCGTGTACAGGTTCAACTCGAGCCCGACGGTCAGTATGGCGACGACGGTCGCGTCTGGCTGTGAAGTGTGTGGTGGACCTGCCGCCTGCATGTCGCGCTCCGTAGGACCATGCAGATCCCTGTCGCGGCGTCGCGCTGACGGGGAAGCATCGGGGGTTCCGGCCGAGGTACACACCTTTGCGGGTTAGGGGCCGCCACGCATTGCTTGGAAGGCACCTTTGCAGCGATGGTCAATGCTGCGATTCGGATTCCGCCGAGGACAACCTTTCCTGCGCCGTGCCCTCGGTGACGCTGAGGTCCTGGGTCCCTATGACAGACAGCAGCTCCAGTTGCTGGGCTCCCCGGCTTCCGGGCGGCGCCGTGAACCACAGGAGGCGCTGGCGTCCGTCCTCGCTGAGAAGGTTGTAGCAGTCGAGTTCGATAGTGCCGAGCGTGGGGTGGACGATCTTCTTGTGGTCCATGCGGCGCACCGCGACGTCGTGGGTGTCCCAGAGGGCGGCGAACTCCTGGCTGAGGCGGCGTAACACGGCGACCATCTTCGTCACTTCAGTGTCCCGGCCGCGCCGGGCGGCCGCTGCCTGGAGATCGGCCACGAACACCCGGGAGTGGTGCGGATGATCTTCGACTGGGTACCTCTCACGCGCCTGCGGGTCGGTGAACCAGCGGTAGACGAAGCTCGCGGCCGGACCGCTTGGTGCCGGGGACTTGCCAAGCAGGCCCAGGGCAAGGTCGTTTTCCACCAGGGTTTCGTGCAGGTCGGTGATGATGCGCGCGGGGGTGTTGGACAGGCGGTCCAGAAGTCCGAGAAGCGCGGGCTGCACGTGTGCCGACCGTCCGTGTGCTGCAGGGGGGACCGGCCGCTCGGCCAAGTGAAACAGGTGGTCGCGCTCGTCGCCATTCAGACGCAGGGCTCGGGCGAGGGCGACCAGGGTCTGGGTCGAGGGCTGCACGCGGTTCTTGGCGCTGCCGCGCTCCAGTTCGGTGTAATAGTCGGCTGACAGCCCCGCCAACTGGGCGACTTCCTCGCGCCGCAGCCCGGGGACGCGCCGGCGCGGGCCGTGGGGGAGACCGACATCGGCGGGTCGGATGCGATCGCGGCGTGTCCTGAGGAAGGCGCCGAGTTCTGGAAGGTTCACCCCTTCATGGTCGCTCGTGCGCCGGTCAGTAGCCAGGGGGCGGCATCCCCTGGGTAAGTACAGCCCTGGCTGTGGGTGAGGGACTGGCGGATTGTTGATGCGCAGCAGGGCGACGGCGAGACCGCGCCCCCGACCCGCATTCACCACAGGAGTCAATGATGCCTAACACCCCTTCCCGTGACGGGAAGCCGGCCTCGTCCCAGCCCCCCGCGTCACCTCGTGTCGCGATCGTCACCGGAGGCTCGCGCGGCATCGGCCGCCAGACCGTCGGCCGGCTGGCCGCCGACGGGTACGCCGTCGTGGCCGGCTATGCTGGTAATCAGAGCGAGGCCGAAGCCGCCGTGCACGAGGCCGTCACTCGCGGCGTCCGGGCGATCGCTGTGCGGGCTGACGTCGCCGACGAAGATGCCATCGCAGCCCTGTTCGACACGGCAGAGGCAGAGTTCGGCGGTGTCGACGTCGTCGTGCACGCCGCTGGGCGGGCACACATCGCCCCGATCGCCGAGCTGGACCTGGCCGTCTTGGACGACCTGCACCGCACCAACATCCGCGGCACCTTCGTCGTAGCTCAGCAGGCGGCTCGCCGAGTGCGGGCTGGCGGTGCGATCGTTACGTTCTCCACGTCCGTGGTGGGGCTGGCCTTCCCAGGCTACGGTGCATACTCTGCCAGTAAGGGCGCGGTCGAGGCTCTGACGCTGATCCTGGCCCGGGAGCTGCGGGGCCGGGACGTCACCGCCAACGCCATCGCGCCCGGCCCCACGGCAACTGACCTCTTCCTGGATGGCAAGGACGAGGAGACTATCGCCCGCCTGGCTGCCCAGCCACCGCTAGAGCGCCTCGGTACCCCGGCCGACATCGCAGAGGTCGTCGCGTTCCTGGCCTCCTCGGCCGGCCACTGGATCAACGGCCAGGTCGTCCGCGCCAACGGCGGAATCATCTGAACTTTCCGCGATCACCCGTCGATCGATGAAAGACCCTGTCATGAGGAACGATGACACAGGGAAAAGCCATAACTGGCGACAGGTGCCTCCAGCGGCATCGGCCACCAAGCCCTGATTGGCTATCTGGGCAAGCGCCTGGCCGCGCTCATCCCTCCAGAAGCCGACGTGACTGACGTAGTTGAAGCCGTCGTGCATTTGGCCGCGATGGCATATGGCACGCGGCGGCCACGCACCCTCATAGACCCCAGCCGAGACGGCAGCGACGTCGTTTCCACGTCCGCCCACCGCGTCCGCGTCGACTCTTCCGCCGCATCGGACTGGACAGCCTGCTCATCGCGGGCAACTCCCTGTAACACCCCATCGAGAGAAGGAACAACTAATCATGCCTTTCGCGAACTTCAAGGTCCCCGAAAAGACCCTCACCCCGAAGCAGAAGGAGGAAATCGTCACCCGCACCACCGAGCTGTACGTCGAGATCTACGGCGAGCGTGCCCGCAACAACACGATGGTGTTGGTGGAAGAGGTCGCCGACGGCGGATGGGGCATTTCCGGCAACGTACTGACCCTCGCCATGCTCGGCGAGGCGACGCTGACCGACACCGGCGACGCCTGACCGCGCCCCTCCCATCGTCCTGCAGCTAGGACGGCGCCGTGGAACTGAGGGTCGCCGCCGATCGTCCCGGCGGCGGCCCTCGGCTTGGTCCAGCTGGTTGCACAACCTACGGCTGGTGGGTGGGCATCACAGCCTGGGTGGCGGTGTCGACATCGACACGCGGCGCCAGTGTCATTCGCTCCGGTATCTCGGCTCCGGACCGCGACCACCTCGTCTGCCCGCCCTCGATCGGGTCCGCGACCCGATGCATGATTCGGGCCTGGTCGCATCCCCGGCCAGGGCCTTCTTTGCAGGAGCGTCGCGCGTGGGTCACCGCGATATCGACGCCGGGCAGGTCGCCTAGCGGCGCGGTTGTCGTCGCCTTGCCCGTGCTGGGATCGATCACGTCTGCGCGTCGCTCGCCCGCGGCGCTCACCCCTGATGGAGGGGTGTTGATTTTCATGACGTTTGAAGGGACTACGGGCAGTGGCTACCGATGGCCGACGGTCAGGTCACGGATGCTGACGACGTGCTTGGTGACGGTCTTTGATATCTATCAGGCGGACGGCCGACATTTGCCGGGGCCGCTGCAGCCGAAGGTGCTGGAGGGGCGGGAGCGGGAGGCCTGTGAAACGCACTCGCCGATCAGGTCACTGAGCGTGGTTCGAGCTGCGCTTGGTCAACAGCGTCGAGGCAATCGGGTGAGATAACGGGATTACCCCTTGGCGAGGTTTCGGCGCGTACGGACATGGATGGCGTGGCACGGGTGATGAATTGCTGATGATGTCTTGGAACCTGCTTCCTTCGGTGCGTCACTCGAGCCCGTCCGCGAGGTAGGTGCGCAGGTGGCTCATCGTGGCGTCGAGCAGGTGGGGGAGCGAAGCGTTCTCGTCGGCGAGCCATGCCTGATAGGAGGTCAGGGCGAGGGCGAGGGAGACCTGGCCGATGGTCTGGGGGAGGAGGTCGCCCGGGCGCGTGCCGGTGCGCTCGGCGACGTACTCGGCGATGACCTCGCGCCAACTGGCGTAGCGGAGCACGGAGTGGGCCTGGAGTGCTGGGGTGGTCAGGATCAGGCGCATCCGGTCGCGGTGGCTGGGGCTGGCGTCGGCGGGGAAGTCGTTGAAGGCGAGTACGCCGCGGTGGACCGCCTCGTGCAGCGGGAGGTCGGCGGGCATGGCGCGCAGGATTTCGCGGAAGCCGTCGAGGGTGCGGTCGAACTGTCCCCAGGGGATGTCGTTCTTGGAGGGGTAGTAGCGGGTGATGGTGCGCCTGCCGACGCCGATGGCCTCGCCGATGTCGTCGAGGGTGGTGGCCTCGAAGCCTCTGGTCATGAAGAGCCGGAAGGCGGCCTGCTCGATCTCCGCGTGCGTGGTCGCGGCGGGTCGTCCGCGGAGCGAGCTGCGCGGCGTCGCGTGGGCGGGCGTGGTCGGCATCCGTCGCAATCTATCAGCATCAACCTGGGTAAAAGACGCGTTCGTTCGAGCGAACCTCTATCTTTTTGACCCTCGGTGTCATTAATGTGGCGGGTGTCACTTTGAGATGCGTCTTCGGACGTGCCGACGATGAAGGAGAGCTGTCATGAACCCTGAAGAGAACACCCAGGTCGTGGACGAGGCCCTGACGGAGGAGTCGTTGATCGAGGAGGTCTCGATCGACGGCATGTGCGGCGTCTACTGATCCCGAGATGAGCGTCGTCATGACTGCTGTGAGCCTGGACAGCGCGTGGGCGCTGTCGCCGTCGGTGGCGCTGCGTCCCGAGCCTTTCGGGGCGCTGGCCTATCACTTCGGGAACCGGAAGCTGACCTTCCTCAAGCGTCCCGAGCTGGTGGCGGTCGTGCGTGCCCTGGGGTCGCACCCGGACGTGCGCGGTGCGCTCGTGGCATCGGGAGTGCCGGAGGGCCAGCACGCTGCGTACGTCGCTGCGCTCTCCGGCCTGGCCCGGACCGACATGATCCGACCCGCCCGACCCGAATCCGCCTGAGAAGGAGCGAGACGATGAAGCTGGTGGAGCACTTCGAGCTCGGCCTGGATGCGCCGATCTGCCTGACCTGGGAGCTCACCTACGCGTGCAATCTGGAGTGTGCGCACTGCCTGTCGAGCAGCGGCCGGCGCGATCCGCGGGAGCTGACGACCGAGCAGTGCGAGGCGGTGATCGACGAGCTGCAGCGGATGCAGGTCTTCTACGTGAACATCGGCGGCGGGGAGCCGACGGTACGTCCCGACTTCTGGCACCTGGTCGAATATGCCGTCGCCCACGACGTCGGGGTGAAGTTCTCGACCAACGGCGTCCGGCTCACACCGGAGCGGGCGCGGTGGCTGGCGGGCAGCGACTACGTGGACGTCCAGATCTCTCTCGACGGCGCCACCGCCGAGGTCAACGACCGGGTGCGGGGGACGGGGTCGTACGACACCGCGATCACGGCGCTGCGCAACCTGCACGAGGCGGGCTTCCGCGACGCCAAGCTCAGCGTGGTCTGCACCCGGGAGAACACTAGCCAGCTCGACGAGTTCAAGGCGATCGCCGACCGTTTCGGCGCGACGCTGCGGCTTACCCGGCTGCGTCCCTCCGGCCGCGGTGCCGATGTGTGGGACGAGCTGCATCCGCTGCCCGAGCAGCAGCGAGAGCTGTACGAATGGCTTGTCGCCAACGGCGACAATGTGCTGACTGGAGACTCCTTCTTCCATCTGGCTGCCTTCGGCCCGGAGGACGGCAGTGGCGCCCTGCCGGGCCTCAACCTGTGCGGCGCGGGCCGGGTGGTGTGCCTGATCGACCCGATCGGCGATGTCTATGCCTGTCCGTTCGCGATCCATGACCAGTTCCTGGCCGGCAACCTGCTGACCGACGGCGGCTTCGACAACGTGTGGAAGACCTCGGCGCTCTTCCAGGAGCTGCGCGAGCCGCAGACCGGTGGTGCCTGCTCGGGCTGTGCCCACTACGACTCCTGCCGCGGTGGCTGCATGGCCGCGAAGTTCTTCACCGGTCTGCCGCTGGACGGGCCGGACCCGGAGTGCGTCCAGGGGTACGGCGAGTCCGCCCTGGCGGAAGCCCGGACCATTCCGGCAGTCAGTCAGGACCACTCCCGCAGCGCTCCCAGCCGCAACGCGCCGGTGCTGCTGACGCTCTCGCGACGGCGTCCGGACTCCGATCTGGCCCCGCTGGTGAGTGCGTGCGCCGAGTCGCCGCTGGCCGGCTTCGCACCCAACTGACCCCTGAGAACAGAAGCGAGAAAACTGACATGGCCTGGAAGAACCCCTGGAAGCAGAACCCGTGGTTCGAGTCCGTCGCGGTGGCGCAGGAGCGTGCCCGCAGGCGGCTGCCGAAGCCGGTGTACGCCGCGCTGCTGGCCGGATCCGAGCGCGGTCAGACGATCGCGGACAATCAGCAGGCGTTCGCCGACCTCGGGCTCGCGCCGCACGTGGCCGGCCATCACGACAAGCGCGAGCTGTCGACCACGGTCCTGGGCCAGGAGATCGGGTTCCCGGTGATCATCTCGCCCACCGGCGTACAGGCCGTCCATCCCGACGGTGAGGTGGCAGTCGCCCGAGCGGCGGCGGCCCGGGGGACCGTGATGGGGCTGTCCAACTTCGCCTCGAAGTCGGTCGAGGAGGTCGTGGCGGCCAACGCAGCGACGTTCTTCCAGATGTACTGGACCGGCGACCGCGAGGTGATGATCCGGCGGATGCGCCGGGCCCACGCCGCCGGGGCGAAGGCGCTGATCGCCACCCTGGACTGGTCCTTCTCCATGGGCCGTGACTGGGGCAGCCCGGAGATCCCGGAGAAGGTCGACCTCTCCGCGATGCTTCGTTTCGCGCCTCAGGTGATGAGCCGGGGCAGGTGGATGGCGGCGTACGCCCGCAGCGGCGGGATCCCGGACCTGACCGCCCCCAACCTGGCGCCGATCGCCGACGACGGCAACCTGGGGGAGCCGCCCACGTTCTTCGGTGCCTACTACGAGTGGATGACCACGCCGCCGCCTTCGTGGGACGACGTCGCCTGGATGGTGAGCACCTGGAAGGAGTTGAGCGGGGGCAAGCCCTTCATGCTCAAGGGTGTGTGCCGGGTCGATGACGCGCTGCGTGCTGTCGACGCGGGCGTGGACGCGATCTCGGTCTCCAACCACGGAGGTAACAACCTCGACGGCACCCCGGCCACCATCCGGGTGCTGCCCCCGATCGCCGCCGCGGTCGGCGACCAGATCGAGGTGCTCCTCGACGGTGGCGTACGCCGCGGCTCCGACGTCGCCAAGGCGCTCGCCCTGGGCGCGCGTGCGGTGATGGTGGGGCGTGCCTACCTGTGGGGGCTGGGCGCCAACGGCCAGGCCGGCGTCGAGAACGTCCTCGACATCCTCCGCAACGGCCTCGACTCCGCGGTCCTGGGCATGGGCAAGGCCTCCATCCACGACTTCACGCCGCACGACCTGGTGATCCCCGACGGCTTCGAGCTCGCCCTGGGCCGACCATCGGACCAAGCATCGGACCGGCCGTGAGCCTGGTCGACCGTCCCTGGCCGGAGATCGTGCCGGGCGGCGCGGTCCTGGTGCCGGTGGGGTCCACCGAGCAGCACGGCCCCCACCTGCCCCTCGACGTCGACACGGTGATCGCGACCGCGGTGGCCGACGAGCTCGCCCCGCTCATCGGCGCCTCCGTCGCTCCGGCGGTGCCGATCGGTGCCAGCGGGGAGCACCAGTCGTTTCCCGGGACCATCTCGATCGGGACGGCGGTGCTGACCTCGGTCCTCGTCGAGCTCGGCCGCTCGCTGACCATCTGGGCCTCCCGGGTCGTCTTCGTCAACGGTCATGGCGGCAACCTGGACGCGGTCACGGCCGCCGTGACCGTCCTTCGTGCCGAGGGGAGAGAGGTGTCCTGGGTGCCCTGTCAGGTCCCGGACGCGGATCCGCACGCCGGCCAGACCGAGACCTCGCTCATGCTGCACCTGGCCCCGGAACGGGTACGTCTGCGGCAGGCTGTCCCCGGCAACACCCGCCCGATCGCCCAGCTGCTGCCGGTGATGCGGGCAGGCGGGGTCGAAGCCGTCTCGGCCAACGGTGTCCTCGGCGACCCGACCGGAGCGAGCGCCGAGCAGGGCAAGCGCCTCCTCGAGGCGATGGTCGTCGCTGCCTATGACCGGCTCCGGGTAGGAGCGGCGGCACGATGAGTGCCGAGACGACACGGGTCGCGTTGGTGACCGGCGCAGCGCGCGGGATCGGCGCGGCGACGGTGCGTGGGCTGGTGGCCGAGGGCGTACGCGTCGTCGCGCTCGACTGGTGCGTGGGGGAGGACTCTCCGGCCGGCTATCCCCAGGCCACGCAGGCCGACCTGGACGCCCTGGTCGCCTCGCTGCCGGCCGGCTGGGTCGAACCGGTCGTCGGTGACGTACGGGACCCGGCTGCGCTGACCGCCGCGGTCGATGCCGCGAAGGCGAGGTGGGGTCGGCTCGACGTCGCGGTCGCGGGTGCGGCGGTGATCGCCGGCGGGCGCCCGCTGTGGGAGGACACCTCGCTCGACCTGCAGTGGCAGATCGACGTGGCCGGGGTCTGGAACACCGCGACGGCGGCCGTCCCGGCCATGCTCGCCGGGCCCGATCCCGGCGGCTGCCGGTTCGTCGCGCTCGCCTCGGCGGCGGGCTCGCGCGGGCTGTTCCACCTCGCCGCCTACAACGCCGCGAAGCATGCCGTGATCGGTCTGGTGAGAGGTTTGGCCGCCGACCTGGCCGGCACGGGCGTGACCGCCTGCGCCGTCTCACCGGGCTCCACCGACACCGCGATGCTCGCTGCGACCGCCGACCTCTACGCGGTCGGCCCGGACGACCTCGCCGCCCACCAGCTCCTACGCCGCCCGCTCACGCCCGACGAGGTCGCCGCCACCGTCGTGCACGCCTGCTCGCGTGCCGGGGCGGTGCTCAACGGCTCGGTCGTCGCCGCCGATGGAGGCTTCGGCGGATGAGGCTGCCGGACGGGTTCGCGGTGCGGGTGCGCGATGACGTACGCCTCCTGCCCACGGCGGACGGCGGGCTGTCGCTGGTCGGCGGCTCACCGTTGCGGTCCATGCGCCTGGCGTCCACGGCTGCCGACCGGGTGGCCGGGAGGCAGGTGCAGGTCGACGATGCCACCTCCGACCTCGTCGCTCGTCGCCTGCTCGAGGGCAACCTCGCCGATCCCATGGGCCTCACGCCCGTCGATCCTGCCGAGCTCACCGTCATCGTCCCGGCCCGCGACCGACCCGAGCTCCTCGACCGCTGCCTGGCCGCACTGAACGGACTCCGCGTCATCGTCGTCGACGACGCCTCCCGCGACCCGGAAGCCGTCGCGGAGGTCGTGTTCCGCCACGGCGCCACCCTTCTGGTGCTGACCGACAACCTGGGACCCGCCGGCGCCCGCAACGCCGGACTCGCCCGGGTCGCCACGAGCTACGTCGCCTTCGTCGACTCCGACGTCGCCGCCTCTCCGGAGATGCTCGCGCAACTGGCGGGCCATCTCGCGGACCCTCGGGTCGCGCTGGTGGGGCCGCTGGTGCGAGGGCACAGCGACAAGGCTCGACCGTCGTGGTTCGAACGCCACGACATGGCCGCCTCCTCGCTCTCCCTGGGCACGAGAGCGTGCTCGGTGCGTCCTGGCGCGGCCGTCGGCTGGCTCCCGTCGGCCTGCCTGGTCGCCCGCACCTCGACCCTGCGCGAGGTCGGCGGGTTCGCCGGCGACCTGCGCGTGGGCGAGGACGTCGACCTGGTCTGGCGGCTGGTCGAGGCCGGGAACGTGGTCCGCTACGCGCCCGATCTCCAGGCCCTGCACGAGGTCCGCGGCACCGTGCGCGGCTGGCTCGGCCGCAAGCTCGTCTACGGCACCGGCGGCGCCGAGCTCGGCCGCCGTCACGGCTCCGCGGTCGCCCCGGCCGTACTCTCTCCGGCCATGGCCGCGGCTGGAGCCGCGATCCTCGCCGGCCGCTGGTGGTCGGCACCCGCGGCGCTCGCCTCGCTGGTCTGGGGCAGCCGCGTCGTCTCAGATGCCCTCCCTGACGTACCCGGCCGCCGTGGCCTTGCAGCCCGGCTTGCGGTGAGAGGACTCGGCTGGTCGCTGCGCCAGGAGTCAGCGCTCCTGCTGCGCCACTGGTGGCCACTCACGCTGGTCGCCTGCCTGCTCAGCCGCACCGCACGCCGGATGATGCTCGCCGCCCTCGTCATCGACACCGCCGTCGCCTTCCACGAGACCGACATCCGGCCCACGACCCTCCTCGGCCGCCGCCTCGACGACCTCGCCTACGGCACCGGACTCTGGCTCGGCGCCGCGAGATCCAGGTCCGTGCAATGCCTCAATCCGCGTATGGTGCGTCGGGACGGGGCATCAACCTCCTCAGCCGCCGAGCCGAGTGATTGGTAGATGCGTGTTGTAGTTCCACATCATTCAAGAGAGGTCAGGTAGGAAGATCCTGGATTAGTGGAGATCGCCCCGGCCCAGCGTCGCCGCCGACTGTTTTGAACACCGGATAGTCCCTAGAGCACTGGTCAGCGCGACGACTCTGGCATCGCCGCGGCCACGTCGGGCCCTGACCAATGCCCCAGCCTTGCAACGGCGTACCCGACGGCCTGTCGCTCGGCGTCTTCCCTTGCGCCCCAATGGCTGGTCCTGGCCGAGCGCTTCTCGACGGGGCTGGTCCACATCAACGACCAGACCACGGACGGCAAGCCCAACGCACCGTTCTGCGGGCCCGGTGGCTCCAGCACGGACGCTCATCACGGAAACTTTGGCTGCCAACTCGACGCGTTCGCCGAGATCCAGAGGATCACGGTGCGTGAAGGCCTGCCGCGGTACCCGTTCTGAAACCGGTCCGCTCCTTGAGTGGTAGTTCGCCCTACATCCTCCCGGGCGCGCAGATCACTGGTGTCAGCGCGCCGGGAAGCCACGTGGTTGCACGGCAACCCGCGATCCAACCCCTCAGCTAAGTGCTTCGGCTACTCGACATGCTGGTTCGGGGCTTGACCACAAAGAGCAGATGGAAGTGGTGCCTGGACGAAGGGCTCCCGTACGTCGCGGCACAGGTGCTGTGACGTACGGGAGCCGCGGGAGGTGTCAGGAGTGATGGCACCTCACTCATGGTGTGAGCGGTGATCAGACGTTGCGCCGGTACTGTCCGCCGACCTCGTAGAACGTCTCTGTGATCTGGCCGAGCGAGCAGACGCGGGTGGCCTCCCTAGCACGGCGAACACGTTGTCGCCCGAGGTCGCGGCTTCCTTGAGCTTCGCGATGGCAGCGGTGGCCTCGTCATAGTGGCGGGTCTGGAAGTCGCGGGGGCGGGTGAGCTGTGACTGCTTCTCGGTCTCGGTCGCGCGGGCGAGCTCGACCGTCTCCTCCTCTTCACCGGCCGACTCGGTTCGGCGGAAGGTGTTGACCCCGATGATGGGCAGCGTGCCGTCGTGCTTCTTGTGCTCGTAGAGCATCGACTCGTCCTGGATGCGGCCGCGTTGGTAGCCGGTCTCCATCGCGCCGAGGACGCCGCCGCGCTCGGAGATCCGCTCGAACTCGAGGAGTACGGCTTCTTCGACCAGGTCGGTGAGCTGATCGATGATGAACGGTCCCTGCAGAGGGCTTTCGTTCATCGCGAGGCCCCACTCGCGGTGCTGATGAGAGGCGTTCTACAGGCTCGTCGATGCCGCCTACGAGCGCCGCAGCCTGGCCATCGCCTGCGACATCCACCCCGCCGGGTTCGACACCATCGTGCCCAAGGCCCTGGCCACCGCCGTCACCGACAGGCTCCTGCGCCACGCCCACGTCATCACCACCGAGTGCACCTCCCTACGGCTCAGCGAGGCCACCGCCGGACGAGGGGTGGATCCCCTTGGTCTGAGCAACCCGACGACGAGGAGATCAGCCGTCCGTGTACAGGGAGATCCAGATGTCCCTTCACTTGGCGGCGTACCTCAGTTGTCGATGGCGATGTCGGGCCTCATGGAGCGTTGAGAACGTTGAAGTACTCCTTGATCATCCAACGCGAGGGGCCTGTTCAATTTCCTGACAGACCCGTCGTGGGCGAGCGTCGCGGGCGAGCCGGTTGACGATCTCGAACGATAGGGCGTGCCCGGACAGACGTCAGAACGTGCGTGCCGATTGCCTGGCCGAGTCGTTTGGCGACCTGCCCGCGTTAGCGGGGCGCCATCCGGAGCGCACCGTCCATCCGGACGACCTCGCCGTTGATGTAGTCGTGCGCGATGAGCTGGGTCACCAGTAGGGCGAATTCCTCGGGCCTGGCCAAGCGCTGTGGGAAGGGCACGCCTTCCGCGAGCCCGACGCGATACTCCTCGCTCACGGTGGCGAGCATCGGGGTCTCGACGATGCCGGGTGCGATGGTGTTGACGCGGATACCGTGCCTGGCGAGGTCCCTGGCTGCCGGGAGGGTCATCGAGACGACACCGCCCTTGGAGGAGGCGTACGCGGTCTGTCCGATCTGGCCGTCATAGGCGGCGATCGAGGCGGTATTGATCACGACGCCGCGTTGGCCATCCTCGAGTTTGGCGTTGCGCGCCATCTCGTCGGCCGCCAGCGCCAGCACCGTGAAGGTGCCGACCAGGTTGACTGACACAACCTTCGCGAAGAGGTCGAAGTCGTGGGTCCCGGCACGCCCGACAATGCGGGCTGAGGGGCCGATCCCGGCGCAGTTCACCGCGATCCGCAGCGGGGCGGCGGTGGCGGCCTCAGCCACGGCGTGGCCGACCTGGATCGGGTCTGTGACGTCTGCCGATAGCTGGGTCACGCCGGCGACGGGCTTGACGCCATCGAAGGCGAGGTCAAGTGCGAGGACGTGTGCGCCGGCGTCGGCCAGTGTGCGAGCGGTCGCTGCTCCCAGCCCCGACGCTGCGCCGGTGACGATTGCGGAGGTTCCGTGGATGTCCATCTGTTCTCCTGGTCTGTGTGCGTGAGTGGCCGTTGGTTAACGCGCGAGAAAGACGCGTTGCCAATAGATGGTAGTGCATGTAATTATTGATCCAAGAAATCGATGAGACGATCGATGCCGTGGCGAAACCGG
Organism: Nocardioides sp. NPDC087217; assembly: GCF_044744805.1. Taxonomy (NCBI): domain Bacteria; kingdom Bacillati; phylum Actinomycetota; class Actinomycetes; order Propionibacteriales; family Nocardioidaceae; genus Nocardioides; species Nocardioides sp. NPDC087217. The sequence goes on from NZ_JBIUZB010000006.1 coordinate 390,223, forward strand.
AGGTTGCTGTGATTGAAGCGTTCAGCGATACGTATGCCGAGGCGCGTCGCAGGTTCCTCGACTTGGTAGCTGAGCGGGGCGCGCAGCTCGAGTCAGTGCCGCATCCGACCGAGCGCGGTGCCGAAGGTGAGGAGTTGGCCATCGACCTGGCCACGTTCGGTGATCCCGAGGCGGCCAAGACCTTCCTCGTCGTCTCGGGCACCCACGGCCAGGAGGGCTTCCTCGGCTCGGCCCTCCAGCTCGAGCTGCTCCGCGACCTCAAGATCCCGGATGGGGTCAACATCGTGGCGCTGCATGCCCTGAATCCGTGGGGCTTCTCGCACCGCTCGCGCACAGATGAGAACAACATCGACCTCAATCGCAACTTCCTCGATCACCAGGCCCCGTTTCCTCGCAACGAGCTCTATCGCGAGCTGTTCCCGACGCTGTGCCCCGAGGACTGGACGGAAGAGACGCGCGACTGGAGCGGTGTCCTCGACGAGATGGTGCGTGTCCATGGGCCGCAGCAGATGATCACCGCCCTCTCGGGCGGACAGGCTGTAGAACCGACCGGTATCACCTACGTCGGCGACCGACCGGCCTGGTCCCACACGGTCGTCGCCGAGCTCCTGCCGCGCGCGCTGGCCCACGCCGAGAAGATTGCCTTCATCGAATGGCACACCGGCATCGGCGAGTGGGGCAAACTCGCGCACATCTGCAGCCTCCCGGTCGGCTCGCCGGGGTACGAGCGGGTGGTCGATTGGTTGGGGGAGTCGGCACGCACCAGCTTTTCCTCCTCGGCCCGGATGTCGGAGGGGCACACCCCGTCATACACCGGATTCTTCTCCGCCTGGCTGCCCAGTACCGCGCCGTGGGCGGAGTGGGCCGGACTCCTGATCGAGGTCGGCACCTACGACAACCTGGCTGTGCTCAATACGGTGCGCATCGACCGGTGGTTGAAGTACGCCACCGGGCGGACCTACACGTCGCGCGAGGAGATGCTGGACATGATGATGGAAGGGCTCAACCCTGCAGCACCGGCTTGGCGCGAGGCCGCGATGGCCAACGGGGTCGATGCCCAGAAGCGCATGCTCGAAGGGCTGGCTCGATGGTGACGGACCGACGCTTCGAGCACCTCAACGACCTGCTTGTCCGCGCGCTGCGAACGCATTCAGACAAGACACTTGTCGTCGAGTCCGACGGCACGAGCTGGACCGGCGCGCAGCTCGAGGTTGCGATCGCGCGGTGCGCCGCAGTTCTGGACGGGCTAGGTCTCCGGTCCGGTGACCGGGTCGCGCTGCTCTCCGGAAACCGCGTCGAGGTGCTCTTCGTCCAGCAGGCCGTCGCCGCGCTAGGCGGGGTCTTCGTGCCGTTGCACCCCTTGGGCAGCCCCGCCGACTTCGCCCACATCCTCAACGACGCCGCGGCGACCCACGTCGTCGTAGACGGCGCACGGATCGACGAGATCACCGAGGCAGTGGAGATCGCGGGCAGTAGCCCGCAAATCCTGAGAATCGCGGGCGGGGGAGCGGACGACCTACAGGTGCTCTTGGCGGCCGAGACTGCGACCGTGCTCGAGCCGCGCCCCACCGACCCCGAGGCGATCTGCCGCATAGTTTACACCGGGGGCACCACCGGGGTGCCGAAGGCGAGCCAAGTCAGCTTCCGCAGCATGTCGACGATGTATGGCATCCAGCTCGTGGACTGGCAATGGCCCGACGAGATCCGCAACCTGCTGGTCGCTCCGCTCAGCCATGCCGGCGGGGTCAACTTCGTGCCGACGATCGCGCAGGGCGGCACCCTCTACGTCCAGCAGTCCTTCGACGCGGGCGAGTTCCTTGCCGCGGTCGAACGGCACCACATCACGTGTGCCCTGCTCGTGCCGACGATGATCAGCGCAATCCTGGACCACCCGCGCTTAAGCGAGTACGACACCTCCAGCCTCGCCACGGTGTTCTACGGAGCCTCGCCCATCTCACCGCAGCGACTCAGGGACGCCATCGCCTGGTTCGGGCCGATCTTCTTCCAGTTCTACGGACAGGCCGAGGCGCCGACCACCGTCTGCGTGATGCGGCGCGAGGAGCACGACGTCACGTCCGATGACCGCATGGCGTCCTGTGGGCGCCCGATCGCGGAGGCGGAGGTGCGCCTTGTTGACCACGACGACGTCGAGGTGCCCGACGGGCAGCCGGGCGAGCTGTGTGTCCGCGGCCCTCTCCTGATGAGCGGCTATCTCAACCGGCCTGAGGACACGGCCCAGGCGATGCGGGGCGGTTGGCTCCACACCGGTGATGTCGCTATACGCGACCCGGACGGGTTCCTGCGAATCGTGGACCGCGCCAAGGACCTCGTCATAACCGGCGGTTTCAACGTCTACCCCCGCAACGTCGAGGACGCACTCGAGGAGCACCCCGCTGTCGCCGCGGCGACGGTCTTCGGCGTCCCGGACGACTACTGGGGCGAGATCCTCGTCGCCGCGGTCGAGGTGCGCCACCCCGGTGTGACGATCGACGACCTCAAGGCGCACGTGCGCGAGCGCAAGGGCTCCGTACAGACGCCGAAGCGCATCGACATCGTCGAACGCATCCCGCTGACCCAGGTCGGGAAGCGTGACAAGAAGGCGCTCCGACGCGCGTTCATTGAGCAGACGCAAGCCAAGACGAGCGGAGGACCCCGATGAGCACGACACACGCGCTGCGCGAGCAGCTCGCCCGACTGATGGAGGAGCGTCACGTGCCCGGCCTGCAGGCCGTGGTGCTGCGTCACGGCGAGATCGTGGCTTCGGAGACGCTCGGCATGGCCAACTTAGAGCACGACGTGGCGGTGACCCGGGAGTCGGTGTTCTCTATCAACTCCATGGCCAAGGCGTTCACCGGGATCGCCCTGATGCAGCTGGTCGAGTCCGGCGACCTCGACCTCGACGCCCCAGTCTCCCGCTACCTCGACGCGCTGCCCGAGGCCTGGCAGCCAATCACGATCCGACAGCTCGCCACCCTCACCTCCGGGCTGCCGGAGATCATGGCCTACGGCGCGGACAGTTCCGTCGGGCTGGTCGCAGCGGACGAGGAGGCTGCCTGGGCCGTCGTGCGCGCCGCACCGATGGAGTTCGAGCCCGGTCGAGGCTACAACTATGTACAGACCAACTACGCCCTGCTTGGCAAGGTCATCGACCGGTTGAGCGGGAGGCCCTTCGTCGACTTCATTACCGAGCGCCAGTTCGACATTGCCGGGATGACCCACACGCGCTACGCCAACGACCACGACCTCATCCCCCACAGGGCAGACACCTACATGAGCATCGACGCCTCGGGTGAACCCACCGGGCGCATCGACAAGAGCCGCCTGGACTGGCCGCACCTGCTCCGTACTGCCGCGGGACTCCACAGCACCGCCGACGACCTGGCCGCCTGGATGTCCGCCCTCGAGAGCGGTGCGCTGCTCTCCCCGGCGAGTCGCCACACTCTGTGGACCCCGATCCCCACCCATGACGGCAGCCCCGGCTTGTGGGGGATCGGTTGGCTCGTCTTCGAGCGACCTCAAGGCCTGGTCCCGGCGCCGGGCGGTGGCGGCAAGGCCCAGATCGCCCGGTACCCCGACGGGCTGACACTGATCGTGCTCACCAACCTGCTCGGCGCGTTCCCCGAGCACGTGGCGGTTGCCCACGGCAAGCCGATCGATCTCGTCTACATGGACGATCTCCTCCCGTACTGCCCGCATTGAGACCCCGTGACGATAGGCTGCCGTAGTGGACTTGGATCGCGACCTCATCGAGGTCACGCAACAGGAGTTCGAGCGTCGTGGTGCTCATTCCCACCGCCAGCTCGCCGTCTCCCTCGAGGTGGAGCGGATCAACCGCCTCGTGCAGGTGGCCGCCCAGCCCGCCCTCGCTGCAGAGAACCTGACCTTTGCCGGCTGGCAGGCGCTGACCGCGCTCAGCTTTCATCCGGCCAAGCAGATGCCAACCGCCAAGCTGGCACTGCGTGTCGCGGCCCACCCGACCACCATCACCCGCACCGTCGACCGGCTCGAGCGCAGCAAGTTCGTCCGGCGATCCCAGGGCAGCGACCGGCGCGTCACCGTCGTCACCTTGCTCCCTGCGGGTGAGGCCGCCCAGGAGGCCGTCGCCACCGCGCTCGACAGCAGCGAGTTCGGGCTCGCCGGAGTTCCGGCGGACTCGCTGGACGAGCTCGCAGAGATGCTCCGAAAGGTCCGGATGCTCGTCGAGGAGCGAATTGCCAGTCCCGACTGAGCCGCTGGCCTAGTGCAACACGCGGACGTCGTGGCCACGGTCGACCGGTCTGGTTCCCGCGTCGGTCTAGCTGTGATGACCCAGGGATGTCGTACCGCCGTGCGTCGGCGAGCCTGCCTGCACGGTGAAGTCCTCCGGTTGTGAAGTGGAACTGTCTAGTTCACACACTTCGCCCGACCGGAGGCCCTCATGTCCCACGCTAACGCTGCTTTGACTCTGCGCGCCCGTTTGCGGCTTGCCCAACTCGTCATCGACCGCGGATGGACGAACGCAGGCTGCGGCCAAGGTGGTCACGGCCGATCACACGCCGTGAAGAAATGAGCTGAGCGCTACCGCAGCGAAGGAAGCGCGGGTATGGGTGACCGCAGCTCACGACCACGCTCCAGCCCGACCAAGACGACCTCTGATGGGATACGCCACATCGTCGGGCTGCGGTGACGACACCGACTCAGGCCGGTTCCAGATCGCGCCAGCAGGCCCGGGATGCGGGCCTCGACCGTGCACACGGTCCTGATGCACTGCCGGATCAACTGCCTCTCGCACGTCGAACATGTCAGCGGCGAGCCAATGCGCCGCTATGAGTGCGACCACTCCGGCTCACTGATCCACGTCGGCGTCACCAAGTTCGTCACCCCCCCCGATGGCAGCGGCTGGCGCTACGTCGACAGACAACAGGGCAAGAGCCTGATCGATGCGCTCTGTTCGGCTTCGGAGGCACCAGAAGTATTTGATGATTTACCAATTGATGGCTTGCGGATAGTTGGTAATGCATGTAAGTCTGAAACACGCCGCCACCAAAGACCCGACGGCGTTTCAGGACCACCTGCACCTCCAGGGAGCGCACATGACTGCTCAACGCGTGACGCTGTTCCTCATGCGACGCCTCGGCGCGTTGCTCGCGATGCTGACGATCTTGTCCTTCGTCATCTACTCGCTCCTCTACATCGCTCCCGGCAGTCCGGTTGACATCCTGCTCGGTTCGCAGCCGCGAACGCCGGAGACCGTGCAGTTGCTCAATGAGCGCTACCACCTTGACGAGCCGTTTCTGACCCAGTATTGGATCTGGGCGCAGTCGGCGCTGCACCTGGACTTCGGCACCTCGATCCAGACCACCCTCCCGGTCGAGGAGGAGATCAGCTCCCGACTTCCGGTCTCGCTGTTCCTGGGTGTCTTCGCCTTCGCACTCACCATGGTCCTCGGCGTCGGTCTCGGGGTGGTCTCGGCGCTGCGCCGAAAGACCGCCGTCGACCGCGGGATCGTCGGCGCCTCGGTCGTTGCGCTGAGCATGCCGGCGTTCGTCAGTGGCGTACTTCTGCTGTTCCTGTTCGCGATCGTCTTCCCGATCTTCCCGGCGACAGGTGCCGGGGAGGGCTTCGCTGATCGGGCGTGGCACCTGACCCTGCCCGCGGTGGCACTGGCATTGACGGTCTCGGCGTTCGTGCTCAAGCACACGCGGGCCGCGCTGATTGGGGTCATCGACCAGGACTACGTGACGTTCGCCCGCTCGCGGGGCCTCGGGTCGGCGCGGATCCTGCTCACCTACGTGCTCCGCAACGCCCTCATCCCGATCGTCACCATCAGCGGACTGGTGCTCGGAGCCTTGATCACCAGCGCGTTCCTGGTCGAGGTGACGTTCTCGCTGCCCGGCATCGGAACCCTCCTCGTCGATGCCGCGATCAACAAGGACCTGCCCATGATCCAAGGCGTCGCGCTGGTGATCGCCGTGGTCATCATGGTCGCGAATCTGCTCGCGGACCTTCTCTACATGGCAGTCGACCCCCGGATCCGACTCGGAAGGAACGCATCATGAGCATCACACTGGAGACCGGCAGGAGCCGCTTGCGGCGCCGCCAACGCGCCTCGTGGTCCGTGGTCCTGTGCGTGACCGTGATCATCATCGTCGCGCTGCTGGCGCTGCTAGGCGAGTCGATCTCTCCCCAGGACCCCGACTCCCAGATGACTTCTCTGGGGATGTCTGGCCCGAGTGCCGAGCACTGGCTGGGGACCGACCAGCTCGGCCGCGACATCTTCTCCAGGCTCATCGTCGGTGCCCGGACGGCGTTCGTCGGCCCGCTGGTCATCGCCGCCTGCTCGCTGGTCATCGGCGATCTGCTTGGCCTCGTTGCGGGGTACTTCGGGGGATGGGTCGACTCGCTCATCATGCGCTGGGTCGACCTGATGTGGTCGATCCCCTCGCTGCTGGTCATCATCGTCGTCGCCGGAGCATTCGGCGGAGGCTACTGGCTCGCGATCGGCCTCCTGATCATCCTGGTCGTACCGATGGATGTACGAGTCGTCCGCGGCGCCACGCTCGAGCAGGTGCCTCGCCCCTACGTTGAGTCGGCGAAGACCCTGGGCGTGTCGAACATCCGGATCCTCGTATCGCACATCTGGCCCAACGTCGCCCCGGTCGCAGTCGCGAACTCGTTCCTCATCTTCGCCACCGCACTGGTGTCACTGTCCGGGCTCTCGTTCCTAGGTCTCGGGGTGAACCCCGGCACCCCGGACTGGGGTCTGATGCTCGCCGAGAACCTCGATCTGCTGTTCATCAGCCCGGTCGCTGCGCTCGCGCCCGGCCTGATGATCGTGATGACCGCAGCGTCGATGAACGTCTTCGGCGACTGGACCTACGAGCGACTTTCCGAGAGAGGAGCGTCGCGATGACGCGGACAGATCGCACCCGGACCACGGCCGAGACCATGACCAAGACGGCAGCCGCACAGAGCGGGGAGACCTCCGTTGGCACCGAACTTCCGGCGGGGCCTGCAGCGGTGCCAATTCTGAAGGTGTCCGACCTCTCGGTCGTGCACAGGACGCCGACCAGCACCTCCACCGTGGTATCCGGGGTCGACCTGTCCATCGCCTCTGGTGAGATGGTCGCAGTCGTCGGGGAGAGCGGCAGCGGGAAGTCGGTGACCGCGAAGGCGATCATGGGCCTGCTCCCGCACGGACTCCACACTAGTGGCACGATCGCCTTCGACGGCGAGAACCTGATGGACCTAGGTCCCCGCCAGCGACGGGCGATGCGCGGCAACGCGATCGGGATGATCCTCCAGGACCCCTTCACCATGCTGAACCCCGTGATGCGGGTCGGGCGCATCCTGGTCGAGTCCTTGCCGCCAGAGCTTGCCCGACGTCCACGCGCAGAGAAGCGGCAGGAAGCCATCCGGCGACTGGCCGAGGTCGGCATCGACGACCCGTCGGTGGTCGACCGCTACCCCTTCCAGCTCTCGGGCGGCATGCGCCAGCGGGTGGCCATCGCCGCAGCGTTGGCATGCGACCCCGAGCTGCTGATCGCAGATGAGCCGTCGACCGCGCTCGATGTCACCACACAGCGCGAGATCCTATCGCTGATCAAGGACCTCCAGCGCTCCCGAGGCATGGGCGTCATGCTGATCACCCACGACCTCCGGCTGGCATTCGGAACCTGCGACCGGGTCCACGTGTTCTACGCAGGCTCGCTCCTCGAAGTCGCCCCCTCGGCAGACCTCGAGCACGAACCGTTGCACCCCTACAGCCACGGGTTGCTGTTGTCCGAGCCCCCGGCCGACCGCAAGCTGCGCGAGATGCTCTCGATCCCGGGATCCGTGCCGGCGCCCGACGACGTGGCTGGCGGCTGCGCCTTCGCGCCACGCTGCCGGTGGGCGACAGAAGTGTGCATCGAGACGCGGCCCGAGATGGTGGGTGTGGGAGAGCAACGGTGGTCACGGTGCCTGCGCCTGCCCGAAATCCGAGACGAGATGGCCGAGATCCGCGCGCGGGTCGAGGTCGGCGTCGATGAGGTCACCCCGTCTGATGGCACCCGCGATCAACTGATTCAGGTCCGCGATGTCGTCAAGCAGTTCGACAACGGCAAGCAGGGCGTGCGCGCTGTCGACGGGGTGTCCATGGGCATCGGGGCAGGGCGGAGTGTCGGAATCGTGGGCGAGTCCGGCAGCGGAAAGACGACGCTGGCGCGGATGCTCATCGGGCTGGAGACCGCGTCGACCGGCGAGATCGAGATCGGCGGCGTCGCGGCCAACGACTGGTCGGCGCTGAGCCGCCGCGACGCCCGCCGGCTGCGGAGCACCGTGCAGATGGTCTTTCAAGATCCCTACTCGAGTCTGAACCCGAAGCGCACCATCGGCTGGACCCTCCAGGAGGCGATCCGAACCCACGATCCGAAGGCGACCGACGTCTCGGCCCGGGTGGCAGACCTGCTCGAGACGGTCGGGCTACCCGCTGCCTACGCCCAGCGTAAGCCGGTGGCCCTCTCGGGTGGGGAGCGGCAGCGCGTGGCCATCGGGCGGGCCCTCGCCGCCCGGCCGCAGCTGCTGATCTGTGACGAATCGGTCTCGGCGCTCGACATGTCGGTGCAGGCGCAGATCCTCAACCTCTTCGGGAAGCTCCGCGAGGAGCAGGGCATCGGCTATCTCTTCATCACCCACGACCTCGCCATCGTCCGGCAGATCTCGGACTACATCTACGTCATGCACCGCGGACGGGTCGTCGAGCACGGCCCGACGAGCGACGTGCTGGATCGGCCGAGGGACGCCTACACCCGGAAACTCGTCGACTCGGTGCCTCGATCCGACGGATGGGCCACCTAGTGGTCTGGACGTGACGGGCGCATGGCACCCACAGAGCAGCAGCCGGACACGGAGAAAAGACAAACGACGGAGCACGACATGGACATGGGATCGACCCCCAACAATCAATCGACAGATGAAGTGAGGAAGCTCATGCGAAGACCACGTGCGATCGCGGCCGCGGCGCTCATGGCGATAGCGGGCCTCAGTGCCTGCGGAAGCCCTTCCACCCCGTCCGCGGACGGTGGCGTCCTCCGAGTCGGCATCGTGGGCACCACGAGCACGGTCGACATCATCGACTCGCAGATCGCGCCGCTCATCTCGAGCGCGAGCCTGGAGAACCTCGTACGGCTCAAGCCGGACGGAAGCCTCGAACCCCGCCTGGCCGAGAGCGTGGAGAACCCTAGCCCGACGGAGTACGTCTACCACCTCAGGAAGGGCGTGGAGTTCTGGGACGGCCAAGAGCTGACCTCGGAGGACGTGGTCTTCTCCCTGGAACGCTACCGCGACCCTAACTCCTACACCGCGGCGAAGTACCGCACCGTCGACACGATCGAGGCTACCGACGAGTACACGGTGACCGTGACGCTGAAGACCCCGGACTCCAACTGGCCGACCCAGGCGTCGATGTTCTCCTCCCAGATCATCCAGAAGAAGTTCTATGAGGAGCACGAGGACGACTTCGGCAACCCCGGCACCCTCGTGATGGGAACCGGGCCCTACGAGATCGTCAAGCTGGACCCGACCAGCGGCGCAGAGTTCAAGGCCAACTCCGACTACTGGGGCGGCGACGTCGAATTCGAGACGATGGAGGTCAAGTTCTTCGACTCCGAGACCAACGCTGCGATTGCCCTACGCGCCAAGTCGATCGACATGGTTCCCAGCGTCGCGAACGCGACGTCGTTCAAGTCGACCTCCAAGGCAGAGATCGTCAGTAGCCCGAGCTGCTCCTTGGGCTTCGTCGCGCTCAACACACAGTCGGCACCGTGGGACGATATCCATGTGCGTCGCGCTGTCGCTTACGCAGTGGACCGTACGGCGTTCGTGGACGACGTCGACGGTCACGCCGACCCGATCACCACGTTCATCCCTCCGCAGTCGCTCGAGACGATCGCGTCGCCGGAGAAGGTCGAGGCGATGATCGAGTCGCTCCCGCAGTTTCCACACGACCTCGACAAGGCGAAGGCGGAGTTGGCCAAGTCGGCCTATCCCGACGGCTTCCAGGCCGAGCTGCCGACCACCGACTTCTCCAACAACGTCACCGGATCGCAGATCCTGGCCGACCAGCTGGGCAAGATCGGCATCAAGCTGACGGTCAAGAACCAGACCATCGCGAAGTGGGTGGCCGGCGTGGGAGCAGCAGTCGAGAAGCGCCCGGCGGTCTACACCGCAGGTGCCGGCTGCACCCCGACGCCGGGCTACATGCCGTCCTACTGGCTGGGTTCCGCAGGCCTGGTCGACGGAGGCAGCAACCTCGCCGGCTACGGGCCCCCCGCGGCGGACCGCATTATTAAGCAAGCCTCGGAGGCCACCACCCCCGAAGCCCAGTTCGAGGCCTACACCGAGCTCCTCACCCAGCTGGCAACCGACGTCCCCTACATCCCGATCATGGCGCTCCAGGCCAACCTGGGCATCGCCTCAGGGTTCGAGTGGGCGAACTACACGCAGCCGTGGTGGAACGCGCCGTGGCCGCTCAACATCACCCGCACCAGTTGACGGCCAACACCACCAGAAAGGCGGCAAGCACATGACTGAAACCAACCCGCTCGTCTTCGAGGACGCGGTCGTCATCGACTCGGCCTGCGAGTTCGAATACTGGCGCACCCACCTGGACCACTGGCGCAAGGGCGGCACGACTGTCTGCGTGCTCACGGTCTCGGCGCTCGGCGCTGCCAGGGAGGCGCTGTTCGCCTTCGGCAGGTGCTTCGAATTCATCCGCAACACCCCGGGACTGCGACTGGCGACCTCCGTGGAGGCGATCCGGGCAGCCAAGGCCGCCGGAGAGATGGCCGTGGTGTTCCACTTCCAGGGCACACGACCCCTCGAGTACGAGCCTTCGCTGATCGAGGCCTACTGGCGGATGGGCCTCCGAATCGTGCAGGTCGCCTACAACCGGCGCGGCATCATGTGCGACGGGTGCGAGGAGCCCCAGGACGCCGGGCTCAGCAAGCTCGGCGAGCAGATGCTCGCCGAGCTGAACCGCCTCGGCATCCTGGTCGACGTCAGCCACACCGGATGGCGCTCTGCGCTCGAGGTCATCGAGGCCTCGACCGCACCGGTCATCGCCTCGCATTCGAACGCCCACGCCGTGCACCCGAGCACGCGCAACATCCCGGACGACGTCATCAAGGCCATCGCCGCTAGCGGGGGAGTCATCGGGATGAACGGCCTGCCGTTCTTTGTCGCGGCGGACACCGCTCCCACGCTCGACCAGTTCATCGACCACATGGTCCACGTGGACAGCCTGGTCGGCACCGGCCACGTGGGCCTAGGTGTCGACTACTGCCGCGGCACCCAGGTCGACGATGACGCGACGCTGACCATGGAGCAGTACGAGGGCCTCATCAAGTCCCAGGTCTGGCGCCGGGAGACCTACCCGCCTCCGCCGTTCAACTTCCCCGAGGGCCTCGGCCAGGGCGGCCCGAGCGGCTTTCCCAAGCTCGCGGAGCGGATGCTCGAGCGCGGCTACACCGCCAACGAGGTCCGTGGCGTGCTAGGTGAGAACTGGCTGCGGGTCTACGGCCAGGTCTGGTCCTGAGCCGACCGCGCGCGACGGAACCCCCAGGCCGTTGCGCGCGGTCCCCCTGAGCAAGGGCGACACCGCCGACCGGTGTGCGTCCGAAGTCCTGCTGCCTCCGTGCAGTCATCCCAACAGATTGGAAACCTCATGACCCGCGTTGCCATCGTCTCCGGTGTCCGCACCCCCATCGCGAAGAAGGACAAGGCCTACCGCGACGTCCACCCCGTCGACCTGCTCGCGACGTCGTTCAACGGCGCCCTCGCTGCGGCTGGGATCGATCCTGCGAACGTCGACATGGGTCTCGCCGGCGCCACCGGCCAGGTAGGGGGACAGGCGCAAAACATCGGCCGCAACGCCTGGCTGTCGTCCGGCCTGCCGATGACTGTGCCCATCTCAACGCTCGACGCGCAGTGCCCCTCGAGCCAGCTGGCCACCCACCTCGGCGTCGCCTCGATCATGGCCGGGGACGCATCGGTCGTCATCACGGGAGGCGTGGAGTCGCTGACCCGAGTGCCTACCGGAATCGCGGGAACGGTGGGTGAAGACGGCCCGATCTCACAGAGCCTGCGCGCGCACTGGGACATGCCGCACCAGGGCGAGGCCGCGGAGCGTGCCGCCGACAAGTACGGCATCACCCGCGAGGCGTGCGACGAGTACGGTGTCCGTTCGCACCTGGCCGCGCACGTGGCGTGGGAACGCGGGGCGTTCGACAACGAGACCGTGCCCGTCACGGTCGACGGCACCGTCCTGCTGAACCGCGACGAGGGCATCAGGCCGGACTCTAGTGTCGAGAAGGCGGGAAAACTGCCATCGGTCTACCGGCCCGACGGTGTGAACAACGCCGCCAACTCCAGCCAGCTCTCCGACGGCAGCGCCGCGATCATCCTCGCATCTGAGGAGGCCTGCGCCCGCTTCGGCCTGACCCCGCTGGCCTGGATCCGGTCGACCACCTTCGTGGGCAACGACCCCGACATCATCTTCGACGGCCCCAACGACGCGACCGCCAAGATCCTCGACCGCACCGGGCTCACCCTCGACCAGATGAAGCTCATCGACGTCCACGAGGCCTACGCGGTCCCGGTGCTGATCTGGCAGGAGCACTTCGGCGTGAGCCTCGACCGCGTCAACCTCGACGGCGGCGCCATCAGCATCGGCCACCCGTTCGGCGCCACCGGAGCCCGGCAGATGCTCCACCTCGCCCACGCCCTGCGTGCAGCCGGCGGGGGCATCGGGCTCTCCACCATGTGCGGCGGCGGCGGAATCGCGACCGCCACCATCATCGAGTCGGCCAGCTGAATGACACTGTCTACCTCTTCAACCAGGAGCAAGGCGTGAAGGTCGGAGTACCCAAGGAGGTCAAGAATCGTGAGTACCGGGTTGCTCTGACTCCGATCGGGGCGCACGAGCTGGTCCAGCACGGTCACGAGGTGGTGGTGGAGAAGACCGCTGGTGAGGGCTCACAGATCCCCGACCAAGAGTACGTCGCCGCGGGCGCCACGATGCTTGACACGGCTGATGACGTATGGGGCAGTGCGGAGATGATCCTGAAGGTCAAGGAGCCGATCGCCGAGGAGTACGCCCGGATGCGGGAGGGCCAAACCCTCTTCACCTACCTCCACCTCGCTGCCGACAAGCCCCTGACAGAAGAACTGCTGGCCCGCAAGCTCACCGCCATCGCCTACGAGACCGTGCAGCTGCCTTCGGGAGGACTGCCGCTGCTCTACCCGATGTCGGAGGTCGCCGGCTGCCTGGCACCCCAAGTGGGTGCCTACTCGCTGATGAAGGCCAACGGCGGGCGCGGTGTCCTCATGGGCGGCGTGGGTGGCGTGGCCAACGCCAAGGTCGTCATCATCGGCGCCGGCGTCTCGGGCCAGAACGCCGCCAACATCGCGCTCGGCATGGGCGCCGACGTCACCCTGCTCGACACCGACCTCGACAAGCTGCGAATGTCTTTCTGGCGCTACAACAACCACGTCCGCGGTCTTGCCTCGTCCAAGTTGGCGATCGAGCAGCAGGTGATGGAAGCCGACATGGTGATCGGTGCAGTGCTGATCCCGGGCGCAGCCGCGCCGAAGCTGGTCAGCAACGACCTGGTGTCGAGGATGAAGCCGGGTTCGGTGCTGGTCGACATCGCAATCGACCAGGGCGGGTGCTTCGAGGACTCGCACGCCACCACCCACGATCACCCGACCTACGAGGTCCACGACTCCGTGTTCTACTGCGTGGCGAACATGCCGGGTGCGGTGCCGAACACCTCGACCTACGCGCTGACGAACGCAACACTGCCATACGTCGTCGCTTTGGCGGACAAGGGCTGGGTGCAGGCGCTACGCGATGACCACAGCCTCGCGCTGGGGCTGAACACCCACGCCGGACGACTCACCAACGAACCCGTCGGCACCGCGGTCGGCATCGACTCCGTCGACCTTGCCGTTGTCCTGGACATTGCCGACTTGGAGGAAACAGTATGACCGGAGGTTCTTTGGCGCGTCGCCCACTCATCGTGGGCGCCGCCGGTCTGGCCCTGTCAGGACTCATCGGCATCTCGACCGACAGTTCGAGCAGGGCCGCCGCGCCGGCACGCCAGGACAGGGCCTCCGGTAGTGGTGGGGGATCGCTTGAGCTCGAGGGAGCGCCCAACGCCCGCGACCTCGGCGGCTACAGAACGGTGCAGAGCGGCCAGGTCCGCCCTGGCCTGCTCCTGCACGGGCCACAACTGAGCAACGCTCACTCGTTCGGACATCTCGAAGCTCGAGGATCTCCGGCTTGACCAGGATCATCGACCTTCGGACGCCCGAGGAGGTCGCAGGAAAGCCGGACCGGGCGGTGCCGGGCGCGAGGAACATGCAGATTCCACTGAACCCGGCCGGAGACTCCCTCGTCAACGCCTACAATGGCGCATCCACCACTGCAGAGTATCGAGCCGTCACCGACTCGCTGGGCGGGCCGGTGGCATGCTCTACCAATTGCAGCACGAGCTCGCAGGGCGCCGTATGCCGTGTCCCAACTCTGCTCGGTCTTCGAGGCGATCCTAGCCGCGAGCGGTGACCCGGTTCTCTTCCATTGCACGATCGGCAGGGACCGAAACGGCATCACCACCGCGTACGTGTTGCTGCGGATTCTCGGCGTGAGTCGAGGCGACGCCATGAAGGACTATCTAGCGAGCAACGTCCACAACACCGAGGTGGTGCAGAGTCACATCGAGTTCTACGAGTCCCTCGGCATGGGTGCCCTCGTCGAGACGGCGAGGGCGGCAGTGATCTCCTGAGGGTCCAAGCGCGACGTGAGCCAGAGCGTTTCCTCGAGCTCTCCCGGTTCCTCGGCGCGTACCGCGATGCCTATGGTGCGCTGCTCGTCGACGGAGGCGCCTTCGGTCACTCGCGCAGACCATGGTCGAGCTTAACCTCGGCACGCTGCGAACCCGCGACGAATTGCACGGCCACCCTGACGTCACCGCGCAGTTCTTCGCGGGCGGATTCGTCACCGTGTCTGCTGGTGGCTGCGGACAGAGCCGGCGACCATGTCCCCGAGGAACTCGCGCAGGCGCTACTGACGTCACACCACGCGACTTCAACGACTGACGTCGCTCAGCCTCCGCTGTCGTCATCCGGGGTCATCGAGTTCCATTGCCCATCGTCGAGCTGTGAGCTCGTGGCGACGTTCGGATACCGTCATCTCGCCCGATCAGCGCTACCCGGATCCTCATCCGACGAGGATGTGGACACCACCGTCCGTGCCGAGAAACGCTGATGTGTTATCGGAACGACTCGACGACGCCGCTGCGGTGGTAGTCGAAGACGATGCTGGTGCGGACCGGAGCGACGCTCGGGTGCCCGGAGAGGTGCTCCACCCACTGGCGGATCGCGGAGCTGTCGGTGGCCGCGATGTGCATGTGAAGTCGTCAGCACATCCGAGGGAGAACACCTGTAACCCCTGCGGCAGCCCGTGCACCTGCTCGGAGACGTGCGTGATGCTCTCCTGCCACGCCCGGCACAGAGTGACGCCGGTCAGCGGTTCTTACCGATGGCGCCGGCGTCGATTGGAAACTGCACGCCCGTCACGTAGCGCGCCCAGTCCGAGCACGGAAGACCACGGCATCTTCCTGATCAGCGGTCGGCCGGGGGCTGGACGCTTCTCCGTAGAATCTTGCCTGTAGGGCCCTTTGGCAAGCTGGACACGAACCAGATCTTACGGGGGTACTTGTAGTCGGCTAGGCGCTCCCGTACATACTTGACTAGTTCGTCGGTATCGGCCTGAGCTCCCCGTTTGAGTGCCACCGCTGCTCCGATCTGCTCCCCGAGGTGTATGTCCTTGATCCCAACCACCGCTGCCTCGGAGACGGCTGGGTGCTCGTATAGCACCTCTTCCACTTCGCGCGGATATACATTATATCCGCCCCTGATTATCACGTCCTTCTTTCGATCGACGATGCTGTAGTAGCCGTCGGCGTCTAGGCGTGCTATATCCCCCGTACTGAACCAGCCGTCCACGATCGATTCCTCAGTCGCCTCTGGCCGACCCCAGTAACCCTTCATGACGTTCTCGCCCTTGATCTGAATCTCTCCCGGAGTCTCAAGGTCACTCAACTGGTTGCCAGCCTCGTCGACTAGCCGGAGCTGGCACCCCCGCACGGGAGTTCCGATCGTTCCGGGCTTACGCGGCTTTCCTGGCTTGTTGAAGCAGGCAATAGGTGCGGTTTCAGACAGGCCGTATCCTTCGTATATCTCGCAACCGAACTGCCTCTCGAAGGCCTTAAGTACCTCGACCGGCATCGGTGCCCCTCCAACGATACAACAACGCAGCTTCGACAAGTCTGCCGAAACTGAATTTGGAGAGTTCAAAAGCGCGGAGTACATGGTGGGAACGCCCTCGAGAACCGTAACGTTGTCGCGCTCGAGAACGCGCAATGCCACTTCTGCGTCAAACCGAGGAATCAAAGTGAGCAGTGCCCCCGATTTCACAGCAGCGTTCAGTCCGCAAGTCAGTCCGAATACGTGAAAGAGCGGCAAACAGCCAAGGATAACGTCATCGGTAGACGTTTGGATGAGGGTGTCCACGGTTGTAGAAGCATTTGTCGCCATGTTGGCGTGTGTGAGTTCAGCACCCTTAGGATTTCCAGTTGTTCCGGAGGTGTAGAGCAACACGGCAGTGTCATCCGCGTTTCGCGCAATTGGGTCCTCGAGTGGGTTTCCGAGAAGGTTCAGTGCGGTGGGGCCGTCGTCTCCGACTAGGAACGATGGAATTCCAACATCGCTGGCTGCCTCCGCCACCACCTCCCCTACGGCATGAGAGCCATAGATGAGTGACATGCCGGAGTCTTGAATGTAATACGTGATCTCGCGTGACTTCAGCAAGGGGTTCATCGGGACAGCGATGGCCCCAGCCATGAGGACACCGTAAAACAGAATGGGAAACGCCGGGACATTCGGCATCACGATGCCTACGCGATCACCAGGTCGGATACCTCGAGCTTGCAGATCGCCCGCTACAGCCCCGGCGGCTTGCCGGAGCTGGGAATAGTCGAGCGTGGTGCCATGCAGCCTGATCGCCGGCCTATTGCCCAGGTTGCGTGCGGTGTCGATGAGGTTGTTGGCTAGGTTCGAAGACATGACGATTCTCCTCTCAAACTTGGGTTGTTGACGGATTCTGGGGCGCAGTGCGACGGGTCGGGAGGTTGGGGGGCTAGGATGTAGTCCATGGTGGCTTCTTTTTCCAACGGTCTCAATGGCTCTGAGCCTCGGGCTGGCAGGCGGAATCTGAAGGGTGACATGCGAGAGCAGGCGATCCTTCAGTGTGCC
>NZ_JBIUZB010000007.1:0-35299 GCF_044744805.1 Nocardioides sp. NPDC087217
GCCGAGGAGTTTGGCGCCCTTCTCGGGCGAGACCCGCCGCGCGAGCGCGATCTGCGAGGCCACCCCTTCACCGAGTTTGCGGGCGGGCACCCCGGACTCGGCCTGGCGGACACGGACGGTCTCGTCGAGACGTACCGCTGCTTCTGCTTGGACCGCCTCGGCGGTGCACTTGACCTCTTCGAGACGCGCGATCCAGTCGACCAGCTCGGCCTCGGACGCACCCGGAGGCGGCCCAGCGAGGAGGTGGTCGATGGTCTCGTGCATAGGTCCCATTATATGCGAAAGAGCACGATCAAGCGACCTATTTAAGCAGGTCAACCCCATGTTACGCGGTCAGCGAACAAGCAACGTGAACTCCGCGCCACTCTCTCGCCGCCGCCCCGATACAGGCGAAATCTTTCTCGATCGAGTGCCGAGTCAAGGATGGCCGAAGGCCACCGCGCAGCGGCGCCCGAAGGGCGTCCTTGACGCGGCGCCCGATCGAGAAACACTCAAAGCAAGGGTCGGCGGCGAACCCTGAAACGAAGAACAGTCACCCAACCGAGGTTTCCCGCGGAAGAACCGTGTTGGTCTCGACACGCCTCCGCCTAGCGGCTCCGGCGGCTCGACCAGCGGAGGCGGCTCAACGAGCGGACCGGCCGCCTAGCCCCAGCAGATAAGGTCAAGCTAAGACCCGCGACATGCCGTCGTACGTCAGGAGGACATGTGCAACGTGGCGAAGTCTGGTGGGTGGAGTTCGACGAGCGACGCCCGGTGGTGCTGCTGTCGGAAGAGGACGCGTCCGGGATCCACGTGATGCAGGTCGTCGAGCCGGCAGGTGTCGACATCACCGGTCTGGCCGTCGAAGTGGCAGTAGGCGCCACGGAAGGACTGCCCAGTGAAGGCGTGCTCCGGTTCGCGCTCCCGCGCCCGGGTGTCACCCCTTGCACATGGCTGACGACGTTGTCCCGCGACGACCTGATCGAGCGAGCAGGGGCTCTGTCCTCTGCGAAGCTCGACGAGCTCGACGACGCCCTCCGTCTCGGTGGCCTCGGGTAGACGGCGGTTCTCGACCAGCGGAGTCAGTCCGCAACCATCTCGACGAGCCGCCCCATCGCACCGAGCTCAGCATCGTGAACCCCTTCATCAGGAACGATGACGAGCGACCACAGCCGACTCCCGACAGCGACATTGCCGACCACGAGATCCCCGTCGTCGTGCGACTCGATACACACGAACGCCCGGTCCCCGATCTCGACCGGCGCCGGAGAGGCGATGCAGTCCTCCCGACTGGCGGAGAGCCCAGCGGAGACGGAGGTGTCGACCAAGGTCGTCACGAAGATCGCGCCCCGGTCGCTGGTGTAGGTGCAGACGTCCTCGTCGGCGGTATGCGACCAGGAGCCGGGGATGGCGCTGGCGACCTGACCGGGCTCGAAGAGACAGGGGCCGGAGGCTTCGACGGGGGAGGAGGTCGAGGGACTCGGGCCAGGACTGCTGGTGGTCGGCTCCCCCGAGCCGCAGCCGGTGAGAGCGGTCGCCGAGAGGACGGCTGCGACGCTCAGCAGCTTCCTCGACACGTACGGCTCCTCGGGGTTGCGGAAGTCTCGCCAGTTTCTCAGGTCACCCTCGCATGCCCGCAACCGAGGCATCGGAGGCGGCGAGATCGGGGACCAACGTGCGCAGCCGCGCGAGCGCGTCGCTGGTCTGCGACTTGACGGTGCCGATCGCGACGCCGAGCGTGGCCGCGGTCTCGCGCTCGGTGAGATCGTCGTAGAACCGCAGGACGATGACGGCGCGCTGCCGGGGTGGGAGCCGCTGGAGTGCGTCCCGGACGGTGAGGTTCCAGGCCAGGCTGGGCCCCGCCGTCTCCCGGTCCGGGAATGCTCGACCGGGGTCTCTCGCCAGCGGCGGGTACGCCACCGGGTGGTGGCTTCTCGGGCGAGCACCTTGCGGACGTACGGCTCGGGGTTGTCCTGGATCTTGCCCCACTTCGGGACCACCTTGATGAGCGTGGTCTGAACCAGGTCTTCGGCGTCCTCAGCATGTCCGGTGAGGAGGTAGGCGGTACGAAGCAGGGCGGGGCGGCGGGTGGTGACGAACTCGTCGAAGAGATGACCGTCAGGCTCTGGCACGGCGCCTCCAGACGAGGATCGCGAGGGCGGCGACCACGAGCGTCGTGCCGGCTGTGATGGTCGGGACCCATGGTGACCACGGGCGCGGCGGGGCGGGCTGGTTCTTCACCGGCGAGTCGAGCAGGTTGAGCGCGAGGTTGGCGGTGTCGACGTACTCGCTGAGCATCTCGGCGGAACCGTCCTCGATGTTGACGGCTACCAGGTCGACCCGGCCGCTGTCTCCGTGGCGCTGCAAGGCCGCTAGATGGGTGTCGTCCAGCCAGCAGAACACCCCGACGTACGTGTCCGGGATCCGCTCGCCGTTGACGTTGGAATCGACATCCTTGACGTAGACCGGCCCGGGCGCACTGTCCCCGAAGATCGCCGCGAGGCGCTCAGCGTCTGGGGAGAGGGCGACGAACTGGGTCCCGTTGACCCGTGCCGCGGTCTGCGGAACATAGGCGGGCGTCGTGGACCCGTCGGTTCCGACGACGACCGAGCTGTCATTCCCCGCGACCACGCTGCCGACAGCGTTGGTGCTTGCACTGTCGAGAGTGACGTCGATGCTGGTTGCGCGTCCAGAGGTCAGGTCGAAGACCAGGCTCTGGGATCGGATCGAGGAGCAGCAGTCCTGCATCTGCCCGAACTCGACGCCGAGATGGGTGGGATCGAACCAGATCAGGGTGCCGTGACCGATCCCGCGCTCGGTGCTGGGCCGCTGGCTGACCACCTCGCCGGTCACGGTGTCATAGACCGCATAACCGTTGATGGTGCCACCTTCGAGGGCGGGGATCGGGTTGTTCACCTCCCCGGTCGTCCAGTAGGCGACATGGCGGCCATCCGGGGCGAGCTGGGCTTCGCCGAGGTACGGGGAAGCCGCCTGCGGCAGGTCGAGGAACGCGTAGGTACCCGTCTCGGCAGATACTCCGACCACGCCGTCGCTGCTCCCGAGCCAGCCCTTGCGGGGCGCGTCGAACGTGGCGATGAGTGGGCCCAGCGGACCCACCGAGTCCGTGCCGGGGAGATGTGGACTGGGCTCGTGGAAACGGCTGGGGAGGTAGCTGCCGGTCCCGGTGTCCGTCGCCGGTTCAACGCCGGTGCCTTGATGCCAGGTCGCCGTGCCGAGCACGATCAGCAGCACGCAGGCGACAGCAGCGATGGTGATCGTGCCGAGGCGCTGCTTACGCGCCACGCGGCGGCCACGCCGCCACAGCTGTCCGGGTGTCTCGCCGCCGGAAGGCGCCTCACGGGCGAGTTCTTCGAGTAGGTTGGTCAGCACATCGGTCTCCAGTTCGGTTGTCCGATGACTGACACGTATCGAGCCTCGCCGAAGGTTGGGTGTGCTGATTTGAACAGAATTCCCGTGCGACATTTGCTGGATTGGGCAGAATCTCCGGCGTGAACTCTGACATCGGAGAACGGCTCGCGGGGCAGCACGTGCTGCTCACGGGAGTGACCGGGTTTGTCGGCGAGGCGCTGCTGCATCTGATGCTGACCGAAGTGCCGGACGTACGCCTCAGCGTCCTGGTCCGGCGCAAGGGGTCGACGTCGGGGGCGGACCGGATCGCGAAGATGCTGACCAAGCCGATCTTCGCGTCCGTCTCGGATGCTGAGGTGAACGTCGTCGAGGGCGATCTCTCCGCACCGCCGGCGCTGCCGGACGATCTCGACGCGGTGGTGCACTCCGCGGGCGATGTCTCCTTCGACCCGCCGGTCGACGAAGGGTTCGTCACCAACGTCGTCGGCGTTCGCGAGCTGCTCAAGCGGGTCGAGGAGACGGGCCGGGACATCCACTATCTGCACGTTTCGACCGCGTACGTCTCCGGCCGGCGCCGCGGGCACATCCCCGAGGGGCCGGTCGACCACTCCGTCGACGTGGACGCCGAGCTCGCCTGGGGGCTGGCGCAGCGGGCGGCCGTCGAGGAGCGCTCGCGCAGCGTCGAGGTGATCTCCAGGCTGCGCAAGCAGGCCGAGCGCGAGCACGGTCGCGCCGGGATGATGACGGCCGCCGCTGCCGCCGAGGAGGCGCGCAAGAAGTGGGTCAAGGACGAGCTCGTACGCCTCGGCACCGAGCGGGCGCGGTCGCTGGGCTGGACCGACGCCTACACGTTCACCAAGGCGCTCGGCGAGCGGGTGGTCGAAGCCCACGCCGCAGCCGGGCACCGGGCCACGATCTACCGCCCGGCGATCATCGAGTCGGCCGTCTCCCGCCCGCATCCGGGCTGGATCGAGGGCTTCAAGATGGCCGAGCCGCTGATCCTCGCCTACGGCCGCGGCGAGCTGCCGCTCTTCCCGGCGGCCGCGGACACCCCCGTCGACATCGTGCCGGTCGACCACGTCGTCGCCTCGATCGTGGCGTGCCTGGCGCACCCGCCCGAGCCCGGCGACCCGGCCTACTTCCATCTCGCCTCCGGCGACCGCAACCCGGTGACCTTCGGGATGCTCTACGAGACCGTGCGGGCCTACTTCTCCAAGGAGCCGTTCGCGGCGGGGGACCGCGGCGCGGCCCGGTTGCCGGAGTGGACGTTCCCGGGCGGGGCCTCGGTCGAGCGGATGATGGTGACCGGGGAGCGGGTGCACAAGATCGCTGACCGGCTGCTCGGGCTGGCTCCACGCAGCGACCGCACCCGCAGCTGGGCGCGCGACCTCGACCGGCAGGGCCGGCGGCTGCAGTTCCTGCGACGCTACCTGGACCTCTACAAGGAGTACGCCCAGGCCGACCTCCGCTTCGTCGACACCAACACGCTCGCGCTCTACCGGTCGCTGTCGCCGGCCGACCAGGAGACCTTCGCCTTCGACACCGGCGTGATCGACTGGCACGAATACCTCTACGACATCCACGTGCCCTCGGTGACCAAGCCGGTCCGTGAGCTCGACGAGCTGCGCAAGCTGCGAAAGAGACCAGACTCCGGCCGGCTGCCTCGGATCTCGACAGGCTCGATCACCGAGGAGAAGCGGGTCGCGGCCTTCTTCGACCTCGACGGCACCCTGATGTCCTCCAACGTGATCGAGACCTACCTGTGGCTGCGGCTCGGTGAGCTCTCCGGCACCCAGAAGGCAGCCGAGATCGCCCGGATGGCGAGCAAGGTGCCCGGCTACGTGTGGGCGGACCGCACCGAGCGCGGCACGCTGCTGCGTACGGTCTACAAGGAGTACGCCGGTGCCCGGCTCTCCGAGCTCGACCAGATCGTCGACGAGCACCTGACCACGCACATCCTCGGGCGGCTGGCCCCGGACGCTGTCCGGCGGATCCGGGAGCACCGGGCGGCGGGACACGTGACGGTGCTGGTCACCGGCGCGATCCGACCGCTGACCCGGCCGCTGATGCCGCTCTTCGACCACATCGAGGCCGCCGACCTGGCCGTCGACGACCGGGGATTCTGCACCGGCCACCTGGCTGCGTCGCCGCTGGTCGGGGAGTCGCGAGGGGCGTTCGTCCGCGAGTGGTCGCGCCGCGAGGGCATCTCGCCGTCCGACTGCTTCGCCTATGCCGACTCCCACTCCGACCTGCCGCTGCTCGCGGCGGTGGGGCATCCGGTGGCGGTCCGGCCCGACGTACCTCTCTTCCGCCACGCCAAGAAGTCGCACTGGTCGATCGTCGACTGGGAGTCGCCGGGCCATGCGAGCAGGACGCTCGACCCGGCCGGGCTGCACCGATGAGGAGGGCCTGAATGCTTGCGCTCGAGATGTACCGCAGCGTCGCCAAGACGGCGCTGGGGAAGGTCGCCGGCGGGAGGCTGCCGCTGCTGCTGACCGGGGCCGCGGCGCCGCTGCGGATGGTGACGCTCGATCCGCCGAGGGTCGAGCACGACGGATGGGCACGGCTGCGGGTCTCCCTGTCCGGCATCTGCGGCTCCGACCTGGGGATGCTGTCGGGCAGGACGAGCCTCTACTTCCAGCCGCTGGTGAGCCTGCCGTTCGTGCCCGGCCACGAGATCGTGGGCGAGCTGCTCGACCCCTGCGGCGACCTGGAGGCCGGGACCCGCGTGGTCGTCGACCCGGTCCTGACCTGCGCCGCGCGCGGGCTGGAGGCGTGCGAGGCGTGTGCGCGGGGTGAGACCAACCGGTGCTCCCGGATCACCGTCGGCGACATCTCCTCCGGGCTGCAGACCGGGTTCTGCCACGACACCGGCGGCGGCTGGTCGCAGCAGCTCTCGGTGCACCGCTCCCAGCTCCATGTGGTGCCCGACGGCTACTCCGACGAGCAGGCGCTGCTCGCCGAGCCGGTCGCCTGCGCGGTCCACACGGCGCGAAGGGCCGCGGTCAAGCCGGGGGACCGGGTGCTCGTCTCGGGTGCCGGGGCGGTCGGGCTGCTGGCCACGCTGGCCCTGCGCGAGCTCACCGACGCCGGCGAGATCCTGGTCGTCGCCAAGCACGCGCATCAGCGCGAGCTGGCGCTCGAGTTCGGCGCCACCGAGGTCGTCGCACCGTCGGAGACGCTGCGCAGGATCAGACGCGCGACCAGCGCGTTCATGCTCGAGCCGGAGATGCTCTCCTCGCCCTACCTGCTCGGCGGCGTGGACGTGACCGTCGATGCGGTCGGCTCGAAGGAGTCGCTGCAGACCTGCCTGCACGCCACCCGCGCGGGTGGACGCGTGGTGCTCTCCGGGATGCCCGCCTCCGCCGATCTGTCCGCGGCCTGGTTCCGGGAGCTCGAGGTGGTCGGGACGTACGCCTCCTCGCGCGGCTCCGGCGACTTCGCCACCGCCCTCGACCTGGTCGGCCACGACGCCATGTGCCGGCTGGCCAAGACCGTCGCGCCCTACCCGCTCCACCGCTGGCGCGAGGCCCTCGATCATGCCCATTCAGCCGGTCGGCTCGGCACCGTCAAGGTGGCGTTCGACCCCAGACGTACGTCTTGAAGAAGGAGAGTCATCGATGACACGGCCAGGTTTCGTGCTGGAGGTCGACGACCGTACGCCGCCCCTGCTCGTCCACGAGGGGCTCGGGTTCCGGCTGGAGGAGTTCCCGCAGGGCACCCGGGTGGTCTACCCGCCCGAGTCGCTGCCGACGGTGCCGGATGTGGAAGCGGCGATCCGGGAGTCGCTGGAGAACCCGGTCGACTCCGAGCCGCTGCGGGAGCTGATGTTCCCGGGGATGCGGCTGACGATCGCCTTCGACGACCTCTCCCTGCCGCTGCCGACCATGAAGGCTCCCGACATTCGGGGCCGGATCATCGAGCAGGTGCTCACGATCGCGGCCGAGAAGGGCGTCGACGACGTCGAGATCATCGCCGCGCTGGCCCTGCACCGCCGGATGACCGACGCGGAGATGAAGCACATCGTCGGCGAGCGCGTCTTCCGAAGCTTCGCGCCGCAGGGACTGCTCTACAACCACGACGCCGAGGACCGCGCCAACCTCGAGCACATGGGCGTCACCGAGAAGGGTGAGGACGTCGAGATCAACAAGCGGGCGGCCACCTCCGACCTGCTGATCTACGTCAACGTCAACCTCGTCGCGATGGACGGCGGCCACAAGTCGGTCGGCATCGGGCTGGCGTCCTACAAGTCGATCAAGCACCACCACAACGCCAAGACCATGGTCCACTCACGCAGCTTCATGGACCACAAGCACTCCGAGATGCACTCCTCGGCCTGGCGGATGGGCCGGCTGATCGGCGAGCACGTCAAGGTCTTCCAGATCGAGACAACGCTCGACAACGAGGTGTTCGGGAAGCCGTACGACACCCTGCTCAAGCGCGAGTGGGAGTGGTCGCTGCGCGACCAGGCCACCGTCCTCGGCCTGCGCCGCGGGCTGGCGGTCGCGCCGCAGAAGATGCGCCACAAGATGTTCCACGACCTGCGGTCCAACTACGGGCTGACCGGGATCACCGCCGGCGCCGTCGAGCCGGTGCACGAGCTGACCGTGCAGCGCGTCCACCAGCAGCAGCGGGTCAAGGTCGAGGGGCAGTCGGATGTGATGGTGATGGGGGTGCCCTACCTGGGCCCCTACAACGTCAACTCGACCATGAACCCGATCCTGGCCGCCTGCATGGGGCTGGGCTACTACTTCAACTCCTACCTGCGCCAGCCGGTCGTGCGCGAGGGCGGCGTGGCGATCCTCTACCACCCGCTCGACGAGGGCTTCAACACCCTCACGCACCCCTCCTACGTCGACTTCTACGAGGAGGTGCTGGCCGACACGACCGATCCCGCCTTGATCGGGCCGAAGTTCGAGGAGCAGTTCGCCACGGACCCCTGGTACGTCCACCTCTACCGCACCTCGAACGCCTACCACGGCGTCCACCCGTTCTACATGTGGTACTGGATCGCGCACGCCCTCGACCACCTCGGCGACGTCATCTGGGTCGGCGGCAACCCCAAGGCCGCGGCGCGGATGGGCTTCCGCTCGGCAACGACCCTGCGGGATGCGCTCGAGATGGCGAGCTCGACCGTCGGCCCGTCGCCGTCGATCACCTACCTGCGCAACCCTCCGCACCTGCTGGCGGACGTCCGATGAGCGCCGTACGTCGGTCGAGCCCGCGAGCGCTAGCGAGCGGTGTCGAGACCAACACGGTCCTCTCGAGCGCGGCCGGGACCGTGTTGGTCTCGACACGGATTCGTTCGTCCCTCACGAATCCGGCTCGACCAGCGGGGGCGGGGAGGTTCGCATGAGTAGCTTCTGGAAGGAGACGGCCCGCGACGTACGGCTCTTCCAGCGGGGCTGGCGATGGGGTCACCGGGCGCAGGTGCCGCGGTCGGCGGAGCCGTTCGTGCCGCCGGCGACGACGACGGTCTTCGACAACGAGTGGTCGCGCAAGCCGGCCGCTCGGGCGGTCAGAGAGGTCGCCCAGGCCGGGCTCGAGGCGGTCTTCCGGTCGCAGGTGAAGACCCAGGTCGAGGGACTGGACGTGCTCGAGAGGCTCGACGGTCCGGTGATCTTCGTGGCCAACCACGCCTCCCACCTGGACACCCCGCTGATCCTGCTGAGCCTTCCGGACCGGTGGCGGCGGCGTACGGCGGTGGCGGCCGCGGCCGACTACTTCTTCGACACCTGGTGGCGGGCGGTGGGCTCCTCGCTGGTCTTCAACACGCTGCCGATCGACCGTCGCGGGGGCGCGCTCGCGAACGCGCCAGGTGAGGTGCTCGCCGACGGCTGGTCGCTGGTCGTCTTCCCCGAGGGCACCCGGTCCAAGGACGGCACTGTCGGCCGGTTCCGGTCCGGTGCCGCCTACCTGGCCATCGAGTACGGCGTCCCCGTCGTCCCGATCGCCCACCGCGGCACCTACGCGGCGATGCCGCGTGGGGTGAACTGGCCCGGCAAGGACAAGGCCGGGGGCCGTCGTCAGCTGACCGTACGCTTCGGGGAGCCGCTTCGCCCCGCCGAGGGCGAGTCGATCCGCGAGTTCGCGCCCCGGATCCGGACGGCGGTGGCGAGGCTGCTGGATGAGGACGCCACCGACTGGTACGCCTCGATGCGCCGCGCTGCCGAGGAGCGTACGCCCGACCCCGCCGGCGAGGAGATCGCCGAGTGGCGCAAGGTCTGGGCGGCCACGGAGTCACCCGACCCCGAGCCGGACCGGGTCAGGGCCTGGCGCCGTTGACACTCAGGCCCAGCGCAGCAGCGCGGCCACCGGTGCGTCGCCGAGCAGGCTGGCGGGCAGGACGCACACCTCCGCGTCGGTGAGGACCGCGGCGGCGACGAGCGCCTCGCCGGCCGGGACCGGACCGGAGACCGGGGCCTCGCCGAAGGTGAGGCCGGGATGGTCCGCCGGGTCGAGGGTGTACCCGGCCAGCGCGCCGGGGTCGATCAGCAGGGTCTCGACGCGGCCGGTGACGAAGGCGTCGGCGACATCGCGTACGCCGGTGGCCGCTCGCTCGCCCCGGCCCCAGGCCTCCTCGAGCCTCCGGACCAGCGAGGTTCGGCGGCGTACGACCTGGTCCAGCAGCGCGGTGCGGATCGCCTCGTCGCGAGCGTGGTCGCCGCCGTCCTCGGTGCGCTGGCCGCTCGCCAGCTCGACCACCTCGGCGTGAAGGCCGGCCAGGTTCTCGCGGAGCCTGCCCACCGTGGTCGGGTCGCCGCCGACGAGCACGAGCTCGTGGCCGTGGTCGCGGACCAGTCTGGTCACCTCCTCGGCGACCTTGTCGGCGTTGTGCCGCCAGACGTTGTCGGTGGTCTGCTGCATGCGGAAGGCCGCCCAGCCGACGTTGTCCTGGACCTTGTGGACGTGCTCGAGCTCGTCGCCCGCCACGGTGGTCGTGCTCGTGGGCTGCGGCAGTCCGGAGTCCCACAACGAGATGTCGCCGCCGGTGTGGTCGGCGAGGACCAGCACGAACGGCATCGAGGCCTCGCGCGCGGCGATCCAGGAACCGAGGTCGGGCAGCGCGTCCCAGGTCGCGACCGGGTTCGGGACCTCGGCGACGGCGACCTCGTCGTAGGCGATCCCCTCGGGCGTCGCGACGACGACCCGCGCGAGCGGGGCCGGCTGGCGTACGTTCGCCTCCAGCCGGTCGGAGACCTGTGCGATGACGCCCGGGGGAGCGCCCTGGGCGGAGAGCTCCTCGCAGACGGCTCGCACCCGGAGCTCCTTGGCATGGGCCGCGTTCTCCGAGTTCTGGCTGACATCGGCCAGCACGGTGGCGTACGGCCCGGGTCGGGTCAACAGGTTGGTGAATCCAGCGGTGTCCATATCGGTGTGGTACCCACCGACGGGGACTGGCACACGGGGGACTGGCAGACGGGCCGGATCAACCGGCCGCGCAGGTGACCTCGGTGACCTGCCACTCCTCGTCCTTGCCCTCGCCGGAGCGGGTGACGACGAAGGTGAACACCGACTGACCGCCGTCGGGGGTCAGCTCCACCGTCGCACCGGTCTCGGTGAGATCGGTGGAGGTGATGCGTACCTTCTCCAGGTGGCCGCGGGCGTCGGCCGTCTTCTCGGTCGGCGGGGTCTGGATCGAGGGACAGGCCCGCGCCCACTGAGCGACCAGCTCCGGCTTCGCCTCGACCGTGGTCCAGCTCGTGGTCCGCGCGAACCGGCTGGCGGCAGTCTCGGCCTGCTCGGTGGCGTGCTCGCGGAAGCGCGAGCGCGAGTAGCCGTAGCCGGCCACCGAGATCAGCACCCCGACCAGCAGCAGCACTCCGACCTTGACCGCGATCTCGCGCCTCTCGCTGCTTTGCACGGGACGTTCCTACCACCACCGGCCCCAGGACCCGAACCGGCTCGCGGATGAGAGAGCTCTCATGGTCGTCTCACGATCACCTCACCGCGGGTCGAGATGGTTCTTGCATGGCGCCGGGAACACCCGGGGCAGAACCTGAAGGGACGAATGATGAAGAAGCTTCCGATGATCCTCGGCACCGGCCTGGTCGGCGTGGTCGCGGCCGCTGTGTTCAGCTACCAGAGCGCTGCCGCTGTCGATGACGACGGCTATGCCAAGCGTGAGGAGAAGTCCAACACCCAGGTGACCACCGTCGACGATGACGACGACAACGACGCCGATGACGTCACCCGCGACGCCGCCGGCAACGACACCGCGACCAACGGCACCGGTGTGACCCGGGCGACCAAGGACAACACCCGGGACAACAACACCCGCGACAACGTCACCCGCGACGTCCAGACCAAGGACAACAACACCAAGGACAACACGCGGGACAACACGCGCGACAACAACACCAACGACCGGACCCAGGGCTGAGTCGAAGATGACCGACACCTGGGGCCTGGTCCAGGGTGACGCGATCACCCCCGAGCTGACCGCGATGCGGCTGCTCGGGGGCGGCTCGTCGTACGAGGCCTTCCTGGCCTTCGACGAGATCACCTACGGGCCGGTGGTCGCGAAGGTCCTGCGACCGAACCTGATCGAGAGCGAGACCAGCCGCAACGCGCTGCGGCGCGAGACCGACGCACTGACGCAGCTGCGTCATCCGGTCCTCGTCCGCGGCCTGCGCGAGGACCTCGACGGCGAGCGCCCGTACGTCGTGATGGAGCACGTCGAGGGCCCGCGGCTCTCGACGCTGATCCGCCGCCACGGGCGCCTTCCGGAGCAGCAGTACCTGCCGCTTGCGCTCGACCTTGCCTCGGCGCTGCACTATCTGCGGCGCTCCGGCTGGGTGCACCTCGACATCAAGCCGAGCAACCTGATCATGGGCTCGCCGGCCCGGCTGATCGACCTCTCCGTGGCCCGGCCGACCGCCGCGGCCGCCGCGCTGCGCCACGAGATCGGCACCGACGCCTATATGGCGCCCGAGCAGTGCCTGCCCGGCGAGCGCGGCGAGGTCGGCCCGGCCAGCGACGTGTGGGCCCTGGGCGCGACCCTCTTCCACGCCGTCACCGGCGAGCGGCCGTTCCCTGCCGGTGACCCGGACGCCGCGGACCGCACCGAGCGCTACCCGCAGCTCGTCTCCCGTCCCGGCGCCCTCCCCAGACGTACGCCGCCCGAAGTCCTCAAGGTCATCGAGGCGTGCCTCGCGCCGGATGCCGGTGATCGGCCGGCCCCGGCGGAGATCGCCGAGACCGTCTCGCCCGCGCTGGAGCGGCTGCCGCGGGCCTCGCTGGGCGGCCTGCGGATCCACTGACCCTTCTCGATATCCCCTGCGGCTGAGGGCCCGGCGCTTGCCGGGTCCTCAGCCGTTCCCGGCAGCGAGCTCAGGGCTGGAAGCGGTAGCCCATGCCGCGTACGGTCTCGACCCGGGCCGAGCCCAGCTTCTTGCGCAGGTAGCCGACGTAGACGTCGACGACGTTGGAGCCCGGGTCGAAGTCCATGCCCCAGGCCAGGTCGAGCAGCTGCGCGCGGGAGAGGACCTGTCCCGGATGCCGCAGCAGCACCTCCGCCAGCGCGAACTCACGCGCCGAGAGGTCGCTCTCGCGCCCGTCGACCCGCAGCCGCCGCGTACGCAGGTCCAGGCCCACCGAGCCGGAGCGGAGCTCGCCCACCTCGGCGTCGGTGTTGTCCTGCTGCCGCAGGCGTACGTTGATCCGGGCCCGCAGCTCGGCGAAGCGGAACGGCTTGGCGAGGTAGTCGTCGGCGCCGCCCTCGAGCGCGGAGACGGTGTCGTGCACCGAGTCGCGGGCGGTCAGCACGACCACCGGCATCCGGGAGCCCTGGGCGCGGAGCTGGTCGAGGACCTCGAAGCCGTCGATGGTCGGCAGACCGATGTCGAGCACCATCAGGTCGAAGGCACCGCTCAGCGCCTCCTCGAGTCCCTCCAGCCCGTCGGCGACGGTGCTGACCTGGTGGCCGTCGGCGCTCAGGCCCTTGGCGAGGAAGGCCGCGATGCGGTCCTCGTCCTCGACGATCAGGATGCGGGCCATGCCTCTCCTTCGGTGCGTGCGGGCAGGGTGATCGTGAAGCGGGCGCCGGAGGGTGTCGCGTCCTCGACGCCCACGGTGCCGCCGTGGGCGGTGGCGATGGCGGAGACGATGGCGAGGCCGAGCCCGAGTCCCGGCCGGTCCCCGGAGCCGGTCTCGGCGCCGCGCGCGAACCGCTCGAAGATCCGGTCCCGGTCCTCGGCGGGCACGCCCGGTCCGGTGTCGCGCACCCACAGCCGCAGGGTGCCGTCGACGGTCGCCGAGCCGACCGCGATCCGATCGCCGGGCGCGGTGTGTCCGGCGGCGTTGTCGCACAGCTGCAGCATCGCCTGGGTGACCCGCTGCGGGTCCAGGCGCCAGGTGCCGGGAGTGGCCTCGTCGAGATGCCAGTCGCGGTCGGCCAGCGCGCTGGCCTTGGCCAGGATGTCCTCGGTGAGGGTGTCGACGTCGACCTCCTCCAGGGTGAGGAAGTCCGGCCGGTCGTGCTTGGCCAGCAGGATCAGGTCGCTGACCAGACGGCCCATCCGGTCGACCTCGTCGAGCGCCAGCCGCCGGGTCTGCTCGACCTCGGCCGGGTCGGACTCGTCGAGAAGCTCGAGGTGGCCCCCGATGATCGTCAGCGGCGTACGCAGCTCGTGACCGGCGTCGTCGAGGAACTGACGCTGGTCGGAGAACGCCTGTTCCAGGCGGGCCAGCATGTCGTTGAAGTTCCTGGTCAGAGCCGAGATGTCGTCGTTGCCCGACTCGGGCAGCCGGGCCGAGAGGTCGCTGGCGTTGACCGCACCTGTTGCCTGCCGAAGCCTGGTCAGCGGGGCCAGCAGCCGCCCGGACTGCCAGGCGGCGACCACGGTGACGAGCAGGGCGAGGAGGGCGGCCACGATCGTGTAGGTCCGCATGGTGCTGCGCAGCTCGGCACGGTCCTCGTCGAGGTAGGAGACGACCAGGAGGGCGCCCTCCGTGGTGCCCTGGGCGTTGTCCTGCCGCACCGGCTGGCTGGTGATGCGTACCTCGCCGTCCGCGGTGTCGAGATAGGTCGTCCCGCCGCTGCGGACCACGTCGCGCACGGCGCTGTGGAACCGTGGCGAGGTGACCAACGGGTCCTCGGGGAACTGCGCGCGCGGCCGGCCGTCGACCCAGGCGACGAGGAGCTCGTCGTCGTCGGGCACGTTGCGGCTCAGGAACGTCCGCAGCAGCCCCTCCACGTCGTACGGCGCCCTGGTCTCGGGGTCGATGCCCTCGGTGCGCAGCCTGGAGAACTCGTCGAGCTCCTGCTCCATCTCGCGCGTCGTCGCGGCATCGACCCGGCTGAGCTCGACCGCGTAGACGATGAGTCCGGCGCCGGCCAGGGCGAGGGTGACCAGGAGGGCCACCGAGGCGGTGATCCGGGTGCGTACGGACAGCCCCCGGCGTGGGTCAGTCGTCGTCATGTCGGTCGTCGCGGTCATCGTCGTCATCATCATCGTCGACGGGACCAGGAGTGACGACCGGGACACTCGAAGGATCTGTGCTCGGAGACGATCCCGTGCTCGGCGCGGACGGCGAGACCGACTGCGAAGGCAGTACGACGGGCTCGCGCGGCGGCGGGTCGTTCTCGGAGGCTCCGGCCAAGGAGCCGGCCAGGTAGACGCCGACAGCCACGAGGACGACCAGCGGGAGAAGGATCTTCAGGGTGCGCGACATGACCCTCCGATAGTGCCTGACCACCTGTCCGATGTGGGGGTCCATGAGAGACCTCTCATCGATACAGTGATCCGGGTCACCACTTGCACCTGGAGGTAACGCCCGTGTTCGTCCCGTTCAGCGTCAACGACTTCATCGACCGTGCCGCATCCGTCTACGGCGAGCGGGTGGGCATCGTCGACGAGCCCGACCAGCCGGCGGCCTCGCTCGGGGAGGTGACGTACGCCGAGATGAAGTCGCTCGCGAAGCGGATGGCCGCGAGGCTCGACGAGCTCGGCATCGGGGTGGGGGAGCGGGTCGCGATCGTCTCCCACAACTCGGCGCGACTGCTGACCGCGTTCTACGGCGTCTCCGGCTACGGGCGCATCTTGGTGCCCGTGAACTTCCGCCTCCGTCCCGACGAGGTCTCCTACATCGTGGAGCAGTCCGGCGCCTCGGTGCTCTGGGTCGACCCCGAGGTCGACGAGGCGCTGAAGGACGTGACCGCGAAGCATCGGTTCGTGCTCGGCGACGACGCCAACCTCTACGCCGAGGAGGGTGTCGAGCCGACGCCGTGGGAGCCGGACGAGAACGCGACCGCGGCGATCAACTACACCTCCGGCACCACCGCCCGGCCCAAGGGCGTGCAGATCACCCACCGCAACATCTGGACCAACGCGCTGACGTTCGGGCTCCACGCCGGGCTGACCGATCGTGACGTCTACCTGCACACGCTGCCGATGTTCCACGCCAACGGCTGGGGGATGCCGTTCGCGGCGACGGGCCTCGGCATCAAGCACATCGTGCTGCGCAAGGTCGACGGGATGGAGATCCTGCGCCGCGTACGCGACCACGGAGTCACCTACATGTGCGCCGCGCCGGCGGTGGCGGCCGCCGTGCTCGACGCGCTCCCGCAGTGGCAGGCCACCGAGGGCGAGATCCCCGGGCGGGACAAGGTCCGGATCATTATGGCCGGCGCTCCGCCGCCCACGAAGACGGTCGTCCGCGTCCAGGAGGAGCTCGGCTGGGAGTTCATCCAGATCTACGGCCTCACTGAGACCTCGCCGCTGCTGACCATCAACCGCACCCGGGCCGAGTGGGACGACCTCGACCCGATGGAGCGCGCCGCGAAGCTGACCCGAGCCGGCGCGCCGGCGATCGGCGTGAGCCTCGACATCTCGCCCGACAAGGAGGTCCTGGCCCGCTCCAACGTCGTGCTCGAGGGCTACTGGGAGAAGCCGGAGGAGACCGAGAAGGCGCTCGCCGACGGCTGGTTCCACACCGGCGACGGCGGCAGCCTCGGCGACGATGGCTACCTCACCATCTCCGACCGCATCAAGGACGTGATCATCACCGGCGGCGAGAACGTCAGCTCCGCCGAGGTGGAGGACGTCCTCTTCCTGCACCCCTCGGTTGCCGAGGTGGCCGTCATCGGCATCCCGAGCGAGAAGTGGGGCGAGACCATCCTCGCCCTCGTCGTCCTCGCCGAGGGCGCCGAGGCGACCCAGGAGGAGCTGATCGCCTGGTGCAAGGAGCGAGCCGCCGGCTACAAGGCGCCGACGGTCGTCGAGTTCCGCGACTCCCTGGCGCGTACGGCCACCGGCAAGCTGCAGAAGTTCAAGCTCCGTGAGCCCTACTGGGGTGACCGCGAGCGCAAGGTCAACTAGACGAGCTGGCGGGTCGCTCAGGCCGTCGCCCTGGGGCGACGCCGGGCGGCCCGACGGATCACCGAGCCCGGCTTCGAGGCCAGGAGCGGGTCGAAGTCGTCGGTGATCGGTGTCAGGTCGGCCTCGTCCACGAAGACCGCGCCGTCGCGTACCTCTGCGACGAGGTCACGACCGAGCACGGCACCGGCGGTGCCCATGCCGCCCCAGATCGTGGCGTTGATGCCGAACATGTGCTCCGTGCTGCCGCCGGCGAGGAACAGCCCGGGGATGTGGGTGGTGACCCGCGGCCGGAAGGGGCCGAGGTTCTTGATCAGCGGCGCGATGCCGTAGCAGGAGCCGTCGCTGGTCAACGTGAAGCGCTCCTGGGTGATCGGCGTGGAGGCCTCGCAGAAGACCATCCGCTCGCGGATGTCCGGGATCATCAGCTCGGCGGTGTCGAGCACCCGCTGGGTGAGCTGCTCCTTGAGCTGGAGGTAGCGCTCGTCACGGCCGTACGACGCGCCGTCGGTGGGGTCCTCGGAGACGTTCCAGAACTCGTGTCCCTTCGGTGCCCAGCTGACCAGCTCGAGCGTGGAGTACCCCGCCGGCGCCGAGTGCGTACCCTCTGAATCCTTGGCGGTGGGGCAGCTGATCCCGACGGGCATCTGCTCCGGGCAGCGGCCCGCCTCGACCTCGCGGTAGTAGCCGTCGACGTCGTTGGTGGGCCACACCCACGCCAGCGGCGGCGTGCCGCGTTCGCGCAGGTCGACGTCGAGAGCGACGTAGACCGCGAACATCGGCAGCGTCATCTCGAGGTCCTTCAGCCGGCGGCGCAGGCGGCGGGTCAGGTGCTCGTCGCCGACCAGGTCGGCCCAGGTCTTCTTGAAGTCCGCGGCGGAGACGACGACCTCGGCGCGGATCTCCTCACCGTCGGCCAGACGTACGCCGACCGCCCGTCCGTCCTCGATGAGGATCCTCTCGACCCGGGCCTTGGTGCGCACCCGGCCACCGTACGTGGTGATCACGTCGGTGAGGTGGGCGCCGATGACCTGCCCGCCGCCGCGCGGGTAGTAGGCGCCGGCCTGGAGGTAGTGGTGGAGGAAGCCGGCGTGCATCGCCGTGGGCGTGCGGTAGGGCGGCCAGGTGTAGTCGCCGTTCTCGGCGAGGATCACGGCCTGCGCGTCCGCGCTCAGGCCGCAGGCGTCCATCAGCTTCGTGATCGGCCGGATGCCCCAGCGCAGCAGGTGATAGGGGCGCAGCCGCGGCTGCTCCCCGGCGGCGATGATCCGCATGATCCGTACGCAGCGGCGCAGCCCGGCCTCCTCGCTGGGGAAGGCCGCGATGAGCCGGTCGAGGTAGATGTCCCAGCCCGTCGGTGTCTGGAAGGTGGTGCCGGGGATCATCACCTGACAATGGCCCTCGGGTCGCTGGCGCAGCCACTTGATCCGTTCGGTCAGTGCGAGGCCGGACAGCGCGGTCTGCATCCGACCGCCGGGGCCGCACTCGCCGACGTAGTGGGTGCCGACGTCGAACTCGAACTTGTTGCCTGCCCGGCGGAAGACCTGGGTGCTGCCGCCGACGACCTGGTTGGCCTCGAGCACCAGGACCCGCTTGCCGTTGGCGGCGAGGTAGGCCCCGCAGGTGAGGCCGCCCGGCCCCGCGCCCACCACCACGGCATCCCAGGTGTGGTCGTCGGCCTCGTGGCCCGGGGTGGGGGGTGCTGCAGTCTGGGTCATCGCCGGCCGCTTTCGGAGCAGTGATTTGGAGTTGGACTCCAGTTAACTCGTTTTGACCCGTTCCGCCAAGTCCCGCTGTCCGTCAGGCTGAAGGCGGAGCCTTGATCAGACCCTCGAGCAACATCAGGCCGGCCTCGATCACGGCCAGCTCGACGCGGTCAGGCTCCAGCGCCAGTGCGTCCCGGCGCAACGCCAGTGCGGCCACCCCGTTCCAGGACCCGAAGAGGAAGTAGGACAACAGCTCCGGATCCACTTTCCGGATCGCGCCGGAGTCCACCGCATCACGGATGCTCTGCTCGAACTCGCCCCGCAGCTCGCTGAACCGCTCGACGACCAGATCCTCCACCGCCGACCCGGGGCCGCGTTCGCCGGTGACCATCAGGTACTTCACGACCGTCGGGTGCTCCAGCAGCAGCTTCAGGTAGGCCGACCCTACGCCGGCGAAGCGCTCGAGCGGCGTGGTCTGCGCGGCGTAGGCCGACCGGAGGGTCTCGGTGGCCACCGTCAGCACTCGCTCGGTGACGGCTGCCATCAGCCCGTCCTTGGTGCCGAAGTGCACGTAGACCGACGCCGGGGAGATCCCCGCCAGGGCGGCGACGTCTTCGATCCTGATCTCCTCAGGGGCATGCTGCGACAACATCTGCTCGGCGGCCTCGAGCACCCGGGCGCGGGTTCGCTCCCGTCGACGCGTCCCGCGCGCCGCGGCGTCGCCGGCCTGATCCTTCGGCTTCTGGGCGTCGTTCACCCGATCAGGGTAGGGCGCAGGCCGCGTCGCCATCCGGAGGTGGGTGCGCGCGGCCGACCTTCTGCTCGACCAGGGATCTGGTGGGACAGTTGCGCCGACTCGGCCGGTTCTGGCGGGGCATCAGCGCCGAGTCGGGGGCGCGGCGCCCATGGCTGCCTCGGTGGTGGTGTCGACGGCGACGGCGAGCGAGCCCTTGTAGCCGGCGCTCGGGCTGCCGGTGAACGTGCCCATCTCCAGGTCGTAGCCGTCGCTGAAGACGTTGTCGGTGTCGAGGCTGACCTTCGCGAGGTTGTCGGCCGAGCCCTCGTACGCGTCGTCCTGGTAGACCTTGCTCAGCATCTTCTCCGGGAAGGCGACCTGCGAGGTCGCGATCGCGTTCTCGCCGGTCGTGGCCGAGTCGGCGTCGGGATAGACCTCGAAGTGCATGTGCGTCCAGCGACCGTCGTAGCAGCCCGGGACGATCGTCTTGAAGGTCACCTGGCCGTTCGCGTCGGCGACCTGGACGCCCCGGAGGTACGTCTCGTTCTCGACGCCTTCGGAGTACATCGAGTAGCGGCCCTGCGCATCGCACTGCCACAGGTAGACCGCGACCCCCTCGAAGGGCACGTCGTCGTTGGCCATGTCGGTCACGGTGAAGGTGAAGGTGAGCGGCACACCGTCGACGGTGGTGCCGCCGTCGAGGCTGGAGGTGATGTCGCTGCGTACGATCCCGGACTCGGTCAGCACGTTGGTGCCGTTGGTCCCGTCGGCCGGGTAGGGGCCGTTGGTCTCCTGCGGGATCTCGCCGTCGGCGGTCGTGGAGGTGTTGGCGGCGGAGCCGCCCGTGGAGGTGCTGGAGGAGCCCGACGAGCCCGCCCCACAGGCGGCGAGGGCGGCCGCTCCGACCCCGGCCCCGACGAGCCCGAGGACCCGGCGGCGGGTCAGCAGCGTCGAGATGTCGAAGCCGGCGCCCTGGTCGACCACCTCCTCCTCGGGGCGGGCCAGCAGGCGGCCCTCATAGGCCGGGCCTTCAGGGGTGTTCTCGGGTTCGGGTACGCGGCTCATCTGGTTCTCCTTGACGTCGGTCCTGGTGCGTTGACCTGACTCTGACGTCCGGATCCGTGAGGACCTCCTGCCCCGGCTGTGGGGTTCCTGTGAAAGCCGAGGATCAGCCGACGCTCGGCCGCGGGGCGGACTGCAGCTGGTCCGCCTGCTCCTTGGACAGCTTCGAGGCGTAGCCGCAGTAGGTGCAGTCCATCCGGCGCGACCTGCTCACTGGGAAGAGCGGGATGAAGAAGAGCGTGAACTTGTTGACGACCTCGAACAGGCGATGGGCTGCCTGCTGGCGGCAGTGTGGGCAGACCAGCGAGAGCGTGGCCAGCAGTCGCGTGTAGGTCTTGAGCCCGAAGATGATCATGCCGACGAGTCTTGCACGCGGTCAGCGCCGATGGACCTCGCGACCGTTCGCGTACGTGTGGGTGACCCGGGTCCGGGCGAGGGCGGTCGTGTCCTCGCCGAGGATGTCGTGGTCGACGACGACCAGGTCGGCCGCGCACCCGGTCTCGATCCGGCCCGTGGACCCTTCGAGACGGTTCAGGTAGGCGGTGCCGGTGGTGTAGCCGGCGAGGGCCTCGGCGACCGGCAGGGCCTCCTCGGGCAGCAGCGGGGTGGCGTCGGCGGCCTGGTCGGGGGAGCGGCGGTTGACCGCCACGTGCATGCCGAGCAGCGG
The DNA here is from genome assembly GCF_044744805.1 of Nocardioides sp. NPDC087217. Taxonomy (NCBI): domain Bacteria; kingdom Bacillati; phylum Actinomycetota; class Actinomycetes; order Propionibacteriales; family Nocardioidaceae; genus Nocardioides; species Nocardioides sp. NPDC087217. Next base: position 20,839 of record NZ_JBIUZB010000007.1, read on the forward strand.
CGCCGGGTCGGAGACCGGCCAGTCGCTGCCGCACGCGATCCGGGCACCCGTACGCAGCAGCGACCCGAACACATACTGCTGGCCCCGCGCTGCCGGTGACAGGAACGGCAGGGTCAGCACCTCCACCGCCTCGTCCAGGCAGGCCCACAGCGGCTGGATGTTGGCGGTGACCTCGAGTGCGGCGAACCGAGGGACGTCGGATGCCGCGACGACCTGGACGTGGGCCAGATGGTGCCGCAGTCCGCTGGCCCCGTTGGTCGCCCGCGCGTGCTCGATCGCGTCCAGGCTGTCGCGGACCGCCCGGTCCCCGAGCGCGTGGATGTGCGCCTGGAACCCGTTGGCGTCCAGCGCCGCGACGTACGTCGCCAGAGCGTCGGCCGGGATGAAGGAGAGCCCGCGGTTGTCGGTGAGATCACCGTGGGAGTCGAGGTAGGGGTCGAGCATGGCGGCCGTGTGCGTCTCGCAGACGCCGTCCTGCATCAGCTTCACGCTGGCCGCGTCCAGCCCCGCCTGCGCGGCACGAGCGCGGCGCGAGATCAGCTCGGGCAGCTGCTCCAGGCCGCGGCCGCGGTCCCACCACTGGGCGAGGACGACCTTCGCGGTGAGCGCGCCGGATTCGTTGGCGGCGATGTAGGTCGGCAGCGAGTCGGGCATGCCGAGGCCGTCGCCGACCAGTGCGTCCTGCCAGCCGACGATGCCGACGGAGTGGAGATGGCGCTGCGCGGTGAGCAGCGCCTCGGTCAGGTCGCGCGAGGTCGGGGCAGGAACCAGCGAGCCGACCAGCGCCATCGCACCCTCATGCAGCGCACCGGTGGGCCGGCCGGCGGAGTCGCGCTCGATGCGCCCGTCGGCGGGATCGGGCGTGCCGGCGTCGATGCCGGCGATCTCGAGCGCGCGGCTGTTCACCCAGGCGGAGTGGTGGTCGCGGTTGGGCAGGAAGACCGGCCGGTCGGGAAGCAGGCGATCCAGAGGCGACGCGGTCGGCACCCCACCCGGGAAGGTGTCCATCGACCAGCCACCGCCGGTGACCCAGGCGCGTCCCGGGTTGGCCGCGGCGTAGGAGCCGATGGCGTCCAGGTAGCCCTCGAGGGTCGAGAGACCGGTCAGGTCGCACTGGTTCATCTCCAGCCCGGCCTGGATCGGGTGCACATGGGAGTCGTGGAAGGCGGGCAGGACCCACCGGCCGTCGAGCTCCTCGACCACCGTCCCGGGGCCGGCCAGAGCGTCGAGCTCCCTGCCGATGGCCGCGATCCGGCCGTCGCGCACGGCGAGAGAGGCGTCCTCCCACCGGCCCTCGCGCAGCACGCGGCCACCTCGCAGCAGCAGGTCCGCTGCGAGGGCGTCAGAGCCCATCAGTTGACGGCCATGGTGTCGGTGACCGAGGAGCCCGAGCGCTTGAGCACGAGCGCCACCAGGCCGAGGACCAGGAGCGTGAAGACCAGCAGGATCGTGGAGACCGCGGCGATCTCGGGCTTGAGACCGGAGCGGACCGAGGAGAGCACGTAGACCGGCCACGAGGTCGTGCCGGAGACGTTGATGAACGAGGAGATCACCGTGTTGTCGAGGCTCAGCGTGAAGGCCAGCAGCCCACCGGCGAGCACGGCCGGCCCGACGAGGGGGATCGTGACCTTGAAGAACGTCGCCACCGGCCGCGCATACAGGTCCGCCGAGGCCTCCTCCAGCGACGCGTCCAGCCCGACCAGGCGGGCCCGGACGATGTAGGTGACGACCGCGGTCGCGAAGAGCGAGTGGCCGACCACGAGGCGTACGTAGCCGTTGTTGAACGGCAGCAGCGACCAGTCCTGCCCGAGCGTCACGAACCAGGGGAGCAGTGCGATGCCGTCGACGATCTCGGGCGTCACCGAGACGAGCAGCAACAGCAGTGTGAACGGGCCCGCCCAGCGGCCCGGGAACCGGGCCATCGCCATCCCGGCCAGGGTGCCGAGCACGCTCGCCAGGAGGGCGGCGACCACGGCGGTCTGCAGGGAGACGGCGACGGTGTGGCGTACGGTCGGGCGCTCGATGATCGCCGTGAACGGCTCCAGGCTGAAGCCGTCCCAGGCGGTGAGCAGTCGGCCGCCGTTGAAGGAGTAGATGCCGATCACGATGATCGGGGCGAAGAGGAAGAGGAAGACCAGGGTCGTCCACGCGCCGAGCGCGAGATTGGTGCCGGAGGGTCTGCTCATGCGGTCACCACCTCCTTGGTGTGCAGCCTCGTGTCCGGAGGCGGGACGGTTCCGATGACCAGCTTGCTGCGCCTGTGCAGGAGCCATCCCACGGCCCACATCAGCGTGATCGCCAGGACGACGATGAGCATCGTGAGCAGGATGAGGACGACGGCCATGGCCGAGCCCAGCGCCCAGTTCTGCGCGGTTAGGAACTGGCTGGCGATCAGGGACCCGACCATCGTGCCCTTCGCGCCGCCGAGGACCGCCGGGGTGACGTAGTCGCCCATCATCGGGATGAAGACCAGGACGATGCCGGCGATGATCCCGGGCCGTGCCAACGGCAGAGTGACCTGGAAGAACGTCCGCACCCGGTCGGCGCCGAGATCCTTGGACGCCTCACCGAGGGCGTTGTCGACGCGGTCGAAGGCGACGTACATCGGCAGGATCATCAGCGGCAGATAGTTGTAGATCAGACCCAGCAGCACCGCACCGCGGGTGTTGAGCAGGTCGTGCGGATCGGCGACCAGGCCTACGTCGGTCAGGAACCCGGCCAGGGCTCCCTCCGAGGACAGGATCACCTTCCAGCCGATCGTCCGGATCAGGAAGGAGGTCCAGTAGGGGACCATCACCAGGGCGACCAGCAGCCCGCGGCGGTGTGCGGGGACCTTCACCGCCATGAAGTACGCAGCCGGCAACGCGATCAGCAGGCAGGCGACCGTGCCCAGCACGCTCATCCACAGCGTCGCCCGGAAGATCGTGAAGAAGGTCGGGCTGAACGCCTCGGCGTAGCGGTCCAGCGACATCACCGCGTTGCTGTGGGTGCCGAACATCCCGGGCTTCTCGCCGAAGCTGAACCAGGCGATCTGCAGGAACGGCACCACGAAGAAGACCGTCAGCCACAGCCACGCCGGTACGGCGAGGACGAAACCCGGGAGGCGCTTCGCCGCTCGGTCACGCACTGGCGGCGGCCTTCAGCTTGTCGTAGACCTCCGTACGCCGGTCCTGAGCCTCGTTGACGGCACCGTTCTTCATGGTCGCGAGCTGCTCGTCGGTGAAGAAGATCATCTCGGGCAGCTCGACCTTGCGCTCCTTGGCCATCTCCTCGATGCCGAGCGCGCCGGTGTTGTAGCCGATGTAGTCCATCTCCAGGAACGAGTTCTCCGGCTCCAGCACGTAGTCGAGGAACGCGTGCGCGGCCTCGGGGTGGGGCGCGCCGGTCGGGATGCACCAGTTGTCCATCCACAGCTCGGTTGTCGGGCCGGGCAGGACCCACTTCCAGCGGTCGGGCTGCTTGTGCTCGAGGATCCCGAGGCGGGAGTCGCCGTTCCAGTTCTGCATCAGCGCGAAGGTGTTCTGCTGCATGGCGCCGGTGGCGGGGTAGGAGTCGAAGCCGGCGATGTGCGGCGCCCACTTCTCGACCGCCTCGGCCTCGTAGGCGTCGTAGTCGGCCATGTCCTCGGTGTTCCAGTCGATGTCGTTGGCCCAGAAGTAGAGGCCGGAGACACCCTGCGGGTCGTCGAGCAGCGAGGTCTTGCCCGAGGCCTCGTTCTGCATCGCGTCGATGAAGTCGTTCCACGTCGCCAGGTCGCGCTTGATCACGGTGGTGTCGTAGACGAACCCGGTGGTGCCCCAGCACTTGCACACCGAGTACTCGTTCTCCGGGTCCCAGTCCTGGCCGAGGAACTTCGGGTCGACCTTGGCCATGTTGGGGATCAGGTCCTTGTTGAGCGGGACGATGATCTCGTTCTCGATCAGCTGCGGGATGTAGACCCCGGTCGGCACGACGATGTCGTAGCCGCTGGTGCCTTCGGCCGCGACCAGCTTCGAGATCAGCTCCTCGTTGGAGCCGTAGGAGTCGAGCGTCACCTTCGGGCCGGTCTTGCTGAAGGCGTCGATCACCTCGGGGGAGTCGTAGTCACCCCAGGTGTAGATCGACAGCGACTTCTCGACCGGTCCACCGGTCGCGCCGCCGCCGGGCTCGACGGCGCTGGACGCCCCGCCACCGCCGTCCGAGCCGCAGGCGCTCAGCGCGACGCCGGCACCGGCGAGAGCGGCCAGGCTCAGGAAGTGGCGTCGCGAGAGCTCCTGGCGGATCGCTCGCGCGCCGGCATGGCTGGCCAGGATCCGTACGTTGCCGTTCTTGTTGACAGGCTTGTTCACTGTGGGCTCCTAGCGGTGGACTGTTCGAGCGGGGTGTCGAGGGGGAAGAGACGTACGTCCTCGGCGGCCCAGCCGCAGAGGACCGGGTCGCCGGGGGAGAGCCGGGCGGCGCCGTGGGTGGGGCGCCGGATCAGCAGGCTGAGCTCGTCGGTGACCTTGACGAGGTACTGGATCACCTCGCCGAGCGGGGAGACCTGGAGGACCTCGCCGGCGACGGAGTTGAGGCCCTCGGTCACGGTCCCGGACTCGGCCCGGGGCTCGATCGAGATCATCTCGGGGCGGATCGCGGCCTGGTGGGCCTCGCCGGGCTTCCCGTCGGGCTTGGCGGGACCCTCGACGACCACGAAGGGGGTCTCGACGGTGGTGCCGTCGGCGCTGACCTCACCGTGCAGGAAGTTCTGCTGGCCGACGAAGCCGGCGACGTACGCGCTGGCGGGCTGGTTGTACACGGTCTCGGCGTCGGCGAGCTGCTCGATCCGCCCGGCGCGCATGATCGCGATCCGGTCGCTCATCGCGAGCGCCTCGTGCTGGTCGTGGGTGACGAAGACGAAGGTGATCCCGAGGCGGGACTGGAGGAGCTTGAGCTCGAGCTGCATCTCCTCGCGCAGCTGGCGGTCCAAGGCGCCCAGCGGCTCGTCGAGGAGGAGGACGCCGGGACGGTTGACCAGCGCCCGGGCGAGCGCCACCCGCTGCTGCTGGCCGCCGGAGAGCTGGGCCGGGCCGCGGTCGGCGAAGTCGAGCATCCGCACCATCCGCAGCGCCTCGACGACCCGTTCGCGGACCTCGGCCCTGGGTGTCTTGCGCTGCTGCAGGCCGTAGGCGACGTTCTCCGCGACGGACTTGTGCGGAAACAGTGCGTACGCCTGGAAGACCGTGTTCACGTCGCGCTGGTAGGGCGCGAGCCTGACCACGTCCTTGCCGCCGATGACGATGCTGCCCGAGTCGGGCTTCTCGAACCCGGCGATCATGCGTAGCGTCGTGGTCTTGCCGCAGCCCGAAGGGCCGAGCAGCGAGATGAACTCGCCGGCCCGGATCTCCAGGTCCAAGCCGTCGACCGCCGTGGCCTGGCCATAGGTCTTGGTCAGGCCGGTGATGGTTACCGAGCCGGAGGTTTGGTCCGGGGTAGCTGTCGTGGTCATCGCTGCTCCAGTCGATTGTTCACTTAGCGCTGCATTCCACCACAAGATCTGGGGAAAAGTACGGAATCAGTTGTAAAAGAACGGTTACGAACTTGATTTCGTGTACGTCGCCGCCGCTGAGTGCGGCCCCGGTCCCGGGATCTAGGGTTTACCCCATGCCGACCCCGCCCACTCTGTCCACCGTCACCTCGTTGCTGGACGACTGGTATCCGCCCGCGACCGCCGACGAATGGGATGCTGTCGGGCTGGTCTGGGGCGAGCCCTCGCAGCCCGTCTCGAAGGTGCTTCTCGCCGTCGACCCGACCATCCCGGTCGCTGAGGAGGCGGCCGCGTGGGGTGCGGACCTGGTCGTGGTCCATCATCCGCTCTTCCTGAAGGGTGTGCACGGGTTCGCCGCGACGACCCCCAAAGGACGTACGCTCTCGACGCTGGTCTCCGCGCGGTGCGCGCTGCTCACCGCGCACACCAACGCCGACCAGGCCCTCGGTGGCGTCTCGGAGTCGCTGGCGCTCGCGCTCGGGCTGAGCTCGCTGCGGCCGCTGCTTCCGGGGCTGACCGAGGATGTCGGGACCGGCCGGGCCGGGACGGTGGCACCGACCACGCTGGGCGCCTTCGCCGAGTCCGTGGCGGCCGCGCTGCCCGCGACCGCGGCCGGGATCCGGGTCGCCGGAGACCTCGACCGACCGGTCTCCTCGGTGGCACTGTGCGGCGGCGCGGGTGACTTCCTGCTCGACCAGGTGGCTGCGTACGACGTCTATGTGACCAGCGATCTGCGCCACCACCCGGCCTCGGAGTTCCTCGAGAAGGGCGGTGCGCTGATCGACATCCCGCACTGGGCGGCGGAGTGGACCTGGCTGCCTGTCCTGGCGAGGCGACTTCGGGAGGCATTCGGAGATACGGTGGAGACCCGGGTCTCGGAGATCGTCACCGACCCGTGGACCCTGATCGTGAATAGCTGAGGAGAATCCGCTGAAAGCCGACCCGTTCGCCCAGGTGAAGCTGCTCGACGTCTGTGAGCTGGACTCGCGTGCGCTCCAGTTGCGCCACCGCCGTGCGCACCTGCCGCAGGCCGCCGTCGTGGCGGAGCTGCAGGCATCGAAGAAGACCACCGACGATGCCGTACGCGACGCCCGGATCACGCGCGACGACCTCGAGCGGGTGCAGAAGAAGGCCGACGCCGACGTCGAGGCGGTCAAGACCCGCCGCCGGCGCGACCAGGAGCGGATGGACTCCGGGGCGATCAGCAGCGCCAAGGACCTCGAGCGCATGCAGCACGAGCTGGCCACCCTCGACCGCCGGATCTCGGTGCTCGAGGACGAGGAGCTCGAGGTCATGGAGCAGCTCGAGGAGGCTCAGACTGCCGTGACCCGGCTCGAGGCCGAGCTGGCCGAGATCACCGAGAAGCTCGCGGTCGCGGTCGACTCCGTCGACGTCGAGACCTCGAAGATCGACGGCGAGCTCGCCGCGGTCGCCGAGGAGCGGACGCCCGCGCTCGAGGGCATCCCCGACGACCTGCTCGCCCTCTACTCGCGGCTGAGCGAGAAGATGGGTGTCGGTGCTGCCGAGCTGCGTGCCCGCCGCTGCGGCGGCTGCAACCTCCAGCTCGACCCCGCCGAGATCTCCCGCATCCGCGGCCTCGCCGCCGACGAGGTCGTGCGCTGCGAGGAGTGCTCCCGCATCCTGGTCCGCACCGCCGAGTCGGGGCTGTGAGCGAGAAGACCGCGCGCGGGTGGGGAGCCGGCGCGGCAGCGACGACGCTGGTCCTCGTACGTCACGGGGTCACCAAGCACACCGCCGCCAAGGCGTTCTCCGGAGGCCTCGGCGGCGACAACCCGCCGCTGACCCAGGAGGGCCGCGAGCAGGTGATGCTCACCGCGGAATGGCTCAAGCCGCTCGCGTCCTCGGTCTCGACCGTCGTGACCTCGCCGGTCCTGCGCACCGTCGAGACCGGTGAGCTCGTCGCCGGGGCGCTCGGTGCCCGGCTGGTCGAGGAGCCCGCCTTCGCCGAGATCGAGTTCGGGGAGTGGGAGGGGCTCACCTTCGGTGAGGTCGCCCAACGTTTCCCTGACGAGATGAAGGCGTGGATGGGGGCCACCGAGGTCGCGCCCCCGGGCGGTGAGTCCTTCGACTCCGCTCAGGCCCGCGTGCTCGACGGCCTCTCGCGGGTCCTCGAGGCCCACGCCGGCGAGACCGTCGTGGTCACCTCCCACGTCTCGCCGATCAAGCTGATCGTCGCCCACGCCCTGGGCGCCCCGATCGCCGGAGTCTTCAGCATGGAGCTCTCGCCCGCCTCCGTCACCGTCGTCTCCTTCTTCGCCGACGACCGCGCCTCGATGCGCCTCTTCAACGGTCTCCCCGTCTCCCGCGACCCCTTCGCCTCCGGCCTCTTCTGACGCCGACTCGGCGCATCCTGACCTGATTTCTCGCCGAGTCGGCTCGTCATGACGAGCCGACTCGGCGAGGTTTTCGGTCAGTACGAGCCGACTCGGCGCGGGGTCAGATCTCGGAGACGATGATGTCGAGCTGGGTGCCGGTCTTGGTGGCGGGGCCGGTCTCGACGGTCCAGCCGAGGTCGCGGAAGGCGTCGGCGAGCTTGGCGGGGGTGCGGGGGTTGGCGCCGGACTCGAGGAGGGCCCGGACGAGGCGGCCCTTGGTGGCCTTGTTGAAGTGGCTGACCACCTTGCGCTGACCGTTGTGCTCGTGGAGGACACGGACGGTGGCGGTGCGGGCGGCAACGTCCTCTGGGCGCCAGAAGGCGGCGTACGTCCCGGACCGCAGGTCCACGAGGAGGCCGTCGCCGAGGGCCTCGGACACGCCGGCGCCGAGGTGGGCGCGCCAGTGGGCCTGGACGCCGCCGATGCCGGGGAGGGTGGTGTCGCCCGAGAGACGGTACGCCGGGATGCGGTCGGCGAGGCCGACGAGGCCGAACACGGAGCTGGTCACCATGACCCGGCTGGTCGCGCGGCGCTTGGCGGCCGGCGACAGGGTGGCAGGGGAGAGGGCGTCGTAGAGGACGCCGGTGTAGATCCGGTCGGCGCGCGCGGTGGGGGCATCGGCCAGCCCGGCGTTCAGGGTGACGAGCTCGGGCTGGGTCTTCGGGATACCGAGGATGTCGACCGCCTCGTCCGGGCGCGTGGTGCAGAGCTCGACCAGCGCGTCGATGACCTTGGCTCGGGCCGGGGTGAGCCGCGGGAGGCGGAGGTCGTCGAGCGCGAGCGGGTTGCCGCGTACGGCCGCGGTCTTGCCCTCCGAGGGCGGCAGCAGGATCAGCACGGGGACTATCGTGCCGCCCGGGGCCAGGATGGCCGAATCGAGGATTGGGTATCTTTCAAAGCGCCTGTGACCTGGGAGAACGTGCGAGCTTACGTTCCAGTCATGATCGTTCTGGCCGCCGAGTCCGCCTCCGGGCCCAACCTTGCCGGCTTCCTCGTCGTGATCATCATCGTCGGGCTGTTCTGGCTGATCCAGGACGTCTCGAAGAAGGCCCGTGCGCGCTCGGAGCACCTCCGGGCGAAGCGGTCGCTGACCTCCTCCCAGCGCCGGGCGGTGGCCAAGATCGACAGGACGGCGAAGGCGCACAGCAGGTCCACGAAGGGTCTGTGGGGGCAGTTCGACGCCTTCAAGGGCAACCCGAAGGCGTTCGGCAAGGAAGCCGCCGCGCTGCACAAGACGTACAAGGCTTCGAAGAAGAAGTAGCCACTACAGTTCTGGCCATGGGCTCCGCACGCATCATCCGGGTCGCCAGTGCCGACAACGGTGTCGCCGCCACCACGCTCCGCGACGGGATCGCCGCGCTCCAGGCCGAGCTGGGGGTGACCGCCGAGTTCCCGCCTGAGGTGGAGGAAGCGGCGGCCGCCGCCGCGGCCAACCCCAGACTCCCGGAGCTCGACCGCACCGACCTGCCGTTCGTCACGATCGACCCCGAGACGTCGATGGACCTCGACCAGGCGCTTCACCTGGAGCGCGACGGCGACGGCTACGTGGTGCACTACGCGATCGCCGACGTGGCCGCCTTCGTGGCGCCCGGCGACCCGGTCGACCTGGAGGCCAACAGGCGCGGCGAGACGCTCTACGCCGCCGATGCGAAGATCCCGCTCCACCCCAAGGTGCTCTCCGAGGACGCCGCCTCGCTGCTCCCGGACCAGGTACGCCCCGCCCTGCTGTGGACCCACAGGCTCGACGCGACCGGCGAGGGGACCGACACCTTCGTGGAGCGCGCGCTGGTCAGGTCGCGGGCGAAACTCTCATATGAGGGTGTGCAGAAGATGTTCGACGGCGACGGGTTCGCCGAGACCGACTACGCCGACTCCCTCCAGCTGCTGAAGGAGATCGGCGAGAAGCGGATCGCCCTCGAGGCGGCTCGCGGCGGGGTCAACCTGCCGCTGCGCGACCAGGAGATCTCGGTCCAGGGCGATCAGTGGTCGCTGGAGTACCGCGACCTGCTCCCCGTCGAGGACTGGAACGCCCAGATCTCGCTGCTCACCGGCTTCGGGGCGGCCGACCTGATGGTCTACGCCCGCGTCGGGCTCCTCAGGACCCTTCCCGAACCCGACCCCCGAGACGTCCAGCGGCTGCACCGCACCGCTCGGGCGCTCGGGCTGGAGTGGCCCGCGGAGATGCTCTACCCCGACTTCATCCGCTCGCTCGACGGCAAGAACGGCAAGCACGCCGCGATGGCGATCGCGTGCACCCGGCTGCTGCGCGGGAGTGGGTACGCCTCGTTCAACGGCGAGCTGCCCGCGCTGACCGAGCACTCGGCGCTGGCGAACGAGTACATGCACGTGACGGCGCCGCTGCGCCGGCTGATCGACCGCTACGCCGGCGAGGTCTGCCTGGCGCTCTGCGCCGACCAGCCGGTCCCCGACTGGGTGACCAGCGCGTTCACCACCCTTCCGGAGACGATGCGTGCCTCCTCGCGCACCAGCGGTGCCTACGAGCGCGGCGTCGTCGACCTGGTCGAGGCCGGGGTGCTGTCCAAGCGGGTCGGAGAGACCTTCACCGCGGTGGTGGTCGAGGTCGACGACGAGGACAAGCAGAAGGGCTCGATCACCGTCGAGGAGCCTGCCATCGAGGCCCGGGTCACCGGCGCGACGGCGCTCCCGCTCGGCGAGGAGGTCGAGGTACGGCTGGCGACGGCCGACGTCGTCGCCCGGAAGGTCGGCTTCACGCTCGCCTGACCTCCCGGACGTACGTCGGTCAGGAGATCAGCTCGTCGAGGCGGTTGTAGACCTCGGCGGAGCCCTCGATCACCCGGCTGTGCTCGCCCTCGATGGAGACGGGTACGTCACCCTGGACGGTGATGCGCCGCACCTCGCGTGGCAGCTCGTCGAAGTCGGCGACGGCGTAGTGCTGGGTGGCGCGGTTGTCCCAGATCGCGACGTCGCCCTGCTGCCAGTGCCACCGGACGGTGTTCTCCAGGGCGGTGACCCGGTCCTGGAGGAGGTTGAAGAGGATCGCGCTCTCCTTCTGGTTCAGGCGGGTGAAGTGCTTGACGAAGTGGCCCAGGACGAGCGCGCGCTCGCCGGTCTCGGGGTGGATCCGGACCGCCGGGTGCTCGGTCCGGTAGATCGTGGAGACGAACTCCTCGCGCTTGCGCGCGGCCACGTCGTCGGTGGAGTCGGCCTGGTCGGGGCGTACGTAGTCGTAGTCGTTGGAATGGACCGCCCACAGGTTGTCGACCAGCGCCTTGAGCTGGGGGTGGAGCCGCTCGTAGGCGGTGACGGTGTTGGCCCAGACGGTGTTGCCGCCGTACTCGGGGATCTCCGCACCGCGCAGGATCGAGAACGCCGGGGGCCGGTCGACGAAGGTGACGTCGGTGTGCCAGGAGTTGGCGGCCATGCCGCGGTTGGCCTTGAGGGTCAGGACGCGGGCGCTGCCGGTGTTCACCGTCGGGTGGGCGGTCGTCAGCGGACCCAGACGCTCGCCGAACGCGATCTGCGCGCGGTCGTCGAGGTGGTCCTGGCCGCGGAAGAAGACGACCTTGTTCGCCAGGACGGCGGACCGGATCTCGGCGATCGTCTCGGCGGGGAGGTCGCCGGAGAGGGTGACGCCGTCGATGCGGGCGCCGATCCGGCCGCCGACCTTGTGGACGGTGAGCTCGTTGACGGGGGATGCTTCGGTGATGGTCATGCGCGGTCTCCTCTGACGGCGTCGGCTTGATCTGAATAAAGTCTAGTGAAATACATGACTTAAGACCACGGGTGTCTCACGAGACGTTTGGGCACTCCGACCGGTGATGCGGGTGGAAGCCGGTCGATATCGTGCGCCTCATGACGCACGCCACACCTGAGACCGTGTTCACCTATGGCTCCCCGCAGCTCAAGTTCGGCACCGGCGCCTCGGCCGAGATCGGCTACGACCTCGCGTCGCTGGGCGCCTGCCGCGCCCTCGTGGTGACCGATCCCGGCATCTCCGCGACCGGGCTGCCGCAGCGCGTGGCCGAGCAGATGAAGGCGTACGACGTCACTGCCGTCGTCTTCGACGGCGTCCATGTCGAGCCGACCGACGAGAGCATGCGCGAGGCGGTCGAGTTCGCCCGCGAGCACGGGCCGTTCGACGCGATCGTGGCGGTCGGGGGAGGGTCGAGCATCGACACCGCGAAGGCGGTCAACCTGCTGACCACCAACGACGGCGACCTGATGGACTACCTCAACGCGCCGGTGGGACGCGGGCTCGCGCCGGCCAACCCGCTGCTGCCCCTGGTCGCGGTGCCGACCACCACCGGCACCGGTGCGGAGTCGACGACCGTGTGCGTGCTCGACGTGCTGTCGCTCAAGGTGAAGACCGGGATCTCGCACGCGCGCCTGCGCCCGACGCTGGCCGTCGTCGACCCCGACCTGATGATGACTCAGCCCGCCGGGGTGACGGCCGCGTCCGGGATGGACATCCTGTGCCACGCGCTGGAGAGCTACACGGCGCGCCCCTACACCTCCTACGATCGCAAGTCGCCCGATCAGCGCGTCCCCTACTGCGGCGCCAACCCGATCTCCGACATGTGGTCGGAGAAGGGTCTCTCCCTGCTGGCCGGGTCGTTCCGTCAGGCGGTCGCGCACGGCGACGACACGCTCGCACGCGGTGACATGGCGTTCGCGGCGACCTTCGCGGGTCTGGGCTTCGGCAACGCAGGCGTGCACATCCCGCACGCCTGCGCCTACCCGATCGCCGGGCGGGTGCGCGACTTCCACCCCAAGGACTACCCCGGCGATGAGGCGCTGGTGCCGCACGGGATGGCCGTCTCGCTGACCGCTCCGGAGGCCTTCCGCTACACCTTCGACGCCGCCCCCGAGCGGCACCTGCGTGCGGCCCGGCTGCTGGCTCCCGGCTTCGACGAGTCGAAGGAGGAGCCGCGCGACCTGCTGCCCCGGGTGCTGAGCGACCTGATGCGGGACATCGGCATCCCGGCCGGGATCGGCGAGGTCGGCTACGTCGCCGGCGACATCCCCGACCTGGTCGAAGGGGCGCTCAAGCAGCAGCGGCTGCTCGCCACCGCGCCGAAGCAGCCGTCGGCGGAGGACCTGACCGGGATCTTCGAGAGGTCCATCACGCTCTGGTGAGGAATGCCCGGCGGGACTTCGGCGTTCGGTTGGTTGTCTTCTTCAACCAAACTCTCCGGAGGTTCACTCGGTGACGTCAGTCCCGCCGCGGCTCTTGCTCGCGCTCGCCCTGCTCTCGGCATCCGCGCCGTTGGCGATCGACTTCTACCTACCGTCCTTCCCGCAGATCGGCAGCGATCTGGGGGCCGCGGCGAGCAACGTCCAGCTCACCCTCACCGCCTTCCTGATCGGGCTCGCGCTCGGACAGATCGCCTGGGGACCGATCTCGGACCGGTTCGGGCGGCTCAAGCCGCTGCTGATCGGGTCGGTCGTGGCCGCCGCGGCCGGTGTGCTGGCCGCCCTGGCACCCACCGTCGAGCTGCTGATCACCGCCCGCTTCATCCAGGCGCTCGCCGCCGCGGCGGGGATCGTGATGGCACGGGCGATCGTGGCCGACGTACTCCACGGCTTCGCCGCCGCGCGGGCGATGTCGATCATGATGTCGATCAGCGGGATCGCGCCGATCCTGGCCCCGGTGATCGGCGGCGCCCTCGCCGGGTTCGTACCGTGGCGCGGGGTGCTCGGCATCGTGGCCGCGATCGCCGTCGCGCAGGTCGTCGTCGTGGTGCTGGTGATCCGCGAGTCGCTCCCCGTCGAGCGCCGCAGCCGCCGGGTCGAGTACGCCGACCTCGGCCGTCTCCTCGCCAAGCCCGCCTTCCTCGGCTACGCGCTGACGCAGTCGCTCACGTTCGCCACCCTGATGACGTACGTCTCCTCCTCCTCGTTCCTCTACCAGTCGGTGATCGGCACGTCGGCGGCGGTCTACGGCATCGGGTTCGCAGTCAACGCCGCCTTCCTGACGGTCGCCGGGCTCTTCTCGGCGCGGCTGGCCAAGCGGCAGGTGCATCCCGCGCAGATCATCCGGTCGGCGCAGCCGGTGCTCGCCATCGGCGCGCTGTTCGTGCTCGTCGTCGCGCTGCTGCCGGTGCCGAAGGCGCTCATCCTGCTGCCGATCCTGGTCGTCACCACCTGCGTCGGCCTGATCATGGGCAACACCGGCGCCCTCGCCATCGAGCAGGCCCGTCCCTCGGTCGGCGCCGGCTCGGCCCTGATGGGCGGGATCATGTTCCTCGGCGGCGGCCTCGCCTCCCCGCTCGGCGCCGTCGCCGGTGAGCACACCGCGGTTCCGCTGGCGATCACCATGGTGGTCACCTCGGTCCTCGGTGCGGTCACCTTCTCGCTCGCCCGGCGCTCCGTAGCCCGCAACCCGGAGTCCGAGGCGGCCTTCGCGACCGCCGCCTAGCAACCCTGCCGAGGCGTCACCGCCGTCGGCCGAAACGTCACTCAGGTCGGGGGGGGGGGGGCGGGGGGGGGCCCCCCGCCCCCCGGCCCGGCAGCGCCGGCCCCCCGGGGGACGCGCCCGCCCGGGGGGGGGGGAGGCGGATGAAGAAACCGGGGCCTA
>NZ_JBIUZB010000007.1:35309-142662 GCF_044744805.1 Nocardioides sp. NPDC087217
CCCCCCCCCCCCCCCCCCCCCCCCGGGGCCCCCCCCCCCCCCCCCGGGGGGGGGGGGGGGGGGGGGGGGCCCCCCCCCCCCCCGACGTACCTGACGCCTCGGCCGACGCGGGTGACGCCTCGGCGCTGGCTAGGCTTCGCTGAATGAAGCTCCGTGTCCATCAGCAGCGTGCGCTCTCCGCACTGAGCGCGGCCTGGGGTGCGGGGCGTTCGCGGGCGTGGGTGGTGCTGCCGCCCGGCGCCGGGAAGACGCTGGTCGGGCTGGAGACGGCACGCGACGCGGTCGCGGACGGGGCGAAGGTCGTCGTACTCAGCCCCAACACCGCCATCCAGGGGCAGTGGCTGCGTCAGGCCGCGGCGCTGGGTCTCTCGGCGTCCTCGTCGCGGGATCTGGACGCGCCGCTGACCTCGCTGACCTACCAGTCGGTCGCGGTCTTCGGCGATCCCGACGACGAGGCGGAGACCGGGGAGAGCCATCTGGCCAGGCTGCACGACAACGGCCGGGCGCTGGTCTCGGCGCTGCGTACGGCCGGGCCGCTGCTGCTCGTGCTGGACGAGTGCCACCACCTGCTCGAGGTCTGGGGCGAGCTGCTCGGCGAGATCCTCCTGCTGCTGCCGGAGGCGCGGGTGCTGGGGCTGACCGCGACTCCACCCGAGGCGCTGACCAAGGAGGAGTCCGCGCTGGTCGGGCTGCTGTTCGGCGAGATCGTCTTCTCGACCTCGATCCCGGCCGTGGTGCGCGAGGGCGACCTGGCACCGTTCGCGGACCTGGTCTGGCTGACCGCGCCGACGCCGGGCGAGCGAGAATGGCTGCGAGGGAGCGCGGAGCGGTTCGAGGAGCTGCTCACTGCGCTGACCTCGGCCGATCTGGGCAGCGTGCCGTTCCTGACCTGGCTGGACCGGCGGTTCGTGTCCCGGTCGGCGGGGGCTCCGTCCTGGGCCGAGCTCGCGAAGGCGATGCCCGACGTGGCCACGGCGGCGCTGCGGGCCCACCACCGCGGGCTGCTCGCGCTGCCCGACGGGGCGAACCTGACCGAGGCGCACCGTCGCGATCCCTCGGCCGAGGACTGGGTGGCGCTGATCGGCGACTGGGTACGCGGACATCTGGCCGCCTCCGAGGCGGAGGCCGACCAGGAGGCGCTGGCCGCGATCAAGCAGGCGCTGCCGGCGGTCGGCTACTCGCTGACCCGGCGTGGCATCCGGGCCGGGCGCTCGCCCGTCGACCGGGTACTGGCGCGCTCGGAGGCGAAGACGACGGCGACCGCGGCCATCGTGGACCACGAGCGTCTGGCCCACGGTGACTCGCTGCGGCTGCTGGTCGTCACCGACCACGAGCGGGCCTCGGCCACGCTGCCGGTCGACCTGCGCGGGGTGATCGCCGAGCAGTCCGGCTCCGCGCGGGCGGTGCTCGCGACGCTGTGCGGGTCGCACGACGACGTCCTGCTGGTCACCGGTGCCACCGTCGCCGGACCCGCGGCGACCCTCGCCGCGCTGGTCGAGCACATCGCCGAGACCGACCGCGCTCTGGCCGAGGCTCTGCAGGTCGAGCCGGGGGAGGCGTACGCCACGCTCGTGGGGCGCTGGGGGAGTCGGCAGTGGGTCGGGCACGTGACCCGGTTCTTCGAGGCCGGTGGCTGCCGGGTGCTGGTCGGCACGCGCGGGCTGCTCGGGGAGGGCTGGGACGCTCGGTCGGTCACCGGGATCGTGGACCTCACCGCGGCCACGACCACGACCGCGGTCGTGCAGCTGCGCGGTCGCTCGCTGCGTACGGATCCGGAGCGGCCCGACAAGGTCGCGGTCAACTGGACGGTCGTCTGCGTCGAGGAGGAGCACCCGCGCGGCGACAACGACTGGAAGCGCCTGGTCCGCAAGCACACCGGCTTCTTCGGCGCCGACGAGGACGGCTCGGTCGTAGACGGCGTCGGCCACATCGACGAGACGTTCTCCCCGTACGCCGCCCCGCCCGAGTCCGACTTCGACACCGTCAACGCCCGCATGGTCGCCCGTTCGGAGGACCGCGCGGCGATCCGGGAGCGGTGGCGGATCGGGGAGCCGTACGCCGACGTCGCCGGCCGTACCGTCAGGATCCGACTCCGCCGGGCGGGTGCGCTGCGTGCGCCGTCGGGGGTCGTGCTCACTCCACGTCCACCTGGGTTCCGGCTGCTGGAGGGCCGGGTGCCGGAATGGCGACTGCCGGCGCCGGTCGTCCTCGCCTCCGCGGTTCTGCTGAGCTTCGGGCTGGTTCTCGCGCTCGCCTTCGGTGCCGCAGGCGGGGCCGCGGCGGCCGTCGGCGGAGCGGTCGGTGGGCTGTGGGCGCTGTGGGCCATGAACGTCTATCGGGACGGCACCCGGATCGCCTCCCAGCTGCGCCGGCGCCCGAGCGTCGGCGCGGTCGGGGCGGCGGTCGCCGACGCGCTGAAGACGACCGGACAGACCTCGGCCGGCGCCGACAGCCTCGAGATCGCCGTGGACAGCGACGGCAGCTATCGCCTCCACCTCGCCGGGGTGCCCGAGGAGGAGTCGGCACTCTTCGCCGCCTCGCTCGAGGAGGCGCTGGCGCCGATCGCCGCGCCCCGCTACCTGGTCTCGCGCCCGATCACGGGCGACCTGAATGCCCTCGAGAGGCTGCGGCTGGGCGTCTCGGGCAGGCACGCCGCGAACGCCGAGGCCTGGCACGCGGTCCCCACCGCCCTCGGCCGTCGAGCCGCCGACGCGAAGTCGTTCCTCGCCGCCTGGGAACACTGGGTAGGCGGCTCCGGCCTGCTCTACACCGGCTCACCCGAAGGCGCCGGCGTCCTGGCCGCCCAACGCGGCGCCGACCCCTTCGACGTCACCGCCGTCATCCGCCGCCACTGGTCCTGAGCCGAGACGGCACCTACGTCGGCCGAGACGGCGCTCGCGTCGGCCGAGACGGCACTCGCGTCGGCCGAGACGGCACTTACGTTGGCCGAGACGTCAGCTTTGGCAATCGAGTTGTCAGTTGTGGCGACGTACCGGAGGGTTGCCTGCGTGGACTCGGACCTTCGGCACCGGCACGCCGCATCCTTCGGCGCGGCGGCGAACGCGTACGCCGCGCATCGTCCCGACTACGCGCACGAAGCGATCCGGTGGGCGCTCGAGCCAGCACCGGGGCCGCGGGTGCTCGATCTCGGCGCCGGCACCGGGAAGCTCACCGCGACCCTGGCGGCGATGGGTACGGACGTCACGGCCGTCGAGCCCGACCAGGCGATGCTGGCGGAGCTGCGAAGGAGCCTGCCCGAGGTCGCGGCGCTGTCGGGCAGCGCCGAGTCGATCCCGCTCCCGGACGCCTCCGTCGACGCGGTCCTAGCAGGTAACGCGATGCACTGGTTCGACATGGCCGTCGCCGGCCCCGAGATCGCCAGAGTGCTCGCGCCAGGCGGGGTGCTCGCCGGTCTGTGGAACACCGTCGACGACAGCGTCGACTGGGTCGCCGGGCTGGCGAGGGTCAGCGGCCCCGCGGCGATCGGACCACGCGACACCCCGGCGAGCTGGCGTACGGAGACAGCGACCCTGCACCTGCCGACGACGGACGCGCCGGTCCGCTTCCGCTCCCCGGAACAGGCCGGTTTCCAGCACGGGCAGCGCCGCACCGCCGACTCGCTCGTCGCGACGCTCGGCACCCGCGCCGGGATGCTGGTCATGCCGGACGAGGAACGGGAGGCCACCCTCGCCCGGATCCGGCGCTACCTCGCCACCAGGCCGGAGACGTCGGCCGGCGAGTTCACCCTGCCGATGGTCACCTGCGTGCTCCGCGTACGACGACTCTGACCACTCGGTCCCAGCGAGGCGTCACCCTCGTCGGCCGAGGCGTCACTCGCGCTGGCCGAGTTGGCACATCATGCCCACTCGGCCGACGCAGGTGACGCTTCGACCGACCTACCTGACGCCTCGGCCGACGTACCTGACGCCTCGGCGTCAGTTGGCCATCGGGGTCCAGGTGGGGAACTTGGCGGTGCGCCCGTCGCCGGAGGAACGGCCGGTGAGGCGGCGGTGGATCCAGGGGCCGACGAACTCGCGGTAGTAGGCCAGGCCCTTCTTACCCGCGGCGGCCTCGAAGTCGAGGTCCCACCAACCCTCGGGGACCTCGACGCCGAGCGAGTCGAGGACGCGGGCGGCGACTCGGTGGTGGCCGCGGGCGTTCATGTGGAGGCGGTCCTCGGACCAGAAGCGTCCGTCGGTGAGCGTGGTGTCGGGCCAGTTGTAGGCCCGTACGACGTCGTCGCGATGGGCGATCCGCTGCTCGACCAGGCCGACGAGCTCGTCGCCGCGACGCTGGAAGACCTTGCCGAGCGGGAGCCGGGCCGAGGGGTTGGCGCCGGAGAGCAGGATCAGCTTGATCCCGTGGGCGTCGCAGGCCTCGAGCACGGGGCGGAGGAAGTCGGCGATCGCGTTCGCGTCGGCCTTCGGGCGGAGCATGTCGTTCCCGCCGCCGTTGAAGGAGAGGTGGGTCGGCTTCAGCGCGAGCGCGGCGGGGAGCTGCTCCTCGACGATCGGGCGGATCAGGCGCCCGCGGATCGCGAGGTTGGCATATTCCACCCGCACGCCCGAAGCGGCCCAGCCCTGGGCGACCAGATCGGCCCAGCCGCGTACATGACCGTCAGGAGTCTCGTCGCCGACTCCTTCCGTGAACGAGTCACCGATCGCGACGTAGCGCACTGCCTCCACGAGCCCTCCCAAGCATCATCAAGCGGCAATATCCATCGCCAGCCTCTGGATTCTAGTCCGCCCCGGGTCTGAGGAGCACATCCGTCCCCGGGCTGACGTCGCGGCCGCCTCGGCTCCTCTACGGTGGGTGCGTGGAGGAGTTGGTACGGCCCTGGCGGCTCGGCCCGCGTGGGCGATGGTGGTTCGACGTACTGCTCGCGGGCACCCTGTTCCTGATCATCCCGTTCTACGCGGTCCAGGCGCTGCTCAGCGGCGGCGCGGCCCAGGACGTGTCCAGCGTCAACCACGTCGCCGACCTGGTGCTCGTGGTGATCCAGCTGGTGCCGTTGCTGTGGCGCCGCCGGCACCCGGTGATCGTGTACGCCATCGTCGCCGGAGCCTGCGGGCTGCAGGTGCTCCTGCTCGACTATCCGCTCGTCTCCCAGGTCTCCTTCCCGATCGCGGTCTACTCGGTGGCGCGCTACGCCCGGCCGCGCTGGGGCCTGGCCGCGCTCGCGGTGGGCCTCTTCGGGTCCGTCCTCGGCGCCTACGACTGGCTGGGCGCCGTCGATGCCGCCTCAAACGGCCCGGCCCAGGACGAGATCAACTGGAGCACCTACGTCCCGGTCGTGCTCTCGCTCGCCACCTTCCCCGTGGCCGCCTGGGCACTGGGAGCGCTGGCGCGCACAAGAACGGCGTACGTCGACTCGCTGATCCAGCGCAACGAGCAGCTGCGCCGCGAGGCCGAGCAGCGTGCCGAGCTCGGAGCGACCCAGGAGCGGGCGCGGATCGCGCGCGAGATGCACGACGTGGTCGCCCACGGGCTGAGCGTGATCGTGGTCCAGGCCGACGGCGCGCGCTATGCCGCCGAGCAGGACCCGGCCCTCGCCCCGAAGGCGCTGGAGACCGTCGCGCAGACCGCCCGAGAGGCGCTGACCGAGATGCGGCAGCTGCTCGGTCTGCTGCGCGACGGGGACACGCTGACCCGTCCGCAGCCACGGCTGGGCGACATCGCGACCCTCGTCGAGGAGACCCGGGCCGGCGGCATGGAGCTGGCCGCGAACCTTCCCGAGCCCGGTCTCGCCGTGCCCGAGGGTGTCGCGCTGACCGCCTACCGAGTGGTGCAGGAGTCGCTCAGCAACGTACGCAAGCACGCCGGTCCGGGCGCCGCGGCCAGAGTCACCGTGACCGCCGACGACGGCAGTCTCGCGATCGAGGTCACCGACAACGGCCGAGGTGCAGCCGCGGACGCCACCGCGCAGCCCGGCGGCCTCGGCCTCGTCGGGATGCGCGAGCGCATCTCCGCACACGACGGAACACTCGAGACCGGCCCCGCATCCGGCGGTGGCTTCCGTGTCTACGCAAGACTCCCGCTATGACGATCCGTGTCTTTCTCGTGGACGACCAGGAGCTCGTCCGTGCCGGCTTCCGGATGCTCATCGACTCCCAGCCCGACCTGAGCGTGGTCGGTGAGGCGGGCGACGGCCAGGAGGCCGTCGCCGCGCTGGGCCGGACCGAGGCCGACGTGGTCCTGATGGACGTACGCATGCCCCGCATGGACGGCGTCGAGGCGACCGAACTCATCGCCGGCCGCCAGGGTGCACCCCGGGTGATCGTGCTGACCACCTTCGACCTCGACGAGTACGCCTTCGCCGCCATCCGGGCGGGCGCCGCTGCGTTCCTGCTCAAGGACGCCCGCCCCGAGGACCTGCTGACCGCGATCCGCACCGTGCACGCCGGCGACTCGGTCGTCGCGCCGAGCACCACCCGGCGCCTGCTGGAGCACTTCGCCGCCACCGCGCCCGCGACCGCCGGGCCAGCGATCGAAGGGCGGCTGAAGGCGCTGACCGAGCGTGAGCGCGAGGTGCTCACGCTGGTCGGCCGCGGCCTGTCCAACACCGAGATCGCCGAGACCTTCGTGGTCGCCGAGGCGACCGTGAAGACCCACGTCGGCCGGCTGCTGGCCAAGACCGGCTCTCGTGACCGCGTACAGCTCGTGGTGCTGGCCTACGAGACCGGTCTGGTCGGCCGCTGACTCCGGAGAGTCCCTAGGCGAGGTGATGCACCGGCGCCAGGTTGTAGACCGGCGTCTCGATCCCCTCGAACCGGGCCTTGAGCTGCAGCGCGAGATAGAGCGAGTAGTGGCGCGACTGGTGCAGGTTGCCGCCGTGGAACCACAGCGCCTCCTGCTGGGTCGGCTTCCACATGTTGCGCTGCTCGCCCTCCCACGGCCCGGGGTCCTTGGTGGTGTCGGAGCCGAGACCCCAGCACTTGCCGACGCGGTCGGCGACCTCCTGGCTGATCAGGTCGGCGGCCCAGCCGTTCATGGAGCCGTAGCCGGTGGCGTACACGACCAGATCAGCCGGCAGCGACGTCCCGTCCTCGAGCACGACAGCCGACGAGGTCAGATGGGAGACCTGGCCGTGAGCGAGCTTGACCGACCCGTCGGCGACCAGCTCGGCCGAGCCCACGTCGATGTAGTAGCCCGAGCCGCGGCGCAGGTACTTCATGAACAGGCCCGAGCCGTCGTCGCCCCAGTCATGCCGGAACCCTGCCTTCTCCAGACGCTGATAGAAGTCGGCGTCGCGCTCAGCCATCTGCTCATACAAAGGGATCTGGAACTCGTGCATGATCCGGTAGGGGAGCGAGGCGAAGACCAGGTCGGCCTTCTCCGTGGTCATCCCGGAGGCGACCGCACGCTCGGAGTAGAGGTCGCCGAGCCCGATGTCCATCAGCGTGTCGCTCTTCACGATGTGGGTCGAGGACCGCTGCACCATGGTCACGTCGGCACCGTGCTCGAACAGAGCGCCGCAGATGTCGAAGGCGGAGTTGTTGGACCCGATCACCACGACCCGCTTGCCCTCGTACGCATCCGGCCCCGGGTGCTTGGAGGAGTGGTGCTGCTCGCCCTCGAAGATGTCCATGCCCGGCAGGTCCGGGATGTTCGGCTTGCCGGACATCCCGGTGGCCAGGATGAGCTGCTTCGGGTGCAGCGTGATCTCCTCGCCGCCGCGCGAGACGGTGACCGTCCACTCGCCGGCCTCCTCCGAGTAGGAGGCGCTGGTGGCCGTGGTCGAGGACCAGTACGGCACCTCCATCACCTTGACGTAGGACTCCAGCCAGTCGCCGATCTTGTCCTTGGGTGCGAAGACGGGCCAGTTGTCGGGGAACTTCAGGTAGGGCAGGTGGTCGTACCAGACCGGGTCGTGCAGGCACAGCGACTTGTAGCGGCCGCGCCACTGGTCACCGGGCCGCTCGTAGCGGTCGATGACGAGAGACGGCACCCCGAGCTGACGCAGCCGCGCGCCGAGCGCGATGCCGCCCTGCCCGCCGCCGATGACCACCGCGTACGGCTGCTCGGTCAGGCCCAGCGTCTCCGCCTCGGCCTGCCGCTTCTCCGCCCAGGTCACCCGGTCACGGTTGACGCCGTGCTCGGCACCCCTTGGGCGACGTACGCCGCGGGGCTCCTCGTGTCCCTTGAGCTCGTAGAGCGTGGTCAGGAACGTCCACGCCTTCGGGCGATCGTCCTCGACCTTGAGCCGCAGCAGCCCGCGGCCGCGACCGATCGCGGTCTCGAAGGTGAACCACGCGGTGGTCACGCCGTCCGCGGTCGCCTCCGGCTCCTCGAGCGCGAAGCCGGAGGGGTCGACGCGCTCCAGCGTGGCCGAGAGCAGGTCGGCGACCCCGGCGGGATCCTCGACGGTGGTGATGTTCCAGGAGAAGGCGACCAGGTCGCGCCAGAAGCTCTTCGTGGCGAAGAGGCCGGCGGCCCGGGGGATGTCGCGCTCCTTCAGGGCGGCCTCGAAGTCGGCGAGCCAGGTCTGCGCCGGGCCGCTCTGGACGGCCGCGGGAGTGGGTTCGAGTGTCTGGGTCATGCCCCCAGCACACCGCCGCGCGGGCGGAGGAGAAAGGGTTGCAGCCGATTGCATGTGGCGCCGGTCACAGCGAGCACCTACCCTCGGAGGCGGAGGTGGACGCCAGATGACAGTGACCGGAGCAGTCCCGGCGGGAGCAGACCTGCCGCGCCTCGCCCGTGATCTCGTACGCGTCCACGACGCCGTCCTGTCCGGCACCCGCCCACCGAGCACACCGCGGATCCTGGTCGAGCGCTCCTGGCGCCGCGTGATGAGCATGGGCCTGGAGCCCGGGAGCAGCAACGGCAGGCGTACGCCGTCGGCGGCCGAGTGCGCGGCCAGGAGAGCACGCTCGCCGCTGGCGATGGTGATCGACGACCTGAAGGCCGTGCTGACCTCGGCCGCGGATGCGGCGACGTACCTGATGGTGGTCACCGACGCCGAGGGCGTGGTGCTGTGGCGGGCGGGCTCGGCCCGGGTCCTCAAGATCGCCGACCAGCTCGGTTTCGTCGAGGGCGCGCTGTGGACCGAGCGTGCGGTCGGCACCAACGCGATCGGCACCGCGCTGGCCGAGGCGGCACCGGTCGAGCTCTTCTCCGCGGAGCACTTCGAGCAGGCCCAGCATCCCTGGTACTGCACGGCGGCCCCGATCCACGATCCCCGCACCGGAGCCCTGCTCGGCGTCGTCGACGTCAGCGGCCCGGCCCTGACCCTGCACCCGGCGATCGGCGCGCTGGTCGAGAGCGCGGTGCGCCTGGCCGAGATGAGCCTGTGGCGCCGCCACCAGGAGTGGCTCGAACGGCTGCGCCGCGAGACCGACCACGTCGTCTCCGGCGTCGAGGGTCCGCTGCTGGTCGTCGATGACGACGGCTGGGTCGCCCACCATGCCGGGATGGCCGCCCGCGACCGGATCGCGGCGCCCCGGCAGGACAAGATGCTGACCGTCCCGGGACTGGGGCTGTGCCTGCCCGAGCGGGTCGGCGAGCGCGGCTGGCTGGTCCGGCCGACCTCCTCCGGCTCCTCCGGCACCCTGACCGCCCGGCTCGACCCCGACGGCACTCTCGAGGTCGTCTCGGAGTCGGGCCGGTGGCGCACCACCCTGACCCGGCGCCATGTCGAGATCCTCACCCTCGTCGACCGGGCCGGCCCCACCGGACTCACCGCCCGCGGGCTCAGCGAGGCCGTCTTCGGAGACGCCGAGCACATCGTCACCGTGCGCGCAGAGGTCTCCCGGCTGCGCCGCTCGATCGGTGCCCTGGTCGCGACCAACCCCTACCGGCTGGCCGACGGGGTGACCCTCACCCAGGGAAGACCCTGAGCCGACCCTTGCCGATCCACCCCCGGTCGTACGCCGGGATCAGCCTCCAGCCCGATGCGGGCTGACGCGTCGCGACGAGAGGCTCGGTGGCATGACACAGACCTCTGTTCCCACGATGACGGCCGCCGCCCGAGCGGTGGGCCTGACCAAGACCTACGGCAAGGGTGCGACCGAGGTGCACGCCCTGCGCGGGGTCGACCTGGAGATCCGCAGCGGCGCCTTCACGGCGATCATGGGCCCGAGCGGCTCGGGCAAGTCGACGCTGATGCACTGCCTGGCCGGCCTCGACCGTCCCACCAGCGGCGAGGTGACGGTCGCTGGCCAACCCCTGCAGAACCTCAACGACGACCAGCTGACCATCTTTCGGCGGGAGAACATCGGCTTCGTCTTCCAGGCGTTCAACCTGCTGCCGATGCTCACCGCCGGGCAGAACATCCAGCTGCCGCTGGAGCTGGCCGGCAAGCGAGTGACCGACGAGACCCGCGCGCGGGCGCAGATGATCGCCGACACCCTCGGCATCGGGCAGCGCCTGGGCCACAAGCCCTCCGAGCTCTCCGGCGGCCAGCAGCAGCGAGTGGCCATCGCCCGTGCGCTGGTCACCCAGCCGGCGATCCTCTTCGCCGACGAGCCCACCGGAAACCTCGACTCGGAGACCTCGGCCGAGGTGCTCGACCACCTGCGCCGCAGCGTGCGCGAGCTCGGCCAGACCGTGGTCATGGTGACCCACGAGGCCTCCGCCGCGGCGTACGCCGACGAGATCGTCACCGTGAAGGACGGGCACATCGAAGGGGTGACGCGCTGATGCGGACGGTGCTGTTCGCATCCCTGCGGACATACGCACGCCGGTACGCCGCGGCAGTCGTGGCGGTCGTCGCCGCGGTCGCGCTGATCGTGGTGACCAACGCCCTCACCTCGGCGACGAAGTCGGGCCTGTTCGCGGGCATCGACGCGCCGTTCCGCAACGCGGTCGGAGCGGTCGACCTCCCGTCCGAGGAGGTCACCCAGAAGTACGTCGAGAAGGGCGGCTGGGCGCTGGCCGCCTCGACGCAGCCGGTCCGCACCGACGAGACCATGCTCGGCCAGGACATCATGGTCGGCGCGGTCTCCACCGAGAAGCGCTGGCAGTGGCAGGACCTCGAGGAGGGCCGGTTCCCGACCCGCGCCGGCGAGGCCGTGGTCGACGCCAACGCCGCCAAGACCAACAAGGTCGCCATCGGGGACACGCTGAAGGTCGGCAGCGGGAAGACCGCGGTCGAGACGACCGTCGTCGGTCTGGTCGATGCCCCGTCGATGTGGTCCTCGCCGATCTACGTCACCTGGCCCGAGATGGAGGGCTGGGAGAACCAGTACGTCCAAGCCGTCATGACCGCGGGGGCCGGTGCTGAGGCCGACAAGTGGCTGAACACCGACGACTACCTCGTCGAGCTGCAGACCCAGCTCAACAAGGAGGTCAACATCGTGGCGTACATGATCTTGATCTTCGCCTTCATCGCGCTGTTCGTCTCCGTGCTGGTCATCACCAACACCTTCTCGATCCTGTTCGCCCAGCGGATGCGGGACTTCGCGCTGCTGCGCGCGATGGGCGCGACGAAGCGTCAGGTCCTGCGATCGGTACGCCGCGAGGCGCTCGCACTCGGGCTCCTCGCCTCGCTGCTCGGCCTGGTGGTCGGTGTCGTGCTCGGCTGGGGGATCGTCGCGCTGGTACGCCAGCTCGCCGAGACCGCGCCGCTGGGTGAGGTCTCCTTCGAATGGCCGTGGCTCGTGGGCGCCTTCGTCCTCGGTGTGCTCACCACGCTGGTCGCCTCGTGGCTGCCGACGCGCCGGCTGATGCGGCTGAGCCCGCTGGCCGCGCTGCGGCCGCAGGAGGGCTTCGACGTACGCGGCGCCGGGCTGTTCCGGCTCGGCCTCGGTCTGGTCGTGGCGCTCGCCGGCATCGCGACGATCTTCGTGGCGGTGGGCTGGGACGACTCGCAGACCGGGATGCTGATCGTGCTGTTCGGCTGTGGGGTCACCTTCATCGGCGTGATGCTCCTCGGTCCCGCGCTCGTGCCGGGCCTGGTGCGGCTGGCCGGGTCGGCGCTGGCGCTGGTCGCCGGCTCCCCGGCGAAGCTCGCCGCGGCCAATGCCGGACGCAACCCGAAGCGCACCGCCGCCACCGCGGCGTCGCTGCTGGTCGGCGTCACCCTCACCACCGGCGTGCTGACCGGGATGGCGACCATCCGCGGTGCCACCCTGGACGAGATGGCGAAGCAGCACCCGATCGACATCGCGCTCCAGTCCGAGTCGAAGCCTCTGGACGACTCGGTCCTCGGCGATGCGAAGTCGGTGCCGGGGGTCGCGGACGCGGTCGCCGTACCGGGAGCCATGGCGTCGGTGAAGGCCGCCGGCAAGCCGGTGTCGCTGCCGGTCGTGGCACCCCCGGCGGGCGACGTCGCGCTCAGGGACCTCACCGTGAAGCCCGGCACCATGGTGGTCTCGCCGGCGGCCGCCTCGGCCTTCGTGAAGGACGAGTTCGAGGCTTCGGGGGAGAAGGTCACGCTGGCCGTCGGCGACCGGACCGCGACGGTGACCCTGGACGTACGCGAGATCGACGGCGCCCCGCAGATCTCCGCGGCGACGCTGCGAACCCTGGTCGATGACCCGCAGACGTACGCCGTCTGGGTCCGTGCCGATGCCGGTGCCGACCCGGAGGACCTGGCCGGTGCGCTGGGTGCGATCGCTTCGGACGCCGAGCTCACCAACGGCAAGAGCCAGCGCGCCTGGGTCGAGCTTCAGCTGGACGTGTTCACCTGGGCGGTGATCGGGCTGCTGGCGGTCTCGGTGCTGATCGCGCTGGCCGGTATCGCCAACACCCTGGGCCTCTCGGTGCTCGAGCGCGGACGTGAGCACGCGCTGCTGCGGGCGCTGGGCCTGACCCGGCGTCAGCTGCGGCGGACGCTGGCCGCCGAGGCGGTGCTGCTCTCGGCCGTGGCGGCTCTCGTCGGCACCGCGCTGGGCGTCTTCTTCGCCTGGGGCGGCAGCGAGATCCTGGTCGGCGACACGCTCCCCGATGCCACCTTCGAGCTGCCGGTGCTGCAGCTGGTGGCGGTCGTCGTGGCCGCCGGCCTGGCCGGCCTGGTCTCCTGCGTGGCGCCGTCCAAGCGGGCCACCAAGGTCAGCCCGGCGGAGGGACTCGCGCTGGACTGATCGCGGGTGGGACTGGCTCGACCGGCGGGGTGCCCCGTCGGTCGAGCCGCCGTAGCCGCTAGGCGGAGGCGTGTCGAGACCAACACGGTCGCCTACGCGTTCGTCTCCTCCAGTGCCTCGGTCTCCTCCTCCGGAGAAATGGAGCGCGCGGAGGCGATCAGGCTGGTGGTGACGGTGACGGCGAGGATGCCGACGATGATCACCAGGGAGAGCCAGGTCGGGACGACGGGGACGCTGTCCCAGAGTCCGTGGGCCCAGTGCAGGCCGAGCTTGACGCCGATGAAGGCCAAGATCGCGGCCAGACCGTAGGAGAGGTGGACCAGCTTGGACAGGGCACCCTCGAGCACGAAGTAGAGGGCCCGCAGGCCGAGCAGGGCGAACGCGTTGGTGGCGAAGACCAGGTAGGGGTCGCCGGTGATGCCATAGACCGCCGGCACCGAGTCGACGGCGAAGACGATGTCGGTGGCGAAGATGGCGAGCACCACGATGGCCATCGGCTTCAGGCCGATCTTGCGGCCGATGCGTACGGCCAGCATCTCCTCGGGGTCGACCTTCTGGTCGTGGCCACGGAGCGCCTCGGTGAAGATCTTCGCGGCGGTGATCAGCAGGATCACGCCGAAGATCAGGAAGACGATGTCCCACTGGGAGAGCGCGGCGGCGCCCAGCGCGATGAAGATGCCGCGCAGCACGAGCGCCCCGACGATGCCGAAGAGCAGCACCTTCTGCTGCAGGTGCCGTGGCACCGCGAAGGCGGCGAGCAGCAGCATGAACACGAACAGGTTGTCGACGCTGAGCGACTTCTCGACGATGTAGCCGGTGTAGTACTCGAAGCCGGTCTGGCTTCCGTGGGCGTTCCAGACCCAGACACCGAAGGCGAGCGGAAGCGCGATGTAGAAGGCCGACCAGCCGATGGCCTCCTTCATGGAGACGTCGTGGGGTTTGCGGGTCAGCACGAAGTCGAGGGCGATCAGCACCACGACGGCGGCGATGGTCACGGCCCACAGAGTGGGCGTGGCGATGGTATCGAGCATGCGGGTTCCTCAGGCGTGTCGATGAACGTCTGAGGTCTCCCTCACCCCGAGATCGAGGTGTCATTCCGGGACGGTGTCGGCACCGACGTACTGACCGGAATGAGCTTGGTGAGGTACTCCCCTCGAGGGAAAGCGTATCGGTAACGTTGAAGGGGTTGGCAATTGGCCGCCAGAGGAGTCGGCCAGGCGAGAGGATGTCAGGATGACGACGGAGTCACAGCTTTCCCTGGTCGATGATCTCGCCGCGGGCGTCTCCGAGGTGGTGACCGACGAGATCTCGCTGCTGGCGGCCTCGACCGACCGGTCCGGATCGGTCGCCGCCGGCCTGCCGCTGGCGGTGGTGAGGGCTCACAGCATCGCGGACGTCCAGGCGGCCATGCGGGTCGCCTCGAAGCACCGGGTGCCGGTGGTCCCGCGGGGTGCGGGCACCGGGCTGGCCGGCGGAGCGGTGGCCGGCACCGGCCACCTCGTCGTCGACCTGTCCGCGATGGACCGGATCCTCGAGCTCGACCCGGTCGACGAGATCGCGGTCGTCGAGCCCGGCGTGCTCAACGCGCGGCTGGACGCGGCGGCGGCCGAGGTGGGGCTGAGGTACGCGCCCGACCCGGCCTCGGCGGCGATCTGCTCGATCGGCGGCAACGTCGCGACCAACGCCGGCGGGCTGCGGTGCGTGAAGTACGGGGTCACCCGGGAGGCGGTCCTCGGCCTCGACGTCGTCCTCGCCGACGGCACCCTGATCCACACCGGCCGCCGCACCATGAAGGGTGTCGCGGGCCTCGACCTCACCGCGCTCTTCGTCGGCTCCGAGGGCACCCTGGGCGTCGTGGTCGGCGCGACCCTGCGCCTCAAGCCACGGCCGGTGCTCACGCTGACCGCGTCGGCGGCGTACGCCTCGGTGGCCGCGGCCGCGCGGGCCTGCGCCGAGATCGCCGCCGCCCGGCGGCTGCCGTCGATGCTGGAGTTCCTCGACCGCAGCTGCCTCGAGGCGGTCGACCGGTTCGCCGGGACCTCCTATGCCGAGCGCGGGGACGCGCTGGTGATCGCCCAGGCCGACGGGCCCGCTGCGGCGACGGAGATCGAGGCCATCGCGGCGATCCTCGGCAAGGAGGCGACCTGGATCGAGCAGGGCGTCGACGAGGAGTCCTCCGACCGGCTGGTCGAGACGCGTCGCCAGGTCCTGCCCGCGATCGAGGCGGAGGGGTCCTGGTTCATCGAGGACATCTGCGTGCCCCGGTCCCGGCTCGCCGAGGCGGTGGACCGGATCTCCGAGATCTCGGAGCGGCACGGCGTACGCACCTACACGCTCGCCCACGCCGGCGACGGCAACCTCCACCCGGTCATCGGCTGGGACCCGTCGCCGGACGACGTCCCCGGGGTGATGCCGCCGGCCGAGACCGCCGCGGGCGACGAGATCTTCGCCCTCGCCATCGAGCTCGGGGGCACCACGACCGGCGAGCACGGTGTCGGCCGGCTCAAGCAGAAGTGGCTCGAGCCGGAGATCGGCGCCGACTCCATCGACCTGCAGCACCGGATCAAGGCGGCCCTGGACCCGCTCGGGATTCTCAATCCGGGTGTCGGGTTCTGACCACGGTCATGACACCCTTGCTCCGTGCGTGTCGGAATTGCTGCTGTCGTCCTGACCCTCGGCCTCGCGATCACCTTGATCGCCTGCGGTGGCGAACCGGAGGCGGCCGACCCCACCTCGACTCCGAGCACAGCGACGGTCGTGACCGCCATCAAGGGCGCCGACGGCACCTCCGCGACCGCGGGCGGCTACACGCTCGGTGACGTCAGCCTGCCCGCCGAGGCGGGCACGCCGGGGAAGGTGAGCTTCACGATCACCAAGGATGGCGACCCGGTCACCGACTACATCGAGGAGCAGACCAAGGACCTCCACCTCTACGTCGTCCGTGACGACCTGGAGGTCTTCCGCCACCTGCACCCGACCCAAGGTGAGCCCGGGGAGTGGTCGGGCGACCTGACGCTGCCCGCGGGCGGCACCTACCGGGTGGTCGTCGAGTTCGCCGCCCGGACCCCCGACGGCAAGGGGGAGCAGGCGATGCTCGGCACGACGGCGAAGGTCGCGGGTGCATCCGAGGTGGACGTACCCGGCTCCGACGACGGCACCGTGATCGCTGCCCTGGAGGAGACCCCGAAGCCCGGGATCGACCAGGAGATCGGCGTCCTGATCTCCGACCCGGCCGGCAAGCCGGTCAATCTCGGCACCTACCTCGGGGTCTACGCGCACGTGACCGCGTTCAGCCGTGAGACGGGCGAGGTGATCCACCTGCACCCCCTCGGCGGCCCCGAGAACGGCGAGGACGGCACCCGCCTCGGCATCCACGTGAAGCCGCCGAAGGCGGGTGACTACGTCTTCTTCGTGCAGGTACGTGTCGACGGGATGATCCACACGCTCCGGCTCCCGGTCACCGTCTGAGAGTCATTGCCTGACGGAGAACTTCACCAGTCCCAGCGGGCTCTCGAACTCGCCCAGACGCAGCCCGACCGTCGCCTCCCAGATGCCGCCCTTGGGCAGTACGACGTCCGCCTCCCAGGTGCCGGCAGCGACCGTCTTCAGGGTCAGGCTGCCCAGGTCGACATCGCCTGACCTCAGCTTGGCGGTCGGGACCGCCGCCGCCTCGACGGGCTCGCCGGCCGCGTCCTGGATCTGCAGCCGGAGCACGTTCGGGCCCGGCCCGGACGGGGTCAGTGTCGCGTAGACCCGGTGGTCGTCGCCCAGCTCCGCGGCCTGGGTGTTGGTCTGTGCGACCGTGGCCGATCCGGTCCCGGGCGAGCCGGCCCCGGCCTGCGGCGGCTGGTCGACCAGGAAGCCGGTGACGCCGAGGACGACGACGAGCACGCCGGCCTCCATCAGCACGGCCCGGCGCAGCATGGAGCCGGCCTCGACGGTGTCGTCGTGGCCGGCCGCCTGACGGACGCGAGGGAGGACCAGCAGCCGGTTGCCGGCCGCCATCACCGCCACCGCGACGACCAGGGCGATCTTGGTCATCAGCAGGGTGCCGTACGTGCTGTTGAGCAGGTTGTCCCACGAGCCGAGGATCCGCCAGCCCATCAGCACGCCCGAGACCGCCAGGGCGGCCAGGGACGCGGCGGCGAGGGTGGAGAAGCGGGTGACGATCTCGGCCGCGACCGTACCGCGCCGGGTGATCAGCGGGAGGGTCAGCGCGAGCCCGACGAGGCCGCCGAGCCAGAGCGCCCCGGCGACGAGGTGGATGACGTCGGTGACGGTGACCAGCCAGGCGGGTACGACCGCCCGGGAGTGGCCGACCAGCGCCGGGGAGCAGATCGCGACCAGCCCCGCGACCGCGGCGAGGCGGGGGCGTTCGCGCAGCGCGAGCGCGGCCGCGATGCCCACGATCCCCACCAGCGCGCTGAGCCACTCCTTGCCGACCGAGGCCGGCGACCAGGCGTCGAAGGTGAGGATCGCCCCGGGTCCGCTCTCGCTCTGCAGCGCACCGCTGGCCGGGGCCAGCGCGACCAGCGCGACCACGGCGACCATGCCGGCGAGGACCTCGACCCGTTGGACCCGCGGGGTGGCGCGGTCCGGGGTGCGGTGCTCACCGACGATCACTGCCCGGAACCAGACCAGTCCCACGACCAGCAGCAGCGCGGCGTACTGGAGGAACTGGAGCACCCCGTGGATCACCGCCGTCGCCCTGGACGGCTCCGTGGACGGAGGCGGGGCGACGCTGAGGCTCGGGGCGCCGACCGCGAAGGTCAGCGAGCCCGAGATCGGGTGACCGTCGGCCGAGACCGCGCGCCAGGCGACGACGTAGGTGCCGTCGCCGAGGCTGCTCGCCTCCGCGAGCGCGACCTGCATCTCGGTGCCGCTCGCGGTCGCCTCGGAGGTGACCTCCTCGCCCTTCGCGTCGTAGACCGTCACGCCCGCCGGGGGCAACGTCACCGCCTCGTCGAAGGTGAAGGTGATCGTCTCCGGCGCCTGGTCCAGCACCGCCCCCTCCTCGGGGTCGGTGCCGATCAGCGTCGCGTGCGCCTGGGCCGGGGAGGTGCTGAGCAGGACGGCGTACGCAGCGGCAGCGAGCACCACCAGCAGCCGCCCCAGGGCGCGCCGGCCCGACCGGTCGAGGCCGGGCCGGCGCGTCAGGGGAGCACTCACGCCTTACGACGCCCCAGCGCGAGGGCGGTCGTGCCCGCGATCAGGCCGAGGATGCCGGCACCGGCACCGATAGCACCCCACAGGTTGCCGTCGTCGCCGTCCTCGATCTCCGCAGCGGCCGGCTCAGCCTTCTCGGCCGACTCCTCGGCGCCGTGGCCGTGACCGTCCTCGGACTCGGCCGCGGTGACCTCGAAGGACGGAGCCGGGTTCTCCGGCTCCTCGGTGGCGCCCTCGGGAGCCTCCTCCACCCAGGCGGTCTCGCCCTTCACGCAGGTCTGGATGACCGGGAAGGCGAGCGTGCCCTCCTCCTCGGGCAGCTGCAGGGAGACCTCGAAGGCGTCGCGCTGACCGTCGGGCAGCGGCGTCTTGGCGGTGTAGACGACGGTGGCGTCGCGCTCGGTGAGCTTGTTGCCATGGGCGTCCTCGATCGGCTCGGCGAGCTTCTCGGAGACGACCTTGACGTCGTAGAACGGCTGCCGCGTCGGCGTCACGTCGTTGATCCCCTCCGGGACCTGGATCGTGACCTGCTTGGTGGGCGAGCCTTCGCAGCCGTGGCCGTTGCTGAAGGTCAGCACGGTGTAGGCGCCGGCCGCCGTCTCGGTGGGGGTGACCGTGACGTGCGCGGAGGCCGGAGCGGCGACGAGGAAAGTGACGGCCGCGGCAGCGGCGGCGGGCGCACCGAGGCGCGCGAGGGTACGTCGAGACATGGTTGTTGCTTTCTGTGGAGTGTCTGCTGTTGGGCGGTGCCCAGTTGTCGGGGTCGGGTCCTCAGACGAGGACCGGCGGACCCCGGCCGGCAGCGACGTACGTCCACAGCCCGGTGCGCGGCACGACCGGCTGCGCCTGGACCGGCAGGCGGAACGGGATCGGGTTCGGCGGCGTGGTGAGCGCCCGGGAGATGACCTGCCAGGCCCGGCGGTGCAGGAGCCACACGGCGACGGTCAGCACCGCCGCCGCGGTGTGCGCGACCAGCATCGAGGTGTCGCCCGAGCCACTGCTGTGCATATGTGCGGCCGGAGTCGCGTACGCCTCGAATGCCTCGTGCATCCCCAGCTGTGCCGCGCCGGCCAGCGCTGCCCCCAGGACGATCCCGACTCGGCGTTGCAGCACCACGATCCCGGCGCCGAAGGCGGCGAACCCGGTCGCCACCAGCCACAACGCGTCCGGCAGCTCCCCGCCGCCGGCCAGGTGGGCCAGGCTGGACCCGGTGGTGATCTCCACCGCCGCGAGCAGCGCCAGCCACACGCTCCCGCGCGTCGGCCGCACCACCCTCAGATCCACGCCGGACATTGTCGCAGACCCGCCGAGCCGTCACCTACGTCGGCCGAGAAGTCACCCCAACCCGCCGAGTCGGCCGGTCCTGACACGAAATCACGCCGAGTCGGCTCGTTAGGACGAGCCGACTCGGTGTCGGGTGTGGTCAGGATGCGCCGACTCGGCGGTCAGCGGAGGATCGGCGGCTCGGTCTTCTCCTCGACCTCACCGAGCGTGACGCCCGGGGCGAGCTCGACGAGACGCAGGCCCTCGGGAGTGATGTCGAGGACGCAGAGGTCGGTGATGATGCGCTGGACGACGCCGAGGCCGGTGTAGGGCAGCGAGCACTCGTTGACGATCTTGTAGGAGCCGTCGCGGGCGACGTGCTCCATGAGTACGACGACCTTCTTGGCGCCGTGGACGAGGTCCATCGCGCCGCCCATGCCCTTGACCATCTTGCCGGGGATCATCCAGTTCGCCAGGTCACCGGCCGCGGAGACCTGCATCGCGCCGAGGATGGCGGCGTCGATCTTGCCGGAGCGGATCATCCCGAAGCTGGTGGCGGAGTCGAAGAAGCTCGCCCCCTTGCGTACGGTGACCGTCTCCTTGCCGGCGTTGATCAGGTCAGGGTCGACGGCGTCCTCGGTCGGGTAGGCGCCGGTGCCGAGGATGCCGTTCTCGCTCTGCAGCACCAGCTCGACGTCGTCGGGGACGTAGTTGGGCACCAGCGTCGGCAGTCCGATGCCGAGGTTGACGTAGTCGCCGTCGGACAGCTCCGCGGCGGCGCGGGCGGCCATCTCTTCACGTGTCCATGCCATGTCAGCGGACCGTCCTCTTCTCGATGCGCTTGTCGGCGGCCTGTTCGGGGGTCAGGGGGACCACGCGGTGGACGTAGACCCCGGGGAGGTGGACGTCGTTCGGCGGGATCTCGCCGGGCTCGACGAGCTCCTCGACCTCCGCGATCGTGATCTGTCCGGCCATCGCGGCCAGCGGGTTGAAGTTGCGGGCGGAGTCCTTGAAGACGAGGTTGCCGTGACGGTCGCCCTTCCACGCGCGGACGATGCCGAAGTCGGCGACGATCGCCTCCTCCAGGACGAACTCCTTCTCGCCGTCGGGCGTCTCGAAGGTCATCACGGGCTTCTCGGGCGAGGTCTTGATGACGTTGCCGGCGTCGTCGTACTTCCACGGCAGCCCACCCTGCGCCACCTGCGTGCCGACACCGGTGCGGGTGTAGAACGCGGCGATGCCGGAGCCGCCGGCGCGCATCCGCTCGGCCAGCGTGCCCTGCGGGGTCAGCTCGACCTCGAGGTCGCCGGAGAGGTACTGCCGCGCGAACTCCTTGTTCTCACCGACGTACGAGGCGACGACCCGCCGCAGGCGCCCGGCACCGAGCAGCAGGCCCAGGCCCCAGTCGTCGACGCCGGCGTTGTTGGAGACCACCTCGAGGTCGGTGACGCCGGCCTCGAGCAGAGCATTGATGAGCACCGACGGGATGCCGCACAGCCCGAAGCCGCCGACCGTGAGGGTCGCTCCGTTCGGGATGTCAGCAACCGCCTCGGCAGCTGAGGAGATGACCTTGTCCATGATGATCAGTCAAGGATGGGTCGGCCGTCCGGTCAATAGATGAGCGCGAGTTCACGCTCGATCTCTCGTTGAACGACCCCGCTGCCGCAGATGCGTCCACTGAGTGGACGTCGCCTATCGTACGTCCCATGGAACCCGGTCCCAGCGTCATCCGTCGCAGCGCGCACCTGCTGCGCCTGCTCGCCGCACGCGAGCCGGAGGGCGCGACGACCACCCACCTGGCGACGACCGCCGCCATCCCGCGCCCGACCGCCCACCGGCTGCTCAGCGCGCTCCAGGAGGAGGGGCTGGTCGAGCGCGACAACGACACCGGCACCTGGCACCTGGGCCCGGAGTGCTTCCTGCTCGGCGCCGCCGCGACCACCCGCCACGACATCACCCCGGCAGCCCGTGCCGCGGTGCTGCGCATCGCCCGGGAGACGGGGGAGAGCGCCTTCTTCTCGATCCGGCGCGGTGACGAGACGGTCTGCGTCCTGCGCGAGGACGGCAGCTTCCCGATCCGCTCGCACGTGCTCCACGAAGGCATCCGGTTCCCGCTCGGCGTCGCCTCGGCAGGCCTGGCGATCCTCGCCTTCCTCCCGGAGTCGCGCCGCGACGCCTACCTGGCCCGCACCGACCTCGTCGGCGCCTACGGCGAGCAGCACTCCGCCGACGCCCTGCGCGAGCGCGTCGCCGCGACCCGCGAGCTCGGCTACGCGGTCAACCCGGGCCTGATCGTGGTCGGCAGCTGGGGCCTCGGCGCCGCCGTCTTCGACGCCCACGGGCAGCCGTACGGAGCGCTCAGCATCACCGGCATCGAGGCCCGCCTGGCACCTCCACGGCAGGCCGAGCTCGGCCGTCTCCTCCTGGAGACCGCCCACACCCTGACCACTAGCTCCGGCTCGTAGTCCCGGTCATGATCCCGGCGAGCGCGGCGTCGGAGGCGAGCTGGGCATCGCGGTCATAGGTCGAGGTGAAGGCGAGGAGCTCGTCGGCCCCGGTGGCCTCGGCCAGCCGGTCGAGACGACGGCGGACGGTCTCGGCAGATCCGGCGGTCGTACGCGCCAGATGCGCCTCGACCCGTTCGCGCACCTGGTTCGACCAGGTCTGGTCCCGGATCGCCGCGACCGGCTCGAGCGGACCGAACTCGCCGGTCTGCCGCGACCTGGCCATCGCCCACGCCTCCGGCAGAGCGAGCTCGGCGGCCTCGGCGTCGGTGTCGGTGACGAGCACGTCGACGGAGACGGTCACCGACGGCTCGGCCGCCCGTGCGGAGGGCCGGAAGTCGTTGCGGTACGCCCCGAGGACCTCGTCCAGCCGCGGGCTGTACAGCACCGGACCGCCCACGACGACCGGCAGCCCGAGCTTCGCGGCGAGAGCGATGCCCTTCCCCGTCGCCAGCACGAACATCGGGATCTGATGGGCGGCGGCCGGCCGGGCGGTGACGGCCGCGGTGCGGTCGAGATAGTCGCGGAGCTCCTCGATGTCCTCGGCGAACGTGTCCGGGTCGTCGAGATCCTGCCGCAGGGCGCGGCGTACGGGTGCGGTGAAGCCCAACGTACGGCCCAGGCCGAGGTCGATCCGGCCGGGATAGAGCGCGTCGAGCATGAGGAACTGCTCGGCGACGACGAGCGGCTGGTGGTGCGGCAGCATCACCCCGCCCGACCCTAGCCGGATCGTGGACGTGTGCGCGCCGAGCGCACCGAGGAGCACCGGCGGCGACCCCGACGCGATCCCCGGCACCGCGTGGTGCTCGGCGACCCAGAACCGGTGGTAGCCGAGCCGCTCGGCAGCCACCGCCCGCTCGATCGTGTGGGTCAGCGCAGCGCCCTCGGCGTACCCCACCCGCGTGCGGGACCGGTCCAGCATGGAGAGCTTCACGGCAGACATAACCACGCCGGCGCCTGGACGCTTCCCAACCGCGGGCGACGTTCAGGTCGGCGTCTCGCCGCTGAGCAACCACGCGGTCGTGTTGGGTGGCAGCTGATGGCCGTCGATCGGTGTGCTGGCGAAGAGGATGGTTCCTTCGGGCAGGGGCACTGGCTGCGATCCGAAGTTGGTGATGCAGTGCCAGCCCTCGGGTCGAACGAAATGGAGCACCTCAGCTCGGGGCTCGTTGTGCCATGCGAAGCCGCGACTTCGTAGCTTCGTCCGCAGTGCCAGCGCACGGCGGTACATCTCGAGCGTGGAATGTGGGTCGGCCTCCTCGGTGGCGACGGAGTAGTCGGCGAACCACTGGGGTTGGGGGAGATGCGGAGTCCCGCTCGAGAAACCGAACGCCGGCCGATCGCCGGTCCACGGGATCGGCACCCGGCAGCCGTCTCGACCCTTCCGTGCACCACCGGATCTGCGGAACTCGGGGTCGTGGATGAGCTCTGCGGGGAGATCTCCGACCTCGTGCAGGCCGAGCTCTTCGCCTTGGTACAGGTAGACCGAACCGGGCAGCGCCAACGTGAGCAGGGTTGCGGCTCTGGCACGTCGAAGCCCGAGGTCACGATCGAGCGGTGGCTCGGTGCCGTTGCTGAGCAGCCATGCCGCTGCCGTCTCCCGTGGACTGTCTTCGGCCCCGGGCAGCCCGTAACGGGTGGCATGGCGTACGACATCATGGTTGGACAGCACCCAGGTCGCAGAGGTCTCGGCGCTCTCGGTGATCTGTCGGTCGATGCGGGCGCGGAACTCCTCTGCGTCCCAGGCAGCCTCGAGGAGGTCGAAGTTGAAAGCCTGGTGGAGCCCGTCGGCGCCTACGTACCGGTGCCGGCGCTGTGGCGCCACACAGGCCTCGGCGACCGCCATGCGTGGCGGGTCGTAGGCATCGAAGACGTGGCGCCACTCAGCGTAGATGTCGTGTACCTCGTCACGGTCCCACAGCGGGTGGGCGCCGTCGGCGTCGGCCAGGTCGGGTAGTTGCGCCGTGGGTGTGAACGGCTCGGTCAGGTCTTTCGCCATTCCGTGAGCCACGTCGATACGGAAGCCGTCGACGCCACGGTCGGCCCAGAACCGCAGCGTGGCGAGAAAGTCGGCGCGCACCTCGGGGTTGTCCCAGTTCAGGTCGGGCTGCTCGGGCGCGAACATGTGCAGATACCACTGCCCGTCGGGAACCCGTGCCCAGGCGGACCCGCCGAAGATGGACTGCCAGTCCGACGGTGGGTTCGCTCCGTCCGGGCCGGTGCCGTCACGGAAGACGTAGCGGTCACGAGCCGGCGATCCCTTGGGCGCGGCGAGGGCCTCGGTGAACCAGGCATGCCGGTTGGAGGTGTGGTTGGGGACGATGTCGATGATCACCTTGATGCCGACGCGGTGGAGTGCGGTCACCATCTCGTCGAAGTCGTCCAGGGTGCCCAGTCGCGGATCCACGGAGCGGTAGTCGTCGACGTCATAGCCGCCGTCGGCCAGTGCCGAGGGGTAGAACGGGCTCAGCCACACCGCATCGATGCCGAGCAGAGCGAGGTAGGGGACGCGGGAGGTGACGCCGCGGAGGTCGCCCAGGCCGTCGTCGCCGGAGTCGGCGAAGCTTCGTGGATAGATCTGGTAAACGGCGGCATCGGCCCACCAGTCGGAGTTCATGGCAGCGGTCCTTGTCTGGTCGGGACTTGTGAGGTCGAGGTGAAGGGCGGTCATCCCTTGGTGGCTCCTTGGAGGAGGGCCTTGGTGAACTGACCCTGGAGCAGCAGGAACACGATGATCGTGGGCGCCATGAGGAGCAGCGCGCCCGCATTGAGCAGCACGATGTCGGTGCTGTATCTCGACTGGAACGCCTGCAGGGCGCCGGCCATCGTGCGTTTGTTGGGGTCGTTGACCAGGACGAGGGCGAGCAGGAAGGTGTTCCAGGTCGACAGAAACATCAGCAGAACCAAGGAGGTCACCGCCGGAGTGGCCAGTGGCAGGTGGACGTGTCGAAGTGCTTTCCAGGGTCCGGCACCGTCGAGCGAGGCGGCCTCGGTCAGCTCTGCGGGAGAGTTCACGAAGTGTGCTCGCATCCAGAACACGGCGAACGGCATGTTCAGGCCGATCAGCGGCAGGATGAGCCCGAGCTGACTGTCGAGCAGGCCGAGCTGGTTGACCTGTTGGTAGAGCGGCACGATCACGATCTCGTACGGGAGCGTGAGCGTGAGCAGCAGGAGGAGATAGAAAGCCCGGCCCAGCGGGATCCTGAGGACGGTGATGGCGTAGGCCGCCATGGTCGCGATGAGTACGGAGACCGGCACCACACCGAGCACGATGAGAACGCTGGACTTCAGCAGCGTGGTGACGTTGGCGACGGTCCAGGCGTCGACGAAGTTGTGCCACTGTGGATCGGTCGGCCAGGACAGGCCGTCAGGGATCGTCCCCTGTGGTGCCAGCGCCGCTGACAGCATGCTGACCAGCGGGACTATGGAGTACAAGCCCGCGACGAGGATCAGGGCGATGCCGGGACCCCGGCGGCGCAATGAGCCCGCGCGAAGGATGGACGGTGAGATGGCGGCCACGGTCAGTCCTCTCGGAAGAGCCGTTGAAGCGGCAGGATGATGGCGACGATGAGCAGAGCCAGGACCACGGCGAGAGCGGATGCGTCGCCGAGCCGGCTCTCACTGAAGGCGAGGTCGTAGACCTTGACCCCTGGGACCATGGTGGCGCCGCCCGGGCCGCCGTGGGTGGCCAGGTAGACCACGTCGAAACTGGCGAGCGCACTGATGATCGTCACCGTCGTGCACACGCCGATCTCGTGCTTGAGGCCGGGGACCGTGATGCTACGGAACCGTGCGATCGCTCCGGCGCCGTCCAGACGCGCCGCCTCGTAGAGCTCGGGCCCGATCTTGCCAACGCCCGACATCAGCAGCAGGGTGCAGAACCCGGTCGACAGCCAGGTGCCGATGAATCCGACAGCCACCAGCGCCCAGTCGAAGTCGCCCAGCCAGGCACGGGTGAATCCGCCGAGACCGATCAGACGAAGGACCTGGTTGACGACGCCGTTGTCGGCGTACATCCACGTCCAGGCCACTCCGGCCGCAGCCCCGGGGATGATCTGGGGGAGGAACAGCACGGTGCGCGCCAGCGCCCCGGTGAGCCGCCCCTGGATCGACTGCATCGTCGCGGCCGCCACCAGACCGAAGCACACGGGCAAGATGGTGAAGAACAGGATCAGGACGAGCGCATGGAGCAACGGTGCCAGCAGCTCGGGGTCGGTGAGGATCGCGACGTAGTTGTCCAGCCCGACCCAGGTGGATGGCCCGATGCCGTTCCAGTCGTAGAGGGAGTACCAGACCGACTGGATGATCGCGCGGAGGTTGAAGAACCCGTAGAAGGCCAGGGCGGGCAGCGCGAAGAGCCAGCCGCTCCAGCGCCTCGCCGTCGAACGGCGCCGTCGGCGGGGGAGGGCTCGCCGGCCCAGCTCGGTGATCCTCGGCGGTGTGGTGGGAGCGGAGGTGGTGACGTCGGTCATGATCAGTCCCGCAGGCCGCTCTCGTAGGACCCCTGTAGGTGCTCGACCACGTCCTCGGGCTCGGCCTTGCCGCTGACCAAAAGCTGCAGCTGCGCCGGCAGATCCGTGTTCACCGCAGGGACGGAGTTCTGGATCCAGGTGAAGAACCCGTCGGAGGCGGCGACGGCGGCGTACCCGGCCTGAATCTGGCTCTCGACGTCGGCGTCCAGGGTCAACGTGGTCTTGGCGGTCGCGCTTGCCGCCGGATACCCGTTTTCGGTGGCGACCTCGGCGGCCTCAGGAGAGGTGAGGAAGTCCAGGAACAGGGCTGAGCTGTCCTTGTGGTCCGATCGCGCCGCGATGGAGAACGCCAACGTGTTGGCGGTCATGCTGATGGGCGGCCCCCCAGCCTCGACGGGCGGGATCGGAAACACGCCGTACTTGCCGTCGAAGGATGTCGGCAGCGACTGGGTCATCCAGGTGCCCTGGACCATGAACAAGCCCTCACCCGCGGCGAACCGGCCGTAGGACGCATCCTGGTTGATCGCGTTCGCGTCCGTGTTGAAGTATCCGGCGTCGGCCCACTTCTGCAGGCGGGCAGTGGCCTCGGTCGCCTCCGCGGTCTCGAGAGAGGCGCCGGGCTTGCGCCATGCCACGTCCAGTACGGACTGCGCCCCCATGTAGTCGCCCAACAGCAGGTTGTACAGATGCCCGATGAGGCCGTCGGCGTTGGACGCGACGATGGGCGTGATCCCCATCGACTTGGCCTTCGCCATCACCGCCTCCCACTCATCGAGGGTCCGCGGGACGTCCGTCATCCCCACCTTCTTGGCCAGGTCCCGGTTGTAGAACACCCCAGCCAGCGGGCCGGCTGCACCACCACCTACGTAGAGGGAGCCGGTGCCGATCTCGCCGTCCTGGACCCGTCCGGCATCGAGGACGCTGGCCGGCACCTTCCGACTCCAGCCGTACGCATCGTCATAGGCATCCAGGTTGGTGACGAGTCCGTCACGGACCGCGCCGCTCAGGTCTCCGACGAGCGCGAGGTCGGGCGGACTGTCCGAGGCGAGCAGCCGCGGGAGCACGGTGTTGTAGTTGTTGTCGGCCTCGACCTGGAGCTCGACAGTGATGGCCGGATACTTCTTCATGAAGGCATCGGCCAGTGCCTGCTGGTAGTCCTTGAGCCCGGCCGCGGTGAAGAGCGTGATCGTCGCCTGCTGCGCACCGATGTCGGTCCGTACGCTCGTCGGACTCGCATCCGTAGCGGGCGCCTCGCCGCCGGGTCCGGCGCACGCCGACACCGACGCCATTGCGAGCATCGCGGCCGTCACCCCCAGGGCCCTAAGTGTGCGCATCAGCCTCATGTCCACTCCTGTTCAAACCGTACTGGAATCGTTTCCAGTCACAACTGTGATTCAGGTCACGCGGCCTTGTCAAGGCCCGGGATCTCAGTCCAGACAGGAGTGCACTAACTGATGGAATCGTTCCCAACGGATCGCGTACCATGCTCGACATGGACGCTGAGCAACCACGCGAGCTGACCTTGGCCGACATCGCTCGGATGGCGGGGGTGGGGCTGGGGACCGCCTCGCGAGCGCTCAGCGGAATGCCGAATGTCTCTCCAGCGACGCGGAAGAAGGTGCTGGACGTCGCGAAGAAGCACGCCTATGTCGTTTCTCCCGACGCCTCGAGGCTCAAGAAGGGCTCGACGGGTCGAGTTGCGGTCGTGGCTCCGCACCTTTCACGCTGGTTCTTCGGTGCGATCCTCGAAGGCATCGAGTCGGTGCTGCGCGAGTCCCAGTTCGACGTGCTGCTCTACCACGTCGGCAACCTGGAGGACCGCACCTCCTTCTTCGAACGCCTGCCCGCCCGGCGGAAGGTCGATGCCGTCATCGTCGTCGGATTCCCCGTCGAGGAGGCTGAGCGGCGCAGCCTGGAGTTGATGCTCGGCGTCCAGGTCATCGCCGCTGGCGGCCAGCACGAGGTATACCCACACGTCTGCATCGACGACCTCAGGGCCGGCAGGCAGGCGATGGGCCACCTGCTCGGGCTGGGCCATGAGCGGATCGCGATGATCGAGGCGATAGACCCCGACCAGCCGCGCCAGCCCTCTGGGCGTAGTCGCGCCTACCACGTCGCTCTGAACGACTCAGGGATCAAGCCCGATCCGGCGCTCGTGGTCACCACCGCCTGGGGTGGCGAGCAGGGCGCTGCGGCGATGGCCCAGCTGCTCTCGGTCCCCGAGCTCCCGACCGCCGTCTACGCTCACTCGGATGAAGTCGCGTTCGGTGCCATGCGCACCATCCGGGATGCCGGCCTGCGGATTCCCGAGGACATCTCCATCATCGGCATCGACGACCATCCACACGCCAGCCTCCTGCACCTGACCACCATCAAGCAGGACGCTCGCCTCCAGGGCGTCCTCGCTGCCCAGATGCTCCTCGGCATCCTGCGCCACGAGGAGGACACTGCGGTGTCCGTCACGGTCGACACACAGCTGGTGATCCGTCGGACCACCGCAGCGCCGCGGCCGGCATGACCGCCGAGCCATGTGTCGGTGTGGCGAAGAACGCACTCGACAGGGGTGCGATGCGGGCCACACCTCCGCTGTCGAAGCCCCGGATCTGGCTAGGCTGATGTCTTCGGTAAAAGGATGACAGGAGCGGCTGGGTAATGGATCAAGACGTGCTTCGGCACGCACCGCTTTTCAGCGAGCTGGACGACGAGTCGATGACGGCGATGCTCGCGATGATGGGTCAGACACGCCTCCGGCGCGGTGAGGTGTTGTTCCACGAGGGCGACGCCGCCGACCGGCTCTACGCGGTCGTGGACGGCAAGGTGAAGCTGAGCCGTGCCGCGGCCAACGGGCAGGACAGCCTGCTCGCGATTCTGGGGCCGGGCCAGGTGTTCGGCGAGCTGTCGCTCTTCGACCCCGGTCGGCGCTCCTCCACGGTCACGGCCGTCACCGACCAGGTCGAGCTCGCCTCGCTGTCGCACGACGACCTGCTGCGCCTGCTCGACGGGCGCCCGAGCGTGACCCGTGGGCTGCTCGCCCTGCTGTCGGGCCGCCTGCGCCGGGCCAACGACGTGATCGGCGACCTGGTCTTCGCGGACGCGCCCCGCCGGGTGGCGAAGGCTCTGCTCGACCTCGCCGAGAGGTTCGGCGAGACCACCGACGAAGGTGTGCACGTACGCCATGACCTGACCCAGGAGGAGCTCGCGCAGCTCGTGGGCGCGGCTCGGGAGACGGTCAACAAGGCGCTCGCCGACTTCGCGGCCAAGGGCTGGGTCAGGCTGGAGTCGCGCTCGGTGGTCATCACCGACATGGAACGGATCGTGCGCCGCGCGGGTTGATTCCGCTGGTCAGAGGCTGACCCGCACCAGCTGGCGTAGCCGGCGAAGGCCCTCGGTGCTCGGTCGTTCGGCCGGGGCGAGGGCGTCGGCGAGGCGCTGCCGGACCGGGTCGGTCTCGAGCTCCAGGCCGATGGCGACGAGCTCGCTCGCCGTGTTGGGTGTCCGCGTCG
Source organism: Nocardioides sp. NPDC087217 (assembly GCF_044744805.1). Lineage (NCBI taxonomy): Bacteria > Bacillati > Actinomycetota > Actinomycetes > Propionibacteriales > Nocardioidaceae > Nocardioides > Nocardioides sp. NPDC087217. The sequence goes on from NZ_JBIUZB010000007.1 coordinate 65,240, forward strand.
CGGCGACGTGGGCGCTGCGTCCGACCAGGTTCACGTGGTAGCTGCGCGGCCCCTGGCCGGTCGCGACGGCGACGGTCCCCTTGACCCGGTACGCCGTCGCCGGCGGCTCCTCGAGCAGGTCGACCAGTCGACCCGGCTCGATGGTGCCCGGCGTCGTCACTGTGACCGCCCGGGCATGCTGATGGGCCTCGTGCGAAGCGGCCACCTCGCGCAGCAGCGCGGCGATCGGCAGCTCGTCGGGCGGGTCCTCGGGCACGGCGGCGTCGTAGACGAGCCGCGGGTCGATGCGGCCACCCACGGCGTACGCGATGTGGACCTCGGGGTTGTGCTCCCGAACGCGCCGCTCGATGCGCGCCAGGACCTCGTCCCGCTCGGCAGCCGGAACCAGGTCGGTCTTGTTGATCACGACCAGCGAGGCGGCCGCGAACCGGACCGGCGCCGGGCCACGCCCGTCGTCGAGGGTGTCGAAGTAAGCCGAGGCGTCGACGACCTCGATGAGCCCACCGCGGCGTACGCGTTCGACACCGCTGAACCGGACCAGCTTGGCCAGCGTGCCGGGCTCGGCGATCCCGCTGGCCTCGACGATGACGACGTCGAGCGCGAGCCGCGGGTGGGTCAGCTTCTCCAGCGCGTCGTCGAGGCCGCCGGCGTCGGGCAGGCAGCACAGGCAGCCGCCGGCGATCGAGGCCGGCTCGTCGATCTGGCCGGTGACGAGTCCGGCGTCGACGTTGATGTCGCCGAAGTCGTTGACGACCACGCCCACCCGGGCCCCGGGCTGGCGCAGCAGATGGTTGAGCAGCGTGGTCTTGCCCGACCCGAGATGACCGGTGAGGATGACCACGGGAACCCGGGTGCTGGCGGCGGTCGGTGGCATCGGGCCATCGTAGGTCGTCATCTTGACGGCTGAGATGGCCACACCTAGGTTTGCCGCACAACTTCACATCCGCCACTTGAATCGCAGCGGGAGAGTCCTTGCCCATCCGGGGTGAGGCGCCGAAGGAGCAAACCTCCCCAGAATCTCTCAGGCCCCATGACCGCTGTGGTGAGGCGACCTCTGGAAAGACAGGATCCGATGGATCCTGCACCCACGGTGCAAATCGCCCCCATCGGGCGGTGAAGCTCTCAGGTAGCGATGACAGAGCGGGGAGGTCACCCGTCCACGGGTGCCGCTGTCGGCACCCACCACCAGGGAGCCTCCCGCACACATGACCTCACCCGTCCCTACCCCTCTGCACGCGATCCACCAGGCGCTCGGCGCCTCGTTCACCGACTTCGCCGGCTGGAGCATGCCCGTCCGCTACGGCTCGGAGACCGCCGAGCACAACGCCGTACGCACCACCGCGGGCCTCTTCGACCTGTCGCACATGGGTGAGATCGAGGTGACCGGCCCCGAGGCCGGACGCGCCCTCGACCACGCCCTGGTCGGCAGGCCCTCGGCGATCGGCATCGGCCGCGCCCGCTACTCGATGATCTGCGCCGAGGACGGCGGCATCATCGACGACCTGGTCGTCTACCGGCTCGAGCAGGAGCGCTACCTGGTCGTCGCCAACGCGAGCAACGTCGGTGTTGTCGCTCCGGCTCTGGTCGAGCGGGCCGAGGGGTACGACGCCGTGGTCCGCGACGCCTCGGCGGAGTGGGCGCTGATCGCGGTCCAGGGCCCCGCCTCGGCGGCGATCCTGGCCGCTGTGACGGACCTGGACGTCTCGTCCCTGAAGTACTACGCCATCGACGCCGGCACGGTCGCCGGGGTCGAGGTCCTGCTCGCTCGCACCGGCTACACCGGCGAGGACGGTTTCGAGATCTACTGCGCGCCGTCGTCGGCCGCTGCCGTCTGGGAGGCGCTCACCGAGGCAGGTGCGCCGCACGGCCTGCAGCCCGCCGGACTCGCCTGCCGCGACACCCTCCGGCTCGAGGCCGGCATGCCGCTCTACGGTCACGAGCTGAACCGCGAGACGACGCCCTTCGAGGCCGGGCTCGGCCGAGTGGTCTCCTTCGACAAGCCCGACGGCTTCGTCGGCGACGCCGCCCTGGCCGTACGCCGCGACGAAGGCCCACGCAGCGTGCTCGTCGGCCTCTTGGCTGCCGGTCGCCGCTCGCCGCGGGCGGGCTACGCGATCGTGGACCCGGCCACCGGCGACGAGATCGGCGTCGTGACCAGCGGCTCACCCTCGCCGACCCTCGGACGTCCCATCGCGATGGCGTACGTCCGGCCTGACCGCGCCGCCGCCGGCACCAAGGTCCACGTCGACGTGCGCGGCAGCCGTGAGGACGCCGAGATCGTCGACCTTCCCTTCTACTCCAAGAAATGAGCCGAGAGATGAGCGCAGCCATGAGCAACCCGACCCACCTGTCCTACACCGCCGAGCACGAGTGGATCGAGACCCGCGGCGACGTCGCGCGCGTCGGCGTCACCGCCTTCGCCACCGAGGCGCTGGGCGACATCGTCTTCGTCGAGCTTCCCGAGGTCGGCACCAAGATCACCGGGGGAGAGAGCTGCGGCGAGCTGGAGTCGACCAAGTCGGTCAGCGACCTCTTCGCGCCCGCCGACGGCGAGATCCTCGAGATCAACGCGGCCGTCGTCGCCGACCCCGCGCTGATCAACAGCGACCCGTTCGGCGCCGGCTGGCTCTTCGAGATGCGTGTCTCCGGCGCTCCCGACCTGCTCGATGCTGCGGCCTACGACGCTCTGATCGAGGAGTGAACTGTCGTGACCGCTGCTGCTGAAGCGGAGCCCGAAGCGATGGGTGTTGTCAGCGGCGTCGCGACCCCCGTCGTGGCGATGACCTTGAGCACCTTCGACCTGTACTCGATCGGGATCGGGCCTTCCTCGTCCCACACCGTCGGACCGATGCGGGCCGCGAAGATCTTCGTCGACGGCCTCGTCACGGACGGTCTCGTGGACGCGGTCACGCGGGTGAAGGCCGAGCTGTTCGGGTCGCTCGGCGCCACTGGTCACGGTCACGGTTCGGAGGGCGCGGTCCTGCTCGGCCTCGAGGGTGAGGAGCCGGCGACCGTCGACACCCGGGCCTCGTCCGGTCGGGTGGCGGCCATCAGGGAGCGCCGGGAGCTGTCGCTGGGCGGCGCCACCCCGATCCGCTTCTACGCCGACACCGACCTGGTGATGCATCGCCGCAAGAGCCTGCCGGGTCACCCCAACGGCATGGTGTTCACCGCCTACGACGCCTCCGGAGAGGTACGCCGGGAGCGCACCTACTACTCCGTCGGCGGCGGCTTCGTGGTCGACGAGCACGCCTCGGGCGCCGCCCGCGTCGTGCCGGACCACTCACCGGTCCGCTTCCCCTTCACCACCGGAGCCGAGCTGCTCAGCACCTGCGAGCGCGAGGGCTTCCGAGTCTCCGACCTCATGCGCGCCAACGAGCTCACCTGGCGTACGGACGAGGAGATCCGCGCCGGCCTGCTCGAGATCTGGCGGGTGATGGCGGACTGCGTGCAGGCCGGCTGCGACCGTGACCCGGTCACCGATGGCGTACTTCCTGGTGGCCTGCGGGTCCCGCGCCGGGCGCCGCTGCTCTACCGCGACCTGTCCTCCGGAGCCGGTGCCCAGGACCCCTTCCGGGTCATGGACTGGGTCAACCTGTTCGCGCTGGCGGTCAACGAGGAGAACGCCTCGGGCGGCCGGGTCGTCACCGCCCCCACCAACGGCGCGGCCGGCATCGTGCCCGCCGTCCTGCACTACTGGGTACGTTTCGTGGCGCCCCAGGCCGGGCTCGACGAGGCCGCGATCGAGGACGGCATCGTCCGGTTCCTCCTCACCGCGGCCGCCATCGGGATCCTGTGCAAGACGAACGCGTCGATCTCCGGCGCCGAGGTCGGCTGCCAGGGCGAGGTCGGCTCGGCCTGCGCGATGGCCGCCGGGGCGCTGTGCGAGGTGCTGGGCGGCAGCCCGGAGCAGGTCGAGAACGCCGCCGAGGTCGGCATCGAGCACAACCTCGGCCTCACCTGCGACCCGGTCGGCGGGCTCGTGCAGATCCCGTGCATCGAGCGCAACGCCATCGCCAGCGTGAAGGCCATCAATGCCGCCCGCCTCGCCCTCAACGGCGACGGCTCGCACAAGGTCAGCCTCGACAAGGCGCTCAAGACGATGCGCGAGACCGGCGCCGACATGAAGATCAAGTACAAGGAGACCTCCCGCGGCGGCCTCGCGGTCAACGTCATCGAGTGCTGAGTCGAGGCGGCCACGAGGTCCGTTCGGTCCGGGATCAGTCCGTGTCGGTGAGGATCTCCAGGGCCGTCGCCGCGTCGATCCTGTGCTGGGCGGTCAGTACGGTCCAGGAGATGTCGTCTGGGGTGAGCCGGATGCGTAGGGTCTGGAGCCGTGACCGGTCGGAGCCGGTGAAGCCCTCGCGCTCGGCGAACGGGTCCTCGATACAGGCAAGCAGGATCACGGCGTCGCGCAGATGCCGGTCACGGTCGCGGGAGTCGGTCCTGTAGGCGGCGGCCTTCAAGATGAGAGCGCCGAACGCGCCGGGTACCGAGACTGTGGTGATTGTGCCGGGCTCGATCTCCAGACGCGCGTTGATGGTGCGCCGCAGTGCCTGGGTGCCGCCCTCGATGCGGACCATGTCGCGTCCAGCGAGCCGCTCGGTGACCTTCGGAGCGTGGTGGTCGGAGACCAAAACGTCGACTACCTCCTCCGGCTCCTCATCGTGACGGCCGGCGACCAGATCGATCTTGCTGCTGCCGCGATAGAAGCGGTGGGCGGTGTTGTCACGCGGATCGACGGCCGAACGCAGGTCGTAGCCGAGGGAGCGCAGCGCGGTCGCGGTCTCGGAGACGACGCCGCGGGAGGTCTCGATGTGCAGCACGATGTCGACATCGTTCGTCGGGGGCAGGATGCCCAGGCCGTGGTGGATGGAGTGCAACTGGGTCATCAGGCCTCCGACCAAGGTCCACTTGTCGGTCGGCAGCACTGCGGCGATCTCGGCGACGTTCGGCCACGGGTCGGGCCAGCCGCCGACGGCGGTGGCGATGTCGACGGTCGGGCGCTCGATGCCCAGATGCTTACGGCCTGACATTCTCGCGGAACAACTCCAACCGGCGGATCAGAACTTGCTCTCCTACGCCGCGTTCACGGGGGTCGAGGGAGGTGGCGGCATCGACGGCGGCGAGCGTCCTGTTGGAGGCTGACAAGTACTTGATGAAGTCGATGTCCATGTGGGTGTAGCGCAGGGTGATGGACCCGGTGCTGTCCTCGCCCAGGTGGCAGCGGCGCACGAGGTCTGCGATCAGTTCTGCATGGATGTAGCCGTCGACGACGGTGTCGTCCTCGACGAGCCCGAGCCGTTGGCGGCCGGGGATGACCAGCTCCTTGCGAACGCGCTCGATGACGGAGCGGTGGCCCGACCAGGTGGTGACGGTCGCGCGGTCGCGCAACCGGATGGCCAGTTCGGCCGGGTCGGTGATCTCGCGCAGAGTGGCGCGGAGCCGGTACATCTGGACATCGCCGAGGCCCAACGGAGCCGCGCCCGAGAGCATTGCGATCGCTCCCCAGGCGGTGTGCTCGGCCCAGGTCCGGGTCCGCCCCGAGCCGCGCTCGGCGCGATAGCGCTCTACCGATGTGCGGTCGAAGATGCCGCGGGCGACGCGGGTGATGGAGCCCGTCTCGGCGAGGACGCGGACTTGGCGCGCCTCGACGCCCAAGAGGTTGGATACTTCTTGGGTGGTCAGGAAGTCGTCCCTGATTGCCATAACAGAATACTGCCTCTTCCGGTTGTTATCTGTAAACCGGCAGTGCGGTCGGCGGTCGTTGGCTCACACATTGTCGCGAACCAGTGGCGTTCATCAGCCGCCTCCTAGATGGAACCGTGGCTCGGTGAGCGCTCCGAGCGCCGCCACGGCAATGCGCCATTGAGTTCGACTTCGAGTGAGAGGCTCAGGAACGTGCGTACGACGACGATGAGGCCCAGCGCCATGGCACTCCGCAGCGTCGTGTCCACGGTGATCGTGAGGACGATGTCAGCGATGATCAGCAGTTCCAGCCCGAGGAGAATGGCTCGCCCGACGCCCCGACGGACACGTTCGTAGGCCACGGTCGTTCCGACATGCCTGGCTACCACCAGCGCGGACACGAAGGCGGCCATCGCTCCTACCACTAGGACGAGCACGCCGGCCACCTCAAACCCGTGAACCACAAGTTCCATGAGCGGGTCGAAGTCCGTGTCTGTCATGGGTCGCTACTTCCGGGCAGGTTCGCGCTTGCCAGTGACGGATTCGACCGCCTCCAGGATCGTCTCCGTTACGGCGACAGGTTGGGAGATCATCACCGCGTGCGATGCGGCGACTGTGCCGAGGGTGGCACCAGCGCGGTTCGCCATCCAATGCTGACCCGCGGGCGGGATGGCGTTGTCCTGCTCCGCGACCAATGCCCAACAGGGCGTGTCGTGCCAGGCAGGACGCGCGTCTGCGGCAGCGGTGAGCGCGCTCACGGACAGAGGGCGCTGCATCAGCGCCATAAGACGGCTGCGGTCCTGGGGCAGGTCGGCGGCGAACACCTCGGAGAAGCGCGGCACCGCGATGTAGAGGTCGGTGTCCGTCCCACCCGGGGCGCTCGGGTTGCCGAACGGCCGCTCGACGAGCGTGTCTGGCCCGAGCAAGCTGCCGGGAAACCGAACCGGATCCAGGACCGTGGCGATGCTCTCACCCTCGTCGAGGATGTAGGCAGCGACGAAGACGAGTGCCGCGACGTTGTCCGCGCGGCGTGCTGCCTCACCGATCACGGCCCCACCATAGGAGTGGCCAACCAGGACCACCGGGCCCTGGATCGTTGCCAGGACGCTGCGTACGTGGTCGGCGTCCGGGGCCAGCCCACGGAGCTGGTTCGAGATGGCGATGACCGGCAAGCCTGCTGCGTCCAGGGCCGAGATCGTCGCTGACCAGCCGCCGGAGTCGGCGAAGGCGCCGTGGACGAAGGCAATCGTGGGTGTGGTCGGCATCTAGGTCTCCTCAGTGGTGGATCGGCCTTGCGGCGCGTGTCATCCGAAGATCTCTCGCGGGCCGCCGCGTCCGCTTCAGCACGATGACCGAACCGCTGACTGGTCGCGGACGCCCGAGGTGGCTGCGGTGAGATGCCCGGGAGTGGACGAAACGCACTATCGAGGGGATGCTCAAGGGGTGACTGCGGTCGAGGATCAACCGCTGTTCGGCCGGGCGGACATGCTTCGAAACTTGCTCGACGATCTGGACGACGTCGAGTCAGGAGGCTTTGCGATCGGGCTCAGCGGCGAGCCCGGGGTGGGAAAGAGCGCAGTCCTGACCAGCGTCATGAGGCACGCCGCAACTGCCGGCTTCACGGTCCTGAGTGCGCGCGGCAGCGAGTCGGAGTCGCACCTGCCCTATGCCAGCCTGCACCAACTGCTGCGGCCGGTGCTCGCCCGCGTCAGCCGGTTGCCAGCTCAGCAGGCCCAGTCACTGCTCGCCTGCTTCGGCATGGTCGACCACGTGGAAGCGAATCGATTCTTCACCTCGCTCGCCGTCCTCGACCTGCTGGCGGAGTCGGCAGGCGAGGCGCCGGTCTTGGTGTGTCTCGACGACCTGCACTGGATGGACCGCCCTTCCGTCGACGCGCTCGCGTTCGTGGCTCGCCGTATCGCCGCGGAACGGATCGTGCTCCTGTCCACATCGCGACGCTCCGACCAGTTCCTCGGCGACGAGCAGGTCGTCCGGTGGATCGAGCTGCCGGCCCTGTCGGTGGACGCCGCGCACGAGCTGTTGCGCGCACGGGCCCCGGATCTCAGCCCGGCGCTGCACAACCGCGTGATCGCGCAGGCCAGCGGCAGTCCCCTCGCACTCGTGGAGTTCGCGAGCGCGCTGAGCGACAAGAGCTATGGGTGGCCCGAGTTCGACGACGAGCTGCCGATGACGCTCCGCCTTGAGCGGGCATTCGCCGCGCGGGCCGACGGGCTGGGCCCGGCGGCCCGCGCGATCATAGACGTGGCTTCCATCAACGATGGTGATGACGTCGACGAGGTCCTGAGGGCGGCGGCCATTGTGTGCGGAGCTGCCGTCGACCTTGGCGATGCACGGCCCGCGGTCGATCTCGGACTGCTCGCCGTCACTGGCGCCGCCCCATATGCCTTCACACATCCGCTGATTAGGTCGGCGGTCAGGCACGCGATGCCGCAGGAGCGGCGCGAGCTGGTGCACTCCGCGCTGGCAACGGTCCTTTCCGTTCACTCTGAGCGCGCCGTCTGGCACCGGGCCAGCTCGTTGTCGGGTCGCGACGAGCTTGTCGCGGCGGACCTGGAATCAGCTGCCGGCGATGCTCGGCGGCGTGGCGCGTACCCAACTGCCCTCTCCTGGCTCGAGCGAGCAGCCCTCATCAGCCCGGACCCGCTCGACCAGGCTGCGCGACTGCTCCGTGCTGCCGAGGTCGGCTACGAGCTCGGCAGGTTCACCGAGGTTGAGCAGATCACGGACCAGGTCACCCGGATGACCCTCCGGCCTCGTGACCGGTCACGGCTCACGTGGTTGACGGGCGCATTCCACGATGGTTCCGCGAGTGACCCCTCGGACGTCCGTCACCTAGTGGATCTGGCCCGGGAAGCGACCGCTGACTCGGACGTCGAACTCGCAATGCAACTGCTGTTCGGTGCGGCACGCCGCGTGTGGTGGCGCGACCCTGGTGAGACGGTCAGGCGAGAGATCGTCAGTGCCACGCGCGCGGTCCCGTTGCCTGGAGCGGATCCTAGGGTGCTGGCCGTCCTCGGCCTCGCCGAGTCCCTTGAGTTGAGCGGCCCCGTCATGAAGCAGTTGGATCGCGTGGAGATCGACGGTGGCGGAGCAGCCGACGTCGCGGCGCTGCTGGGCATCGCGGCGTTCTGCGCGGGCGACTTCGTCCGTGCCGAGTCGTCCCTCTCCACTGCGATCGTCGGCCTGCGCGCTGAAGGTCGATTGAGCCTCCTTGCAGAGGCGCTCGCGATCCGCGCCTGGGCGGAGATCAACCTCGGTGTGTTCGACCCGGCTCGCTCGGCGGACGAGGGCATGCGCCTGGCCGAGGAGACCGGTCAGCGGGTGTGGGCCGGCACGGCGCAGCTCGCGGTGGCGCTCATCGACGCGGTCGGCGGGGGTTGGGACTCGCATCACCGCCTGCTCGCCCAGGCCGAGAGGACAGCGCTCCAACTGCCGAACGCAAGCTCGTCGCTGCTGGCGGGAGCGCAGATGGTACGCGGCATCGGCGAGCTCGGTGCGGACCGGCCCGACCAGGCGTACGGCGAGATGCTCCGGGTCTTTGATCCAACCGATCCCGCCTTCCAACGGGTGCAGCAGGTGTGGACGATCAGCTACCTCGCCGAGGCTGCGGTGCGTACCGGCCGTCGGGAGGACGCTAGGGCATTGGCCGCCTCGGTCGCGGAGATGACGAACGGGTTCGCCGCGGTCGGCACGGAGGTCGCGCTGGACTATTCGCGCGCTGTGCTGGCAGACGACGCCGACGCCGAGGATCTCTTCCGCGAAGCGCTCGACGGTGCGGGCCGACGCTTTCCGTGGCACCGAGCGCGCGCCCAGCTGGCCTACGGTGCGTGGTTGCGCCGCCAGCGACGAGTCACTGAGTCCCGCGATCCTCTCCGGGCGGCTCGTACGGCGTTCGAGGCAGTGGGCGCCAAGCCGTGGGCACTTCGTGCCGATCACGAACTGCGGGCGACCGGCGAGCGCGGGTGGCAGCCTTCGGCGGACGGCCGGGCACAACTGTCTCCCCAGGAGGCCCAGATCGCCGCGCTGGCAGCACAAGGCCTGTCCAACCGGGACATCGGCCAACGACTCTTCCTTTCACACCGCACCGTCGGCTCACACCTCTACCGCATCTTCCCCAAACTCGGCGTCACCAGCCGCCAGCAGCTCGCCGATGCGCTGAAGCAGGGGCAGTCATCCGACTGAAGCCGAGGGGATCCGCCTCGTCCTAGTCTCCGAGAAACGTCCTGGTGCGACCAGCAGCCGGGACCGGACAAGGAGGCGAACGTGACTACTCCAGTGCTCTTCATCCACGGGCTGTGGCTACATGGCAGCTCGTGGGAGCCGTGGCTGCAACGGTTCCGCGACGAAGGCTACGACCCGTACGCACCGGGGTGGCCCGGCGACAGGGAGACGGTGACGTCCTCCCGGCAGGACGAGAGTGCGATCGGTGGCCACGGCATCGACGACGTGACGGCCCACTTCGCAGCGTTGATCGAGAAGCTGCCCGAGCCGCCGATCATCATCGGGCACTCATTCGGGGGGATGATCGCCCAGAAACTGCTCGGGCAGGACTATGCCAAGGCCGCCATCGCCATCGATGCCGCCCAGATCAAGGGCGTGCTCCCCGTCCCACTCTCGGCGTTGCGCGCAACGCTGCCGGTGTTCAAGAACCCCGCCAACAAGAACCGAACTGTCTCGTTGACCGCTAAGCAGTTCCGTTTCGCCTTCGGCAACGCCGTCTCGGCGGAGGAGTCCGACGAGCTTTTCGAGCGATGGACCATCCCCGCACCGGGCAAGCCGCTGTTCGAGGCCGCGACGGCCAACTTCAATCCGCACTCGCCGGCCAAGGTCAACACCAACAACCAGAACCGCGGCCCACTCCTGCTGATCGCCAGCGGGAAGGACCACACCGTTCCTGAGTCCGTGACGCGATCGACGCTGAAGCAGTACCGGCACTCTGAGGCCGTCACCGACCTGATGACCTTCCCTGATCGCGGGCACTCCCTGACGATCGACTCGGGTTGGTCCGAGGTCGCCGACAACTGCCTGGGCTGGTTGCGGAAGCAGTCGCTGTGAAACTCGACCTCGCCGGCCGGACGGCTGTGGTTACCGGCGCAAGCAAAGGCATCGGCCTCGCCGTGACTCGGGCTTTGGTCGATGAGGGAGCCAACGTGACGGCCGGCGCGCTCACCGGCTCGGACGAGCTGACCGCGCTGGCCGAAGAAGGCGTGGCCACCTTGCTCGGCGACCTCACGACCGAATCGGGATGCCAGGCGCTCGTCGACCTCGCCGTGGACCGCTTCGGCGACATCGACATCCTCGTGAACAACGTCGGTGGGGTGCGGCCGCGCACCGATGGCTTCCTCCATGTCACCGATGCCGACTGGTACTGGGCGTTCGAGCTGAATCTGCTATCCGCCGTACGCGCGACGCGCGCGGCGCTACCGCACCTGCTCGTGGCGGTGCCGTCGTCGATCGTGACGGTCTGCTCCGTCAACGCCTCACTGCCAGATCCGGGGGTGATGGACTACAGCGCTGCCAAGGCGGCCCTGAGGAGCTTCTGTAAATCGCTGTCCAAGGAGGTCGGACCCTCCGGCGTACGGGTCAACACGGTGAGTCCCGGACCGGTGGAGACGGCGCTGTGGCTCGGACGGGATGGTGTCGCTGACACAGTCGGCCGAGCCCGCGGCCTCGACCCCGCCGCTGTCCGTGAGGCGGCCGTCTCAGACACCGCCACCCGACGGTTCACCCGAACCGACGAGGTGGCCCAACTCGTGCTGGTCCTCGCCTCCGAGACGGTCGGCAACGTAACCGGCAGCGACTTCCTGATCGACGGCGGCATGGTCACCACGGTGTGACCACCCTGCCAACCACCCTGCGAACCACCCACGAAAGGTAGAAGCCCATGCCGCCAACCCTGCACTCTCGAGGACGTCACCACGTCCGGGGCAAGCTCTGGACGAGGCTGGCCATCGCCCTCGTCGCCGCGATGACCCTGTCCATCGGCCCCGCCGCCTTAGCGACGCCAGCCGACACCCGGCAGCAACCCGCCAGCGCGAGCGCCACGAAGCCCACCATCGTCTTCGTACACGGCGCCTTCGCGGACGCCAGCGGATGGGGCCAAGAGGTCATCGCGCTCCAAGGCCTCGGCTACGACGTCATCGCTCCGGCCAACCCGCTGCGCGGCCTCACCCACGACTCCGACCACATCCGATCGGTCCTTGCGACCATTCCAGGACCCGTGGTTCTCGTCGGCCACTCATACGGCGGCGCGGTCATCACGAACGCCGCTCGAGGCGCGGACAACGTCGAGGCGCTCGTCTACGTCGGCGCGTTCATCCCCGACGCCGGCCAGTCGATCCTCACCTCGTACGACCCGACACGGTATCCCGGCTCGCTGCTCGGGCCAGACACGGTCGTCGTGCGACCGGTCTCCAACCCGGCGGCCCCGGGAGGCCACGACGCGGACGTCTACATCGCCCCGGCTTCCTTCCGCAGCGTGTTCGCCGCCGACCAGAGCCGAGCCGTCGCTGAGATGATGGCGGCCACCCAGCGCCCGCTCAGCAACTTCGCCCAGACCGAAGCGTCCGGTGAGCCTGCCTGGAGGACGATCCCAAGCTGGGCGCTGGTCACCTTGAACGACCGGGCGATCTCGCCAGGCGGCCAGCGTTTCATGGCCCAGCGCGCCGGCTCCCACATCTACGAGGTGCACTCGGCGCACGACGTGATGGTGTCCCACCCCGACGCCGTGGTGAAGCTCATCCTGCGTGCCGTCCGAGCGGCCGGGTGAGTGCGCGATGACCACCGAAACGACACTGGGGACGGCACCCGCGGACTTCCAGGAGTTCCTGGACGATCTGCACCAGCGGCACGAGGGCCACGCCACGCGCAGCGAGACGGAAGCCTTCCTCCAGCTCTGGTCGCACGCCCCAGACGCATCGATCATGGCGGCAGTGGGCGGCCATCACGTCGGGTACGACCAAGTGGCGCACGTGCTGACCTGGGTCTCGGAGCGAGTGACGTTCGAGTCTGTCCAACAGCACGTGCTCATCCTCCAGGTGCACGGAGACCTCGCCTTCAGCGTCGCGCTCGAGGACTACACCAACACCATCCGGGAGCCCCACGCAGCGACGCTGCGGGCCACGCAGGTGTACCGCCGCGAGGACGGTGCCTGGCGACTCCTCCACCGGCACGCCGAGGCACTGACCCCAGTGGCGCAGCTCTAGACGGTTTCCGACGGTCGGAAGTCGGAGCCGCGCGACGGAAGGAAGGTCGATGACCACTCATCAGAATGCCGAAGGCCCAGCGACGCTCACGATCCGTCGTACGGTGCATCCCGGCAGGGAACGTGAGTTCGAGACAGAGTTCGCCGAGGTCCTCGCCGCGGCGGCAGCGATGCCTGGCTGGGTCGGGGGCAGCGTGCTCGCCGTCGGCACCGGCCCCGCCGAGTACGACGCGCGCCTGCACTTCGCCAGCCAGGACGCGCTCGACGAGTGGGTTCGGTCCGACACGCGACGCGCCTGGCTCGAGCGTCTCGAGGTGCTCTCGGACCAAGCGACCGTCGCGCGACTCGGTGCCCAGGACGCCTGGCTCGTGCCTCCGCACATCGTTCCCATCCGCCCTCCGCCCAGGTACAAGGTCGCCATGCTCACCTGGCTGGGCATCTACCCGCTGATCACGGCAATCCTCGCGATCGCCGGCCCCCACATCGCACACCTGCCTGTCTTCGTGAGGTCCCTGATCCTCACCGCAACCGTGATCCCGCTGATGACCTGGTGGGTCATGCCCCTCCTGACCAGGGTCACGTCAACCTGGCTGCACGGGCAAGACGCCGACCCGATCCGCCGCGACCGTCAGCCCGGGCTGACCGAGGGCTGACCTGGTCCCGCAGAGGCCTCGCGGGCAACGTCATCCGTCACGCAGGCCGAAGCACTCGCGCGACGAACGAGTCGAGGTTGCCGAGCAGCCGGTCGATCTTCTGCTCGACGCTGAGGGTCTCGTGGATGACCGGACTGTCGAGCTTGCGCTTGCCGCGGGCCTTGAGGGAGCAGTCGAGGTCGGCGCAGATGTAGGTGCCGACGGAGTTGCCGTCCTGCCCCGCACGACCGGCGCGGGAGGCGACCAGCAGCGCGACGTCACCGACCGTGGTGCACAGCGCGCACATGGTCTTGCGCGGCCCGCGCGACTCGCGGGATGCCCGCAGGGCGACGCCGCAGAGCCGCCCGTCGTGCTCGGTGACGAGGTAGTGGTTCTGTGGCGCCTTGGGGTCCTGCCAGCCGAGGTAGTCGAGGTCCTCCCACGGCCGTTCGGCCAGGTCAGCGGGGAGGTTGAGGCGCTTGGTCGCACCCTTGGTGAGGTTGACGAAGCAGGAGCGTACGTCGGTCTCGGTCAGCGGCTTCATGCCAACGATGCTAGGTTTCCTACAACTCGTAGGCAACTCGTTATCGGGAGGAATCCGATGGGTCGACCTGGACTGAACCGGAGCGACGTGATCGCGGCCGCCGCCGACCTGGCCGACGAGCTGGGCTTCGACGCCGTCACGGTCTCGGTCCTGGCTCGGCGCCTCGGCGTCAGGTCGCCGACCCTCTACTCCCACATCTCCAGCGGCACCGACCTCCGCACGGCCGTCACCGCGTACGTCCTCGACGAGCTCGCCGACGCCACGACCCAGGCGATGACCGCGGGGGAGGGCCGCGAGCTCCTCGTCGCTTACGCCAACGCCATCCGTGACTTCGCCCGCCGCTCACCCGGCCGCTACGACGCCACCACTCGCCAGCGGGTCCCGCCCGTTCCTGCGGGGGAGTCCCGGCTCGACTCCGTGGATGAGGCGATCACCGCCGGCCGCCGCAACGCCGACCTCGCCCTCGCCGTCGTCCGCAGCTACGGAGTGACCGAGGCCAACGAGACGTACGCCGTCCGGCTGATGTCCAGCCTCATCCATGGCTACATCACCCTCGAGCTCGCCGGCAGCTTCGCCCACAGCGAGCCCCACAGCGAGGCCACCTGGCCCGAGGCCCTCGACGACCTGGACCGCAGCCTCGGGCGGATGGCACTCGGCCGGGGCCACTGATCAGTCGGCGAGCCGGAAGGTCGTCCGGTAGGTCGTGGGAGTCACGCCGAGGGTGCGGTGGAAGTGACGGCGCAGCGTGGCCGCCGTGCCCATCCCGCAGCTGCCCGCGATCTGATCGATCGAGGCGTCGGTACGCTCGAGGAGCTCCTGGGCACGCGAGATGCGCTGGTGGTGCAGCCAGTCCAGAGGCCCGGTCTGCAGCTCGGCCTGCATCCGTCGGGCGAGTTGGCGGGTGCTGAGGCCGGCGTGGTCAGCCAGCTCGCGGACCGTCAGGGGCTGGTCGAGTCGGGCGCGCGCCCACTCCAGCGTGGGCGCGAGGCCGTCGGGAACACGGGGCTGCGCGGGTGGGGTGATGAACTGCGCCTGTCCGCCGGTGCGGTGGGCAGGGACGACCAGGTTGCGGGCGATCCCGTTGGCCGCGGCGGCGCCGAGGTCGCTGCGTACGAGGTGGACGCAGAGGTCGAGCGCAGCGGTCTTGCCGGCCGAGGTGAGCACGTCGCCCTCGTCGACGTAGAGCACGTCCGGGCGGACGTCGACCTGCGGATAACGCCGGGCGAGCTCGTCGGCGTGCAGCCAATGCGTCGTCGCGACCCGGCCGTCGAGCAGCCCGGCTGCGGCCAGCACGAACGAACCGGTGCACAGGGACGCGATCCGCGCGCCGCGCTCATGGGCGCCGCGGAGCGCCTCGAGGAGCGCGAGGTCGGGGTTGTCGTCGAGATCGACCGAGGACGGGACGACGACGGTGTCGACCTCGGCGATCGCGTCGTAGGAGGCCGTCGGCAGGCCGGCCAGCCAGGGATGCGGTGCGCCGTCGGGAGTGCAGACGACGAGGTCGTACCACTCACCGCCGGGAGCGAGGTCGGAGTGGTCGCCGCCGAAGATCTCGGAGGCGATCGCGACCTCGTAGAGCATCGAGGAGCCGTGCAGGACGAGGGCGAGCCGAGGCATGTCGCAAAGTGTACGTAGTACGTCGTTTCAGACACTCGTTCGGCTGGTTTCGCGGCCCGAGGATGGAGCCATGAACACAGATGAGCGAGTCCTGGTCTATGGCGCCACCGGTCACACCGGGCGTTTCGTTGTCGATGAGCTGGTACGCCGCGGGCTGACCCCGGTGCTCGCCGGCCGCAGCGCGGAGCGTCTCGCCGACGTCGAGCCTCGCCATGCCTCCCTGGAGAGCCGAGTCGTCGGCCTCGACGACCCCGAGCGACTGCGGCAAGCGATCGCGGGCGTTGCCGCGGTCATCAACTGCGCCGGGCCCTTCCTCGACACCGCGCTCCCACTGGCCCGGGCCGCGGTCGAGTCCGGTGCCCACTATCTCGACGTCACCGCCGAGCAGCCGGTCGTACAGTCGCTCTATCGCGAGCTGGACGCCCCAGCCCGAGACATGGACGTCTCCGTGGTCCCGGCGATGGCGTTCTACGGTGGCCTCGCCGACCTGCTCGTGACCACCGTCCTCGGCGGCTCGTCGGCCGACAAGGTCGAGGTCGCCATCGGTCTGGACCGCTGGTGGCCGACCCCCGGCACCCGGATCACCGGAGCCCGCAACACCGCGACTCGTCTGGTCATCCGCGAGGGCTCCCTGGTCCCGTTGCCCAGCCCCGCGCCGACCGGCGCTTGGTCCTACCCGGAGCCGCTGGGCGAGCAGTCAGTGGTGGAGCTGCCGTTCTCCGAGGTGATCACCATCAACAACCACCTCGACGTCGGTACGCTCCGCTCCTACCTCAACAGCGCTCCGCTCGCCGAGCTCCGCGACGAGGCGACACCCGAGCCGGCCGCGAGCGACGAGTCAGGACGCTCGGCACAGCGGTTCGCCGTGGACGTCCGCGTACGTCAGGGGGCCGACGTCAAGCGCATCACCGCGACCGGCCGCGACATCTACGCCGTCACCGCACCGATCGTGGTCGAGGGCGCCGTCCGGCTCCTCGACGGCCGCCGCCGTCGCTCTGGTGCCGGGGCACCGGGGGAGATCTTCGACGCCGCCGATGTGCTCAACGCGCTCGAGCGCGACGGTCAGGCCATCACCGTCGAGATGTTTGACAGTCGGCTCCCGGCCATGGTCGCGCGTCTCCGCGGTTGACAACTCGTGACCGCCAGTCCGATGAGCGGCGAGCGCAACGCTTCACCGTGGACGCGTCAGGTATTTGCTGAGCACCAGGCCTGGCACGAGGTACGTGTGCTGGCAACAGCCGCCCTGATCACGCTTGCGTGATCAGGGCGTCGTCCGCAAGCGACGATGTGACGCGGGTGTGAGAAGCGAGCAGATTGCTGGGGCGGAGCGGAGTCGCATCTGGCAGGATCCACCTCCATTGCCAGACCGAGGAGATTGGGACGAAGGCTTTCATGGGCGCGAAGCGGGTTGCGGAGTTTCGGGAACGGCTTGATCGTGACGGGCAGATCGCAGTTCGGTTCAGGTGGGCCAAGGTGGTCGCCGGGTCTCTCCTGTGGGTCGCGTTTCCGTTGTTGACGTGCGTGGCTGGAACCCTGATGATCCGCGACGGTGAGGATGCCGGGTTGGGTGTTGCACTTTTCGGCTTCGCGTGTGGGGTGTTCACCTGGATCCGCTACGCGGAGACCTTCTTCGGGCGCGGCCCAGCCTTGCGAATCGCTAGGGACGGATTGACGATTCGTCGGTGGCGGACGCCTATGACGGTGCCGTGGTCTGACGTCGAGGGACCAGCGCGGGTTACTGAGGTCGGATCTCAGGGCGACGCTTTCGTGATGCGTCTGTCTGCTCAGGCTTACGAGGGTTACCTGGAGAGCCTTCCCCGGATCATCAGGCGGGGCGTTAGCGGACAGGACCGGGGCGGCGTTCGGCTTCCCCGCGTCTTTGAACTCTCCTTGTCAGACTTCGAGGCACTTCTCGACCGCAACACCATTCAGTCGATGGTGACGTGTGCCTCGCCGTACAGTCTCGAGGTCGGCTGGGGCGTAGACGACGAGGGCGGATCAGTGTTGCGGACGAACGCAGGGTGGTACGTCAACGAGGATGAGCTTCCGATCTCGACCTCGATGCGCACGGAACTGGCGAAATGGCGGGATCGCACATTGCCGATCAGCAGAGAGTCTGCCAAAGATGAAGGCGACTGGCGCGAGGTCGAAGCCATGGTCGAAGAAGTCCAGTCCGACGGCGAGCGGCTCGCTCGCCAACTGCAGACTGAGCTGGGGAGCGGTTCCAAGGTCACCTATTGACGACTTCACGCTGGCCTCGTCTCTGTGGTTGAGCGATGTGACCTGCGCAAACACCGGCCGGATCACAAATCTTCGATCACATGGCAGGAGTCCGGTCACGCGGATGGCCACGGCGCAGCCTCACTGATCGCGATGTTGAGCGCCGCCGACCTACGCTGGACTCAGGGGCACAACAGATCCCAGCCAGAATCGAGGCGATTCACATGTCAGCGATCTCAGGCATCCACGGTGACGAACGGGTGGAAGACGAGGTTTCCGAAAGCCGCGTCCACAGCGAAGCGCCCGCCGAGGGCGATCTTGAATTCGCCGAAACCGAGATCCGGGCACATTCCATGGACCCGGCGGAGGGAGCCAGCGAAGACTGAGTCAATTGCGGCGTAGGTCTCTGGCGCCTGCCAGGCTGCGCAAGGCCGCGTTGAGGATCGGTCGGTGACCGTGGCAGGGACGCGCCTCGGGCGAGAACCAGGACCGCCAGTAGGACATACAACGCAGCACTCCAGAGTGCTCCGGGTCTACCTCAACGCTGCCGCTGCACTGCGGGCACTGGTCCATAGCGGAACCCCCTACGGCTTGACGTCGAACTCGCCGACCTAGGCACCGGTCAGGAAGTCTGTCCACTCATCCGTCGTGAACTCGACGGTCTTGCCGGTCGTGGAGTTGCGGACCGCCACCGTGCCGGGACGGTTGGTCGCGACCTCCACGCACCGAGGGTCGTTGTTGTCGTACGAGCACGCGGTGGACGTGCGGAACATGAACTCGGGGAGTGCGGTCATGCGCGTACCCTTCGTGGGTTCTGCTCCGGGGAGACGGTCCCCGCACCGCTTTGCCACTGCCTACGGCCTCGTCGACGGGCCTGTAGGAACCCAATGCTGCAAGCCTCCTGCGCTCCTCGACGACCTAGACCACACGCTGGCTCTGCTGACTGCCCCACGCCGATAGCGCAACGAGGTCGGACCGGAGCGCCGCTGCACGGTCAATCGCCTCGTCGGCCTCCGCCTGGGTGCAGCCGCACAGGTGTAGGGAGCCCGCTGCGATCTCTTTGGCATGGTCGCTATCGACTTCGTTTCCCTCGGCCCGCTGCGTGATCACGCCCTCCACCTGCTGGATCAGCATCGAACCGAGTGCTGGGGGAGAGGTGGTCACTCCGTGTTGGGCGGCAACGCGGGATCCGAGATCGGCGTACGCCTCGACGAGTTCGCCATGGGCCTGGCGGAAGCTGGCGTAGTCGAGGTTGGTCGCGGACACGACGTCAGGCAGTCGGTACAGAACGCCGACGTTGTTCGGCACCCGCGCGAGCGTGTCGATGTCGACCAGCGCGAGTAGGCAGAGGGCGGTCTCGACACGCTCTGGTGGGACCAGTCCGACGATCTCCTCGACCACCATCTGCGTCGGCCTCACGGTCGTGGCCAGCAGCGCTGCGAGGATCTCGTCCTTGCCCGCGAAGTGGTAGTAGAGCGATGCCTGGCGGATTCCGACCGCCTCGGCGATCTCACGTGTCGAGGTCGCGGCGAAGCCCTTGCTCGTGAACAAGCGTGCGGCTGCCTCCAAGACTTGCTCGCGCGGTGTGCCCACGCCGATGTCCGGGATGAGTCGTGGTCTGCCTGGGCGGACCCTGCTGAGCGATGACATCCGAGTCTCTCTGTCGCTTCGGCTTGGCTGGAGTCCGGGCGGAAGGTGGCTTCGAGGGCCATCGGTCCGCCCGGATGAGTCGAGTCTTGACTCGGGCCGGGCCAAAAGACCCTGCTCTCTGCGGAACCTTCCGCAGAAACTTCCGGGCGATGGAAGATCTGCTCTCCGTGACTTCCGGGGCCGTCCGCGGGAGCTGGTCCCGGGTAGCCTCCATCCAGGTGCAATGGACGAAGTGTTGGCCGGCCAGCGCTCGGGAGGTGGACATGGCTGCGCGAAGTGCGAAGGCGTCACGGGATCAGGTACGTGACGAGTTGCTCGCCGCCGGACTCTCAGTGCCAGCGGTGGCCGCTGGGATGGCAGACCGGTTTGGGCTGCGGCCGCGCCTCGCGTGGCGCTACGCGCTGGACTGGCCGCAATGGCGTCTTGCCCAGGAGTTCCGCGTCGCCAACCCCGGCCTCGCGGTCACCGAGAGCCGAATCTCCGAATGGGAGAACTGGCCCTATGGCGGCACCAAGCCCACACCTGAGGCGCTCGCCGGTCTCGCGGTCGCCTTCGGTCACGGCTGTGTTCCTGCGGACCTGGTCGACGCGTTGGACCTCGCACACCTGTCCCGCGCCGAGCAGGCTCTCTTCTCTCGACCCGCGGCGTCGGCTACGGCGCCTGCCTTGGTCGGGCACGCCGCGAACAGCCTCGACTTCCACCCCGACTGGTCCTTGAGCTTGGGAGAGGCGATGACAATGTGGCAGCAAGACGTGAACCGTCGTGACTTCCTCCTAGGCGCAGGCTTCAGTGCCTCGGCGTACACGATCCCAGCCTTCAGATGGCTCACCGCGCCGCCAACCGCGGACGCCGTCGGCACAGGCGCACGAGTCGTCGGCACACCGGATGTCGAGCTCGTGTACCAGATGCTGCGCGCCTTCCGCGAGGTGGATAACAGGTTCGGTGGCGGCCAGGTCCGTGATGCCGTCGTACGCTTCCTCAGCACCGACATCGCTGCCTTGCTCCAAGGACGCTATGACCGCGCGGTGGGCAGTCGCCTCCTCTCGGTCGCAGCCCAAGTAACACAGCTGGCGGCGTGGACCTCCTACGACATCGGCCGGCACGCGACGGCACAGCGCTATCTCACCCAGGCGCTTCGGATGGCGGCCGCCGCAGACGATCGTCCGCTTGGTGCGGAGATCCTCGCTGCCATGAGCCATCAGGCGGCCTACCTCCGCCAAGGGATGGAGGCGGTCGATCTTGCCCGTGCTGCCGAACGCGCTGCCACCGACTCGGGAATCGGAGCCCTCGCAGCAGAGGCCGCAGTGCTGGAAGCACAGGGACATGCCGCACTCGGTGACGAGGCGGCCAGCGCCGTCGCTCTTGATCGCGCCGAGCGTGCCTTCGACAAGGCCGAGAACACCGCCACTCCCCAGTGGCTGGGCTACTTCGACCAGTCGTACCTGGCGGCGAAGTTCGGTCAGTGCTTCACAGCGCTCGGCCGCGGGGACCTGGCGCTACCGTTCGCGCAACGTTCCTTGGACATGGACGGCTCATACGCCAGGGGCCACCAGTTCAACCTGGCGCTCGTGGCCCGCGCTCACCATCAAGGGGGCGAGGTTGAGCAAGCCGCCGAGATCGCCGTCGACGCCGCGAAGGCAGCGGTCGAGCTGAAGTCAGAGCGGTCGCGTGACTACCTGCGCGACCTGGCCAGCAGGCTCGCACCTCACGCGGGACTGCCAGCAGTGCAGGAGTTCATGTCTCTCCTGTCGCCTGCTCAGGCCTCCTGAACCCGAAGCCTGCCCTCGGCGCGAGCCAGCAGCAGCTTGTACAACGGCGCGACCGAGCCCGCCCCGATGATCTTGCCTTCGGCGATCAAGCCCTCGATCTCGTCCAGGGGGATCCAGCGGACCGTGTCGGTCTCGTTGACGTCGGGAGCTGCACCGGTGTCCGTGGCCCCTCGCGCGAGGTAGATGATGTTCGGCTGGTCCACGGTGCCGACCAACGGCTGGAACTCCAGGAACTTCTCGATCGTGCGTGGCCTCCAGCCGGTCTCTTCCTCGGCCTCACGCAGAGCAGCGACGTGCAACTCTTCGCCATCATCGAGGTAACCACCCGGCAGTTCCCACACCCATTTGTCCTGGATGAACCGATGCCGCCACATCATCAGCACGCGCTCGGAGTCATCGACCATCAGCACCAGGACTGCCGCGGGAATCCGCATCACCCACTGATCGAACAGTGTCCCATCCGGAAGCTCCACGCTCGCTCGACTGAGCACCATCTTCAGCTTGTCGTCAACGATCTTCTCGTCATGGATGATCCACTGGGTCGCGCTGCGCTCGGCCATGGGGATCAACTTAGCGGCCGTCCGGTCCACTTTCGTTGAGGGCTGCGATCCACTTAGGAAGCTCGGCGAGTGAGGAGATCCGGAGCGTCGCGATCTCGTCTGCCGCCGGATCGTGTTCCTGGATCATGCCCCACGGCCCTCGTCGGATCAGCGCTGTCGCCAGCCCAGACTCAGCGGCCGGCCGGATGTCGTTGTCGAGCCGATCACCGACGTAGAGGATCTCCTCCTCCGCGTACGGAACGGCCTCGATGACGTGCTCGAAGAACCCCAGATCCGGCTTGCTCACACCCCAGTCGTCGGAGGTCGCGACCATGTCCACCGGAAAGTCCAGCTCCCGAAGGATCCGCCCCGCGCTCAGCGTCTGGTTCCCGGCCAACCCCAACCACAACCCGTCCTCGCGCAGCGCCTTCAAAGCAGGACGTACGTCGGGGTAGACGTCATCCTCCCCAAACCGCTCCGCCTGCCCGGCCTCTTCCCGCTTCCGCCGTTCCTCGGTCAGATCGAACCCCGGCTGGAACACCTGGAACGCCTCGCGGTAGTCCATCCCGCGAGCGATCACCGCCCCGAACACCGCCGAGAACGTGTGCCGCGGCACCCCCAGCCAGTCCGCCCAAGTCCCGTACTCGCGGGTCTCGTCAACCAGGCACTCGCCGACATCGAACACCACCGCCCGAATCATGGGTTGGGATCCTTCCACACCACCTCTGTCATAGGCGGCGAAGTGACGCATTTCAGTTGGGTGAGCTGCTGGTTCAGATGGTCGAGGTGATGGCCCGATTCGCTCCTGCGGTGACGGGGTCGGCCACGGTCGGCACATGCGATCGCTGATACCGGATGAACTGCTCCGCTACGGAGGTCGTCGATGTCACGAAGCCCGTCTTTGCCTGTTCGCGCGGACCCTGCCGACTTATTGCGCAACGGCCCGCACACGGGATCGCCTCGCCGACCGCGACTCAGCCGCCGGGCCGGATCGAACTGGGTGGTTTTTCCACAATGTCGTGTCGACCTCATCTTGCAATGATTGAATGACGCGCGTTTGGTTGCCCGAGATGCGGGCTCCGTCGTGTTGGGGGTTGACACCGTGCCACGTCTGCTTGCACAAGGTTCCGTTTGGCGCAGATGGGAACCTCACGTCCACCTGCCGGGAACGCTGCTCAATGACAACTTCGGGCGGACCACAACGGCCGAGGCACTCGACGCGCTCGCCGCGTGTAATCCAGCGATCGAAGTCGTAGGCGTGACCGACTACTTCTCGACGGCGTCGTTTCGCCGAGCAACCGACGCGTACGCGGCGGGGGCGGGCGCAAACCTCACCTACTTGTTCCCGAACGTTGAGATGCGCCTGAACGATGCAACCGCCCGGGGAAACGGCGTCAACATCCATGTCCTCGCAGCTGCAGACGACGTCGATGTCCTCGACGATCTCTTGGGGCGGCTAAACTTCTCGTTCCAAGATAGGGACTATAATGCGAGTGACTCCGGGCTGATCTCCCTCGGACGTGCATACCTCGGTAGTGATGTGGTTGAGACGGCCGCGCGCAAAGAGGGCGCGAACCAGTTCAAGGTCGCTTTCGACCAACTTCGTGGGCTGTTTCAACGGGATTTTCGGCTCAGGGAGCGGTGCCTCGTCTTCGTGGCAGCCGGTCAAGACGGCACGTCGGGCCTGCGCTCAGACGACGGCGGTTTTGCCGCTTACCGGCAGGGACTCGAACGGTTCGCACACGGCATATTCAGCGGCAACCCAAACGACCGCGAGTTTTGGGCCGGAAGGAAGCCTCGGTCGGTTGAGGAGATCGAGGCGGACTACGGCTGCCTCAAGGCCTGCCTTCACGGTAGCGACGCGCATCAACCTGACAAGCTCGGCGTTCCCGACCTCGACCGCTTTACCTGGCTGAAGGGCGACCCCGCCTTCGAGACACTTCGGCAGGCTTGCCTATCTCCCGAACGCCGAACATGGGTCGGGTCGACAACCCCGGGGGTCGGCCAACACGGTCGCATCGACTCGGTATCGGTCAACGACCAAGACTGGTTCATCGACGGGACTGTTCCGGTGAACACGGGTCTGGTCGCGATAATCGGCCCGCGAGGCTCCGGTAAGACGGCCCTGGCGGACATCATCGCTGTCGGGGCTGGCTCACATGACCCATTCGAGAACGACGCGGCGTTCGTCTGCAGGGCCGGCAGACTGCTGGACGGCTCGATGTCAACGACTGGATGGCACGATGAAGAATCCACTTCGCACTCCCTCGGACAGTTGCCCGATCCTGCCGAACCGCAGCGCCGCATCCGTTACCTGAGTCAGCAATTCGTTGAACGGCTTTGCTCGTCCGACGGCGTGCGTCCAGAGCTGTTGCACGAGATCGAGAGAGTAATCTTCGAGACTTGGCCGGTCGAGCAGCGACAAGGTGCCACATCCTTCCGGGAACTGCTCGACATTCGGCTCGCCTCGGCCCGCGCGGCACAGACCGACGAACTGAGCGAGATTACTCGACTCAGCGCAGCGATCACGGAGCAACGAGTTGTGCAGACCGATCTGGCCGGTAAGCAGCGCAGGCGTGCAACTCTGTCGACGAGCATCAGCTCACTTGAGAGTCAAGTCCGCGAACTGACCGGACGAGCTGACGCTGCCAGCAGCGAACGGCACGGACTGATCAGCTCGGCCCTCGCGACGCGACAGCGCGAGCTTCAGGCCACTGATCGGCGCCTCACCGATCTCAGGGGCCTCTTGGCCGCAGTGACAACCACACGCACCGTCAACTTTCCGGCGCTTGTGCAAAGGCTGCAGAACACCCACCAGCACGCCGGACTTACGTCAGACCAGTGGTCCTCGTTCGAGCCCATCTTCAGCGTCGACGTGGACACAATCCTGGGCGAAGCCATCGCAACGACGACGACGCAACTGTCATCCGTTGCTGGTACTCCACCCGACTCCTCGCGGGCGACACAAATCCAAGATGTCCAGCCACCAGATTTCGCCCAATTGACGGTCGCGGAGCTCACTGCCGAACAAACGCGGCTACAGAACCTTGTCGGGCTCGATCGGCAGCGAACGAGACAGCTCACGGCCTTACAGGCGCAGTTGACGTCCTCGCGAGGCGCGCTGGTCAGACTTGACGAGGAGATCGCGCACGCGCAGGGTGCAGCATCGCGAATTGACCAACTCACAGAGCAACGCTCCAGCCACTACGCCGCATACTTCGACCACTTACTGAATGAGGAGCAGGAGCTGCGACTGCTCTACGCACCGTTGGAGCAGATACTTCAGGGATTCGGCGAAACCGTCGCGAAACTCAAGCTCTCTGTGAAGCGGAAGGTCGACCTTGACGCTTGGGTGACCCGCGGCGAGGCACTTATCGACTTGAGGACCGCTGGACCCTTTCGTGGAAGCGGGGGCCTGAAGCCGATCGCTGAGCAAGAACTCCTAACATTCTGGGAAACGAGCGATGGCGACGCGGCTGCTCGGGCGATCCAAGAGTTCTCGGCTAAGTACAGCGCATCGTTGCGAGAGCACGCGCCGGCAGCGCGGTCCAAGGAGGCCGCCTACCGCGAATGGGAGCGAGGCATCGCGCATTGGCTGTACAGCGTGAACCACATTAGCGTCGTGTACAGTTTGGAGTACGACGGGTTGAATGTTGAGCGCCTGTCGCCGGGCTCCCGCGGGATCGTTTTGCTGCTCCTCTATCTCGCGATCGACCAAGGCGAGACGGATCCGCTGATCATCGACCAGCCCGAGGAGAACCTCGATCCCAAGTCGGTTTACAGCGAGTTGGTCGAATTGTTCCAGTCAGCGAGCGAACGACGACAGATCATCATGGTGACGCACAACGCGAACCTCGTGGTGAACACCGACGTGGATCAAGTCATTGTGGCGTCCTGCGAAGGGCTGGAGGAGGGCAAGTTGCCCAGGCTTTCCTATGAAGCAGGCGGCCTTGAGAATCCACAGATCCGTCAAGCCGTCTGTGAGGTCCTCGAAGGCGGCGCCGACGCTTTCCGGCAACGTGCGCGAAGGCTCCACATCGACGCTCCAGCCACGCCGAGACTTGACCCGTAGCTGGGCATGCGGCGACGTTGACCTCGGGCGGTCGGCGCTCGATGCCACGGCGAGTTCGAGACCTTCGCAGACTGTCGGCAGCTCAGGAGGCCCATTCCGCGAGGCGCGACGTCACACTCGGCGAAAACATCCATCACTGGGACCGGCACCTCGTCGACCGTCGCTTCCCTCCCTGATGGGCCACGTCGACCAAGCGGAATGAAGCCTCGAGCGCGTCGTTCACGTTTCCTTCGCCGTGGTCCTTTAAGACCAGCTCACGTGTCGCCTACTTCGGCGGGTCAAACACGCGTCTATCTGGGCGGTACGTCGCGCACCGCCATGCACACGGTCGCGGTGAGTGTCATCCCGCCATTATCCGGACTGAACGCGTGTCTTCGGTGACCGGACCGAGGAATCGAACCTGGAACTTGTGCGCGGAGGACGAGGACTTCGCGCACAATGACTCGACGCCGACGTATCAGCTTGGTTCGCGGACCCTCGGCTTACTGACTCGTCCGGTAGGAACTGATGGCCGACGACGCAAGCCGCGTCGTAGGTCGTCTGAGCCGAGATTGGCTCGAACAAACTAGTCGATGGAGTTACCTTGTCTGACCAATTGCTTTCTGAGCTGATCGACCTGATCCCGGAGTCGCAGCGCGAACGCAGCGGCCGCGCGTTCTACTCAGGACGCGCAGCGTGGGCCAAGCCCTCGCGCATTTATCTGATCGGCTACAACCCAGGCGGCGACGCAAACGACCCAGGCACCGTCATGGATGACACAGAGACGATTCTTCAGCACGACCGGTACTCGGCGTACGTGACTGAGGGCAATCCGGTCAACGAGCCCCGCTGGGGTACATCCATGCAGGCGAGCGTTCGGCACGTCCTCGGAAACCTCGGCTATGACCCAAATCAGGTTCCGGCGTCGAACCTGTTCTTCGCTCGCAGCTCGCGCGCCGATCAGCACCCCGCAGAACTGAAGCAGCAGTGGAAGGAGGAGTGCTGGCCGTTCCACGAGCACGTAATCAAGAGCCTTGATATCGAAATCGTCATGTGCGTCGGCAAAGCCACTGCCGACTTCGTTCTGGGTCGTGACGCGTTCAGCAAGCACAGGCCGACCAGCACGTCTTTCACCTCAACGAAGGGTCTTCGGCGAATCAGTCAAAAGTACGACGGCCCCGGCGTCCGCGTCGTCCAGCTGGGTCACACGTCTTCGACTAGCTGGCTCGGAGTCGAGCGCGACCCGTCGCCGTACCTCCGCGACTGGTGCGCCAACGACGGCCACTGACAGACAGCGAAGCAGGCCACCTCGAAGCCCGAGTCGGGGCTGCGGAGACTGCCTGTGCCCCGTCAGCCAAGTTGCGGGGCGATCCACGTCACCGGGTCTTCCAAGCCATGGATGCCTGTATCAGTCCGATGTGCTGCGACAACTTTGTGGCGACGACGTGTCTTGAGCGGATGCCGTGACTATCTGGGCGATAAGGGCTGCGTTGCCGTCCCCGTCACTCGGGGGCGCGACCCCACGTAATGGCTGAGCGGACGGCCGGGTCCAGCGCCTGAGCGAGGGCGATGTCTGGGCGAGCACCGAGGGCGCTGTTGATGCTGGAGAAGGCTGTGCGGAGCCCGGCGTACACCGTGAGCGCCGCGATCTGTGGCTCCTTGAACCCGGCGTCCCGGAGCCGTTGCACATCCTGCGGCGTGCTGCTGCCGGGGGAGCGGGCGACGGTGCGGGCCCAAGCGGCCAGGGCCCGTTCGCGTTCGCTGAACGGTTCGTCGTCGGCGACAAGGGCGGCGATGGCGGTCTGTGGGTCGGCCCAGTCGGCGAGGCGTTTGCTCCAGGCGACGGCACAGTAGGAGTCACCTACTGCCCGTGCTTGCGCGATCACGATCACGGCCTTGTCGCGCGGTGTCAACCCGGCCGCATCGGCCGTGGCGTCGAACAGTCTCACGAGCTGTTCCTTCACGTCCGGCTGATGTGCCCACACCCGGGTGAGGTCCCAGACGTAGCCGTCCTCGGCGAGGTCCGCGGTGTACAGCAGCTCCTGGCCGGCGCTCGGCGCAGGCTCCTCTAAGAAGGTCACGCATTCAGCACATCGATGCCGCGCTTGGTCGTGCCGTACAAGTGCCACATGTCCCCTGCGTTGGGGATCGGAGACCGAGCGTCCGACCGACGCGGCGGCCGCTACTCTGACGCCGTGGAGATGAAGGTGGAAGAGGGTCGCTTGGTCGAGTCCGCGACCGACCAAGGCACGGACCGCCGTGTGTTCGGGGAGTTTGTCGGACCGCATGGTGAGCTGGCGTCGTACGCGTTCGGTTGGTCCTCGCACTCCGACAGCGGCCGCATCTCCATCGGCATCGGCGCCGGCAACGAGGGTGGCGGCACGTTTCATGCGGCGGTCTTCGAGAACGACGGCGATATGGCGTACGCACTGATCGACGAGCCATTCGAGGCTGTCCCTCAAGGCGGGCGAGATCTCACGGCCGCTCAGGCTCGCGCACACCAGGATCTTCCGTTCGTCTGGTGGGTGGTGGATTCCGTGATGGCTCGGGACAGCCGGGCGGCGTGGTTGCGGCACTGGGTTCTGCGCACGAACAGCATCACGACGGCTGCAGTCATGACAGGTGATGAGCCAGCCCTCTATGTCTCACACGACGCTGACGACGGCATGTGGCAGGTCATCGGTACGTCGGACGGCACCGTCGACAACGGACGGGTTGGTCATCTCTTCCACCTCGTGGACGACGACCCCACCATTGCCGGCGTCCTCGATCTCGAACCGGGGGAGAGTGCGACCCGGGATCGCGTGGGTGGCCCTTGGGCCCGGCGCGGGTCTGGTGCTTAGGCTCGATCGAAGGCGCAGCATGAGTCGGACCTCCTTCGTGACCAGACTTCGGGACCATGTCATTCGGCCGCTCGTTCACAGCGCGCTGACAGAGCATGAGATCCCCGAGGTCACCATTGCGGTCGTGACCGGTACGGAGCACGACAGCTCACTGCGGGAGCCGGGGGAGCCGCATTGGACGTTTCCCGACGATGGGCACGAGTACGTGTGGGTGCACGCCACCTATCAGCCGACGAACGAGGCAGCTGAGTGGAGGTTGGGGCGCACGGCGGATCTCCATGATCCGTCCGAGCTGGTCGCTGCGCTTCAGGATCTGGGCTCGCGTGTCGAGGACTGGCTGTGCGAGACGTCGTTCGCGTGGGGCGAAGAGCGCCACGCCCGGCGTGTGGAGCTCGGAGATCTGCCGGAGTGGCTGATCGCCGGAGCTTGACGGCCTCACCGCAGCTGGAGCAGCTCCCGGATGTCCTTCTCTACGAGAGCGACCTCGTCGGGCCCGAGGTCGCGGTCGCCGAACAGGGTGCCGGTTGCCGTGTGCGCCCAATCGACAATGGCGTCCACCCCGATGTCCGCGTCAGAGATGCTTACAGGGTCGAGGTCGAGGTCGGGGTCGAGGAGAGTCGGGGCGTGTCTGTTGAGAACGGCGTGCTCCTCGGGGGCAAGGTTCCGGTGATACTGGCGTAGGAGTCGGGCAAGCTGACCGAACGCGTTGATTCGATGGCTGTACTGGACGAGCGCGACTAGCTCGTGCGTATCCCAGTTGTTGAGTCTTGACTTCCGGGATATCCGGCGTCGGGCCCAATCGAAGAACTCCTTCTCTTGGTTGCTGTCGCCAAGCTGCGCGATGGCAGTGGCCGCCAGGAGACTCACCTCGCCGGAGCGGTCTCGGAGCGCGGTGACGTACGTGGCCATGCCGTCGGCGGCGTACCGAATTCGGAGGGTGAAGAGGCCCGCGGCCCGGCATGACCCCTTCTCGCTCGAGAGTGCCTCGTTGACCAAGAAGCCCAGCGGCGGCAGGTCGCCGCTGGTGCTACTCAGGTGCCGGACAAGCGGGTCTCGCCGCCAGTCCGTTGGATCCGGCAGTCGCTCCATGATCTCCGCTGTTGTGATCGAGACATCCATGCGATCTCAGCTCAGTTGTCGACGAGGAGGTGTCATCATGCATCGCCAGATCTTCCTGCGTGTGGCGATGCCTCGAAACGCCCCAGAACTCAGCAGCTGCGGGACGGCCCAGCCCACGTACGTTCCCGCCTTCGGGCGCACGGGCGGATCGCGTCGATGACGCGGGACCGGTTCTCGGCGTACCCACGCGAGCAGCTGGGCGCGGATGTCGAGGACTGGATCTGTGAAACGTCGCTCGCACGAGGCAAGCAATGCCATGCCCAGCGCCTGGAGCCAGATGACCTGCCGGGATCGCTGTAGGAATGGCAGCATGGGCACCCCGTCACCAGGAGGCCCCATGCCCACCACAGCCACGTTCGTCTCGCCGACCGACGGCACCGCGCTCGCGATCAGGACATGGGGGGAGGAGCTGTCCGCGCCGCGGGGCGTTGTCCAGATCGCCCACGGCATCGCCGAGCACGGGCAGCGTTACGACCGGCTCGCTCGGGCTCTCGTCGCGGCTGGGTACGTCGTGCGGGCGGTCGACCACCGCGGTCACGGCGGGTCCGTCGCGTCGGCCGACCAGCTCGGTCACTTCAACTTCGAGGCGCTGGTGGCCGACGTCGCGGCCATGGGTGCCTCGCTGCGCGAGGAGTTCCCCGGGATCCCGGTGTTCCTGGTCGCGCACTCGATGGGGTCCTTCGCGGCGCAGACGGTGATCGTGGACCGGTCCGACCTGTACGACGGCGTGGTGCTGTCGGGCTCGACCGCCCTCGACGTACTCGCTGGTGCGCTCTCGAGCGCCGAGGGGCCGGTCGGGCTGGAGGCGTTCAACGCCGGGTTCGAGCACCGGACCGGCTATGAGTGGCTCTCGCGCGATGAGGCCGAGGTCGATGCGTACGTCGCAGACCCGTTGTCCGGGTTCGATCTGCCCGACACCGCCGTGCCTCAGCTGTTCGCCGGCGCCGAGCGTCTGGCCGACCCGGCAGCCATCGGTGGGATCCGCTCCGATCTGCCGATTCTCGTCGTCTCCGGCGACGCCGACCCGCTTGCCGGAGGTGGCGCCCTGGTCGAGCTGCTGGGGGAGCGTTATCGCGAGGCCGGATTGAAGGATGTGACGGTGACGCTCTACCCCGGGGCGCGCCACGAGATCTTCAACGAGACCAACCGCGACGCGATCACCGCCGACGTGATCGACTGGCTCACGGCTCATTCCTGACTGCCGCACGGTTGGGGACAGGTGGTTTCGCATATGCGAAATCACCTGTCCCAGGACCGCTCACCTCAGAAGGATGCTTCGGTCCGGATCGTGCGCGAGAGCCTGAAATGGGCGACTCATCCCAACACCTCGATCAACGTCTCGATCCGAGCGGCGAGGAGGTCATCGATCTCGCCGACGACCTGGAGGCGAATGCTCTCGGCGTTTGGTGCTTTGGTGACGTACGCCGTGATCGCGGTCCATCCGTCTATCAGGTAGCTGACCTGCGTGTCAGACTCGCTGCCGAGCCGTTCCATGCCCGTGCGGACCGTGTGCCAGTCGCTGTCGGTGAGAAAGCTGCCGGTCCAGTCAGAGACTCGCTCCAGAAACTGGCGCACCTGCTCAGGGTCGCGCAGGCGACAGGTGATCTCTCGGACGTGCTGTCGGTCCGAGACCGGTGGCGTCTCGACGGGCTGTTTCCGGAGCCGAGCTCCACACCAGGGGCAGTGGCGAATCGCGATGTAGCTCGAGCCGCCATCGTGGATGGGAAGGCCGATCCGGCCGCTGTCATCGCGGAAGATGACCGCATCGGAGCAGTGGAGTGGGTCCCGGTGCAGGCGACACCCGAAGTCGAGGTGCTCGGCGAGGGCGGTGCAGCAAAGGTCCCGCGGCCGGCGTCGAAGAATGATGCGGGTGATCCTCGGCAGGAGGCTGGCGATGGCGGGCACTGGGAGATCTTGGCCTATGGCGCTGTCGTCCCGCGCCTCAGTTTCTTACGGAGACTCCTCGGCTGACGCGAGTGACGTCTCGGCCGACGTACCTGACGTCTCGGCGGATGGCGGACGGGGCGACCCCTCGCGGAGGCCGCCCCGTCAGCAGATCGACTCAGGCGTACGGCCGGATGGCGTCGATGATCCGAGACCAGTTCTCGGCGCCGTACCCACGCGAGCGGGCCCAGGTGTAGTGGGCCTGGACGGCGCGGGGGAGGTCGGTGTCGATGCCGGCGGCCTCGCTGGCCTCGACGAGGTGGTCGGTGGTGGCGCCCATCATGGTGACGGTGCTCAGGTGGCCGGGGTGCTTGCCGGCCTCGAGCTGGGCGCCGAGGTCCTCGCCGGCGGCGAGCATGGGCGGGATGCCGGCGAGGGTCTGCATCAGCTCCGGCAGAGCAGCAGAGGGCTTGATGCCGCCCGTCTCCAGCAGCGCCACGGCGTGGAGCAGCGAGGAGAGGGAGGTGAGGAAGATGTCCAGGTTGGCCTGGTACATCAGCTGGGCGAGCCCGGGGTCCTCACCCAGGTAGCGGACCGACCCGATCCGGGCCAGCGCGTCCTCGTGCCGCGAGAGCACCTCGGCCGGACCGCTGACATAGACGTACGCATCGGGGGTGCCGACCATCGGGGCGGGCACCATCACGCCGCCGGTCAGGAAGGTGGCGCCGTGGCCGGTGACCCACTCGCTGCCCTGGCGGGTGCGCTCGGGAGCCTCGGAGCTGAGGTTGACGACCGTACGTCCGGCGAGCTCGTCGGTGGCGGAGCCGAGCACGTCGTACATCGCCTGATAGTCGGTCAGGCTGAGCACGATCAGGTCGCTGGCGGCGACGGCCTTCGCGGGGGAGTCGGCCAGCTGGGCGCCGGCGGCGACGACCTCGTCGGCACGCGAGGCGGTGCGGTTCCATACGGTCACCGGATGCCCGGCGGCGAGCAGACTGTGGACCATCGCCTGGCCCATGGGGCCGAGGCCGATGACGGTGACGGGAGTGCGAGTTGCGTTCATGGCTTCATCCTTGCGACTCGCCTACGATTGCGGGAGTACCCACTATTTACTGGGGTACTTACCAGAAGGTGAGTGAGGAAGACCCCCATGACGAAGAAGGCCCGAACCGGTCCCTACATCTGCGGCATCGACGCCGCGCTCGACGTGGTCAGCGGGAAGTGGAAGGGGCTGATCCTGTGGGAGCTCGACAACTATGGCGTGCGCCGCTTCGCCGAGCTGCGCCGCGGCCTTCCCGGAGTCAGCGAGAAGATGCTGACCCAGCACCTGCGTGAGATGGAGCAGGACGGGCTGGTGCACCGCGAGGTGTACGCCGAGGTGCCGCCGCGGGTCGAGTACTCGCTGACCGAGCACGGCCGCACCCTCAACGCCGCGCTCGGGCCGCTCGGCCGCTGGGGGATGGACCGCATCGCCCGCGAGCGCACCGAGCTCGTCGAGCATCGCGACGCCGCCATGCTGCCGCGTTAGGGTTGGCGGGATCAGTGCGCGCCG
This sequence comes from Nocardioides sp. NPDC087217, assembly GCF_044744805.1. Classification (NCBI taxonomy): domain Bacteria; kingdom Bacillati; phylum Actinomycetota; class Actinomycetes; order Propionibacteriales; family Nocardioidaceae; genus Nocardioides; species Nocardioides sp. NPDC087217. The sequence continues at coordinate 98,573 of NZ_JBIUZB010000007.1, forward strand.
GCGACGCAGAACTCGTTGCTCTCGACGTCACGCAGCACGGTCCACTGGATCTCGAACTCGTCGTGCTCCGCGACGACGCTCGCGCCGAGCGAGACCAGGCGCGCGACCTCCGCGGCGCGGTCGGCAGCGATGAGGTCGGGGTGGGCGCGGTTCTTGGCCTGGCGTGCCTCGGGAACGCGCGCGAACAGCCAGGCCGCCACGCCCGGCGTGGGCTGCTTGAGGCCGATGGAGCTGAACTCGTCGGTGCTTCCCTCGTCGAGCGGGCGGTCGAGCGCGGCGGCCCAGAAGGTGGCGGTGCGAAGCGCGTCGGAGCAGTCGAAGCTGATGGCGCCGAGAGTCAGGGTCATGCGGGGTCCTTTCGAGGGGTGAGCGGCCAGACGATGTCGGTCTGGTAGGTCGACGGCAGGGCGCCGTCGGGGACGTTGATGACGTACGCCTCGCGGATCGGTTGCCCGGTCGGGGTGCCGTGGTGCGCGACCCAGGCGCCGAGGAGGCCGTAGGTCTCGGGCAGGGTCTCGTAGCTGCCGGCGTGGGTGGCGACCGCGGCGGTGACCGGCGGCAGCCGCAACAGCACGGTGCCCTCGGGAGCGACGTCCGCCCGAACCGGAAAGTACGCCGTGACCTGCTGCTCCGCGTCGTCGACGAACTCGGCGTCATAGAGCGCCGAGGCCGGCCCGGTCATCTCGATCCGACCGGATCGGCACGCCTGCTCGAGCCGCTCGAACGCCGGCGCCAGGAAGTCGTCATAGGCGCCGTCGCGGACGATGCCGGTCACCGCGACCGCGTTCGTAGCGGGGAGGTCGATGAGTCGCGGCGGGGTCCAAGACGCAGGGGGAGCGGCGTACAGATCCTCGACGATCTTCTCGACCTGTCGGGCGCGCTCGCGCATCCGATCGGCATGCCTGGCGAGGGTCGCGGCGGTGACCTCGGGGTCGCGTGCGGCCAGGATCGCGGCGACGTCGGCGAGCGGGACCTCCAGGTCACGAAGCCGGCGGATGATGGTGGCGTCGGCCAGCTGCCCCGCGGCGTACCGACGGAAACCAGTCTCCGGGTCGACCGCCGCCGGGGTGAGCAACCCTTGGGCGTGGTAGGCGCGCAGCGTCTTGATGGAGAGGCTGGCGGCGCGCGAGAAGGTCCCGATAGACAGCAGCGGCTCGCTCATGCGATCCATCCTGGTGTCTCCCCCGGAGGGAGATACAAGGATCCAGCGGATGCGGTGTGTCAAACGCCACAACACCGGCTCAAATCGACCCAAACGGGCGGTCTCGATTTGGGCAGGAGAAGGCCGCGGGGTGAGCCTGAAGTAATGACTCAACTGCACAGTGAGACCACCGCGGGCGATCCCGGCGAGCGGTCTTTCCTGGGCCAGCCACGCGTACTGGCCAACCTGTTCGGCGTCGAGCTGTGGGAGCGGTTCAGCTTCTACGGCATGCAGGGCATCCTGGCGATCTACCTCTACTACTCCGCGGCCGAGGGTGGCCTCGGGATCAGCGAGCCGGTCGCGCTCGGGATCGTCGGTGCGTACGGCGGTGCGGTCTACCTGTCCACGATCATCGCGGCCTGGATCGCCGACCGCCTGCTCGGCGCGGAGCGTACGCTCTTCGCCTCTGCCTGGCTGGTCGTCTTCGGCCACCTCGGGCTCGCTCTGATCCCGGGCATCGCCGGGGTCGGGGTCGGGCTGGTGCTGATCGCCCTCGGCTCGGGCGGCGTGAAGGCGAACGCCTCGTCCCTGGTCGGCACCCTGTACGCCGCCGACGACGAGCGCCGCGACGCAGGCTTCTCCCTCTTCTACCTGGGCATCAACCTGGGCGCCCTGGTCGGCCCGCTGCTTACCGGGCTGCTGCAGAAGCAGTGGGGCTTCCACGTCGGCTTCGGGCTGGCCGCGATCGGCATGATCTTCGGTCTGGTGCAGTACGCCCTGGGCCGTAGCGCGCTTCCCGACGAGAGCCGCGTCGTCCCCAACCCGCTTCCCGCCGCCGAGCGCGGCCGCTGGATCGCCATCGCCGTCGCCGCCGTGGCGGCGATCGTGGTGCTCTGCCTGACCGGTGTCATCACCGCGCCTCGGCTCGCCAATATCGTGATCGGCATCAGCGCGGTCGCCGCGGTCGCGCTCTTCGCCGTCATCCTGCTGAGCCTCCAGGTCACCGCCATCGAGCGGAGCCGGGTGTGGGCGATGGCGCCCCTCTTCATCGCCTCCGCGGTCTTCTGGTCGCTCTACCAGCAGCAGTTCACCGTGATGGTGGTCTACTCCGACCAGCGCCTGGACCGCGACATCTTCGGCTGGGAGATGCCGGTCTCCTGGGTCAACTCGATCAACCCGGTCTTCATCATCCTGCTCTCCGGAGTCTTCGCGGCCCTGTGGACCAAGCTCGGCTCCCGTCAGCCGTCGACGCCGGTGAAGTTCGCGATCGGCACGATCCTGATGGGCATCGCGTTCTGGGTGTTCCTGCTGATGCCGAGCGGTGAGCACACCGTGCCGCTGATCGGCCTCGCGTTCATCCTGCTGCTTTTCACCCTCGCCGAGCTGCTGCTCTCCCCGGTCGGTCTCTCGCTGGCCACCAAGCTCGCCCCCGAGCGCTTCCGCACCCAGATGATGGCCCTGTTCTTCCTCTCCGTCGCGCTGGGCACTGCGATGTCCGGTCGCCTCGCTGAGTTCTACGACGTGAGCGACGACAGCGGATTCTTCTGGTGGGTCGGCCTCGCCTCCGTCGTCGTTGGCGTCCTGCTGCTCATCGGCAACCGGCCCATCCGGCGGCTGATGGCCGGCGTGCACTGACACTCTCGCCCGTGCGGTCAGGGTTGCCAGGTTCGCCCGCTGTTCATGGAGGTGCGGATGCCGTCGCTGGTCGCGAGATAGATGGTCCCGTCGAGAACCGCGGCATCCCAGATCGCGTCCGGGTCGGCATGCGGATCCACCTCGGACGCGCCGCCCTCGGTGAGAACAGTCCCCCCGATCAGGACCACGTCGTCGGCCAGCGGCACCGGACTGCCCGTTCCCTCGATGACTCCGAACTCCTCCCACGACGTCAGGTCGGTGGAGCGGTGGATCGTCTCCCGTGGGCCGTCGGCGCAGGCAACGAAGGCGGCGGTGTCAGCGGCGTGAACCCGCGCCTCACCACAAGGGGCGGCCAGCTCCTCCCAGGTCTCGCCACCGTCTCGGCTGACCAGTGGTGTGGCCGTGACGCTGCCCTCGCCCTCGGGCGCAGCGGTGGCGACCACGGCCTCGCCGAGCACCACCACGTCCCACAAGACTTTGGCGCCAGAGACCGGCACCGCCTCGAAGTCATCGCCCGCGACCGTGCTGCGCCGGAGGATGCCGTCAGCTGTGTCGAGCAACCAGACGTGGTTGGTTGATGCATCGAGGATCGCGCCACCGTTCCACACCTTGGTCCAGGTGCTTCCCCCATCGTGGGTGGCCCAGACCGGGCCACCCGGAGTAGTGGCCCAACCGTTCTGCCCGTGGGGTGCCATGGCGAGCCGCTCCACGGAGTCCACGGGAAAGTCGTACAGCCGCTCCCAGGCGGTGCCGTCGAACCGCCAGAACGCGGAGCAGCCGCAGTCGGCCTCGTTGGAGGTCGCGAACACCTGGCCGTCGGCGGCCTCGACCTGCAGCGCTCTACCGGGCTTCGGGCCGTCCACCGACTGATTGCCGTCCTGGTCGGGGTCGATCGCGGTCTCCGACGGCTGGGGCGCAGGCCGTGGCTCGCTCTCGCCGCGGGTGAGAAGGGCGCCACCGACGACGACACCGACAACCAGCACCGCGGCGGCAGCCATCAATCCGGTGGTACGTCGGCGGGCCTGCCGCCGCTTCGCGCCGCGTCGTACGTCGTCGAGCATCTGCATCGGCCCCACCTCGGTCTCGAGCTCGAGGTCGAGCGCCCGGTGAAGTCGGTCTTCCAGCCCGGTCATGACGTCTCCTCCCGGTCGGCGTAGTTGGATAGTTCGGCACGGAGCGCCTTCATCGCCTGGTGGGCCTGGCTCTTCACCGTGCCGACCGAGCAGCCCAAGGCCTCTGCGGTCTGGGCCTCGGTGATGTCCTCGTAGTAGCGCAGCACGATCACCGCACGCTGGCGAGGCGGCAGTCGTCTGACCGCCTCGAGCAGGTCATGGTCCGGCGTGCGGTCGCTGCCGACCGGTTCCCGCATCTCGGTCAGCGGCCGTTCCCGCCTCTGCTTGCGCCACACCGACACACTGCGATTGACCATGGCACGGCGAACGAACGCATCGGGATCGCGCACGTTGCGCCAGTGCAGCAGCGTCCGCTCCAGGGCGTCCTGCACCAGATCGGCGCCGCGCTGCTCGTCCCCGGCCAGTGCCCGCCCCACCTTGAGCAGGTGTGGCAGCCGCGCGGTCACGTACTCGGTGAAGGCAGCATCGTCCCGGGCGCCGTCGGCGCCGGTCGTGAGTTGAGCCGTCATCGTGCCTCCACCCAGGTCATATTTCCGGTCTATGTCCAGGTGACGCACGAGGCACGTCGATGGTTGTACGTGATCTGTGAGCGCTTGCATCGAACCGCGAGGCATCCGTCCTCGCCGGTGGCGCCGCCTGGAAGTGTGGGTCAGGCGTTCTTCCGGCGACGGGTGAGGAAGGCGCCGATGCCCCCGATGCCGGCGAGCAGCCCGCCGACGGCGAGGAGCACTCCGTTCGGACCGCCCGTGTTCGGCAGGTTCCCAGCCAGACCGGCATCGATCCGGGTCGGGACCTCGGAGTCAGCCTTGGAGTCGGCCTTGGTGCTGGCCTTGGTGCTGGCGTCCTTGACGACCGCCGCGCACTTCTCCGACTTGTCGGTCTTGGTCTCGTAGACAGCCGGGATGACGACCGTGACCGAAGAGGCAGGCGAGTCCACCACCGTGACGTCCGATGCCGGGCTGTCCTCCACCGTGCGGGTGTCGACCAGGTCCCAACCCTCAGGCTCGTCGGCGGTCCAGGATGCGTCGGCCAGGTTCGTGGTCGGCTCACCGTCTTCGACGAAGTAGAGCGTGACGTCGGGGTCGGTGTAGGCCTCCTGCTTGATCACGGTCTGCTCGTACTGCTCGCCGATCTGGGACAGGTTCAGCGGGTTGTCCTCACCGTCCTGACCGTCCTCATCGGCCGGGGTGCCCGACGTGGTGGTCCAGGCGGTGAAGTGGTCCCACTGCCATGGGCCGAAGACGGCAGGAGTGGCCTCTTCGACCACGATGGTCTCGGTCCAGGCCTCCTTGTCCACGACGGTCTCGGTCCAGGCCTCTTTGTCCACGACCGTCTCGTCCCACGCCTCCTGGTCCACGACGGTGACGGTCTCGGTCAGGTCGCCCTCGGCGAAGCGGACCCAGCCCAGGTCGCCGTGCTCGTCCTCGCCGTTCCAGTCCGGCGTGTTCAGGTAGCGGACCTTGCCGGTCTGCTTCTGCCTGTAGGCGTAGCCACGGGCCGTGACGCGAGTCTCCTCGTGGGTGACCGCCTCGTGGTGGACGACGTGCGTCTCGGCCGGGTGCTCGACCGTGTGGGTCTCAGCCGGGTGCTCGATGGTGTCGGTCACCGCGGCGGTGCCGGGCGTGTAGGTCCGGGTGTAGACCGAGTTGCGGAACTGGTCCTCGGCGACAGCCTCGTGGCTCTCACCCTTGACCACCTTCGAGAAGCGGGACTCCTCGTGGGACACCGCGTCGGTGTGCTCCACGTGCGTGACCGCAGGCGTGACCTCGGTGGTCGTCTTCTCGTCGGCGACCTTGACCTGAGAGGTCACGGTGGTCGTCTTGCAGTCCTGCGCGGCCTGAGCCCCCGGGGCTGCCACGACCGAGGCGACTCCGGCAACGGCGACAGCCGCGAGACCGATCTTGGTGGAGTTGTGCATGTTCATGGGCGGGTTCCTTGCTGGGTTTGTGGTCCGTGCCTGTGGTGAGCAGGCAGGGCTGAGGTACCCGAGACCGGGCGGGCGGACAGGGATGCCCGTTCGCGGTCGGCCTGGGCCGATCTCGGGTGGATCGTCCGGACCTCTTGAAACCGAGGAGCAAAGTGCGGCGCGTGGGCCGCCTCGGCGAGGCCTGTGAGAGGAGGGTCTCCCGGGGCTGTCTCAGCGGGTTGCGGGTATTCTCTTCGCCTACTCAATTTTGGGGTAGACAGGACCTTCGACCCCCTTGTGTCCGACCTGAATTGGGACCAAGGTCGGGTGGTATCCGCCTGTGCCGATGGGACGCCGGGCGGCCCACTCGCCCGCCTCGGGAGGATTCTCTCCGGGTAGCCGACGTAGCCTGGAGGCATGAGGTCGGACGACGATCTGTACGCCGATGTCCCAGCCCTCGATGAGCGGTCGCGACGAGCCATCACGGTTGCCGAGAAGTGGATCGGGGAGGGCATCGAGGGGGTGGAGACCGGAGACGCCTTCCGTACAGAAGACTGAAGACCTCTCCGGTCCCGTGGCCGATCACGGCCAGACACGCACCTGAACCGAGCTGGACCAGCTCGAGCGGGTGTCAGCTGAGCTCGCGCTTGAGGATCTTGCCCGTCGCGGTCATCGGCAGCGCATCGACGATCTCCACGATGCGGGGGTACTTGTAGCCGGCCATCTGCTCCTTGCCCCACACCACCAGCTGCTCGGCGGTCACGCTCGCTCCCGGGTTGAGGATGACGAACGCCTTGATCTCCTCGCCGTGCGACTCATGGGATACGCCGACCACGGCGGCGAGGCTGACGTCGCCGTGCGTCACGAGGACCTCCTCGATCTCGCGCGGGTACACGTTGAAGCCGCCGCGGATGATCATGTCCTTCGCTCGGTCGACGATGTAGTAGAAGCCGTCCTCGTCCTTGCGGGCCAGGTCGCCGGAGCGGAACCAGCCGTCCTTGATCGCCTCCGCGGTGGCCTCGGGCCGCCGTAGTAGCCCTTCATCACGTTGTGACCCTTGATCGCGATCTCCCCGACTCCGCCGGTCGAGCTGTCGATCTCGTTCCAGTCGTCGTCGATCAGTTTGACCTCCACGCCCCAGATCGGGACGCCGATCGATCCGGCCCGCGGCTCCTGGTCGGGGTCGCTGAACGTGACGACGGGCGACGTCTCCGAGAGGCCGTAACCCTCCAGGATGGTGACCCCGAGCTTCTCCTTGACCCGGTTGATGATCTCGACCGGGAGGCTGGCGCCGCCGGAGACGCCGATCCGCAGGTTGCCGGCGATCCGCTGGACGTCGACCGCGTCCGTGAGGGCGCCGAGGAGCCCCCACCACATGGTCGGGACGCCGGCGAAGAAGGTGATCTCCTCCTTCTGCATCAAGCCGATCACCTGCTCGGCGTCGAAGCGCGGCACCAGATAGAGCGTTGCCGCCATCGAGAAGCCCGCGTGCATCTGGACGGTCGCGCCGAAGGTGTGGAAGAGCGGCAGCGTCAACACATGGGAGTCGGTCGCCGGCTGGCTCTTGAAGATCCGGTTCATCGTGACCACGTTCATCATCGTGTTCGCATGCGACAGCTCCGCACCCTTGGCCTGACCGGTCGTCCCGGAGGTGTAGAGGATGATCGCGGTGTCGGTCGCCTCCGTGACCACCGGGTCGAAGACCGCCGACTTTCCGGCCAGCGCCTGACCGAGCGTCTCGGTCCCCTCGAGAGGGCTCTCCGCCGCCGGGTCGGCGGTGATCATGAAGAAGTGCTCACACCCGTCGGTCTGCTCGAAACCAGCGTGGCCCTCCGCGCCGATCGCGAGCTCGGGGGTCCCCTGGAAACAGAAGTACGCCTTCGCATCGGCATCGGCCAGGTGGTAGGCCACCTCCCGGCCCTTGAGCAGCACGTTCAGCGGGACGACGACGGCGCCCGCCTTGAGGATTCCGTAATAGATGACCGGGAAGTAGGGGAGGTTCGGGCAGCTGAGCGCCACCTTGTCCCCAGGCTGGATGCCGCGCTCGATGAGCAGGTTGGCGACCTGGTTGGCCGCGGCGTTCACCTGCGCGTACGTCAACCGCGAGTCGCCGAGGACCAACGCCTCCCGATCGGGGTACTTGCGGGCGGAGTCCTCGAGCAGGACGGACAGGTTCAACATGACACTCCTGGGGCTGGGTGAATCTGAGCGGTGGTGCCGATGAAGCGGGTCACCCGGTCGGCGAACTCGTCCGGCACCTCGATCTGCGGCATGTGGCCGATGCCGCGGAAGAGGACCGCCTCGGCATGCGGGAAGGCCCGTTCGGCCTCGGCCAGGTGTGTTGCCGGGAGAACTCGGTCCTGGTCGCCCCACATCAGCAAGGTGGGGATACGCAACGAGGCCACCTCAGCGAGGAGCTCCTTGCGCCAGCTGTCCTTGATCCCGCGGGGTGTGCCCAGCGCTCGCGCGATCTCGAGCGAGACGCGCCCGGTGTCGGGCTGGCGCGAGATGGCGATGGCGTGATCCACCCGGGCGCTCGTGGCCAGGCGTGGGTCGGCCAGCGACATGCGCTCGAGCACGTACGCCGCACCGCGTGTGGTGTGGAACGTCATCGCCTCACCCAGGCCGGGAATGCTCATGAGGCGCAGCGGTAGTGCGACCTCCTTGCCGAACCCGGCGCTGTCCGCCAGGACGAGGCCGGCCGTCCGGGTCGGCGCAAGGGTCGCGACCCTCATCGCCACGGCGCCACCGAGGGAGTTGCCGATCAGGTGGATCCGACGTGTCTCACCGAGTGCGTCGAGGACGTCGAGCACGGACTCGGCCAAGGTGGTCAGCGACGTCTCGGTCGATACGCGCTCGGAGAACCCGCACCCCGGGAGGTCGAGTGCGATCAGACGATGACCGTGCGCGAGTCGGACGAACTGCTCGGACCAGTCCTCCAGCGACCTGGTGATCCCGTGGATCAGCACGACGGGCGCTGAGTCGGGGCTGCCCGCGACTCGTACGCGCACCCGCTTGTCGCGGACCGTGATGAAGGATGGGCTGCTCATCGGCTGCTGCCCTCGAGCGTCTTCTGGGCTGGCGCCGCCTCCGGCTTCGTCGGGGTGAACTGCAGCGCCGGATCGTCGATCGGGCCCTTGCCGAGGACTGCCTGATCGTGCTTGTAGTCCTGCGGCGCCGCCCACGGGCCGGTGGTGCCCTGCTTCGGGAACAGGTGCATGGCGCGGTTCATGTATCCGTTGTCCATCTCGACGAAGCGCCTCAGCGGCATCGACGGGTCGGCGACGACCGGGGTCACGGTGGCATAGCCCTGCTCGTCCATGTGCGCGAGCAGGCGGCAGAACCAGGCAGAGACCAGATCGGCCTTCAGCGTCCATGCCTGGTTGGTGTAGCCCACGGTGTAGCCGAAGTTCGGGATGCCGCTGACCATCGCCGCCTTGTAGACCACGCGACTGGGCAGGTCGACGGGCTCGCCGTCGACGGCCAGCTGCATCTTGCCGAAGGGCACCATGTTGAGCCCCGTCGCGGTGACGATGATGTCCGCCGGAAGCTCGGTGCCCGATTCCAGCAGAATTCCCGTGTTGGTGAACCGCACGATCTTGTCCGTGACGACGGACGCCCGACCGTCGGAGATCGCCTTGAACATGTCGCCGTCGGGCACCATGCACATCCGCTGGTCCCACGGGTTGTACGTCGGGGCGAAGTGGGTGTCGACGTCGTACCCGTCGGGCAGCATCGCCACGTTGATCCGACGCACCAGGCGCCGCATCTGGCGCGGGAACCTCTGGCTGGCGTTGAACAGGATGCTCAGCCGGCGGGCGTTGATCGCCCGCGCGATCGCGTGTGCCCGCTTGGCGGAGAGGAAGCGGTGCAGGGTGTTGGCGATCGGATCCTTGCGCGGGATGGGCAGCACGTACGACGGCGACCTCTGCAGCATCGTCGTGTGCTGGGCGACCTTCGCCAACGAGGGCAGCAAGGTGACTGCCGTGGCACCACTGCCGATGACCACGACGTTCTTGCCAGCGTAGTCGAGGTCCTCCGGCCAGTGCTGCGGGTGGATGATCTGGCCGCTGAAGTCCTCACTCCCAGGGAACGTCGGGGCGTAACCCTGGTCGTAGTCGTAGTAGCCCGCTGCCGAGAACAGCATCCCGGCCGTCACGTCGAATCGCGCGCCGTCCTCACTACGTTCGAGGGTGACGACCCATCGCTGGTCTGCCGTCGAGAAGTCGGCCGCCACCACCTTGTGCCCGAGGCGCAGGTGGGGTTCGAGGCCGTCCTCGACGATGGTCTCCTGCAAGTAGGCGACGATCTCATGGGCATCGGCGAGCGCGTTCTCGCGGACCCACGGCTTGAACCCGAATCCGAAGGTCTGGAGATCGGCGTCTGAACGGATGCCCGGGTACTTGAACAGGTCCCAGGTGCCGCCGATGTTCTGCCGGGCGTCGACCACGGCGAAGGTGCGCCCGGGCTGAAGTGTCTTGAGATGGTGAGCCATGCTGATGCCGGCGATCCCAGCTCCCACGACGAGTACGTCGACGTGGTCGAAGGACGGCGGGGTGGTGGACGAGGTCTTCTTCTTCGCGGCCATGGTGATTCCTGGAGGTGAGTGCGGAAAGGCGGGCTCGGGCGGGGGTCAGCTCGTGCGATCGGCCGACAGGAGCGAGACGATCGAGGGAACGGCCTCCAGCTCCGGAACCGACAGGAAGTCTTCTCGCTCGTACGAGGGGTTCGGGTAGCTGTAGTAGCCGGACCCCGTGGCGAGGCCCAGGTGTCCCTGGTCGAGGAAACGCTCCTTGATGTAGGCAGCGTTCGAGAGCATCTGCGCATCGTTGGCCTGGTCGCCCCAGTAGGCCAGTACGTCGACCGCGGTCTTCATGCCGATGACGTCGAGCATCCCCATCGGCCCGAATCGCGCCCCGTTCAGCATGAACGTCCGGTCGACGTCCGCGGGCGTGGCCACCTCGTTCGTCACCAGTGTCTGCGCTGCGTTCAGAAGCGGCACCAGCCACGAGTTGAGGATGTAGCCGTTCTGCTCCTTGCGCACCGGGATCGGCACCATGCCGATCTCGATGGCGAACTCCGTCACCGCCGTCAACGTCTCGACGGACGTTCCGGCGTGCCCCATGACCTCGACGACGTTCATCAACCAGATCAGGTTGGCGAAGTGGAGCGCGCAGAACTTGTCCGGGCGCCCCGTGGCATCCGCGAAGTCGCGCGGCAGGAACGTCGAGCTGTTGGTGACGACCAGCGTGTGCTCCGGCAGCAGATCGGCCAGCCGCTTGTAGACGTCGGTCTTCACCTCGGGGATCTCGGGAACCGCCTCCACGACGAGATCGACGTCCACCGCCGCCGAGGTCAGCTCGGTGGAGTAGGTCAGGCGACTCCTCGTCGCCGCCAGGTCCTCCTCGGACGCGCCGAGCTCGCCGGCATAGATCGCGGCGTACACCTCGTGCTGAGCCTTGAGACGTTCGATGGCGTCGGCGCTGATGTCGTGGACGACCACGTCCTTGCCCTTGAACGCGCTGTGCCAGGCGATCTGACCGCCCAGCACTCCGGCTCCCAGTACCGCGATTCGATGTAGATCTGACATGCGATGGCCTCCACGTGTGTCGTGCGCCACATCGGCGCCGAGCACCACCGTCGCAGAGGACGTGCGGAAAGACTTGTCACCAGCCGACACGAAGTTGTCATTTGCCGACAGTCCTGTGCCTGTGGCCTAGGGATCGTGGTGACGAGCGTCAGGTGCCTCCTCAGGACGCTGTCCGCGTCGGCGCCGCAGCAGCTCCCTGGGCGACTCGCCGAACCACCGCCGACAGGCGCGGCTGAAGCTGCTCTGCTCGGAGTAGCCGATCGCGCGTGCGATCTGCGACGCCTGCATCCCGGTCGCCGCCAGCTCCCACGCTGCCGCCCGGCGCAGGTCATCCAGGATGGCTTCGAACGTCGTGCCGTGCGCACGGAGATGACGCTCGAGCGTACGCTCGTGCAGCGAGAGCTCCCGTGCGACCTGAGGCAGGCTGGCGCCGCCGACCATCAGCAGTCGACGCGTGACCTCGCGGACGTGATCGGCGAACGCGGGCTCCGGAACCAGCCGCTTCAGGTAGTCCTCGGCGAGGACCAACGCCGAGTAGTCCCGGCCGTCGATGACACGCGCGAGGTCGACGGGACTGAGATGTATCGCGTTGCGTTCCTGCCTGAAGTCGACCTGGCAGCCGAACACCTCGTGATAGGTCGCGAGCGGCGCGTAACGCTGGTGCTCGAACGTCACGCGGTTCGGGACGAAGGTCGGTCCGATCAGCACGCGGTAGGCGCGCATCGCCAGGCCGAAGGCCCGTTCGAGCATCTGACGGCGGTCGAAGTCGTTGCTCAGCAACACCGAGTACGAGAACGCGGACGTCCCCGTCGATTGGGTCAGGGCAGCGGTGTCGGACGGCACCATGGCCCGCAGGAAGTGACACAGCCTCTCCACCGCCGCCCCGACCGTCTCCGAGTTGCGCATGATCACTCCGAGAGGCCCGAGTGTCTCGAGCCCCTGCTTGCCCCCGAGTCGGAGCCCGAAGTCGGGGGCATCGAGCTCCCGTGCTGCGTGTCCCAGCACCGCACCGGCATCCTGGTAGCGGATGTACCGGTTGATGTCCTCGATCGCCGACGGATCGATGCCGTGAGCAGCAAGCATCGTCTCCGCATCGCCGCCGAGATCATTGATCAGGACGTCGGCCTGCGAGAGCACGGGGCCGCGGATGAGGAGACTCACGTCGACGATCTTCCTTGTCAAGGTCGGCCGGGCGCCACCTCGATCGCCATGGTCCGGGATCTTGATTGTGCCATCTGTCCTCGGTTCCTCGGGTTGATGTGGCTGCTGGCGCACCTGCGCCGGCGCGGTCCCTCGACCCTGCGGCTCCGGACGAGCGACGAGATCGGTTGCGTCCAGGCCGATCTCCGCTCGATCGCCGATACCTCCGGGGGTAGGCTCGAGAGTATGGCTGCCCTCACCGGCGTCACCGGAACGGTCGTCACCATCCGGTCACGGCCGGTGATCCTGCTGCGTGGACGGATCGACCCCGTCGCCTCGACCGCGTCGATCACCGACGCAGCCGAGATCTGCACCCGCGACCTGGCTGCGGCGTTCCCCGACCAGGCGATCACCTGCCGGATCCTGGTCGACTCGCCGCGGCGTGGGAAGGCGCGGCAACAGTCCAACGTGCGCGTGCGCTGACCGCACCCCCTGAACCCCTCACCATCCATCACGACACAACCGAAGGAGACCGACGATGAGCATGATCGACAAGGCCAAGAACGCCGCCAAGGGGGCTCTCGGCAAGGCCAAGGTGGTTACTGGGAAGACGACGAACGACCGCTCCCTCCAGGCCGAGGGAAAGATGGATCGGGCCAAGGCTTCGGCCAAGAACACCGTCGAGGACGTCAAGGACAAGTTCAAGAAGTAGTAGCTGTCTCACTCGGGACGCGTGGGGGCGGCCGGGGAGGCATCGGCCACAGCGACCTCGCGCCGCCAGGCCGCGACGGCGACGGCGCCGAGCAGCACCGGCACGGCCACGGTGTACACCCGCCACACGAGGATCCCGGCCACGGCCGCAGCCTCGATCTCGAGGCCACCGGCCTCGACCAGGGTGGCGAGGAGGAGGGCGTCGACGATGCCGATCCCCCAGAGGGGGAACACGGTGAACGGGAAGGCGAACAGGTAGGCGATCGCGATCCATACGAGGCCCACCTCGTCCGCCGTGACCCCGACGAATCGTAGGCACAGCGTGAGCGCGGCGAAGTCGACGACCATCATGCCGACCTGAGAGAGCACCGCCAGGGGGAACCCGCTGTGGAACCGCTCGGCGATGTCGGCACGGAAGTTCTGGCACCTGTCGGCCCAGCGGTCGGGGTCGACCGTCTTTCGGAACCGGCGCACGATCAGCCCAGCGCGGGTTCCGACGGCGCGCGCGAGCGCGTCGCTGCGTACGATCATGAGAACGATCACGAGGGTGGCGACCGCGATCGCGATGCTGAGCAGCTCGAGCAACCGGAACGACGCATCCTCGCCGATGGCCAGCAGCAGCATGAATCCGACGAGCGGAGCCGAGAACCTCGCGACGTAGAACGTCAGCGAGTTCATCACGGTGCCGGCGAGGCCCTTGGCGGGACTGACCCCCCACGACTTGAACATCGCGACCCGAAGCGCGATGTCGCTCGGTGGCGGAGCGATGAGGTACATCAGCGTCGCACCGAGGTCGTTGATGGTGGCCCGGTAGAACGTCACGCCGCGGATGAAGAAGCTCAGCGGCATCGCCAGCAGGATCTGACGAGCCACCACGATGACGAGCAGCACGATGTGATGCCACCAGCTGAGGTGCGTCAGCGCGTCCCGGGCCGCCTCCCAGTCGACCCGTCCGATCAGGCCCACGATGGTGACGGTGCTGAGCGCGGCCACCACCAGCAGGACGACGCGCGTGATCCAGGCACGACGTCCGGGGCGGGCGTCGCTGACGTCGGGGCTCTCCGGTGTGCTCACTGCGCGGCCGCGATGACTCAGAACTCCACGGGATCGCGGCTGATCGGGCAGGTCATACAGTGTCCGCCACCGCGGCCCCGACCGAGCTCGGCGCCCACGATGGTGATGACCTCGACCCCCGCCTTGCGCAGCAGCGTGTTGGTGAGGGTGTTGCGGTCGTAGGTGAACACCACGCCGGGCTCGAGCGCGACCGCGTTGTTGCCGCTGTCCCACTGCTGCCGCTCGGACTGGTAGACGTCCCCGCCGGTGTCGATCACCTGGAGCTCGGGCAGCCCGAGCGCCTGCGCCACGACGTCGACGAAGGCCGCGTCGCCGTGGTCGATCACCTCGACCCCGGGTGACTTGTCGGAGGGCACCAGCGTGAACGTGTGGACCGCGTCCATGATCGTCGGATAGAGCGTGACGATGTCGCGGTCGACGAACGTGAACACGGTGTCGAGATGCATGGCGGCCCGCAGCTTCGGCATCCCGGCGACGATGACCTTCTCCGCGGCGCCCTTCTCGAAGAGGGCTTTGGCGACCTGGGTGATCGCCTGGCGGGAGGTGCGCTCGCTCATGCCGACGAGGACCACCCCGTTGCCGACCGGCATCACGTCGCCGCCCTCGAAGCTGGCCTGCCCCCAGTCCTTCTCGGGGTCGCCCCACCACACGGTCGAGCCGACGTAGTCGGGATGGTGCTGGTAGATGGCCTTGTAGAGGAGCGTCTCGTCCTTGCGGGCCGGCCAGTAGAGCGGGTTCATGGTCAGCCCGCCGTACAGCCAGCAGGTCGTGTCCCGGGTATAGAGCGTGTTCGGCAGCGGCGGCATCAGATACTCCCGGGCACCGGTCGACTCCCGCGCGAGGCCGACGTAGTCGGAGCGGAAGTCGCCGGGCAGGTCGCTGGTTGCGAGGCCACCGATGAGGAACTCCGCCAGTTGCCGGTCCGAGACCGACTCGAGGTAGGTGCGGGTGTCATCGACCAGTCCGAGACCGACCTGGTTCGGCACGATCTTGCGGTCGAGGATCCAGTCCTTGGCGCCGGCGACCGCGAGCGTCTGCGCCAGCAGGTCGTGCAGCTCGACGACCTCGACACCACGCTGGGTCAGCTTGTTCACGAAGTCGGCGTGGTCGCGCTGAGCGTTCTCGACCCACATGACGTCGTCGAAGAGCAGCTCGTCGTTGTTGCTGGGAGTGAGCCGGCGGTGGGCCAGGCCGGGTGCGCAGACGAGCACCTTCCTGAGCCTGCCGACCTCGGAGTGGACGCCGTACGCGGACTCCTGCTCGGACATGGGATGCCTTTCTGTCGGGGATGGAGATCAGAGGGAGACCCGGCCGGTCCACAGGCCGACGACGCCGATCGCCGCTCCGATGAGGATCGCGACCAACAGCGCGATCTCGGTGGGACTGAAGATCCTCCTGCCACGCTCGCTGCGGGCCTTGACGTACAGCAGCGACGCCGGCGCGAGGATCAGCGTCATCAGCAGCACGAACTTCAGACCGGCGGCGTCGAAGAGGAAGATCGTGTACGCCGTCGCGATGCCGGCCACGATCGTCTCCTTGCGACGTACGCCGGCCGACACCCCTTCGTACGCCTCGCCCGTCAGGCCGAGCTTGAGTGCGTACGCGGCGGCCAGCAGGTAGGGCAGGATCGCCAGGCTGGTGGCGAGATCGAGCATGAAGTTGAGCGCGTCGTTGACGAACAGGGTGAGGGCGAGGAGCCCCTGAACGGCCAGTGACGTCACCACGAGCGCGGTGATCGGGGTGCCGTTCCGGTTCTCCTGACCCAGGAAGGCGGGCATGTCGTCGGAGCGGGCCGGGACGTACATGACCTCGGCCGCCATCAGCGTCCAGGCGAGGTAGGCGCCCAGGACCGACACGATCACCGCAACGCTGATGAACACCTCGCCCCAGTCGCCGACCACCGACTCGAAGACCCCGACCATCGACGGCTGCCGGGTGGCGGCCAGCTCGGGCTGCGGGACGACGGAGTAGCTGGACAGGGTGACCAGCGCGAAGATCGACAGCACGCTGAGGAAGCCCAGCACGGTCGCCTTCCCGACGTCCTCGCGCTTCTTGGCGTAGCGGGAGTAGACGCTGGCACCTTCGATGCCGATGAAGACGAAGGTGGTGATCAGCATGGTGTTGCGGATCTGCTCGTCGAGGCTGCCGAGATCGCCGTAGCCGGTCGCGACCCAGTTGTCGGCGAAGACGCCGGCGTCGAAGGAGATGAAGAGCACCACGATGAACACCAGGATCGGCAGCACCTTGAAGATCGTGACGATCCGGTTGATCACGGCGGCGTCCCGGACGCCGCGCGCGATCAGATAGTGGAAGAGCCACACCCCCACGGTCGAGAGCGCGACCGCGAGCACGGTGTCGCCGTCCCCGAAGCCGTCGTAGAACGCGCCGATGGTGGCGCCTATGAAGACCCAGTAGAAGGTGTTGCCGGCCACGGAGCTGGCCCAGAAGCCGATCGCGGAGTTGAAGCCCGCGTAGTCGCCGAAGCCGGCCTTGGCGTAGATGAAGACCCCGGAGTCGAGCTCGGGCTTGCGGACCGCGAGGGTCTGGAACACGAACGCCAGCATGAGCATCCCGGCACCCGCGATCGCCCACGCGATCAGTGAGCCGAGGATGCCGGTGGCGACCCCGAACCTGGCTGGTAACGAGAAGACCCCGGCGCCGACCATCCCGCCCACGACCATCCCGGTCAGGGTCGGGAGACTCATCTTCGCCACGGCAGGTGCTTCGGTGGTGGCAGCGTCAGAACTCATGCTGGCTCCTGTTTCCTTGGCGGGTGAGCCCAGTTGTTGTCGGTAGCAACCGTTCGCATCTTTACACTCCCGGACGGGTTGCTAACAGGGTCATTGATCTGTTTTTTCCGCGTCCGGGGCCCGGACGCGGTGCCAGGTTCGCTGACGAAGGTGCGTACGGCAGCCTCCCGATCTCATGTCGGATCCGATCCGTCCACCTCACCCGGAACGTGTGATCCGCGACGCCTCGTCTGCGACGACCCTGAGATGGTCCTATGAAGGGAGACGACGATGGGCTTTCGAGACCGACGCGACAAGCGACAAGAGGAGCGCCAGGCCTTCGGGCGTGGCGGGAGCGCCAACCGCTTCCAGATGCGCCAGAAGATGATTTCGATCGGTGACGACTACTGGATCGAGAACGAGGACGGCGACCGGGTCTTCCGCGTCGATGGCAAGGCGTTGCGGCTGCGCGACACGTTCGATCTCGAGGACGCCCACGGCAACAAGGTGTGCCGCATTCAGACGAGGGTCCTGCACATCCGGGACTCGATGGCGATCGAGGACGCCGACGGCGAGAAGCTCGCCCTCGTGCACAAGGCGCTCATCTCGCCCTTGCGTGATCGCTGGAAGGTCGACCGCGAGCAGGGTGAGGACTGGACGGTCCAGGGCAACATCGTCGACCACGAGTACGACATCGAGGCTGACGGACGCAAGATCGCCGAGGTGTCCAAGAAGTGGTTCCGGGTCCGCGACACCTACGGGGTCGAGGTCGCGCCCGGCGAGGAAGCAGCCCTCATCCTGGCCGTGACCGTCGCGGTCGACGCGATGGTCCATCCCGCGAAGTGACGACGCTGACTTCAACTCTCCGCAGATAAAGCCCTGATTTGCGGACGGGCTCACCTGTAGTTCGGGGATCATTCCCGTATGAAGGGTTGGCGATGAGCGACATCGGGCGCCCGCGGGTCGCTCGAGTGGTGAGCGTGCTGCGAAGGCAGCTGCGAGCGCCGTTCGCGGCGACGGCCGGCATGGTGGTGCTTCTCTGGGCGTCGCTGACTCCGTCGTTGATGCCGCGGACCGCGCTCTTCCAAGCGCTGCTCACCGCGCTGTGCATGCTGGCCGGGTACGGCGCGGGCGCGTTGGCGGGATGGCTGGTCCGCAGCTGTGGTGGCCGGTTGACCGGTAGAGCACGGGTGATCGCCTGGCGGGTTCTCGGCGGCGTCGGCGGCGTCGGCACCCTGATCGTGCTGGGCCTGTCGTTGCGGTGGGAGAACGAGGTACGCGACCTGGTCGGGGTCGACCGGGTGGGCTTCTGGCACCTGGTGCTCACCGTGCTGATCACCGCGGTCCTGTTCGCGCTGTTCCTCGGACTGTCGCGGGCGATCAGGGCGCTGGGCCGCTCGATCGGCCGGTTCGTCGGCCGTTTCCTTCCGGCCGCGGCATCCACCGTGATCGGCGGCCTGATCGCTGCGGTCCTGATCTACGAGCTGGCCGTCGGGGTGGGTGGCAACCGGCTGCTGGGAGCACTCGACTCCAGCTTCGCCACGATCAACGAGGAGTTCACCACCGGCGTACCCGTTCCCACGACGCCCGAGCTCACTGCCGGCCCGGCCTCGTCCCAGGCATGGGAGGACCTGGGCCGCCAGGGACGGGTCTTCATCGCGAGCGCGCCGACCGCCGCGGACATCGGCGAGTTCACCCAGGAGCCTGCCCAGCAGCCGGTGCGTGCCTACATCGGGGCCGGCGCCGAAGGCGTCGACATCCGCGACGAGGCGCAGGCCGCGGTGGCCGAGCTCGACGCGCTGGGCGGCTTCGACCGCGCCGTGATCAACGTGGTGACCGGCACGGGCAGAGGTTGGATCAACGAGAACCAGGCTCAGGCGCTGGAGTTCATGTGGGGTGGCGACACGGCGACGGTCAGCCTGCAGTACTCCTACCTCCCGAGCTGGATGTCCTTCGTCCTGGACCGCCAGCGTGCGCAGGACGCCGGCCTGGCGCTCTTCGACGCCGTCTACGGACGCTGGCTGGAGATCCCCGAGGCCGAACGCCCGCTGCTGGTGGTGAGCGGGGAGAGCCTGGGCAGCTTCGGCGGCGAGGCCGCCTTCAGCGGAGCGCAGGATCTCGCGACCCGCACCGACGGCGGCCTGTTCGTCGGCCCGACCGCCGACAACCGGCTCTGGAACCGGTTCACCGAGGAACGCGAGCCGGGGACCCCGCAGGTGCTGCCGATCCTTGACGACGGCGAGATCGTACGCTTCGCCGACCGGCCCGAGGAGTGGGAGCTGCCCGGGGCCTGGGACGGCACCCGGATCGGATACCTCCAGCACGCGAACGACCCGATCACCTGGTGGTCGCCGTCGTTGGCGCTGGAGCGCCCGGACTGGCTGGAGGAGGAGCGCGGCCGCGACGTCTCCCCGAACGTACGCTGGATCCCCGGGGTGACGATGCTGCAGCTGGGTGTCGACCAGTTCTCCGCCAACTCCGTGCCCAGCGGGCAGGGCCACCAGTTCGGCACCGCACCGGTGCACGCGTGGGCGTCGATCCTGCCGCCGCCGGGATGGACCGATCAGCGCACCGACGAGCTGGCCACGGTGATCGGCGACCGGGGGTGGCTGAGTTGAGCGACGGGCCGGTCGGGTGAGCCGTCCCGGCGTCGCGCTCAGCCTTGGCTGATCAGGGCCTGGGCGACGGTGCGTACGCGGTCGATGGGGACGGCGAAGCCGATGCCGATGTTGCCGCTGGGGCCGCCGAGGGTGGCGATGGAGGTGTTGATCCCGACGACGCGGCCCTGGAGGTCGACCAGCGGGCCGCCGGAGTTGCCGGGGTTGATGGCGGCGTCGGTCTGGATCATCTCGGGCCTCGATCCGGAGGAGCGGTGGGGTGAGCTGACGATGCCGGAGGTCACCGTACCGTTGAGACCGAGGGGCGAGCCGACGGCGATCACGGGCTGCCCGATCCGGAGGTTGCCGCTCTGACCGATGGTGGCCGCGCGTACGGCATTGGGGTTGGTGGCGATCACCGCGATGTCGTTGCGCTCGTCGCTGCCGATGACGCGACCCGAGGTGGTGCTGCCGTCGGCGAGCACCAGGCTCACCGAGTCCGAGCCCTGGACGACGTGGGCGTTGGTGACCACATGACCGACGCCGTCGATGGCGACCCCGGAACCCGTGCCGCGTCCCGCACGAACCTGCACCACGCTGGGCAGGATGCGCTGGGCGGCGGCCTCGGTGGCGTTGGTCGGCGCGCCCCCCTGGGGTGCTGGGGCCGGTGCGGCGATGGTGCCCGCGCCGGGCTCGGGGTCCGGGGCGATGAGGGTGATCGCGCCGCTGGTCGCCGCACCCGCGAGGACGGCCGCCGCGAGGGTGAGCGTGACGGTGCGGGTACGTCGTGGACGCTTGGCCAGCGCCGCTGGCGGCTCCGGGGGAGCGCCGGTCGGCGGGCCCTGTGGATCGGGGGAGCGTGGTGGGGCGACCAGCCGCACCCTGCCGTAGCGGTCACGCACCACACGTCGTGCCGGAGGGGGCGCCGACAGGGGGGTCGGGCTCGGCGCGGCCGGTGGTGCCGGCGGGGGTGCGACTGGTCGGATCGGGGGTGGTGGTGCGGGCTGGAGCGGGCGGGCGGCGCGCGCGGGCGGAGCCGAGATGGTCCACTGCTGGGGTCCGGTGGGTCGGCCGAGGCCCGGCCCCGGCGATGCGGTGTCGTTCACGGGAGTGCCTTTCCGGAGTGCCTAGATGAGCCGGGCGAACCAGCGCAGGGAGAGCGCGGCGGCGGCGAAGGCGAGGACCATGGCGCCGATGACGACCCAGACGGTGATCTCGCGGTATTCGACGTGGTAGCCGACGAGGGTGCCGATGTCGTCGTAGACCTCGCGCAGCTCGTCGGCGCTGGAGGCGCGGTAGAACTCGCCGCCGGTGGTGTCGGCGAGCTGGCGCAGCGTGTCTTCGCGGACCTCGACCGACTGTCCGCCGGGCAGGGCGGCGCTGGAGCCCTCGGTCCCGTAGGCGATCGTCGAGACCGGCAGTCCCGCCTCACTGGCGGCCTCGGCCGCCGCCACCGGGTTGCGACCCGCGGAGTTGCCGCCGTCGGAGAGGAGTACGAGGTGGGCCGGGGACCCGCTCTCGTCGGTGTCGTCCTCGGAGCCGTTGGGCGAGGGTGAGGCGGACGCACCGCCCGCGGCGGCTTCGTCCAGGATCTGCCGCAGGTCGTTGACCGAGGAGTAGACGGCCTCGCCGATGGCGGTGCCGCCGTCGGGTGGGCCGAGACCTTCGACGCTCCGGGTGACCAGGGCGTGGTCGGTGGTCGGGCTCGAGACGACGCGGGCGTTGCTCGAGAAGCTGACGAGCCCGACGTTGTAGCGCGGTGGCAGCTGCTCGATGAAGTCGACGGCGGCTGCCTTGGCGGCCTCGAGACGGTTGGGTGGCATGTCCTCGGCCGACATCGAGGCGGAGGTGTCGATGGCGACCAGGATCGTGGCGCGCTCGTACGGCACCTGCGCTCGGACCTGGGGTTGGGTGGTGGCGACCGCGAGCAGGGCCAGGGCACCGACGACCAGTCCGGCGGCCAGGTGGCGGCGCCAGCGTGGGCGGTGGGGGACGAGGCGCTCGAGCATGGGCGCGGTGGCGAACCGGAGGGCGTACTTGATCCGGCGGCGCTGCATCACCAGGTAGCCGATGGCGAGCAGGGCGACCGGGACCAGCGCGAGCAGGAACAGGGGCTGGGTGAGTCTCATCGAGGGCTCCTTCCGATCAGTGGGTGGCCGTGGCCGAGCGTGAGCGGGCCGGTCGGGGATGCCGTGCCCGGCGGCGCAGCAGGCGGATGAGCAGGCGTGCCCAGTCGTCGTCGGTCGAGACCCGGAGGTGGTCCGCGCCGGCGGCCCGGAGGGCCTCCGCGTTGTGCTCGCGCAGCGACCTCATCGCCTCGGCGTACGCTGCCCGCAGCCGCGGGTCGGAGGTGTCGGCCTCGTGCTGACGACCGGTCTCCGGGTCGAGGATCGTGACGTGACCGACGGCCGGGAGGTCGAGCTCGCGAGGGTCCACGATCTCGACGACGATCACGTCGTGGCGCGCGGTGAGCCGCCGCAGCGCGGGCTCCCAGTCGAAGGGGCGCTCCCAGGTCCCGTCCGCGGGCAGCAGGTCGGACACGATCACCCGTAACCCCGGGATCCGGGCGCGCCGGCCGAGCTCGACCAGCGCTGCGCCGAAGGTGGGGCCGGTGGTCGCCGCCTCGGACGTACGCGGCGAGGGTGGCTCCGTGGTCAGCAGCCGGCGGGCGACCCGGCGCCCGGTGGTGGGCGGGCGCCAACGTACGCCGCCGGCATCGAGGATCCCGAGTCCGACCCGGTTGCCGGGGCCGTCGGCCACGATGCCGATCGCGGAGACGGTCGCCTCGGCGACCTCCACCTTCTCGGCGAGCGCGGTCCCGAAGGCCATGCTGGGGGTGCGGTCGACCAGGACCCAGGTCTCGAGCTCGTGCTCGGCCTGGGTGAGCCAGACGTGCGGGTCGCCCAGACGGGCGGTGGCGTTCCAGTCGATGCGGCGTACGTCGTGGCCGGGGGAGTAGGGGACCAGCTCCTCGGCGTCGCTGCCCGGCCCGAGCCGCAGTCCGGCGGTCTCGCCCTGGAGCAGTCCGCTCACTCGCCGCTGGACGGTCAGGTCCAGCCTCCGGAAGGCGCCGTCGGGCGAGCGCCGTGCCCGGTTCACGAGGCCAGCTCCGCATCGGGCGCAGGCTCGGCGGTCTCGGAGTCGTCGTCGCTCGGCGTCGCCCGAGGTTGCGGCACGACGGCGAGGACGGCGTCCACGACGGCGCGGGGGTCGACCCCGTCGGCTTCGGCGTCGAAGGTGAGCACCAGCCGGTGGGCCAGGATGTCGCCGGCCAGGTCGGCGACATCGCCGGGCAGCACGTAGTCGCGCCCACGCAGCAGCGCCAGGGCACGACCTGCGGTGATGAGACCGAGGCTGCCACGTGCGCTGACGCCGTAGGCCAGCAACCCCTCGAGGTGGCGGAGCCCGTAGGCATGCGGCGTACGAGTCGCCATGACGAGCTTCACGGCATACTGCGCGACGGTGTGATGGACGAAGACCTGGTCCGCTCGTGACTGCAGGTGCCGCAGCGCGGTGGCGTCGAGGATCTGCTCCGCGCGCGGCGGCTGCGTGCCCATCCGCTGGATGATGGTCATCTCCTCGAGCTCGTCGACGTGGCCGACGTCGACCTTGAGCAGGAAGCGGTCGCGCTGCGCCTCGGGCAGCCGGTAGACGCCGTCGTTCTCGATCGGGTTCTGGGTGGCGAGGACGAGGAACGGGTCGGGCAGGCGGTGGCTGGTGCCCCCGATGCTGACCTGGCGCTCCGCCATCGCCTCCAGCAGCGCCGACTGCACCTTGGCCGGGGCCCGGTTGATCTCGTCGGCGAGGACGAGGTTGGCGAAGACCGGTCCCAGCTCGGTGTCGAACTGCTCCGCCGACGGCCGCCAGACCCGGGTGCCGACGATGTCGGAGGGCATCAGGTCCGGGGTGAACTGGAGCCGGGCGAACGAGCCGCCGACGACGTCGGCGAGGGTGCGTACGGCCAGGGTCTTGGCGACTCCCGGCACACCCTCGAGCAGCACGTGGCCGCGGGCGAGCAGCCCGACCAGCATCCGCTCGATCATCAGGTCCTGTCCCACGACGACGCGCTTGACCTCGAACAGGACCCGCTCGAGGACGGCACTCGTCCCGATGTCGGACCGGATCGGCTCGGTGATCGGCTGCTTGTGCTCTGGCTCCCACATGGGGGACCTCCCTGGCTGGCTGTGTCCTGGCTGTGTCCTGGATGGCTCTGCTGAGCACCGATCACATCGAAGAGGGGCGAAAACCAGCGGAAACGGCACCGAAAGCGATCCGAAAGAGCTGGGCGGAACCGATACCGAGCGATTACTTCCTACGCATGGGCGCCGGCCCGGCCACGCGCTACCGTTCTTGAGCGTGAGGGTCTTGATCGTCGAGGACCAGGCGGGCCTGGTCAGCGCCCTGCGGGTCGCGCTGCAGCGGGAGGGGTACGCCGTCGACGGGGCCGGATCGGTCGCCGACGCGATGGAGAAGCTCGGCGTGAACGCCTACGACCTCGTCGTCCTGGACATCAATCTGCCCGACGGCAGCGGCTTCGAGGTGGCCGCGGCGCTGCGTACGGGGAATCTGGAGATCCCCGGCGAGGAGGCACCGCGGATCCTGATGCTCACCGCCCGCAACCGTCTCGACGACCGGGTCCGCGGCCTCGACGTCGGTGCCGACGACTACCTGACCAAGCCGTTCGAGCTGGCCGAGCTGACCGCGCGGCTGCGCGCGCTGCTGCGCCGGCCGAGCAGCGATGGCTCCGCCGTGCTGACGCACGGGCCGATCCGGCTCGACACCGCCCGGCAGCTGGCCCGGCGGGGGGACCGCGAGCTCGGCCTGACGCTCAAGGAGTTCTCCGTCCTGCGCTACCTGATGTCCCGGCCCGCCTACATCGTCTCGGCCGAAGAGCTCCTCGAGCACGTGTGGGACGAGAACGCCGACCCGTTCACCCAGACCGTGCGGGTCACCGTCGGCACGCTGCGCCGCAAGCTCACCGTCGGCGAAGAGGCGCCGGCCCTCGAGACCGTCGTCGGCCGCGGCTACCGGCTTCGGGATCTGCCCGAGCTGGACCGGGGTGTGACCGCATGAGTGAGAGCTCGGGCCGGCTGGCGCGGGTGCCCCGGTGGCTCCGTACGGTGCGGGTGCGGCTGACCCTGACGTACTCCTCGCTCCTGTTCGGCGTGACCGCGCTGCTGCTCGCGGGGGTCTATCTCGCGGTCTCCAGCAGCATCAGCGCTGCGCCGCTGGATCCGGTGACGGTCAAGAAGTTCGAGACCGAGGACGGCCACATCGTCTACAAGCCGGGGCAGGAGTTCCAGGCCGCGGACTTCGCCGATGTCCAGGAGGCGGTCAACTACGCCTCGCTCCAGACGCTGCGCAACTACTCGATCATCGCGCTGATCGTGATGTTCGTGCTCAGCCTGGCCATCGGCTGGTGGGTGGCCGGGCGCGCGCTGCGGCCGGTCGGCGCGATCACCCGCACCGCCCAGGAGATCAATGCCTCCGACCTCACCCGGCGCATCGGCGCGACCGGGCCGCACGACGAGCTGCGTACGCTCGCCGACACCATCGACTCCATGCTCGCCCGCCTCGACCGGGCGTTCTCCGACCAGCGTCGGTTCGTCGAGGACGTCTCCCACGAGCTGCGCAACCCGGTCTCCCTCATCCACACCAACGTCGAGGCCGTCCTCGCCAATGACCGCTCCACGATCCCCGAGCGGCGCGAGGCCAGCCTGGTCGTGCTCCAGGCGACCCGCCGGATGCGCCGCCTCATCGAGGACCTGCTGGCCATCGCTCGCAGCCGCTCGGAGGCCTTCACCGACCGTCAGGTCGACCTGGCCGGAGCCGTCACCGCTGCCGTTCGGGAGTACCGGCTGCCGGCAGAAGCACGCGGCCTCAGCGTGGTCGAGCGCAGCCATGGAGGACCGGTCGTCGTCGGCGACCCCGACGCGCTGCAGCGCGTCATGGCCAACCTGCTGTCCAACGCGGTCAGACTCGCTCCGGCCGGCTCCACTCTCACGGTCGGCATGGGCAGCCGCGACGGCTGGGCCTGGGCCGCGGTCGCCGACGAGGGACCGGGGATCGACGAGGCGAACCAGGAACGCGTCTTCGACCGGTTCTACCGCGGGAACGGTACGTCCGGCGACGACGCGGTCACCGACGGGTCGGGCCTCGGCCTCTCCATCGCCCGCCAGATCGCCGAGAGTCACGAAGGCCGGCTCGTCCTGGTCAGCCACGGGAAGGCCGGGAGCACCTTCGTGCTCTGGCTCCCCGACCACGCCATGAACCGTTCCGCCGGGCGTACCGACTCGCCACCAGAAGGTGACCCGCTGCTGGGGCGGCCCGCGGACCTACCGCTTGAGGAGTGAGCATGAGAACAGCATCGACGTGGCCCGGCGTACGAGCGCTTGCCCCCGTGGTTCTGCTCGGAGCCGTCACCAGCGCCTGTATGAACGTCACGGTCCAGGTGGACCCGGCGCCCACGTCTCCCACCAAGCCGACGACCTACTACGGCACGGTCGAGACGGTCGAGGAAGCCCGTTGGTCGACGACGTACGCCGACGACCCGACGTACGAGACGTACGAGACGTGGGACGACTGCTGGGCGAGCTGAACCGCGGCTACCGCTTCCCGAGCAGCTGGCGTGCCATCACCACGCGCTGGATCTGGTTGGTGCCTTCGTAGATCTGGGTGATCTTGGCGTCGCGCATCATGCGTTCGAGGGGGAAGTCCTGGGTGTAGCCGGCTCCGCCGAGGAGCTGGACGGCGTCGACGGTGATCTCCATGGCGGTGTCGCTGGCGAAGCACTTGGCGGCTGCTCCGAAGAAGGACAGGTCGCCGGCGTCCCGCTGGGACTTGGCGGCGGCGATGTAGACGAGCTGGCGGGCGGCCTCGAGCTTCATGGCCATGTCGGCGAGCATGAACTGGATCCCCTGGAAGTCGGCGATGTGCTTGCCG
Source organism: Nocardioides sp. NPDC087217 (assembly GCF_044744805.1). Classification (NCBI taxonomy): domain Bacteria; kingdom Bacillati; phylum Actinomycetota; class Actinomycetes; order Propionibacteriales; family Nocardioidaceae; genus Nocardioides; species Nocardioides sp. NPDC087217. The sequence goes on from NZ_JBIUZB010000007.1 coordinate 125,171, forward strand.
AACTGCTGGCGTTCCTGGACGTAGGCCAACGCGTGGTCGAGGGCGCCCTGGGCGATGCCGACGGCTTGGGCGGCGATCGTGATGCGGGTGTGGTCCAGGGTGCGCAGGGCGAGCTGGAGGCCGGTGCCGGGTTCGCCGATGATGCGGTCGCCGGGCAGGTAGACGGCGTCGAACATCAGCTCGCAGGTGGGGGAGCCTTTGATGCCCAGCTTCTTCTCGGGTGCGCCGATGGTGAACCCCTCGTCGCTCTTCTCCACGACGAAGGCACTCACGTTGGATCCGCGCCGGCCGTCAGGATCGGTGACGGCGAGGACCGTGTAGTAGTCGGAGACACCTGCGTTGCTGATCCACGACTTCTGGCCGCTCAGCACCCAGTGGTCGCCGTCGCGGACGGCGCGGGTCTTCATGGAGGCGGTGTCGGAGCCGGCCTCGCGCTCGGAGAGGGCGTAGGAGAACGTCGAGGTGCCTGCGGCGAGCGGCGGGAGGTATCGCTGGCTGAGGCTCTCGGAGCCGGCCAGGATGAGCGGGAGGCTGCCGAGCTTGTTGACCGCGGGGATCAGGGAGGAGGAGGCGCACACGCGCGCGACCTCCTCGATGATGATGCAGGTCGCCAGGGCATCGGCGCCCTCGCCGCCGTACTCCTCGGGGACGTGCGCCGCGTGGAGGCCGGAGGTGACGAGCGCGTCGTAGGCCTCGGTCGGGAACCGCGCGGCGGCGTCGACCTCTGCGGCGTAGGGAGCGATCTTGTTCACCGCGATCGCGCGCACGGCCTCGCGCAGGTCGAGGTGGTGGTCGGCGAGCTCGAGGTAGGGAAAGTCGTCGGACATGGTGCCTCCTTGATCGATGGCTGGGTTGAGGTCGTTCGGTGGGTCAGTAGTGGTAGAAGCCGCGGCCGGTCTTGCGGCCGAGCAGACCGGCGTCGACCATGCGCGCGAGGAGCGGGGGCGGGGCGTAGAGGGGCTCCTTGAACTCCTCGTAGAGCGACTCGGCCACGGCCTTGGTCGTGTCCAGCCCGATGAGGTCCGCCAGCGCCAGCGGTCCTTGGGGGTGGGCGGCGCCGCGGACGAGGCCCTGGTCGATGTCCTCGGCGGTCGCGAACCCGGACTCCAGCATCCGGATCGCGGAGAGCACGAACGGGATCAGCAGCGCGTTGACCACGAAGCCCGCCCGGTCTTGGGAGTCGATGGGGTGCTTGCCGAGGTCGTTCTCGACGAACCTACGCACGCGGTCGGTGGTCTGCGGCGCGGTCAGCAGGCTGGGCACGAGCTCCACCAGGGAGAGCACGGGGACCGGGTTGAAGAAGTGCAGCCCGATCACCTGTGCGGGCCGCTCGGTGGCGACCGCGAGCTTCATGATCGGGATGGAGGAGGTGTTGGAGGCCAGCACGGCCTCGGGGTCGGTGACGATGGCGTCGAGCCGGGTGAACAGCGCGGTCTTGGCGGATTCGTCCTCGACGATCGCCTCGATGACCAGGTCGCGGTCGGCGAGTGCTTCGAGGTCGTTGCTGAGGGTGATGCGCTCCAGTACCTCGGCGGCGTCGCTGATCTTGCCGCGCTGCTCGGCCCGTTCGAGGGAGGCCCGCAGCCGGTCGAGGCCGGCCTCGGCGGCCGCGGGGTTGGCGTCGATGAGGACGACGTCCTTGCCGGCGCGCGCGGCGACCTCGGCGATGCCGGCCCCCATCAGTCCGGCGCCGACGACGCCGACGCGGTTGAACCCGTTCATGTGCAGCCTCCTAGGTGTTGGTACGCCGTACCTTATAGACGGAACGGCGTACCAACAAGTAGGTTCAGGTCATGAGCGAGAAGCCTCGATCAGCGACGACGAAGGATCGCCTGGTCGCCGCGGCGTACGAACTGTTCGAGGAACGCGGTTTCGACGCGACGACCGCCGAGGACATCGCGCGTCGCGCCGGCGTCGGGCGTACGACCTTCTTCCGCGCGTTCGGGTCCAAGGACGACGTGATCTTTCCCGAGCACGACCTGCTGCTCGGTCGCATCGACGAGCGTCTGGCCGCCGCGACCCCGGCGACGCGCGCCGTCGCGCTGAGTGAGGCGGCGCGCGTGGTGCTGCGTCACTACCTCGACGAGGGGGAGCTGGCGCGAGCGCGCTACCGCCTGGTCGGCTCGGTGCCCGCCCTGCGTGCCCGTGAGACGGGTGGCATCCAGCAGTACCAGCGGCTGTTCGCACGCTGGCTTCGGGAGTGGATGTCCCACCTGCCTGACGGACATCTGCGCGCCGATCTGCTGGCCGCCGACCTCGTGACCGCCCACAACTACGTGCTCCGACGCTGGCTCCGGGACCAGACCTCCGATCCCGAGAGCGAGTTCGACCAGGCGATGCGGGTCGCCCTCGAGCGCTATCAGCCCTCAGGGCTCGAGCCGTCCTCCACCGTGGTCGTGCTGCGCACCTCGGCCACGCCCGCCGCCATCCAGGCGCAGCTGCAGCCCCTGCTGGACGAAGCGCCCTGAGCTGAGCCGAGGGTCCGGCGGAGCGGTCGTGCTCAGCGCGTGGCCAGGACGAGCGCGTACGCCTCCTCCGGATCGGTCCACCAGCGAAGGTCGCGGAATCCCGCCGCGGCGAGCTCGAGTGCGGCGATGCTTCGGCGGAACTTGCAGGACAGCTCGGTGAGGAGCTCTTCACCTTCGTCGAACTTGATGACGAGCTCGAGCTCGCTCAGCTCCACGCGGGCGGAGTCCTGCGCGACCAGCCGCATCTCGATCCGCTCCTCGTCGGTGTTCCACCGCGCCAGGTGCCGGAACCCGTCGAGATCGAAGTCGGCGCCCAGACTCTGGTTGAGAACGCGCAGCGCGTTGAGGTTGAACTCGGCGGTCACGCCGGCGGAATCGTCGTAGGCGGCGACCAGCTGACCGGGGTCCTTGACCAGGTCCAGCCCGAGCAGCAGACCTTCCCCGGGCTGCATGGCGGCGGCGACCGATCCCAGGAACCGCTCGCGGCCGGGGCGGTCGTAGTTGCCCAGCGTGCTGCCGAGCAGCGCGATCAGCCGGCGTCCCGGGATCGGCAGCTGCCCGAGATGCTGGTCGAAGTCGGCGACGACACCGTGCAGCGCGAGCCCCGGCCGCTCCTCGGCGAGTGCGCCCATCGCCTGGGTGAGCGCGCTGGCGCTGACATCGACGGGGACGTACGTCGTCAGCCGGCCGGTCCGAGTCAGCGCGTCGAGCAGGAGCCGGGTCTTCTCCGAGGAACCGGACCCGAGCTCGAGAAGCACCTCGGCGTCGGAGGCCTCGGCGATCTCCCGGGCATGCTCGGTCAGCAGCGCTCGCTCGGTGCGGGTCGGGTAGTACTCCGGCAGCCGGGTGATCTCCTCGAACAGCTCCGAACCGCGCTCGTCGTAGAAGTACTTCGGCGGGAGCCACTTCGGCGACGCGCTCAAGCCGGTGCGGGCGTCCTCCGCAAGGCTCCGGCGCAGGTCCTCGGCGGTCAGCAGGGTGGTGAGGTCGGTGCTGTCGAGGGTCACGCGAGGTTCTCCTTCGGGTTGTGAAGCGGCATGTCGAGTCGCCACCAGGTGGGCCCGCACGGGTTGAAGACGCCGATGGTGCGCGGCGGGATCGAGGTGGACGGAGCGCCCGGGAGCGGACGGCCGCTGACGACGTACTCCCAGGACGCCGGCTCGACCAGGTGGCCGCCCTCGTCACCGGTCAGCAGGGCAAGCTCCTCCCCGTCGCTGAGGAGAACCGAGAAGCCGCCGACCGCTATCTCGTTGGCGATCCGGACCATGGCAGAGCCGACCGGCAGGCGCTCCTGCTGCGCCCTGTCGAGGACGCGCGTCCACGAGTCGTCGATGGTGCCGCTGACCGCGGCGGTCCATGGACCGAGCCGCAGCGGAGCGGGGCAGTAGTCGTGGTCACAGGCCCAGTCGACGTGCGTGTGGGGCGGTCCGAGGATGCCGCGATGGGCACAGGTGACGGCAGCCGACCAGGTCACGCACGACGCCCGTCGTCGGCGAGCCGGAGCCCGGTGACGGGCCAGCGCGCACCAGGCGGGAAGAAGTTGCGGTACGAGGCTCGGGTGTGTCCCGGCGGGGTGAGCGCACAGCCACCGCGGAGCACCATCTGGCTCGACATGAACTTTCCGTTGTACTCGCCGATCGCGCCGGCGGCGGGGTGGAAGCCCGGGTAGGGCAGGTACGCCGAGGAGGTCCACTCCCAGCAGTCCCCGAAGAGCTGTCGCAGGCCGCCGGTCGCGGGGCCGGCCGCCCGTGGGTGGAAGCTGTCCCGGTCGGCGAGGTTGCCGGCCACCTCGTACGTCCGGGCAGCGTGCTCCCACTCGGCCTCGGTGGGCAGGCGCTTGCCGGCCCAGGTGGCGTACGCATCGGCCTCGTAGTGGCTCAGGTGGCAGACCGGCAGCCCCGGGTCGAGCGGGGACGTGCCGTGCAGGGTGTGCTCGAACCACTCTCCGTCGAGGTCGCGCCAGTAGAAGGGCGCCTCCCAGCCCTCGGCGTTGACCCGCGCCCAGCCGTCGGAGAGCCACAGCTCCGGGCGCCGGTAGCCACCGTCGGCCATGAACTCCAGCCACTCGCCGTTGGTGATCAGCCGGTCGGCTAGCCGGTACGGCTCCAGCCACTGCTGATGCCGTGGCAGCTCGTTGTCGAAGCAGAACCCACCACCCTCGGACCCGATCTCGACCAGGCCGCCGTCGAGGTCGACCCACCCCAGCCGGTCGGTCCCGCCGGCCGCGACCGGACGCCCGGCGTACGTCGGCTGCAGCGGGTTGAGCGAGAGCACGTGCTTGATGTCCATCAGCAGCAGCTCCTGGTGCTGCTGCTCGTGGTGGAAGCCGAGCTCGATGGTCGGAGCGAGCTTGGCGAAGGTGCCCTCGTCCACGCGGTCGAGCAGGTCCCGGACCCGGTCGTCGACGTTGCGCCGGTAGTCGCCGACCTCGTACGCACCGGGGCGGCTGATCACGCCACGCATCGGCCGCGCGTACCTCGGCCCGACCTGCTCGTAGTAGCTGTTGAAGAGGAACCAGTACTTGTCCTGGAACGGTGTGAAGCCGGGCTCGTTCTCCGCCAGTACGAATGTCTCGAAGAACCAGGTCACGTGGGCGCGATGCCACTTGGTCGGCGAGACATCCGGCATCGACTGGACCGTCTGGTCTTCGGGGGAGAGGGGTGCGGCGAGGCGTTCGGTGTCGGCCCGGACTTCGTCGAAGCGGGCGATCGCAGTGGTCGTGTCCATCTCACGTCTCCTGACGGTGGAGGGTCGAGTACGGCGAGTGCTACGAACTACTCTGCCTGGTCGCCCAACCCGCGCCACGCGCTTTGAGTGGCTGTCACACCGGGGCGATACCCGCCCCGGTGTGACAGCAACCGATGTCGCCGTTCGCGTGTCAGCAGACGGCGTCTGCGGATGAATCGCAGGCGCTGAGGATCCGCTTGGTGACCTCGTCGACCTCACCGAGGCCGTCGACCTCGACGATGAGACCGCGCTCGCGGTAGGCGTCGACGAGCGGCGCCGTCTGCTCGAGGTAGATCTCCTGACGACGGCGGATGATGTCCTCGGTGTCGTCGGCTCGGCCCTCCGTCTGGGCACGCTGCAGCAGTCGCTCGACCACCTCGTCCTCGTCGACGACGAGGCTGATGACGCCATCGATCTCGTGGCCGGCGGGCCTGATCATCCCGTCGAGCTCCTCGACCTGTGCGAGCGTGCGGGGATAGCCGTCGAGAAGGAAGCCGCTGGCTGCGTCGGGCTCGCCGATCCGGTCGCGGACCATGTTGTTGGTGATCTCGTCCGGCACGTACTCGCCGGCGTCCAGGTAGCGCTTGGCCTCCAGGCCGAGTGGTGTGGCCAGCGATACGTTGGCGCGGAAGATGTCGCCGGTGGAGATGGCCGGGATGCCGAAGTGCTGGGCGAGGTGCTTGGCCTGAGTTCCCTTACCGGCGCCCGGCGGGCCCATGATGATGATCCGCATCAGCGACCCGCCATGGTCGCGGGCTCGCCCGCGGCACGTTGCGCGCACGACCGGCACATCTCGGGAGACGTCATGTTGATCGGGAGCTCCCAGAACGTGTACCAGAGCGCGGTCGGCTCTCCGCAGGCCGTTCGCTGGGAGCCGTTCCTCCGGATGTGTACGGTCCCCCACGGCGATCGGTCGCGAGAGTGCCGCGGCTGTGTCTGCGGCGCCGTCGCCAGCCACTGCATGCTCACGTTGCCGCGTGACTGGGGCCTGGGGAGAGTCGCAGGCGCTGGTGTCATCACAGGTCCCTTCAGCTACTTGATCTCGGCGATGACGGCGCCGTTGGTGACGGTCTCGCCCACGGTGGCGTTGAGGCCGGTGATGGTGCCGGCCTTGTGGGCCTTGAGGGGTTGTTCCATCTTCATGGCTTCGATGACCACGACGACGTCGCCCTCGGCGACCTGTTGGCCTTCGTCGACGGCGATCTTGACGATGGTGCCCTGCATCGGCGAGGTGACCGAGTCGCCGGAGGCGGCCGCGCCGGTCTTCTTGGCCGACCGCTTGGGCTTCTTCGCAGCACCGGCACCGGCGCCGGTGGTGAGGCCGCCGAGGCCGGCGGGCAGGGAGACGTTGAGGCGTTTGCCGCCGACCTCGACCACCACGGTCTGGCGTTCGCCGGTCTCCTCGGCCTCGCCGATAGCACCGGCATAGGGGGTGATCTGGTTGTCGAAGTCGGTCTCGATCCAGGTGGTGTAGACCTCGAAAGAGCCATTGGCGGCGGTGTAGGCCGGGTCGTCCACGACGGCCTGGTGGAAGGGGATGACGGTGGGCATGCCGTCGACCTTGAACTCGGCCAGGGCGCGACGTGAACGCTCGAGGGCCTGTTCGCGGGTGGTGCCGGTGATGATGAGTTTGGCGATCAGCGAGTCGAAGGCGCCCGGGATGGTCTCGCCCTTCTCATAGCCCCCGTCGAGGCGGACCCCGGGTCCGGCGGGCGGTGCCCATTCGGTGAGGGTGCCGGGGGCGGGCATGAAGTTGTTGCCGCCGTCTTCGGCGTTGATGCGGTATTCGATGGAGTGGCCGCGGACCTCGGGGTCGTCGTAGCCGAGTTCTTCGCCGGCGGCGATGCGGAACATCTCCCGGACCAGGTCGAGGCCGGTGACTTCCTCGGAGACGCAGTGTTCGACCTGGAGGCGGGTGTTGACCTCGAGGAAGGAGATGGTGCCGTCGGCGGCGACGAGGAACTCACAGGTCCCGGCGCCGACGTAGCCGGCCTCGCGCAGGATGGCCTTGGAGGACTCATAGAGCCGCTTGTTCTGCTCCTCGGACAGGAACGGGGCGGGGGCCTCCTCGACCAGCTTCTGGTGGCGGCGCTGCAGGGAGCAGTCCCGGGTGGAGACCACCACGACGTTGCCGTGGGTATCGGCCAGGCACTGGGTCTCGACGTGACGGGGCTTGTCGAGGAACTTCTCCACCAGACACTCACCCCGCCCGAACGCCCCGACGGCCTCGCGGACCGCGGACTCGTACAGGTCGGGGATCTCCTCCAGGGTCCGGGCGACCTTCAGGCCGCGGCCACCGCCCCCGAAGACGGCCTTGATCGCGACCGGCAGGCCGTGCTCTTGGGCGAAGGCGACGATCTCGGTCGCGTCCTTGACCGGGTCCTTGAGCCCCGGCGCCAACGGGGCACCGGCCTTGAGCGCGATCTGCTTGGCCTTGGCCTTGTCCCCCAGCGCATCGATGGCCTCGGGGGAGGGACCGATCCAGGTCAGACCCGCCTCGATCACGGCCTGGGCGAAGTCGGCGTTCTCGGCCAAGAACCCGTAGCCGGGGTGGACCGAGTCCGCACCCGACTGGCGGGCGACGTCGAGGATCTTCTCGATCGAGAGGTACGACTCCGCCGGGGTCGCGCCACCCAGGGCGTAGGACTCATCGGCCAGCCGCACGAACAGCGCGTCACGGTCGGGCTCGGCATAGATCGCGACCGACCCGATCCCGGCGTCCTTGCATGCACGGATCACTCGAACCGCGATCTCACCGCGGTTGGCGATCAAAACCTTTGTCAGTTCAGGCACGGTGTTCTGCTTTCTACGGTGTTCAGTTCGGAAGAGCGCTGGCGCGCCAGGCGCCGGGGCCGGGGTGGATGGGGGTACGCAACTGCGGGGTGGCCCAGAGGGTCCGCTGCTTCTTCTTCGGGGCCTCGGCTGAACCGAGGGCGGAGAGGACGGCCACGATCGCGGCGATCTCTTCGGGGGTGGCGTTGTGGTCGATGACCTTGAGCAGGGGCTTCTGCTCGTCAGGGCTGGTCATGTCCGTGACCACCTTTCGGTTCTTGGTTCGGGTTGGGCGGGGTTCGGGTTGGGAGCCCGCCGAGTCGGCGCAATCCGGTCCTCGCTCGCTTCGCTTCGCTGCGGTCCGTTTGCGCCGACTCGGCTTTATCCGCTCTTCGCGGGACCCTTCGGGCCCCACTCAGAGCGGGATGTTCCCGTGCTTCTTCGCGGGCAGGGTTTCGCGTTTGGTGCGCAGCAGGCGTAGGGCGCGGGTGACTTCGGCGCGGGTTTCGTGGGGTGGGATGACGGCGTCGATGTAGCCGCGTTCGGCGGCGATGTAGGGGTTGGCCAGGGTGGTCTCGTACTCGTCGATGAGTTGGGCGCGTTTGGCTTCGACCTGGTCGGTGCCCACGCCGGAGGCTTCCAGGTCGGCCAGGGTGCGGCGGTGGATGATGTTGGCGGCGCCTTGGGCGCCCATGACCGCGATCTGGGCGGTGGGCCAGGCCAGGTTGATGTCGGCGCCGAGGTGTTTGGAGCCCATCACGTCGTAGGCGCCGCCGTAGGCCTTGCGGGTGATGATGGTGACCAGGGGGACGGTGGCCTCGGCGTAGGCGTAGATCAGTTTCGCGCCGCGGCGGATGATGCCGTTGTGTTCTTGGTCGGTGCCGGGCAGGAACCCGGGTACGTCGACGAAGGTGATCACGGGGACGTTGAAGGCGTCGCAGGTGCGGACGAACCGGGCGGCCTTCTCACTCGCGTCGATGTCGAGGCAGCCGGCGAACTGCATCGGCTGGTTGGCCACGATCCCGACCGGGCGGCCCTCGATGCGGGCGTAGCCGATGATGATGTTGGGTGCCCACAAGGGCTGGACCTCGAGGAACTCCTCATCATCGACCACATGGGAGATGACCTCGTGCATGTCGTAGGGCTGGTTCCCGCCGTCGGGGATGAAGGTGTCCAGCTCCCGGTCCAGCCCGGTGATCTCCAGGTCCGCGACCTCCTCGTAGGCGGGGGGTTCTTCGAGGTTGTTGGAGGGCAGGTAGGACAACAACGCTTTGACGTAGTCGATGGCGTCGGCCTCATCGGCGCCCATGTAGTGGGCCACCCCGGACTTGGAGTTGTGGGCCAGGGCGCCGCCGAGCTCTTCCATGGTGATGTCCTCACCGGTGACGGTCTTGATCACGTCGGGGCCGGTGATGAACATGCCGGAGGTCTTGTCGACCATGATGGTGAAGTCGGTGACCGCGGGGGAGTAGACATGCCCGCCGGCGCAGTTGCCCATGATCAGGCTGATCTGCGGGATCACCCCGCTCGCGTGGACGTTGCGTTTGAAGATCTTCCCATACAACCCCAACGAGACGACGCCTTCTTGGATGCGGGCGCCGGCGCCCTCGTTGATCCCGATCAGCGGGGACCCGGTCTTGATCGCCAGGTCCATGATCTTGGTGATCTTCTCGCCATAGACCTCACCCAGGGAGCCACCGAAGACGGTGAAGTCCTGGGAGAACACACACACCTGACGGCCATCGATGGTGCCGTACCCGGTCACCACACCATCCCCGAAGGGCCGGTTCTTCTCCAGCCCGAACGCGGTCGAACGATGCCGGGCCAGCTCATCGACCTCCTGGAACGAGCCCTCATCGAGCAGCATCTCGATCCGCTCCCGCGCGGTCTGGCGACCCTTCGCATGCTGCTTCTCCACCGCCTTCGCGGAACCAGCATGGACAGCCTCGTCAAGACGACGCTCCAGCTCGGCCAGCTTCCCGGCAGTCGTGTGCAGATCGATCTCGGCGCCCGAGGAATCGGGTGCGGTGGTGGGCTCGGCGCTCAACGGAACTCCTTGTGAACTTCAGTGTCAATGAGTGAGACTAAGTGTCATGCGGCATGATGTCCAGGGATCGTTCCAAAAGGGAGAGTGATGGCAGCAGCGCGTGACGAGATCTCGGATGCGGCGTTCCGCCTGTTCGGGATCCAGGGGTACGCCGCCACCTCTGTCGACGACATCGCGTCCGAGGCCGGCGTCAGCCGCAGCACCTTCTTCCGTTCCTTCGGGTCCAAGGAAGCGGTGATCTTCCCCGACCACGATGAGATTCTCGGCCGGGTCGAAGAGCGGCTCCGTTCCTCGCCCGCAGACGCCGGCCTCGCCGCCGTCACGGACGCGGTCAAGATCGTGCTGTTCCACTACGTCGCGGAGGGCGAGCGTGCGCGGGAGCGCTACGGGCTGACCTCCACCGTGCCGGCCCTCCGTGAGCGTGAGCTGGTGAGCGGTGCCCGCTACCAGCGCCTCTTCCGTCGCTACCTGAGCCACTGGGCCGACGCCTCACCAGAGGCGGAGCTCCGTGCCGAGATGACGGCAGCGGCCGTCGTCGCGGCACACAACCGCGTGCTTCGCCGATGGCTCCGGCGAGAGTGCACCGACCCCCAGCGGGAGATCGAGCAGGCACTGGCCGCCGTCCATCGCACCTTCGCCGACGAGAGCGAGGCATCGATCGGGATGCTCGTCGTTCCGGCCGGCGTACCCGCCTCTGCCGTGGAGAAGGCCGTGAAGAGGGCGCTGGAGGGCATCGCCGTCCGCAACCTCGATCAGTGACACCGGATCAGACCGATGAAGCTGACGGGATGGCCTGTAAGCCGGGATCCGGTCCCTCGGGGACGGCTTTTAGATGATCGCTGACGACATATGCCGTTTGACCTGCGGAATCACGTAGCGGAACGGTGGCTGTCGACGGACTGTGATGGTTCTCGTCCGGACAGTAGGCGGACAGTTGGTGAAGCCGAGGGTCGCGGCCAGGCCGTACGACAGGAAGATGAGCCGGTCCCAGGTCGTCACGACCTCCGCGGTCGTCGCGGCCCTGCGGGGCGAGCATTCCGACGTTCGCTGACCTGCTCAGCCAAGATCGGGTCCGGTTGGCTGCAAACCGCGTCCGCTACCAGATCGCCAGCGATCTTTCTCTTGCGCGTTACGCACGGTCAGAGGCCGAACGAGTCGACCGAACCCATGCCCCTCGCCGCGAGGGTCGACTGGCCACTACTGCGCCCATGCCGCGATCCGTTCTGCGATCGCTTCGGGGGCCTCGATCTGCAGGAAGTGACCGACGTCGGGGACGACCTCTACCGCGTGTGGGGCGGTGAACCGGTGCTGGTCGTCGACCTTCGGCGGGAGGAAGCAGCCGTCGTCGGCACCATAAAGCTGCAGCAGGGGCACCGTGATCGGCCTAGACAGGCGCCGCGTCGCCCCGATCATGCCGGGCCGCAGCATCGCGCGGTAGTACTTCAGAGGCGCGGGCATGCTCGCCCGCAGATGCTCGTGCAGCTCCGCCTGGAGAGCTGGATCGAGCGAGAGGCCAGGCGACCACTGGCGCCACAGGCGGTCGATGAAGGCGAGATCGCGAGCGGTGGCTATCCAGCCGCTTCCCGGCAGCTGGAACAGCCCCATGTACCAGATCCGGCGTAGCTGAGCGAGGCGCGGCCGGCTCAGGAGAGTGAGTGGGTGGGGGACTGCGAGCGTGACCGCGCGTTCGATCCGCTCCGGCGCTGTGACGCTGGCATCGTAGGTGATCAAGGCGCCCCAGTCGTGGCCGATCAACTCCACGGGGCGCCCGGGGGACCAGCGGTCGATCAGCGCGAGCACGTCACCGGTGAGGGACGCGAAGTCGAACGGCCCCGCGGTCGGGGACGGCGCGTAACCGCGAAGCCAGGGTGCGAGGACGCGACGTCCGCGGCGGCCGAGCTCGGCAAGGAAGGGTGCCGCGGTCGACGGATTGTCCGGGAAGCCGTGCAAGACGAGCGTCGGTTGGCCATCGGGATCACCGCCCTGCAGTGCGTGAAAGGTGCCGTGTGGCAGGTCGAAGGTGACGTGTTCGAACTCCATGTGTGTCAGCCTCTTCCGCGAGTGGTCGGACGAGAGATGCTGATCCTGGCCTCGGTGTCTCTGGTCGTGTACATGTGTCTCCTCAGGTGCTGGGTGTATTGCGGGGGGTCAGTGGGACAGTCGGTTGAGCTTGCGGATCTGTTTGTCGAAGGCGCGCGAGGGCACGATCCGGCGCAGGAGGCTGACGCGTGCGGCCATTGAGCCGGCGGTGTATCGGAGCTTGGGCTTGGCGTCGGTGGCGGCCGCGACGATCACCTTCGCGACCACGTCTGGGTCGTCGGCGTTGCGCACGGCCGTGGCCAGCACGTCTCGGGAGATCTCCCGCTGTGCGGCGTAGATCGGCAGGGGCGAGTCGGGTGCCATGCTGCTCGCCTCGAAGCTAGTGCTTGTGTAGGCCGGCTCGACCAGCAGCATCCGGACGCCGTGCTCGCGAAGCTCGTGGTCGATGGACTCGGAGTAGCCCTCGACCGCGTGCTTGGTGGCGGCGTAGATGGCCATGAAGGGGGCTGGGATCAGGCCGAGTACCGAGGAGACGTTGATCACGCGGCCGCTGCCTTGGGTGCGCATGTGGGGGAGCACTGCGTTTGTCATCCGGATCAGGCCGAAGACGTTGATGTCGAAGACCTCGTTGGCCTGGTTGATCGAGCTTTCCTCGCCGGCGCCGACCGCGCCCACGCCTGCGTTGTTGACCAGGACGTCGATCCGGCCGAACCGCTCGATCACCTCCTCGACCAGGGAGCGGACCGATTCGTCGCTGGCCACGTCGAGGTCGAGGAACGTCACGCCGGGGAGGGGCTCGGTGTTGGCCGCGTTGCGGCTCGTGCCGACCACCGCGAAGCCGGCGTTCACGAGGGCGAGCGCTGCCGCCCTCCCGATCCCGGAGGAGGCGCCCGTCACGAGGGCCACTGGGGGAGTTGTATGCATGTTGGTTTCCTTAGGTTGTGCTCACGACGTTGTCGTGTGCTGTGCGGGTTCCCTGTGCTCGGGGTTCTTCTTCTGCTCCGGAGCGCTCAGCGGCTTGGAGCAATCGCCAGTTCGCGCAGGTTGGTGTTGTTCTGCAGTGCCCATCGCATGGTCCGCGGTGGGTGCCCGAGGAGGTTCTCGAGTTGGTCGGAGAGGACGGCGTACCGCCCGCTGGCGATCAGCCTGGTCTGGATCCTCAGGTGCTCCGCCACGTGCCGGGCCGTAGCGGGGTCGCCCAGGGACTCCTGCAGTACGGTCTCGTCGAGGAAGGCCTCGTTCCAGGCCTCCACTTCCTCAGGGATGTAGGTGACCTGGCGTCCAAGCACGGCTGCGTAGTCCTCAGCGAATCCGTACATGTCCTTCAGTTCCGGGCCGGTGAGCGCGTAGGACTTCGAGATGTGCGGTGCGGGGTCGACCAGCACCTTCACGCACACCTCTGCCAGGTCGTGAACGGCGATGGGTGCGAGCCGCTGGTTGCCGAAGGGCAGCCGCAGTTCACCGTTGCTCAGTGCACCCAGTTGCATCCAGGTCAGATGGGGGTTCTCGGCGAACAGGGTCGCGCGCACGTTGATGGTCGGGAGGCCGGACCAGTCCAACACCCGCTCGCAGACCCAGTGTGCACGTTGCTGCGGTGACCAGTCCGTGACCAGTCCGCCGAGCCAAGAACGCCGCTCGTCATCCGGTGTGGCCATCTTCTCGAGCGTCATGTAGGACTGCTCGTAGTTGGACAGGTGCACGAAGGCCTCGATGTCGCCCTGGGCTCGCGCCGCCGCGGCCATCACGGTGAGGGCATCGGCGTAGTACGGCTGCGGGGTCATGCTGAAGAAGATGCGCTTGACGCCCTTCAGTGCGGCGGCTGCGTCCGCGAGTTTGAGCAGGTCGCCGACGAAGACCTCGGCCCCGGCCTCGCGCAGCGACTGGGCGCGTTCGTCGTCCCGTCGCACGAACGCGCGCACGGGGTGGCCCTGTTCGAGCAGCATCTCGACCATCACTCTGCTCACGCCACCGACTTGGCCGCCGGCACCGGTGATCAGAATGGGACTGCGCTCCGTCATTGTTGTGTCCTTCATCAGTTGGGTTGGGTTTGGCAGTTCAGGAAGCCGAGGATGTGGAGTCGTCGAGGCGGGCTCGGAGGGCGGCGTCGGTGTCCGCGATGGCCAGCATCCTGTTGATATCGGCGCCGGCCAGTGCGCCGGCCGCTGCGGAAGCCCCGACCTGGGCGACCAGATCGGTGACGTTGCCGGCCACCCACACACCCGGCACCTCGGTGGCGCCGGACACGCCGGACGCGAAACTGCGACCCTTCGGCAGGTCCTCCACCGGCAGGCCCAGACCTTCCAGGCCCTGAGCACGGATCTGCAGCTGCGCGAGGACCGCCAGGACGCGGCGGGCCACGACTTGGCCGTCGGCCAGGCGTACACCGGCGAGGGCGCCGTCGGTGTCGTTGACGACCTCGGTGACCGGGGTGTCGATGACGCGGATGCCGCGGGCAGCGAAGCGGGCGCGGCTGTCCGCGTCCAGGTCAGTGCCGTGGGTGAAGTACGTCAGGTCCTCGGTCAGCTGACGGAACAGAAACGCGTGGTCGATGGAGACCGGGCCGGTGGCGAGGATACCGATGGCTTCATCGCGCACCTCCCAGCCGTGGCAATACGGGCAGTGCAGCACGCTGTGCCCCCAGTGCTCGGCGAGCCCGGGCACCTCCGGCAGCACATCCGTGAGACCGGTCGCCACCAGGATGCGGCGAGCGGTGATGCTGCGGCCGTCGGCCAGGGTGACGGTGAACCGCAGATCTCCGTCCGCCGACGGGGCGGCAGGCTCGGCCGAGACCACCTCGCCATGGACGACCCGTCCTCCGTACTGGCGCACCTGCTCCCGACCCCGTCGAAGGATCTCGGACGGCGGGGTGCCGTCCAGGGCGAGGAGGCCGTGCACGGCCTCCGCGGGCGCGTTGCGCGGGGCGCCGCTGTCGATCACGACGACCGAGCGGCGGGAGCGAGCGAGGATCAGTGCACCATTCAGTCCCGCGGCGCCCCCACCGATCACCGCTGCGTCGACGGTCCCGTCGGCCAGCGCGTCGCTGGCGTACGGAGGAGTCATCACAGCCATCGCCTCCTTCGGTTCCTTGTCAGTCATTGTTCGATCAACCCTTCGAGTTCTAGGTGGTTGGAGCGGGGTCCTGCCCGGCGGCTCAGGATGGTTGTGTACTGAACAGTCAGAAATCTAGACGGTTCTGTACTGAATTGTCAAATACGATAGATCGGCCCTATCCTTTACGTATGGCAAGACCACGAAGCTTCGACCGCGACCACGTCCTCCATGCCGCCGAGCGGCAGTTCCGCGCCTCGGGCTACAACGGCACGAGTGTCGATGACATCAGCGCCGCGACCGGCCTGGGCCGCGGCAGCCTCTATGCCACGTTCGACGGCAAGCACGGCGTGCTGCTGCAGGCGATGGACGGGTACTTCGCCCGGCTGGCGCAGTTTGCGCCGAAGGCGCTCGGCGGACCGGACGAGGGCGCCCTGGAACGACTGCACGGGTACCTGCTCCGCGCCGTCCACGGGGTGCCACTCGCTGCCGACGTACCCCCCGCGTCTGACCGGACGGCGGCGACCTGCTTCGCCGCCAAGATGGCCCTGGAGATCGGCGCCTCCGACCCCGAGGTGCAACGCCTGGCAAATGACTGCTTCTCCGTAGTCCGGACGGCGGTGGCCGATTGCGTGCGGGCGGCGCAGCGCAACGGCGACATCGACCCCGATGCGGATCCTGACGACCTTGCGTATCTCTTGGTGACCGTCATCCGCGGGAGCGATGTCGTAGGCGCGTACGGCCATGGTCCCGCCCGCCTGACCTCGATTGCGGAGAGCGCGTTCGCCTTGCTGCCTCGCCCGCGCCAACAGTGATAGGGGTAGACCCTCACTCGGACGTGCCGGATAGGCCGCGACCTTGTCGAGGTGGGCGCCTCGCTCACGTCGAACGGCCGGCTCCGCACACGCGGAGCCGGCCGTTCGGCCATCAGGTGCGCGCGGACGTCTGCAGGAACAGTTCGAGCAGCGCCAGCAGCGTCTCGGGAGCGTCCTCGGTCGGGAAGTGACCGGCGCCCGGGATCTCGACCACAGGTGCGTCGGGGTAGCTGAGCTTGAATGCCGGGATCACGTACTTGGGCAGGAGTGCGGTGTCGCGCATCCCGACCGCCAGCATCGTCGGCAGGCCTCGCAGCGCGGCGACCGCTTCCATGGGCGGCGGGCCGGGCGGCGTGCCCTGCGGGCCCTTCAGGACCTGCCGGGGGAACGCGATGACACCGCGGCTCTCTGCCGGGGTTGGGAAGGGGCTGGAGTAGGCGCTGATCCACGTCGGCGTGGCGATCTCTGGTCGGGCGACATGCTGCAGGTCGATCATCAGCTGGGCGATGGTGTGACCCGCGTTGCCGAGGATCTGCTCGAACGAACCGTCCACGAGCGCCGAGTGGGCCCACTGGAACCACCGGCTCTCGGCGCCGTTGGCCATCATCAGATCGTCGATGCCCTCGGCGAGGGGCAGCACCGTGTTCACTGCGAAGATCCGGGAGATCCGGCTGGGATTACGCAATGCGAACCCGGCGCCGATGGGGCCGCCCCAGTCTCGGACCACCAGGGTGATGTCCGTGAGGTCGAGCGTGTCGACGAGCAGCGATTCGAGATTCAAGATGTGCTCGCTCGCGTCGTAAGTGCGATCCTGCGGCGTCTCGCTCTTGCCGAAGCCCATGTGGTCGGGAACGACCACTCGATGGTGACGTGACAGCGGCCCGATCAGGTGTCGCCACTCGTAGCCCCACGTGGGCTCGCCGTGCAGCATGACGATCGTCTGATCGGGCCGCTCGGGGCCCTCGTCGACATAATGCTGGCGGAAGCCGGAAGCCTCGTTGAAATAGGCGTGATACGGCCATGTCCCGTCGAACGTCTCGTCAGCGGCAATCACGAGATATCCGTGCCTTCCGGTGCGGTGTTGTCCGTACTGAGTGCGGTCATGAGGTCCTCCAAGTATTGGTTCTGAAACAGCCGTCATCGGCTGGCTCGTTCTTGTGCCCAACTGCGTGCTCCGCCCTGACAGTCATCAGTTGAACCTCTGGGCGGCCTTCGCGGCGTCGTTGCAAGCACGGACCAAACCGGTCGACGGGCTCGAGAATGGTTGTGTACTAAACAGTCAGAAATCTAGGGAGTTCTGTACTGAATTGTCAAGTACGGCAGGTCGGCCTGGCCGCGAACGTGCTCGGACCATGATCGAGGGGGGGCGTTCGTGAGAGTCGTGGACCAGGTCCTCGAGATCCCTGGCCGTCACGCCGACTTGGGCTCCGTGGCGGGTGATCCGGCGTGCTACCGCACAGCCGCCGCCTCGCTCGCCGGTGTTGCGGGGGGGGGGGGGGGGGGGGGGGGGGGGGGGGGGGGGCGCCGGGGGGGGGGGGGGGGGGGGGGGGGCGGCGCCGGCGCGGGGCGGCGGCG
>NZ_JBIUZB010000007.1:142672-234539 GCF_044744805.1 Nocardioides sp. NPDC087217
CAACCCGGGCCCCGTTACCCCGGGCCGACCCGCCGAGTTGGGGCCCGGGGGGGGTTTTCGGGGGTGGTCCCCCACCCCCGCCCCCCCCCCCCCGGGGGTTCCCCCCCCCCCCCCCCCCCCCCCCCGGCTCGGCGCTCTCGCTCGAGAACCCGCGCCGGCCCGGCAGTAGCACGAGGACGATCAGTGTTCCTGCGGCCATGACGATCCCGCCGACGAGGCTGGCCTGGGCGACACCGTGGGCGAAGGCCTGGTGGACGGCTTCCACCATGGCCAGGGCCTGCTGGGGCCCGGCGGAGGGGTCTTGCGCGACCCGTTCCGCAACACCCAGGCCGCCGCCGACCGAGTCCTTGGCGATCTCCATCGCCTCCGTTGGGAGCCGGTTGCCCACCAGGTCGGTGAGCTTGTCCCGGTAGGCCGTGCCCAGCAGCGAGCCCAGCACTGCGATGCCCAGGGCCCCGCCCAGCTCCAGTGCGGTGTCGTTGACGCCGCCGCCGACGCCCAGCTCGGCTTCGGGGAAGGAGCCCATGATCGTGTCGGTTGCGGGCGAGATGGCCAGTCCGAGCGCAAGGCCCAGCATCATCAGCGGCGCCAGGAAGTCCCCGTACGTCGACCCCTTGTCGATCTGGGTGAGCAGGAACATGCCCGCGGTGCCGATGGTCATGCCGGTCACGACCATCGTCTTCACTCCCAGCTTCGGGGTGAGCATCCCGGTCACAGCGGACCCGAGGAACACCGCGCCGCCCAGCGGCAGCAGTCGAATGCCCGTGTCCAGGGCGTCGTAGTCGAGGACGAACTGCAGGAACTGCGTCGAGTAGTAGATCACGGCGAACATACCGAAGAAGAAGAAGAGCACCACGAGCATCGAGCCGCTGAAGGGCCGCAGTGCGAACCTTCGGACGTTCAGCATCGGGTGCGGGTGCCGCAGCTCCCAGACGACGAAGGCGGCCAGACCGACGGCGGCGGCCACCGCGGCGGTGACGGGACCGGCGCTCCAGCCGAAGTGCGGGCCCTCGATGGCGGCGTAGATCAGGGAACCGACGGAGACGATCGACAGCAGACCACCCACATAATCGATCCGGCCCATGCCCTCCGCCTTGGACGGCAGCACCAGGACGAGCGCGCCGAGCACGGCGACGAGGGCGATCGGCACGTTGATCAGGAAGGTCGAGCCCCAGTCGTGGTCCTCGAGCAGCCAGCCGGAGACCAGTGGGCCGACGGCTACCGCAAGTCCGGACGTCGCGGCCCAGGCGGTGATGGCCTTGCCTCGCTCGCTGCGGGGGAAGGTCGCGACCACCAGGGAAAGCGTGGCCGGCATGACGACCGCGGCACCGACGCCCATGATCGCGCGGGCCGCGATGACCAGCGTGGTCTCGTCGACCATGCTCCCCATCACCGAACCGCCGGCGAAGATCAGCAGGCCCAGCACCAGTGCGCCGCGGCGGCTGTACTTGTCGCCGATCGAGCCCAGCACGAGCATCAGCGCCGCGTACGGAACGGTGTAGCTGTCTACGACCCACTGCAGGTCACTGCTGCTCAGGCCGAGGTCAGTGGTCATGTCGGGGGCGGCGACGATCAGTGACGTGTTCGCCATCACTGTGATCAGCAGGCTCAGGCACAGCACGATCAACGCCCACCAGCGCCGTGCGTACGGCTCGATCATATTTTCCACGGGTGTGTTTGCAAGTAAGGGCATCAGTAGCTCCTGAGAGAGACGGGTGGGCGAACAGGGGCAGTTAGTTGCCCATCGATGTGCAGGTTAGTTTATTGCCCATGACTGTGCAAATATCGCGGTTGACTCCCTCCGCCAACCCGCCTCGAGGTGCCGACATGACCAACCGATCAGCGCCACCTCCGACGAGGTTGAGACGGCCTCCGGACCGGCCGCTCGAGACCGCGCCGTCTCCTGTTCCGCCGTCGACCTCGATGTCGGCGCAGCGTAGGGACGCGCTGGCCACCCACTCCCGGATCCTCGATGCGGCTCGGCAGGTACTGACCCGCGACCCCGACGGCAGCCTGGAGGACATCGCCTGTGCGGCCGGTGTGGCCCGGCGCACCGTTTATGCCCACTTCGCCGGCCGGGCCGCGCTCGTCGAGGGCCTTGCTGCCGAGGCCGCGGAGGTGATCCGGCGCGCCGTTGCGGCTGCTCCGGCTCCGACCTCCGACGCCGTCGCGGACCTGGCGCGATTCGTCCTCATGGTGTGGCCCGTTGGTGACCGCTACCGCACCCTGATCCGGCTGGCCCGCGGCCAGGACCTCGGCCGCGCACGCGTCGATGAGCTGTTGGCACCCGCCCGCGACCTGGTCACGAGGGTCTTCGCCCGTGGCCGCCGGCAGGGCGTCTTCCAGACCACCGTCGCGCCCGACCTGCTCGGCCGAGCGATCGAGGCCCAGTTGCTGGCCCTGCTCGACTGCGTCGACTGCGTCGACCTCGGCCTGTGGTCCGACGACGGCACCGGCGCCGCCACCGCCGCCCTCATCGCCGCCGGAGTCGCCCCCGACACTGCCGCCGCGAAGGTCGATCAGGTACGGACGTCCGGGTCACCGCCGAGTCCCTTCTGAACCCCCGTGTACGCACCTGGCTGGCACTCAAGCGCGACGGTGACCGGGCGTGCGGGTTTCGTGCTCGTCCTGACCCGACGGCTCCGACGCCGGCTGCCGTGACGCCTCGCCGAACGGGTCGGCCAGAGAGAAGATCAGGTGTCTTGGGCCGGAGCGGCTGTGCCCATGCCCATCGCCGACGCCACCTCGGCGACCACTACGCTCGCCCGAGCCTCCGGCACGCCGGCCGCGATGAGGGTGCTCGTGGCGATCCGGCGCCCGTCGTCCTCCAGTGCGCCGGTGTTGACGGAGTCCACCAGAGCGACGATCAACGCCATCAGGCCTGTGCTCTGCACGGCCGGCGGCAGATGGGAGTGGAAGACGCCGTCCCGCTGCCCGCGCTCCAGGATCCCGGTGACGGCCTGCCGGGCCGGCGCGAGCACCTCGGCGAAGCGATCGGAGCCGAGGTCCCGCTGGGTGAGCGCCATCAGCATGCGGTAGCGGTCGCCCACGCGCCACATCCGGAGTACGAACCATGCCAACGCCTGCTCGGCAGGCTCTCCCGGCTCCGGCCCGGCCTCCACCGCGTTCCGAAATGTCTCGGCGGCTTCCTCGGCGAGCGCTTCCAGCAGCGCCGCCCGCCCGGGGAAGTGCCCGTAGAGGGTGCGACGGACGACCCCGGCGGCCCGTGCCAGCTCCTCCAGCGTGACATCGGGGTTTCGTCCCAGCTCCTCGCGGGCCGTGGCCAGGATGCGCGCCCGGTTGGACCGCGAATTACTGCGCTGCGGCTCGCGGGCCACGGGCTTGCTCACGGAGAACCTCGCAGCATCAGAGGACGGACGAACGGCCTCCCATTATGTCACTCCGAGCCGAAGCCCCGTCATCTGGGCGCTGCTGCGCGGACACGTGAGCTGCGTCCTCCATCACCGGAGTCGCTGGTGTCCGTGGGTCCTGGGAACAGCATGTCGCCGCATCGGGTGCACCGCTGGCTGACTCCGGCGTCACCGAAGGGAACCCACTCGTGGGTGTGCAATCCTCCGCTCTGTGAGGAGATGGGCCGCAGGATGCGACGCAGCGAGGCGCCCAGGTTCGACAGATTCACGACCGCGCCTGAGAATCCTGAAGCGCTGCCTCCGCCGTTGTGGATAGCAGCCGGCCCTGAATGAGTGCAGTTGCCTCATCGACCATCCGGGTGATCAGTTCCGCGCAGGTGGGGATGTCATCGATCAGCCCTTGCGCAGTGCTGACATGCCAGATGCCGGCGTCGAGGTCTCCGGTCTCGAAGACGCCGCGGCCGCGGGCGCCCGCGACCAGGTCGCGTACGTCACTGAACTCTCCGCCGTCGGCGAGGATCTGGACCACCTCGCGGCTTACGGCGTTGCTGGCGACGCGCGCGGTGTTGCGTAGGGGCCGGAAGATGAGTTCGGTGTCGAGCTCGGAGGCTTCGACGATGCGCCGTTTGACCGTCTCGTGAACAGGGGCCTCCCGGGTGCACAGGAAACGAGTGCCCATGTTGACGCCGTCGGCGCCCAGGGCTAGCGCCGCGACCAGCCCACGCGCGTCCGCGAAGCCACCGGAGGCAATCATCGGGATGGTGATCTTCGCTGCGGCGGCGGGGATCAGGATGAGCCCTGGGATGTCGTCCTCGCCAGGATGGCCGGCACACTCGAAGCCGTCGATGCTGATGCCGTCTACACCGAGCGCCTGCGCCTTGACGGCGTGGCGGACCGAGGTGCACTTGTGGAGCACCTTGACACCTGCCGCGTGGAAGTGCGGCACGTAGTCGGCTGGATTGGCGCCGGCGGTCTCCACGATCGGGACGCCGCTCTCGATGATCGCGTCACGGTACTCGGCGTACGGCGGCGGGTTGATCGAGGGCAGGATGGTCAGGTTCACTCCGAACGGCTTGTCAGTCAGGTCGCGGGTTCGGGCGATCTCCTTGACCAGGTCCTCCGGGGTGGCCTGCGTCAGGCCGGTGATGATGCCTAGGCCGCCCGCGTTGGACACCGCTGAGGCCAGTTCGGCGCGACCCACCCACTGCATGCCGCCCTGGACGATGGGAACTTCGACGCCGAACGCATCGGTGAACTTGGTACGCATCTTCATCCTCGATTCGAATGTAAATTCAATAATGCGCATGGCCCTGTGCGGCGATGCGAGCTTCTTGCTGGCCTCAGGGCCGGGTGGTTGCGGTATTGATGAGCAGCCGGAGCGCCCAGGAGAGGGTGGCGTCGGCGGTCTCGTCGTGGCTGCTGTCGTCGCCGGCCAGCTCGCGACCGGCGACCAAGAACAGAGCCGTGCGGGCATAGGACATGGCGTCCTGTTCTGGCACCAGTGCCCTGAAAGTCTCGAGGACGACCTGGTAACGCTCCTCGTCCACTGCGGCCTGTACGGCACGGACGGATGGGTCGATCGCGCTCCACGCACGGATTGCGGCCTCGGCGCGGTGGGGGAGTGACATGGCCACGTCGTGGAGCATCTTGAGGCGATGTATGGGGTCTGGTTCGGCGGCGACAAGGTTCACGAGCATGGTGGTGCGTTGCTGGTGCCAGTGTGCGATCAGGCGGCCGGTGAAGTCTGCCCAGTTGTCGAACCGATGGTAGAAGGACCCGGTGGTGACGCCGAGGTGCGCGCAGAGTGGCGCGAGCTTCAGTCCGGCGTAGCCGTCGCTCGCAAGGATCTCGAGTCCTGCATCGTAGAAGGACTCCTCGGCGCGTACGGGCTGGCTCATGGATCTCCTGGCTTCGTGTGTGGGCCCCTGATCATAACTCGACTTACGGGCCGTTTCGGCAAAATCTAACAGCGATTAAGTTTTCCGGGGGATTCTCTGGACTGCCCGCACCCTCGCGCGTACTGTGTTGGCCATCACATAAGTCAACTTATGTTGAACGCTGAGGAGTGAAGATCAATGGGGTTCAAGGACGCGGGCGAGGTCCGCAAGTATCTGGGTGGCGTGTTCGAGACTGCCTTCGCCGATCCGGAGATCGGCCCGAAGCTGCGGGCGACGGGCATCGTGCTCAAGACGGTCTATACCGAGCCGGACGCGGTGGTGCTCATCGATGCCACCCAAGGAACGGTCAGCGAGGGGAGCGCAGCCGACGAAGCATCGGCGCAGATGACGATGACCGCCGACACCGGCAATGCCTACTGGCAGGGCAAGGTCAACCTTCCGTTGGCCATGGCCAAGAGCCGCATCAAGGTCGACGGCAACGTCGCCAGCCTGCTCAAGCTGGCCCCGCTCGGCAAGAAGCTCTATCCGGCCTATGTGGAGACCCTCAAGGCCGATGGCCGCGGGGATCTGCTGGTCTGAGGTGGTTGGAATGTACCCAGGAACCCACGCCAAGGTGACTCCCGACAAGCCCGCTGTCGTCATGGCGGGCTCGGGAGAAACGCTCACCTACCACCAGCTCGACCGGCACTCGGGAGAGCTCGCCTCTGCGTTGTACGGCCTCGGCCTCCGCAAGGGCGACGTGATCGCGATGCTCAGTGACAACACGCTCGAGTGCTTCGAGATCTACTGGGCCGCGATCCGCTCCGGTCTGTACGTCACCGCGGTCAACCGTCATCTTTCTCCGTCGGAGGTGGCCTACATCATCGAGGACAGCGACGCTCAGGTGCTCCTCGTGTCGGCTGGCTTGCGCGAGCTCGCGGAGCAGGTCGTGCCGCTGGTCGAGCACGTCCGCCATCGCTACGCGTTCGGTGGCGCGGTCGACGGCTACGACGACTACCTCGAGCTGCGCGCGCAGGCTGGTCCGCCGCTGACCGATCAGCCTCGGGGGTCGGACATGCTCTATTCATCCGGAACGACCGGGAGGCCCAAGGGGATCCGGCCGTCGCTGCTGCCGATCCAGGTCGATGAGCCCGGTGACCCGATCACGGGGATACTCGCGAAGGTCTTCCAGGTCGGGCCGGAGGACGTCTACCTCTCGCCAGCGCCGATCTACCACGCGGCCCCTCTGAAATGGGCCGGTGCAGTCCACGCGCTGGGTGGAACCGTGGTGATGATGGATCGCTTCGACGCGGAGGCCGCGCTCGCGGCCATTGAGAAGTATGGCGTCACCGTCACTCAGATGGTGCCCACGATGTTCGTCAGGATGCTGCAGCTGGCTGACGACGTACGAGGGAATTACGACGTCTCGTCCTTGAGGCTCGCCGTGCACGCGGCGGCACCGTGCCCGCCGGACGTCAAGCAGGCGATGATCGACTGGTGGGGCGCCATCCTCTGGGAGTACTACGGCGCGACCGAACAGCACGGCATCTGCATCATCTCCACCCCGGAGTGGCTCCAGAAGCGTGGTTCGGTCGGCAAGGCGGGCCTCGGGATCGTCCACATCTGTGACGACGCGGGCCGCGAGCTGCCGGTAGGCGAGGTCGGCTCGATCTACTTCGAGCGCGAGACGCGGCCCTTCGAGTACCACAAGGACCCGGAGAAGACCCGTCAGGCTCAGCACCCCGAGCACGACAACTGGACGACGGTCGGCGACCTCGGCTACCTCGACGACGAAGGCTATCTCTTCATGACCGACCGCAAGGCGTTCACCATCATCTCCGGTGGGGTCAACATCTACCCGCAGGAGGTCGAGAACGTCCTGACTCTCCACCCAGCGGTCTACGACGTCGCGGTGATCGGGATCCCGGACGCGGAGATGGGGCAGACGGTGAAGGCGTTCGTGCAGCCCAAGGCGGACGTCGAAGCCGACGACGCCCTCGGCGCGGAGCTGATCGCCTATGTGCGCGAGCGGATCGCCCACTACAAGGCGCCGCGCTCGGTCCAGTTCGTCGACTCCCTCCCGCGCACGGCGACCGGAAAGCTGGTCAAGCGAGAGCTGGAGCGACTTTATCTTGCGACGACGGGAGCATGACCTATGACCACGATCGCCCAGCCCGTCAGGGCGTACGACCCGATCGACATCTCCGCGCTCGGCTTCTGGGCCCAGACGGCTGCGGAGCGCGAGGAGAGCTTCAAGATCCTTCGCCGAGAGCGGCCCGTCAGCTGGCATCGGCCGCTCGAGGGCGCGCTGATGCCGCCCGAGAACGACGGCGTCTGGGTCGTGACCACTCATGAGCTGATCGGATACGTCAGCAAGCACCCCGAGCTGTTCTGCTCCGGCCAGGGCTTCCAGTTCGAGGAGGTCCCCGAGGACATCCTCGACGCCGCAGGTTCGTTCCTCGGCATGGACGACCCGCGCCATGCGAAGCTGCGCAAGCTGGTGAGCGTGGCCTTCACGCCCAAACAGGTGGCCAAGATCCGCGAGCAGATCAAGAACCAGGCCAGACTGATCGTCGATGGACTCCTCGCCAATCCGGAGGGCGACTTCGTCGAGGCCGTCTCCAAGCGGCTGCCGATGTGGACGGTCTACGAGATGATGGGGCTCGAGAGCCAGAGCGACCGCGAGGAAGCCGCTCACCATGCCGATGGCATGGTGTCGTGGGCCGACGAGGACGTCGCCGCCGGGCGTGAACCGGGAGAGGTCCTCAACGAGTCCCTGGTCTCGCTGCTGCAGATGGGATTCGAGTTCGCCGAGTCACGGCGCGCCCACCCCAAGCAGGACCTGATGACCAACCTGGTCCAGGCCGAGGTCGACGGCGATCGGCTCACCGACGAAGAGATCGCGTCGTTCTTCGTGCTCCTCTCGGTGGCGGGTAACGACACCACTCGCAACTCCATCAGCCTGACCATGAAGGCCCTCCAGGACTTCCCTGACCAGCGTGACCTTCTCCTGGAGGACTTCGACGGCAGGATCGGCACCGCCATCGAGGAGTTCGTGCGGTTCGCGTCGCCGGTCATGACCTTCCGGCGCACCGCGACCCAGGACACCGAGCTCGGCGGACAGCAGATCCGGGCCGGCGACTGGGTGGCGCTGATCTACTCCTCCGGCAACCGCGACGAGCAGGTCTTCACCGACCCCGACAGGCTCGACATCACTCGCGACCCCAACCCGCACGTGGGGTTCGGCGGCGGAGGTCCCCACTTCTGTCTCGGCAACTTCGTCGCCCGGATGCAGCTGCGCGAGATCTTCGACCAGCTGCTGCACCGAGCCCCGACCCTGCGGCTCGGTGAGCCGACCTTCCTGACCGGCAACTTCGTGCATGCGGTCAAGTCCATGCCCTACACCCTCTGAAGTCTGGAGCTGATCCTCATGTCCGACCTCACCGGCAAGCGCTACGTCGTCACGGGCGCTGCCTCCGGCATCGGCCACGCGGTGGCCGAGAAGCTCATCAAGGCTGGCGCCGAGGTGACCAGCCTTGACCGTAACGACCCGACAGCGCCGGTCGCCCGGCATATCCGCGTGGACCTCGCCGACCCGGACAGCATCGACGCTGCTCTCGAGCAGCTCGACGGCGAGTACGACGCATTGCTCAACGTGGCTGGCGTGCCGGGCACCGTTTCCGGTCCCATCGTCTTCGCCATCAACACCCTCGCGATGCGCAAGCTCGCCGAGGCGTTCCTCGAGCGGCTCGTACCGGGCGGCAGCGTGGTCGTGGTGTCCTCCACCGCGGGCTTCGCCTGGCCGCAGCGGCTGGCGACGATTCGGGAGTTCCTGGCGACCGACACCTACGAGGAGGGCGCGGAATGGTTCGCCGCCCACCCGCAGGAGGGCAACGCGTACAACTTCTCCAAGGAGTGCAGCACCGTCTACGTGCACGCCATGGGGCTGGCCTTCCACGAGATGGGCTTCCGGATCAATGCGGTGCTTCCCGGCCCCGTGCAGACACCGATCCTGGAGGACTTCCGCGAGACGATGGGAGAGGACACCATCGACGGCCTCGCCACTCTGCTGGGGCGGCACGGCACCCCCGAGGACATCGCGGGAGTGGTCGTCTTCCTCGCCTCCGACGAGGCCCGCTGGATCAACGGCGAGGCGGTAGGTGTCGACGGAGGAATCGGTGGCGCCGTGCTCGCCGGCAACGTCCCGGTCCCGGAGTTCTGAGATGACGATCGACGACACGACGTCCCGGGCTCCCGGGCAGGTCCCGAAGCCAGAGCCGATCGACATCACCGCAACCGTCGAGCGCATCCGGAGTCTGTTCGGCACCGGGCGTACGCGGCCGATCGCGTGGCGTCTGGAGCAGATCGATGGGCTGGAGCGCCTCGTCACCGAGCGCGAGCAGGAGATCGCTGAGGCGATCGGGGCTGATCTCGGGCGCAACGCGTTCGACTCCTGGTTCGGCGAGATCGTCGGGCTGAAGGGTGAGATCGCCGAGACCCGTCGCCATCTGCGCCGCTGGATGCGGCCCAAGCGGCATCACGTGCCGCTCATGCAACGGCCGGGTGCTGCGTGGGTGCAGTACGAGCCGCTGGGGGTGGTGCTTGTCATCGGTCCGTGGAACTACCCGGTGCTGCTCACCCTCTCACCCTTGCTGGCCGCGGTGTCTGCGGGTAACGCGGTGGTCGTGAAGCCGTCCGAGATGGCGCCGGCCACCTCGGCGCTGCTGTCTCGCCTGCTGCCCGAGTACCTGGACCCCGAGGCGGTCAAGGTCGTCGAGGGCGACGGTGCGGTGACCCAGGAGCTGCTCGCGCGGGGTTTCGACCACGCCTTCTTCACCGGAGGAACGGCGATCGGTCGCAAGATCATGGCGGGAGCCGCGCCCACCCTCACACCGGTCACGCTCGAGCTCGGGGGCAAGAGCCCGGTGGTCGTGGCCGCCGACGCGGATCTCGACGTGGTCGCGCGCCGTCTGGCCTGGGTCAAGCTGATGAACTCTGGCCAGACCTGCATCGCTCCCGACTACGTCCTGGTCGAGGACTCGGTGAAGGACGCCCTGGTCGAGAAGGTGGTCGGTGCAATTGCCGACACCAACGCCGACCAGGCGCCGATGAAGCGAATCGTCAACCAGCGGCAGTACGACCGCCTCGTCGGATACCTGCAGGCGACGAAGGGGAAGATCGCCGTAGGCGGAGCACACGATCCGCAGATGTTCGGCATCGAGCCGAGCGTCGTGGTCGACCCCAGTCCTGACGAGCCGTTGATGCGCGAGGAGATCTTCGGTCCGATCCTCCCGATCGTGGGTGTGGACTCCGTCGATGCTGCGATCGCCCATGTCAACGCCGGCGACAAGCCTCTCGGCCTCTACGTCTTCAGCCGATCCAGAGCCACGGCTCGACGGGTCGTCGACGCAGTGCCTGCCGGTGGTGCGGTGGTCAACCACATCGCCCTGCACTTCCTGGTCCCGTCGTTGCCGTTCGGTGGCGTCGGGGCCAGCGGCATGGGCACCTGTCACGGTGAGTACGGCTTCCGGACCTTCAGTCACGGGAAGTCGGTCCTCACCAAGACCACACGACCGGACCTCCGGTTCGTCTACCCGCCCTACACCGAGACGACGAAACGGCTGATGCGCCGGATCTTCTGACGGACCCGGCGCCGCCGTGGGTCATGCCGCGTAGTGCTCCACGGCGGTGCCGGACACCGTCAGGCGGTCCAGTCGCACCAATCGCTCCAGGTGGCTGCGAACCTCCAGGACCGCTGTCATCGCGTGCACGGTGCCGAGCTGGGACAGACGGAGCTCCCGCCGAGTCCATCGCATCTGGTCGGCCACCTCATAGGCGGTTGACGCGCCGGTCGCGACGTAGTCCCGCACCACCTTGAGACGCTCGTCGTGATGGTCGAGAAGCTCACGCACACGATCGTGCACGCTGGCCGTCGCCAGCCCGTGGGCCGGCAGCATCTGCCGGTCCGGCACGTCCGCCAGGAGCTGGAGCGAGGAGACGTACGACGCCAGCGCGTCGTCTTCAGGAGCCTGCTCGAATGCGATCGACGGCGTGATCCTGGGGAGGACGTGGTCGCCCGTGAGCGCCCACCCGCGCGCCCCGGGGCGGCCATCGAGCTCATAGACCATGTGTCCCCGGGTGTGCCCGGGAGTGGAGCGGGCGACGACCGGCACGCCACCGCAATCGACGATGTCTCCGTCGTCGAGCCACTGGTCGGGCGGGGTGAAAGGCATCGCCCGCTCGTGATCCTCCACCGGGTGGTTGTCGACCGCGTCGGCCAGGCCGTCCGCGCCGGCGCGCCTCAGCAGCTCGACCTGACGTGGGTATGGACCTGAGGCCAGGTCGAGGGCGTCGATGGAGTGCCCTTCGCCCCGGCCGAGGAACACCTCCGCCCCGATGCGATCGCGCAGGTCGAGCGCCTGGGTGTAGTGGTCCCAATGAGAGTGGGTGACCAGGATCCTGCGTACGTCGGCCAGATCGGCCCCGAGAGTTGCGAGGCCGTCGTGGAGTGCCGCCTCGGTCTGGGTGCTCTTCCAGCCGGGATCCACCAACGTGAGTCCGTCGGAGCCGGTGATCGCATAGCAGTTCACCAGCGGCAGCCCCTCGAGCGGGAGCGGGAGCGGCAGTCGGGTGATGTGGGGAGCGATCGACTCGACCGCGTACTCCTCGGGCTGTGCCATGTTCGTGCCTTCCTCTCGTTTCAAGAAAATCTAACAGAGAATAGAATTTGGCGCTGGGATGTCCTAACCTGGATTCAAAACTGCTAGCAGGAGGAACAGAGATGCCTGGAGTCGACGGCCGCGTCATCATCGTCACGGGAGCCGGTGGGGGCT
Organism: Nocardioides sp. NPDC087217; assembly: GCF_044744805.1. NCBI lineage: Bacteria > Bacillati > Actinomycetota > Actinomycetes > Propionibacteriales > Nocardioidaceae > Nocardioides > Nocardioides sp. NPDC087217. The sequence continues at coordinate 154,754 of NZ_JBIUZB010000007.1, forward strand.
TGGGGAGGGAGTACGCCCTGTCCTTGGCCTCACAAGGCGCACGGGTCGTGGTCAACGACCTGGGCGGCGCGCGCGATGGTTCAGGACAAGGCTCCGAGATGGCCGACAAGGTGGTCTCGGAGATCGAGGAGGCGGGCGGCGAGGCGGTTGCCAACTATGACAGTGTGGCCACCCCGCAGGGGGCCGCGTCGCTGCTGAAGACCACGCTCGACGCCTTCGGTGAGGTCCACGGCGTGGTCAGCAACGCGGGTATTCTGCGCGATGCGTCGTACGCCAAGATGACCGACGCTGAATGGGATGCGGTGCTGCAGGTGCACCTCTACGGTGGCTACTACGTCACCCGGGCGCTCTGGCCGCACCTGCGTGAGCAGGGCTACGGCAGGATCTTGGTCGCCGCCTCGACCAGTGGGCTGTTCGGGAACTTCGGACAGGCCAACTACGGCGCCGCCAAGCTCGGGCTCGTCGGGCTCGTCAACACGCTTGCCATCGAGGGTGCGCGGTCCGGGATCACGGCCAATGCCGTGGCACCGCTCGCGGCTACTCGGATGACCGAGGACATCGCTCCCGCCGACTTCCTGGAGAAGTTGCCTCCTGCGCACGTGGCGCCGGTCGTCACCCATCTGATGTCCGAAGAGTGCACGGATACGGCGTCGGTCTTCGTGGTCGGCGGTGGGCAGGTGCAGCGCGTGCAGCAGTTCCAGAACGCAGGCGTTCGCTTCGACGCCCCGCCGAGTCCGGGTGAGGTGGCGGAACGATGGGCGGAGATCACCGACATGACCGGGGCGGTCCCTGGGAAGAACCCGCTCGGCTGAGCGGAGGTGGGGAGCGAACTGTGCGAGCGTTAGTGCTCACAGATCTCGTCGGAGCGGGTGGTCTCGAGCTGCGTGAAGTGGCCGCTCCGACTGCTCCGGCGGGCGGTGTGGTGGTGAAAGTCGGCGCGGCCGGCGTCAACTACCCAGACCTGCTGGCGATGCGCGGTGAGTACCAGGTACGCACGCCCGTCCCGTTCGTCCCCGGGAACGAAGTCGCCGGCACGGTGGTGGCGACCGGCCCGGGGAGCGAGTACGTCGTCGGGGACCGGGTCATGGCGCTCTGCGGCACCGGTGGATATGCCGAACTGGTCGCCGTTGCCGACGACCTGTTGGTCCGTACGCCCGAGCCACTGGACGACGCCCACGCCGTCGCGCTCGTCGCCAACCATCAGACGGCGTACTTCTCATTGGCCGTGCGAGCCGGCCTGTCTGCAGGCGACCGGGTCGTCGTCCTCGGGGCGGCGGGCGGCCTTGGCTCGGCTTCGGTCCAGGTGGCGGCGGCTATGGGGGCGCGCGTGGTGGCGGTCGTGCACCGTGAAGGCGCCGCCGACTTCGTGCATGGGCTCGGGGCGGAATCCGTCGTGCGTCTCGCCGGTGACTGGGGACGGGAGGTGAAGGCCGTCCTAGGTGCCGCGGACGTGCTCGTCGACCCGGTCGGGGGTGATGCCTTCGACGCGGCCGTCCGTGTCATCGCACCCGGTGGTCGCCTCGTGGTGGTCGGCTTCGCGGGAGGAGACATCCCCCAGCTCAAGGTCAACCGGTTGCTGTTGCGGAACATCGCCGTGGTGGGCGCGGGCTGGGGGGAGTGGCTGCGCACCAGCCCCGAATCGCTCACGGAGATCGCCGATGGGGTCGCAGGGCTGGTCCGTGACGGGCTCCGGCCGCCGGTGACCGGCCGCTATCCGCTCGACCGTGGCCGGGAGGCGGTTCAGGCACTTGCGAACGGTGATGTCCGCGGCAAGGTGGTCATCGAGCCGTGATCATCATTCCGGCAGCGCGCTGACAGCCTCGTCGACCGACGCCCGCTCCGTGCGGAACCCGTTGGCGGGGTGGCCGGGATCGGCATAGCCGAAGGACACCCCGCACACGATGTCGCGGTCGTCCGGGATGCCGAGGTGCTCGTGCACGGCGTCCGCGTACATCGCGATCGCCGCCTGGGCGATCGTGTCGATCCCGAGGCTCCGAGCGGCGGTCAGCAGTGTTGAGACGTACGCTCCGCAGTCGACGGCGCCGTAGGTCCCGAGGGCCTTCGGTGTGCTGATCACCGCGACGTGAGGTGCGCCGAAGAAGCGGAAGTTCTCCAGCATCTGCCGCAACCTGCCGTCCATGTCGTCGCGCGTGATTCCGACAGCGTTGTAGAGGCCGAAGCCTGCGCCCCGTCGCCGGTCACGGTAGATGCCCTCGTACGCTTCCGGACCCTGGATGTCGGGAGCTTCCGGCCCCGTCGTGACCCGGTCCAGCAGCACCTTCGAGAACGTGGCGACGTCTTCGCCGCTCATGAGCGTGACCTGCCATGCCTGGGAGTTGCACCACGAAGCCGTACGCTGAGCGAGCTCGAACATCCGCCGGACCGTTTCAGGTGGCACGGTCTCGGACAGGAAGCCACGGCAGCTGAATCGGGCTTGCAGCAGGTCGTCCAGCACGATGTCGGCGGTGGTCATGGTGCTCCTTTGTCAGATGAGAATGAGGGTGATGAGCGTGGCGGTGACGGTCAGCAGCCAGCCTTGGAAGGCTAGCCGCAGCCCAGGTGCGGCTCCACGGATCTCCATGAAGTCCAGCCCGATGAACCAGGCCTTCCCGGCGGCGATCGCGATCGCCAGGGCAGGTACGAGGCGGGGGCTCGAGGCGGCGAAGGGATGCGCGATGCCGAGCCAGCAGGTGAGGCCCGTCGCCATGACCAGGCCGGCCCACACGTAGGTGGCGCGGGCAGACTCGGTCATGGTGCGACCTCCAGGTAGAGCAGCGCGAAGATGATGACCCACAGGAGGTCGACCATGTGCCAGTAGACGGCGATGCCTTCGGAGAGGACCGGCCGCCACCGTCCCTGGCGCAGCCCACGTCGCCAGGCGGTCAGGAAGATCGTGCCGAGGACCACGTGGAGCAGATGCAGGCCGGTCAGCACGTAGTAGTACAGGAAGAAGGCCTCCTCGCGCGGGCTGTGACCGCCGGCGATCGCGTGGGCGTACTCGGCCGCCTTGATCGCGATGAAGACGACTCCAGCGACCCTCGCGACGTCCACCAGACGGGACGCCGTGGAGAGGCTGCCGCGGCGGGCGGCGTGCAAGGCACGTACGACCACGTACGAGCTGGTCAGCAGCACCAGCGTGTTCATGGCGCCGAGGGGGGTGAGCAGCTCGCCGGCGGAGGCCGCGAACGCGGCGTGCTCACCACGCTGTTGCACGGCGAAGACCACGAAGATGACCCCGAAGAGCGTGAGATCTCCGAGGATGAAGATCCATACACCCGGCTCGGCGGGCACGTCCGCCCGCCGAGCCTCGTGCGCGGTTGGCGGGACCGTGCCGGGCGTGTCGGCTCGGAGGAAGTCCGGGAGGTCGTCGTCCCGTGGGGGAGCGGCGCGCTGATCGGCACTCATGCGGCGTTTGGGACGGCCGTCACCGCCGGTCCCCGGTGACGCCGGTAGATGATGACGCCGACGACCACCAGCCAGACCGCGTACGCGGCCAGCGCCAACCAGAAGACGAGCACCCCGTTCCAGGCGAGTGGTCCGCTGTGGAAGAAGAAAGCGAGCGGATCCGGCAGAAAGCAGAACGCGACCCAGAGGTTGAGGTAGCCCAGCCATCGAGGCAGGCGCTGCTGCGGGTCCCCGAGAATGGCGAGCCCGATCGCAACGTCCTGGATGATGAAGGGCACGATCGGTGTCAGGAAGAGCAGCCAGGCGAGATCGTTGAGGGTGACGGTCAGTTCAGGGCTGCGATCGGGCCGGAAGGACAGGAACGCCATCAGCAGCATCGGGATCAGAAGCAGCACCGAGGTCGCCGCCCCGGATGCAAGCTGTATGAACGAGAGCAGCGGTGTGCGCCCCTCGATCTCGAGCAGCTCCAAGGTCACCGCCGCCACGAAGGGAAGCACCAGACTGACCCCGAACGAGGCGATCACCAGCCCGGTCATCACCCGAACGTCGTGGCTGTAGAACTCCACGACCTCGCTGGTGCTTGAACCCGGACCGAGGGGGATCGGCAGCACTCCGGCAACCAGCCAGCCGACGAGCGAGACGACGACCGCCGCGGGCCCGCACAAGGCGGCCCACAGGCGGACGCGGTCGGTGAGCGGTCTCATGAGTCGGCGAGCTCGCGGCCGATGAGCTCCTTCATGATCTCGGTCGTGCCGCCATAGATCGTCTGGATTCGGGAGTCGACGTAAGCCTTCCCGACTGCGTACTCCCGCATATAGCCGTAGCCGCCGTGCAGCTGCAGACAGCGGTCGATGACCCGCTTCTGGAGTTCCGTGACGTACCACTTCGCCTTGGCCGCGTCGGTGGGGCTCAGCCGCCCGTCGTTGTAGGCCAGCACCGAGGCGTCCATGTACGCCTCGGCCACGTCCAGCTCGGTGGCCATCGTGGCCAGCTCGAACCGGGTGTTCTGGAAGTCGCTGATCGGGTGGCCGAACGCGGTGCGCTGCTTGCAGTAGTCCAGGGTGATCTCGTAGATGGCCCGGGCAGAGCCGATCGCCATCGCCGCCACCCCGAGGCGCTCGCGCGGCAGGTGGCTCATCAGGTACCGCAGACCCATGCCCTCCTCGCCGAGCATGTTCTCTGCCGGCACACGTGCGTCCTCGAAGAACAGCTCAGCGGTGTCCTGGCCGGGCAGACCGATCTTGTCGAGCTGTCGGCCCCGGTGGAAGCCGGGCGTCCCGGCCTCCACCACGAACAGCGTGTAGCCGCGCGATCCGGCGTCGGGATCGGTGCGGGTGGCGAGGACGACCACGTCGGCGGTGATCCCGCTGGAGATGAACGTCTTCTGGCCGTTGACCACCCAGGTATCACCGTCGCGCCGGGCGGAGGTCCGGATCCCGCGCAGGTCGCTGCCGGCACCCGGCTCCGTCATGGCGAGGGCGCCGAGGATGTCGCCGGTCGCGCAACCGGGCAGCCAGCGCTTGCGCTGCTCCTCGTCGGTGAGATCGGTGAGGTAGTGGAGCACCAGGTCGTCCTGCAGACCGAGTGTCAGGCCGAAGGAGAGTGCGTTGATGCGCGCCACCTCCTCGCACACCACCAGCCGGAAGCGGTAGTCGAGCTCGCCGGCCCCGCCGTACTGCTCGGGGACGTTGAGCGCATAGACGCCGGCCTCGGCGGCCTTGCGGTAGACGTCGCGGGGGATCAGGTGTGCGTCGTCCCACGCGTCCTTGTGCGGAGCCACCTCGCGTTCCAGGAACTCCCGCACCGTTCCTCGATACGCCTCGTGGTCGGCGTCGTAGAGGGTCCGACCCATGCCGGCCATCAGAGACGCTCGATGATGGTCACGTTGGCCTGGCCGCCACCCTCGCACATCGTCTGCAGGCCGTAGCGCCCGCCGGTGCGCTCGAGCTCGTGCAGGAGCGATGTCATCAGCCGGGCTCCGGTGGCGCCGAGCGGGTGGCCCAGGGCGATGGCACCACCATTGGGGTTGACCTTCGCCGGGTCGGCCCCGATCTCCTGGAGCCAGGCGAGCACGACCGGGGCGAAGGCCTCGTTGATCTCGACGGCGTCGATGTCGTCGATGGTCATGCCCACTCGCTTCAGAGCCTGCTGCGTGGCCGGGGTCGGTGCGGTGAGCATCATCACCGGGTCGTCCCCGAGGACCGAGACGTGGTGGATCCGGGCGCGCGGGGTCAGCCCGTAGCGATTGACCGCGTCCTCGGAGGCGATCAGCAGGGCGGCGGCGCCGTCGGAGACCTGGCTGGCGGCAGCGGCAGTGAGTACGCCGTCGGGCACCAGCGTCGGCAGCGTTGCCATCTTCTCGAGCGTGGTGTCCCGACGGGGTCCCTCGTCCTGGGTCACCCCGACGTACTCGATGATCTCCTGGTCGAAATGACCGCCGTCGATGGCGGCGAGGGCGCGCCGGTGGCTCTCGAACGCGAACCTCTCGGTGTCCTCGCGGCTGTGGCCCCACTTCTCGGCGATCATCTCGGCGCCGCGGAACTGAGAGATCTCCTGGGTGCCGTAGCGGGCCTCCCAGCCCTTCGAGCCGGTCCACGGGTCCGTCGATCCGTAGGGCTCGCCGGCGCCGAAGGCGGACAGGATCGGGAACTGCGTCATCTTCTGCACCCCGCCGGCGACGACCAGGTCCTGAAAGCCGCTCCTGACGCCCATCGCAGCGAAGCTGACCGCCTGCTGCGAGGAGCCGCACTGTCGGTCGATGGTCACGCCCGGCACCGTCTCCGGCAGTCCGGCGGCCAGCGCGGCGGTGCGGGCGATGTCGCCGGCCTGGGCGCCGATGTTGTCCAGGCAGCCCAGCACGACGTCATCGATCGCGGCGGGGTCGATCTGGTTGCGGTCGACGACCGTCTTGATGACGTGAGCGGCGAGGTCGGCGGGATGTACGTCGCTGAAGCCGCCCTTGCGACGTCCGACAGCGGTGCGGGCTGCGTCGACGATGTAAGCCTCGGGCATGGGGGTTCCTCCTTGATGTGGTGAATCTAATCTAGAATAAAAAAGATCGTAGTGGAAGACGATGACGAGGATCGGGTCAGCTCGAGAGTGCTTGTCGAACGAGCCGTTGTGCGCTCGAGGTGAGAGCGTCGATCGGCCGCCCCTTCGTCCACCACTCCACGGCCCAGTTGAGAGCGCCGATGACGAGCATCCGGGCGATCGTCGGGTCCAGGTCTGCCCGCATCTCGCCGGATGCGCGGGCATCGGCGATGAGGCGGCGCCAGGTCTCGTGGTAGGCGTCGGACTCCTCCTTCAGTGCCGCGCGGACGCGGCCGGGCGTGTGTCCGGCGTTTCTGGTCACGGCCGCGGCGAACTCGGAGAGCTCGAGCTGGATCTCGAGATGAGCTGCGACCGCGGCGTCGATGCGGTCGAGCGCGCAGCCGTGGATCTGCGACACGGCATCCTCCACATGGGCCCGAACGCGCTGCTGGCCCACGCGCATGACCTCGGCGATCATGTCCTCGCGGGAGCCGAAGTAGTGGTAGATCGCAGGAGGCTTCAAGCCGGCGAGCGCGGCCACCTCGCCGAGGCGAGTCTGTCCGTAGCCACGCTCGGCGAGCACGCTCGCGGCGGCGAGCAGCAGACGCTCTCGGGCGTTGCCGGTCACGTGGATCTCTGGGGTGACGTCTGGGGTGACCGTGGATGCGGTGCCCGGCTCGGTGCTCATGGCATCGTGTATCCGCCGCTGACCGCCACCAGCTGGCCGGTGACCTGTCGTGCGGCCGTGTCTGACGAGAGCCAGACAACAGTGTTGGCCACATCCTCGGCTGTGGTCAGGCGCTGCAGGGGTGTGTCCTTGAGCAGGAAGTCGACCTGCTCGTCATTGAAGACCCCGTCCTTGCCGCCTGCCCACAGGCTGTCAGAGCCGACGGCGTTCTCGCCCTCGGGGACCACGAGGCCCGGGCAGACGATGTTGGCGCGGATCCCGTGTCGGCCGTGCTCGCGCGCGGTGGTGCGGGCCAGGGCGACCTCGGCCGCCTTGGTCGCGCCGTAGACGCCTTGTCGGATCTGGCCGAAGGCTGCCTCACTGGCGACGAAGACGATCGACCCGCCTCGGGCGTCGTTGCTGCGCATGGCGGCCACGGCGGCGCGGGTCATGTCGATCGCGGCGTACAGATTGATCTCGACCAGTCGCTGCCAGCGCGCTCGGTCGTCATCGCGGGCGAGGAACTCACCTTTGCTCCAGCCCGCGTTGTTGACCAGTACGTCGACGCCGCCCCATGCTTCGACGCAGTCGGCGACCACCGTCTCGCAGGTGTCCGGGAGGGTGAGGTCGGCGGGGGAGACCAGCACCTCGGCCGCGCCGAGCTCGAGCGCCTCGGCCTGGACACGTGTGGACTGCTCGCGGTCGATGTCGGCGATGAGGATCCGACTGTGCTCGCGGGCGTACGCGTGCACGATTCCGCGGCCGATGTTCGAGGCGCCTCCGGTGACGATGACCCGTGCGCCGTCCAGGTTGAGATCCATCTTGCCTCCTGTGATTGACGTCACCGGGGAATCTAATCTAGATTCGATTCAAATACTACCGACGACAGGGAGCAGGTCGTGAAGATCTTCGAAGGCATCGAGGAGCTCGCTGGTGCTGCGGGCACCGACTTGGGCACATCTGGCTGGATCGAGGTCGACCAGGAGCGCATCGACCGGTTCGCTGAGGCCACCGGTGACCACCAGTGGATCCACGTCGATCCTGAGCGCGCCAAGGAGGGACCGTTCGGCGGCACCATCGCGCACGGGTTCCTGACCCTCTCGCTGCTGCCGGTGGTCTGGCACGAGCTCTACGAGGTCCGCGGCGTCGCGATGGCGCTCAACTACGGACTGGGGAAGGTGCGCTTCCTGAGTCCTGTACCTGCCGGCTCCAAGGTGCGCGGCTCGGCGATCGTCACCGACGTGACGCCGCTCGACGGTGCGGTGCAGGCGACCGTCACGACAACCGTCGAGATCGACGGCTTCGAGAAGCCCGCAGCGGTCGTCGAGTCGATCGTGCGGTACGTGGCCTGATGACCGGGCTGCTGACTGGACGGCGTGCCGTTGTCACCGGTGGCGCCCAGGGTATCGGGTTGGCGATCGCGAGGCGGCTCACCGAGCACGGCGCGAGCGTCCTCATCGCCGATCTCGACCGTGAGCGCGCTGCGGAGGCCGCGGCCGGCCTGTCCGGTGCGGCGTCCGTCGGCTGCGACGTCACCAGTGAGGCCGACGTCCAAGCGGTCGCCGACCGTGCCGCTGAAGAGCTCGGAGGTCTGGACATCTGGGTCAACAACGCGGGCGTGACTCGGGATGCCTCGCTGAAGAAGATGACGGTCGACGACTTCGACCTCGTCGTCGGCGTGCACCTGCGCGGCACCTGGCTCGGCGTGCGCGCCGCCCAGGCGTTCATGCGCGAGCACGGAGGCGGGAGCATCGTCAACATCTCCTCGATGTCGGGCAAGATCGGCAATCCCGGCCAGACCAACTACTCCGCTGCCAAGGCCGGCATCATCGGCCTGACCAAGGCTGCCGCCAAGGAGGTCGCTCACCACGGCGTGCGCGTCAACGCCGTGCAGCCGGGCCTGATCCGAACGCCGATGACCGCGGCGATGAGCGCGGAGGCCATGGCCGCCACCGAGGCGACCATCCCGGTGCGTCGCGCGGGCGAGCCCGACGAGGTCGCCGGCGCTGTCGTCTTCCTGGCCTCAGATCTGGCCGGCTACGTCACCGGCGCGGTGCTCGAGGTCGGCGGGGGGCGAGGGATGTGAGCAGCGTACGCAGCGAGGTCACCGACGACCATGTCGCCCGGATCACTCTGGACCGCCCCGATCAGCTCAACGCCATCACGATCGAGCTCGCACGCGAGCTGGAACAGGCCATTCTCACCTTGGGCTCGCGTGAGGACGTCCACGTCGTGGTCGTTCGGGGTTCGGGGGGCACCTTCTGCGCCGGCGGCGACTTCGGGGAGGTGGAGCGGCTACGGGCCGAGGGACCCGAGGCGCTGCGTCCGCTCTTCGAGGCGTTCGGCGCGGCTTGCCGCGCTGTTGCGGAGGTGCCGGCGCCGGTGGTCGCGGTCGTAGAGGGAGCCGCGACCGCCGGCGGGTTCGAGCTGATGCAGGCTGCCGACCTCGTGCTGGTCCGCGACGACGTCAAGGTCGGCGACAACCACATCCGCTTCGGCCAGATTCCAGGCGGTGGCAGCACCCAGCGGCTGCCGCGGCTTGTTGGACGTCAGCGGGCGCTGGGCATCCTGCTCGGCGGGGAACGGTTCGATGGCCCGACGCTGGTGGAACTCGGCCTGGCGTACGCGTCATGGTCCGCGACGGAGTTCGAGGGCCGTGTCGCGGCGTTCGTGGCCGACCTCGCCGCTCGTCGCCGCGACGCGGTGGTCGGCATCAAGCGTCTCGTCAACGAGGGCCTGGGAGCTGACCTCGAGTCCGGACTGGCGCGCGAGCTCGACGCCGTCGTGCACCACATCGCAGGCGAGGCCGGGGGAGCCGGCGTCGCCGCATTCGACACGAGGAGCCGAGGATGAGCGACCCCGTTCTGCTCGACATCACCGATGACGGCATCGCCCGGATCCGTCTCAACCGCCCCGAGGCGGCCAATGGTCTCGACGCAACACTGCTGCGTGCACTCAACGATGCCGTGCTCTCCTGCCACGGCGACCCGCGCACGCGGGTCGTAGTGCTCAGCGGTGAGGGCCCGAACTTCTGCGCCGGTGGCGATGTGAAGACCTTCGCTTCTAAGGGGGAGGGTCTTCCGGACTACCTGCGCGAGGCGACGGCGTGGCTGCAGATCGCCACTGCGTCGCTGCTGCGTCTCAAGGCACCGGTGGTCACTGGGGTGCACGGTTTCGCCGCGGGAGGTGGTGGGCTCGGCCTGGTCTGCGCCTCGGACCTCGTGGTTGCCGCCCGGTCGGCGCGGATCTTCTCCGGCGCGGCGAGAGTGGGGATGGCACCCGATGGTGGCACCAGCGTGACGCTCACCCAGATCGTCGGTGCGCGCAAGGCCATGGAGCTGCTCCTCCTCAACCCCACGCTCACCGCGGACGAGGCGCTCGCCATCGGCTTGGTGAACGAGGTCGTCGACGACGACCAGCTGGACAAGCGCCTCCTCGCGCTCGCCGGCGAGCTGGCCGCGATGGCGCCGCTCGCGCTGGCCGCGACCAAACGGCTGGTCTGGGCGGGCCTGGGAGCGACCATCGAAGAACGTCTCGGTGAGGAGGCGAGAGTCGTCTCGGAGCTCTCGGGAACCGCCGATGCACGTGAGGGCTTGGCTGCCGTCATCGAACGCCGAGCCCCCGCGTTCGAGGGGCGATGATCATGACCGACCCGTCACGAGGTGGGGCGACCCCGGAGGTCGTGGTCGCCGCCGACGAAGGCGCCGTTCGAGTCCTGACCCTCAACCGTCCGCAGGTGCGCAACGCCATCGACATGCCGCTCCGGATCGCACTCGCCCACGCGCTCGAGGAGGCGGACCTCGATCCGTCGGTACGAGCTGTCATCATCACCGGCGCCGGCGACGTGTTCTGCGCCGGCGGAGATATCGCGACCATGCGGCGGATGCCTCCGGACGAGGCGAGAAGCCGTGCCGAGGCCGCGCAACGGGTCGTCCGCGCCATCTGGCGTACGCCCAAGCCGGTCGTGGCCGCTGTCGAGGGCGCGGCGTACGGTGCGGGTCTGTCTCTGGCCATGGCTTGCGACCGGATCGTCGTCGGCGACTCGTCGGCGTTCTCGGCATCGTTCACCGGTGTGGGCCTGGCAGGGGACATGGGAATCTTCGCGAGCCTGCCGGCACGGGTCGGTGTTGCCAGGGCGCGGCAGATGCTGCTGCTTCCCAAGCGCATCGACGCCGATCAGGCTCTGGCCGCGGGGCTTGTCGACGAGATCGTTCCTGCCGGCGAGGTCCTCGCGGCCGCCCTTCACGACGCATCCCGGCTCGCGGCCGGGCCGGCACTGGCTCTCGGGGCCATCAAGTTGATGCTGAGCGGAAGCCCACGGGCGCCGCTCGACATGCTCGAGCTCGAGGTCGAGCACCAGGTCAGGCTCTTCGGCAGCGATGACTTCGCCGAGGGAGCCGCGGCCTTCCGAGAGAAGCGGACCGCGCATTTCGGCGCGGTCAGTCACCAGGAGTCCCTATGACAGTCCCCACGACCGGTTCACAGCTCGAACCCGCACGGCTCACCGAGTCATATCTTTCCGCCGACACCAGTGTGTCGCTCTCCGACCTCACGGTCGGAGGGCTCCTCGCCGCCCGCGCAGCCGAGCACCCCGACCGGCTCGCCCTCGTCGGCGTACGTCACGACACCGGTGAGACCGATCGGCTGACCTACGCCCGGCTCTACGAGGAGGCATGCCGAGTCGCCACCGGCCTCTCGCGTGTGGCTCGGCCCGGCGACATGGTCGCCCTGTGGGCTCCCAACATCGTGGAGTGGCCCATCATCGAGTACGGCGCCGCCCTGGCCGGGGTCACGCTCGTCGCGCTCAACCCCGTGCTGCGCCAGTCGGAGCTGGAGTACGCGCTGAGCCACTCGGGCAGCACCGTGCTGCTCCATGCCAGCCAGAGCCGGGACTACGACCTTGCCGATGTGGTCCAGCAGATCCGTTCCAGCTTCCCCGAGCTGGTCACCATCGACCTGAAGCAGACCGACATCTGGTGTCCGGCCGACGTCGACCAGGAGGTCATCGCCAGCGCGCCCACGGATCCCGATTCTCCGGTGATGCTGCAGTACACCTCCGGGACGACCGGCCGCCCCAAAGGGGTCCTGCTGAGACACCGATCGCTCGTCAACAACGCGCATCTCACGATGCGTGCGGTCGAGGCTCGCGAGGGCGCGGTCTGCGTGAACCCGCTGCCGATGTTCCACACCGCAGCCTGCGTGATCGGCACGCTTGGCCCGTGCTGGATCGGCGGCACCGAGATCCTCGTCGACCGGTTCGTCCCCGGGCCGGTGCTGGACACGCTGCGCGAGGAGCGAGCGACGGTGCTCTTCTACGTGCCCGCGGTTCTCGGCGCGCTCCTCGAGGCGCAGGCCGCCTCAACTGAAGCCGCACCGCAGCTCGACGTGGTCATGGGCGGCGCTTCGAACGTGCCGGCCACGATGATCGAGGCGGCTGAGACGACGTTCGGTGCCACAGTGATCAACCTCTTCGGCCAGACCGAGCTCGCCCCGGTCCTGTCCACCACTCGACCTGGTGACACCCGTCGTGATCAGCTCGAGACCGTCGGGCATCCGTTGCCGCAGGTCGACTGCAAGGTCGTGGACCCGGCGACGGGTGCGGTGCTGCCGCTGGGCACGTCGGGGGAGATCTGTGCGCGAGGGCCCCAGCAGCTGATCTGCTACCTCCACGACGAGGAGGCGACCCTGGCGACGATAGACGCAGAGGGGTTCGTGCACACCGGTGACCTCGGGTCGATGGATGAGCGTGGATATCTGACCGTCACGGGACGGCTCAAGGAGCTGATCATCCGAGGCGGAGAGAACATCTCACCAGCCGTCGTCGAGACCGCTCTCGTGGCCCACCCCGAGGTGGCCGAAGCCGTCGTGGTCGGCCTGCCGGACGATCGTTGGGGAGAGGTCGTCGCAGCCCTGGTGCGGACCAAGGGCGACCCGGCCGTCGACCTGCGTGAACGTCTCGAGGCGTTCGCCCGCGAGCACCTGGCGCCCTACCAGGTGCCGGCCCGATGGTTCCTATCCGGTGACCTCCCCGTCACCCCGACCGGCAAGGTGCGCAAGTTCAAGGCCGTCGAGCAGGTGCTCTCCGGCGCGTTCCGTGAACTCTGAGCAGTGGCAGACAAGGAGAGCGACGACATGAGAACGATCGAAGAGAGGCGCGCGAGCCTGCGAGAGCGGTTCGCGACCTGGACGCCGCACACGCTCGACGGGTGGCTGGACGCATGTGCCGAGACGTACGCCGACCGGCCTCTGGTCCTGACCGACGAGCTCACGCTGACGTACGCCGATGTCGCCGAGGAGTCACGAGTGCTCGCCGATGCGTTGGCCGTGCTCGGGGTCGGCCCTGGCGACCGGGTGGGGATGCTGATGGCCAACTACCCGCAGTTCGTCCCCTTCAAGTTCGCCATCGCTCGCACCGGTGCGGTGGCGATCCCGTTCAACTACCTCTACCGGGCCGAGGAGCTCGGCTACGTGCTGCGACAGTCTCGATGCTCGGTGCTGCTGACCATGAGCGGCTTCGCCGGGTTGGACTACCTCGGCATGCTCGATGAGCTGACACCCGGCTGGGAGACGGAGCCCGAGTTGGGTGAGCTCGCTCAGGTCGCGGTGCTGTCCACCGATGGCCGTGAGCGCGCGGGAGCGCAGACGTACGCGGATCTGCTCGCCCTGGGGCGGGCCAATCCCGGCGCGTGCCGAGGCGGCGGCCACGCCCCCGAGGACCTGGGCGACATGCTCTACACCTCTGGCAGCACCGGCTCGCCCAAGGGCGTGCTGGTAAGCCACGACGCTGTGCTGCGTACCGGATTCGCCTCGGCGCTCACCCGGGCGTACGACGACGGCCGCCGGATCCTCTTCTCGCTGCCGTGCTATCACATGTTCGGCTACGTCGAGGGTCTGCTGTCGGCCATGTTCGTCGGGGGCGCGATCGTGCCGCAGACCTCCTTCTCGCCCGAGGGCTACCTGGCCGGTATCGAGCGGCACCGAGCAAACGACATCCTCTGCGTGCCCACCATGGCGGTCGCGATCGTGGAGAGCCCGGCACGCGAGCGACACGACCTGAGCTCGCTGACCGCGATCCTGTGCGGTTCGGCGCCTGCGCCGGTGTGGTTGTGGGAGAAGGTCGAGGCGCTCTTCGGGGTCAGCGAGATCGTCACCGGATACGGGATGACGGAGTGTGGGGGAGCGATGACTCTGACTCGCCCCGAGGACCCGCTGATCCTCAGCTCGACCACCGTCGGCCGGCCCAAGATGGCCGGCAGCGCCGGGGTGCCGGGCACTGATGACCTGGTCGTCTACGAGACCGCGGATCCCGTCTCCGGGGCTTCGCTCTCACCGGGGGAGACCGGTGAGCTGATCTCGCACGGACCCACCACGATGGCCGGCTACTTCGACAAGCCTGAGGAGACGGCGAAGGTGCTGAGTGCCGACGGCGTGCTCAGGTCGGGCGACCTGGGTCGAGTGCGACCGGACGGATATCTGGAGCTCACGGGACGGAGCAAGGAGCTCTACAAGTCCGGGGGAGAGCTGGTCATGCCCAAGGAGGTCGAGGACGTCCTCGACGCTCACGAGGAGATCAGCCAGGCGTTCGCGATCGGTCTCGTCGACGACCGCTGGGGAGAGATCGGCTGCGCCGTCATCGTGCGCACCCCTGGCTCGAACCTGACGGAGGCGGAGGTCGTGGCGTACTGCAAGGAGCGCCTGGCGCGTTTCAAGGTTCCCAAGAAGGTCATCTTCCTCGACGCCGAGCAGCTGCCGACCACGCCCACGGGGAAGGTCCAGAAGTTCCGGCTGGTCGATATCGCGAGTGCGTGTTAATCTAATTTCGATTAAACAATCTGAGGAGGTGTCCATGACCTCGATGCTGTCGTCCGAGACGGCCGAGCCTGCCGACGAGGGCCGTTACGATCGGCTGGTTCGGGCCGACAAGGTGCACGGCTCGCTCTACACCGATCCGGCGATCTTCGCCGAGGAGCTGCAGAAGATCTGGTTCAAGACCTGGGTCTTCGTCGGTCACGAGAGCGAGGTGCCGCAGCCCAACGACTACGTTCGCAAGCGGCTGGCCACGCAGGACGTCGTGATGACGCGCGACAAGGACGGCGAGGTCCACCTGCTGGTCAACCGGTGTGCGCACCGCGGCCTGCAGGTCTGTGACGACGCGAAGGGCAACTCGAGCTCCTTCCGCTGCCCCTACCACGGGTGGACCTACCGCAACACGGGCGAGCTGCTCGGTTACCCCTACAACAAGGGCTACGGCGGGAAGAACAAGCTGGAGCTCGGCATGGGCCGGGTGCCACGGGTCGCCTCCTATCGTGGCTTCGTCTTCGGGTCGATGGCCGCCGACGGGCCCAGCCTGGAGGAACACCTCGGCGCTGCCGCCGGTGAGATCGACCGCCTGGCCGGGCTGTCCCCGGAGGGGGAGGTCAGGCTCGACGCGGGCTGGCTGGCTCACCGCACGCGGGCGAACTGGAAGTTCCTCGCCGAGAACGAGACCGACGGCTACCACCCGCAGTTCGTCCACGGGTCGATCTTCGGCGTGACCGGCAGCCCGATCGGAGCGCTCTACAGCGACGCCTCGACCGCGGTCACCCGGGCGCTGGGCGGCGGGCACAGCGAGAACGACCTGCGCCCCGAGTTCCGCACCTTCGCGGAGCCCATGCGCTGGTTCGGCACCAAGCCTGACCGCGTCCCGCGTTACGTGGAGGCGATGCGCCAGGCGTACGGGGAGGACGCGGAGCGCCGCATGATCGAGGGCGCCCCGCACGTGATGATCTTCCCGAACCTGTTCATCGCCGAGATCCAGGTCTTCAACATCCAGCCGACCGCAGTGGGCGAGTGCACGCAGTACGCCACGGCCGTCCAGCTCGCCGGCGGCGAGGAGATGAATCGCCGGATGATCTCGCAGTCGATCGGCTCGGTCGGCCCGGCCGGGATGCTCCTCGCCGACGACACCGAGATGTATGAGCGCAACCAGCGCGGCGTATCGATGCTCGATCCCGAGTGGCTCGACGTACGTCGGGGTCTGGTGCGCGAGGTCGTCGACGAGGCCGGATTCACGACCGGTGCCGCGACCGACGAGACCGGCATGCGTGGCTTCTGGAAGCACTACAAGTCCCTGATGGAGGCGTGATGAGCATCGTCGAAGTGGAGCAGCGCGCACTGCTCCCTGTTCCCGACGAGTGGGACTACGGCGCTGTCGCCCAGTTCCTCTACCGCGAGGCCCGTCATGCCGACGAGAACGACTACGACGCGTGGGAGGCACTGTGGACCGACGACGCCCTCTACTGGGTCCCGGCCAACGGTGCTGACGTCGACCCCGAGACCAACGTCGCGGTCATCTACGACAACCGCAACCGCATCGCGACCAGGATGAAGCAGGTCCGGACCGGGAAGCGGTATGCCCAGGCTCCGCCCTCGGACCTGCGCCGGATCATCGGCAACATCGAGCTGCTCGGCGGCCGCGCCAACTCTGCTGGTGGGGTGGACCTCGAGGTGGGAGCCAACTTCCTGGCCTACGAGTCGCGCCTGCGTGTCAACGAGCTCTGGGGCGGCCGGGTCACCTACCGGCTGCGTCGCGTCGACGGGGAGATCAGGCTGGCCTACAAGAAGGTCGTGCTCGTCGACAACGACAAGCCGATCCCCACGCTCGCCTTCCTGGTGTGAAGGGCGGACGACGATGAATATCCGCATGGGGGACAGAGGCCCCGACGACATCCCCGGTGTAGGTCCGGTCGTGGGCAACGAATTCGCCGAGGTGGCGGTCGACGTCGACGCCGAGGGCAACTCGGCACGGCTACGTCTGACCGATCTGCGCACCGGCCGGGTGAGGTTCCTGGACGCGCTCGAGCTGGAGACGATCATCTGGCTCGCCGACGGCCACCTGACCGAACTGCTCGATCCGTCGGCCGACCGCTGGAGAGACCGTTCATGACGATCGACCTGACGGCGCACGTACGACCCGGTGACACGGTCGTTTGGGGACAGATGTGCGCCGAGCCGCGCACGCTGACCCGGGCGTTGATGGAGCAGGCACCGGTCATCGGCGCGCTGCGCTGCTTCGTCGGCATCCCGGCGGCGTCGTCGGTCACCGTCGAGACGGTGCCCGATGAGGTCGAGGTGCACTCCTACTGCGGCTCGGGGAGCAACGCCACCCTCCATGCGGCCGGGCGGCTCCAGGTGTGGCCGGTGCACTACTCCGACCTGCCCGCGTTGCTGACCGCCGGGCCGCTGCACGCCGACGTCGTGCTGGTGCAGGTCTCCGAGCCGGACGAGCACGGGCGGCACAGTCTCGGCCTGGCCGACGACTACTTCTCCGCCGCGCTGGACACCGCGCGGGTGGTGATCGCTGAGATCTCGCCTCAGGTTCCGCGCACGCCCGGGGCCCGCACGCTCACCGCCGCCGACTGGGCCGCAGCAGTCGTCGCCGACGACGCGCCGGCGGAGGTGGCCGTGCCCCGGCGCGACGAGACCACGCTGGCCGTCGCCCGGCAGGTGGCCGCGCTGATACCTGATGGCGCCACCCTCCAGTTCGGCATCGGCGCGCTGCCCGAGGCCGTGCTCGGCGAGCTCTTCGACCGCCGTGACCTCGGCATCCATTCCGGCCTGTTCACCGACGCCGCGATGCGGCTCGTGGAGGCGGGGGTCGCCACCGGCGTACGCAAGAGGCTCGACACCGGAGTTGCGGTTGCCGGGCTCCTGGGTGGCAGCGCAGAGCTCTTCGCATGGGCCGACCACAACCCTGCCGTCAGTCTCCGGCCGACGTCATACACCCACGAGCCCGAGGTGCTCGCCGCGATGCCGTCGCTGGTCGCGGTCAACGCCGCGCTCGAGGTCGACCTCACCGGACAGATCAACGCCGAGGAGATCTCCGGCCGCTACGTCGGCGCAGTCGGCGGGGCGGTCGACTTCCTGCGCGGTGCCGCACGGTCCGAGGGAGGACTTCCCGTTGTGGCCCTGCCATCACAGGTGGAGGGCCACAGCACCATCGTTCCGCGGTTGTCCGGACCCGTCTCGACGCCACGCTCGGAGCAGGTCGTGGTGGTCACCGAGCAGGGTGTCGCGGACCTGAGGGGAACGACCCTCGCACAGCGCACCGAGCGCCTCATCGCCATCGCCCATCCCACGCATCGTGCCGCGCTGGAACAGGCAGCCGACGGCGTGCTGGCCGCAGCGGTCTGACGAGAGTTCTGAGAGGAGCAACTGGAGTGTCAACGAGTCTGAGACGTGTCGCCATCGTCGAGCCGGTCCGCACGGCGGTAGGAGGGTTCGGTGGAACCTTACGGCCGGTGAAGGCCGAGGATCTGGCTGCCGAGGTGATCAAGGCGGTCGTGGACCGCACCGACATCGATCCAGCCCGGATCGAGGACGTCGCCTTCGCCCAGTCCTACGCCAACTCGGAGGCTCCCTGCATCGGCCGCTGGGCAGCGATGCATGCGGGACTCCCGATCGAGGTGCCCGGTCTGCAGGTCGATCGTCGTTGCGGGGGTGGGTTGCAGGCCGTGGTCACCGCGGCGATGTGCGTCCAGACCGGTGCCGCCGATGTCGTCCTCGCGGGCGGTGTGGAGTCGATGAGCAACATCGAGCACTACACCACCACCGCACGTTGGGGCTCCCGCTCGGGGAACCAGACGCTCTACGACCGGCTCGATCGCGGCCGCGAGCGCTCGCAGCCGTCGTGGCGGTTCGGCGAGATCAGCGGGATGATCGAGACCGCGGAGAACCTCGCCGAGACGTACGCCATCAGCCGGGATGAGTCCGACGCCTTCGCGGTGCGCAGCCACCAACGGGCCGCCGCCGCATGGGAGTCGGGCGCCTTCAAGGACGAGGTGGTCGCTGTCGAGGTCCCTCAGCGGCGTACCGACCCGGTCCTCTTCGACCACGACGAGGGCATCCGGGCGGACTCCAGCATGGAGACACTGGCTCGGCTTCGTGCGCTGATGCCGGAAGGCACCGTCACCGCCGGCAACTCGGCCCAGCAGAACGACGCTGCCGCGGCGTGCCTGGTGGTCGCCGAGGACAAGCTCGAGGAGCTCGGCCTGGAACCGATCGGATGGTTCGAGGGCTGGGCCGCCGTCGGGTGCGAGCCGGCGACGATGGGCCTCGGTCCCGTCGGTGCGGTCCGCAAGCTCTTCGACCGCACCGGTGTCGGCTTCGACGACCTCGACCTGATCGAGATCAACGAGGCGTTCGCCGCCCAGGTGCTCGCCGTGCTGAAGGGCTGGGGAGTCGGCCTCGACGAGGTCGACGACCGCCTCAACGTCAACGGATCCGGGATCTCCCTCGGGCACCCGATCGGCGCCACCGGCGTACGCATCATGACCACGATGCTGCGCGAGCTCGACCGCCGCGGCGGCGGACTCGCACTGGAGACGATGTGCATCGGCGGTGGCCAGGGCATGGCCGCCCTGTTCAGAGGAGTAGGGGCATGAGCACCGGTCTCCTGGCGTACGCGGGGTACGTGCCCGTGCACCGCCTTGCGCCCGACAGCGGCGTTCGTCGCCCACGGGTGTGCGCGGCGTTCGACGAGGACGCGACGACGATGGCTGTCGCCGCGGCACGAGCGCTACGCCCGACACCGGGGCTCGAGACCCCCTCACAGGTGCTGTTCTCGACATCGACACCCACCTACCTCGACCGCACGAACGCCACCGCGATCCACGCGGCCCTTGACCTGCCGTCGACGGTGCCTGCCGTGGATGTGATCGGCACCGGCCGCTCCACCGCAGCGGCCATCCGGCTCGCCGCGTCAGCCGGCGGGCTGGTGCTCTCCGCGGACGTACGAATCGGGAAGCCGGGCTCGTCCGATGAGCGCAGCGGTGCGGACGCGGGTGCCGCGCTGCTCTTCGGAGAGGGGGATGTCGTCGCCGAGCTGCTGACGACGTCGAGCCGCACCTCCGAGTTCCTGGACCGTTGGCGAGAGCCCACGAGCCTGACCGGAGAGCAGTGGGAGGAGCGCTTCGGATTCGAGCGTTACGCCGAGCTCATCACCGAGGTCGCGGCCGACTGCCTTGCCCAGGCCGGGCTCGCCGAGGCGGACCATGTCGTGATCGTCAGCCCCAACGGCGCCGTGACGAAGCGGGTCGGGAGCCTGCTTAAGGGGACCGTGTCCACCGGGACTTCGCCGGTTGGGTTCAGCGGGGCCGCCGACCTGGCGATCGCGCTGGTCGACGTGCTCGAGCGAGCAGAGCCGCAGCAGACGGTTCTCGCCGTCTCGGCTGCGGACGGCGCCGATGCCTTCCTCTTCAGGACGACAGATGTGCTGGGTGCGGGACTGTCGGGCTCGACGATCGCGACGCAGCTTGCGGGCGGGCGGCCGGTGCCGTACCCCACCTATCTGTCCTGGCGGGGCCTTCTCGAACGAGAGGTCCCGCGCCGTCCGGCGCCGGAGCGTCCGGCGGCACCTCCCACCTTCCGCGCGGAGGGCTGGAAGTACTCGCTGCGCGGCAGTCGCTGCAGCTCCTGCGGATTCGTCCACCTTCCGCCCGCACGAGTGTGCCGGGAGTGTGGCGCGGTGGACGCCATGGAGTCCCTGCCCGTGGCCGGCCTGCGGGGCACCGTGGCGACCTACACCGTCGACCGGCTCGCCTACTCGCCCTCTCCGCCGGTCGTCGAGGTCGTCGTGAACCTCGATGGCGGTGGCCGCTCGACCTTCGAGGTGGCGGATGCGGAGGCGGCGGAGCTCGCCGTCGGGGCCCAGGTCGAGTTCACCTTCCGGCGGCTGTTCAGTGCCGGCGGCGTCGCCAACTACTTCTGGAAGGCCCGGCAGGTTCTCACACCGCCGGAGTCCTCGGGTGAGGAGGAATCATGAGCAGCAGAGGGATCGCCGACAAGGTGGCGATCGTCGGGATGGGATGCACCAAGTTCGGAGAGCTGTGGGGGTCCTCGGCCGACGACCTCGCCGTCGACGCGGTCGTCGACTGCCTGGACTCGGCCGGTGTGAGTCGCGACGACATCGACGCCTACTGGCTGGGCACTCTCGGATCAGGACAGTCCGGGCTGACTCTGAGCCGGCCGCTCGGGATCGACAAGCCGGTGACGCGGGTCGAGAACTACTGCGCGACGGGGTCCGAAGCGTTCCGCAACGCCTGTTATGCCGTGGCCTCGGGAGCGTACGACCGGGTGATGGCCGTCGGCGTGGAGAAGCTGAAGGACTCCGGCTTCTCCGGGCTGATGCGGAGCGACCCGCCCTCGGACGGCACCAGCCCCGAGCTATCGCTCACCGCGCCGGCCGCCTTCTCGATGCTCGACCCGGCCTACTGCGCCAAGTACGGCGTGCCCGAGGACCAGATGCGTGAGGCGATGACCCATGTCGCCTGGAAGAACCACCGCAACGGCGCCAACAACCCGAAGGCACAGTTCCAGGCCGAGGTCTCGAAGGAGAAGATCGAGTCCTCGCCGATCGTCGCGGGAAGGCTCGGGGTCTTCGACTGCTCGGGAGTCTCCGACGGGGCCGCCGCGGCGATGATCGTCCGTGCGGAGGACGCTCTCGACTACACCGACCGGCCGATCTATGTGAAGGCACTGGCTCTGGCCGCCGGGCCAGGTCGTGGAGGGATGGATCCGGCGTACGACTTCACCACCTTCCCCGAGGTGGTCCGCGCGGCAGAGGACGCCTACGCGCAAGCCGGCATCGACGACCCCGCCCGGCAGATCTCCTTCGCCGAGGTCCACGACTGCTTCACTCCTACCGAGATCGTCCTCATGGAAGACCTCGGCTTCTCCACCCGAGGGCAGTCCTGGAAGCACATGCTCGCCGGCGACTTCGATGCCGACGGACGCCTGCCGGTGAACATCGACGGCGGCCTGAAGTCCTTCGGGCACCCCGTCGGTGCCAGTGGCCTCCGCATGCTCTACGAGGCCTGGCTACAGCTGCGCGGGGAGGCCGGAGTGCGCCAGCTCGCCGACCCACGCGTCGCGCTCACCCACAACCTGGGCGGCCGACCCGGCGCCTGCGTCAGCTTCGTGAGCGTGGTCTCACGAGAGAAGGGACAGCTGTGATGATCGATCTGGACACCGTCCGGGCTACCGCCGAACGCCTCTACAAGGCGCTGGAGACCGGTGACGCCGACACCGTGACCGAGGTCCTCTCGCCGGCATTCGTGGGTCGCACGACCGCTGGTCTGCCTCTGGGACTCGGCGGGACCTACGCCGGTCCGGAGGCGATGAGGCGCGACTTCTGGTGGCGTCTCGGTGCCGCCTTCCGGGTGAGGGCGGAGCCGGAGACGTACGCGCTCGTGGGGGAGAGTGGGCTCCAGGTGACCGGCACCTACCGGGGCAACGCTCGAGCGACCCGCCGCCCCGTCGAGGCCGCATTCGTGCACCTGCTCACCTTCGACGGTGACGGCATCGCCTCGCTGACCCAGATCACCGACTCGGCACCATGGCACGCCGCTCTGGACGGTGCCGAGCGGCTGGAGGCTCCCGCCCATCCTGGTCCTACGGTCGACGAACTGAGCCGATTCGAGTACGCGGTTTCGGATGGCGTGGCGACGGTTGTCCTGAACCGCCCGGAGAAGCGCAACGCGATCGACCTGGTGATGGGCGAAGAGACGTTGGCCGTGGCTCGGGCGATCGCTGCCGATCCGACCGTTCGCGCTGTCCTCATCGCCGCCAACGGTCCGGCTTTCACCGTCGGTGGGGACATCGAGTACTTCACGAGCGCGCCTCCCGGCGGACTCGGCGCGTTGGCGGGACGGATGACCGAACCGTTCCATGAAGCGTTCCGCATCCTCTCTCGTGTCGAGGTGCCCATCGTCGCCGCGGTTCAGGGGTCCGTCGCTGGGGGTGGCCTTGGGTACATGTACGCGGCAGACATCGTCATCGCTGCCGACGATGCGGTGTTCACCACCGCGTTCAGCGGCATCGGGCTCTCCGGCGATGGTGGCGGTACGTGGCACCTGCCGCGTCTGGTTGGCGCCGCGCGCGCCCGTCGCATGTATCTGGAGAACCTTCGGGTCGACGCCGCCACCGCCCTGGACTGGGGCCTGGTCGCCGAGGTCGTCCCCGCAGCCGAGCTGCGTGAGCATGCCAGGACCCTGGTCCGCCGGCTCGCCTCCGGCCCGACGAAGGCGTACGCCATCCAACGCCGTCTACTTCGCGAGACGTGGAACAGCTCCTTGTCGGACCAGCTCCGTGCCGAGACCGACGGCGTCATCGCCACCGGCGGCACCCACGACGCCACCTCATCCTTGACGGCCTTCTTCGAGAAGCGCCGCCCGACCTTCGAAGGCAGGTAAGAAACTATGTCAGGTCTGATCCACGACTCCGACGAGCACAAGGCGATCAGGGAGAGCGTCTCCGCGATCGCCGAGCGCTACGGCGCCTCGTACTTCCTCGAGCGCGGACGCACTGGAGGTGACATCGACGAGCTGTGGTCCGAGCTCGGCCGGGCGGGTCTGCTGGGAGTGCATCTGCCCGAGGAGTACGGCGGTGGCGGCGGCGGGATGGCCGAGGCGGTCGTCGTCGTCGAGGAGCTCTCCGCCCATGGCATGCCGCTGCTGATCTGGGTGATCTCGCCGGCGATCTGCGGCAGCATCCTGGCCGCGCACGCAGATGACGCCATGAAGAAGGCGTGGCTGCCCAAGCTCGCCGACGGCACCCGGAAGATGGCCTTCGGGCTCACCGAACCCGACGCCGGCTCGAACAGTCACAACCTCAAGACGGTGGCACGTCGCGACGGTGAGGGGTGGCGGATCTCCGGGCAGAAGTACTACATCTCCGCCATCGATCAGGCGGATGCGCTGCTCCTGATCACCCGCGACGACGACCTGTCCGACGGCGATCGAAAGCGCCTGTCGATCTTCGTGGTGCCGACCGACACTCCCGGCCTGACCATGCAGGAGATCCCGACGTCGATCGTCTCCCCGGACAAGCAGTTCATGGTCTTCCTCGATGACGTCTACGTCGGCCAGGACGCGCTTGTCGGACAGGCGGGCGACGGTCTGCGGCAGGTGTTCAGCGGACTCAATCCCGAACGGATCCTGGTGGGTGCCATCTGTGGGGGAGTGGGCCGTTACGCGGTGCAGCGCGCAGCGACGTACGCGAAGGAACGAGAGGTGTGGAACACCCCGATCGGCGCGCACCAGGGCGTCTCGCACCCGCTCGCGCAGGCTCATATCGACGTCGAGGTCTCCCGGCTGGCCACGCGGCACGCCGCCGATCTCGCCGACCTCGAGTCCTCCGGTGTCGGTGAGGCGGCCAACATCGCCAAGTACGCCGCGTCCGAAGCCGCGCTGCGCGCATTGGACCAGGCGATCCAGACCCACGGCGGCAACGGTCTCGCGCAGGAGTACGGGCTCTCGGAGCTCTGGTTCGTCACCCGGTTGATGAGGACCGCTCCGGTGAGCCGCGAGATGGTCCTCAACTTCGTCGCGCAGACCTCTCTCGGCCTGCCGCGGTCCTACTGAGAACGAGGAGAAGATCCTATGACACACGACTACGACGCGATCGTCATCGGCGCCGGCGCCGGTGGCCTCTTCACCGCCGCACGGCTCGCGCACCGCGGCTACCGCACCCTCCTGCTCGAGAGCCTGGACAAGGTCGGCGGCCGTGCCTCGACCACCGAGATCGATGGATTCAAGGTCAACGACGGTGCCATCGTCATCGAGGTCGGCGGCATCACGCAGCGCACGTGCGAGGAGGTCGGCGCCAAGTTCGAGATCCGTGAGCCCAGCCCGCCGATCCTCTACCGGATCAAGGGCAAGGACGTCGACGTCACCGGCGGCGGCTGGGGCTTCCTCCTGGAGAAGCTCACCCGGCAGGGTGCGAAGATCGTCCAGGGCCTCGGCGCCGCCCGCCAAGACTCCGGACTGCCCGAGGACGAGATCTCCACCGCCGACTGGGTGCGAAAGTTCACCAAGAACGAGGGCGTCCACGGCATCTTCCGCAACATGTGTGCCTCGGTTTTCGCGGTCAGCTCCGAGGAGCTCCCCGCGCGTGTCTTCCTCACCTATTTCACTCGCAAGAGCGCGTTCAAGCGCTTCGGCTTCCACCCCGAGGGCACCATCGGGCTGTGGCGAGCGCTTCGTGAGGCGTACGAGAACCACGGTGGCACCACCTGGATGTCGACCCCGGTCACCCGCATCCTTGCCGAGGACGGAGCGGTACGCGGCGTCGAGGTCGAGCGCGACGGCGAGACCGTCACGGTGACCGCGCCTGTCGTGGTCTCCGACATCGGCCCGTACGCGACCGTGGACCTGGTCGGCGCCGACACTCTCCCCGCCGACTACGTCGAGCTTGTCACCCAGCGCAATCGCCCCTGCGCGATGATCACGGTGAACTTCGCCAGCCGAGAGCGGCTGGTGGAGATGCCGGGCATGCTGAGCTTCGCGAAGTCGCGTCGGCTCGCCTACATCGCCAACTTCACCGACCTCTGTCCGGAGATGGCGCCCGAGGGGTGGAACCTCTACGTCGGCACCGCCGTCCCCGAGCCGGCCGTCGGCGACTTCGACGAGGCTGCCGAGACCGAGCTGTTGCTCGAGGATCTGCGTGAGCACGTGCCCGGTTTCGACCAGCGCGCGCGCATCCTCTCCACCACGATCACCCGCGACGGCTGGCCCCCGCAGCGAGCCGTCGCGGGCTATGACCTGCCCCACACGACACCGCTCGCCGGACTGTGGAACGTCGGCGACGCGGTCAAGGAGTACGCCAACGGCGGCACCACCGCCTGCGCGGAGACCGCCGAGATCGTGGTCGACGAGATCGCATCGGCGTTCCTGCCCGCCTGAACCATCACAACGAGACGTGGAGTCCCATCATGAAGATCTGCATCGACTACGACAAGTGCACCGGCCTCGGCATCTGCGAGTCCCTGGCACCGGACTACTTCGAGGTCAACGACGCCGGCGACCTGGTGCTGCTGGAGTCGGAGATCGCCCCCGACGACCTGCAGTCGATCGAAGAGGCAGTGAGCGGCTGCCCCACCGAAGCCCTGCGGATCGAGCAGTGAGATGAGCATCCGCAACCTGGTCGTCGTCGGCGCTTCCCTTGCCGGCCTCCGCGCGGTCGAGGCGGCGCGTAAGGCCGGCTTCGAGGGCGCGATCACGCTCATCGGTGCCGAGCCACACGTGCCGTACGACCGTCCGCCGCTGTCGAAGGCGTTCCTGGAGTCTGGCGAGGCCGAACCCGAGGCGCCGTTCTTCCGTGAGGAGGCACACCTGCGCGACGAGGTCGGGGTGACCTTGATGCTGGGGAGCCCGGCCACCGGTCTCGACACCGATCGCCGCGTGGTCTCGGTGGGAGACCGCGAGGTGCCCTACGACGCCCTGATCATCGCCACCGGATCGAGACCGCGTCTGCTGTCCGGCACCGACGGTATGTCCGGGGTGTACCCACTGCGCACCCTGGACGATGCCCTCGGCGTCCGCGCGGCGCTGGACGATGGTGCCCGCACCGTCGTCGTCGGTGCGGGGTTCATCGGGTCAGAGGTCGCCTCCGGTGCGAGGAAGCGTGGCCTCGACGTCACGGTCGTCGAGGCACTGCCCACGCCCCTGGTGCGTGCCACCGGGGATGCGATGGGGCAGGCGATCGCGTCGCTGCACGAGCACAACGGCACCACTCTGCGCTGCGGCGTCGGCGTGGACCGGCTCGAGGGTGACGGCAAGGTCGAGCGCGTCGTGCTCGCCGACGGCACCGTCCTCGACGCGGATCTGGTCGTCGTGGGCGTGGGCATCATCCCCAACACCGACTGGCTGGTGGGCTCCGGCCTACAGCTCGACAACGGCGTGGTCTGCGACGAGCACCTGTGGACAGGGGTTCCAGGCGTCTACGCCGCCGGCGACGTGGCGAACTGGCTCAACCCGGTGCTGGGTGATCGTCAGCGGATGGAGAACTGGACGGCCGCGGCCGAGCAGGGGGCCGCCGCCGCTCGCAACGCGATCGATCCTGGGAACCAGAAGCCCTATGGCACGGTTCCGTACTTCTGGTCGGACTGGTACGACGTACGGATCCAGTTCGTCGGCTCTCCGCAGGCCGACGAGGTGCGGGTCGTGGACGGTGATCCCGGCGATCCGGGATCCGGGCGCTGGGTCGCCCTCTATCGCCGTGGTGACCGGCTCATCGGAGCGCTCACCGTCAACGGGCAGACGGAGATCATGAAGTACCGCGTCCAGATCGGTAAGGGCGGCACCTGGGCGGACGCGCTCGCCTTCGCCGACAAGCGCGCCAGGCTCGCAGCGGCCAAGGCATAGGCGTGTGCGCGGTGCTCAGGCGCCGATCGCGTGGCGAACGAACGACTGCGCGTTCTTGACGACGACGTCGATCGACCCGCGCTTGGGGTTCCACCACTCCGCCGTCCAGTTGAGCGAGCCGAGCACGAGCATCTGACTGATGAAGAGGTCCAGGTCGGGCCGGAGCTGGCCCTCCTCTGCCGCCTGTCGGATCAGGCCGCTCCACACCTCGCCGTACCGTGCTTCCTCGGCAATCTGCCGGTTACGGATCCGCTCGGGAACCTGTCCGGCGTTGCGGATCGAGGCGGTGGTGTAGTCGGAGATCTCCAATTCGTGGCGTAGATGCTCCTCCACCGCTACCAGGATGCGGTCGAGCGGCGCCACACCCGAGGGCACATCGTCAAGGACCTTGACGATGTGCTCCCGCATGTTGGCGATACCGACCCACATGACCTCTTCGATGAGGTCCTCGCGGGAGTCGAAGTAGTAGTAGATCGCCGGCGCCTGTAGGTCGGCTTCCTTGGCCACGTCGGACAGCCGCATCCCTGAGTACCCCTTGACGCTGAGCACTTTTGCGGCAGCATCGAGGATGCGAGTGCGGGTGCGAGCGGACTTCGTCTCCGCTGCCCCGCCGGATGCGGCTCGAGGTTCACGACGGACCATGTAATGCATATTAAACTATTGAATCGTTCATTCTTGCCGAAGGCCGCCGCGAGCCACCAACTGCGAGGCGATCACGTTGCGCTGGATCTCGTTGGTGCCCTCGCCGACGATCATCAGCGGGGCGTCACGGAAGTAGCGTTCCACGTCGTACTCGGTGGAGTAGCCGTACCCGCCGTGGATACGCACGGCGTCGAGCGCGATCTGCATCGCGGTCTCGGAGGCGAAGAGCTTGGCCATCCCCGCCTCCATGTCCACTCGCTCGCCGGCGTCGTAGCGCTCGGCCGCGTGCAGCGTCAGCTGGCGAGCGGCGGTGAGCCGGGTGGCCATGTCGGCCAGATAGTGCCCGATGGCCTGGTGCTTCCAGATCGGCTCGCCGAAGCTGGTGCGCTCCTGGGCGTACTTCAGGGCGTCATCGAGGGCGGCAGTAGCAACGCCCAGGGCGCGCGAGGCAACCTGGATCCTCCCGATCTCCAGTCCCTTCATCATCTGGGCGAAGCCCTTGCCCTCCACACCCCCGAGAACCTGTGTGGTCGGTGTGCGGTAGCCGTCGAACGCGAGCTCGCAGGACTCCACGCCCTTGTAACCCAGCTTGGGCAGGTCTCGGGAGACGACCAGCCCAGGTCCGTGCTCGACCAGGATGATCGAGACGCCGCGGTGGCGAGGCGTTGCCCGGGGGTCTGTCTTGCACAGCAGTGCGATCAGCTGAGAGCGGCGGGCGTTGCTGATCCAGGTCTTGGTGCCGGAGATCACGTAGTCATCGCCGTCGCGACGCGCGGTGGTGGTGATCGCCTGCAGGTCAGAGCCACCACCCGGTTCGGTCAGCGCCATCGTCGCCCGCACTTCTCCGGTAGCCATTCGAGGCAGGTACCGCTGCTTCTGCTCCTCGGTGCCGAAGGCGAGCAGAAGCTTGGAGACGACGGTGTGTCCACCCATCGCTCCCGCCAGGCTCATCCATCCGCGTGCCAGCTCCTCGGTGACCCGCACGTAGCACGGCGTCGTGACAGGGGCCTCTCCGTACGGCTCGGGGATGGCCAGCCCGTAGATGCCCATCTGCTTCATCTGCTCGATGAGCTTTTCCGGGTACTCGTTGGCGTGCTCGAGGTCTTGGACGACTGGACGTACTTCGCTGTCCACCCAGTCGTGGACGGTTTCGACGATGGCCTGCTCTTCGTCGGACAGTGCAGTCATGCTGCGGCTCCTCGCATTGCGCTGGTTTTGAGTTTAATATAGATTAGAAATATGGCTGAGTCGAGTCCTCCACCCAGTGGCCGGCGGGCGATCCTGAGTGTCCCCGGCACCGACACGCGAGTCGTCGGCAAAGCACTCGCGTCGGGCGCCGATGAGGTGGTGATCGATCTCGAAGACTCTGTGCCCGTCGCGGGCAAGGTCGAGGCGCGCGACCGTCTGATCGGCTTCCCGTGGGGCGAACATCCACGCCCGCGCTCTGTTGCCGTGCGCGTCAATGCACCAGGAACGCCGTGGTTCGTCGCCGATGTGGAGGCGCTCGTGCGCCATCACATCTCGGTGGACTCGATCGTCCTGCCCAAGGTCGAGTCGCGTGATGACGTACGTTTCGCGGAGCGTCTCGTCGACGGGCTGGAGCGCGAGGTGGGCGTTCCCGCACGCCTGCGCCTCCAGGCGTTGATCGAGACTGCGCGAGGTGTCTCGGCACTCGCGGACATCGTCTGCGACCGGGAGCGCCTGGACTCTCTGATCATCGGATACGCGGACCTCGCTGCCTCTCTGGGGCGAGGGTCGGCCGCGGGTGATGCCAGCTGGCTGCCGGTTCAAAGTGCCGTGCTCGTCCATGCAAGGTCCGCGGGTATGGAGGCGGTTGACGGACCCCACCTGACGGTGGCCGTCGACGACAGGTTCAGGGACTCCGTCTCTGCTGCTGCGGCGCTGGGGTTCGATGCCAAGTGGGCGATCCATCCGCGCCAGGTCAAGACGCTGGCTGATGCCTTCTACCCGAGCGATGCCGAGATCGGGCGCGCGCGCCGAGTACTCGACGCCCTCGAGGCAGCCGCGGGTGACGGACGTGGTGCCGTGCAGCTCGACGGAGCGCTGGTCGACGAGGCGATGGCGGTCGATGCACGCCGAGTGGTTGCGAGGGCGTCGCGATGAGCATCGCCGAGGGGCCGTACTTCGAGCAGCTCGAGGTGGGCCAGGTCTTCGACGAAGCGCCTGCTCACACGCTGACACACGGGCGTGCTGCGATCCATCAGGCGATCGTGGGGGACCGGCTCGCGCTCTCGCTGGACGATGAGCTCGGCGCGGCCGTGGCCGGCGGGCCGGTGGCTCACCCGGCCCTGGTGTGGGACGTGGCCATCGGCCAGTCCACTGTGGCCACCCAGCATGTGAAGGCGAATCTGTTCTATCGCAACCTCGTGTTCCGCCGTTTTCCTCTCATCGGAGACACCTTGCGGACCGTCACGACGGTGGTCGCCTTGCGGGAGAACTCTCGGCGAGCCGGTCGTGGACCGACCGGCTTGGCGGCGCTGCGTATCCGGACCGAGGACCAGCTCGGTCGAACCGTCCTCGACTTCCACCGGTGCGCCATGCTCCCGCTGCGGGACCCTGCGCCGACGGGCCATGAGGACGATCTGGACATGGTGGGCACCCGGCCGTCCTCGGATGAGACCTGGGTTGAATCGGTGGGCGACTGGAATCTTGCTGCCCTCCCGACGGGCGCCCGTGAGCTCGTCGCGGGTGAGCGGATAGACGTCGCTGGCGGCGACGTCGTCACGAGTGCGCCGGAGCTCGCGCGCCTCACGTTGAATGTCGCTTCGGTTCATCATGACGCCCGGGCCGCGGGTGGGGAGAGGCTCGTCTACGGAGGCCACACCATCGGTATAGCGCTCGCTCAGGCCACCCGCGCCCTACCCGGCCTCATCACGGTGCTCGGCTGGCATGGATGCGACCACCTCGCGCCTGTCCGGGAAGGCGTGACGCTGACGAGCACGGTCGATGTCGAGTCGGTCCGCTCTGGTCCTGGTGGCACGCGCGTCGTGGGCTTGCGAGTGCGGGTTACCGATGGGTACCAGGGCGGGGCTGTGCTCGACTGGCGCTTGGTCGGGCTGCACCGCTGAGCGTGGAAGTGTCCGGCATCACAAATTTCCATCTCAGCCCGTAACTCGACTTATGGTGCGGCGTTGAGCACTCGTAGTGACGCGCATCACGCGCAGGCATGACAACAATTTCGAACTTATATTAGAAAGTGAGGGCCGGTGTGATGACTTTCGAAGAACCTCTTACCTTGGTCCCTGGTGCACGTGGGGGGTACGCATGAACAGCGCAGCGCCCACAACCCGCGGACCCGAATCCGAGGTCGTCGCCGCCGCCCTCGAGAACAACTGGCTCGCCAGTTCGGTCAGGACCCTGGGCGGGTTCTACGCGTTCTGCCTGGAGACGCTCCGGCTGCTGGTGCTGAAGCGCTTCCAGTTCCGGGAGTTCGTGGACCAGGCATGGTTCATCACCACTGTCTCGCTGGGACCCGCGATCCTGGTGTCGATCCCGTTGTGCGTGATCATCATCTTTGAGGTCAACCAACTGCTCGTGCAGATCGGCGCCATCGATCTGGCGGGGGCGGGGGCGGCGGTCGCGGTCGTGCGCGAGATCGGACCGATGGTGAGTGTGCTGGTCGTAGCCGGGGCAGGCGCGACCGCGATCTGCGCCGACCTCGGCTCGCGCAAGATTCGCGACGAGATCGACGCCATGATCACCCTAGGGATCAATCCGATCCACCGGCTCGTGGTGCCTCGGGTCGCTGCCTCGGTTGTAGTCGCGGTGGCGCTCAACGGGGTCGTCTCGATCGTGGGGCTGGCCGGCGGTTACTACTTCTCCGTCGTGCTGCAGGGCGCCACACCCGGCCTCTTCGTCTCCAACCTGACGCTCCTCGTCGGCACCGCCGACTTCGTGACGTCGGAGGTGAAGGCCGCGGTCTTCGGCCTGCTGGCTGGGCTGACCGGTTGCTACCTCGGGCTCAACGCCAAGGGCGGGCCCAAGGGCGTCGGTGAGGCTGTGAACCAGACGGTCGTCTACGCCTTCATGATGCTGTTCGCGGCCAACAGCATCATCACGCTCGTGTACTTCCAGATCCATGGGACGCAGTGACATGGCGACGATGGACTGGATCGTGGGGCTACCACATGCGACAGCGAGCAGGTTCTCCGAGCTCGGCCGGCAGTTCGAGTTCTACGGCAAGGCGTTCTCCCACGTGCCTCGCGTGCTGCGGCATCATCGCAAGGAGATCCTCCGGCTGATCGCCGAGGTCAGCCTCGGCACGGGTGCGCTCGCCGTCATCGGCGGCACCGTGGTCGTGGTCGCGTTCCTCACCGGCTTCATCGGTATCGAGGTGGGGCTACAGGCGTACACCACATTCGGCAACATCGGCGTCGAGGTGCTGTCCGGCTTCTTCTCCGCCTACTTCAACACCCGTGAGGCGGCGCCGATCCTGGCCGCGATCGCGCTGACCGCCACGGTCGGTGCAGGGTTCACCGCCCAGATCGGTGCGATGCGGGTCAGCGAAGAGATCGACGCGTTGGAGGTCATGGCGATCCCATCGATTCCCTACTTGGTGACGACGCGGATCATCGCTGGCCTCATCGCGGTCATCCCGCTCTTCGCGATCGCCGTGGTGATGACCTTCGCCGCCACCCGGCTGGTCGTCACCATCGGGTTCGGGCAGGCCGCCGGGACCTACGACCACTACTTCCGTACGTTCCTGGTGCCCGGCGATCTCGCACTGGCGCTGCTCAAGGTGGCGATCATGGCGGTCGTCATCATGGCGGTCTGCTGCTTCTACGGCTACGACGCCAAGGGCGGCCCTGCGGGGGTCGGCCGGGCGGTGGGGCTCGCGGTCCGAACCTCCCTTGTCCTGATCATGGTCATCGACCTCGCCTTCGGTCTCGCCCTGTGGGGCGGCACGTCGGTCCACATCTCGGGGTGAACTCGTGAATCTTCGTCATCTCATCTACGGCGTCGGGGTTCTCGGCCTCGCCGCAGTGCTCTTCTTCGGGGTTCTTGGTTCCTATCAGGGCACCTTCCGCCGCGCGGTCACCGTCACCGTCGACGCGCCACGTGCGGGTCTGGCGATGCAGCCGGGCTCGGACGTCAAGCTGCGGGGCGTCAAGATCGGCAGGGTCGATGCGGTCGAGGCAACGCCCGACGGAGCGCAGTTGCGGATCTCGATCGACAAGGACCAGGCGCACTGGGTCGGGCGCGACGCGACCGCCGCCATCGTCCCGCCGACGGCATTCGGGGCCAAGTACGTCTCGTTGACGAGCCGGGGCTCGAGGAGTCCGCGGATCGACAACGGCACGACCATCAAGGCCGACGACGTGACCGTCGAGGTCAACGAGGCGTTCACGAACCTCAGCGGAGTGCTCTCCGCGGCTCAGCCGGACAAGGTCAACAACGCGCTCACGGCACTCGCCACCGGTGTGAACGGCCGCGGGGACGAGATCAACTCCCTGATCGCGTCGGGCTCGCAGTGGGTCGACGAGGTCGACGACTCGCGCACCGCGCTGGACAGAGACCTGGCCAAGGCCGCTCCGGTCGCCCGCCAGTACAACGGCCTCGCCTCGGATCTCCTCGCGACCCTCAACCATGCCACCACGACCGGCCGTACGCTGTCGCAGGAGCAGGCGCAGCTGGCCGCCTCGACAGACCAGGCCATCGTCCTCAGCAAGGACGCGAGCGGACTGCTCGCCAAGATCGACAAGCCGCTCGCCCGAGACCTCGAGCTCCTCGAGCCGGTCACCGCGTTGGCTGCGGACTACTCCTCGGAGCTGCCCTGCGTGCTCGCCGGCACCGTCGTGGCCGACAATTGGGCGGAGCAGGCAGTCGGCGGAAAGCGTGCGGGCGTCTCGGCCTATCTCCGCTTGCGGCCCTCCCGAGAGCCCTACAAATATCCCGATGACCTTCCTGCCGTCGGAGACACGAGCGGGCCCGAATGCCGCGGAATGCCGCTGGTGACGAACGAGGAGGCTGCCTCACTGGACCCCGTTCTGAAGACCGGGACCGACCCGCAGCACAGCGGCCCGACAAGCCCCAGCGAGGAGCTGACCACGACGTTCTTCGGGGCGCTCGCCGGGGTGGTGAACCTAGGATGAGCTACCGCAAAGATCACCGAGTCACACTCGTCAAGCTGGGAGTCTTCGCAGCGATATCGGCGGCCATCGCCGCCTATCTGGTGACCATCGTCAGCGACACTCCGCCGGGCGCGATGACGTCCTACACCGGAGTCTTCGAGGACGTCTCCGGACTGCAGACCGGGGATGAGGTACGTGTGGCCAGCGTCGCGGTCGGCAAGGTCGACTCGATCGGTCTCGGCGCTCGCAACACGGTCGAGGTGCGCTTCGACGTGCCCGCCGACATCCCGCTGACCACCACCACCCGGGCAACGGTCCGGTACAAGAACCTCGTCGGTGACCGCTACCTGGAGCTGGCGAAGCCGGACGGGCCATCGGAGCCTCTGGGCGGCGACGGAGTGATCCCGGCCAGCCGGACGGCCGCGGCCCTCGACCTGGACACCCTTCTCAACGGGTTCAAGCCGCTCTTCGCCGGCCTCGCCCCCAAGCAGATCAACGCGCTCTCCGCTGAGCTGATCCAGGTGCTGCAAGGACAGAACGGGGCTGTGGCGTCGCTGGTCAACACGATCGCGTCCTTCACCGCCACCGTCGCGAAGCGTGACGAGCTCGTCGGCCGGGTGATCGACAATCTCAACGCGGTGCTCGGCACCGTCGATCAGCACCGGGGGGAGCTGAGCCAGGTCATCACCCAGCTCACCTCCCTCAGCAAGGGGCTCGACCGCGACGCGCCGACGGTGCTTGCCGCTCTCGACCAGGTCGACACGATCGCCCGCGACGGCGAGGATCTGCTGGATCGGACCGACGAAACCATGCCGGCCGACCTGGCCGGCCTGCGGTCGGTCGCAGGGAACCTCCACCGCAAGGACGACCAGCTGGCGAGCATCCTCGACCAGCTGCCTGGCCACTACGAGGCCATCCTGCCAACCGGCTCGTTCGGCAACTTCTTCAACTTCTACCTGTGCGGGCTGCGACTACGGATCACGCCAGAGGGCGATCCGACGGCGCGGCCGGTCACAACCCCCTGGATCAACAGTGATGTAGCGAGGTGTGAGTCATGACGACCCTTCGAGAGCTTCTCGCCGAGAAGAGCTTCCAGGAACGAGACCCTGTTCGGATCGCTCTGGTGGCCACGATCGCGATCGGTCTGGTGGTCGTGGTTCTGGTGCGGTGGCACAGCCTTCCTCTGGTCGGCGGCGGGTTCGAGCACACCGCGTACTTCGCCGAGGCCGGTGGTCTGAAGGAGGGTGACGACGTCCTCGTCTCCGGGCTGACCGTCGGCAAGGTCGAAAGCATCGACCTGGATGGCACCCGGGTGAAGGTCGACTTCGAGATCACCCGCGACGACGTACGCCTCGGCAGCCGCACCAAGGCCGCGATCGTGACCATGACCCTCCTGGGACGCGCCGGTCTCGAGGTCACGTCGGGAGGAGAAGGTCAACTGGGGGACACCGCCATCCCGGTCTCCCGCACCTCCTCTCCGTATGACCTGACCAGTGCGTTGTCGGATCTGACCACGACCTCACAGAGGATCGACGTCGAGGCACTCGCCGAGGCCCTCGACACCGTATCCGGCACACTCACCGGCACTCAGGATCAGATCAAGCCTGCCCTCGATGGGGTGACCGGAGTCGCGGAGACGATCTCTGGCCACGACGCGGAGCTGCGGCAACTGCTGGATCATGCCTCGTCGGTCACCGGGCTGCTGAGCGAACGAAACTCGGACATCACCACGCTGCTCGACTCCGGGGGTCAGCTACTTCAGCAGCTCAACGCCAACCAGCAGCTCATCGTCGACCTGCTCAACGACGCCACGACGCTCTCTCAGCAGATCCAGACCACGATATCGAGGATCCAGGAGGACACCCCGCCGGCGCTGAAGCACCTGAACGAGGTGGTGGCACTGCTCAACGACAAGAAGGAGCAGGTCGACGCGACCATCGCGGGGCTCTACGGCTACGCCTTGGAGCTGGGCGAGGCCGTCTCCAGCGGCCCGTTCTTCGACGCCTATATCCAGAACCTCACCGCGCCCTCAACACTGGCGCCGGTCCTCTCGGAGGTGCTCCAGTGACGCTCCTACGTCCACGCAACGCGGTCATCGCGGTCATCGTGGCCCTCGTGGCCGCGGCGTTCCTGGTCGTCCTCCAGCAACGCGAACACCAGGTCAGCGCGTACTTCACGACCTCGACCGGGCTCTACACCGGCGATGAGGTCAAGGTCCTCGGTGTCACCGTCGGCAAGATCGCGGCGATCCACCCCGAAGGCAAGCGGGTCCGGGTCGTCATGGACGTCGACGCCGGACAGAGATTCCCTCGCGGTGCCAAGGCTGCGATCGTCTCGCCCAGCCTGGTCAGCGGCCGGTTCGTCCAGATCTTCCCGGCCTACGCAGGTGGCCCAGCGCTTGCAGACGGCGCGACCATCCCGCTGAACCGCACCGCGGTCCCGGTCTCCTTCGACGAGGTCAAGCAGCAGCTGACCGACCTCGCCACCGCGCTCGGGCCCGGAGGGGCGGACAAGAACGGGTCGCTGGACCGGATCCTCACCAGTGTCGACGCCAACCTGGATCAGGGGGCGGACGTCTCGTTGCGACGCTCGCTCACCGAGATGCGACGAGCGGCAGAGACGCTTGCCGCAGGTCGCCAGGACCTGTTCACCACGATCTCCAACCTGAACAAGTTCATCGCGAACCTCGTCGCAAACGACCACGCACTGCGCTCCTTCACCCAGCAGCTCTCCCAGTTCTCCGGTGTCCTCGCGGCCAACCGGAAGGCACTGGCGCAGAGCGTGCGCGAGCTGCAGGCGGCGCTGACGCAGGTGAAGACGTACGTCGACACCAACAAGCGCGCGCTGGGAACCAGCGTCGAACAGCTCGATGAGCTCGTCGGCACCGTGTCGGAACGCTCCGACCAGGTGGCGGGGATTCTTCACGTCGCCCCGCATGCGCTGACCAACTTCTACAACACCATCTCCGACCAGGCTGTCGTCGGCCGCGCGACGCTCAACAACCTCGACGGGGTCGCTCAGCTGCTCTGCGGGGCGATCCTTGGCACCGGAGGCACAGCGGAGCAGTGCCAACAGGCCGTACAGCCGTTGCTGACCACCCTCGGTCTCAGCAAGCTTCCCCTCCACGTCGCGACCGGGCCGAAGCAGAAGTCCGGCACCGGGGGAGCAACACAACCGGGTCCAGGCACGACGCAACAGCCATCGCCCGAGGACCTTCTCGCCCAGCTGGCGAAGCTCGGTCAGAGCGACGGAGGCACCCGATGACCTCCCGACTGCTGCTGACCCTCCTGCTGCTGACCGGTGCCGTCTTGACCGCCGGCTGTGACGCCCGCCCCAATGCCCACACCCTGCCCGGCCAGGTAGCGACTGGCGCCGATGGCTACACCGTCACCGCCACTTTCGACAACGTCGAGAACCTGGTGCCGAACTCCGCGGTCATGTCGGACGACGTCACCATCGGCACCGTCACCCGAATCACGGTCGAGGACTGGAAGGCGAAGGTGACGATGCGCCTCAGACGGTCGGTGCACCTTGCCGGGAACGTACGCCTGGCGATCGGCCAGAAGACACTGCTCGGGGCCCAGTACGTCGAGATCCAACGACCTGCCCGGCCCGAGGGCCGACTGCGTGAAGGCGCCACGATCGCCGAGTCCGCCACCGGCGTGTATCCGGAGACAGAGCAGATCCTCGCGGGAGTGTCGTTGCTGCTCAACAACGGCGGTCTGTCCCAGCTGAGCACCATCACCGGCGAGCTCTCCCGGTCGTTGGACGGTCGGGTCCCGGACACCCGGCAGCTGATTCGGCAGCTCAACCGGGTGCTGAAGGTCGCCGACCGCCGCAAGCATGACTTCATCGCCGCCCTGAGGCAGATCGACTCGCTGGCCGCCAAGCTGCGCAAGGAGCGGGCGATGGTCGCCGATGCCCTCGATGAATTGGCTCCCGGGCTGAAGGCGCTTGCCATCGAGCGCCAACGCTTGGTGCACGCGATCGACGCCGTCGGGAACCTGAGCAAGGTCGGCACCGAGGTCATCCGCCGCAGCCGGGACTCGCTCGAGGCGAACCTGGCATCTCTCCAGCCGATCCTCGATGAGCTCGCGAAAGCCGGTGACAGCATCCCCGAGGCCCTGAAGTACCTCATCACCGTGCCGTTCCCGCTCGGCCCGGCGGAGAACGCGTTGCGCGGCGACTACGCCAACCTCTTCGCCACTGTCGACGTCTCGGTGCCCTCGCTGACGGCCGCGTTCCTGGGCGATCTGTCCGGCACCGGAGTCTCGCCGACGACGGGTGCCTCAGAGGAGACCGACATCCTCGGCAACCTGCCGGGCAACGCAACGGAGGGTGCGGGCACGGACTCGGGGGAGAAGCCCTCGCGAGGTGACGGGGCATCCGATCCGGAACCGGGCTCTTCGCCCAGCCCGTCGGCAACCGCGTGCGGCGGTCTCCGACAGATCCTAGGAGGTTGCTGATGCTGTCCGGCCTGGTCAGGAAGCAGCTCGTCGTCTTCGCCGTCATCGGCGTGCTGGCGATCGTCTTCGCGGCGGTCCGCTACGTCGACCTCCCACGAGTTCTTGGAGCGGGGCACTACACCGTGACCGCTCAGTTCAACGACATCAGCGGGCTCTACCCTCGCGCGATCGTCACCTACCGCGGTGCCGACATCGGCCAGGTGCGTTCGATCCACCTCGCCCCCGACGGGACCGAGGTCAGCCTCAGCCTGAGTACGTCGTCCAAGATCCCTCGCAACGTCATCGCCAGTATCCACAGCACGTCTGCGATCGGCGAGCAGTACGTCGACCTGGTCCCGCGTCAGGACGGCGGTCCATACCTCGACGATGGCTCGGTCATTTCCGTGGCCGACACCCGCGAGATGCCACAGATCGCTCCGGTGCTCGACAGCCTCAACCGCACCCTTGCCTCGGTGCCGCGTGATCGGCTCACGCGGGTGCTCGAGGAGGCCGACACCGGCCTCGCCGGC
The DNA here is from genome assembly GCF_044744805.1 of Nocardioides sp. NPDC087217. NCBI lineage: Bacteria > Bacillati > Actinomycetota > Actinomycetes > Propionibacteriales > Nocardioidaceae > Nocardioides > Nocardioides sp. NPDC087217. The sequence goes on from NZ_JBIUZB010000007.1 coordinate 193,745, forward strand.
TCTGGCCCAGACCTCGCGCAGCTGCTCGGCGATGCCAACGCACTTGCCGACGACGCCAACACCTACGTCGAGCAGACGACCTCACTGATCGATCAGGCGTCCCCGTTCCTGAGCACACAGGCAGACCTCGCCGAGGAACAGACGGCGGCACTGGCGTCACTCTCGGTCGCCACGCGACAGCTGCAGGCCAGCGACCCCGATCTGCGACGGCTGCTGGCCACCATTCCCGCCGCCGCCGGCACGGTCGACGATCTGGTGCGAGGCATCACCCCGACGCTTCCTACCCTGCTGGCGAACCTCACCGCGCCGGCTGAGGTCCTCAACGTCTATCTGCCTAACCTCAAACAGAGCCTCGTCGTCTACCCGGTGATGATGGCGGCCGTCCAGGGGGCCCTCGGGCCCCACGCCGAGGACGGCGAGGTCAAGCTCGACCTCCGCACCAATGTGAACAATCCGCCGTCGTGCACGGACGGGTTCCTTCCCGAGTCGAAGCGCCGTCCCCCCTCCGATCACAGCAGGCGATCCACCCCGGTCGGTCTGCACTGCGTCGCCGACAACACCACAGAAGGTGTGCGCGGCGCCCGATTCTCGCCATGCCCGAACGACCCGAGCAAGCGCGCCAGCACCCCAGCGGGCTGTGGGCTGAGGTTCGGGGGAGCGGCGGCGGCGCCTCGGAGCCAGTCGGCGGCGGAGACCTCGTCGGGTGCGCAGGGGGTCGCGGCGTACAACCCGCTCACCGGTCTTCTGCAAGCCCCCGAAGGTGGCGCCTACCGCGTGGGCAAGGCCTTCTCGATCCCGCCGGGTTCTCCTTGGACCCGGCTGCTGCTCCCGGAGGAGAAATGACGACATTGACCGGGGCGCTCGCGCCCCCCAACCTCAAGAAGATCAAGAGCGTCGTGGCACGGCCTGCGTCGCCGCTCAGGCTCCTCGTCTATCTCGCGCTGGCGGCGCTCGTGGCCCTGGCCGTGGTGCAGGTCGTCGCGATCGATCGCCAGAGCGAGCGAACCGAGGCCCGTCGCGATGCGGTCGCGGTCGTTCAACGCAGCGTCACCGCGTTGACCACGGTGAGCGCCAAGAGCCTCGACGACGACATCTCTCGGATGATGAAGGATGCTACGCCCGGGTTTCGTTCACAGTTCGAGAAGCAGGCGAAGGCATTTCGCGAGGGCGTACAGCAAGGAAAGGTGTCCTCGAAGGGGTCGGTCACCGCGGCCGGGGTCTCCTCGATCACCGACCGTAAGGCCGTCGTGATGGTCGCGGCCGACGGGACGGTTTCCAACGCGGTCTCTTCCGGTCCACAGCAGCGCAGCTACCGCCTTCGGGTGACGTTGAAGCGCAGCGGGGATCACTGGCTGGTGAGCGGAATGGAGTTCGTGTCATGAGTACGTCATCGTCATCGCGACCACGTCGGCCCAAGACCCTCTGGATCGCGATCGCTGTCCTCGCGGTCGGACTTGTTGCCCTGAACGTCGGGCTGTTGCGTGAGCGTCAGTCAGGGGAACGCGTGGAGGACGCCCGTTCGCAGGCCGTCAGGAGCGCCAAGACGCTGGTGCCGACGGTCCTGTCCTACGACTATCGGCATCTCGATGCAGACCTCGCCAAGGCCAAGGCTTCCACAACCGGGCGCTTCGCCACCGAGTACGCGGGGGTGGTCGACGGCAGTCTTCGTCAGGTCGCGGCGAAGGACGAGGTCGTCTCGAAGGCATCGGTCACCGGTTCCTCGCTGGTCACGGCGACCGAGGATCGCGCCGTGGTGCTGCTGTTCGTGACCCAGTCGACCACGCGTGCCGGGGCGAAGGTGCCCACGATCAGCACGAGTCGCGTCCAGGCCAGCCTCGCCCTGCGCGACGGGGACTGGCTGGTCGCGGGTATCACGACTGTCTGACCCGAGGGAGCCGAGCCGCAAGGACGTGATGTGTGAAGGCGAGCGGATCTTGGCCGCGATGCCGCGGGTGGTGCTCGGGCGAAGACGGGAGCTCTGGGAATGGTTGACGCTCGTCAGAATTGAATCTAGATTAAGTAATCTGCGGCACGGAGGATCGGAATGAGTACGGTGAAGGTGAACCACACGTGGGAGACGGTCTTTGCGTGGAGCGGGCCGGTGTTCGCGTTCCTGTGCCTTTTCGGACTCGAGGTGCTCGGTCCGCAGCCGCCGAGCTTCAGCGCCTCCGCGGCCGAGACGAGCGATTTCTACGTCCAGAACGGCACTCGGGTCCTCCTCCTGGTGACCTTCTGCTCGATCTCCATGGCCTTCCTCATCGCGTGGTCGATCCAGCTCGGGGTCATGCTCTGGAGACGCCCCGAGCTCTCGCGGCCCGCGATTGTGGCGGCGATGGTGAGCCTCAGTTCGACGCCGGTCCTGCTCGCCTTCGACCTGACGTTCTTCGCTATGGCGGCGTACCGGGCCGGCGACGTCAGTCCAGAGATCACCCAGGCCTTCAGCGACGTGGCGTGGATCGGGTCGATGCTCATCTGGCCACCGCTCACGGCCTCGATGGTGGTGATCGGGATCCTGATCCTCCAAATGGAGCCGCCGGCGTTCATTCCCCGCTGGCTGGGCTGGTACTCGCTGTGGTGCGCCGCCGCCGAACCGTTCCAGGGACTCATCATCTTCTTCAAGGACGGGCCTTTCGGCCCGCGGGGCATCACGACCTGGTACTTGGCGGTTCCGACCTGGGGCTTCTGGATCATCGCGCTCAGCATCGTGATGGTGCGGGTCGTCGCGTCCTCGGGTGAGCGCCCTAGGAAGCTGCCGTGGCATGCCCAGACCGAGGAGGATGCACCGGCGTGAGTACTCAGGTGTCGCTCGGGAAGCGGGTTCCTGCCGAGGTCGGGTTCTGGTTCTTCATCCTCGGAGAGATGTCGGTGTTCTCACTCTTCTTCGGTGCTTACCTGTGGAACCTCGGCAGCCACAGACAAGCCTTCGCCGAAGACGCAAGCAACTTGGTCGTGCCTCTCGGCCTGCTCAACACGCTGGTCCTCCTCGCATCCTCCTATGTCGTGGTGAAGGCCGTGATTGCGCAGCGAAGCGGCGACAACCTGCTTGCCCAGAGGATGGTTGGGCTCGCGCTCGCGGGTGGAGGTCTGTTCGTCCTCTTCAAAGTGGCCGAGTACGTCGTCGAGCTCTCCGGCGGCCACGGACTGACCACCTCGCGGTTCTTTGGCTACTACTACGTGCTGACCGGGCTTCATCTGATGCACGTTGCCATCGGCAGCGTCCTGCTGCTCACGTGGCGGAGAGGCCTGAGCCAGAGTCGTACGTCATTGCGCTGGGCCGAGTGCGCCGCCGGCTATTGGCACATGGTGGACCTGCTGTGGCTTGTCATCTTCTCCATCGTCTACATCGGAACACACGCATGAATGCCATGAGTAATGATCTGAGCCAGGACATGGCTCGCGCTCGTAGAGCTCTTCGCCTACTCGTCGTCTTGACCCTTGCCGCGACGCTCTTGACGCTGGATCTCGTCCGGGACTTGGCATCGGTGCGCGTCCTTTCGTCAGTCGCGGCGGGCTTGGCCTTTGTCAAGGCTCGATTCGTGGTGCTGGACTTCATGAACCTGAGGAACACGGCTTTGCAGCGTGCGCTGGATGTATGGCTGCTCGTTGTCGGCGCAGCGGCCGTGGCCCTCCTCCTGCGATAGCGAGTCTCGTTCGGGACAAGTTGGCCGACGGTGTCACGCGTCGCCGTTGTTCGCCTCGGCCGGGTCCAATTGAAATCGGGAAACGCAAGAGGGAGTTCTGTTGTGGGTAAGGGTGCAGGTTCGGTGGCACCGCGTGGCCCTCTGGGTGGGGTGCGGGTGCTGGAGCTGGGTGGAATGGGGCCTGGCCCGTTCGCGGGCATGACGTTGGCTGACATGGGTGCGGAGGTCATCCGGATCGAGCGGCCAGGGGGACTCGGAGTGTTCCCAGGGGATCCGCGGCTCGATGTGATGAACCGGGGCAAACAGATCATCTGCCTCGACCTCAAACACCCGGAAGCGGTCGACGCCGTGTTGACGGCCGTACGAACGAGCGACATCCTCATCGAGGGGAACCGTCCCGGCGTGACCGAGCGGCTTGGGTTGGGACCTGAGCAGTGCTGGGAACGCAACCCGGGCCTGGTGTATGGCCGCATGACCGGATGGGGTCAGAGTGGACCGCTCTCCGATCGGGCTGGTCACGACGTGTCCTACATCGCCCTGACCGGTGCCTTGCATGGGATCGGTGAGGTCGGCGGGCCTCCGCAGATTCCGCTCAACCTGGTCGGCGACTTCGGTGGCGGCGCGACGTACCTGGTGATGGGCGTGCTGGCGGCGCTGCTCGAGGCTCGCTCGACCGGGCGAGGGCAGGTGGTGGATGCCGCGATCGTGGACGGTGCAGCGCACCTGCTCGCGGGGACTCATGGACTGCTGAACACTGGCACCTGGAGAGACGAACGCGGCGTCAACATGCTCGACGGCGGAGCGCCGTACTACGCGGTCTACGCGACCTCGGATGGCGGCCACATGGCCGTCGGGGCGATCGAGCCGAAGTTCTATGCCCAGTTCGTACAGGGGCTGGGGCTGGAGCTCGATCTGGCTGCCCAAGACGACAGGGAGACCTGGCCGGATACGCGGCGTCGGATTGCTGAGGCGTTCGCGAGCCGCACGCGTTCGGAGTGGACCGAGGTCTTCGAGGCGACAGACGCGTGCGTGGCGCCGGTGCTCTCGATGACGGAGTCGGCCGCGCACCCGCATGTGGCGGCGCGGGGTGGCGTGCTGGTCGAGGATGGGTACGTCCAACCGGGTCAGGCGCCGCGCTTCTCGGACTATCCGGCCGTAGGCTTCGAGCGCCCACACCTGCCCGGGGCGGACACGCGCGCGGTGCTCGACCGGCTCGGGCTCGACGCCGAAGCCTTGCTGGCCTCCGGCGCGGCGCGAGAGGCGCTGTAAGCAGCCGCGAGATCGCCCTTGGTGTCCTCGCTCGCAGCCGCTGCCTCTTGACCGGACAGTAACCGGACAGTAGAGCACCTCGAAAAGTAAAACACCTGGTCAGGCCTGTGAAAGCGGACGGGCTGGCCTGTAAGCCGGGTTCTGTAGTCGGCGACCATCCATCTCGGACCATCGTTGCCGATGGCCTCTAGCAACCTACCCGCGCACTCGGGCGGACCGCCCTCGAACGTACGCTGTCTGGTCTTGCTCCGGGTGGGGTTTACCTAGCTCCTCGTGTCACCACGAGGACTGGTGGGCTCTTACCCCACCGTTTCACCCTTACCGCTACCTGGAGGGTAGCGGCGGTCTGTTCTCTGTGGCACTGTCCCGCGGGTCACCCCGGGTGGCCGTTAGCCACCACCCTGTCCTGTGGAGCCCGGACTTTCCTCGACGTATCTCTACGACGCGATCGCCCGGCCAGCCCGTCCGCACAAAAGTCTAGTGCGAGGCGGGCTCTATGTGGGCATCCGGACCGGGGAAGACGAGCGACTCGTGGTCGCTGTCGCTCCAGCGTACGAGGTAGGGCGGGCTGCCGTCGGGGTGGCTGACCTCGATGATCTCGGCCTCCCGAACGTGGTCCCCGACGTGCGGGCCCGCCACGACGAGGTGGTCACCTACTGATGCGTGCATGCGCGTTCACCTCCTCACCGTCACCATGGTGCTCCCGTGCAGGTGCGGATGGAATACCATCTGGGGGTATCACGTTCGGAGGGTGTGATGACGGAGAACGAAGAGTTCGAGTACGTAGCCCCGGCTGTCGTCTTCCCGGGCCAGGCCTCGCACGAGGTGGCCTACCGGACGGCCCACGACCTGCTCTCGCGGCGCTTCCCGGTGGAGGCGCTGGAGATCCTGGAGCCGGCGCTGGCAGATGACCCCAACAACTTCGGGCTGCGCAGCATGCGGGCCTGGGCCTACATGCTGCGGGCCCAGCTCGCCAGGGCCGAGGCGGAGCTGCGCTGGCTCGTCGAGCGCGACCCCAGCGACGCCTGGAGCCAGCACTCGCTGGGGCGCGTCCTGGAGCGCCAGGACCGGCTCGAGGACGCGCTCGGCCCGCTGCGCCTGGCGGCGGTCATGAGCGACGACTACGACCATCACGCAGCCGTCTACCGCGTACGCAACCGGCTCGCGCAGCGCGAGGGGTGACCCGCGTGGCGCGCCGCCCGCGGCGGTGGCAGGGTGGAGGCATGGAACCTGACACCACGACCCTCACCGCCGAGCAGGTCGCCCAGGAGCAGCTCGACGGCTGGACGTTCGACACCAGCGGCGAGGCCGACAGCATCGTCGCCCGCGTGGAGACCGGTGACTTCATCACCGGTCTCGCGCTGGTCAACGCGATCGGGGCGAAGGCCGAGGAGGCCAACCATCATCCCGACATCGACCTGCGCTACCCGTACGTCGAGATCCGGCTCACCAGTCACGACGCCGGTGGCGTCACCAGCCGTGACATCGCGCTGGCAAAGGTGATCAACGGGCTCGCGGCGGAGAGCACGCTCTGAGCCAGGCTAGGCGAGCCGGGTCATCTCGACGGTGACCTCGACGGCCGGCTCCTCGGGGCCCGAGTAGATCCCGCCCAGCGGCTTGACGTCGGTGTGGTCGCGGCCCGTGGCCACACCGACGTACGCGTCGCCGGGCTCGTTGCCGGTCATCGGGTCGACCCCGTGCCAGCCGTTGTCCCACCACTCGACCCAGGAGTGCGCGCCGCCGGGGTAGACGTAGCCGGAGACGTAGCGCGCCGGGATCCCGACCGTACGTAGCGCCCCCAGCAGTTGGTGGGCGGCATCCGGTGCCGGCGCGGACCCGTCGGCGACCACCTGAGCGATCTCGGCCGCTGCCTCACCCGGAAGCCCGGCGGAGGCCGCGATCGTCTTCGCCCGCGTCGCGAGCTCCTCGTCGGGCACCACCAGCGAGGGCAGGCCGAGGAACTCGACGAACCGGTCCGCGACCCCGGGCTGAGCGGCCTCCTCCCAGGTGAGCACAGGTGCCGCCCCGGGCTTCCGGTCGACGTGGACGGTGCTGGTCGCGGAGACCTTCAGTCGACGGTGCGCCTCGAGCACCTCGATCGCGGTGACCTCGTTGCCGAAGTAGTCCTTGTACTCATACGTCCACGGCTTGGGTGAGACGTCGATCCGGTGGTGGACCACGATCTGGTCGGGCGTGGTCAGGGGAGTCAGCCGTGCCTGGTTGTAGGAGGCGACCGCCGGTCCGTCGTAGGCGAAGGTCGTGGTGTGCACGATGCGGAACTGCATGCTCATCTCGATCAGACTCCTCAGACCGGCTGCCAGGCCAGCGCCTCGGCACCGGCGAAGTAGCGCTTGGTGACGGCCTCGGTGGCCTCGGCGCAGGTGACCTGGAGCCGCTCCATCTCGGCGGGCAGGTCCGCCAGCAGATCGTGGAGCGAGCGATACTCCAGCGAGGCCCGCATCCGGCCGATCAGCCGGTGGGCCTCGTCGGTGAAGCCGGCGCGGCGGGTCGTCCCCTCGAGTGTGTCCAGGGCCAGCTCGGCCCGCTGCAGCGCGTGCACCACCGAGCGCGGGAAGATCCGGTCCAGCAGCAGGAACTCGGCAGCCGCCTGCTCGGTCTCGACCCCCTTGTTGACCCGCAGGAACGCGTCGTACGCCCCACAGGCGCGCAGGGTCGAGTTCCACTGCGAGGCACCGCCGGCGCTCGTCAACGAGGTGGTCGCGACCAGCCGCGACGTCATGTCCGCGCGCTCGACGTAGCGTCCGAGCATCAGGAACTGCCAGGACTCATCGCGCATCATCGTGGCGTCGGCGGTGCCGTTGATCTGGGCGACCCGGTCGCGCACCCAGCCGAAGATGAACGGGGCCCGCATGTGCTTGAACTGGCCGGCCGGGATCGCCCGGTAGGTGGTGTTGAGCGCCTCCCACAACGGCACCGAGAGCGTCTCCCGGGCCCCACGGGCCGACTCCCTGGCCGCGCCGAGCGCGTAGGCCATCGAGGTCGGTGCGGTGGTGTCGTACGCGAGCATGTCCAGCATCTGCGGGAGCCCGACCTTCTCCTCCTCGGAGAGCTCGATGCCCATCACCGCGAGCAGCGAGCGGCAGGCGGTCTCCTCGTCGGTGGCGGCGTCCTCGAGGATGTGCTGGGTCTGTACGTCGAGGATGCGCGCGGTGTCTTCGGCGCGCTCCACATAACGCCCGATCCAGAACATCGACTCGGCGATACGACTCAGCATCACGCCACCCCCTGCGTTTGAGACTGACCCTGACCCCGACCGGACGGCCGGGACGACGTCGGTCCGGCGAGCACCCAGGTGTCCTTCGAGCCGCCGCCACGGGAGCTGTTCACGATCAGCTCGCCCTCTGCGAGCGCCACCCGAGTCAGGCCGCCGGGAAGAACCCAGACCTTGTCGCCATCATTGACCGCGAACGGCCTCAGGTCCACATGCCGCGCCCCGAGATCCCCGTCGATGAAGGTCGGGACCGTGGAGAGCTGCACGACCGGCTGCGCGATCCAGGAGCGGGGATCCTCCAGGATCTTGCCGCGCAGCACCTCCAGCTCGCGCGCCGAGGCCGCCGGCCCGATCACGATCCCCTTGCCGCCCGAGCCGTCGACGGGCTTGAGCACGAGCTCGTTGAGCCGGTCGAGGACCTCCTCGCGCGAGGACGCATCACCCATCCGCCAGGTGTCGACGTTGCGGATCACCGGGTCCTCGCCGAGGTAGTAGCGGATGATGTCGGGCATGTAGGTGTAGACGAGCTTGTCGTCGGCGACCCCGTTGCCGACCGCGTTCGCCAGCGTCACGTTGCCCATCCGGGCGGCGTCGATCAGCCCGACGCAGCCGAGCATCGAGTCGGGCCGGAAGTGCACCGGATCGAGGAACTCGTCGTCGATGCGCCGGTAGATGACGTGCACCGGGGCCAGCCCCTTGGTCGTACGCATCAGCACCTGCCCGTTGCGGCAGACCAGGTCGCGCCCCTCGACGAGCTCGACCCCCATCGTGCGGGCCAGCAGCGCGTGCTCGAAGTAGGCGCCGTTGTAGACGCCCGGCGTCAGGACGACCACGGTGGGATCGGCGACGCCGGCGGGGGCGGCCGCGCGCAGCGCTGCGAGGAGCTTCTGCGGGTAGTTGGCCACCGGACGGATCCGGTGCTCGGCGATCGTCTCCGGGAGTGCGGCCGAGATCGCGCGACGGTTGGTCATGACGTACGAGACCCCGGACGGGACCCGCACGTTGTCCTCCAGCACGCGAAACTCGCCGTTGTTGTCACGGACCAGGTCGATGCCCGAGACCTGGATGCGTACGCCGTTGGGCGGATGCACCCCGGCGGCAGCGCGGTGGTAGTGGCTGGAGGTGGTGATCACCTCGCGCGGGATCACGCCGTCGTCGAAGACATTGCCCTCGTCGTAGATGTCGGCGAGGAACAGCTCCAGCGCCTTGACCCGCTGCTGGACGCCCTTGTCGATCGTCGCCCAGGTGTCCCGCTCGATGACCCGCGGCACGATGTCGAGCGGGAAGGCCCGCTCCTCTCCGCCGATGTCGAAGGTGACGCCCTGGTCGAGATAGCTGGCCTGCATCGCCTCGACCCGGCTGATCAGCTCCGCGGCGCTCAGCCGCCGCAGCGAGTCGCCGAGCCGTTGATAGGGAGGGCGCAGCTCGCTGCCGACGAACATCTCGTCATAGGCCGGATCCCGCGTCTCGTAGGCGTCGAACATCTGGCTCATGGGGGCAACCTACTGAAATCCGTGTAACAGCGCTGTTGCCCACGCGAACATCTCGCACAACGGTAAGTTGGCTGCATGAGCGAGCGCCAGCGAGTGAGCAATCAGATCATCATGCCGCCGCGTCCGTACTCTTGCCCTTCCTCTACGGAGGCGGCGGCATGAGCGACGAGCACGCGGGCGAGTACTACTACTGCCTCAAGCACAAGACCGTCGAGCCGTACGAGGGCTGCAAGGCCAAGGACCGTCTCGGCCCGTACGCCTCCCACGCCGAAGCCTCCCGCGCGCTGGAGCACGTTCAGGAGAACAACGAGCGCTGGGAGAAGGAAGACAAGGCCTGGGAAGGCGACGCGGGCACCGAAGACAAGTGATCCTCAGCTCCGGGTGATCCTCAGCGCGGGGTCACCCGGAGCAGCATGTCCTCGCCGCCGTTGTCGGTGGTGATCAGCAGGTCGCCGTCGGCGGCCAGCGAGACCGTACGTAGCCGCCCGTAGTCGTGCATGACCTCGGGTGAACGGTCGTCGGTGAGCTTCCCGGACTCGTCGAAGGAGATGATCCGCAGCTCCTGGTCCTTGAGCACGGCGACCGCCAGCGCCCCGCCGTAGGCGCCCCACCGCTCCTGGACCGGGATGAAGGTGCCGCCGCCGGTGGCGACGGTCGGGTTGCCGGACTCCCAGGCCGCCTCGATCTGCTCTCCGGGCAGGTCCTGGTCGGTCATCGGCACCGACTCGTTGTAGCCCGCACCAGGGTTCCAGCCATAGTCGCCGCCGAGGGTGATCTCGTTGACCTCGTCGTCGCGGTCGGGGCCGTGCTCCATCGACCAGATCGTGCCGTCTGCTCGCTCTGCCAGACCCTGCACGTTGCGGTGGCCGAAGCTCGTGATGAATCGTCGCGGCCCCTCGTCGCCCGCCCACGGGTTGCCGGGCCACGGCTTGCCGGTCTGCGGGTCGAGCCGGAGCGTCTTACCGCCCAGAGAGTCGAGGCTGCGCGGGTTCTCCTCGTTGGCGGCGTCGCCGGTGCCGACCCACAGCGCACCGTCGGCGCTGATCAGCAGCCGGCAGCCACCATGGCGCCCGGAGCTGGTGGGGAAGCCGTCGATCAGCGTCCGCTCCTGGGTCGCCGTGGTCAGCCCGGCGTCGAGGGTCCAGGAGATGACGCGTACGTCCTCGCCGCCGTTCCACCCCTGGCAGGTGTAGATGCGCCGGTTCTCGGCGAAGCCGGGGTCGATCTCGAGACCCATCAGACCGGTCTCACCGGAGACCCAGATGTCGTTGTCCTCGAGCGTGATCTCGCGCCGCTCGCCGCCCTCGATCAGCGACAGGACCGCCCGGTCGCGCTCGGTGACCAAGAAGCGGTCCTCGCCGATGTCGGCCACGTCCCAGGGATGGTCGAGCTCGTCGTTGACCACCTCGACATCGAGCTCCGGGACCCGGTCGGACGTCGGCAGCACAGCCGCGGGGGCCGATGCGGAGGCGCTCGCGGAGGCGCTCGACGAGCCCGACGGGTTCAGCGGTGGGGGAGTGGAGGCGGGAGAGGAGTCTCCGGCGCATGCTGCGGTCGAGAGCCCGAGAGTGATCACGGAGGCGAGGGCGATGGCAGCGCGCATGGTGCCGACGGTACTGGTCGGGTGGGCTCTAGGGTGTGCGGTTGTGATGAACGTGATCAGGGCGATGCGCGAACACCCCTCCGCCGTACTCCTGCTCGGACAGGTGGTGGCGATCCTGGCCTACCCCTTCCTCGACGGTTCGACCGCCGGCCGCGCCGCGCTCGGTGTGCTGCAGCTGCTGCTCCTGCTGGCAGCGGTCGCGGCGGTACGCATGACCCCAGCCTTCTCCTGGGCAGCCATCATCTTCGGGGGACCGGCGATGATCTTCGCGGTGTGGGAGTCGGTCGCGCCGAACGAGGGCTGGGTCGTGCTGACCTCGGCCTTCTTCCACGTCCCGTTCTACCTGTTCGTCTCCTACGCGATGATCCGCTACCTCTTCCACGACGACGTGGTGACCCGCGACGAGCTCTTCGCCACCGGAGCGGCGTTCACCGTGGTCGCCTGGGCCTTCGCCTATCTGTACGCGGCTATCCAGGTGATCTGGCCCGGCTCGTTCGGCGACCACCGGCAGTGGTTCGACCTGCTCTACCTATCGTTTACCACGCTGACCTCGGTCGGCCTCTCCGACATCGTTCCCGTGCTCCCCAACGCCCGTTCGATGGTGATGCTCGAGCAGATCGCGGGGGTCTTCTACGTCGCCATGGTGGTCGCCCGCCTCGTCGGGCTGGCGGCCGCCAGGGCGCGACGCGTATAGCCGTTCTCCACAGAGTGGGCCGAATGCGGTGGCGCCGGGCCTGACTTCGTCGCAGCGTGGGTGCATGGAGAAGTCAGTGCCACGCCGGCCGCCGCGCAGGCGCAGCGGCCGCTGGGTGGGTCTGGGGTCCGGGGTCCGGCTCGCGCGCGACGTCGGTGAGGAGGCTCCGGTCTGGGCCCGGATGCGGGCCTGGGCGGAGCAGTTGCCGGACGGCACGGTCTTCACCGGGCTGACCGCGGCGGAAGCGTACGAGCTCTGGCTGCCGCCGCTGGCTCCGGACCGTCCCATCGAGATCTCCGTCCCGAGCGGCGTGCGGGTGCGACGGCCTCAGGTGGACGCCACCCGCCACCGGCTTCCCCCGCACAGCCACGGGATCGACGGCGTACGGATCGCGACGGTCGCCGAGACCATGCTCGCCGCGGCGCCCCGCCTCGGTCTGTTGGATCTGGTCGTGCTCGTCGACGGCGTGCTGCATGAGCAGGGTTGCACCCGCGACGATCTCGAGGAAGTGGCGCGAGGTCGGAGGGGCGGGCCCCGGTTGCGCGAAGCGCTCGCTCTGGCCGACGGCCGGTCGGAGTCTCCGTGGGAGTCGTTGCTCCGGATGCTGCACGAGGCGTGCGAGGTGCCGGTGCAGCCTCAGGTCGAGCTGCTCGACGACGCCGGTCGCTTCGTGGCGCGGGCCGACCTGCTGATCACCGGGACCAGGACACTGCAGGAGTACGACGGAGCCGTGCATCGCGACCGTGGCCAGTATGCCCGCGACCGCCGCCGGGACTCTCGCCTCGCGGAGGCGGGCTACGTACGCCACGGCTATGTGGCGCCGGACGTCCGCTTCCGCGCCGCGATGATCCTGCGAGAGGCCGACGCGGCGCTCGGCCGGACCTACGATCCGACCCGCCTGGACGCCTGGTACGCCCTGTGGCGCGGATCCCTGTGGGAGCAAGATCCGAGAAGTGGTCAATTTGGGCCCGGCGTGGAGCCGGCGGACGGCCCAAATTGACCACTTCTCAAGCGTGGATCGTCAGAAGGTGTGCTCGGGACCGGGGAAGGTCGAGCCCTTGACGTCGGAGATGTACGCCTCGGCGCCCTCGGACAGGACCGACTTCACGTCGGCGTACTGCTTCACGAAGCGGGCCATCTTGCCGCTGCGCATGCCGAAGGCGTCCTGCCAGACCAGGACCTGGCCGTCGCAGTCGGGCCCGGCGCCGATGCCGATCGTGGGGATGTCGAGCTCCTTGGAGATCTGTGCGGCGACCTCACCGGGGACCATCTCCATGACGACCGCGAACGCTCCGGCCTCCTGGACGGCCTTGGCGTCGTCGATGATCCGGTCGGAGGTGTCGCCGCGGCCCTGGACGCGGTAGCCGCCGAGCACGTGCTCGGACTGCGGGGTGAAGCCGATGTGGGCGATGACCGGGATGCCGCCCTCGGTCAGCTTCTTGATCACCGGGGCCATTTCGGCGCCGCCCTCGAGCTTCACGCAGTGCGCGCCGGCCTCCTTCATGAACCGCACCGCGGTCAGGTAGCCCTGCTCGGGCGAGGCCTGGTAGGAGCCGAAGGGCAGGTCGCCGACGACCATCGCCCGCTTCACGCTGCGCGAGACCGCGCGGGTCAGCGGCAGCAGCTCGTCCACGGTCACCGGAAGCGACGTCTCGTTGCCGAGGACGTTGTTGGAGGCCGAGTCACCGACGAGCAGCAGGTCGACCCCGGCCTCGTCGAAGATCTGGGCGGTGTACATGTCGTAGGAGGTCAGCATCGTGATCTTGTCGCCACGCTGCTTCATCTCGCGAAGATGATGCGTGCGCACCTTGCGTACGGGCTTGCCCGGTGCGTTCCCGGCAGCTCCGGTCCCGTAAGGGGCGGTCTCCTCAGCAGAGGGGTTCGTGCTCATCATCGAGCCTTTCTGGGTTCATCTCGCAGCTCCCTGATGGAGTCCACGGACTACTCCCAGCGTAGGTCCAGATGGACCCGTACGCGCTGTGGTGGTGGTCACAGCCGGTCGAACGGGGCGGCGTAGCTGAACGGGCCTCGCAGGTCCGGGTCGTACGCAGCCAGGGGCCGTGCCTGGAAGTAGTCGCCCCAGGCGGGCTCGGGTGCTTCGATCCCGAGCGAGGAGGCAGGGACGAAGCCGAAGCGGCCGTAGTAGTCGGGGGAGCCGAGGAGGATGACGACCGGCTCGCCCATCGCGTCGGCGGCACCGAGGATGGCGTGCATCAGCGCCGAGCCGACGCCGTCGCGCTGACGGGCGGGGGAGACGCTGACCGGGCCGAGGCCGAGCGCGGGCCGGCCGGCGAGCGTCCCACGGGTGGCCACGGCGTGGCCGACGATCTCGCCGTTGGCCTCGGCGACCAGCGAGAGCTCCGGTATCCAGCCCGGATCCTCGCGCAGCCATCCGACCAGGGTCGCCTCCCCGGGCGCACCGTCGGGCTCGATCGGCGGCGCGGAATGCTCCACACCGGAGAAGGCGGCGGCGGTGACCACACGGATGTCGGCCACGTCCTCAGGACGCTCACGTCGAATCAGCACGGTCCGACGCTAAACCGAACGACAGCCCCGGCGCTCCTGGTTATCGTCGCGTACATGCGGGTGCGAGAGGCGACGGCGGAGGACCTCGACGCGGTGATCCACGTCGGCGTGACGACCTGGCGGGCGACGTATCCGCCGATCACCGGCGAGGCGTACGTCGAGGAGGGCATCGCCAAGTGGTGGGCCCCGGACGCAGTGCTCCCCGGGATCAGGGCCGGCACCGTCCTCGTCGCCGAGGTGGACGACCAGGTCGTGGCGATGGCCTCCTACTCGGTCTTCGAGGACCACCTGATGCTCTGGAAGCTGTACGTCCTGCCCGACTCCCAGGGCTCCGGCGCCGGCAGCGCGCTGCTGAGCGAGGTGATCGCCCGCGCCGGCGACCTGCCCGTACGCCTCACCCACCTCGTCGGCAACGACCGCGCCCACGCCGTCTACGAGCGGCTCGGTTTCGTCGAGTCCGCCACGGTTCCCAGTCCCATCGACGACGGCCCGGAAGAGATCGTGATGGAGCGCGCGGCAGACTGAACCTTCTTTCGAAGATTGTTTGCGAAAGTCGCTCGGAAATGGTTGAAAGTCGGCGGCGGCCGACACTAGCATCCAGCGTGACGCGCATCACATCTCGTTCGGCGTCCTGACGTTCGGAGTCTCGATGTCCCACTTCCTCCCCTCACGCCGCACCCGGACCCGGCTCGCCGTCGGGTCGGCCGTTCTCGGGATCACCGCTCTGTGCCTGGGCGGTGCGGTCGGAGCCGCCTCCGCGACTCCTGCCGAGACGCCCTCGACGACCGCAACCTGCCCGGCGCCCGATGCCCGCTCGAGCGTGGTCTTCCTCGATCTCGACAGCGGCGTCGCCAACAGCACCCTGCGCTCCGGCTGCACCATCAACGACGTCATCGACGATGAGCGGACGTGGCCGACTCACGGGGCCTTCGTGACGCACGTCCGCAGCGTCACCGCCGATCTGGTCGTCACCGGTGAGGTCACGCGCGCCGAGGCCAGCCGGCTGCAGTCCGCTGCCGCCCGCTCGCAGGTGGGGAAGGTCGAGGGTTACGACTGGCTCTTCGACGGCTCGGCCGACTCCTTCGACGACTGGGCCTACGCCGGCGACGGTGGGTTCGACCTGGTGGCGGACGGCACCATCCGCAGCCGTGCCGGCGCGGGTGGCGGGTTCGGAACCCTGTGGTACCCGGCACAGGAGTACGGAGACTTCTCGTTGCGACTGCAGTTCCGCGACGACGCACCCGGGACGGCCCGCGGGAACAGCGGCGTCCAGGTGCGCTTCCCCGAGCTGTGGGGTCCGGTCGAGGGGTGCCCGACCACGTTCAACGGCAGCGAGACCGGCAACCTCTCCTGGATCGCGGTCAACTGCGGCCACGAGATCCAGGTCAACGACTCGCCGGAGGGTGGCGGCAACGACCCCCGCAAGACCGGGTCGATCTACGGCTTCGCCGACCTGACCCTGGCGCAGGCGCGACCGACCCCGAAGGGCACCTGGAACGATCTCGAGATCCGCGTCGTCGGCCAGCACTACACCGTGATCCGCAACGGTGTCGTGATCAACGAGTTCGAGAATCTGCCCGGGCTGCCGTTCCCCGGTCGTCCGAACGACCCCGACTCCAGCAGCCGCGGGCTGACCGGTCACGTCGGGGTCCAGGCGCACGGCAGCACCCCGGACGTGGTCTCCTACCGGAACATCCGCATCCGCGACCTGTCCTGAGGCCGTACGCGGTCGGCGGCGGGCATCGGGTGGCTGGGTAGCGCCTAGACTCCCGGGTGTGGACTTCTACTCCGCCTACTCCCATGGTTTCGCGCGGGTCGCGGCGTGCACCATCCCGATCTCCGTCGCCGACCCGGCGGCCAACGCCCGCGAGGTGATCGCCCAGGCGCGCGAGTGCTCCGACGAGGGGGTCGCGGTGGCGGTCTTCCCCGAGCTCTGCCTCTCGGGCTACTCGATCGACGACCTCGTCCTGCAGCGGACGCTGCTCGATGCCGTGCACGCCGCGATCAGCGCGATCGTGGTGGCCTCCGAGGAGCTGCTGTCGGTGATCGTCGTCGGCGCCCCGCTGCGCCACGGCGACCGGGTGCTCAACACGGCGGTCGTGATCCACGGCGGCGAGGTGCTCGGCGTGGTGCCCAAGACCTACCTGCCGACCTACCGCGAGTTCTACGAGAAGCGGTGGTACGGCACGGGCGACGGCGCCGACGGCACCATCATGCTCGGCGGCGAGGAGGTGCCGCTCAGCAACGAGCTGCTCTTCCGGTGCACCGACG
This sequence comes from Nocardioides sp. NPDC087217, assembly GCF_044744805.1. Lineage (NCBI taxonomy): Bacteria > Bacillati > Actinomycetota > Actinomycetes > Propionibacteriales > Nocardioidaceae > Nocardioides > Nocardioides sp. NPDC087217. Next base: position 210,474 of record NZ_JBIUZB010000007.1, read on the forward strand.
TCAAGGATCTCGTCTTCCACGTCGAGGTCTGCGAGGACATGTGGGTCCCGGTGCCGCCGAGCGCCAAGGCCGCGTTGGCCGGCGCGACCGTGCTGCTCAACCTCTCCGCCAGCCCGATCACGGTCGGCCGCTCCGACGCGCGCCGGCTCCTGGTGCAGTCGGCGAGCGCGCGGTGCATGGCGGCGTACGTCTACACCGCCGCCGGCCAGGGCGAGTCGACGACCGACCTGTCCTGGGACGGGCAGACGATGGCGTACGAGCTCGGCGAGCTGCTGGGCGAGACCGAGCGGTTCCCGGACGGGCCGCGGCGCACCGTCGTCGACGTCGACCTGGAGCGGATCCGCGCCGAGCGGATCCGGCAGGGCACCTTCGACGACAACCGCCGCGCCGAGGGCACCTTCCACTCCGAGATCGAGTTCGAGCTCGCACCGCCGCTGACCGGTGACGGTCTGAGGCGCAAGGTCGACCGGTTCCCGTTCGTCCCCGACGACCCGGAGAAGCTCGCGCTGGAGTGCTACGAGGCCTACAACATCCAGGTCTCCGGGCTCGAGAAGCGCCTCCAGTCGATCGGCCCGGACACGAAGATCGTCATCGGCGTCTCCGGCGGGCTCGACTCCACCCATGCGCTGATCGTCGCCGCCAAGGCGATGGAGCGGCTCGGCCGGCCGGCGAGCGACATCCTGGCGTTCACGATGCCCGGCTTCGCCACCTCGGACGACACCAAGTCCAACGCGATCAAGCTGATGGAGGCGCTCGGGACGACCTACGAGACGCTCGACATCCGCCCGACGGCCACCCAGATGCTCAAGGAGATCGGCCATCCGGCCGGCGAGGGCGAACCGGTCTACGACGTCACCTTCGAGAACGTCCAGGCGGGGCTGCGTACGGACTTCCTCTTCCGCATCGCCAACCAGCGCGGCGGCATCGTCCTCGGCACCGGCGACCTCTCCGAGCTCGCGCTCGGCTGGGCGACGTACGGCGTCGGCGACCAGATGTCGCACTACAACGTCAACGCGGGCGTCCCGAAGACCCTGATCCAGCACCTGATCCGCTGGGTGATCACCACCGAGCAGTTCGACGGCACCGCCGACGAGGTGCTCCAGGAGATCCTCGACCAGGAGATCTCGCCCGAGCTCGTGCCGGGGGAGGTGCTGCAGTCGACGGAACAGAAGATCGGGCCGTACGCCCTGCAGGACTTCACCCTCTTCCACACCGTGCGCAACGGCTTCACGCCCTCGAAGATCGCCTTCCTGGCGTGGAACGCTTGGCACGACGTCGAGGCCGGCGAGTGGCCCCCGGGGTTCCCGGAGGGGAAGCGGACGGCGTACGAGATGAAGGAGATCCGAGCCTGGCTTGAGGTCTTCGTGAAGCGCTTCTTCGCCAACCAGTTCAAGCGCTCGGCGCTGCCCAACGGTCCCAAGGTCTCCAACGGCGGCACCATGTCGCCCCGCGGCGACTGGCGGATGCCCTCGGACGCCTCCCCGGCCGCCTGGCTCGCCGAGATCGAGGCCCGGGTTCCCGTCGAGTAGGGATCATGCCTGCGGCCTCGCGCTGAAGGAGATGGCTTCACCCGAATCGAATAAAGCAAATACCTTCATCTCATCAGAATGAAGGTAAGATCTTCACATGGCTTCTGTGGCGACCGTGATCGGCGACCTCGTGGGCTCGCGCACCAAGACTGACCGCGCGCAGGTCCACGCGGCGTTCGCCGAGGCTGTCGAGGAGATCAACGAGACGTGGCAGCCGGTCACCCCGCTGCGGATCACGGTCGGCGACGAGTATCAGGGAGCCTTCGAGACCGTCGGCGCCGCGATCCAGGCCACGTTCCGGCTGCGGATCGCGCTCGACCCCGTGGTCGGTGTACGCCATGGCATCAGCTGGGGCGCCACCCGGGTGCTCAGCGACGACCCCCGGGTCGAGGACGGACCGGGGTGGTGGGCCGCGCGGGCGGCGATCGAGACGGCGGAGAACGCCGAGAACAAGGCGGCCTCCCGCAGCGTACGGACCTGGTATCAGCCGGCGGAGGACGCGGGCGCGCCGGACCCGGCCGCGGTCAACGCTGCTCTGGTCTCGCGAGACGAGCTCTTTTCTCGTCTGGACCGGTCCTCGGTGTCGGTGCTTTCTGGCATGCTCTCCGCCATGCCTCAGAAGGCCATCGCCGCCGATCTCGACATCACCCCCTCCGCGGTCTCCCAGCGTGTCCGCCGCGACGGCATCGCCGTGATCGTGCGCGCCGACGAGCTGTTGGGGAAGGTCCGGTGAGCGCGGCATGAGCTGGATAGCGCTGCTGCTGATCGGGGTCGGGACGGTCGACTTCGCCCACTCGATCATCGATCCGTTCAAGCGGATCCGCTGGGTCCCCGAGGCGATCGGGGCAGCCGCGGTGATCGCTTTCGGCCTGCTCTCGGCCCTCTTCGGAGGTGACCTGGCTGCCGTGATCGTGATCGCCGGGATCACCGTGCTGTGGGGTTTCCTGGCCCACCCGCCCCAGGGCTCGGACAAGAATCCTCACCCGGGGATCCCGCTGGCTCTGCTCGGCGGGGCGATCTTCGTCGGGATCCTGCTGGCCCCGGTGGCCGGCGAGGTCGGCGGACCGGTCGCCGCGTGGGCGGAGCAGGCGCCCTGGGTCTGGGTCGAGGCGGCGCGCCCCGAGGCCGTGCTGCTCGTCTTCGGTGGCCTGCTGGTCCAGGTCTCGACCGGCAACGTCGTGGTGCAGCTCGTCCTCGACGTCGCCAAGGTGGCCAACCCGCTCGACGGTGTCGACGGCAACAATCTCAAGGGCGGCCGGCTCCTGGGTCCGCTCGAGCGACTGACGATCTTCGGGCTCGGTCTCACCGGCAACCTGGCCGCCGCCGGCCTGGTGGTCGCGGCCAAGGGCCTGATCCGCTGGCCGGAGCTGCAGTCGTTCCGCGGTGAGCACGAGGGGCCGAGCATCAACGACGTGACCGAATATTTCCTGGTCGGCAGCTTCGTCTCCTGGATGACCTCGCTGGTGACCCTCGCCCTGGTCATCACCTAGATTGCGGTGTCATGACTGTGGGTAAGGCTCTTGGGATCCTGGTGGCCGCCGTGCTTCTCCTGGCCGGCGGAACGCTGGCGCTGACCGGCATGGGCTATCTCGGCGGAGGCGGCACGAGCACCGCCTGGTCGATCCTCGGAGCCGCGCTGGCGGGGTTCGGGGTGGCGCTGGTGATCTCGATCTTCAGAGGTCCCGGCCGCTGACCGTGACGCGGAGATCCCGCCTGTAACGTCGGACCGTTAGTGTTCACGCATGGGCAAGCAACAGGACTTCGTGCTCCGGGCACTCGAAGAGCGGGACGTACGTTTCGTGCGGCTGTGGTTCACCGACGTGCTCGGCTATCTGAAGTCGGTCGCGGTGGCGCCGGCCGAGCTCGAGAGCGCTTTTGCGGAGGGCATCGGCTTCGACGGCAGCGCGATCGAGGGGTTCGCGCGGGTGACCGAGGCCGACATGCTGGCCCTGCCGGATCCGAGCACCTTCCAGATCCTGCCGTGGCGCCAGGACGGCCCGGCCACGGGCCGGATGTTCTGCGACATCGTGATGCCCGACGGCTCGCCGTCGTACGCCGACCCCCGCTACGTGCTCAAGCGCACCCTGTCCAACGCCGCGGAGAAGGGCTTCACCTTCTACACGCACCCCGAGATCGAGTTCTACCTCTTCAAGGACAACCCGCGCGACGGCAGCGAGCCGACCCCGGTCGACTCCAGCGGCTACTTCGACCACACCGCCCAGTCGATGGGCGCCGACTTCCGGCGTGAGGCGATCACGATGCTCGAGGCCATGGGGATCAGCGTCGAATACAGCCACCACGAGGGCGGGCCGGGCCAGAACGAGATCGACCTGCGCTACGCCGATGCGCTGAGCACCGCCGACAACATCATGACCTTCCGTACGGTGATCCGTGAGGTGGCGCTGAGCCAGGGCATCTGGGCCAGCTTCATGCCCAAGCCGTTCACCGATCACCCGGGCTCGGGCATGCACACCCACCTGAGCCTGTTCGAGGGTGACGCCAACGCGTTCTACGAGCCGGGCGCCGAATACCAGCTCTCCAAGACCGGTCGCAGCTTCATCGGCGGCGTGCTCCGCCACGCCGGCGAGATCACCGCGGTGACCAACCAGTGGGTCAACTCCTACAAGCGGCTGATCGGCGGGGGAGAGGCGCCGGCTCACGTCGCCTGGGGCCACAACAACCGCTCGGCGCTGGTCCGGGTGCCGATGTACAAGCCGCTCAAGGGCCAGTCGACCCGCATCGAGGTCAGGAGCCTCGACGCCGCCTGCAACCCCTACCTGGCCTTCGCCGTGATCCTGGCGGCGGGCATGAAGGGCATCGAGGAGGGCTACGAGCTGCCGCGTGAGGCGGAGGACGACGTATGGGCGCTGACCGAGCGCGAGCGCAAGAGCCTCGGCATCGACCCGCTGCCGGAGAACCTCGACGAGGCGATCGGGATGGCCGAGGATTCCGAGCTCCTCGCCGAGACCCTCGGCGAGCACGTCTTCGACTTCTTCCTGCGCAACAAGCGCGCCGAGTGGGCCGCCTACCGCGAGCAGGTGACCGCCTACGAGCGCTCCCGGATGCTGCCGGTCATCTGAGTCCGCAAACTGGTTGTCAAGGAAACTCAAGCCCGATTCCACACTTCCGATCCGGTGCTGCCACACTGGATCGAACGGGAGAGTGGGAGTGATGTCGTTGAGTCTTCCCCGAGTGCTTGTGATCCAGCACGAGGAGACAGTGCCGCCGGCGTTGTTCGGTCATTGGCTGGCTGAGGCGGGCATGTGTGTCGACGTCTGTCGCGCGTACGCCGAGCCGATCCCGCCGCTCTCGTCGCTGGACGCCTCCTACTCGGGGCTGCTCGTGATGGGCGGCTCGATGGACGCCGACTCCGACGATGAGCACCCCTGGCTCCAGGTCACCCGCGAGCGGATCGCGCAGGCCGCAGAGGCCGGTATCCCGACGCTCGGGATCTGCCTGGGCCACCAGCTGGCCGCGATGGCGCTCGGTGGCACCGTGGAGCGCAGCCCGTTCGGGCTCACCGTGGGCGTACACCAGGTGACCTGGGAGCCCGAGGTGCTCTTCGACCCGCTGATGCGCCTGCTGGCGGGCGACGACCGCGCCATGCACTGGCACCGCGACGTGGTCGGCCGGCTGCCCGAGGGCACCGTCCAGCTGGCCAGCTCGATCGACGGGCAGGTCCAGGCGGCGCGGTTCGCTCCGACCGTGTGGGGCGTGCAGTTCCACCCCGAGGTCGACGCCGCCGCGGTTGCGGTCTGGGCCGAGGAGTCGGTCGAGGAGCTCGAGCAGATCGGACGCAGCGTCGACGACGTCGTCGCGACGGCCACCTTCGCCGAGAAGGAGCTGATCAAGACCTGGCAGCCGCTGGCTTTCGGGTTCGCTCGCCTGGTCCGTGAACGCAGTGCCGCCGTGGCTCCTGGCGGCAGCCGTGGAGGGGTCATCCCGACCCCCAGGCCCTGGAGCGCGTGACGTCACCCAGGTGACAGAATCGGGGCCATGACGTTGCCAGGCAAGGGCGAGCTGCTCCGGCTCGGCTTCAACGACCCGGACACGGCCCTGGCCCATCTGGCAGGTCTCGGCCCCGGCACCCATGAGCTGTTGGCGATCCTGGGTCAGGCGGCCGACCCCGACGCGGCGCTGGCCGGTCTGGTCACGCTCGCCGAGTCCCAGGGCGACGGCTTCGTCGAGGAGCTCGCCGGCGACGAGGGCACCGCGATGCGGCTGGTCTCGGTGCTCGGCGCCTCGCCCGCGCTGACCGACCACCTGGCCCGCCATCCCGATCATTGGCGTGAGCTGGCCGACCCGACCCTCGGCACGACCAGGCCCCCTGCGTACGTCTTTCGGGCCTCGCTGCTCGAGGCGGTCGGCGCGAAGCCGGGTGATGAATGCCCGGTGGCCACGGTCCCGGACGCCGAGGCGGTCGACGCGCTGCGGGTGGAGTACCGCCGCTGGCTGCTCCGGCTGGCCGCCCGCGACCTGGCCCACCAGCTCCCGGTCGACGATGTCGCCGCCGAGCTCTCCGACCTGGCCTGCGCGACCCTCGACGCCGCGCTCGCGGTCGCCCGAGCGCGGGTGGGATCGGATGCCGACAAGGTCCGGCTGGCCGTCGTCGCGATGGGCAAGTGCGGCGGCCACGAGCTCAACTACGTCTCCGACGTCGACGTGATCTTCGCCCACGAGGCCGCCGACGGTGTCGGCGACGACGTCTCGCTGCGAGTCGCCACCCAGCTCGCCAGCAACCTGATCCAGGTCTGCTCGGCCCACACCGGCGAGGGCACCATCTGGCCCGTCGACGCCGCGTTGCGCCCCGAGGGCAAGGCGGGCGCGCTCTCTCGCACGATCGCCGGCCATGTCGGCTACTACGAGCGCTGGGCGAGCACCTGGGAGTTCCAGGCGCTGCTCAAGGCCCGGCCGGCCGCCGGCGACCTCGCCCTGGGCCGGGCCTACGTCGATGCCGTCAACCCGTTCGTCTGGAAGGCCGCCGATCGCGACGGCTTCGTCTCCGACACCCAGAAGATGCGGCGTCGGGTCATCGCCCACATCCCGTCCCGGGAGGCCGACCGCGAGCTCAAGCTCGGCGCCGGTGGGCTGCGCGACGTGGAGTTCGCCGTGCAGCTGCTGCAGCTGGTCCACGGCCGCACCGACACCGGCATCCGCCAGCCGACCACGCTCTCCGCGCTGGCGGCGCTGACCCGCTCCGGCTATGTCGGGCGCGAGGACGGCGAGGCCATGCACGAGGCCTACGCGTTCCTGCGGCGGATGGAGCACCGGCTCCAGCTCTACCGGCTGCGACGCACCCACGTCGTCCCCGACGACGAGGAGTCGCTGCGCTGGCTGGCGCGCTCGCTCGGCTACCTGCGCGACCCGGTGGTGCGGCTGGAGAAGGAGTGGGGCCACCAGCGCATCGAGGTACGCCGCCTCCACGAGAAGCTCTTCTACCGACCGCTCCTCGACGCGGTCGCCCGGATCCCGTCCGGCCAGGCCCACCTCTCCGCGAAGGCGGCCGAGGAGCGGCTGACCGCGCTGGGATACGCCGACCCCAAGGCTGCGCTGCGGCACCTGGAGGCGCTCACCACGGGCGTCTCCCGGCGCGCCGCGCTGCAGCGGGCGCTGCTGCCGGTGATGCTGGAGTGGCTCTCCGAGGGTTCCGACCCCGACGCCGGGCTCTTCGGGTTCCGCCGGATCTCCGACGCCCTCGGCGCCACTCCCTGGTATCTGCGCTCCTTGCGCGACGAGGGCCTGGTCGCGCAACACTTCGCCACGATCCTGTCCACCTCGCGCTACACGACGGCGCTGCTGGAGCGGGAGCCCGAGGCGCTGCGCCTCCTGGGTCACGATCTCGCGCCGCTCTCCGCCGAGGCGCTGACCGACGAGATGGTCGCCCGCGCAGCCCGCCGGCGCACCACCACCTCCGCCGAGGAGGCCGTACGCCACATCCGGGCCATCCGCCGCCGCGAGCTGTTCCGGATCTCGGCCGCCGAGCTCCTCGGTGAGGCCGGGATCGACACCATCGGCGCTGCACTGTCCCGGCTGACCGACGCCACCTTGGAGGCCTCGCTGCGCACGGTCGTGGCCGAGGAGGTCGCCGCCCGTGGGATCGACGGGCCGCCAACGCGGATCGCGATCATCGCGATGGGCCGCTACGGCGGATTCGAGCTCTCCTACGCCTCCGATGCCGACGTGCTCTTCGTCCACCAGCCCGTCGAGGGTGCCGACCCGGGCGAGGCGACCCAGTTCGCGCTCAAGGTCATCGCCGACCTACGCCGGCTGCTCGCCCTGCCGGGTGCCGACCCGCCACTGGAGATCGACGCCGACCTGCGCCCCGAGGGACGGCAGGGCGCGCTGGTGCGGACCCTGCCGGCGTACGCCTCCTACTACGCGAAGTGGTCGGGCATCTGGGAGTCGCAGGCGCTGCTGCGCGCCGACGCCGTCGTCGGCGACCCGCAGGTGCGCGAGGCGTTCACCGAGATGATCGACCCGTTGCGCTACCCCGAGGGTGGGCTGAGCGAGGACGACATCATCGAGGTGCGCCGCATCAAGGGCCGTGTCGACCACGAGCGGCTGCCCCGCGGCGCCGACCCCAACACCCATCTCAAGCTCGGCCGCGGCGGGCTCGCCGACATCGAGTGGACCGTCCAGCTGCTGCAGATGCGGCATGCGTACGCCGTCCCGGGGCTGCGTACGCCACGCACCGTCGAGGCGCTGCAGGCCGCCCGCGACGCCTCGTTGATCGAGGCCGACGACGCCGAGACGCTCATCGAGGCGTGGCGGATGGTCAGCCGGGTCCGCAACGCGGTCACGCTCGCGCGCGGCCGCCCGGCGGACTCGCTGCCCGCAGGGCCCGTCGAGCAGCACGCCGTCGCGGCCATCCTCGGCTATCCGGCGGGCGCGACCGACGAGCTGGTCAACGACTACCTGCGGATGACCCGCCTCGCCCACGGTGTGGTCGAGCGCGTCTTCTGGGAGTAGCCCCAGATGTACTCGGCCTAGAGGTTGTTGTCGTTGCGCGGCGGCAGCCAGCCCGGATTGCGCGGCGCCCGAGGCTGCGGCTGAGCCGGCGGCTCGTTGGTCGCCTCTTCGCCGGGCTGTCCACCCTGCGGGTTGAACAGGTCCGTCCGCCGCTCCGGGAAGCCGTTGGAGGGCTGCTGAGCGTAGGGCCGGGGCGTCCAACGTCCGTTCTGCGGGCGCAGCTGGGTCGGACGCTGCGGACGCTGGCCCGGGTTCTGCGGGCGCTGGGAGAACATGCTGCCGATGCCCTCGCCCGCCGCCTGGTTCGCCTGCGGGCTGCCGGAGGCGGCCGGCTGACGCGTCGGGAGCGGCTGCAGCGGCTGGCGCGGCTGCTGGAGCAGGTCGGGCTCGTGACCGGAGAAGGACTGCCCCAGGGCCGGCCGCTGCGGCACCATCGCGTGGGCGCCGGAGTCGGAGGTCACCTGCCGCCGGTCCGGGTTCCACGGGTCTTCGAGATCGTCGTTGATGCCCGCGAACATGGTGGCGAAGCCGATCACGATCAGCATGCCGGCCGAGATCGCGAAGATCGGCATCGCCAGGTAGACCGGGTCGGCACCGCTGACGTGCCCGAGCTTGTCGTCGGGGGAGCTGTGGATCTCGAGAGCGAGCATGCCGGTGTAGTGCATGACGCACACGCCGATGCCCATGATGACGGCAGCGCCCACGCGCATCAGCCGCGTGGTGACGTTGAAGGCGAAGAAGAGCGCGAGCGCCGAGGCGACCAGCGCGATGACGACCGAGGCCACGACCACGGCCGGCTTCCAGACCATCTGGGCGCTCATGTCCATGGCGTACATGCCGGTGTAGTGCATCGCGCACACGCCGGCTCCGGTGACCAGGCCACCGACGATGTAGCCCGCGTTGCCCCGCATGGCGGTCGCGATCAGCATGCCGACCATCGCCGCGATGATCGCGACGGCGAGCGAGATGAGGGTGGTGCCGACGTCGAGGGCGTACGCCACGTGGCTGTCGAAGGCGAGCATGCCGATGAAGTGCATCGACCAGATCGCGCCGCCGCCGATCGAGGCGGCCGCTCCGAACAGCCAGAGCCAGGCGCCGGTGCCCGCACCGCGCCGGCGCGCGCGGGTCGCACAGGTCAGACCGACCCATGAGCCGAGTACGGAGATGATGAACGACATCCCGACCAGGGGTTGGCTGAACGCCCCGATCGTGACTTCTTCGATGCTTGTCACGCTGCTTTGACTTCCTCTCGTTCCTCGCCGGACGGGGTGTGGGGGATCGGCGAAGTAGATCTGGAAACATGCGTGGATGCCCCAAGGGGTATCCGAGATGCATCCATAGCGGGCAATGGTGTCGTTGTCGCGCAGGTCACAGTAGAGGAACAGGTCCCCCATTTCCATGTGGGGGGTAGGGTATCTCCGCTATGGCCGACGATGTATATGTGCTCGAGCTCGACGCGATGCAGCAGTCGGCGGTCGATCTGGGGGATCCGACCCGCCTCGTGTTCGACTACATGAGGCGTATCGGGGATGTTATCGACCGACTGCCTCCAGGGCCAGTGCGAGTTCTGCATATCGGCGGTGCCGCGATGACGCTGGCGCGCTACGTCCACGCGACCCGGCCGCGCTCCTCGCAGATCGTGCTCGAGCCGTCGGTCGAGGTCATCGAGCGCGTACGCACCGAGGCGCCGCTCCCGCCGCGCAGCGGCATCAAGGTGCGCCCCGTCGACGGGAAGAGCGGCATCGGCGGCGTACGCGACGGCTTCGCCGACCTGGTGATCCTCGACGCCTTCGACGGCGGTCGCACCCCGGACGAGCTCACCTCCGCCGCCTTCGTGGAGGACGTACGCCGCGTGCTCGCCCCCTCCGGGGTCTTCGTGGCCAACCTCGTCGACCGGGCGCCGTTCCCTCAGGCGCGTGACTTCATCGCGGCGGCCCGCGATCTCGGCGACATGGTCGTCGGTGTCGAGCCGGCGACGATGAAGGGCCGCCGCGCCGGCAACCTGGTGATCGTCTGCGGCGCGGTGCCGGACTCGCCGTTCGGGTCGCCCTCGCCGATGGAGTACCGGATCTTCACCGACCGCGCCGTCGCCGACTCCTTCGGCGGCGGGACGCGCCGCTAGGGTGAGGTTCATGTCGATCGAGCTGGCCCGCACCCACCTGGACCGATTCGGACGCGGTGGAGACATCATCGAGTCGGTGGAGTCGAAGGCGACCGTCGAGCTCGCCGCGGTCGCTCTCGGGGTCTCGCCGGCGGAGATCGCCAAGACCATCAGCCTCTACACCGAGGACCGGAGCGCCGCGATCCTCATCGTCGCGGCCGGCGACGCCAAGATCGCGAACGCAAAGTTCAAGGCCCACTTCGGCACCAAGGCGCGGATGCTCGCCGCCGAGGACGTGGAGCCGATGACCGGACACGCGATCGGTGGCGTCTGCCCGTTCGGGAACCCGGCGTCGGCCGAGGTGTGGCTCGACGCCTCGCTGAAGCGCTTCGACATGGTCTACCCGGCCGCGGGCAGCGCCAACACGACCATCGCGCTCACCCTCGGCGACCTGGAGACGATCAGCGAGGCCCGGGGCTGGGTCGACGTCACCAAGCTTCCCGAGTAGGCAAGGACCGCAAAAGGGGGACAGCCCCGCCCTGCCGAAGCAGGAGCGGGGCTGCCTTGAAAGCCGAAGTCAGACCGGGCGGACGTTCTCGGCCTGCGGGCCCTTCGGGCCCTGGGTGACGTCGAACTCGACGCGCTGGTTCTCGTCCAGGGTCTTGTAGCCCTGGGTCTGGATCGCGGAGAAGTGCACGAAGACGTCGTCGCCCCCGTTGTCCTGGGCGATGAAGCCGAAGCCCTTGTCGCCGTTGAACCACTTCACGGTTCCCTGAGTCATGAATCTAATCCTTGTGTACACAGGGCGACTCCGTGCCGCCCTTTGGGCGTTGAATCCACGAGTCCTGATTTCTGCTTCTGCGGAAGACCAAGTGCTGCACGAACGGTCACCGAGAGCAACCGCGAAGCGCGTGGGGACGCCTCCTTCAACGCCGACAAGCCTACATGTCACAGGCCGACTTCGGGTAACCCCGTTAATTCGGCGTTTCAAGCGCCGATTCCGCCGTAAATCTCGGCGCACGGTGGGCTGCCCGGTTTGACAACCCCGAGCATCACATCGACAAGATCGGGGTACTGGTGGCCAACCGACGAGATAGGGGTCCACGTGGACCAGCCATGGTGGCGCGAAGCCGTCGCATATCAGATCTACCCGCGTTCGTTCGCGGACTCGAACGGCGACGGGCTCGGTGACCTGCAGGGGATCACCGACCACCTGGACTACCTTGCCGCGCTGGGTGTCGACGCGATCTGGATCTGCCCCTTCTACACCTCGCCGCAGAACGACCACGGCTACGACGTCGCCGACTACTGCGACGTCGACCCGATCTTCGGCACGCTGGCCGACGCCGATCATCTGATCGCGCGCGCCCACGAGCTCGCCCTGAAGGTCATCGTCGACCTGGTCCCCAACCACACCTCCTCGGCGCATCCGTGGTTCCTAGAGGCGCGCACGGCTGAACCCGGGTCGCCGGCGAGGGACCGCTACATCTTCCGCGAGGGTCGCGGCGAGAACGGCGAGGAGCCGCCGACCAACTGGCGCTCGGTCTTCGGTGGTCCGGCGTGGACGCGGATCGAAGACGGGCAGTGGTATCTCCACCTCTTCGACGACGACCAGCCCGACCTCAACTGGCACAACCCCGAGGTGGTCGAGGAGTTCACCAAGATTCTCACCTTCTGGCTCGACCGGGGCGTCGACGGCTTCCGGGTCGACATCGCCCACGGGCTTATCAAGGAGCTGCGCGACCAGGTCGTCCCCGAGGGGCTCGCGCCGACCTCCGACGCCGCGGTGATGTACGAGCGCGGCGTCACCGACGCCCCGATGTGGGACAACCTGGCCGTCCACGAGATCTACCGCGCCTGGCGCAAGCTGATCGACTCCTTCGACGGCGACCGGATGATGGTCGCCGAGGCCTGGACCCCTGGCCCGGCGGAGCTGCGGCGCTACGTACGTGCCGACGAGTTCAACCAGGCGTTCAACTTCTCCTGGCTGCAGGCGCCCTGGTCGGCCGAGGCGTTCACCGAGGTCATCGGGTCGACGCTGAAGGCGCTCGGTCCTTCGCGGGCGGCGCCGACCTGGGTCCTGTCCAACCACGATGTCGTACGCCACCGCTCGCGTTATGGCGACGGACTGCAGGCGCTGCACCGGGCTCGCGCGGCGACACTGACGATGCTGGCGCTTCCGGGGTCTGCGTACCTCTACCAGGGGGAGGAGCTGGGCCTGCCCCAGGTCTATCTACCGCCGGAGTATCAGGAGGATCCGTGGTCGGAGACCGGTGAGGGTGGTCGTGACGGCTGCCGGGTGCCGCTGCCGTGGAGCGGGTTCGAGCCGCCCTTCGGGTTCAGCCAGGTGCCCGACGAGGACCTGCCGACTCAGCCGTGGCTGCCACAGCCGGCCGAGTGGGTCGACCTCACCGTGGCTGCCCAGAACGGTGTCCGGGACTCCACGCTGGAGTTCTACCGGGCGGCGCTGGCGGCGAGACGGGCCTTCGCGCTCGGTGCCGACGAGGACGTGGAGATCCTGGACGCGCCCGAGGGTGTGGTCTCGTTCCGGCGTGGCGGCGTCGGCGGTTCCCCCGACACCAGGACCGACCTGATCGTCGTGCTCAACTGCGGCATGGAGCCGACGCCGCTTCCCGAGGGTGAGATCGTGATGTACAGCGGCGACCCGATCGTGGGCGACCTGCCCACCGACGCGGCGGTCTGGATCATCGCGCCTGCGGTCGAGTGACCGGCGACGGTCAGGGAAGCAGGGCGTCCGCGTCCGGGTCCTTGGCGAACAGGCCGTCGGCCTTCGAGAGGTCCGCGAGCCTCTGGATCGACGCGGCGTCGATCTCGGAGGTCCACTGCGGCGTGTTGAGCTCGGCGAGCACTGATCCGTCGATGTCGGTGTAGGTCGGCAGGATCTTCTTGACCTCGTCCGGGTGCTGTTGGGCGTAGTCGAGCGACTCGTTCATCGCACGGGTGAAGGCCGCGACGGTGTCGGCGTCGGAGTCGGCATAGTCCGTCGAGGTGAAGTACTCCGCGACCGCGAGGCCCGGGTCGGCGGCGACGAAGTTGGAGCCGAGGTCGGTCATGCCGCCCTGGGTGCCGATGGTGAGGAACGGCTCGACGACCTGACCCGCGTCGACGTCGCCCTTCTCGATGGCCGGGCCGATCTCGGGGAAGGCCAGCTCGACGTACTCGATCTTGGTCGGGTCGCCGCCGTCCTGGCGGACGAGCTCGTTGGTAGTGGTCGTGCTGATGTTCTTGAGCGTGTTGACCGCGACCTTCTTGCCCTCCAGGTCCTTGGGGGAGGTGATGTCGCTGTCGGCCCTGACCAGGACACCGGCCATGTCGGCCGCCGGGTCGTCGGTGGCGTTGACGCCGGCGGTGACGACCTTGACCGGGAGGTCCTGGGTCTGGGCCAGGAGCAGCGAGGTCGTGTTGGAGAAGCCGAACTGGTATCGACCAGTGGCCACGGCGGGGATGATCGCGGCACCGCCCTGGGCGAGCTCGAGGTCGACGTCGAGTCCCTCCGCCTTGAAGAACCCCTTCTCCACTCCCAGATAGATGGGGGCTACATCGACGATCGGGATCACGCCGACGGTGATCTCGGTGGCGCCGCCGGCCCCCTCATCGGTGGACTCGCCACCGCCGCAGGCGCCGAGCGCGAGCGGCAGGGCGAGCACGAGTGCGGCTGCCAGACCGCGGCGCGCGGTGCGGGCGGGGGAGCGACTCATCGGGATTCCTCATGGGCTGTGGGGGTAGCGACCGCGGCACAACCTAGTGGTGTGCCCGGGTGGCGGCCACGGAATCCGGAATTCAGTGCGCGGAATGACGCATGTGCTGGTGACAACGGCGGGAGCGGTGGGGTCCGTTGCGGAAGACCATGGCTCCGACGGCGATCGCGGCGAAGACCCACCACGGCACGCCCATCACGACCAGCCCGATCGCGACGAGCAGGAAGCAGGCGACCAGCGGGAACGCTCGCGGGCGACCCCGGCGCGGCCGGCGAGCGACCTGCGGTGCCTGCGGCGCGCTCTTCGGCAGGTCGGTGAAGAGCATCTCCACGTCGGCGCGGACCTTCGCGGACCAGACCGCGTCGAGGCGCTCGTAGTAGTCGTCGTCGGTGAGCCGGCCTGTCGAGTAGTGCTCGGCAAGCCTCGCCGACGCCTCCTCCCGATCGGCCTCGCTCACCCGCAGGTTGTCGAGGTTGCTCATGTCATCTCCCTTGTGAAAGCTGCATCGACTGTCGGCGTAGTGTCCCGATATATCGCGAGGGTACGCCCGAAGAGATGCCGCCGCAAGGGACTTTCGTCGGCTCGGGCGCTGACGTCGGGGCTAGGTGAGCAGCAGTACGACCAGCAGGATCGCGGGCACCGTGGCCAGTGTGCTGACGAAGATGACGTCGCGGGCCAGCAGGGTGGCGCGGTTGTAGCGCTGCGCGACGACGAACACGTTCTGGGCCGTCGGCAGCGCGGAGAGCACGGTCACGGCCAGCAGCGCCTCGGCGTCGAGGCCGAGCGCGAACCGCCCGATGAGGTACGCCGCCACCGGTTGCACGATCTGCTTGGTCGCGACCACGGCGGCCAGGTCGAGCGCAGGGACGCCGCGGCCGGGCAGCGGGCCGAGCCGCAGCGCGACGCCGTAGGCGATCAGCATGGACGGGACCGCCATCCCGGCGACCAGCTCCAGCGGGTCCGAGACCGCTGTGGGCAGGTCGAGATCGGTGACGGAGAGTGCCACCCCGATCAAGGAGGCGACGGTGATCGGGTTGGTCAGAGGGCGGCGGATCACGTCCCAGAACGACAGCTTCGTGGTGCTCGCGTCGGCGTCGAGCAGGACCAGCGCCAGCGGCTGGAGGACCAGCATCTGCAGCAGCAGCGTCGGCGCCACCAGGACCGGGTCGCCCAGGACGTACGCCGCGATCGGCAGGCCGAGGTTGCCGGCGTTCGCGTAGGAGCCGCACAGGACCGCGACCACCGTGTTGCCCAGACCGCGGCGGCGCAGCGTCTCGACGGTGGCCACGAGCGTCGCGGCGACGAGCACGCCGCCGGCGACCGCGACCAGGTTGCCGGAGAGCACGAAGCCGAGGTCGCTGTCGTCCATGACCGTGATGAGCAGCGCCGGGCTGGCGACGTAGAACGCCACCGTCGAGAGCGTCCGCTGACCGCGCTCGTCCAGGATCCGGAGCTGGGCGAGCAGGGCGCCGAGGGCGATGAGGACGCTGATCGTGGCGAAGCCGGTGAAGACCCCTGCCACGGCCTAGCGCTCGCGCCGCAGGTCGAGGAGTCCGCGGGCGGCGTGCTCGGTGACGATGCGTTCGGACTCGACGGCGTCGCGGGCGCGCAGGGCGATCACGAGGGCGCGGTGCTCGGCGTAGCGGTCGGCGCCGAACTCGTCGCCGGCGAGCAGGTGCGCCCGGGAGATCTCCCGCTGCCGTGACCGGCTCAGCGAGCGCGACTGCTCGAGGAGGCGTACGAGAACCGGGTTGTGGGCGGCGGCGTTGACCAGCTCGTTGAAGCGGCCGAGGACGTCGAGGAAGCGGTCGGCGTGCTTCTCGACCGGCTTGCCGTCGCGATGGCGTGCCCGGATCAGGATCACCAGGTCGTCGGCCTCGTCGAGCAGCCGGTCGAGCTCGTCGAGCTCGTCGTCGGTCGCGTGCCGCGCGGCGAACCGGGCGGCCAGGCCGCGCAGCGCGACCTCGACCTCGGCCAGGTCGTGGCTGGCGTCCTCCTCGATCCGGGCCACCAGCGTCGTACGCGGCCCCACCCGCTCCACGAGGCCGTCGAGCTCGAGCCGCCGGATCGCCTCGCGGACCGGGGTCGGGCTGACGCCGAGGCGCTCGGCCATGCCTCGCTCGGTCACCTTGGCGCCGGGCTCGAGCTCACCGGAGCCGATCTGGCTGCGTAAGGCCTGATAGACGCGTTCGGCGACCGTCGTGGTCTCCGGGGTGGTCTCGGGGGAGGAGATCGACATGGTCCTGATCCTAGGCCACTTTTCCAACAGTGCCACCTCTTGACTGTTTTGCTGTAGCAAAACTACTGTGAGCGCCGCCACAGTCCGCAAGTCCAGCCGGGACCATGCAGAGATCACGGAGGTCCGTCTCGTGAGCACCACCATCCCCACCGCACCACCACGGCAGCTCGGGCCCCGCCGGATCACCCTCCTCGTCGCACTGGCGGTCTTCGCCCAGGAGTCGATGTGGAACTTCTACGACAGCCAGGTGCCGCCGCTGCTGCGCGACCACCTGGCCAGCGCCGCCCTCGTCGGCTTCATCATGGGGATGGACAACCTGCTCGGCATCTTCATCCAGCCGTGGATGGCCAACCGGTCCGACCGGACCCGTACGCGCTGGGGCCGTCGGATGCCCTACCTCGCCGTCGGCATGCCGCTCGCGGCGCTGCTGTTCGTGACCCTGCCGCACACCGCGGGCTCGCTGCCGCTGCTGATCGTCGTCATCGTCGCGTTCGCTCTGGTCTCGAACTCGTTCAAACCGATCGGCGAGGCGCTGGTGCCCGACTTCATCGCCCCCGAGCGCCGCAGCCGGGCCAATGCCGCCGTCAAGATCGCCTCCAGCCTCACCGTGATCGTCGCAGCGCTGGTCAGCATCCTGCTGGTCGACGACCATCCGGCACTCGCCTTCGCGGTGATCGCGCTGATCACCCTCGTCTCGGTCACCGTGCTGTGCCTCTCGATCCGCGACAGCTCCTCGCCCGGCTATCAGGCGGCGGTGGCCGAGGACGCCGCCGAGGAGTCGACGGCGGTCGGCCAGGCGCGCATCCGCGACACCATCTGGGAGATCGTGCGCGACACCGACCGCAGCCGGCTGCTGCTGATCGTGGCGATCCTGGTCTTCGGCAGCGCCTGGGCCGGCTCGCGCGCGTTGGTCACGCCCTACGGCATGGAGACCCTCGGGCTCTCGCGCGGCGAAGCGGGCGGGATCACCCTGCCGAGCGGGGTCGCGTTCCTGCTCGCGGCCTATCCGACCGCGCTGTTCGCCGAGCGCTTCGGCCGGTTGCGCACCATGATCGCCGGGATGGCGATCTTCGCGGCCGCCATGCTCCTCGGCACCCTGGTGCAGACACCGACCGGCACCGTGGTGGCGTTCTGCATCGGCGCCGCCGGTGCCTCGGCCTTCCTGGTCAACGCCGTCGTCGTGCTGTGGAACCTGGCGCCGTCGGCGCGGGTCTTCGGGACGTACGCAGCGCTCTATGCGGTGGGCTGGCAGAGCGGTGCCTTCCTCGGTCCGGCCCTGATCGGCGGGGCCGTCGACATCCTGGGCTGGCAGACGATGCTGCTCGACATCGCGGTCGTCGCGGCGGTCGCGGTCGCGATCGTGGTGCGGATCGACCGCCTCCAGCGGCGCGGCGACGTCGAGCGGGCGGTGTGAGCGCGGTGGCCCGGATCCTGATCACCACCGACTACCTGCGGCCCGGCGACGAGGTCGACGACCTTCTCCGCTCCCAGGGCCACGAGACCCGCCACCGGTCCGGGGATCTGGTCGCGGACCTCGCCGGGGTCGAAGGCGCCCTGGTCGGTCACGACCCGCTCACCGCGGAGGTCCTCGCATCGGCGGACCGTCTCAGAGCGGTCGTACGCACCGGGGTCGGCTACGACGCGATCGATGTCGAAGCGGCCGCACGCGTCGGGGTCACGGTCAGCAATCTGCCCGGGATCAACGCCAACGCGGTCGCCGAGTACACGATGGGGCTGCTCCTCGCCTCCTCCCGCCGGCTGGTCGAGAGCGCGACCGGTGTCGCGGCCGGCGGCTGGCCGCGCGAGGACGGCCGCGAGCTGCGTGGCTCCACCCTGGGCCTGATCGGCTACGGCGCCGCTGCCCGGGCGGTCGTACCGCTGGCCCGGGCGTTCGGGATGAGCGTGCTGTGCACCACCGCCGTCGCCGAGGCCGAGCGGACCGACCCGGAGGTCCGGTTCGTCGAGCTGCCCGAGCTGCTGGCGGAAGCCGACTTCGTCTCGGTCCACACCGCGCTCACCCCACGGACGCGGGGGATGCTCGACGCGGGTGCGTTCGCGCTGATGAAGCCGCGGGCGGTGCTGGTGAACACCGCCCGCGGCGCGATCGTCGACGAGCACGCGCTCGTCTCCGCCGTACGTGAGGGCCGGATCGCCGGGGCCGCGCTCGACGTGGTCGCCGAGGAGCCGCTGCCGGCCGAGAGCCCGCTGCGCGGGGTGCCCGGCATCGTCGTCCACTCCCACCTGGCCGGGCAGACCGCCGAGGCCCGCCGGGCCGCCGGCCTCGAGGGAGCCCGTGAGCTCCTCGACGCGCTCGCGGGCTGCCCGAAACATGCTGTCAATGCCCACCTGATCGAGGAGAGAAACAACAGATGACCAGCGACAACCCTGACTCCGTCAGCATCTTGGTGCCCAGCGGGATGCTCGGCGCCGGGTTCCCGGAGGAGACGATCACCCGTGGGATCGCGCTGGGAGCGGACGTGATCGCCGTCGACGGCGGCTCCACCGACTCCGGTCCCTACTACCTGGGTGCCTCGAAGCCGAAGACCACGGCCGCCGCGGTCGCCCGCGACCTGCGGCTCCTGCTCCGGGCAGCGGCCGGGGCGGGGATCCCGCTCATCGTCGGCTCCTGCGGCACCAGCGGCACCGACGACGGCGTCGACTGGGTCGCCGGGATCGTCGACGGCCTGCTCGCCGAGGAGGGCCTGTCGATGAAGGTCGCCCGGATCTACAGCGAACAGCGCGCCGCCGACCTGAAGGAGCCGCTCGAGGCCGGCCGGATCCACCCGCTGCCGCCGCTCGGCGACCTTGACGGCGCGACCCTCGAGGACTGCACCCATATCGTCGCCATGATGGGCCACGAGCCGATCGCCGAGGCTCTCTCGGCCGGGGCTCAGGTGGTCCTGGCGGGGCGGGCGACCGACACGGCCAACGCCGCTGCGTACGCCTTGCTGAAGGGGATGCCCGCCGGCCCGACCTGGCACGCGGCCAAGATCGTCGAGTGCGGCGGCCAGTGCACGACCAACCCGCGGATGGGCGGGGTCTTCGCGACCATCGACCGGACCGGGTTCACCATCGAGCCGCTCGACGAGAGCGCCGCGTGCACGCCGATCTCGGTGGCCGCCCACATGCTGTACGAGACGGCGAACCCGTTCGAGATGCGGGAGCCTGACGGCACGCTGGACGTGCGCGACGCCGTCTACACCGCGCTCGACGAGCGCCGGGTGCGCGTCGAGGGGTCGCGGTTCCATCACGCGGACCAGCACACGATCAAGCTCGAGGGCGCCCGGATCACCGGCTACGAGACCATGTCGTTCTCCGCGATCCGGGACCCGCTGATCCTGAAGGACATCGAGGGCTGGGCCTCGCTGATGCACGTCGTGTTCACCCAGCGGGTCGAGCAGACCCTCGGCCTGACCAGGGACGACTACGACTACGACCTGCGTCTCTACGGCTACAACGCGGTCCTCGACGATCTCGACCCGTCCACCGAGCCGCCGCGCGAGGTCGGGGTGATGCTGCTCGTCCGGGCCGCCGACCAGGCCCTGGCCACCGCGGTCGCCAAGGTCGCCAACCCGCTGATGCTGCACCTGCCGGCCCAGGACATGGACTACCTGCCCAGCCTGGCGTTTCCCGGGTCGCCGGCCGAGGTCGAGCGGGGCGCTGCGTACGAGTTCGTGCTCAACCATGCCGTCGACAGCCTCACCCCGACCGCCATGTTCCGCACCGAGATGGAGGAGAAGAACGATGCCTGAGACCACCCTGGGAGACCTCGCGACCGAGGTCCGCTCCAAGAACGCCGGGCCGTTCTGGATCACGATGGAGCTGTTCATGCGCGACGCCGAGGGCTACCGGATCGCGGCCGACGAGACCTTCCTCGACGAGGAGGTCGTCGCCGGTCTCTACCGGGTCGATCCCGGGTCGGTTCAGATCTTCCGGATCCCGTCGCTCAACGTCGTCAAGATCTCCTACCCGCGCCCGGTGTCGCAGGGCTCGCTGCGCGACCGCGACACCCACGCGGGCCAGCACCACGTACCGCTCGCGCAGCTGGTGGTGCCCAGCTAGAGATCGAGGTGGTCGCAGATCGCCTGCGCCCAGCGCTCGTAGCCCGCCGGCGAGGCGTGGAAGCCGTCGGCAGCGAAGAAGGACGGCTCCGCGGGACCGAGGTCGGCGGAGCTGACCCACTGGACCGAGGTACGCCCTGCGCAGACCAGCCGCGCAGCCTCGTCGAGCGCCTTCCCGCGCTCGGCGAGGTAGCGCCGCAGGGTGCGGGGGAGTGACGGGAACGCGCCGAACTCCGGGATGCCGGGGAGCACGGTGTGTGCTGCGTGCTCCTGGAGGGTCTCGACGATCGCGGTCAGATCCCGCGTCCAGGCCTCGACCGAGCGGCGCGCGAGGATGTCGTTGACGCCCACCAGGAGCACGGCGAGATCCCACTCGCCGGTGACCTTGGTGAGGATGCCGTGTCGGATCCGCTCGCTGGTCGCGCCGTACTTCCCGAGCGCCCGCCACTCGACCGGACGCTCGGTCTGCTTCGCGATCGCGCGCGCCATCGACCCGGCGAAGGCGAGGTCGTGGGTGGGTGCGCCGCGTCCCGAGGCGGACGAGTCTCCGATCACCATCAGCCGCAGCGGGCTGGGTGCTTCATCGTCCGTCGGCGCCGGCACGAAACCCTTCGTCGGACCCTCCGGACGAGGCTCCTTTCCGATGGTCCGATGGACGTACGCGGCCTGTGCGGCGACCAGTGGGAGCAGCAGTGGATTCATCGTCTCTCCCCGGTCGGTTCTGTCGTGACGTACGTGCTCTTCCGTCGTTCTACAGCGCGTGCTCCGGCGGGTCTCCGACGTCGGCTGAACGGCGGGCGAATGTCCCCGGAAGGTTTGACACAAGGGGTCCTCGCGTCGGTGAACGTTGGGGTACAAGACAAGGGAATCCCAGACACGCGACCCGACTTGCTGCGTGCCAGCCCTAGCATCACGCCCAGCTGTGAGCGCTCGACCACAACCCTCCCCTCACTCGAAGGAATGCGAAGCCATGTCCGACTTCATCAGCGGCATCTTCAACCGAAACAAGAACGAGCAGCCGAAGGCAGGGGAGGGCGAGTCGACCGACCTCTCCGCCCCCGGCTACGGCGAGAGCCTGGCCGCCCCCGAGGCCAGCGCGTACGTCACCGAGGCCCCGGCTCCGCCGGTTGCTGAGCCGGTTGCCGAGCCGGTTGCCGAGACCGTCATCGAGCCCCTCGCCGAGGCCCCCTCGGTCGACCCGCTCTCCGACCCCGAGCACGTCGTCACCGACACCGAGGAGGCTCCGGCCGCCGAGGTGGCCGAGCTCGCCGTCGAGACTGTTGAGATCAGTGGCGAGGTGGGCAGCGACGTCGTCGGCGATGTCGCCGTGACCGAGCCCATCGAGGCCGTCGACGAGGTTTCGGCCGAGGCGGTCGAGACCGAGGGTACGTACGAGGCGCCGCTCGAGGGCGTCGACGCCGAAGCCCCCGTCGCCGAGATCACCGAGGAGGTCGAGGAGACCGCTGTCGAGGAGCCGACCGAGGAGTCGCCGGTCGACGAGGTGCCGGCCGAGACCGAGGCCGTTGTCGACGCCACCGACGCCGAGGTGACGGACGCCGCGGACGAGGTCGTCGCCGAGGAGGCCGCCGAGGTCGTCGCCGAGGCGGCCGCTGAGGACGTTGCCGTCGAAGGTGCGACCGAGGACGTCGCTGAGGTGACCGAGGCCGACGAGGCCGAGGAGACCGTCGTCGAGCCGGAGGGCGAGGCGCTCGCCGAGGAGGTCGCTGTCGAGGAGCCGACCGAGGTCGAGGACGTCGTGGTGACCGCGGACGAGGGTGAGGCGTCCGAGGTCGAGGCTGAGGAGACCGTCGGTGAGGTGGAGGACGAGCCGACCGATGTCGAGGCAGAGGAGACGGTCGAGTCGGCCGACCTGGCCGAGTCGGTGGAGGTCGACGTCGAGCCGGCCGACGAGGTTGTCGACGAGACTGCTGATGAGGCTGCTGACGTGACGGAGTCGGTCGAGGGCGAGGCGGAGATCGTCGACGCCGTCGAGGACGAGGCGCCGGCCGAGGAGATCGCTGTCGACGAGGTGGCTGCCGATGAGGCACCGGTGGAGGCCGAGGTCACCGAGGAGGTCGAGGCGGCCGTCGAGCCGACCGACGTCGTCGAGGAGGCGCCGGTGGAGACCGAGGACGAGGTCGAGGAGACCGAGGCGATCGTCGACGAGGCGCTGACCGACGACTCCGCCGAGGCGCCCGCCGATGAGGTCACCGACACCGTGACCGAGGAGACCGAGCCGGTCGAGGAGCCCGACGCGGCCGAGGAGATCGCGTCCGAGACTCCGGCCCCCGGCTTCGCGCCGGAGCCGGTGGTCGAGCCGGAGCCGACCGCCGACTCGACCCTGACCGGTGTACTGCGTGCCGCCCGTGCCGCCCGTGAGGAGCGCGGGAAGTCGACGGTGAGCGAGGGCCTCGTCGAGCGCCTGGTCCACCACATCGTGGCCAAGGTCGAGGGCGTACACGCCATCGACGACGAGGGCACCGTGGTCGACATCGCCGACGACGTCGCCACCATCACCGTGTCCTACGTGATCGCGTACGGCACCCCGGTCAAGGCCACCGCCGTCACCATCCGCACCCAGGTCATCGAGGCCGTCGAGGACTACTTCGACATCGACGTCGAGGCCGTCGACGTCAACGTGAGCGACTTCCACATCGCCTGATCGTCGCCGGATGGCATGAGAGAATGACCGAAAGCCTCGGAGCGCACCGCGCTCCGAGGCTTTCGTGTATGACGACCCTCCACACCGACCTCGACCTTCCTCGCCCCCTCAACGCCCGTCTCGCCCGGGCCGAGGACCATCTCGCCCTTCGCCATCTCTGGCTGCTCTTCCGGCACGAGATGTCGGGCTACAGTTCCACCCTTCCCTTCGCCGACGGCACCTTTCGGTCCGAGTGGCTCGACGCGGCTCTTCGCTCCGACCCTGGGTGGTGCGCCTGGATTCTCACCGCCGGGGTTCATCCCATCGGGTTCGCTCTCGTTCGGGATGCCGACCAGCGCGTACGCATCTTGAACAGCTTCTTTGTCGTTGCTGGGGCTCGTCGGGGTGGAATCGGGCTTCAGTTTGCTCGGGCTGTTCTCTCTGAGTATCCGGGGGAGTGGGGTGTGGCTTATCAGGAGAGGAATCGTGCGGCTGCTGGGTTCTGGTCGCGGGTCACTGCGGGGTGTGATCGGTCGTGGTCTGAGACCGTGGGGGCTGGTGGAGTGGTGGATATGTGGATCTCGTTCTCCGCCCGCTGGTCGAGCCGTCGGAGCCGCTAGGCGGAGGCGTGTCGAGACCAACACGGTTCTCTTCCGCGGGAGAGCTCGCTGTTGTGACTGTGTTTTCGTTTCAGGTTCGCCGCCGACCCTTGCTTTGAGTGTTTCTCGATCGTGCGCCGCGTCAAGGACGCCCTTCGGGCGCCGGCTTCGCCGGCCGCTTCGCGGTCCTTGACTCGGCACCCGATCG
>NZ_JBIUZB010000008.1:0-151316 GCF_044744805.1 Nocardioides sp. NPDC087217
CTACCCTTGACCTACAGACGCCAGCCCAACGGCTGGCCCAGCTGCTCAATCCAGCAGCTTGACCAACCGTTGCTTCGACCGGTTGAGATCGCCTCCTTCACAAGGTGTCATCGTCTAGTAAAAGGCACGCGAACCGACTTCGTGAGGGGTCCCACGACGGACTTTCCACACGGTTATCCACAGGCTGCGAGATTGTGGTCGAGGTGTCGCGAGCCCCTGCCTATCGTGCTTGACTCATGGGGATCACGACGCGCGAGGCGATACGTCGCATCTGCGAGCTGCACATGATCGGGAAGGTCGAGGCGAACCGGGTCCTGACCGCTGGCCTCGCCGGCCCGGGGCAGAAGGTTGGCAGCGCGATCGTCTACGACGAACACAGTCTGGCCGAGTTCCTGGCCCGGCCGCGCTGCACGGGCCAGACGTTGGAAGCCATCCGGCCGGTCGTCGTCAGGCTCGGCCGTGAGCGCAAGCTGAACGTCTCCCAGACCTGGGAGGAGCAGGCCGAGACCGTCAGACGAAACTGGTACGTGCCGCCTCTCCTCGGCTTGATGCTGGACCGCTGGGGCTGCCTGGACGGCCGCCGTTTCCCGCTGGTCGCGACAATCGCCAGCTGGGTGGTGTTCGGCGCGGAGGTCACCGGCCACACCTACGACAGAGGTGCGCCACCTGCCGCGAACCGCAGCACGCCGCCGCGTACCTTCCAGGTCGAACCGCCGGGCGACTGGTTCGAGCCGATCAAGGAGACCTGGCTACCGCTCGAGCACGGCCCAACGGTGACGGTCTGGGGAGCACCGACGAACGGCCCGTTGCGTGAGGTCGACTGGCTCCGGGTAGATGCCGAGAAGCAGAAGGAGCAGCTCGAGTACGAGATGTGGCTCCGATCCGCGCCGGTCCTGCGCGACGTGGCACAGGTCGGCCTGACCGACACCGACGCCATCCTGCGGGCTTGGGACCAAGATGCCCCGTCTCATCCGGAGACCGGACGAGACGGGGCAGCGTAGGGACGTTCCGCCTCAGGTGGCTCAGACAGCAGCCGGGGCCGGGAAGGTCGGGTACTCGACACCGGAGATCGACTGCACGGTGCGGACGACCTGGCAGGAGTAGCCGAACTCGTTGTCGTACCAGACGTAGAGGATGGCGGAGTCGCCGTCGACGATGGTCGCGTTGCCGTCGACGATCGAGGCGGCGCGCGAGCCGATGAAGTCGGAGGAGACCGCGTCACGGGCGGTGGTGAAGTCCACCTGGCGACGCAGCTCGCCGGTGAGCGAGGCCTCGCGGAGGTAGTCGACGACCTCTTCCTTCGAGGTCTCGCTCTTGAGCGAGAGCGACAGGATGGCGATCGAGACATCCGGGGTGGGGATGCGGATCGAGTTGCCGGTGATCTTCGCCTTCAGGTCCGGGAGCGCCTTCGCGACGGCGGAGGCGGCACCGGTCTCGGTGAGCACCAGGTTGAGCGGTGCGGAGCGGCCACGGCGGTCTGCCTTGTGGTAGTTGTCCAGCAGGTTCTGGTCGTTGGTGAACGAGTGCACCGTCTCGACGTGACCGCGGACGATGCCGAAGCGGTCCTCCATCAGCTTCAGCGGCGGCACGATCGCGTTGGTCGTGCAGGAGGCGCAGGAGATCACGGACTCGTCGCCGGTGAGGGTCTGGTGGTTGACGCCGTGGACGATGTTGGGGACGTCGCCCTTGCCCGGCGCGGTCAGCAGGACCTTCTTGATGCCCGGGCGCAGGTGCTGCGAGAGGCCCTCACGGTCACGCCACTTGCCGGTGTTGTCGATGAGGATGGCGTCCTTGATGCCGTACGCCGTGTAGTCGACCGTCGTCGGGTCGTTGGAGTAGATGAACTGGATCGGGTTGCCGTTGGCGATGATCACGCCGTTCTTCTCGTCCACCGTGATGGTGCCGGCGAACTGGCCGTGGATCGAGTCGCGGCGCAGCAGCGAGGCGCGCTTGATGAGGTCGTCCTCGCCGCCCTTGCGGACGACGACGGCCTTCAGCCGCAGACCGTGGCGCGAGCCGGCCTTCTCCACGAGGAGCCGGGCGACGAGCCGGCCGATCCGGCCGAAGCCGTAGAGCACGACGTCCTGGCCGCCGTTGCGCTCGAGCTTGTTCTCGCCCGTGGCGCCGGACAGCTTCTCGGCGACGAAGTCGTCGACGGAGAGGCCACGCTGGTCCTCGGCGTACTGGACCGCGAGCAGGCCCAGGTCGATCTTCGAGGGACCGAGGTCGAGCTTGGCGACCGCCTGGAGCAGCGGGAACGTCTCGGTGACCGAGAGCTCCTCGCCCTCGATCTGGCGCGCGAAGCGGTGCGCCTTGAGGATCGAGATGTCGGACTTGCTCACCAGCGACCGGCTGTGGACCAGGATGGTGACATCCTTCTCGCGGTAGAGCTTGCCGATGATCGGGATCATCGTCTCCGCGAGCTCCTCGCGGTGCTGCCAGTCGTTGAAGGTCTCGTCGGTGTCGCTCACAGCTCAACTTTCGGTTGCTCGGGAAGAAGGGACGGCACACCCCGCCAGGCTCGATTATCGGCGTGACGAGACCCCCGGCCACCTTGATCGATCCAACCTTGGACGCGGTGTGACCGGGGTCTCTTCGGCCCCTACGAACCGCCCTCAGAACGAGCTGGCCGAGCCTTCAGGGAGTCGCGGTCGCGGTCGGATCCTCGACGGGATCCTCGGTCGGCTCGACCGTTGCGGTCTCGGTCGGTTCGGCCGTCGGTGTCTCGGTGACCGGGTCCGTGACCGGGTCGCTGGGGGCCGGCGCGCTCGCGTCCGGGGTTTCGGAAGGCGTCGCGTCGCCGGTCTCCGTACCGCTGCTGGGGGCGATCTCGCCGTCACCCTCCGCGCCCTTGTCGTCGGGTTCCTCGCTCAGACCGGGATCCGTCCCGGTGTCGACCGAGCCGCCGACCGGCGTGGTCGGCGCGGTGCTGCTCTCGCCGGTGGTCGGCTCGACAGACGGGGTCACCTCGCCGACCTTCGGGGTGTCGTCCTGGCCGGGCAGGAGACCGGGGTTGGCGGCGACGGCCACGCCGGCCGAGACCAGGACCACGGCCGCCGCGGCCAGGACCGCGACCTTCCAGCGCCGGCCGGAAGGCTGGGCGGGATCGGCGAACGTGGGCGCCATCGTCGGCAGGTCGGCGGTGTTGGAGGACGCCGTGCCTGGGTGCGGGGGCCGAGCGATCCCGCCCGTGGTGGGTGCCGGCGGCAGCGCGCCGATGCTGGTCTCCTCCTCCGAGGTGACCGGTGCCGGCAGCAGGGTCCAGTCGCCGTTGGTGGCGAGGATGTCCGCGGCGGAGGGGCGTCCGGCCGGGTCCTCGGCCAGGCAGGCGGCGACCAGCGGGCGCAGGTAGACCGGGCAGAGACTCAGGTTGGGCGACTCGCCCTTGAGGAGATGCCCCATCGAGCCGATCTCGCCACTGAACGGCCAGCGGCCGGTGGCGGCGACGAAGGCGACCAGGCCCAGTGCCCAGATGTCGACGGCGCTGGAGAAGGTGCCTGTCTGGACCTGCTCGGGCGCCTGGTAGCCGTAGGTGCCGACCGCCTTGCCGGTCTGGGTCAGCGCGGTGCCGTCGACGGAGCGGGCGATGCCCATGTCGATCACGCACGGGTCGGTGGTGCCGTAGAGGATGTTGCCCGGCTTGATGTCGCGGTGCACCAGCCCGGCAGCGTGCACGGCGGCGAGGGCCTCGGCGACGCCGGCGACCAGTTGGCGTACGTCGATCTCGGTCAGCCGCTGGCCGGAGTTGATCAGCTTGTTGAGCGGCGGGTCGGCGACGTACTCGCTCGCCATCCAGGGCTGCTCGGCGTCGGGGTCGGCGTCGAGAACCCTCGCGGTGAACCGGCTCTCGACCCGCTTGGCTGCCTGGATCTCCCGCTCGAACCGCGCGCGGAACCCCGGGTCGGAGGTGAGCTCGGGAAGGATCGCCTTCACCGCCGCCTTCATCCCGTACGCGTCCTCGCCCAGATAGACGACGCCCATGCCGCCGTGGCCGAGGCGGCCGATGAGCACGTACGGACCCATCTCGCGGGGATCGTTCGCCGTCAGCGGGCTCACAGAGCTTGCCTGGGGGGCGGACTGGGGGGATGTGGGGATTTCCCGAGACAACTTCTCTGCTCCTGTGCACCGGCGAGTGTGTCTCGGAGCGTATCGGACTCGGCTCCGCGATCAGGTCACGCCGGGCGGAGCGTTCCGGACTCTGGGAGGATCGAGTTCATGACTGAGTCGACGGAGCAATCCACAGTGACATTGGGCCAGGGCACCGGTCCCCTCCGCGGGGTCAAGGTCGTCGAGCTGGCGGGGATCGGGCCGGGGCCGCACGCCTGCACGCTCCTCGCGGACATGGGTGCGGACGTGATCCGGGTCGACCGGCCGGGCGGCAACGTGCTCGGCGGCGGCGCCGGCGACCTGCTCACCCGTGGCCGGCCGAGCATCGCGCTGGACCTCAAGAGCCCGGACGCCGTCGAGACCGTCCTGCGCCTGGTGGAGACCGCCGACGTGCTCATCGAGGGACTGCGCCCGGGCGTCACCGACCGCCTCGGCCTGGGGCCTGACACCTGTCTGGAGCGCAACCCGCGCCTCGTCTACGGCCGGATGACCGGCTGGGGCCAGGACGGCCCGCTGGCCCAGTCCGCCGGCCACGACCTCACCTACATCGCCACCACCGGCGTGCTCAACGGGCTGGGCCAGGACCGGGCCCGTCCGCACTTCCCGCTCAACCTGCTCGGCGACTTCGGGGGCGGATCGACCTACCTGGTGATGGGCATCCTGGCCGCGCTCGTCGAGGCCAAGACCACCGGCCAGGGGCAGGTCGTCGACGCCGCGATCGTGGACGGCACCGCCCACCTCGCCACGATGATCTCCGGGATGCTCGCCACCGGCACCTGGCACGAGCAGCGGCAGAGCAACCTGCTCGACGGCGCGATGCCGTTCTACGCGCTCTACGACACCTCCGACGGCCGACAGGTCGCGGTCGGTGCGCTGGAGGGCAAGTTCTTCGCCGAGATGGTCACCCGGCTCGGGCTCGACGGGATCTGCCCGGGGCAGTACGAGATGGAGCGCTACGACGAGATGCGCGACCTCTTCGCCAAGACCTTCGGGTCCAAGACGATGGCCGAGTGGGCCGAGCTCTTCGAGGGCACCGACGCCTGCGTCGCCCCCGTCCTCACCCCCTCCGAGGCCGCTGAGCATCCGCACCTGCAGGCCCGCCAGACGTACGTCACCCACCACGGCGTCACCCAGCCCGCCCCGGCTCCGCGGTTCAGCCGGACCACCTCCACCTTGGGTGCGGGACCGGCGGCCAGTGCCGGCCAGCACACCCGCGAGGCCCTCGCCGCCTGGGGCATCGACGACGCTGACGCGCTGATCGAGAAGGGCGCCGCGTTCCAGGACTGACGCGAAGCGGACTGTGTTGGTCTCGACCCGCCTCCGCCTAGCGGCTCCGGCGGCTCGACCAGCGGTTGTCTCGTCGGTCGAGCCCGGCGAGCGCCACCGAGCCGGTGTCGAGACCAACACAGTCGCCAACGAGAAACGGCGCGGCGTACGACCCGAAGGTCATACGCCGCGCCGTTCTATGTGACGCGGGCTTGCTCAGTCCTTGTTGACCAGAGCAGCAGCGCGGCGACGCAGGACCACGACGAGCGCGGTGCCGGCAGCGGCGGCGCCGGCGAGCATGGCCAGCAGCGGCCACATCGCGGGAACGGCCGAGTCGCTCTCACCGGCGAGACCGGCGTCGATGTTGGTCGGGACCTCGGAGTCGGTCACCGGCGCCTCGGAGGACTCCTCCTCGGCGGGCTCCGTCTCGTCGGAGACGGGGGTGGCCTCGGTCGGCGTCTCGGACGGCTCCTCAGACGGCTCCTCCGACGGGGTGGGCTCCTCGGACGGGCTGGGCGTCGGCGTCGGGGTCGGCTCCTCGACTGCGCAGTTCTTGAACCAGAAGACCTTGGTCTTGGTGTCGTTGCCGATGCTGCCCGGGGTGTGGATGGTCACCTTCGCGTGGAAGCCCTGCTTCGGGTGGGCGAGGCCGGTGGCGGACAGGGTGTAGGTCTGGCGCGCGTCGAGGCCGTCCTCGGTGCCCGCGCCGCTGGCGGAGTCCCCGCCGACGAAGACCTTCTCCGGACCGTCGACGGTCAGCTCGCCGCCGTCCGTGGGCGAGTGCAGCTCGAAGCCAATCGTGGATTCGATCTCCTCGCCCTCGTCGAAGCCGTACCACTCGATGTCGAGGGTGCAGCCCACGTGGGGCTGGTTCTCCGGCACGTCGTCGATGTTGCCGTGCTGGATGACCTTGACCGTGCCGTTGTTGCCGGCCGGGTCAGTCGCGAACGCCGGGGCGGCTGAGAGCCCGGCAAGGGTGACGCCGGCGACGATCGCGCTGGCGCGTACGAAACTCAACACTCGAAAACCTTTCGAAGATCATTCGACCGCACTATGCGGTCCGCATGCAGCCTCAGCCACCGAAAGCGATGGGTGAGTGACCCCGAAATCGCTGTGGATGCTACGCCGCCCCCACAGCTGCAGACGGCAGCGTAGTGACCCCGCGCGCACGCGAGTAAGGGGGGCACGTCGGTGTTACCAAGCCGTTCCTCAATCGGTGATCCTCTGGTTTGCTTGCAAAAGTTCGCGGTACAGGGTGTCGCAAACACGTACTCCCGGGTAACCTGGCCCACATGCATGTCGACGTACTGATCATCGGTGCCGGCGTCTCCGGCATCGGAGCGGCCGCACAGCTCCGTGAGCGCCTTCCCGGGAAGACGATCGCGATCCTCGAGCAGCGCGATGCCAGTGGCGGCACCTGGGACCTCTTCCGCTATCCGGGCATCCGCTCCGACTCCGACATGTTCACCTTCGCCTTCAAGTGGCGGCCGTGGCAGCACGCAACTGCGCTCGCCGACGGTCACCAGATCCGTGACTACCTCCGTCAGACGGCGAAGGACTACGGCGTCGACAAGCTGATCCGTTACGGCCACAAGGTCACCGGTGCCGCGTGGAGCACCGAGGACAAGCAGTGGACGGTCTCCGTCGAGACCGCCGACGGCCCGGCCGAGATCACTGCCGGCTTCCTGTGGAACTGCTCGGGCTACTACGACTACGCCAACGGCTATCAGCCGGAGTTCGCCGGTCTCGACGACTACGAGGGCACCTTCGTCCACCCGCAGCACTGGCCCGAGGACCTCGACTACGCGGGCAAGAAGGTCGTCATCATCGGCTCCGGCGCGACCGCCGTCACCCTCCTGCCCAACCTGGCGGGCGAGGGCAGCGACCGGGCCGAGAAGGTGACGATGCTGCAGCGCACTCCGACGTACATCCTCTCCCGTCCGGGTCAGGACGCGATCGCCTCGCTGCTGAAGACGGCGCCGTTCAAGCTGCTCGGCAGGCTCCCCTTCAAGCGCGTGCGCGAGAAGATCGGCCACGAGGCCGTTCGCTGGGAGAACATCGCCCTCACCGTCGGCACCTACCAGATCGCCCGCCGCGCTCCCGGCGTGGTGAAGAAGGTGATCCGCGACCAGTGGATCAACGGTCTCACCGCCCGCGGCGGCCGTCCCGGCATGACCAAGGACGAGGCGATCGCTTACGTCGACAAGCACTTCAACCCGCCCTACAACCCGTGGGACCAGCGCATCTGCTTCGTCCCCGACGGCGACATGATGAAGTCGATCCGCGAGGGGTACGCCGCGGTCGTGACCGACCGGATCAAGACGTTCGTGCCGAAGGGCATCGAGCTCGAGTCGGGCGAGACGCTCGAGGCCGACATCGTCATCTCCGCCACCGGCCTCAACCTCAGGCTCTTCGGCGGCCTCGACTACACCGTCGACGGTGAGCCGGTCAGCCTGCCCGAGCAGATGGCGTACAAGGGCCTGATGATCACCGGGATCCCGAACTTCGCCTACACCATCGGTTACACCAACGCCTCCTGGACGCTCAAGGCCGACTTGGTCACCGACTACGTGATCCGGCTGCTCGACTTCATGGGGGAGAACGGCTACGACGTCGCCGCGGTCACCCGCGACCCGAGCGTCGAGGAGCGGCCGTTCATGGACCTGGCCTCCGGTTACATCCAGCGATCGCTGGACCTCATGCCGAAGGCCGGCGACCGGGCGCCGTGGACCGCGAAGCAGAACTACCTCGTGGACATGAAGGCGCTCGGGACTCCGGTCGCCGACGGCGTGATCCGGTTCGCCTGATCCCTCTCTGTGATTACTGTGACAGGCATTCCAGACCCGGCGTGAAGTACGTGGGACTACGATGGTCCCACCATGGATGGCAGGGCAGTTCGCTGGAAGCGTCACAACGATGACCGACGAAAGCGCATCGTCGATGCCGCGATCGGTCTGATCGAGACCGACGGCGTCAACGTCAGCCTGCAGGCGATCGGCCAGGCCGCGGGGCTCTCCCGCTCGGTGGTCTACCGCCATTTCGCCGACCGGCGTGAGCTCGACCTCGCCATCCAGGCCGACATCCTCGACGGTCTGTGGGCCAAGCTGTTCCCGGCGATGGAGCTGACCGGATCGATCCGGCAGATCATCTCCCGCACCGTGGGGGCGTACGTCAACTGGGCACTCGAGCACCCGCTCCTGCACCAGGTGGCCGATGTCGACACCGCGCCGAACGGCACCGGTCCGCTCCAGCAGGGCCTCGACCGGATCGCGGAGCGGATCAAGGAGCTGATCCTGGCCGCTTTCGAGCTGAGCGGCGTGGAGGTCTCCGAGATCGACAAGAAGGCCGTCGACCCGCTGATCTACGGCCTGATCGGGATGGTCTTCGGCGCCGTACGCCGCTGGGTCCACCTGGGCGAGGGCATCCCCGACGCCGAGCATCTGACCTCGGTCGTCACGGAGGCCGTGCTTGCCATGATCGACACCCGCACGACGGCGTACGGGCTCTCGATCGACCACGACCAGCCGCTGGAGGAGCTCCTCGGCTGATCGAGCTCAACCGGGCAGGGTCAGGTCCGCCGGCACCACGCGACCCAGCGCGGCGCGGCAGGCGATGATCCCCGGTGAGTCGGCGATGGCGGTGCGGGTAGCCGTGAAGACCGTACGCCGCGGCGCCCCCGGCAGCTCGATGAGCCGCACGGCCGTCCGGTGGCGTACGCGCATCAGGTCGGAGAGCAGCGCGACGGCGTTGCCGGACTCGACCAGTGCGACGTGCGCCTCGACGTCGTCGGTCTCGTAGCGGACCTCGGGCTCGAAGCCTGCCCGGCGGCACTGCTCCTCGATCCAGTGGCGGGACGCCGTGCCCGGCGGCTCCATCGCCCACGGGACGCGACCCGCGTCGGCCAGCGAGGTGATGCCGTCCCAGATCTCTCCGGAGCCTTCGGGCGGGACGGCGAGCCGGAGCCGGTCGGTGGTGAGCGGCTGCCGGTCGAGACCGTCGAAGTGCGGTGCGCCATGGTCGGGATAGTGCTCGGCGACCACCAGGTCGAGCTCGCGCAGAGCGAGGTCGTTGAGCGCCTGCTCGGGCGCGCGTTGGGACAGCATGACCCGCAGCCGTGGATGGCGGCGGGTCAGGTCGGCGAGAGCCTGCGGCATGTAGGCGAGAGCCACGGACTGGAAGACGGCGACCCGGACCGTGCCGGCGGTCTCGTCGCCGAGCGAGGTGACCGCGGCCTCGGCCGCCTCGAGCCGCGCCAGGATCTCGGTCGTGTGCTCCACGAGGACCTCGGCTGCGGCGGTGAGCTGGACCCGCCGTCCGGCCTTGCGCAGCAGCGGCACCCCGACCTCGCGCTCGAGCTGGCCGAGCTGCTGGGAGACCGATGACGGGCTCTGATGGAGGGCCTCGGCGACCTCGGCCAGGGTCCCGCGCGCGGCGAGCTCGGCGAGCAGCCGGAGGCGGCGGACGTCGAGCATCTCAATCCTCCTGTCGAAGCGGAGCCCGAGACGGATAGTTCAGTTTGTCTTATGAATAAGGTCCAAGAAACATCGCTTTATCTTACGTGACTCTGGTCGCATACTCGGCTCTATGACCACCAATGACGCGCTCATCTCCGAGGTCGACCACCTCGTTCGCGGCTGGCTGGCGAAGGCTTCGACCAAGCCCGCCGCCCCGGCCGCACAGCGCCTCGCCGACGTACTCAAGGATCCCGCCGGACTCGACTTCACCGTCGGTTTCGTCGACCGCGTGATCCGGCCCGAGGACGTACGCGTGGCCGCGGCCAGCCTCCGTGAGCTGGCCGGCAACGTACCTTCGTTCCTGCCCTGGCACCTGAAGCTCGGCGTGAAGCTGGGCGCGCTGATGTCGCTGGTCGCGCCGTGGTTCGTCATTCCGGTGGCGCGCCGTGCGCTGCGGCAGATGGTGGGCCACCTGCTGATCGACGCCTCCGACGCTCGGCTCGGCAAGCAGATCGAGCGGATTCGCGAGCGCGGCGTGAACCTCAACATCAACCTCCTCGGCGAGGCCGTCCTCGGCCAGAAGGAGGCCGACCGTCGTCTGGCCGGGATCCGCAAGCTGCTCGCGCGCGACGACGTCGACTACGTCTCGGTGAAGGTCTCCTCGCCGGTCGCGCCGCACGCGGTGTGGGCGTACGACGAGGCGGTCGAGCACGTCGTCGAGCGGCTCCTCCCGCTCTACACCTACGCGGCGACGTCCTCCGCCGCCGGGACGAAGAAGTTCATCAACCTGGACATGGAGGAGTACCGCGACCTCGACATGACCATCGACGTCTTCACGCGGCTCCTCGACCGGCCCGAGCTGGCCGACCTGGAGGCGGGCATCGTCCTGCAGGCGTACCTGCCCGACGCCATGGCCGCGATGATGCGGCTCCAGGAGTGGTCGGCTGCTCGGCGTGCGCGTGGGGGCGCGGCGATCAAGGTGCGACTGGTGAAGGGCGCCAACCTGCCGATGGAGCACGTCGAGGCGTCGCTGCACGGCTGGCCGGTCGCGACATGGTCGACCAAGCAGGACTCCGACACCAACTACAAGCGGGTGCTGTCCTGGGCGCTGACGCCCGAGCGGATGGCCAACGTGCGCGTCGGCGTCGCCGGTCACAACCTGTTCGACGTGGCGTACGCCTGGATCCTTGCTGGTCAGCGTGGGGTTCGTGACTCCGTCGAGTTCGAGATGCTGCTGGGCATGGCCGAGGGCCAGGCCGAGGCGGTCCGCGAGACCGTGGGTGGCCTGCTGCTCTACGTGCCGGTCGTGCACCCGAAGGACTTCGACGTCGCCATCGCCTACCTCGTGCGTCGCCTCGAGGAGGGCGCCAGCACCGAGAACTTCATGTCGGCCGTCTTCGACCTCAACTCCTCCGAGGCGCTGTACAAGCGTGAGAAGGAGCGGTTCGTACGCTCCCTCGCGGCTGTCGACGACTCCGTGCCGCCGCCCAACCGGACCCAGGACCGCCGTTCGCCGGTCGCCGATGACGTCCAGACCGTCTTCGAGAACACCCCCGACACCGACCCGCACCTGCCGGGAAACCGGGAGTGGGGCAAGGCGATCATCGCCCGGGTGGGCTCCTCGACGCTCGGCGACCAGCTGGTCGCCGACCACACGCTGACCTCGGTGGAGGCCGTGGAGTCGGTGCTCGAGGGTGCCGTCGGCGCTCAGGCCGACTGGGGCCGCAAGACCGGCGCCGAGCGGGCCGCCGTGCTGCGCGCCGCCGCGGTCGAGGTCGAGCGGCGCCGGGCCGAGTGGCTCGAGGTCGGCGCCTCCGAGTGCGGCAAGACCCTCGACCAGGGTGACCCCGAGGTCTCCGAGGCGATCGACTTCCTCAACTACTACGCGAGCCTGGCCGAGGAGCTCGACAGCGTCGACGGCGCGCGCCAGGTGCCGGTGCGGTTGACGCTCGTCACCCCGCCGTGGAACTTCCCGCTCGCCATCCCGACCGGTGGCGTCGCGGCCGCGCTCGCGGCCGGGTCGGCCGTGGTGATCAAGCCGGCCCCGCAGGCGCAGCGCTGCGGCTCGGTACTGGTCGAGACGCTGTGGGCCGCGGGGGTGCCGAAGGAGGTGCTCCGACTGGTCCACGTGCCGGAGAACGAGGTCGGTCGCGCACTGATCGCCTCGCCGCTGGTCGACCGGCTGGTGCTGACCGGTGCGTTCGACACGGCCGAGCTCTTCCGCTCGTTCCGTCCGGACCTGCCGCTGCTGGCCGAGACCTCCGGCAAGAACTCGCTGGTGGTCACGCCGGACGCGGACCTCGACCTGGCCGTCAAGGACCTCGTCTACTCCGCCTTCGGCCACGCCGGGCAGAAGTGCTCGGCCGCGTCGCTGGGCATCCTGGTCGGCTCGGTCGCGACCTCGCGCCGCTTCCGCGATCAGCTGATCGACGCGGTGACCTCGCTTCGTGTGGGTTATCCGACGGACCCGACGGTGCAGGTCGGCCCGGTCATCGAGCCGGCCTCCGGCAAGCTGCTCAAGGCGCTGACCACGCTCGCCCCTGGCGAGACGTGGCTGGTGAAGCCGCGCCAGCTCGACGACACCGGCCGGCTCTGGTCGCCGGGTGTGAAGACCGGCGTCAAGCGTGGCTCCGAGTTCCACCTGACCGAGTACTTCGGTCCCGTCCTCGGCCTGATCTCCGCCTCCTCGCTCGACGAGGCTCTCGAGATCCAGAACGAGGTGGACTACGGCCTCACCGCCGGCATCCACAGCCTCGACCGCGCCGAGATCTCGCAGTGGCTCTCGTCGGTGGAAGCGGGCAACGTCTACGTCAACCGCGGCATCACCGGTGCGATCGTGCGCCGTCAGCCGTTCGGCGGCTGGAAGAAGTCGGCAGTGGGCGCCGGGACGAAGGCCGGCGGGCCCAACTACCTGGTCGGTCTCAGCGACTGGGTGCCGGCTCCCGCCACCGAGCTCGCGACGCCGGCTCCTGCCGTACGGTCGCTCGTCGACTGGGCCGCGCGGCTGCAGCTGGACGAGATCGACATGCTCAAGCGTGCGGCCGGGTCGGACGCCCTCGCCTGGGAGCGCGAGTTCGGTGCCGCCCGGGACGTCTCGCGACTGACCGCCGAGGTCAACGTGCTGCGCTACTCGCCGGTGCCGGTCACGATCCGGTACGAGGGTGGGCCGGTCGTTCACCTGCTGCGCGTCCTCGCCGCCGGTGTCGCCGCTGGGGCTCCGGTGACGGTCTCCGTCGCCGACGCCCTGGACGACGAGACCGCCTCGCTGGTGCGGGCTACCGGTGCGACGTACGTCGTCGAGGACGCCGCCGCATGGGCGTCGATCCTCTCAGGCCGAAGCGGAGCCCGAGGCGATATGCAGGGCCCGTATGCACCCGACCGCGTACGCCTCCTGGGTGGGTCGCGCGAGGCCTTCGCGGAGGCGAGCCGGGGCCGCGTCGACATCGCCCTCTACGCCCAGCCCGTCGTCGAGGCCGGCCGGATCGAGCTGCTCACGTTCCTGCATGAGCAGGCCGTCTCGGTCACCGCCCACCGCTTCGGCTCGCCGACGCCGCTGGTGGACAACCTCTTCTGACAAGTCAGCGTCGAGTCGGCTCGTCATGACGAGCCGACTCGACGCGAATCCGGGTCAGAACGAGCCGGCTCGGCGCTCTGCCGTCTGATCGCGGCCGCCTACAGTGGTGCCATGACCTCGATCGCGCGGACCGCCGCGCGCGTCCTGCTGGGCGTTGCGATGGCGGGCGCCGGAGTGGCGCACCTGACCACCCAGCGCGAAGAGTTCCGAGCGCAGGTGCCCGACTGGTTCCCGGTCGATGAGGATCTGACGGTGCTCGCTTCGGGCGTCGTCGAGATCGGGCTCGGGGTGGCCTTCGTCGCGCTGCCGAGGAAGCGACGGCTCATCGGAGGGCTGCTCGCCGCGTTCTTCGTGGTGATCTTCCCCGGCAACATCGCACAGTACGTCGAAGGCGTCGACGCGTTCGGTCTCGACACCGACCAGAAGCGGTTGGTCCGGCTGTTCTTCCAGCCTGTGCTCGTTGTCTGGGCTCTGTTCGGCGGCGGTTGGTTGCGACGTTCTGGGCACGACGACCTGACCTGACCGGTCTGGCATTACTGCCGAGTCGGCGCATCCGACCCCTCTCGCTCGCTTCGCTTCGCGAGGCACGGGGTCAGATGCGCCGACTCGGCATGCCCGCGGGTCAGGGTGCTGCTGACTGGGCCCCCGCCCACGTACGCAGGTAGGACTCGGAACCGCGGACGATGTCGTCGATGACGTCCTGGCCGCCGGTGAGGCGGAGGTCCTCGAGGTAGTCGGGGATCATCCCGTAGTGGGCGACACCGTCGGTGTTGTAGTCCCAGATCCGCTGGCCGGTGACCTGCCGGTCGATGACAGAGCCGCCGTCGAAGCTGCGGAACGGGTAGCTGACACGAGTCTTCGCCGGGCCGGGCGTGCCGCCGAAGCCGTTCATGTCGAAGCCGAACCCGATGCCCGCGCCGTAGCGGTCACGGACGGGGGCGGTGCGGGCGTACTCGGCCAGGAACTGGTCGGTGCTGTGGCCGTAGACCGTCGAGAAGCCGCCGAGGGCGTAGAGCCGGTCGAGGTAGCGCTCGTCCATCCAGGAGTGGCTCGCGAGCGCTCCGGGATAAGAGGTCTCCTCGAGGATGTCGAGCGTGCGATCCGCGGCCTTGGCGCTCATGTGGTCGACCTCGACCATCATGCCGCGCTTGATCAGCCCGCGGAGGGCGTATTCGCCGAGGGCCGAGAGCCCGTAGGGGTTGCAGACGGTGCCCTCGGGATAGATCGGCGGCTGCGGCAGCCAGGCGAGCTCTGCGGGACGGTCGACCAAGCGCGGGTTGTTGTCGTGCGGCTGG
The DNA here is from genome assembly GCF_044744805.1 of Nocardioides sp. NPDC087217. Classification (NCBI taxonomy): domain Bacteria; kingdom Bacillati; phylum Actinomycetota; class Actinomycetes; order Propionibacteriales; family Nocardioidaceae; genus Nocardioides; species Nocardioides sp. NPDC087217. The sequence goes on from NZ_JBIUZB010000008.1 coordinate 14,697, forward strand.
CCGGGGTCGCAGGCCTTCGGCGTCCAGAACGTCCCGGTGGTGAGGAACTGCCCGGCGTTGATCAGCAGCCCGGTCGTGCCCTTGTCGTAGCGGACCCCGCACAGCGCGTTGTCGAACTTGTGGCACAGGAACATCGAGGAGACCCCGAGCGACTTCAGCTCGTCGAGACCGGCGTCGATGTTGGCGCGGGTGCACGAGGGCAGCCGCAGCTTCTGGGAGCAGCCGAACGGCTCGGAGGTCTCCACGCCGAGCACGACGGCGAGCTTGCCGCCCTCGATCACGTCGCGCGCCTGCTCGGCGTCGGTGACGATCCGGTACCACCCGCGACCCTCGCCGCCGTACTGCGCGTCGATGAAGGCCTGGGTGTCGTACGCATCCCGGGCCTGCCTCCGCACGGCCGTCATCTCGTCACAGGACTGGTGGGTGCCGGGGTTGATCGCGCACAGCGCCTTGTTGCTGGTCAGCTGCACCACGAGGATCCGCTGTCCACCGCGCCAGGCGCGCTCGACCCAGCGGTAGTACATCTGCTGGTGGGTCAGCGAGTCGTAGGCCGGCCAGTCCTTGAACGAGGGCCAGCCGGTGGTGTCGTGGAACCCGAGCGGGCTGCCGGTGCGGGTCAGGTTCTCCAGCAGGGCGGTCTCGCCGGCGATCCCGTGGGAGGGGCAGTCCTTGAGCGCGTCCGCGATCCCGGCCTCGGAGAAGGCCTTCCCGCAGACCGCCGCGCCACCGATCCCGTCCTGCATGAACATGTGGCTGTGGGCGTCGACCAGCCCCTGCACCGTGCCGTCCGGGGCGGTCCCCGTGAACGGCTCGCCGCTCACGTTGACCTCGGACTCCGGCGACGGCAGCCGCCGCTCCACGTCATCGCCCGAGGCTGGTGGACCCACCATCGCGACGGTCACCGCGAGGGCGATCACAGCGAGCAGGGACGTACGTCTGATGCGCATGTGGCCTCCCGATGACCAGCGGCATATTTACTGCTATGGGTATCGCAACCTAGCAGTTGCTTGGGTCGTTCGGGGCCATATCTCCGCAGGTCGTCCGCTCTGACAGACTGACGAGCATGACCATCGCGATCATCGGTGCAGGCAACATGGGTGGGGCTGTCCTCGCCGGACTTCTCGAGGCCGGTCACGCTCCGGAGAGCGTCATCGTCGTCGAGGCACGCGAGGAGCAGGCCGCCGCGCTCCGCGAGAAGCACGGGATTCGTACGCTGCCGGCCGCCGAGGCCGTGGCCGAGGCCGACGTGGTAGTGCTGGGCGTGAAGCCCTACGGCGTCGTGCCGGTGCTGGAGTCGGTCGCGGCGTCACTGAGGGAAGGCGCCACGGTGGTCTCGCTGGCCGCCGGTATCCCGACGTCCGCGATGGAGCCGGCCGTGCCGGACGGCGTCTCGGTCGTGCGGGTCATGCCCAACACGCCTGCCCTGGTCGGTGAGGGCATGTCCGCGGTCGCCGGTGGCGCCAAGGCGACGCCGGAAGCCATCGAGGCCGCGGCTGACCTGATGGGTGCCGTCGGCAAGGTCGTCACCGTGCCCGAGTCGCAGATCGACGCCGTCACCGCGATCAGCGGCTCCGGCCCGGCGTACGTCTTCATGGTCGCCGAGGCCTGGATCGAGGCGGGCGTCCACCTGGGTCTGACCAGGGACGACGCGACCACGCTCGTCATCCAGACCCTGTCCGGATCCGCGGAGCTGCTCAAGAGCGGGACCCACCCCGCGATCCTCCGCGAGCAGGTCACCTCCCCGGGCGGCACGACCGCCGCTGCGCTCGGCGCACTGGAGCAGAACGGCCTGCGGGCGGCCTTCCTCGAGGCCACCCGCGCCGCCTACGTACGCTCCAAGGAGCTGTCCTAGCCCTGCTGGTCGAGCCGCGAGCGCCAGCGAGCGTGTCGAGACCAACACGGTACCTTCGGCTCTCGACAGGACTGTGTTGGTCTCGACACGCCTTCGCCTAGCGGCTCCGGCGGCTCGACCGACGGGGGTTACAGCCCGAGGTGGCGGCTGATGATCAGCTTCTGGACCTCGGTGGTGCCCCCGTAGATGGTCTGGATGCGGCTGTCGACGAACGCCTTGGCGATCGGGTATTCCATCATGTAGCCGTAGCCGCCGTGGATCTGTACGCCCTGGTCGACGAACTTCTTCTGCAGCTCGGTGGTCCACCACTTCGCCATGCTGGCCAGGACGGTGTCGGCGGTGCCGGCATTGAGCTGGGTGACGGCGTCGTTGAGGAAGAGGCGGGCGAGGTAGGCCTCGGTGGCCATCTCGGCGAGCGTGAACGCGGTGTTCTGGAAGCGGCCGATCGGGCGGCCGAAGGCCTCGCGGGTGCGGGCGTAGTCGAGGGAGAGCTCGAGGACCTGCTCGACCGCGGCGACCGCGATCGAGGCGACCGAGATGCGCTCCTGCGGCAGCAGGGTCATCAGCGAGATGAAGCCGGAGCCCTCCTCGCCGAGCAGGTTCTCCTTCGGCACGACCACGTCGGTGAAGGAGAGCTCGGCGGTGTCCTGCGCCTTCATGCCGACCTTGTCGAGGTTGCGGCCGCGCTCGAAGCCCTCCATGCCGCGCTCGACCACGAGCAGCGAGATGCCGTGGGCACCGGCGTCGGGGTTGGTCTTGGCGACCACGATGACCAGGTCGGCGTTGATGCCGTTGGAGATGAACGTCTTCGAGCCGTTGAGGAGGTAGTGGTCCCCCTTGTCGACCGCGGTGGTGCGTACGCCCTGGAGGTCCGAGCCGGCGCCCGGCTCGGTCATCGCGACGGCGGTGATGATGTCGCCGGAGACGCAGCCCGGCAGCCACCGGGCCTTCTGCTCCGGGGTGCCGAGGTGGGAGATGTAGGGGACGATGATGTCGGTGTGGACGAAGAAGCCGGGCCCGCTGGCGCCGATCTTCGCCATCTCCTCGTGGAGGACCGAGTTGAACCGGAAGTCCTTGATGCCGGGGCCGCCGTACTCCTCCTCGACGTCGAAGCAGAGCAGCCCGGTGTCGCCGGCCTTCTTCCACAGCTCGCGGGGGACGATGCCGTCCTTCTCCCACTGATCGTGGAAGGGCACGACCTCCTTCTCGAAGAAGGCCTTGGCCGTGGCGCGGAAGTCCTCGTGCTCGGCTTCGTAGATGGTGGGCTTCTCGGGCATGACACTCCTTCGTAGACAGTCGCGCTCATCGTGCCTCACGTCTGTGACGCAGACCGCATTCTCGGGTGGCGACGGAGCAACTGTGACAGTAACACTGGCGAAGTCGCAACCGTTTGGTCTACGGTCCCTGACTATGACGGAGACGACCGAGGAACTGATGACGATCGATGAGCTGTCGACCGCCACGGGGTTGTCGGTGCGTACGACGCGCTACTACGCGAGCCTCGGTCTGATCCCGCCGCCGATCCGCCGGGGGCGGGTGGCCTACTACGGTCCCGAGCACCGCGCTCGGCTGGATCTGGTCACCGCGCTCCAGGAGCACGGGTTCACGCTGCAGGCCATCGAGCGCTACCTCGGCCGGCTGCCCGCCGACATCACGCGTGAAGACCTCGCGATGCAGCGCGCCATGATCACCTCCTGGGCCACCGAGCCGACCGAGGACATCCAGGCCCGGATCGGGCGTGAGCTGATCGCGCTGGGTCTGCCGCGTGACGCGCTAGCGGCGGCGTACGCAGCGACTTCGCGCCTCATGGCGGATCTGGCCGACGAGCTCAACACGATCCTGCGCGATCAGGTCGTCGACCCGTTCAAGCGGACCCACCACACCGCGGAGGAGGCGGCGCATCTCGAGGAGGTGCTCCCGCGGCTGCGGCAGCTGACCACCGAGGCCATCGTGGTCAGCTTCCAGGACGCGGTGAATCGGACGATCTCCCGGAATCTATCGTGAACCTTTCGGACCTGCCCTGTTGACTGTGACAGTTTTAGTGTCACAATCGGCGCATGGCTGAAGCATTCATCTATGACCACCTGCGCACGCCGCGCGGGAAGGGTAAGAAGACCGGAGCGCTCCACGAGGTCAAGCCGATCGACCTGGTGGTCGGCCTGATCGACGAGGCGCGCAAGCGGAACCCCAACCTCGACCCCGAGCGGATCGACGACGTCGTCCTCGGTGTCGTCACCCCTGTCGGCGAGCAGGGCGGTGACATCGCCAAGACCGCCGCCATCAAGGCCGGTCTCCCCGAGACGACCGCCGGGGTGCAGCTCAACCGCTTCTGCGCCTCCGGGCTCGAGGCCGTGAACCAGGCCGCCTCCCGCGTACGCGGCGGGTTCGAGGACCTCATCCTCGCCGGTGGTGTCGAGTCGATGAGCAAGGCGCCCATGGGCAGCGACGGCGGCGCCTGGGCGCAGGACCCCGACACCGCGCTCAAGACCGGCTTCGTCCCGCAGGGCATCGGCGCCGACCTGATCGCGACCCTCGAGGGCTTCAGCCGCGCGGACGTCGACCGCTACGCCGCGCAGTCCCACGCCCGGGCGGCCGCGGCCTGGGAGAACGGCTACTTCAAGGACGCCGTCATCCCGGTCGTCGACCAGACCGGCCTGACCGTGCTCGACCACGACGAGCTGATCCGCCCCGGCACCACCGCCGAGACCCTGGCCGGCCTCAAGCCGTCCTTCCTCCAGCAGGGTCAGGAGGCAGGCTTCGACGACGTCGCGCTGGCCAAGTACCACTGGGTCGAGAAGATCGACCACGTCCACCACGCCGGAAACTCCTCCGGCATCGTCGACGGCTCCGCGCTGATGCTGATCGGCTCCGAGGAGGCCGGCAAGGCCAACGGGCTCACCCCGCGTGCCCGGATCATCTCGGCCGCCGTCTCCGGCGCCGACCCGACGATCATGCTCACCGGCCCCGCCCCGGCCTCGCGCAAGGCGCTGGCCAAGGCCGGTCTCACCGTCGACGACATCGACCTGTTCGAGATCAACGAGGCGTTCGCCGCCGTCGCGATGCGGTTCATGAAGGACATGGGCATCGACGAGTCGGTCACCAACGTCAACGGCGGCGCGATCGCCATGGGTCACCCGCTGGGCGCGACCGGTGCCATCATCCTCGGCACCCTGGTCGACGAGCTCGAGCGTCAGGGCAAGCAGCGCGGCCTCGCCACGCTGTGCGTCGGTGGCGGCATGGGTATCGCCACGATCGTCGAGCTGGTCTGACGCGTCCGCGAATGCTCACCGAGGTAACTCGGTGAGTGCCCACATCCCTCGTGGAACTCCACGAAGGAAGCGACAGCTGACCGAGGTACCTCGGTGAACATCCCGGGCCGTGCCCGACACAGACTTGAAGGAAGACAGATGAGCGAGACCGCAGTCCGCTATGACCGCGATGCCGACGGCATCGTCACCCTGACCCTGGACGACCCGAACCAGTCGGCCAACACCATGAACGAGCTGTACAAGACCTCGATGGCGGAGGCCGTCGAGAGGCTGTACGCCGAGGCCGCCAGCGATGAGCAGAGTGTCACCGGCGTCGTGATCGCCTCCGCGAAGAAGACCTTCTTCGCCGGCGGCGACCTCAAGAACATGATCCAGGTGCGGCCGGAGAACGCCGCCCAGGTCTTCGAGGAGGTCGAGTCGATCAAGGCGACCCTCCGCAAGCTGGAGACCTTCCCCAAGCCGGTCGTCGCAGCGATCAACGGCGCCGCCCTCGGTGGCGGCCTCGAGATCGCGCTGGCCGCCCAGCACCGCATCGCGCTGGACGCCCGCTACGACATCGGCCTGCCCGAGGTCTCCCTCGGTCTGCTTCCGGGCGGCGGTGGCGTCACCCGCGTCGTACGCCTCCTGGGCATCATGACCGGACTCATGGACGTGCTGGGTCAGGGCACGAAGTTCAAGCCGGCCGCCGCCGTCGAGAAGGGCCTCGTCCACGAGCTCGTCTCCTCCCCCGAGGAGCTCGTTCCCGCCGCGAAGGCGTGGATCAAGGCCAACCCCGACGAGATCGCCCAGCCGTGGGACAAGCCGGGCTACAAGATGCCCGGTGGCAAGCCGACCTCGCCGGCGCTCGCGGGCTTCCTGCCCGCGTTCCCGCCGATCCTGCGCAAGCAGCTCAAGCAGTCCGACATGCGCGCGCCGAAGGCGATCCTGTCGGCCGCGGTCGAGGGCGCGATGGTCGACTTCGACACCGCGACCCGGATCGAGTCGCGCTACTTCACCTCGCTGGTCACCGGCCAGCAGTCGAAGAACATGATCCAGGCGTTCTTCTTCGACCTCGGCGCCATCGGCGCCGGCACGCTGCGTCCTGACGGCGTCGAGAAGTTCAAGGCCACCAAGGTCGGCGTGCTCGGTGCCGGGATGATGGGTGCGGGCATCGCGTACTCCTTCGCCCGGGCCGGTGCCGAGGTCGTCCTCAAGGACGTCGCCATCGAGTCGGCCGAGCGCGGCAAGGCCTACACCGCCAAGCTCAACGAGAAGGCGGTCTCACGCGGCAAGCTGACCCAGGAGAAGGCCGACGAGATCCTCAACCGGATCACCGCGACCGTCAACCCGGAGGACTTCGCCGGCGTCGACGTCGTCGTCGAGGCGGTCTTCGAGGACGTCGCGCTGAAGCAGAAGGTCTTCAGCGAGATCGCCCCCTTCGTCAACGACGACGCGGTGCTCTGCTCCAACACCTCGACGCTGCCGATCACCGAGCTCGCCAAGGGGATCGACCGCCCGGCCGACTTCATCGGCCTGCACTTCTTCTCGCCCGTCGACAAGATGCCGCTGGTCGAGATCATCAAGGGCGCCGAGACGAACGACGTCGCGCTGGCCAAGGCGTACGACGTCGTCCAGCAGATCAAGAAGACCCCGATCGTCGTCAACGACAGCCGCGGCTTCTACACCTCGCGCGTCATCGGCACCCAGATCCAGGAGGGTCTGGAGCTGCTCGCCGAGGGCTTCGCGCCCTACTCGCTCGAGCGTGCCGCGACCCAGGCCGGGTTCCCGGTCGGGCCGCTGCAGATCGCCGACGAGCTCAACCACGAGCTCATGGTCAAGATCGCTCGTACGACCCGCGAGGCTGCCGGCGTCGAGGAGCTGACCACCACGGAGAAGGTGCTCAACCCGCTCATCGAGGCGGGGCGCTCCGGCAAGCTCAAGGGCGCCGGCTTCTACGACTACACCGACGGCAAGCGCGGCTCGATCTGGGCCGACCTCGGCAGCGTGTTCCCGGTCGCCGAGAAGCAGATCCCGATCAAGGACGCCGAGGAGCGGATGCTCTTCATCGAGGCCCTGGAGACGGCGAAGTGCTTCGAGGAGGGGGTCATCACCTCCGCCGCGCACGCCAACATCGGCTCCATCTTCGGTATCGGCTTCCCGCCGCAGACCGGTGGTGCGGCCCAGTTCATCACCGGCTACGAGGCCGCTGACGGCTCGATCGGTATCGAGGCCTTCCTGGCTCGTGCCGACGAGCTGGCGGAGACGTACGGCGAGCGGTTCCGCCCGACGCAGTACCTCCGCGACCTCGCGGCGAAGGGTGAGGGCTTCCCCGCCTGACCCACGGCACCATGTGGTGAACCGGCACGGATCCTGTGAAGGAACCGTGCCGGTTCGCTATTTGTGGAGCTGCCGCAGGTGGGCCCGTGCCACTCTTTGCCTTCCGAAGAGGTCGAGGAGGACGTACGTGGCGATGCCGGGCAGCCCACGGAGGCGCGAGCTATGGGTGGGGATCGTGGCCGTCGGGCTGGTCCTGCTGGTCGTGGTCGGGTGCGCGGTCGCGATGCTCTGGGCGCGAGACGGAGCGACAAGAGCGAAGACACTCGACCTCTCCGACGAATGGCGGTCCGTCTCCGGCGTACGCGACGTGGTGGCCGTCTACGAGTCGCGTCACGTTCCGGGGGAGGACTTCGGCGAGAAGGACCGCTGGGAGCACTCCATCCGTATCGACGTGACCCTCGAGGACGATCTGTCCGGGCCCGAGGCGGCCGAAGCCGGCGATGCTGTGCTCCGGTTGCTGGGAGCCGAGATCTCCTTGCTCGAGCCCGACGTCGCCGCTGACTGGAGCAACGCTTCGTTCGCGCTGGCCTCCACCGGCATCCGGGTAGCCGCGGGTGGGCTGGTCCCGATCGACGCGGTCGGTGACGCGCTCGCCGATGCCGTCGAAATGCGCGAGGCCGGTGCCACCTCGGTGTCGTTGAGCGTCTTGGATCAGCGGGCCGGCAGCCCCGCGAAGGCCGACGTAAGGGCGCCGAAGGAGGCGCTGGTTGCCGTCGCCACGGTCGCACGCAGCTCGCAGCGCCCGGCGGACCTCCTGGGCGGCGAGGCCTGGTATCGGTCGAACGAGCTCCCCGATCCGGCCGGGGTCAGGCTCGTGGTGGACGCCTCCGAGCGCCCGTCGGTGACCTCCGCTCAACTCTCCGCTCCCTTCGAACCGCTGATCGTCCTGGTCGAGGCCGCCGAGGGCGACCGGGTGATCGACGACGTCAGCCGGTGGCTCGCCGCCTATGACGGCTATCCCGTGCGGTCGGGGCAGCCGTTGGCGTACACGGTCCAAGGGACGCGCGGGGGCAAGGTCGAGGGCTGGGTCGGTGGGACGCCCCCGGCGCCGACGACGATGCCACCGTTCGGCGACGGCGCGCCTTGGCCCGCCGACGCCGGGGCGCCGTCCTGCCGGCCGTCGGATCTCGAGGTCGTGTTCGGCGGCCAGGATGCGGCTCTGGGATCGCGGCAGGCGTGGCTCCGGGCCCGTAACCTCGGCCGTCGAGCCTGTGCGATCGAGGGCGTACCCGCTGTCGAGTTCCTGAACGCTGCTGGTGCTCGGCAGACCGACGTGACGGCCAAGCCCTATGAACCGTCGATGGTGCCCGAGCGCGTCGTCGTCCCTCCGTCCCAGTCGGTGATGGCGGTGATCGACTGGCAGGCGATGTCCACGGCGAACGACCCTGACGTCACGACCGAGCTGCTCGTGACCGCGCTGCCCGGCAGCACGCCGATCACGCTCGGTGTCGCTGTCACCGACGGGCCGAGCGATCTCGACATCCTCGACGGGGCCGAGGTGAGGATCAGCCCGTGGGCGCAGGCCGCTGACTGACATATGCAGCGAATCAGGCAGCTGTGACGAATGGGTGGTAGAGCCCATTCGGAACGGCGCGTGGGCCGAGAAGACTCGGTGCCATGGGGGAGATGGCGACGGTTCTGGTGATCGCGGTGATCGCGGTCGTCCTCGTGGTGGCCTCGTTGCTGCGTCGGGCCCGCCGTGGTGAGTGTCTGGTGGTGACCAGGCACCGGCGGATCGTCCGGATCGCGTCCGACTCGATGACGCTGGCGATCCCCGGCTTCCACGAGGTGCTCGAATGGCCGACGGGTCAGATCGAGATCGCGATCGTCGTCCGGACCCGGACGGGCGACGGCCAGGACGTACGTGTCCTCGTCACCTTCTCCGTCGAGGTCGACCCGCCTCGGGTCGGCGCGGCGTACATCGACCCGCGCGCGGTCCTGCACACGGCACTGGAACGCCGGGTCGCCGACGCGGTCCGCGCCCGTCCCGCGGCGAGGCTGACCGATGAGCGTGACGGGCTCGTGGCCGCCATCGAGGGCATCCGGATCGACGGTCTCGCCGCCGGTGTGGTGACCGATCTGGTCATCGACGAGGTCGACCTGCTGCTGCATCCCGGCCGGCCCGACGATGACGGCTGAGCGCCGCCATCGTCGGGTCAGATCGGGCCGGGTCGGGTCAGCGGATGGTGCTGGTGGCCGCTGAGGTCGCCGTCTTGGTGTAGTAGCCGGCCTTGCGTCCGGTCACCCGCACGCGAATGCGGTCACCGCGGTCGACGGACCGCAGGCGGTACGTCTTCCCTGTCGCGCCCGAGATCGCGACCCCGTTGCGCAGCCACTGATAGGAGAACGAGATCCCCGACGGCTTCCAGGCACCGGGGTAGGCGGTGAGCAGATAGCCGACCCTGCGGGTGCCACCGATGGTCGGGGTGGCCGCGGTGAGATAGCCGGCCGCGATCCTCGCGGTCGCAGCGCTCGCCCGAACCCCTGGGTTGGCGGCGGGCCACGACGAGGAGTACGCCGTCACCCGGACCCGGATCTCCTTGGTGTGGTCGGAGCCGGTGAGCTTGTAGGTCTTCGCGGTGGCTCCTGAGATCGCGACGCCGTTGCGGAGCCACTGGTAGCGCACGGTCGTCGCCGTCGGGCTCCACGATCCCGGAGACGCGGTCAGGGTGTAGCCGACCCGCTGGGTGCCGCTGATCGTCGGTGCGGCGGTGCTCGCGACGGTCAGCGGGTTGCAGGTGTAGAGCTCGAGCCCGTCGACGAACCAACCGATCTGCGAGCCCTCACTGTCGCCGCGTACGACCCACTGGAACTGGACGGTCTTGCCGGCGAAGGAGGAGAGGTCGACGCGGGAGCTGATCCACCCGTTGGAGTCGCCGCCGAAGCCGGTCAGCGGCCTGGAGGGGTTGTTGAGCAGCAGCTTCTGCTTCGGCCCATTCACCCAAGCCGTCGACGGGATGGCGGTCGCGACCCCGTTGACCAGCAGGCGAGCCTCCCCGCCGTCGAAGTACTGCGGCGTCGGGTAGGCGGGGTCGTCGCCGGTGTACCACTCGAAGAGATACCAGTGGCTGAACCGGAGGTAAGTCCGCTTGCCGGCCGGCACGTTGATCGCGGCCGTCGTCAGGCCGCTGGACGTCGGGTCGCCGTACGCCGCCGGGTCGGGGTTCATGCCGAAGTCGGAGCCGTTGCCGTCACGGTCATTCGCGGGGATGCCCTGCGCGGCGTCGGGCGCCTGCGTCCACAGGACGCCGCGGCTGAGCGACGGAGTCGCCATTCCCACCTTGCCGGTGCTCCCCGCCGGACAGGTGTTCGGTGCCTCCGCTGGGCGGGTCGCGCCGGCCTTGGTGGGCGACTTGTCGAGCTCGGTCGCGGCAGTGGCGAGGTTGACCTGGGCACAGTCGTCCAGGGTGAAGCCGGCGGTGCCGGCGGCCACCAGCGCGGAACAGCCGTTGGCCAGCGTACGGCGCAGGTCGACGTACTGGCTTCCGGAGACGAGGTGCTGGATCGTGTAGAGGTAGAGCGCCGCGGTCTTCTGCAGGGTCGGGTCGCCGGCGTCGATGCCAGTGATGGTCCGGCCGTTGAAGGTGCCGCCCTGCGAGATCAGGTACGCCGTCTTGTTGCCGACGCCGCTGTTGGTGTGCACCCCGCCGCCATCGGCGTAGTAGCTGAGATCGTCGGCATCCCACAGCGAGCTGGTCATCCGGTCGGGCTGGTCGTGCGTCGTCGGGTTCGCGAGATCGCGGATCGCGCCGAACGAGGAGTCCTCACCGACGCGCCAGTCGGTCGGGGAGTCGCCGGGAGTGGCGTAGCGGTGGTCGACGATCTCGCCCATGATGTCGGCCATCGACTCGTTGATGGCACCGGACTCGTACCAGTAGAAGAGGTTCGAGCTGTTCTCGATCACGCCGTGGGTCAGCTCGTGACCGACGATGTCGTCGACGACCAGGCCCTGGCCGAGGTAGATCTGCTGACCGTTCCAGAACGCGTTGTCCATCGGGCACGGTGGCGTGTAGCCCGGCTCTGTCAGCTCGCAGTAGCGGGTCGTGGCGGTGACCGCCTTGCCGTTGACGCCATCGGACCAGCCGATCTCGTCGGTCAGGTCCAGCCCGAGGGAGGCGTAGAAGTCGGAGGTCGCGCCGAGCATGTCGTACGCCTTGTCGGCGTCGGCCATCCCGGAGGGCGCATCGCCCTCGCGCCGCTTGACCGTGAGGCTCGTCTCGGCGCAGCCGGTCGCCGCGGCGCGGACGTTGGCGTTGTCGCAGATGCGGCGGTTGGCGTGGGCGATCTCGTTGATGTGCATGAGTACGCGGCCGGTGCCGGCGTGAGCGAGCACGGTCTCGCGGATGGTGGAGCCGTTGGTCACCGAGAACCGGAAGACGCTGGTCTCGCCGATCTCCGGTCCGCGGACCAGGTCGTGGTCGTAGAGCCAGGTGCCCTCGTCGCTCACGGTGAGGCCGGTGGCCCCGTGGTTGGACTTGGCGACCACGGTCTTGGCCGCTGCCTTGGCCTTCGCGCGCATGGACTCGTCCGGCTGGGTGACCTCGGCGACGGTGGCGTCGGAGAGGTTGGTGGCCGCGGAGGTGAGGCCACGGTCCTTGTCCAGGCCGATGACCACCTCGCCGCCGAGGACCGGGAGACCGTCGACGTACTGCTCGTACCTGGTCACCGACCCGCCACCGACGGCCTTGCTGGTCGACGTCTGGCGTAGGTCCGTCGTCTCGGCGCCGAGCGCCTCGGCGGCGCGGTCGAGGTGGGCCTCGGCCGCCTTGGCGGGCTTGACGGTGACGCCCAGCGGGTCGACGGCCTCGGTCGTCGAGCCGATGAAGTCGGCGGTGCCATCGGCCGTGCGATGGATGGTGAGAGGGACGCCGGCGCGGTCCTTGTAGGTCGCGACCGGGTCGGGTTCGGCGGAGGCGGGCGGCGTCATCGGAAGCACGCTGAGCCCGCCGAGGGCAAGTGCGGTCGCAGTCAGGGCGACGACGTGTCTACGAGGTGACACTTCGACTCCTTCGGGAGTGGGAGCGGCCCGGAGGAGGTTCACGGGCCGGCAAGACCGCCGGCCCGATCCAGCGGGGAGAAGTCTCCCAGGCAGCCGTGGGTGCCGTCGCCCTCAATTCGGCGCCTTGCGACGGCCGAGACGTCAGCCCCGTCGGCCGAGTTGGCATCGTTGTGCCAACTCGGCCGACGTACGTGACGTCTCGGCGGGTGGGTCAGCGGATGGTGCTGGTCGCCGCCGAGGTGGCGGTCTTGGTGTAGTAGCCGGTCCTGCGGCCGGTCACCCGGACGCGGATGCGGTCACCGCGGTCGACGGACCGCAGGCGGTACGTCTTCCCCGTCGCGCCCGAGATCGCGACGCCGTTGCGCAGCCATTGGTAGGAGAGGCTGGTTCCCAAGGGCTTCCAGGTGCCGGGATAGGCGGTGAGCGTGTAGCCGACGCGGCGGGTGCCGCCGATCGTGGGGGTCACCGAGGTGAGATAGCCGGGTGCCACCGCCGCGGTCGGGAGGGTGGTGCTGCTCCCGCCGGCCCAGCCCGGGCTCCACGCCTCGACCCTGACTGTCATCTTGGCGCCGCGGTCGCTCGCGCGCAGCGTGAAGGTGTTGCTGGTGGATTCGATGATCGTGAGGCCGTTGCGCAACCAGACGTAGTTGTAGCTCTGGGGGGTTTGGTTCCACGTTCCCTTGGACACGGTGAGCTTGGAGCCGACGCGTGCGGTGCCGCTGATGACGGGACGTACGGTGGCGCGGATGGACGGGCCCAAGGCGATCGACGCCGTCGGTGCGCTGGCCTTGGTCCCGGAGGTTCCCGCGGACCATTCGGTCGAGCTCGCCGTCACCCTGACGGAGACACGGGTCGCGTAGTCAGCCGCCGCAAGGGTGTACGTCGAGGAGGTGGCCCCGCTGATCGGCGAGCCGTTGCGCAGCCACTGGTAGGTCACGCTCGTCGCTGCCGGCGACCACGTGCCCGAGGAAGCAGTCAACGTGGACCCGACCCGTGCGGTTCCGGTGATCGTCGGGGCGGCGGTGTTCGCCAGCGGAGCCGGCTCGCAGGTGTAGACCTTGATGTCGTCGAGGAACCAGCCGACGTACCAGCCGAAGCTGTCCCAGGACGCCTCGAAGTAGGGCCGCAGGGTGTGTCCGGCGTATTCCGAGAGGTCGACCTGGCTGGCGTACCAGCCTTTGCCGTCGCGAACGAAGCCTGTCTGGCCGGCGTTGGGGTTGTCGTTGTAATAGGGCGAGCTGGACGTCTGGATGCGCCCGTTGGGACCGTTGGTCCAGCCGTTGGTCCCCGAACGCCACGTGGTCTGGGTGGTGTCGTCGGTCCAGCCCACGGTCCCGCCGTCCCAGGCGCCGTCGGGGTCGTAGTCGAACAGGTGCCACTGGCGGAACCACATGTAGGTCGTCTGACCGGCCGGAAGCTGGATGCCGTTCAGCGTCTGGAGCCGGGTCCGGCCCTTCGACATCGTGCCGCTCCTGGCCGGCGGCGAGTAGTGCCACGCCTCCTTGCCCGAGGTGGCGTTCGGTCCCCAGTAGGTCGACGGATCGCGGGACCACGAGCCCGAGACGAACTTCGATGCGGCGTCACCGGTCTCGCTGTCGAAGAGCATGCGCACCGCGGTCTGCGCGGGGCACCCCATCTGCGCGTCGGTGCGGGTGCCCTCCGTCGTCGGGTTCGTACGCAGCTGGGTGACCTCGATGGCACGGCGGACGGTCGCGCAGTCCGAGCTCGTGAACCCGGCCTTCTGAGCGGTGGTCAGGTCGGCGCAGCTCTGCTCGAGCTGGTTGGCCAGGTCGGCGTACTCGGCACCGGGCGCCAGCCTCTGGAGGACGTCGAGGTAGAGCGTCGCGGTCTTGGTGAGCATCGGGTCGCCGGCATCGATGCCGGCGAAGTCGGTCTCCGCATGCACTCCGCCCTGCGAGATGAGGAAGGCGGTCCTGTTGCCGACGCCGCTGTTCGTGTGCACGCCGCCGTTGTCGTCGAGACCGGCGACGTACGCCGTGCTCGTCATCGTGTCGGGCTGGCTGTGGAGTGCGGGGTCCTTCATGCTCCGGATGGCGCCGCCGGGGAGGTCCTCGCCGAGTTCCCAGCCGCTGTCGTCGTCACCGGCAGCGGTGCGGCGCTGGTCGATGATCTCGCCCATGACGTCGGCGATGGACTCGTTGATGGCGCCGGACTGACCCCAGTAGAAGAGCTGGGAGAACCGGTCTATGACACCGTGGGTCATCTCGTGGCCGACGACGTCGTCGGCGATCGCGAAGCCGGCGCCGTAGTACATCTGCGTTCCGTTCCAGAACGCGTTGGCATAGGGGCATCCCGAGGACGTGGTGTAGCACCAGTTGACGGTCGCGGCAAGGCTCTTGCGGCCGTCGGCCTGAGTGACGCCGATGAGGCTCGTCAGGTCGAGGTTCCCGATCTGCTTGTAGAACGAGTCCACCTCGCCGGCCATGGCGAAGGCACTTTCGACATCGGCACTTTCGCCGGCTTCGCCGGTTTCGGTCCTTGCCGGAGCCGTGCACGGGACGTCAGTGGTGTTCGTCGCGTTGGCGTTGTCGCACACGACCCGGTCGAGGTGCTGGTTCTGGTCGATGTCCAGGAGGATCCGCCCGTCCTGGTCGTCGACGATCAACAGGCGGCGTGCGCCGTCGGCGCCGGAGACGTCGAAGCGCCAGCCGGTGCGCGAGCCGTTGTCCGTCGTCGTCCCGAACACGGCCGGGTCGAAGACCGTCCGACCGTCGCCGACGACGTCCCGGGGTGTGCCCTTGCCGGCGCGCGACAGCGTGGCCAGCGCGAGTGAACGCGCTCTGCTCTCGGAGATCCGCGGCTCGGCGACGGTGGAGGTCGCACTCAGGCTGGACGCCAGCGAGGCTAGGGCGCGGTCCGGCTCCATCGTCACGACCAGCTGGCCACCGAGCACCGGGATCCCGTCGACGCGCTGGTCGAGGCGTACGACGTCGGTGCCTGTTGCGGTGTGCGTCGTGCCGGCGAAGGCGAGGGTCGTTCCCGCACGATCAGCGCCGAAGGCTGCGCCGTAGCGGTCGACGTGCGCGCGGGCAGCGACGGTGGTCGAGTCCGTGCGGTCGACCGACGGGTTCTCGATCCGTCCGCCACCGGCGCCGGCGAAGCGCAGGGCGCCGTCCTGGCGGCGGGTCTGGACGGTGCGGTCGGCGTCGGCGTGGAGCCGTTCCGCCGCGATCGCCGGGGCGGGCTTGCCGGCTGCGTGCCCCGCGGGCACGAGCTCAGGGGTGAACACGGTCATAGCGATCGCGACGAGCGGTGTCGCGGTCAGCGCTGTGAGCCGGTGAAGGGATGCCATGTGCGGATCCGTCCGGTCAGTGGGAGTCGAAGCGGTGATGTGTGCCGCAGCGCCGACCCGAAACCGGCGACGGAAGTCGTACATGCGGAGGATGCGTCGGCAGCGAATTCTCCGAACCGTTGCCATCGATCCGCGGCGATACGACTTGCGACCCTGTGCATACTCGGTATATACATACTCAGTAACTAGGGAGGTGATCGAGTGTCCGTGAAACACGCACTGCTGGCGCTGCTGGAGAAGCCGCGCTACGGCTACGAGCTGCGCGCCGAGTTCGAGCAGCGCACCGGCGCGAGCTGGCCGCTGAACGTCGGGCAGGTCTATACGACCCTGTCGCGACTGGAGCGTGACGGCCTCGTCGAGGCTGGAGGGACCGACGCGGAGGGACGGTCCCTCTACCAGCTCACCGA
Source organism: Nocardioides sp. NPDC087217 (assembly GCF_044744805.1). Lineage (NCBI taxonomy): Bacteria > Bacillati > Actinomycetota > Actinomycetes > Propionibacteriales > Nocardioidaceae > Nocardioides > Nocardioides sp. NPDC087217. The sequence goes on from NZ_JBIUZB010000008.1 coordinate 30,853, forward strand.
GGCCGGCAAGGTCGAGGTGAAGGGGTGGTTCGACACCCCGGTGGAGCGTACGCAGCCGCAGCGCGACGAGCTCGCGATCAAGCTCGCGGTGGCGGTCGCGGTGCCGAGCGTGGACGTCGGCAAGGTCGTCCAGCAGCAGCGCAACGCGACGATGCAGGCGCTGCAGGGATACCGCCGCCAGTCGCGATCCGGAGCCGGTGACGACCTCGCCGGCGGGCTGGTCCTCGATCGCCTGATCTTCGCGGCCGAGGCCGAGATCCGCTGGCTCGACCACTGCGAGTCCCGGCTCCGCCGGGCGGCCTCCACGAGCACCGCTCCAGAGCCCGCCGAGCCCACCGAAGGAGGGGCGCGATGAACGCCGCCCTCGCCCACGACCTGCGCCGACTCAGCCACGACAGCGATCGCTGGCTCGCCGACGCCCGCGAGCGGCTCAGTCGCCGCGTCCACGCCACGCCCGCCAAGCCGGGCGACACCTCGACCAAGGAGTCCACCGATGAGTGAACCCGTCCTCCGGCTCACCGATGTGAGCCGCGTCCACGGCACCGGCGCCGCCGAGGTGCACGCCCTGCGTGGCGTCAGCCTCGCTGCGTACGCCGGTGAGCTGGTCGCCATCATGGGGCCGAGCGGCTCCGGGAAGTCGTCGCTGCTGACCATCGCCGGCGGTCTCGACTCGCCGACCTCGGGCTCCGTCGAGGTCGACGGCCAGGATCTCGATGAGGCCGGGGTCAGTGGGCGCGCCAAGCTGCGGCGTACGTCGATCGGCTATGTCTTCCAGGACTTCAACCTGATCCCGGCGCTGACCGCCGCCGAGAACGTCGCGCTGCCGCTCGAGCTCGACGGTGCCGGCCGGCGCTCGGCGCGGGCCGCTGCGAAAGCAGCGCTCGAGGAGGTCGGGCTCGACGGGTTCGCCGACCGGTTCCCCGACGAGATGTCCGGTGGGCAGCGGCAGCGGATCGCGATCGCCCGTGCGATCGTCGGCGAGCGTCGCCTGATCCTGGCCGACGAGCCGACCGGCGCGCTCGACACCGAGACCGGCGAGGACATCCTCAAGCTGATCCGGGCGCGCTGCGACGCGGGCGCGGCCGGTGTGCTCGTCACCCACGAGCCGCGCTACGCCAGCTGGGCCGACCGGGTGATCTATGTCCGTGACGGGCTCGTCGTCGACGAGGCCGGCGAGACCCCGAACCTGGCACTCGTTGACGAGGTTGAGGCATGAGTGGGCGTCTGGCCGGCTGGCGTCTTGCCCTGCGCATCGGGCAACGGGAGGCCCGGCGGGCGAAATGGCGCAGCCTGTTGGTCATCTTGATGATCGCGCTGCCGGTGGCGGGCGTGACCGCGGTCGCGGTGACGTACCAGACCTATGACGTCGACACCGTGGAGGGCCTCGACCGTCGGCTCGGCACCGAGGCCTCGGCGAGCATCGACGTCCAGGGCTCCGCCTCCGTGCGGCAGGGGATCGACCCCGAGAACGCCTCCGAATGGCTCGAGGAGTCCGACGCGGACCCGCTCGACGCGGCCGGGGTGAAGGCCATCATCGGGGACCGCCCGCTGCTCGTGGCCGAGGAGCGGACCTTCGACGTACGCACCGACAAGGGGGTCACCTGGGCCAGTGGTCTGGAGACCGATCTCAACGACCCGCTCGCTGCCGGTCTGGCCCGGCTGACCGAGGGCCGGCTCCCGCAGGGCCCGGATGAGGTCGTGGTCAACTCCAACCTCGCGTTCCGGGGTCCGGGCGTCGGTGAGGAGCTGCTGATCCCGAACGGCAACATCGATGAGACGCGCAAGGTCGTCGGGATCGTCGAGTCGGCGAACGTACGCAACGACCCCTTCATCGCCGGAGTGGACCTTCCGGTGGACTACACCAGCGATCGTTCGACCTGGCTGGTCGGGGGTGGACCGGTGACCTGGTCCAACATCGAGGACCTCAACGCGGCCGGAGCCTTCGTGCTCTCGCGTTCGGTCGTCCTGGACCCGTCGGCCGCGGCGCGCGCGGCCGACAAGGAGATCCGTCCGCCCATGGGGGCCCCAGACCCCTCCGAGCTCGTGGTCCTCGTCCTCATCGTGGTCATGGTGATCCTCGAGGTGGTCCTGCTGGCCGGGCCGGCGTTCGCGGTCGCGGCCCGGCGCCAAGCGCGCGACCTGGCCCTGATCGCGGCCTCGGGAGGGACCGCTCGTCAGTCCCGGCGCGTCCTGCTCGGGATGGCGATCGTCATCGGCGCGGTGGCCGCCGTCGTCGGTGCTGTCCTCGGGGTCGGTCTGGCGCGGCTGCTCCAGCCGCTCGCCCAGGATCAGGTCTCGGCCTGGTTCGGCCCGTTCGAGGTGCCGTGGCTGCAGGTCCTGGCGGTCGCCGTCATCGGCTTCGCGGCCGCGATCTGCGCGGCGATCGTGCCGGCCTGGATCGCTTCGCGCCAGAACGTCGTCGGCGTGCTGTCCGGGCGGCGGTCCGAGACCCTTCCATCGCGGCGCTCGCCGATCATCGGCATCGTGCTGGTGGCCGCAGGAGTCGCCTCGGCGGCGTTCGGCACCCGGAACGCGCTCAGTGGGATCCCGATCGCTCTCGGCGTACTGCTCTGCGTCGCCGGCGTGCTGTTCATCCTCCCCGCCCTCGTGTCCGCGGCCGCGCGGTTCAGCGCCCGGATGCCGCTGGTGATCCGGTTCGCGACCCGCGACGCCGATCGGCACCGCACCCGGACGGTGCCGGCTGCCGGTGCGATCGCGGTGACGGTGGTCGGTGTGGTCACGCTCGGGATCGCGTTCAGCAGCGACCAGGAGCAGAACCAGGAGAGCTACCTGCCCTCCTACACGATCGGCGACGCCGTGGTGCATCCGCGACACGGCGACACCGAGAGCGACGTCGATCCGGACGAGACGAGATCGCGGTGGGAGAACATCGCCGCGCAGGTCGAGAAGGCCATCCCGGGGGCGACGGCAGCGCTCACGATCGGCGCGACGTCCGATGCCGACGGACGGTACGTCGCCGTCGCGACCGGAGATGGTGGTTCGATCCCGCTCGACACCACCATCGGCGAGTTCGGCGACCTCGTCGTCTCCGACGCCGACGGCACCCTTCCGCCGGCGGTGGCGCGGTCGCTCTCCGAGCGTGATGCCGCCGCTGCCGTGGAGACCCTGCGGTCCTCCGGTGCGGTGGTGTTCACCACCGACGACAAGCTGGTGTCCTCGCAGCAGTCGGCGCGCCTGGTGGTCAAGGAGTGGTCCGAGGAGGAGCAGACGGAACGCGACGCCGTCACCGTCGACGTGCCGGCGACCTATCTCGACGTCGTCGACCGAGCCGCGCCCGCCTATGCAGTCGTGACGCCGGCGATGGTGAAGAAGCTCGGTGTCGAACCGCGGGTCCTGGGCCTCTACGTCGAGAACGCCCGGATCAGTGCTGCCGCCGAGACGGACCTCGACGAGGCCCTGGCCGCGGGGCAGTTCCCCACGACGATCCTGATCGAGCGTGGCTACCAGGAGACGGACACCGCCGTGATCGTCTGGCTGCTCCTGGTCTCCCTGGGAGCCGTGCTGATGATCGGTGGCGCGCTGACCGCGACTCACCTGGCGCTCAACGACGCCCGCCCCGACCTGGCGACACTGTCGGCGGTCGGAGCCAGGACGCGTACGCGACGCGGGGTCGCTGCCTCGTACGCCTTGGTCGTGACGCTCCTCGGGGCGGTCCCGGGCGCGCTGATCGGGTTCGTTCCCGGGATCGCGATCAGCTATCCGATCACCACCGAGGGCTGGCCGGAGCGCGACAGCGTCGCCGCGCATTACCTCGAGATCCCGTGGGACCTCGTCGGCATCGTGGTCGTCGGGCTTCCCCTGCTGATCGCGCTCATCGTCGCGGTCACCACCCGCGGTCGCCTGCCCATGGTGGCCCGGGTCGAATAGCCCGCCGAATCCTCAGTTGTGGGTGACGAAACTCGAGTTTCGTCACCCACAACTGCCTTCTCGGCGCGCCATTTGTGCGGACTCGGCGGGGCGTCAGGCCTTGCAGAGGCAGAAGGGGTGGCCGGCGGGGTCGAGGAAGACGCGGAAGGACTCGCCGGGCTGGACCTCGTGCTTGGTGGCGCCGAGGGCGAGGGTCGCCGCCTCGGCCTCGTCGAGGTCGTCGACGGTGACGTCGAGATGCGTCTGCTGAGGTACGTCCTGGCCGGGCCACTTCGGAGCCTGGTAGTTGTCGACGCGCTGGAAGTCCAGCGATCCGCCGTCGCCCCAGGCGCTGGCCCAGCCGCCGTCGTCGTCGACCTTGGACTCCCAGCCGAGGAGCTGTGCGTAGAAGGTGGAAAGGGCCGCCGTGTCGGGACAGTCGATGACCCACTGAGGATTGCGTGCGATAGCCATGCGGTCGACGTTACGAGCGGTTCCGGACGTTCTGCTTCCGCCTGTGGTGACGTCGTCTCAGAAAAATAAAGTCAGGGTTGACTGTTTGTTTCTGGCGCGGCAGAGTGCCTGTCTGTGAGCCAGGCCACCCGCATCCCTCAGGAACAGCGCACCCGCGCGATGAGGGCCCGTCTCCTCGACGCGACCGTCGAGCTGCTGGTCGAGCGTGGCTTCGCCGGCACCTCGACCACGCTCGTCTCCCAGCGCGCCGGGGTCTCTCGCGGGGCGCAGCTGCACCACTTCCCGGCCAAGAACGACCTGGTCGTGGCGGCGGTCGAGCACATCACCGAGGCCCGAGGTGAGGCACTCAAGGAGGCTGCCCGGGCGCTTCCGGAGGGCGGACAGCGCACGCGGCAGGTGCTCGCCATGCTCGCCGAGCAGGTCACCTCCCCGGTCTTCGCCGCGGCCCTGGAGCTGTGGGTGGCGGCCCGCACCGACGAGCAGCTGGCTGCCGCGGTGGGTCCGCTCGAGCAGCGCATCGGCCGCGAGCTCCACCGGGCCACGGTCGAGCTGCTCGACGTGGACGAGAGGAAACCCGGCGTGCGCGAGCTCGTGCAGGCCACGCTCGATCTGGTCCGCGGCCTGGGTCTGGCTGACACGATTACCGACGACGCCGCCCGACGCGAGCGGATCCTCGATCACTGGGCCGAGGTCCTGGAAAGAGAGCTGCAATGAGTGAGCGCAAGCGAGCGAACCTTGAACCTTTCATCGGGCCGCGTCCGTACTCTGGCGCGTGCGCTACGGAGGTGGCCCGATGAGTCTGCTGGATGAACTTCTCGAGGACCTCTCCATGGAGGGGTTCGAGCTGCGCCAGGTGGTGGCGGGGCTGAGCGAGGCGGGCTGGCGCGAACCGACGCCGGCCGCGGGCTGGGACGTCGCCGCCCAGATCGCCCACCTGGCCTGGACCGACGAGGCCGCGCTCGCCGCGACCGAGTGGGTCGCGGGTGACGCGACCGCGTGGGACGAGCTGGTCACCGAGGCGCTCAAGAATCCCGAGGGGTACGTCGACGAGGCTGCGCTGGCACTGGCCACGATGCCGGCGACGGACCTATTGGAGCACTGGGACGGCGTACGCGGCGAGCTCGCCGGGGCGCTCGCGAACGTCCCGAACGGGCAGAAGCTGCCCTGGTTCGGGCCGCCGATGTCGCCGGCCTCGATGGCGACCGCGCGGTTCATGGAGACCTGGGCCCACGGGCTGGACGTGCGTGAGGCGCTCGGTCTCGCCTACGAGCCCAGCGACCGCATCAAGCACGTCTGCCACCTCGGCACCCGCACCCGTGACTTCTCCTACGGCGTCCACGGTCTGACTCCGCCGAGCTCCGCGTTCCGGATCGAGCTGACCGCGCCGTCCGGTGAGGTCTGGGAGTGGGGGCCTGAGGATGCGGCGCAGAGCGTCCGAGGACCGGCGTACGACTTCGCACGTCTCGTCACCCAGCGCATCCACCGCGACGACACCGCGCTGGAGGCCACCGGGGATGACGCCGAGAAGTGGCTGAGCATCGCCCAGGCGTTCGCCGGTCCTGCCGGCTCCGGACGGGCTCCGGAAGGGGACGCGCGATGATCACGATCGGCAACTGCTCCGGCTTCTACGGCGACCGGTTCTCGGCGATGCGCGACATGCTCGAGGGCGGTCGGCTCGACGTGCTCACCGGCGACTACCTCGCCGAGCTCACCATGCTCATCCTGGGCAAGGACACCCTCAAGGACCCCTCGACGGGCTATGCCAAGACCTTCCTGCGCCAGGTCGCGGACAGCATCGACCTCGCCCTGCAGCGAGAGGTCAAGATCGTCTCCAACGCCGGCGGTCTCAACCCCGCGGGTCTGGCTCAGGCGATCGAGGCGCTGGGGACGAGCGCCAAGGTGGCCTACGTCGACGGAGACGACCTCCGGGGTCGTCTCGACTCCCACCCCGACGCGCTGACCGCCAACGCCTATCTCGGTGCCTTCGGGATCGCGCACGCGCTCGACGCCGGCGCCGACATCGTCGTCACCGGTCGGGTCACTGATGCGAGCGTCGTCGTCGGACCGGCGATCGCCCACCACGGCTGGAAGCGCGACTCCTACGACGAGCTCGCCGGCGCCGTGGTCGCCGGGCACGTGATCGAGTGCGGCACCCAGGCGACCGGCGGCAACTTCTCCGGGTTCCTGACCATGTCGCCGCAGGCTCGGGCGCGTCCGCTGGGCTTCCCGGTCGCCGAGATCGCCGTCGACGGCTCCTCGATCATCACCAAGCAGGACGAGACCGGCGGTACGGTCACGGTCGACACGGTCACCGCCCAGCTGCTCTACGAGATCCAGGGCCCGCTCTACCTCGGTCCCGACGTGACGACCGACCTCACCTCGATCCGTCTGGAGGAGGTCGGGATCGACCGGGTCGCGATCACGGGCGTGACCGGCACGCCGCCGCCGGCGACCCTCAAGGTCGCGGTCAACTCGCTCGGGGGCTACCGCAACTCGGCCGAGTTCGTGCTCACCGGCCCCGACATCGACGCCAAGGCCGCCTGGCTGCGTGACCAGCTCGACGCCGAGCTCCCGATCGGGCCCGACTACACCTGGTCGACCTACCGCGTCCCTGCCCCCGACTCGCCGACCGAAGAGGGAGCCGCCTGTATCCTGCGGCTCTCGGCGCGGGCGGCGGACGCCGACGCCGTCGGACGTGCCCTCACCGCACCGGCCATCGAGCTGGCGCTCGCCTCCTACCCGGGCTTCCATGTCACTGCGCCCCCGGGACGGCCGTCTCCGTTCGGGATCTACAAAGCTGCGTACGTCCGGCGCGACCGCGCCCCGGAGACCGTCCACCTCCCCGACGGTTCTACCTACGAGGTCCCGGCCCCCTTGGCGTATGCCGAGCCGTCGCCGCAGCGCCCGCAGACGTTCGCGTCCCCGGCATTCGGCGTGCCAGTCGGTTCGCTCCGTTCTGTGCCGCTCGGCGATCTGGTCTACGCACGCTCCGGGGACAAGGGCGGCGATGCCAACCTCGGGCTCTGGGTGCCGCAGGGCCGACCGGACGTTGCCGTCGAGTGGCTGTTGCGCACCGTCACTCAGCCATGGGTGCGGAAGCTGATCCCCGAGGCCGAAGAACTCGCCATCGACATCACCCCGCTGCCGCACCTGCGCGGCGTGAACATCGTCATCCACGATCTGCTCGGGGAGGGCGTGGCCGCCTCGACGCGGTTCGACCCGCAGGCCAAGGGGCTGGGCGAGTGGGCCCGGAGCCGATTTGTCGACATCCCGGAGGAGTTTCTGTGAGCAGCGACCTGTTCCAGCTGGGCGCAGAGTTCGCCCGCCGTGAGGTCTTCCCCGACCTGCAGGTCTGGGAGGACAACCAGGAGATCCCACGGGAGGTCCACAAGGCCGCCGCCAAGCAGGGCCTGCTCGGGATCGGGTTCCCGGAGGAGGCCGGCGGCGAGGGTGGCGGACTGGCCGACACCGTCGCGGTGACCGAGGGGATGATGTCCGAGGGCGCCTCGTCCGGCCTGCTCGCGGGCCTGTTCACCCACGGGATCGCGCTGCCGCACATCGCCAAGCACGGCTCGCCCCACCTCATCGACACCTACGTCAAGCCCACGCTGGCCGGTGAGAAGATCGGCAGCCTTGCCATCACCGAACCCGACGGCGGCTCCGACGTCTCCCATCTGCGCACCACCGCGGTCCGTGACGGCGACGAGTTCGTGGTCAACGGCGCCAAGACGTTCATCACCAGCGGCGTACGCGCCGACTTCGTCACCACCGCCGTCCGCACGGGCGGGAAGGGCGCCGGCGGCATCAGCCTGCTCGTGATCGACAAGGACACCCCTGGCTTCACGGTCACCCGCAAGCTGGCCAAGATGGGCTGGCACTGCTCCGACACCGCGGAGCTCGCCTTCGAGGACGTACGCCTCCCCGCCGCCAACCTCGTCGGCGACGAGAACGCCGGGTTCATCTACATCGCCGAGGCGTTCGTGACCGAGCGGATCGCGCTGGCCGTGCAGGGCTACGGCACGGCCGCCCGCTGCCTGGCGCTCACCGCCGACTTCTGCCGCCAGCGCGAGACCTTCGGTGAGCCCCTGATCAAGCGTCAGGTCGTACGTCACAAGCTGGTCGAGATGCACCGGCAGGTCGAGGTGGCCAAGGCCTACACCCACGCCGTGGTCGCGCGCTACGACCGCGAAGGGTCCACCCAGGCCACGATCGCCGAGGCGGCGCTGGCCAAGCAGACAGCGGTCGAGGCCTGCACCTGGGTCGTCGACCAAGCCGTCCAGCTCCACGGCGGGACGGGATACATGTACGGGACCGAGGTCGAGCGGCACTACCGCGACGCCCGGATCCTGCCGATCGGAGGAGGAGCGACCGAAGTGATGACGGACCTGGCCGCCAAGCTGTTGGGACTGGACCGATGAGCAACAGAGAAGCCCTCCTCGAGAAGATCGAGGCCCTGGACGCCGAGCACGCCAAGGCGGCGACCGGAGGCGGGGAGAAGTACGTCGCCCGCCACAAGGCCCGCGGCAAGCTGCTCGCCCGCGAGCGGATCGAGCTGCTGCTGGACGAGGGCAGCCCGTTCCTGGAGACCCAGCCGCTGATCGGCTGGGGCAGCGACTTCCCGGTCGGTGGCTCGATCATCACCGGCATCGGTGTGGTCGAGGGCGTCGAGTGCATGATCGTCGCCAACGACCCGACGGTGAAGGGCGGGGCGCTCAACCCCTACTCCCTCAAGCGCTCCTTCCGGGCCGCGGAGATCGCGGAGAAGAACGGTCTCCCGACGATCAACCTCACCGAGTCCGGCGGCGCCGACCTGCCCACCCAGAAGGACATCTTCATCCCCGGCGGCAAGGGGTTCCGCGACCTGACGCGTGCCTCCGCCCGCAAGCAGCCGACCATCTCGGTGGTCTTCGGCAACTCCACGGCCGGTGGTGCGTACGTCCCGGGCATGAGCGACTACGTGATCATGGTCAAGGAGGGCGCGAAGGTTTTCCTGGCCGGCCCGCCGCTGGTGAAGATGGCCACCGGCGAGGACACCGACGACGAGTCGCTGGGCGGCGCCGAGATGCACTCGCGCATCTCCGGCTCCTCCGACTTCCTCGCGGTCGACGAGCACGACGCCATCCGGCAGGCGCGACGCGTCGTGGCCCGGCTCAACTGGCGCAAGCGCGGTCCCGAGCCGAAGGCGAGCTACGAGCCCGAGCTCGACCCCGACGGCCTGCTCGACCTGATCCCGACCGACCTCAAGGAGCCCTTCGACCCGCGCGAGGCGATCCTGCGGATCGTCGATGGGACCGGGCCTGACAACGAGGTGCCGTTCGACGAGTTCAAGCCGCTCTACGGATCGAGCCTCTGCGTGGGCTGGGCGCGGCTGCACGGCTACGAGATCGGCATCCTCGCCAACGCCCGCGGCGTACTGATGAGCGAGGAGGCCCAGAAGGCGGCGCAGTTCATCCAGCTCGCCAACCAGAAGGACACCCCGCTGCTGTTCCTGCACAACACGACCGGCTACATGGTCGGCACCGAGTACGAGCAGGGCGGCATCATCAAGCACGGCGCCCTGATGATCAACGCGGTCTCCAACTCCACCGTCCCGCACCTGACCGTGATCATGGGCGCGAGCTACGGCGCGGGCAACTACGGCATGAACGGCCGTGCGTACGACCCCCGCTTCCTGTTCACGTGGCCCTCTGCCAAGTCCGCGGTCATGGGGCCGGCCCAGCTCGCCGGGGTGATGGAGATCGTCGCCCGCGAGTCGGCCGAGAAGAAGGGCGAGGTCTTCGACGCCGACGGGTTCAAGGGCGTCAAGGAGATGGTCGAGGGGATGGTCGAGGAGCAGTCGCTGCCGATGTTCCTCTCCGGCCTCGGCTACGACGACGGGGTCATCGACCCGCGCGACACCCGCACCGTCCTCGGCCTCTGCCTCTCTGCCATCGCCACCCGACCGATCGAGGGCGCCATGAACTTCGGCGTCTTCAGGATGTGATTGCCATGACCATCAGTCGAATCCTCGTCGCCAATCGCGCCGAGATCGCCTCGCGCGTCTTCCGCACCGCCCGCAAGCTCGGCATCGAGACCGTCGTGGTGCACTCCGACGCCGACGCGGACCTGCCGTTCGTGGCGGAAGCGGATCATGCCGTACGCCTCCCGGGCAACGCCCCGGCCGAGACCTACCTCCGCGCCGACCTCGTCATCGAGGCGGCCAAGGTGGCCGGCGCCGACGCGATCCACCCGGGCTACGGGTTCCTGTCGGAGAACGCCGACTTCGCCCGCGCCGTCGAGGCGGCCGGTCTGGTCTGGATCGGGCCCGCGCCCGAGTCGATCGAGCAGATGGGCTCCAAGATCGAGGCCAAGAAGATCATGGCCGCCGCCGGCGTCCCGGTCCTGGAGGCACCGGCCTCGCCGGTCGAGTCCGACCTGCCGCTGCTGGTCAAGGCCTCCGCCGGCGGGGGCGGCCGCGGGATGCGGATCGTCCGCTCGCTCGACGCTCTCGGTGCCGAGATCGCCAAGGCCGAGGCCGAGGCCGCGTCCGCCTTCGGTGACGGGACCGTCTTCGTCGAGCCGTACGTCGAGGCGGGCCGCCACGTCGAGGTCCAGGTCGTCGGCGACGGCGCCGGCAATGTGGCGGTCTTCGGCGAGCGCGACTGCTCGGTGCAGCGTCGTCACCAGAAGGTCGTCGAGGAGTCGCCGGCTCCGCTGCTCCCGGACACCGTCCGGTCGGCGCTCCACGAGGCCGCCCGGAACGCTGCCGCGGCGATCGACTACCGCGGCGCCGGGACCGTCGAGTTCCTCTACGACGCCGCCTCGGAGCGGTTCTGGTTCCTGGAGATGAACACGCGTCTGCAGGTCGAGCACCCGGTGACCGAGCTGGTTCATGGGGTGGATCTGGTGGAGCTGCAGATCGCGGTGGCCGAAGGTGTTGGTTTCGACACGCCTTCGCCTAGCGGCTCCGGCGGGGTCAGCGGGCATGCGGTGGAGGTACGGCTCTACGCCGAGGATCCGGCAGCCGACTATCAGCCGCAATCGGGGACCTTGACGACGCTCGAGTTTCCGGGGGATGCGCGCGTCGATGCCGGCTACACGTCGGGCTCGGAGGTCAGCACCTTCTACGACGCGATGCTGGCGAAGGTGATCGTCCACGCCCCCACGCGCGACGCGGCGATCCGGCGGCTCGTCGGGGTGCTGCGTACGGCCAAGATCCATGGCCTGGTGACCAACCGGGAGCAGCTGATCGGGATCCTCGGGTCGGAGGCGTTCCGGTCCGGTGAGGTCAGCACCTCTCTTCTCGCGGAAGAAAAATTCCTTCCACGCACGGAGGACCCCGGCGCCCCGGTGGCGGCAGCGGTCGCGCTGGCCGAGGCGACCCGCCGCCCGGGGCTCCCGGTCGCCTGGCGCAACGTCACGAGCCAGCCGCAGCGGACGGTCTTCGAGGATGGCTCCGAAGACGGCCTCGTCGTGGAGTGGTACGGCACCCGCGACGGCTATCGCATCGACGGCTTCGAGGTCATCGATGCAGGTCAGAGCCGGGTTGTGCTGGAGCGGGACGGTCTGCGGACGGCGTACGAGATCGCCGTCGCCGGAGACCGGATCGACGTCGACTCCTCGTTCGGCCACACCGCGCTGCGGAAGCGTCCGAGGTTCACCGACCCCGCGACCCAGACCCAGCCCGGAAGCCTGCTGGCGCCGATGCCGGGATCGGTCATCAGCGTGCTCGCCGAGACCGGCAGCGACGTCACCGAGGGCCAGCCGCTGCTGGTTCTGGAGGCGATGAAGATGCAGCACACGGTGACCGCGCCCACCGACGGCGTACTCGCTCAGATCAACGTCAAACCAGGAACCCAGGTCGCCGCCGGCGAGGTGCTGGCCGTCGTAGAGGAGACAGCATGACCACCACCACCGCAACGGTGCCCAATCCGTTTGGCGAGCCCGAGGAGCGGACCGCGCTGCGAGAGGCGGTGGCGAAGCTGGCCGGCAAGTACGGCCACGACTTCGTCGCCAAGCAGGCCCGCGAGGGCGGCAAGATGACCGAGATGTGGCTCGAGATGGGCCGCAACGGGTTCCTCGGCGTCAACATCGCCGAGGAGTACGGCGGTGGTGGCGGTGGCATGAGCGACCTGGCCGCCGTGCTCGAGGAGGCGGCGACCGCCGGCGCTCCGCTGCTGATGATGGTCGTCAGCCCGGCGATCTGCGGCAGCATCATCGGCCGCTGCGGCACCGACGAGCAGAAGAAGCGCTGGCTGCCGGCGATCGCGGACGGCTCGCATCTGATGGCCTTCGGGATCACCGAGGCCGACGCCGGCTCGAACTCCCACAAGATCACGACGACGGCGAAGCGCGACGGCGACAGCTGGGTGCTCAACGGTCAGAAGACCTTCATCTCCGGTGTCGACGAGGCCGACTCGGTCCTCATCGTCGCGCGGACGGAGGACGCCAAGACCGGCAAGCTCAAGCCCGCCCTCTTCGTGGTCCCGACCGACTCCGAGGGCTTCACCAAGCAGGTCATCCCGATGGCCTGGGAGGCGCCGGAGAAGCAGTTCACGCTCTTCATCGACGACGTACGTCTCCCCGCCGACGCCCTCGTCGGCGACGAGGACGGCGGCATCTGGCAGCTCTTCGCGGGCCTCAACCCCGAGCGGATCATGGGCGCAGCCCTCTCCTGCGGGATGGCGCGTTACGCGCTCGGCAAGGCGGTCGAGTACGCCGGGTCGAGGTCGGTCTGGAAGGACGCCCCGATCGGCTCCCACCAGGGCATCGCGCACCCGCTCGCGAAGGTCAAGATCGAGCTGGAGCAGGCCCGCCTGCTGTGGCAGAAGGCCGCCGCGCTCTACGACGCCGGCGACGACGCCGGTGCCGGGGAGTACGCCAACATGGCCAAGTACGCCGCCGGCGAGGTCGCCTGCAACGCCACCGATGCCGCGGTCCACACACACGGTGGCAACGGCCTGACGGTCGAGTACGGCCTGGCCAACCAGCTCGTCGCCGCCCGGCTGGGCCGGATCGCCCCGGTCAGCCGGGAGATGATCCTCAACTACGTCGCCATGCACACCCTGGGGCTCCCGAAGTCCTACTGATCACGGCGAAATGAGTACAGGGCCGGTCGCGTGAGCGACCGGCCCTGATGCGTACGTCTGTCTCTACTTCTTCGGCTCGATGACGACGATCGTGCTGAGGATCTTGTCGGCGAAGGTCTGACGCTTGTCGTCCCACAGCGGCCACAGGTAGCCGATGTAGCAGGCGAGCTGGTCGAGGTAGTGGACGAAGAAGCGCCCGATCGAGAACCAGGTGCCGAGGACCTGACCGTCGGCCTCCTTGACGACCTTGATGCCGAGGACGCCCTTGCCGATCGTGTAGCCCGTCTTGCCCTGCTTCAGGCCGTAGTTCCAGAACAGGAAGGCAAGGGACACGAGGAAGCCGATGAACATGAGCAGCCCGCCGATGGCCATGAGGGCCCCGTTGGGCTCGCCGGCGGATGTGTACATGCCGGTGTTCGGGTCGTACTCCGAGACACCGCCCGCGGTGGCGCCGCCGATGAGCAGGCCATAGCCGATCCAGAACGGGATCATGGCCACCGCGCCGACGAGTCCGTCGATGATGAAGGCACCCGCGCGTGCACCCCAGGAGGCGTACGGCGGGGTCGGGGCCCCATAGCCGTACCCGGCCGGGGCGGCGCCGTAGCCAGGTGCGGCCGGAGCGGCGCCGTAGCCCGGCGCGGGCGGAGGCGGCGGAGCGCTGGGCTGACCGTAGGCCGGTGCGGGCGGCGGAGTCGGCGGCAGGGGCTGGCCGGAGGGGTCCTGCGGGGCGCCAGGAGGCGGGCCGTAGTTAGACATGCGCCGAGTATGGCCACATCTCTACGCAATTGTCAGCGCACACGCCTGAGCCCGCTGTGGCTATGACCGAGGCTCCACCACGACCAGCGTGGCGACGATCTTGTCGGCGAAGGTCTGCCGCTTGTCGTCCCACAGCGGCCACAGGTAGCCGATGAAGCAGAACGCGTCGAGGACGTGGAGCAGCTGCCGCCCCAGCGCCATCGGGACGCCGGTCGTCGCCTGTGACTCGGTGCGGACCAGCTTGATCCCGAGGACGCTCTTGCCGATGGTGTGGCCGGTGCGGCCCTGCTTGAGGACGTGGTTCCAGACGGCGAAGCCGATGAATCCCAGCCAGCCGACCAGGGTGACCAGGAGGCCGAAGATGGTGACGAAGAAGCCGGACTCCTGCGACAACCCGCCTCCCACGCCGGCGACCAGATAGAACGGCACCAGCAGCGCCGCGTCGATCAGCGCACCGCCGGCGCGGCGACCCCAGGTCGCCAGCGGCGGGCCGGCGGGGACGTACGACTGCTGTGCCCACGGCGGGGCCTGGGGCTGCTCGCCCGGTCCATGAGTGGGGCCCTGCGGTGCGCCTGGCGGTGGCCCGGGCGGCGGGCCGAAGTTCGACATCTGGTGGGTCATCTCCTCGAGTGTGCTGGCCTGCTGACCTGACCGACGTTCAATCTATCGGGTCACACAGGGGTTAGCCTGACCCTTATGGCTGGAGCGGCGACGGCAATGGATCGGGCTCAGCGCCGGTTTCCGCCGGTCGCGTTCCCGCTGGCTGTCCTGTACAAGTTCTGGGACGACCAGGGCAACAACCTCGCCGCGATCATCACCTACTACGCCTTCGTGGCCGTCTTCCCGATCCTGCTGCTCGCCTCCTCGATCCTCGGCTTCGTGCTGGAGGGCAACCCGAGCCTGCAGGAGGCGGTGCTCGACACGGCGCTGGCGCAGTTCCCGATCATCGGTGACCAGCTCGGCCGCAAGGAGCTCACCGGCTCGTCCAGCGCGATCGTCATCGGTGGTCTCACCGCCCTCTACGGTGCGCTCGGCCTGGGCCTCTCGTTGCAGAACGCGGTCAACACAGCCTGGTCCGTGCCGCGCAACAGCCGCCCCAACCCGATCCTGCTGAGGGTGCGGTCGCTGCTCATGCTCGCCGCCGGCGGTCTGGCCATCCTCTCGGTGACCGCGCTGTCGCTGGTGCTGAGCCGCACCGACTTCCTCGGGTTCAAGGCGGTCGACGTCGGCTACTGGCTGGTGATCCTCGGCACCGTCGTGATCGTCACCGGCATGCTCTGCGTCGTCTTCCGGATGGCCACCACGCGCGACCACGCCCTCGCCCACGCTCTCCCGGGAGCGCTCACGTTCGCGATGCTGTGGCAGGTGCTGCAGTACTTCGGTGCGGAGTTCGTCCAGCACGTGCTCGCCGCAACCCGTGGCATGAACCAGACCTTCGCGCTGGTCCTCGGTCTCGTCGCCTTCCTCTACATCGCGGCGCTGATGGTGGTGCTCTCGATCGAGGTCAACGTCGTCTACGCCCGCCACCTGTGGCCGCGGGCGCTGCTGACTCTCTTCACCGACGACGTCGAGCTGACCGAGGCCGACCGCCGCGCCTACGCGAGCTATGCCCTGATGCAGCGTCACAAGGGCTTCGAGACGGTCGCGGTCACGTTCGACGGCCCCGACGGCGACACCCACGAGATCGTCATGGACCCCTCCTGGCTCCGCAAGACCGCGAGGCGGATCCGTCGCCACGACGAGTTCAGCCGGCCGCTGCCGCCGACCAAGCCACCGCCGCCGGTGCCGCCGGGCCAGCTGCGCGCGGTGCCGCATCCCGACGAGGGCGAGCCGGAGCGGCGTACGAGCTCCTAGGGCTTCCTCCGCAGCGGCACGAAGCGATACCAGCCGTGGCTGCTGAGTCGCACCACGCCCGTCTCGTTCCGCTCCACCAGCATCATCAGCCCGGCGACCGGGACCACCATTCGCCCGGGCGAGGCGAGCTGGTCCATCAGCTCGCGTGGCAGGGCTTCGGCCTCGGCGGAGACGAGGATGCGATCGTACGCAGCCTGCCGAGGCCACCCGAGGACCCCGGGCTTCGCCTTCTCGATGCGGGCCCACGGCTGGTCGGTCGCCGCCAGGTTCCGTCGCCCGAACCTGACCAGCGAGGGCTCCAGCTCGACCCCGATGACGCTGCCCTCCGGACCGGTCAGGTGGGCGAGCAGCGCGGTCGTCCAGCCCGACCCGGAGCCGACGTCGAGCACCTTGTCACCCGGTGCGACCTCGAGAAGACGGAGCATGTCGGCCACCGTCCGCGGCTGCGAGTTGGTCTGTCCGCGGCCGATCGGAAGCGGCTCGTCGAACGTCGCGAAGCTGCGCTCCTCGGGAGGGAGGAAGCCCTCCCTGGGGATGGCGGAGAACGCATCGAGGACCCGGTCCACACCTCCAGTCAAGCACCGTAAGGTCTGCCCCATGACTGAGTCGCCTCAATCCACTGCTGAGCTCGTCCACCTCGACGTCGCCGAGGGTGTCGCCACCATCACCCTCGACTCGCCGGCCAACCGCAACGCGCTCTCCCGCCAGCTGGTCACCGAGCTGTTCGAGGCGCTGCACGCCGCCGACAAGGACACCTCCGTCAAGGCCGTCGTGCTGCAGGCCACGGGCACCGTCTTCTGCTCCGGCGCCGACCTCTCCGAGGCCGCGACGGTGCCGATGGAGGAGGGCACCCGCGGGATCGTACGTCTCCAGCGCACCATCGTCGCCCTGACCAAGCCCGTCGTGGCGAAGGTCCAGGGACCGGTGCGCGCCGGGGGTCTCGGGCTCGTTGCCGCCGCTGACATCGCGATCGCCGCCGACACCGTCTCGTTCGCACTCACCGAGGTCCGGCTCGGCCTGGCCCCCGCCGCGATCTCCCTCTCGATCCTGCCTCGGATCGACGCCCGCGCCGCCTCCCGCTACTTCCTCACCGGCGACAAGTTCGACGCCGCGGAGGCTGCCCGCATCGGCATCCTGACCGCCGCCGTCCCCGCCGCCTCGCTCGACGACGAGGTCGCCGCCATCACCTCCTCCCTGCTCGAGGGCTCCCCCCAGGGACTGCGCGAGACCAAGCGCCTCATGGTCCGCGGCCTGGTCGAGCACATCGACGCCGGCGGCGAGGAGATGGCCGCCCTCTCCGCCCGCCTCTTCGGCTCCGACGAGGCCCGCGAGGCGATGACCGCCTTCCTGTCTCGCAAGCGGTAGCCGACTGGTGGCACCCGTGCTCGCATAACACCACGTCGGGGGTAGAGTTATCTCCTTGCCGTGCGCCATGGGGGGCGCACGGCGGGTGTGGATCTTTGTGACGGGGGAACATCCAGTTGAACGACAAGCTGGCTGAGCGCGAGATCGCTCAGGAGCAGGGGTTCGTAGATCGTGTCTACCTCCAGCTGGGAGAGTCGGCGCGCGCTGCGCAGGAGCTGGCCGCCGAGGGCCGCGACCGTGGGCGTCTGGGCCATGAAGGTGGTCTGGTCGAGCGCGACGCGTTCGCCTTCCAGGCGGCGCGACGCATCGCGCAGCTCGATGCCGCTCACGAGGGGCTGGTCTTCGGTCGCCTCGACCTCGACCCGTCGGTCGACCCCGAGCCGCGCTACGTCGGCCGGATTGGTCTGCGCGACGCGCAGCGTGACTCGCTGCTGATCGACTGGCGGGCGCCGGCGGCTGCGGTGTTCTACCAGGCCACGGCGGTCGAGCCCCGGTCGGTGATCCGGCGGCGGGTGCTCCGCTCCGAGGGGCAGAGCGTGATCGGTGTCGAGGACGAGCTGCTCGACGCCGAGGCGCTGGAGCGCTCCGGCGCCGACCTGCCGATCGTCGGCGAGGGCGCGCTCATCGCCCAGCTCAGCCGCGCCCGCGACCGCACGATGCACTCCATCGTCGCGACCATCCAGGCCGAGCAGGACAAGGCCATCCGCGCGCCCGGCAAGGGCGTCACGACCATCTCTGGCGGTCCGGGAGTGGGCAAGACCGTGGTGGCTCTCCACCGGGCCGCCTACCTGCTCTACACCGAGCGTCGCCGCTACGAGTCCGGCGGCGTGCTCATCGTCGGGCCGTCGGGCGTCTTCATGCGCTACATCGAACGCGTCCTGCCGAGCCTCGGTGAGACCGCGGTGGCGCTGCGCTCCCTGGGTGAGGTCGTGGACGGCGTACGCGCCACGTGGCACAACGACCCCGCCGTCGCCGACGTGAAGGGCTCGGTCCGGATGGCCGAGGTGCTGCGCCGCGCCTCGCGCCAGCAGGCGCCGGGCTCCCCGCGCGAGTTCAAGGTCTTCTACCGCGACGACTCGCTGCGGCTGGACGGCAAGCGGCTCGGTGAGCTGCGGCGTCAGCTGATGAGCCAGGGCCGGCGCAACCAGCAGCTGCGTCGCGTACCTCAGATGCTTCTCGACATCCTCTGGCGGCAGGTACGCGGCGAGCGCGGCCGCGAGCGTGGTCGCGAGGTCTTCAACGACGAGATGCTCGACAACCCCGCCTTCCTCGAGTTCGCCGCCGCCTGGTGGCCGGCGCTGGAGGCGCGCGAGGTGCTCGGCTGGCTCCGCGAGCCAGAGTTCCTCGCTCGCGTGTCCGAGGGAATCCTGACTCACGACGAGCAGCAGCTGCTCCTCAAGTCGTGGGCCGGCCGCGGCCTGACCGACGCCGACCTGGCCATCGAGGACATCCCGCTGCTCGACGAGCTCCGCTACGCGATCGGCGACATCCCCGAGCAGGTCGCCGACGAGCGCGACGCCGACCAGAGCGGCATCGACATCGCCGAGCTGATGACCGCCTCCGACCGCGAGTTCGCCTCGGGCCGTGGCTGGCGCCCGCCGACGTACCGGATCGATGACGACCCGTTCGCCCACATCCTCATCGACGAGGCCCAGGACCTGACCCCGATGCAGTGGCGGATGGTCGGTCGCCGGGGACGTACGGCCTCGTGGACCATCGTCGGCGACCCCGCCCAGTCCTCGTGGCCGGTGGCGGAGGAGGCCGAGGCCGCCCGGGCCAAGGCGCTCGAGGGCAAGCCGGTCCACGCGTTCCACCTGTCCACGAACTACCGCAACTCGGCCGAGATCTACGACTTCGCCGCGGCCTACGCCGAGCGGGTCGGGCTCAACGCCGACCTGCCGACCGCGGTGCGCTCCACCGGCGTCGAGCCGCGGGTCATCGAGCACTCGGTCGATCTGGAGAAGGCCACCCGGGACGCGGTCGGCGAGATCGCGTCGCAGGTCGGCGGCACCGTCGGCATCGTGGTCCCGGTCGCGCGCCGCTCCGAGGTCAACTCCTGGCTCGCGTCTTGGCCGGAGTTCGCGGCCGACGCTCCTTCGGCTGCGGCGTCCGCCGCTGACCCGACCTCGGTGCCCTCCGGCGAGGACCGCATCGTCGTCCTCACCGGCCTGGACACCAAGGGCCTTGAGTTCGACGGCATCGTCGTGGTCAGCCCCGACGAGATCGAACGCGAGTCGGCCACCGGCCGCGCCACGCTCTACGTCGTCCTCACCCGCGCGACCCAGCTGCTGACCACCGTCTCCTGACCACCTGTCGCCGAGTCGGCGCGTCAGAACGCGCCGACTCGGCGATGGCCGGGTGGCTAGAGGGCTGTGATCCAGGGGTGGTCGGGCAAGGTCTGCTCGAGCGCGCGCCGCAGCCAGCGACGCCGGCGGTCGTCGAGCAGCGGCACGGTGTTGTCGAAGTCGAACTGGTCCTTCGAGCGGAGCCCTGGAGCCTTGTAGAGGAGCTGGATCTCGGGCTGGAGATATCGGATCGCATCGCGTTCCCAGACCGCCTCGGACATCGGCATCCGGATTGACTCCTCACGCCGGTAGACCCACTCATCGGCGGTGCCGGGGTTGAGCAGCAGGTCGTACTCCCAGGGATCCCCAGCGCTCCGCCGCGTCCAGACCTGACCCTCGGTCTCCCAGAGGACATCGTCCGCGGCGCCGCCCGGATCGTCGTCTGGGAGTAGCGGACGCAGCGCCGCCGTACCGGCCGCCCACACGTCGAAGCGCCCCGACAGATGCTTGCGCAGCACGGCGAACTCGCTGCGGAGCACACAGGTGTCTGTGTCCTCGTGCTCACGACGTACGCCGGTGAACGCCTCGATCGCCCACCCGCCCGCGATCCACCAGGTGCCGGGATAGCCCTCTAAGAGAGCGGCCACGTCGGCCGGGGTGTGCGTTGCCCAGGGCCCGTAGAGGCGCTCGAACTCGTCGTTGTTCAGATCGTTGACGCCCACCCGCGCAGCCTAGCCGCGTGGGTGGGCGTCGGGAGGTGGGTCAGCCGACGGAGGGCTTGGCGTCGGCGGTGACCTCGACGCCCTCGGCGAACTCGACGAGCTGCTCGTCGGTGAGGTGGATGGTGTTCCACATCTGGATCACGACGGTGAAGTCGCGGTAGGCGTACTTGAGCATCGTCGCGCCGTCGGGGGTGGTGACGAGGGTGGCAGGCTGGCCGTTGACCGTGGTGTCGGTGGCGCCCTCGGCGGGTGACGAGGGCGACTCGAGGGTCACCACGATCTTGTCCCGGAAGTCGCTGATGGAGGACTTGTCGTCGGGGCGAGCGACGGCGAGGACGTACTGGTCGGATCCCTGCAGCACGAACCCCTCGGGCACCTTCGCCACGGTGTAACCGGGCATCTGGGCGCCGTCGTAGTCGACCAGGCGCACGTTGTCGGCGGCCTGGGAAATCGGTGCGACGTCGTCGCCCGAGGTCAGCGCGATCCCGCTGAAGGCGCCGCCTACCGCGAGGGTCAGCGCGGCGCCGCCGAGCGCGGCGCGCTTGATGCGGCGCCGGGAGAGCGCCCGGTGGCCGCGGCGCAGGTCGGCGGCGGCGTCCTCGGTCGCCGCGGCGGACGGGGACGGGGTCAGGCGGGCGAGGCGGTCGATCACGTCGTTCATCGGGAGTCTCCTGTCAGTTGGGTGGGGGTGAGCAGCGCCCGGAGCTTGTCCAGGCCGCGTGCGGTCTGGGACTTCACGGTTCCGGTCGAGCAGCTGAGCGCGTCGGCGACCTCCTCGACCGAGAGGTCGTGGACATGGCGGAGCACGACGGCCGCGCGCTGCCGGGGCGGCAGCTCGGCCAGGGCCGCGACCAGCTCGGGATCGACCATCGCCGGATCCTCGACCGGTGCCTCGGGGAGCGTGACCGCGCCCTGCTCCCGCCGGAAGAACGGGCGCCTGCGGTGGTCGGTCAGGCAGTTGATCAGGGTCCGGCGAGCGTACGCAGCGGGGTGCTGGGAAGCTCGCCCCCAGGCCAGATAGACCTTGACCAGGGTCGACTGGACCAGATCCTCGGCCAGGTGGGCGTCGCCGGCGGTCAGCAGCCGTGCAGTGCCGACGAGCGGCGCTCGGTGGCGGCGTACGAAGGCCTCGAATTCGGCGTCTTGGGAACGTCTCACGCACTGTCAACGGATTCGGGGCGCCGCGGGGTTGCACGGCCCACCATCCGAATCGAATGGGTCACGCGTCAGCGCGCGGATTAGGCTCATCCCATGACGACCAACAGCCCTGCCAAGACCGCGATCGAGGAGATCACGGGGCACGAGGCGTGGGCGATCATCCGGCGCTCCTCGCGGGCGGGTGACCGGGACACGGTCGGCATGCTGGCGGGCACCCGGTCCGTGGTCGAGTCGCTGCTCGACGTACCTCTCGAGGAGGGCACCCCGGAGCCGGGGAAGGTGGCCGACAGACTGCTTGCGGTGCCGTTCCGGCAGGTGAGCGAGCGGGGCTTCGAGGCCCACGACGATGGCACCCCGCTGGTGGTCGTCGACGTGGAGCGCGAGTGGGAGTTCTCCGTCGCGGAGGTCATCGAGGCGCTCCCGGACGTGCCCGTCGAGTTCACCGACCGCGGTGGGTTCGACGTGGACGACGACACCTATGCCGACCTGGTCAAGACCGTCATCGAGGACGAGATCGGCCAGGGCGAGGGCGCCAACTTCGTGATCGGCCGCCACTACCGGGCCCAGCTCGACGACTGGAACCACGACCGCGCGCTCACCGTGCTGCGTCGTCTTCTGGAGCGTGAGCGCGGGGCGTACTGGACCTACTGCTTCTTCACCGGCGACCGCTACCTCATCGGCGCCTCGCCCGAGCGGCACGTGAGCGTCCACGGCGGCGACGTCCGGATGAACCCGATCTCCGGCACCTTCCGGCTGCCGCGCGACCTCGAGGGCAGCCCGGAGAAGATCGCCCACGACCTCAAGGGCCAGCTGACCGACTTCCTGAATGATCAGAAGGAGGTCTACGAGCTCTTCATGGTGGTCGACGAGGAGCTCAAGATGATGTGCGACATCTGCGACCAGGGCGGCCAGGTGCTCGGGCCGTTCCTGAAGCCGATGTCGCGGCTGATCCACACCGAGTATCTGCTGGCCGGCCGGTCGGCACGGGATCCGCGCGAGATCCTGCGCGACACGATGTACGCCGCCACTGTCACCGGCTCGCCGGTGGAGAACGCGTGCCGGTTGATCAAGAAGTACGAGCCGGAGGGCCGGGGCTACTACGGCGCCGCCCTCGCGCTGCTCGGCCGTGACGAGTCCGGTGCTCCGACGGTCGATTCGCCGATCGTGATCCGCACCGCGGACGTGTCCGTCGACGGCCGGCTGAAGGTGAGCGCCGGCGCGACGCTGGTCCGCGACTCCGACCCGACGTACGAGGTCGCCGAGACGCACGCCAAGGCCGGCGGGATCCTGTCGGCCTTCGGGCTGGTGCCGGCGGCGCCCGCCCTCGCCCAGGACGTCTCCGAGCTGGTCAACGACGAGGACCTGCTGCTGACCCTGGCCGCCCGCAACCGCCGCCTGTCGTCGTTCTGGCTCACCGACCAGGGCGACGAGGAGCCCTCCGCTCACCTCGCCGGCAAGCACGCGGTGATCCTCGATGGCGAGGACGATTTCGTACGCATGCTGCGCCACGTCCTGCGGGTGCTCGGCATGACCTCGTCGGTCGTGCGGCACGAGGACTATGAGGACGGTGCCTTCGCGGGTGCTGATCTCGTCATCGTCGGGCCCGGCCCGGGTGACCCGCGCGATGGCACTGATCCGAAGATGGCCAAGCTGCGTGCCGCCGTGGCATCGCTGCTCGAGACCGAGCAGCCGTTCCTGGCGGTCTGCCTCGGCCACCAGGCGCTGTGCCACCAGCTCGGGATCGGCCTGCACTACAAGGACATCGTTTTCCAGGGCACCCAGACGCGCGTGGGTCTCGGGTTCGGCGGGCGGCCGCGTCGCGAGCGGGTCGGCTTCTACAACACGTTCGTCGGACGGGTGGGGTCGACGGAGCTGCCCGCAAGGGTGTCGGTGGATGCCGATCCGGAGACGGGCGACATCCATGCCATCTCCGGTCCGCACTACGCCGGCATCCAGTTCCACGCGGAGTCGGTCCTCACCGAGCGCGGCTACGACCTCATCCACGACGTCGTCAGCGATCTGCTCGCCCAATGACCAGAGTCGTCGTGGTCGACCACCACGACTCCTACGTGTGGAGCCTCGTCCACATGGTCGCGCAGGTCACCGGGGCCCTTCCGGATGTCGTGGAGCACGACGAGGTGAAGTTCGGGGACCTCGCCGGCTACACCCATGTGGTCCTCTCGCCCGGGCCAGGCCACCCGGCCGATCCGGCGGACTTCGCGGTCGGGCGGGACGTACTCCTGGACGCGGGGCGGCCCGTCCTCGGCGTCTGCCTGGGGATGCAGGGGCTGGTGACCGCCTACGGCGGTGTCGTCGACCGGATCGAGCCCGCCCACGGCGAGGTGGCCCGGGTGACTCATGACGGTCGCGGGGTCTTCACGGGTATCCCGTCGCCGCTCGAGGCGGTCCGCTACCACTCCCTGGCGGCCGTCTCGGTCCCCGATGTCCTGGAGGTGACGGCCCGTTCCGAGGACGGGGTCGTGATGGGCGTACGGCACAGGGATCTGCCGCTGGAGGGCGTCCAGTTCCACCCGGAGTCGGTGCTCTCCCAGCACGGCGCGGCGATGGTCGCGAACTTCTTGAACCAGCAGAGCCTGGGTCGACCGGGGCCACGGTGAGCGTCGAGGATCTCTTCGCCGAGGTCGCCGCCGCGCACCCGCGCTGCGTCTGGCTCGATGGTGGTGGCGCGCGCGAGTGGTCCGGTACGCGGTCCCTGATCGGCTGGCTCGAGGACGACGACGTCTCGCTGACCTACTCCGCCGCTCGCCGCGAAGTGCTGCGCCACACCGGCGGCCGCTCCGAGGTCGTCGGCGACGACATCTGGCACGTCCTGGAGCGCGAGATCGGCCCGGGGGAGCAGTGGTTCGGCTATTTCGGCTACGCCTGCCGCCCCGATCTCCCCGCCGCTCCGTCCGACGACGTTCCGGATGCGATCTGGATGAGGCCTTCGCATACTCGGCTCTTCGAGCACGAACTTCTCCGGCAATCCCTGCACTTCTCGGGTGTTGCAACGCCAGAGAAGTGCAGGAGTACCCGGTTAACCGGGTATTCCTCCCCGCCGACCCCCGCCTACGCCGCCGCCTTCGATCAGGTCCAGGAGGCCCTCCGGGCCGGCGACACCTACGAGGCGAACCTGACCTACCGGACCACGGTCCATGCCGAGGCCGACCCGGTGGAGACCTACCTGCGGCTGAGGAGCATCAACCCCGCGCCGTACGCCGGGTTCCTCCAGCACGACGTGGCCGACCACGCGGCGTGGCTGCTGAGTTCGAGCCCGGAGCGGTACGCCCTGATCGACGCCGACCGCGTGATCGAGACGAGGCCGATCAAGGGCACGACCCCCAGGGGCGCGAACGCCGCGGAGGACGCGGCCCACGCGGAGCTGCTGCGTACCGATCCCAAGCTCCGCAGCGAGAACCTGATGATCACCGACCTGCTCCGCAACGACCTGGCGATGGTCTGCGAGCCGGGGACGGTGGAGGTGCCCGGCCTGATGCAGGTGGAGTCGTACGAGACCGTGCACCAGCTCGTCACGACGGTCAGGGGACAGCTCAGCGATGGGATCACCACGATCGAGGCGCTGCGCCGGCTCTTCCCCGCCGGATCGATGACCGGTGCGCCCAAGCTGCGCACGATGGAGGTCATCGAACGGGCCGAGCGCGACCTGGGCGGGCCGAGGGCGGCGTACGCCGGTGCTTTCGGCTGGATCTCCGGCGACGGCCCGGCCGATCTGGGCGTCATCATCCGCACGCTGACGACCCATGACACCCGCACCTGGCAGATCGGCACGGGCGGCGGGATCACGGTCAGATCCGACGTCGCCGAGGAGGCCGCCGAGGCGCGGCTGAAGGCCGATCGGGTGCGCGCTTCCCTCGCCAGATGATCAAACAGGTGAAAAGACGGCGACACGTTGAGACGGCGGCCGTTGTCTATTGGATCGTTCATAAAACGGGGACTACCGTGGACTCATCATGGCGACCATCGACGACAAAGCCCTGCCACATGTGATCGTGCTCTTCGGTGCGACCGGTGATTTGGCGCGCCGCAAACTCCTGCCTGGCCTGCTCAGACTCAACGAGGCCGGGCTGATGACGGATGCTCAGATCGTCGGCACATCGCTGGAGGATCTGTCCGACGAGCAGTTCATCGAGTTCGCCCGCGAGGCGTGCGAGGAGTTCGGAAAGGGCGACATCACCGACGAGCGCTGGGCGGCGTTCGGGGGGATGCTCTCCTACGTCTCGACCAAGGAGGGCCCGCACGCGCTCGCCGACGCGGTGAAGCTGGCCGAGAAGAAGCTCCAGGGGCTCGGCAGCGACGTGCGCCGTCTCCACTACCTCAGCGTCCCGCCCAAGGCCGCTCAGGACGTGATCCGTCAGCTCGAGGAGGCCGACCTCGTCGAGCGAGCCCGGATCATCATGGAGAAGCCCTTCGGCACCGACCTCGAGTCGGCCAAGGAGCTCAACGCGAAGATCCACGAGGTCTTCAGCGAGGAGCAGATCTTCCGGATCGACCACTTCCTCGGCAAGGAGGCCGCGCAGAACATCCTGGCCTTCCGGTTCGCCAACGGACTCTTCGAGCCGATCTGGAACCGCAACTTCATCGACCACGTCCAGATCGACATCCCCGAGACGCTGGGCCTGGAGGGACGCACCGCGTTCTACGAGAGCACCGGCGCCTACCGCGACATGGTCGTGACCCACCTGATGCAGGTGCTGGCGTTCATGGCGATGGAGCCGCCGACCTCGCTCGCCCCCGACCCGATCGGCGAGGAGAAGAACAAGGTCTTCCGCTCGATCCGGCCCTTGGACCCGCGCAACGTGGTCCGTGGTCAATACTCCGGCTACCGCGGCAAGAACGAGGTCGCCGACGACTCCGACACCGAGACCTTCATCGCGATGAAGGTGATCATCGACAACTGGCGCTGGGCGGGCGTTCCGTTCTTCCTGCGCACCGGCAAGAAGCTGGCCGAGGGCGCGCGGATCATCTCGATCGCGTTCAAGGAGCCACCGCTGACGATGTTCCCGGCCAACTCCGGCGCCGGCACCCAGGGTCCCGACCACCTCACCTTCGACCTCGCCGACCAGTCGAAGATGTCGCTGTCGTTCTACGGCAAGCGCCCCGGGCCCGGCATGAAGCTGGAGAAGCTCTCCATGCAGTTCGCCACCCAGGAGACGAGCTCCTCGACCGGCGTCCTCGAGGCGTACGAACGCCTCATCCACGACGCCATGCGTGGCGACCACACGCTCTTCACCACCGCCGAGGGCATCGAGACGCTCTGGGAGATCTCCCAGCCGCTCCTCGACAACCCGCCGCCAGTGCGCCTCTACGCGCCCGGCTCCTGGGGTCCCAACTCGATCCACCAGCTGATCGCCCCCCACGCCTGGCGTCTCCCCTTCGAGCGCTCCTGGCGCGAGACGAAGAAGCACTAGCCGAGACGACCGGAGCGAGGCCGAGCGGCGAGCTTGCTCGTCCGTTCGCGCCGAGCGAGGGAGTAACCGCGCGAAGCGCGGAAACGGCGCGTACGTCGGCAGAGAAGGCACTCCGGTCGACCGAGTCGGCACGAGCGTGACGTGTCGGTCGACGCGGGTGACGTCTCGGTTATGGGGCGTTCGCGCTGAGCTGCTCGAGGAGGGCCTGGGCGGCGCGGTCCATGGCGTCGCCGTCGTAGGGCTCCAGGTCGACGGAGTTGAAGCTCTGGATCAGGGTGCCGTTCTGGACGAAGCCGGTGACGGCGTACGAGCTGACGCCCTGCTGCTTGACCAGCCGGGCGTCCTCAGCGCCCGCGATCGCGGGCTCGCTGACGTCCCCTGACTTCACGTCCATGGTCTTCCACGCCTCCGCGAGGGTGCCCTTGAAGGGCAGGTAGTTCAGCTCGTACGCTGTCCCGCCCGACTCCTCGGGAAGCAACGCGCAGCGGGGTGCTTTCGACGTGCCCTTCTCGACGCGGAGCTGGGCGCCGAGAGCCTTCTCCACGGGGGAGATGTCGAGCCCGTCGCACGGGTTGAACGTCTCCTTGGAGGCATGCTCCGGAGATGATGCGGAGGCGGAGGCCGACGGATCGGCGGGCTCCTCGGCTCCGCAGGCAGCGACGGAGAGCAGCGCCACCAGACTGGGCGCCAGGACGGCGTATCTCAATGCTTCAACCCTCAATTGTTCAGCACCGCCGTGGGCGGTTCGGTCGGCCGGGGAGAGGTCGAGCCGGGCAGGCGCATGGTCATCCGTGCGCCGCCGTGCGGCGAGCGGGCCGCGGAGACCGACCCGCCGGTACGCTCGGCGACCTGCCGGACGATGGCGAGGCCGAGCCCCGACCCAGGCATCGAGCGGGCCTCGGTGGAGCGGTAGAACCGGTCGAAGACGTACGGGATGTCGTCCTCGGCGATCCCCGGCCCCTCGTCGTCGACGTTGAGCACGCCGTCGCGGAGCGAGATGTGGACCGTGCCCGACTCCGGCGACCACTTGGCGGCATTGTCGAGCAGGTTGGTGACCGCGCGCTCCAACGAGCTGGCGTCGCCCATGACCCACCACGGCGTCATCTCCTCGGTGAAGGTCACCGACGGCGCGCGCAGACGCACCCGGGCGAGCGCCCGGTCCGCCACCTCGGAGAGGTCCACGGTCTCCAGCGTCGGCTCAGCCGGGGCATCGCGGGCCAGCTCGACGAGGTCGCCGATCAGGTTGGTGAGCTCCTCGATCTGGGCGCGGATGTCGCCCAGCAGCTCGGCCCGCTGCTCGCCGGAGATCGAGGCGTCTGCCTGGGTGAGGAGCTCGACGTTGGTGCGGAGCGAGGTCAGCGGCGTACGCAGCTCGTGCGAGGCGTCCGCCACCAGCTGTCGCTGCCGATCCCGGGACGCGGAGACGGCGGACAGCATCCGGTTGAACGACGTGGCCAGCCGCGCGATCTCGTCGTCGCCCTCGACCGGGAGCGGGGTGAGGTCCTCGGTCGTCGCGATCCGGTCGACCGACGCGGTCAGCCGCCTCACCGGCCGCAGCCCGCCTGCCGCCACCACCCAACCGGCGAACGCCGCGGCAACGACGCCGGCCGCGCCGAAGAAGAGCACCACGAGCCCGAGCCGCTTGTACATCGCCTGCTGTGGCTCCAGCGACTGCGCCAGCATCAGCGCGGAGTCGCTGTCCGGGATCGGCACGCTCACCACCCGGAACACACCGCTCTGGGTGTGGATCGTCCGGACTGCCTGCTTCGCATCGCCCTTCGCTACCGCCTCTTCAGGCTCCCCGGGCAGCGGGAACGTGCCAAATGTCGGCGACCAGTAGTTGTGTGCGTCGACGACCTCGGCGATCTGGATGTCGCCGGCGTTCAGCACCCAGGTCGGGAAGGCTGCACCTGTCCGGGTGTCCTGAATGGATGCGGTGTTCGCCGCGGCGACGCTGGCTCGCTTGAGCAGCGACTCGTCCATGTTGGCCTGCAGCTGGATGCGTACGACGAAGTAGAGCCCGATCGCGATCAGCGCGATCGAGCCGGCGACCGCGAGGGTCGTCAGCATGGTGACCCGGCCCGCCAGAGAGCCGCGGTAGCGCGAGCTGGTTGCCGGCGTGGTCACGGTGCTGCTCACGGCTCCTTCAGGACGTAGCCGATGCCGCGGACGGTGTGGATCAACCGGGCCTCACCCTCGGCCTCCGTCTTGCGCCGCAGATAGCCGACGTAGACCTCCAGCGAGTTGGCCGTCGTCGGGAAGTCGTAGCCCCACACCTCTTCGAGGATGAAGGACCGATCGAGTACGCGGCGGGGCCGGCGCAGGAACATCTCCAGGAGCGTGAACTCGGTGCGGGTGAGCTCGATCGCGCGCTCGCCCCGGGTCACCTCGCGGGTGGTGGTGTTCATGGTCAGGTCGGCGAAGTGCAGCGTCTCCTCGTCGTCCTCGCCGACCGGGGCCGCCCGGCGCAGCAGCGCGCGCAGCCGGGCCAGCAGCTCCTCGAGCGCGAACGGCTTGGTGAGGTAGTCGTCGGCCCCGGCGTCGAGGCCGTCGACCCGGTCGCCGACGGCGTCGCGGGCGGTCAGCACCAGGATCGGCACGTCGTTGCCGGCGGCGCGGAGGGCCTTGGTGGCCTCGATGCCGTCGAGGCGGGGCATCATCACGTCCATCACGACCACGTCGGGGTCGTGGTTGGCGATGCCGGCCAGCGCCTCGGCGCCGTCGCCGGCCAGGGCGACCACGTAGCCGTTGAACTCCAACGACCGGCGCAGCGACTCACGCACGGCCTTGTCGTCGTCGACGACCAGCACGTGCGGCTTGTCGCCGGTGCTGTCGCTCGGGGTGGCAGGGCTGTTCACACTCCTACCTTGCCACCCCTCGCTGAGTCACCGCTGAGAGGACGCTGGTGTTTCCGCTAGATCGGCCGGGATGCAGGAATACCCGGTTAACCGGGTATTCCTGCACTTCTCAGGCAATGCAACACCCGAGAAGTGCAGGAAACACCGGAGAAGTCAGGCGTTCTCCTTGCGGAACGTGGAGATGCCCCACCAGACCGCGAGACCGAACAGGGCGACGGTCCAGCCGAGGCCCCAGCCGATGTCGGCCATCCCGAGGTCACCGAAGAACGAGGCTCGCACCGCGTCGACGACGTGCTTGGTCGGGATGACGTCGGCCAGCGCCTCGAGCCACTGGGCACCGAAGCTCATCGGCAGGAAGATGCCCGAGAGCAGCAGGATCGGCATCAGCAGCATGTTGGTCACCGGCGCCATCACGTCCTCGCTCTTCACGAGCAGTGCGAACGCGTTGGAGGCGGCGGCTCCGGCGCCACCGATCATGACGGTGATCGCGATCCCGACGAGGATCCCCACCGGCCTGAAGTCCATGCCCATCACCAGGCCGAGAGCGACCAGGATGATCGCCTGCACCAGGATCTGCAGCAGGTCACGGTAGAGGCGGCCGAACAGCAGCGCGCCGCGCGAGGCCGGGGTGACCCGCTCCGCCTCGATGACGCCCTCGCGCCACTCGCCGATCAGCGAGAAGCCGGCGAACATGGCACCGAAGATGCCGAGCTGGACGAGCATGCCGGGGACGAACCAGTTGTAGGCGTTGCCGCCGAGCTCCTCGATGAGCGGCTCGAGCAGTGGGCCGAAGAGCACGAGGTAGAGGATCGGCTGCATCACGCCGATCAGCACCCAGGCCGGGTTGCGGAGGTTCATCCGCAGCTGGCGGTTGAAGACGACCATCGACTCCCGGAAGAAGCCGGACTTGAGGACGGGCTGCTGGAACTCGGTCATCACTTGGCCTCCTGGTTCTCTTCTTCGCCCTCAGGTGCACCTGCGTCGGCGTCGCGCAGCGATCGTCCGGTCAGCGTCAGGAAGACGTCGTCCAGGGTGGGGCGGGCGACCTCGATCGACTCGAGCGAGACGCCGTTGGACTCCAGGTCGCGCAGCAGGCCGGGGACGGCCTTCCCGGCCCGCGGCACTCGGCCGCTGACCAGTCGCTCGTCGACCTCGATGGTCTCCGAGATCGAGCTGAGCTTGTCGCGGGCGATCCCCACCTGCTCGTCAGTGGCGACCTCCAGGGAGACCAGGTCGCCGGAGACGGCGGCCTTGAGGTTCTCCGGGGTGTCGTTGGCGACGATGCGGCCCTGGTCGATGACCATGACCCGGTCGGCGAGGGTGTCGGCCTCGTCGAGGTAGTGGGTGGTCAGGAAGACCGTGGCCCCATGGTCCGTACGCAGCGAGGCGATGTGGTCCCACAGGTTGGCCCGCGCCTGCGGGTCGAGGCCGGTGGTCGGCTCGTCGAGGAAGACCAGCTTGGGGGCGTGGATCAGCGCCATCGCGATGTCGAGGCGGCGCTTCTGCCCGCCGGACATGTTGCGGGGCTTGCGGCGCCACAGCCCTTCGAGCTGAAGCCTCTCGAAGAGCGCCTGGCCGTGCGCGACCGCGTCCTTCTTGGACATCCCGTAGAGCATCCCGTGGTCGACGACCTCGTCACCGGCGTACGCACCCGAGAAGGTCGACCCGACCTGGGAGCAGTAGCCGATGCTCCGCCGGACGTCGACGGACTGCTTGGCCACGTCGAAGCCCGCCACCGTGGCGGTGCCTGCCGTGGGCTTGAGGAGGGTGGTGAGGATGCGCAGGGTGGTCGTCTTGCCGGCGCCGTTCGGGCCCAGGAAGCCGACCACCTCGCCCTCTTCGACGTCGAGGTCGACTCCGTCGACCGCGACGACTTCTTTCTTCTGCTTGCCATGGCCGGAGGCGAAGGTGTGCCTCAGGCCGCGTGCGTGAATCATGTGTCACTCCCTTATGCGTGCAAGTCCCAGACAAGCACGGACGACCGACGACAATCACCCGATTTACCCGGGTGTTCAAACTTGAATATCATGAGTGTTCAATTTTGATCTCGAGATGTCAAACCGATTCGTGCGAGACCTGCGTCGGCTCAGCCGCGCAGCATCTCCCGGTAGCGCTTCCGGTCGGCGTCCATCTGCCAACCCGGGTCGTCCTCGGCCGGCGTCCAGCCGGGAGCCTCGCCGGCGAAGGCGAGCTTGCCGCTGCGTACGTCGTCCAGGAGCTCCACCAGCCACGCCCGCTCGGAGCGGAGCTTGTCGAGCTGGAGGCGCAGCGCGGCACCGGTGTGGGGCGGCGCGACGTGGGTGTTGGCCCGGATCGCGGCGTCGAGCTCCTTGTCGGTGCGCTCCAGGGCCTGCAGCCGGACGCTCAGCTGCTGGATGACGGCGGGGCGCTCCAGCAGAGGCGCCAGCGAGAACGCGGCGTAGAAGGAGACGCCGTTGTAGACGTCGACGACCTGCAGCGAGCGGGTGATCAGGCGCTCCAGCTCGGCCCGGCCGCTGGCGCTGATCTCGTAGACCGCGACAGTACGGCCGTTGTCGACCAGATCGTGCCTGGTCAGGTGGCCCTTCTCGGTCAGCGAGCTCAGCGCGTGGTAGATCGAGCCCGGGTTGATGTTGGCCCACAGGTCGACCTGCCACGACATCAGCTCGCGCCGGATCTGGTAGCCGTTGACGGGCTCGAACAGCGCCACTGCTCCCAGCAGCAGCATCCGTGTGTCGTCTCCGGCCATGGGGAGATTCTAGGGGCGGCACGACCGGGCCTCAGCGGGACGTCAGCTGCCACAGGTGTCCGTCGGGGTCCGCGACGACCGCACGGTATTCACCCCACGGCGCCGACTCCGGCTCGATCATGCCGCGGCCGAGAGCCGTGGCGGCCGCATAGCGCGCGTCGACATCGTCGCGCGAGCCGAGCTCGATGGTGACCAGGCACTGCCTCGGGCCCTCCGGGAGGCTCGCCGCGTCCATCGGCTCGTCCGCGAGCTGGCCGGTGACCCACTTGAACCCGCCGGTGGGGATCATCATCACCTCGCAGGAGTCCGACAGCGTCGCACGAAGCGGTTCGGGGACCCCGTCGTCGGCGAGCTCGCCGGGAGTCTCGAGGCCGAGGCCGTCGCGCAGGAAGGCATGGGACCGCGGGCGGTCTCGGGTGGGCAGGGCGATCGTCGTACGCATCCGGAGCTCCTCAGTGACAGCAGTGGTCGGCGGTGGTGGCGGTGTCGGATCCGAGATCGTCGTCGCGTCCGGCGGCGAGCCGTGACCACTGCGCCGTCGGGCGACCGCTCACGCCGGCGCGGTGGTTGGTCGTCGGCGACTCCTCGCTGCGGAACTGGCTGCCGTCGATGCCGGTGCGCCGCGGCCAGCCCTCGGGTGAGTCCTCCCAGGTCTCCTGTCGTCCGTAGACGGTCATGTCCAGGATCCCGTACGACGCCGACATCGGCTCCACGCCACGACCGGTGGTGCGGTACGTCTCGAAGGCCCGGTCGCCGTCGCGCAGATAGCAGACCTTGCCGCCGAAGAACCCGCGGGCGTCGAGGACGTCCCACGACTCCTCGGGCACGGAGTACCACGGCATCTCCCACCCCATGAAGTCCCGGTAGCGCGAGCTCTCCGGGTAGGGCCCCTGGCAGAAGACCGCGTACGTCACCCCGCGCGAGTGCAGGTAGCCGAGCTCGCTCACGCCGCCGCTGAAGAACGTGCACCCCTCGCACTGGTCGGCGGCGGCATGGCCGGTGTGCCACATGTGGTAGCTCGCGAAGAGCTGCGTACGCCCCTCGAAGGCATCCAGCAGGCTCACCCGCCCGGCGCTGCCGACGAGCGGTGCGGCCGCGTCGACCTCGGTCATCGGGAGCCTTCGGCGGGCCGCGGCGAGGGCATCGCCCGCGCGGGTGTGCTCCTTCTCGCGGTCGAGGAGCGCGTCGCGCTCGTGCAGATAGGTCGTCCGGTCGACGACGGGTGGCAGTGGGGTCGTGGTCATAATGACTACGTTAAACATAGTTGATACTCTTGTGAAGAGAGTTTGGAGGATCGATGCCGAAGAAGCAGACGTACGCCGACCTGGGTGATGCCTGCGCGACCGCGCACGCCATGGACGTCATCGGTGACCGGTGGAGCATGGTGATCGCGCGCGAGCTGGTGCTCGGTCCGCGCCGGTTCGCCGACCTGGCCTCGGCCGTCGTCGGGATCACGCCCGCTGTGCTCACCTCCAGGCTGAAGGCGCTGCGGGACAGCGGCGTCGTCGAGCAGGCCCAGCTCGACGACCTCGGACGGACCCGCGTCTACCGGCTCACCGAGTGGGGTCAGGGGCTGGAGGACGTGATGCGGTCGCTCGGTCACTGGGCGCAGCGCTCACCCGGCTTCCCGGTGGCGGAGGGGAGCATGACCCCCGACGGGGTGATCGTGGCGATGCGCACCATGGCCCCCTACGCGACGATGGCCGACTGGGGCGACGGCCCCGTCCGGATCGCGATCGAGCTGCACGACGAGCGGCGTCCCGCCGCGGGCGTCCGCCGCTACCGGCTGCACTGGGACGAGGACCGTTTCGAGCTGACCGAAGGTGCGGACGAGGCGCCCGCGGTGACCGTCTCCGGCGACTCGTCGGCCTGGGCGGACGTCGTCTTCGCCGGGAGTCCGGTCGGCTCGATGGCCGTCGCAGGCGACCGGCGAGCGGTGGAGCGGGTGGCTGCTGCGTACGCCGCGATCGGGTAGCGCCCCGTCGGGTTCAGCATTTCGCCGGCGCGCCGGGACCTCTGGCACTGACGACCCGTAGTTCGGGCTCACTACGCTCGATGGGATCGAATGACTCGGAGAGGATCGACGTGACCCTGAACCTGACATACGGGGACCTGGGAGACGCGTGCGCGGCCGCGCACGCACTGGACCTGATCGGCGACCGGTGGAGCCTGATCGTGGTGCGCGAGCTGATGTTCGGACCGCGTACGGCACGTGATCTGGAGTCCTCCGTGATCGGGGTCAGCACCGACGAGCTCAAGGACCGGCTGCAGTTCCTCGAGCACGCCGGCGTGGTGGTCGAGACCGAGCTCGGCTACATCACCAAGACGACGGCCTACGCCCTCACCCCGTGGGGTCGCGAGCTCGAGACGATCCTCGGGGCGCTCGGACGTTGGGCCCACGGCTCGACCCGCTTCCCGATCATGTCCGCCGGGATGACGCCCAGCGGCGTGATGGTGGCGATGCGCACCATGGTGCCCGCCGGCAGCGCGACGACCCCCGAGCCGATCAGCGTCGCCTGGGAGCTGACCGACGCCCGCCGTCCGGACGCCGACCCGCAGCAGTTCCGGCTCGTGTGGAAGGGCAACCAGTTCGACCTCGCCGAGGGCACGCTCGAGGATGCCGACGTGACCATCGCGGGCGACTCGACGGCCTGGACCGGTGTCGTGTTCATGGGCTTTCCCGTGGACGCCGCGATCGCCGAGGCCGGGCTCAAGGTCGAGGGTGATCGGACCGCGCTGGACCGCGTGCTCGGGCTCTTCGCGAGCACGCTCGCCGAGGCCAGCTGAGGTACGTCGCTCGGCTCCGCCTCCGCTAGGAGGCGGGGTCGGCGCAGAAGGCGATCAGCTCGCCGCGGGCCTTGCCCTGCTCGATCAGCTGGCCGACGTCGAGCGGGACGTGCTTCAGCTCGCCGAGCGGGGAGCGGATGATGGCGCTCTGCCGGCGCCACGGCGCGATCGTCGGAGGAGCCACGCAGTGGTGCTGCTCGAGCATCGCGGCGAGCTCGGGCTGCTCCCTCTTCGCCAGCGACCGGGGCTCGGACGGCGTGGTGACGGCAACCAGACAGAAGGCCGCCAGCGCGGTCAGCGCGCATACCTTCATGGCGACGACGACCAGCGTCAGATGTCGCGGAGTGTCCGAGTGCACGTCCTTCACAACGACGGATGGGGCCGACGGTGACGGCTGCGCCGGGCGATATGACGAATGTCCCACCCGGACACCGGGAGCAGACCAGGACCAGAGTCGCTAGTGTCGCGTCATGCCTTCGCGTACGTCTTCCTGGTTCTCCTCGCCCGCCGAGGCCGTCACCCGTATGGGAGACGCCGGCTACCTCGCGGACGACTCGACCGCGCTGACGACCTACCTCGCGGGGGCGCTGGAGAAGCCGGTGCTCGTCGAAGGACCGGCCGGTGTGGGCAAGACCGAGCTGGCCAAGGCGATCACCCGCGCGACCGGGGCCGAGCTGGTCAGGCTGCAGTGCTACGAGGGCCTGGACGAGGCCCGGGCGCTGTACGAGTGGAACTACAAGAAGCAGCTGCTCCGCATCCAGGCCGCCAACGACGGCCAGGCGTGGGAGGAGACCCACGATGACATCTTCTCCGAAGAGTTCCTGCTGACCCGGCCGCTGCTGACCGCGATCCGCCGTGAGGAGCCGACGGTGCTGCTCATCGACGAGGTCGACAAGACCGACGTCGAGGTCGAGGGGCTGCTGCTCGAGGTGCTCTCCGACTTCCAGGTGACCATCCCCGAGCTCGGCACGATGGCCTCGACCCGCCGTCCGCTGGTCGTGCTCACCTCCAACGCCACCCGCGAGCTCTCCGAGGCTCTCAAGCGACGCTGCCTCTACCTCCACCTCGACTACCCCGACGCCGACCGGGAGCGCGAGATCGTGCTCTCCCAGGTGCCCGGTCTCGACGGCAAGGTGGCGCGTCAGCTCGTCTCCGTGGTCGGCCGGCTGCGCGAGCTGGAGCTCAAGAAGTCGCCCTCGATCGCCGAGTCGGTCGACTGGGCGCGCACCCTGATCGCGCTGGAGATCACCGACCTCTCCGACAAAGCCGTCTCCGACACCCTCGGTGTCGTCCTCAAGCACTCCTCCGACGTCGACCGTGCCGTCCGAGAGCTGCGGTTGAAGAGGTGACTCTTCTCGACCGGCACATCGAGTTCCTCGAAGCGCTTCGGGGAGCCGGGCTGCCGGTGTCGCTCTCCGAAGGCCTCGACGCGGTCACCG
This sequence comes from Nocardioides sp. NPDC087217, assembly GCF_044744805.1. Classification (NCBI taxonomy): domain Bacteria; kingdom Bacillati; phylum Actinomycetota; class Actinomycetes; order Propionibacteriales; family Nocardioidaceae; genus Nocardioides; species Nocardioides sp. NPDC087217. The sequence goes on from NZ_JBIUZB010000008.1 coordinate 67,643, forward strand.
CCCTCGGCCTGATCGGCTGGAACGACCGGACCCAGGTCAAGGAGGCGTACGCCGCGACTCTGGTCAAGCGCGCCAACCAGCGAGCCACCTTCGACGGGCTCTTCGAGCTCTACTTTCCGCGGATGGTCGGCTCAGGGATGGACGCTGAGGCCGAGGCTGCCGGGGTGGCGAAGGACGGGCCCGAGGCGCTCTCCGAGTTCACCTCGCGGCTGAGCGAGGCGCTGGAGGCCGACGACGTCGAGATGCTCCGTCAGCTGGCCGCCGAGGCGGTGGCGCGCTTCGGCGCGATGCCCGGTCGCGGCCCCGGGCTGAGCTCGTGGTCGTCCTACACCGCGCTACGCCGCCTCTCCACCGACGAGCTCACCTCGCGGCTCATCGAGGGACTCCAGCAGGGCGGCTGGACCGAGGAGGAGGCGGCGCGCGTCGGGACCCGGCGCGTGGATCGGTTCAGCGGGCTCGTCGAGGCCGACGCCCGCCGCCGGATCGCGGAGGAGAAGGGCCCCGAGCAGATCGCCAAGATCGCGGTACGCCCCACCATCGAGAAGCTCGACTTCCTGCACGCGCGCCGGGCCGACCTGGAGGCGCTCCGACGCGAGATCTACCCGCTGGCGCGCCGGCTGGCGACCCGGCTCACCCAGGAGCATCACGCGCGCCGGCGAGGATCGGTGGATCTGCGGCGTACGCTCCGGTCCTCGATGTCCACCGGCGGCGTCCCCGTCGACCTGCGCTTCAGGCCCAAGCGGCCGCACCGCACCGAGCTGGTGATCCTGTGCGACGTGTCGGGCTCGGTGTCCAACTTCGCGACCTTCACGCTGATGCTCGTCTTCGCGCTGCGCGAGCAGTTCGGGAAGGTGCGGGCGTTCACCTTCGTCGACGAGATCCACGAGGTCACGTCCTACTTCAAGCCCGGCGCCGACCTGGTCGACACGATGACCGAGCTGACGAAGGCGACCGAGCACGCGGCCCGGATGGGGCGCACCAACTACGGCCGGGCGTTCTCCCTGTTCCAGGAGCGTCACGCAGACGCGCTCAACCCCAAGTCGTCGCTGCTGATCCTCGGCGACGCCCGGTCCAACTACTCCGACCTCGCCGTCGACTCGCTGCGCGCGATGGCCGAGGCGAGCAGGCACGCCCACTGGCTCAACCCCGAGGTCCGTACGCAGTGGGACACCGGTGACTCCGAGGCGACGCGCTACGGCTCGATCATCGAGATGCGGGAGTGCCGCAACCTCACCCAGCTCTCCGAGTTCGTCCACGACCTGGCCTGAGGCCGGGCGGGCTCACTGCAGCTTGAGGTCGAGCCCGTAGACGATCCGGTCGGCGACGCCGACGGAGTCGGTCACGCACACGACCCGGTCGTCGGCGAGGAACCGGCGCCGGTCGGAGAGGACCGGGGTGCCGTCGGGGATCTGCAGGTCGAAGGTCTCCTGCGGCGTCGGCATCCGCGACTCGATGTCCATCGCCACCGTGGTGACCTTCACGCCGACCGTGGCCAGCAGGTCCTTGATCGGCGGCTGCGGCCACTCGTCGGAGGGGGTGGCCAGCGGGGTGTCGATGACCAGCGGATAGGGAATGTAGGCCGTGGTGCGGTATTCGGCGGTGTCGTCACCGCTGATGTAGAAGGTGAAGGTGGTGCTGAGCAGCTCGCTCCGGGGATCGATCTCGAAGGCCGCTCCCAGTTTCTCGCCGGCCGCGATCACCTCGTAGCTGTGCTCGACCGCGAGGCCGTCGTCCGGGCCGCGCGGAGGCTGGTTGTAGGCCGCGTCCGGCTTCGCCGGGTGGCTCCGGTCGGTGATCAGCATGCTCATCAGGTCGTAGCGGGTCTTGGTGGCGTCGCGTACGAAGACACCACGGCCCTGCTCGCTGGTGATCAGGCCTTCGTTGCGCAGCACCGCCAGACCTCGCCGGATCGTGGCGCGGTCGTAGGGGAAGGTGTCCATCAGCTCGGGCTCGGTCGGTAGACGCTCGCCGGGCTGGTAGGTGCCGTCGTCGATCTGGGCCCGCAGATAGTCGGCCACGTGGAGGTATTTCGGCAGGCCGCGCGGACGGGGGTTACTCATGGGAGAACACGTTACTGAGGCGTACAGATCCCGAATAGCCGCATAGCCCCACCCTTTCCGCCTTGACCCGTTGCAATGAGTGGACATATGGTCGAACGCGTCTCGGGGCGTTGGGCGGCACGGCCCAGCTGTGACACCGGCGTCTCGAGGCACTCAACGACGAGAACCATCGACATTCCTTGGGGGGAATTCGTGTTCGTAGACGACAGACTCAGCATGGGGCCCAGCGAGAGGCCGCCGGTCCTGTCCAAGGACCCGCTGGTCTACCGGACCGACCGTGGGAGCTTCTGGCACCTTCGCTCGGGCAAGAGGAGCAACGGGTACGTCATGACCGTGTGTGGCCGGCGGCTGGGGACGTGGCACGTGCTGCCGCCACGCAGGCTCAGCAAGGTCGCGCCCAACCAGGTCTGCGTCGGGTGCCTGCGCAAGACGCCGATCGGTGAGGTGAAGCGCCCGAGCGGGTCAGGCGACCTCGAGCAGGCTGAGGTCGGTGAGCCACTCGACCGGCGCGACGTCATCGGTGTAGACCGTCCCGCCCCGGATGCCCGGCTCGAGCCGGGCGGCGGAGTCGGTGAGGGTGTCGGCGAGGTCGGCGGGCTGCGACTCGGCGGTGGCGGTGAGGTTGGCGGCCGGATCGGCTTCCGGATCGACGGTCGCGATCAGGTGGGTGTTGGTCGGGCCGGAGTCCGACCGCCACACGGCCTCGCCGAACGAGGTTCGCAGCGTTGCGGTGAGGACCTTCTCCAGCGCTGTCGAGCCCTCCGGGTGGGCTGAGTTCACGACGAGCACCCCGCCCGGGTTCAGGTGGGACTTCGCCAGCGCGAAGAACTCCTTCGTGGTCAGGTAGAACGGGATGTAGGGCTGGTGGTAGGCGTCGACCATGATCGCGTCGTACTTCCGGGTCTGCTTCTGCAGCCACGGGCGGGCGTCGGCGGTGTGGAGGTGGAGGTTCGGCTGGTCCTCGAGGTCGAAGAGCTTCTGGCCGACCTCGGTGATGTCCTCGTCGATCTCGACGGCGTCCACCCGGGTCTCGGGGGCGAAGTGACCGAACTGGCGCGCGGTCGTCCCGGCGGCCGAGCCCAGGATCGCCACCGACTTCGGGGCCTCCGCGCCGGCGTACGACAGCGAGAGCATCTCGTCCCAGTAGGCGCCGGTGAGCCACTCGCCCTTGTTGTAGACGGAGTGCACAGCGTGGCCCTCGTTGAGCTCGAGGTAGCGGCTGCCGTCGTCGTACTCGACCACGCGGGCGTACTGGTATTCCGTCTCCTTCTCCCAGATCACCTCGCCGCCGTTGCTGGTCAGCGTCTTGATCGAACCGGTCGGCAGGGCGATCAGGGCGAGGATCACCGCCGGCACGACCGCGGCCGGCAGTCGGCGCTTGACCAGGTGCGGGATCGCGCAGATCGCCATCAGGAGAGCGAAGATCAGGAACGTACGCCGCGTCCCGACGACCGGAATGAGGAGCAGCGAGGCGGCGAAGGTGCCGACCAGGGAGCCGACCGTCGAGATCGCGTAGAGGCGCCCGGCCGCGTGGCCGGCATCCTCGACGGCTTCGACGGTCAGCCGGACGGCGTAGGGGCTGACGATGCCGAGCAGGAAGAGCGGGATCGCGAGCAGCACGCCGACCCCGACCAGCGAGCCGGCGAACGTCGCGATGCTGAGCTGGTCGACCGCCTTGACCGCGAGCGGGAGGAACGGGTCGGCGATGAACGGCACCGCGGCCAGCAGGGCGGCGGCCACCAGCACGATCTTGGCCAAGCCGGAGGGGTGCGGGTTCCGGTCGGCGATCCGGCCGCCGACGGAGTAGCCGATCGCGAGCGCCACCAGCACCGTGGCGATCGTGTTGGCCCATACGATGGTCGAGTCGCCGAACCACGGAGCGAGCAGCCGAGCCGCGGCCATCTCAGACCCCAAGGTGCCGGCACCGACGGTGAAGACGAGAAGCTCAAGCGCACGCGCACGCAGTTTCATGGAGGTGAACCTATCCGGCTGCTCCAACGTCTGCACACGAGGCCGGTTCTGGCCCGCGTCGGGCCTTGATCCGGTCGAGCACCGCGGGCTGTCCGAGGAGAATGCCGCCGAGCACCAACGCCATCCCGAGCCCGCTGATCGGGGTGAGGTGTTCGCCCGCGAAGGCGAGTCCGATGAGGATCCCGGCGACCGGGTTGAGCAGGCCGACCAGCGACACCGCGGCGGCGGGAAGACGCCGGGCGCCGCGGAACCAGACCGCGTAGGCGACGACGGTGCCGACGATGCCGATGTAGGCGTAACCGCCGATCGCGGGCAGGTCGATCGGCGGGGGCGGGCCTTCGAGGAGGAGGGCCACCGGGGCGAGCGCGAGGCCACCCAGGACGAGCTGCCAGGCGGTGAAGGTGAGCAGTCCGACCGGCGGCTGCCAGACCTTGACGAGGATGAAGCCGGTGGAGAAGACGGCGACCGAGGCGAAGGCGGCCAGGACGCCGATCAGGTCGAGGCTCGCGCCGCCACGGAGCACCAGCAGGGCCACGCCGATGGCGCCGACGACGCCGGCCGCGAGCGATCCGGCCCGCGGCCGCTCTCCGGCGAAGGCCCAGGCCAGCAGCATCACCACGATCGGCGAGACCGCGGTCAGGGTGGCGGCGAGGCCGCCGGGAAGCCGGTAGGCGGCGACGAAGACGAGGGCGAAGAACGCCCCGAAGTTGAGCAGCCCGAGTGCTGCCGTACGCCACCACCAGGAGCCGTGGAGCAGGCCCGGCCGGAGCGCCAGGAGCAGCAGGCCGAAGGGAAGGGCCCGGACCACGGCGCCGAACAGCGGCCGGTCCGGCGGCAGGAACGTCGCGGTGACGAAGTAGCCCGACCCCCATGCCACCGGGGCGATCGCGGTCAGCGCGAGGGTTACGAATCTACTTTCCATGGAAGGAATAATGTCTTCCTCGTCAGATATATTCCACTGTCATGGCAGACCACGTCTCGACCGTGATGGCACAGTGGGAGCAGGAGCGCCCCGACCTCGACGTCGCCCCGCAGGCCGTCATCGCCCGGATGCACCGCCTCGCGCTGCGTCTCACCGACGAGCTCGTCAGCGTCTATGCCCAGCACGGACTGGGCGAGGGCGAGTTCGACGTCCTGGCGACGCTGAGACGGCAAGGCGCTCCGTACGCCCTGACTCCGAAGGAGCTCGGCGAGCAGACGATGGTCTCCTCGGGGGCGGTCACCAAGCGGGTCGACCGCTGCCTGGCTCAGGGCTGGGTCAGCCGGGACCGCCGGGACGAGGACGGTCGTGGGCGCCGGGTCGCGCTGACCGAGCGTGGGCGCGAGCTGATCGACGCGGCCTTCACCGACCACATCGCCAACGAGCACCGCCTGCTCGCCGTCTTCACCGCGGCCGAGCGGCGGTCGCTCGCCCGGCTGCTCGAGAAGTGGGCCGAGCAGACTGGGGCTTGAGGTTGCCCCAAGGGGAAGCACCAATCTGCTTCCACCGGTGACCTTCACCGGGGAGGATGGTGAACATGAGCGAGCGTCAGCGAGCGACCACAAGTCTCAGGCGACCGCTCTCGTATGTTGGCGCTTGCGCCACGGGAGCGGTCGCATGAGCGGGCTGGAAGGGCTGGTGAACATCGGCGACTTCGCCCGGGTGACCGGGCTGACGCCGAAGGCGCTGAGGCTGTACGACGACCTCGGTCTGCTGCTTCCTGCCGAGGTCGACGCGGTCTCCGGCTACCGTCGCTACGGGCCTGACCAGGTGGAACGCGCACGTCTGGTGGCTGCGCTGCGCCTGGTCGGGATGCCGCTGGCCCGGATCCGGGAGGTCGTCGACATGCCCGCCGCGCTCGCGGCGGTCGAGGTCGAGACCTACTGGCGCCAGGTCGAGGCCGACACGTCCACACGTCGCAGAATGGTCTCCGTCCTCGTCCACCGATTGAGGAGCGAGGCACGTCAGATGACTACTTCAACCGAGACCCTGAACGTCGAGTTCGGCGTCAGCTGCGAGACCGGAAGCCGGTCGAGCCAACAGGACGCCGTCCTGGTCACCCCCGAGCTTTTCGCCGTCGCCGACGGCACTGGTGAGCGCGACGATCTCGCCGGGGCGGCCCTGACGGCGTACGCCGCCGGCGGGCTGCGGTCGGCCATCCAGGAGGTGTTCGCGGAGGTGCCGAAGTCGGGCACCACCCTGACCGCCGTCGATCTGCACGGCTCGACCGCGCGGATCACCCACATCGGCGATGCCCGGGTCTTTCTGGTGCGGGACGGAGACGTACGCCAGGTGACCCACGACCACACGGTCGTCGCCGCCATGGTCGAGGCCGGCCAGCTGACCGCCGACGAGGCTCGCTCCCACGAGCACCGGGCGCTGCTCAACCGCGCTTTGGTTCCCGGCGTCGTCGCCGACGAGATCTCGCTCGAGCTGCTGCCCGGTGACCGGCTGGTGCTGACCACCGACGGCGTCCACTCCTATGTGGACGACCTGACTCCGCTGATCACCGCCGAGGCCGGCCCGCAGGCGATCGCCGACGCTGTGGCCGCCGCTGTCGTCGCCGCCGGAGAGCCGGACAACCACACCATCGTGGTCGCCGACCTGACCTGACTTCTCAGGTTCTCCCTGCACTTCTCTGGCAATGCAACGCCTGAGAAGTGCAGGGATACCCGGTTAACCGGGTATCCCGACCCCCGGGGCGCCCGCTCAGAACCAGCGCGACCACCAGCGCCGCCGCGCCGCCGGCGCCTCGTCCAGCTCGGCGGAAGCGGCGGCGAACGAGTCGCGCAAGGCAGGGTAGACGAGCTCGATCTCGGGGTGCTCGACGAGCGTCTGGGCGATCCGGCGGGTGAGCCGCTTGCCGACTGTGGCGATGTGGCGTACGACGGCGTCGACCTCGTCGTCGGTGAGCTGTTGCGGGTGGAAGGGCTTCGGCGGCTTCTCCCGCAGCAGCTCCCGCATGGGCTCGAGGGAGTCGATGTCGTACCTCAGCGCCAGAGCGTGCAGCTCGTCGTCGGCGATCTTCCGGAGCCGCTCGTGGTCGGCGGGAGGCACCAGCGTGTAGGTCGTCGGTCCGAGGGGGCAGGACTGCAGGTGGACGTCGAGGCGCTCCTGCAGCTGCGGCCCGAGCGGAAGGACGTTGAGCGCACGCTTGATCTCGAGCGCGTGCAGCGAGTAGGAGAGGTTGATCTGCCTCAAGGACATGTCGCCGAGCTCGGCGGTGTCGATGGCGGCGGTGTCGAGCAGGTCGGTGAGCAGGCTGCCGCCGACGAAGAGCTCGGGCAGGTAGGGCCGGAGGACGAGCCGGGAGCGCACCGCTTCGGAGCCGAGCGCGCTGTAGAGGTGCTGGTGACCCAGCCAGCCGCCGTACGCATCAGGCGCTGCCACGAACGGCTCGACGTGCCCGAGCCGCTTGACCCGCTGGTTGTAGTCGGACTCCAGGAAGGCGAGGGGATCGCGGACGTACAGGACGAACCGGGCCTGCGGCGGCAGCAGCTCGGCGATCCCGGGCAGCTCGGGGAGGAACGCCTCGGAGGAGAGCAGCAGCGTGTGGCATCCGCTGGCCTCGAACTGCTCGAGCGTCCTGGCGACCTCGTCGGGCGAGGCCACGAAGAGGTGGCCCGAGCGCTCCATGAGCGAGCCGGCGTTGCCGGCGCTGATGCCGTTCCTGTCGATGGTGTGCTGTGGGTAGAAGATGCCGGCCTTCGCGAGCTTCTCCGTGTTGGCATGGAAGAACGCCTGGACCGCGGACGTGCCCGTCTTGGGGAGGCCGGCATGGACGACGATGGACTTCACAAGGACCGATCAGGTAGGCGTCAGAGTGCCCTCCGCGATCGACTGGCCGTGTCCGAGGACAGGCGCGGTCGGGGATGGTGCCGAGGGCGACCTACACCGTATCGATTCACGTCATCGAGGCAAGCCCAGCAGCTCAGCCGAGGTATCCCAGACTGCGGATCCGCCCGATCTCGTCACGGAGCTCGCCGTGGGCGGCGTTGTCCGCAGCCCGCCCGCCGGCGATGTAGTGGCTCTCCTCTGCCGTGGTGCCGTCGTAGACGACCGTGAACCGGTGTCCGACACCCGCGTTGATGAGCCCGCCGAGGAGCGCGACCGGGTCGGAGCGGTCCTCCAGCGACAGCACCCGCGTGGTCTCCGGCACCCGCGGCGCTGCCGCGCCAGGAGCACCCACGGTGACCACCTGGTCCACGACGTACGCACCCCCGGCTGCCGCCGCGATCGCGGCCGCCGCGGTGCCTCCGGCCGCGGCGCCGACGAGCATCACGTGGGAGTCGGCCTCGACCGCGTCCTCGATGGTCCTCGACGCGGTGGCGATGTAGTCGGAGAGGTCACCGGAGACGAGCCGTAGGCGCCGGCTGCCGGCGTACGGACCCGGCAGATAGGCGATGTAGCGGCCCGGCGCCGTCTTCTGGACCGCGACACCGGTCTCGGTGGCCTCGAGGGTGCGGATCAGCTCCTCGATGCTGGCCGGGGTGGCGGCGGTGACGTCGCCGGCCGCGGTGTCCTCTTCTGTGGAGGCCAGCGCGCCACCGATGTCGCGCAGTGCGTGCCCGGCGTCGGTCGCGAACGCGTCGATCCCGGCGGCGCGCAGAGCGCCCGCAGTGGCCGCCCCGGCGTCGTCCCCACGCGGGAAGCCGGCGGTGAGCAGCGAGCGCAGCTCGAGCGACTCGAGAAGCCCGCCTCCGGTGGCGATGTGGTCCATCAGCTCGGGATGACCCTGGGCGAGCTCGCCGAGATAGGCGGTGACGCCCTCACGGTCGAGCGCATCGGTCTCGATCAGGCCGGCGGACAGCAGCGACCCACCGAGCTCGACCTCGGGGGCGAGGTAGTCGAGCGCGTTGGCCGCGATGGCGCCCAGCTTGCTGCGGGCAGCGGTCTGGAGCTCGTCAATCCAGCGGTAGGTCTGTACGGTTGCCCGCACCGAGAGCGCGTCGGCCTCGAGCGCCTGGCCCAGTCCGAGGACGCCACCCTTCTCGGAGGTCGCGGCCCGGATCTCCTCCTCGGCCGGCTCCCAGGTCTTCGCGGAGAGCCCGGCGGAGGAGGTGACGTCGTCGTCGGCCAGGATCGCAGTCCCGAGCTCGGCCCACTCGCGCAGCTGCGCGCCGGCATCGCCGATGGAGCCGGCCAGGCCGAGGATCTGCTCGTACTTGTCCTCCGGGCCCGCGGGCGGCGGCACCGAGTCGGGGGCGCCGTCCGGGAGCGGTCCCAGGCGGTTGATCGGATCGTTGGACGAAGAGCTCATCGAGCCACCTCCGCGAGAACAGGGGCAAGGTCTGCGGCGAGCTCGGACGGCTCCACACTGGTGATCAGCAGGGTCAGCTCTCCATCGAGCGACACCGTACGCATCGAACGCCAGCCGTCGTTGACCAGCGTCCAGGAGACCGTGCCGATCAGCGGGTTCTCCGGGTCGGCGGTGGTCGCGACGATGGCGCGCAGCCGGCCGTGGGCCTCGTTGGACAGCGCCTCGAGGGCCCGCGAGACGACCACGTCGCCCTCGGTCAGCACCGGCACCAGGTCGCCGCGCCCGGTGCGCAGCGCCTCGAAGACAGCGTCCGCGGTCGCGAACGGGACCTCCAGCTGCTCGGGCACGGCCGAGGCCAGCAGGGCGGTGTCACTCGGCAGCGTCGCGGTGCGGCCGAGCTCGGTCGACCAGGCCGCCGAGGGATACCAGGAGAGCTCGAAGACGAGCCCGTCCACAGTGGCCAGTGAGGCGGCTGCCTCACCCTTCTGCCGGTGCCAGGCGCGGCCACGGAGGCCGTCGACGACGACATCGAGGTCGATGACCACCTCCGGCGTCGCCAGCAGCCCCAACGCACCGGCGATCCCGGCGTCGAGGGTCCCGTCGGCATCGAGGAGATCGCGGCGCTGCAGCGAGGTACTGCCCTCGCCGAAGCCGGCGACGGCGCGGGCCAGGGCCTCGGCCTCGGCTGCTGAGCGGGTCTGCCCCAAGCGGGCGTCGAGACCGTCATCACGGTGCGTCGCGACCTCGAACGGGAGCGGGGCCCCGATGGTCTCGCAGGCATGGGTCAGCTCGGGCAGCGTCAGGCCGACGCGGCGGGGCACACCCGCCCACGGCTCTGTCGGCGCCGCCGGAGCGGGGCCCAGGTCGATCGTGGTCATCGGAAGGTGACCTCCAGCCAGTCCTTGTGGCCCGGCTCAGGGGCCTCGAATCCGTCGAGCTTGTCCTCGGCGAGCAGCGCCTCGGCGCGTGCCTCTGCCTCGGCGATCTGCTCCTTGAACAGGTCGACCTGATTGAGGTGCTTGGCCAGGGCGTCGGCTGCCCGATCATGCTTCTCGGCCGAGCTCCGCAGCGCGGTGGCACGCTCCTTCATCCGCCCACGGAGGGACTCGGCAGCCCGGCCGTGCCAAGGCACCGCCTCGGCCTGCACCACCAGCTTGTCGGCACTCGCGCGGATGTCGCCCGCCTGCTCTCGCAGACTGCTCACCCGACGACGGATCACGTCGCTGTCGCCGTACATATCCCTCCTCGGACAGGTCTCTGTGATGGTCCTACCCCGCTGGAGCGGTTCTAAACGTAAAATCGTGAACTTTCTCAAATTCACCCCGAACGCGCTATCGCAGAACGGTGGAGAGGCGGTCGAGGCCCTGTTCGATCTCGGCGGCGGAGCCGGCGAAGGAGAGACGTACGAAGCGGTGTCCGTCGACCGGGTCGAAGTCGACGCCGGGAGCCATCGCGACGCCCGTGCGGTCGAGGATCTGGTGGCACCAGGCCATGGTGTCGTCGGTCCAGCGGCTGACGTCGGCGTAGACGTAGAAGGCGCCGTCGGCCGGGGCCATCTCGGTGACACCGAGGGAGCGGAGGCCGTCGAGGAGCACCCCGCGGTTGGTCGCGTAGCGGGTCACGTGACCGTCGAGCTCGGCGTACGCGTCCGGGGTGAACGCCGCCACCGCGGCATGCTGGGCGAGGGTCGGCGGGCAGATGGTGAAGTTGCCGACCAGGACGTCGATCGCGCGCCGCAGGTGGGCGGGCGCGAGCAGCCAGCCGATGCGCCAGCCCGTCATCGAGAAGTACTTCGAGAACGAGCCGAACACGACCGCGTCGCGCGAGGTCTCCCAGGCGCTGCGGCCCCGGCTGCCGTCCCCGCCGTAGGTCAGCCCGTGGTAGATCTCGTCCGAGATCAGCTGGATCCCGGCCTCCTCGCAGTAGCGAGCCAGCGCGGCCAGCTCCTCGGGCAGCAGCATCGTGCCAGTCGGGTTGGCCGGACTGGCCACCACGAGCCCCTTCAGGCCGACGCGCTCGTGCAGCTCCCGCACCTGCTCCACGGTCGGCTGGAAGCGCTCGGCCGCACCGGTCGGGATCTCCACGACCTCGCACCCGAGTGCCGCGAGCACGTTGCGGTAGCAGGGATAGGACGGCCGGGCCATCGCCACCCGGTCCCCGGTGTCGAACGCCGCCAGGAACGACGCCAGGAAGCCGCCGCTCGCGCCGGTGGTCACGACGACGTCCTCGGGGGAGACGTCGATCCCGTGCCACGCCCGATGGTGCCCCGCGATCGCCTGGCGCAGCTCGAGGATCCCGGTCGCCGGCGTATAGCCCAGCGAGTCACCGCTCTGCAGCAGCCGCACCGCCTCGGCGCTGACCGCCTGCGGCGCTCCTGTGGAGGGCTGCCCCGAGGTGAGCGAGATGAGATCGCCGTACGTCCGCTGCCGCTGTGCCGCCCGCTCGAGCATGTCCATCACGTGAAAAGGAGGCACGTTCGCGCGTTGGGCGACAGTCAGACGGTCCATGGGAGCAAACATTAGGATGCAGGTCCAGAGGTCGGAGGGGGGCCCGGCACACATGAGTTTCGACGTCCACCAGTTCGACCTGTTCGTGCTGATCGGCTCGCTGGTCACGCTCCTGGCGATCCTCGCGGTGCGGATGTCGACGAAGGCGGGGCTCCCGTCGCTGCTGATCTACCTGCTGATGGGCGTCCTGCTCGGTGAGTCGGTGCTCGGGATCCGGTTCGACGACGCCGCGCTCGCGCACGCTGTCGGCTTCGGAGCGCTGGCGCTGATCCTGGCCGAAGGTGGTCTGACGACGTCGTGGAAGGACGTACGTCCCGCCTTCGGACTCGGGCTGATGCTGGCCACGGTCGGGGTGGTGATCTCGATCGGGATCGTCGCGGTGGGTGCGCACTACCTGCTCGGGCTCTCCTGGCAGCTGGCGTTCCTGCTGGGGGCGGTGACCTCGCCGACCGACGCGGCGGCGGTGTTCTCGGTGCTGCGGGTGGTGCCGCTGCCCAAGAGGCTGACCGGTGTCCTCGAGGCGGAGTCGGGGCTCAACGACGCCCCCACCGTGGTGATCGTGACGCTGATCGCCAGCGGGGCGATCGCTGAGCACCATCCGGTCGTCGTGGCCGGGATCGTGGTCGGCGAGCTGCTGCTGGGCATCGTGGTCGGCCTGCTCGTCGGGTTCGGTGGAGCGTGGCTTATGCGGAGGGCCGCGCTGCCCTCCGCCGGTCTCTATCCGCTGGCGGTGATGACGCTGGCCTTCCTGGCCTACGGCGGAGCGGCGTGGCTGCACGGGTCCGGCTTCGCGGCGATCTACGTGGCCGCACTCCTGCTCGGCAACTCCGAGCTTCCCCACCGCGGCGCCACCCGGTCCTTCGCCGAGGGGGTCGCCTGGCTGGCCCAGATCGGGCTCTTCGTGATGCTCGGGCTGCTGTTGTCCCCGGGACGTATCGACCTCCAGACGATCGGCCTCGCGCTCGCCGCCGGCCTGATCCTGACCTTCATCGCCCGGCCCACATCCGTGCTGGTCAGCACGGTGGTCTCCCGGATGACGTGGCGGGAGACCGTGTTCGTCTCCTGGGCCGGGTTGCGTGGCGCGGTGCCGGTCGTGCTCACCACCATCCCCCTGGCCGCGGGTGTCGAGGGCGCCGAGGACCTCTTCGACCTGGTCTTCGTGATGGTCGTCGTCTACACGCTGCTGACCGGCCCGACGCTGCCGTGGGTCGCCCGCGTGCTCGGGGTCGCTCGCCCCAACGACCCGCGCTCGCTCGACCTTGACGTCGCGCCGCTGGAGCAGATCGCGGCGGACCTGATCCAGCTCCGGGTCCCGCCCGAGTCGCGCCTGCACGGCGTCGAGGTCAGCGAGCTCCGGCTGCCCATGGGGTCGTCGGTGTCGCTGCTGATCCGCGACGGACGGACCCTGGTTCCGGAGGAGACCACGGTCCTCCGCGCCCGTGACGTCGTCCTGGTCGTCGTGCCCCGCCACCAGCGTGAGCTCGCGGAACGGCGCCTCGAGATGGTCAGCCGGAAGGGCCGGCTCGCGGGCTGGCTGCGCTGAGCGGAGGCGTACGCCTTATTCGACCGGAGGGCTGCAGATCGTGGCGTCGACCTTGGCGGTGACGGTCTTGTCGCCGCCGGTGACCTTGGGGAAATTTTCGCCGGTGACGACCACGATGCCCGGGATGTCGGACTTCTTCTCGACGATCTTCGCGTCGCCGAGCCAGCTCGCGACGAGCGCGGCTGAGGGAGCGTTCTTGTCGGGCGTCCACACCTCGACGGTCTTCAGCTTCGTGCCGCTGGGCGCATTGCCGGTGGATCCCTTGACGAAGCCCGCGTCGACGAGGTCCGTCATCGCCCGGGTGGCGAGCCCGGCGCGCGTGCTCGCGTTGAGCACGGTCACGACCACCTGCGACGGGTAGACCTCGGAGCCCTTCTTGACCGGCGCGTCCACGCACGGTCCGACATCGACCTTCTGCGGGAAGGGTGCGGTCATCGCGTTCCATCCCCAGGCGCCGGCCAGAGCCACCGCGGCCGCGAGCACGGCGAGGATGATGAACGTACGAAGTCCCGTGAGGGCCGAATCGAGCATGACGCCGAGCCTAACCGCTCGGAACGCCCTAACCGAGGCTGTGCACGCGGGCGTGCAGGACGTTGCGCTGCTGGAGCGCCGCGCGGAGGGCCCGGTGGAGCCCGTCCTCGAGATAGAGCTCGCCGTTCCACTCCACGACATGGGCGAAGAGGTCGCCGAAGAACGTCGAGTCCTCGTTGAGCAGAGCCACCAGCTGGAGGGTGTCCTTCGTGGTCACCAGCTCGTCGAGGCGGACCGTCCGAGGAGGCAGCGCAGCCCACCCCTTGGTCGTCAGACCATGGTCAGGGTAGGGGCGAGAATCGCCGACACGCTTGAAGATCACCCTCGTGACTGTATCGCCCCCCGACCAAATCCCAACATAGAGTCCTGGTCATGACGGATGCTGCTGCTCTCTCAGAAGCGGTCGGGCCCGGCTACCAATTCGAGGGTTCCGCCCTCGAGCTCGGGGGCCTGATGGCGGACGCTGAGACGTTGTTGGAGACGCCGATTCGCATTCCCCTGGGGATGCTGAACCGGCATGGGCTCGTCGCCGGGGCGACCGGCACGGGCAAGACGAAGACCCTGCAGCTGCTCGCCGAGCAGCTCTCCGCAGCCGGGGTCCCGGTGTTCGCAGCGGATATCAAGGGCGACCTCTCCGGTCTGTCCGCGCCGGGCGAGTCCAGCGAGAAGCTGACCGCACGGGCGGCATCCGTCGGGCAGGCGTGGCAGGCGCGCGGGTTCCCGGTCGAGTTCTTCGCGCTCGGCGGCGAGGGCACCGGCATCCCGGTCCGGGTCACGGTCGACGCCTTCGGCCCGACGCTCCTCTCCAAGGTCCTCGATCTCAACGAGACCCAGGAGTCCTCGCTCGGTCTCGTCTTCCACTACGCCGAGAAGGCCGGACTGAAGCTGGTCGGCCTCGACGACCTGCGGGCGGTGCTGCAGTGGCTGGTCTCCGACGAGGGCAAGGCCGATCTCAAGGGCCTGGGCGGCCTCTCGTCGGCGACGACAGGGGTGATCCTGCGTACGCTCATCGCCTTCGCCGACCAGGGCGCGGACGAGTTCTTCGGTGAGCCGGCCTTCGCGGTCACGGATTTCGTACGCAACGACGGGGACGCCGGCATCATCTCGCTGTTGGAGCTGCCCAACCTGCAGGACCGGCCGGCGATCTTCTCGACCTTCCTGATGTGGCTGCTCGCCGAGCTCTTCCGGGCGCTGCCCGAGGTCGGTGACGTCGACAAGCCCAAGCTGGTCTTCTTCTTCGACGAGGCGCACCTGCTCTTCAACGACGCCTCCGACGCGTTCCTCGACCAGATCACCAACACGGTCCGGCTGATCCGCTCCAAGGGTGTCGGGGTCTTCTTCGTCACCCAGAAGCCGACCGACGTCCCCGACGACGTGCTCGGCCAGCTCGGCTCGCGCATCCAGCACCAGCTGCGGGTCGCCACGCCCAACGACGCCAAGGCCCTCAAGGCCAGCGTCAACACCTACCCGACCTCCTCCTACGACGACCTCGGCGCGGTCATCCAGACGCTCGGCATCGGCGAGGCGATCGTGACCGTCATGAACGAGCGCGGCGCGCCGACGCCGGTCGCCTGGACGCGGCTGCGCGCCCCCGAGTCGCTGATGGCTCCTGCGGACGCCGCCGCGATGGAAGCCGCCGTCGCGGCGTCGCCGCTGGCGGCGAAGTACACCGCGTCCGTCGAGGTCGAGTCCGCCGTCGACCAGCTCAAGGCGAAGACGGATGCGGCAGCGGCCGCACGCGCGGCTGAGGCGGAGGAGAAGGCGGCCAAGAAGACTGCCCCGAAGAAGTCCTCCGGGTCCCGATCGCGGTCGCGTGACGACGACGACTCGATGATCGAGACGGTGGTGAAGTCGACCGCCTTCAAGCAGGCCGCGCGCACCGCCGCGAGGGAGCTCGTCAGGGGAATCTTCAAGCGCCGCTGAGGCTCCTCGGTATCTGATTGGCTCGAGCATGGGCAGACTCCTTATCGTCTGCTCATGCCCGACCTTCTCCTCCGGAACGTGCGTATCGTTCCGCTCTCACCCCAGGCGACCGTGCCTGCCGGGGTGGTTGACGTTCTCGTCGCCGACGGTGTCGTGTCGGCGGTCGGAGAAGGCCTGTCCCGACCGGAGGGTGTCGAGGCGTACGACGCCGGTGGGCGCTGGCTCGTGCCGGGTCTGTGGGACGCCCACACCCATCTCGGCCAGTGGACGCTGAAGGCCAGCAGGCTGGACCTGCACGGCACCCGTTCGCCTGCCGAGGCGCTGGCGCGGGTCGCCGCGGCCGCGCGCGAGGTCGGGCCGGGTGAGGCGATCGTCGGGATGGGGCACTCGGCCGGCACCTGGGACCGCTGGGGCACGGTCTCCGAGCTCGACTCGGTCACCGGTGGCATTCCCGCGATCCTGGTCAACCACGACTTCCATCACGCCTGGCTGAACACCGCCGCTCTCGACGCCGTGGACCTACCGCGCCGGGAGGACATGGTGCAGGAGACCGAGTGGTACGAGACGTACCCGCGGGTCGCGGAGCTCTTCGAGTCCAACGGGAGCACGCCGGCGGCCTTCCGTCGGATGCTGACCCGGACGGCCGCGCTCGGGGTGGTCGGGATGACCGACTTCGAGGTCGGCATCCGGCTCGACGACTGGCGCTCGCGGTGGACGGCCGGCTGCGACCTGCTGCGGATCCGGGTCGCGACGTACGCCGACCAGCTCGACGAGGCCATCGCCGAGGGGCTGCGTACGGGGGACCGGCTGCTCCCCGGCGAGGACCGGCTGGCGATGGGACCGCTCAAGATCATCAGCGACGGCTCGCTGGGCACGCGGACGGCGTGGTGCTGCGACCCGTACGCCGACGACCCCGACAGCTGCGGAGCGCCGAACCAGTCGCTGGACGAGCTGCAGGGACTCCTGGGGAAGGCGCACGCTGCCGGTCTCGAGGTGGCCACGCACGCGATCGGTGACCGGGCGGTGTCGGAGGCACTGGCGGCGTACGCGACGACGGGAGCGCGCGGAAGCATCGAGCACGCTCAGCTCGTACGTCGCGAGGATCTGCCGCTGATGGCTCGGCTCGGGATCACCGCATCGGTGCAGCCGGCGCACATCCTCGACGACCGCGAGATGACCGAGGACGTCTGGCCGGGGCGGGAGGACCGCTGCTTCGCGACCCGCTGGATGCTCGACGAAGGAGTGCGGGTTGCGCTCGGGTCGGATGCTCCGGTCGCGCCGCTCGATCCGTGGCTGGCCATCGCGGCCGCCGTCGGTCGCTCGCGGGACGGCAAGGAGCCGTGGCACCCGGAGCAGGCGCTCACCGTCCAGGAGGCGTTGGCGGCGTCGGTCGACGGTCAGCCCACGGTCGCTCCCGGGTCACGCGGCGACCTGGCCGTGCTCGACATCGACCCGCTCCGGGCCTCGGTCGGGGATCTCGCCGCGATCGCTCACGGTGGGGTCGTGCTGACCACGGTCGGCGGCCGGATCGTCCACCGCAGCTCCTAGCCGCACGCCCGGAAATGAGCGAAGGCCCGGCCGTCGTCGGCCAGGCCTTGCGCAACGGGATCTTCGATCCCCCGTTCAGCTGCTGGTCACGCGGACCAGCGCACCGAGTCGTCGACGAAGTCGGCGAACACGTGAACACCGCGCAGGTCCTGGCGCTCGTCCATGAGCTTCGTCAGGGCACTGGCGTGACGGAACTTGAGGCTGTGCTGCTTCGCAGCACCGTTGGCCTCAGGCTGGGTGGCGGTGAGTGTTTCCATCGAGGTCCCCCCTACAACGGATAGATGGTGTGCATCGTGATTTGTCCTGCTCATCAAGCATCCCGCCCGCACGTCGCAAGCAGGTTGTTTGAACGTTACAAGTCGGTTTCGGTAAAAGAAATGGCTGGCGATGCCTGTCGCGGTATCTGCCGAGCGATAGGGCCGAATCTCGCTAGACAAAGGGGACGGACGGTCAGTCGGCGGTGGATCTGAGCGTGTCGACGGCCTGGCGGGCCTGCTCGAGGAGCCGCAGCGCGGCGCTCGCGTCGGGAAGGTTCGGCTCCGGCGACCAGAGCTGGTCGGCATCGCTGATCGGATCGGCGCCGTCGATGATCGGGTCGAGGTCGGTCACCAGCGCTCCCTTCGACGGGTCGCCGGCGAGCGAGGCGCGGATCGCCTCGCCGTCGATCGGGGCCGCCGAGGCGATCAGGGTGGCATTGCCGAACCTCGCTCCCGCGAGCGCGGATCCCTGCACGATCATCGCGACATGCCCGAAGACCGTACGCAACGTCGCGAGCTCACGACGGGTGAAGAGCAGCTCGGGGCCGGCGACGGAGTTCAGCACGAGCCGACCCTCCTCGCGCAGCGCGTCGCGTGCCGCGGTCATGCACTCGAGCGAGGTGAACGCCGGCGGAATCCGGTTGCCGACGAAGATGTCGATGACGATGGCATCGTGCTCCGAACCCGGGTGAGCCTCGAGCCATGAGCGTGCCTCGGCGGTCGCCATGGTGATCCCCGGCGGAAGCGGGAACCGTGTCCTGGTCAGCTCGACCAGCGCGGGCTCGATCTCCACGACCGTCTGCGTGGTCGCGGGCCATCGGTGGGCGACCGCACGGGGAAGGGCGAGCAGCGCCCCACCCAGGTGGGCCACGCTGCGGGGTGCCTGTGCCCCGAGCGCAGCTAGCATCCACCGGATCGAGGCGAGCTTCGGCGGCTGCGCCGGGTCCTCCCCGAGGTGGGACTGAGCGACGCCGTCGATCTGGATCGCCCAGCCGTCCTCCTTGCGTACGAGATCGGCGGTGCTGCCGTCCGAGAAGACGATGCGCTCGAGGCTCGCTGATGGCCCGGAGGGTGTTGACATACGTCGATCCTGCCAGACACCATCGCGCCCGAGCCGGGACATTCCGGTAGCCTTCTGGCGTTGTTGGTCAGCGCCGAAAAATACTCGGACATCGGGCGTGAGGGAGTTCTTGCGGTGGAGATATGGGAGGTCGCCGAAAATGACGACCGGATCGAGGGTCTCACCGCCGACGGAAAGCCGGATCCGGCCTACGCTGCCTCGCTCGGTCTGAAGGACGCGCCACTGGGCCGCCGTGCGGTCGCGGCCGCCGTCGACATCGTCTGCTACCTGCTCCTGCAGGTCCCCTACCTGGTCTTCACGCTCCCGCTGCTGCTGAAGCTCGCCCAGGGCAAGTTCGGTTTCGCCCGGTTCCTGAGCCACCCCGACTTCATGCTGGCGGCGATCGCGGGCGGCGCCACCGTGCTGCTGAGCCTGATCTTCGTCATCGTCCAGATCGTCTTCCACGGCCGCCGCGGGGTCACGCTGGGCAAGTCCGTCGCCGGAATCCGCTCGATCAACGTCAAGACGCTCGAGCGGCCGGGCGTCGGCCGCGCCTTCCTCCGCGCGCTGGTGCTCTGGGGCTCCGGGATCATCCCGATCGCGCCGATCGTCTTCCTCGCCTCGCCGCTGTTCGACAAGGAGAAGCGGAGCCGGGGCTGGCACGACAAGGTCGCCGAGACCTGGATGGTCGACGTACGCGAGGGCCTCGACCCCTACGACGAGAAGCGGATGCGCATCGCCCGCAAGACGGTCGCGGCCGCGCCCGTCGCGCAGCGGAAGTCGCTGCCCTCACTCACCACCCCCAGCGACGACGACTCCGGCAGCTACCGGCCCTCGGGGCGGGTCAGCGCCGGCGTGCTCGGCGTCTCCCGCCCGAAGCCGAGGCACGACGAGGCGGGCGCCTCTCCTGGTGGCGCGCTCGCGACCCCGCCGTCGGGCCCCGTGGCCCCGAAGCCGGTGACCCCGACGATCCCGCCCTCGCGCGCGGTGACCCCCAACCAGAGCCAGGCGGTGCCCCCGCCGCCTCCGACGCCGACCCCCACGCCGTACCCGACTCCGGCTCCGACTCCGACGCCGGCTCCGACGCCTCACCCGACCCCCACGCCGTACCCGACCCCGGCTCCGACGCCGCACGTGACCCCGGCTCCGACGCCGCACCCGACCCCTCAGCCCACGTCCGGCGGTCAGCCTCCGCGCGAGCGGGGCATCATGCTCAAGGTCGACTCCGGCGAGCGGATCCCGGTGACCGGCCTGGTGCTCGTCGGCCGCGACCCGGCTCTGACGGAGAACACGCTGGGCGCGCGCACGGTCTCGATCATCGACGTGTCGGTCTCGAAGACCCACCTCTCGCTGCGCCCCAGTGGTGACGGCGTCGAGGTCACCGACCGCGGCTCGACCAACGGCACCGTGGTGATCCACGAGGGTGCCACCCGACGGCTGAACGCGTGGGAGCCGGTGCTGGCACCGGTCGGCGCGATGATCCGGTTCGGCGACCGCTCGGCCCTGGTGCGTCGCGGGTGACCGCCGCCCCACCGGCGG
This sequence comes from Nocardioides sp. NPDC087217, assembly GCF_044744805.1. Classification (NCBI taxonomy): domain Bacteria; kingdom Bacillati; phylum Actinomycetota; class Actinomycetes; order Propionibacteriales; family Nocardioidaceae; genus Nocardioides; species Nocardioides sp. NPDC087217. The sequence continues at coordinate 87,822 of NZ_JBIUZB010000008.1, forward strand.
CATCTGGCTGCATTGACTTTTGGCACGTTGACGAGGGGAACGAAGGATGAAGGTCAAGCTCACTCTGCACCGGCCGGGTGTCGCGCCTGCGGATGTGATCGTCACCGCCGACTCCACGGCCACCGCTGGTGACGTCGCTCGGCACATCGCCGACGCGGACCCGGCGCGCTCCGTGATCGCCGGTGAGCAGGACATCTTGACCCTGGCCGTCGCCCCGCCGACCGCCGACCGGATGGAGCCGCTCGAGCCCGACGTACCCATCGGCGATGCGCCGATCGGGTCCGGGTTCGCGGCCGCGGTCGTCAACCTGGGCCCCGACAACGAGCAGACCGGCTCCCGGCGCAAGAGCGTCGGTGTGCTCCGGGCGATCGACGGTCCAGTGCGGGGCCAGGCGTTCCCGCTGACCACCGGCCACGCCTCGATCGGCCGCGGTCCCGAGAACGAGATCGTGCTCGCCGACCCGATGGTCTCCAAGCGTCACGCCCGCATCGAGGTGGACCGCTCGGTCGAGCTCGTCGACCTCAACTCGGCCAACGGCGTCGTCGTCGACGGCACCCAGGTCTCCCGCGTACGTCTGGCGCCGGACACGCCGGTCGTCATCGGTGGCACCACGCTGGTCATGCAGCTCTCGGCCGACTTCCTCTCCGCCGTCGAGGACCCGGTGCTCGAGCGCGGTGGCGGCCTGCTCTTCAACCGCAGCCCGCGGGTCGACGTCCGCTACCCCGGCACCGAGCACCCGCCGCCGTGGATGCCCACGGAGATGCAGAAGAAGCTGTTCCCGTGGTTCGTGCTGATCGCGCCGATCATCATGGCGCTCTCGATCTACGCGATGACCGGCCGTGCCCGCGCGCTGCTGCTGGTCGTGATGACCCCGATGATGGCGGTCGGCAACTACATCAACCAGCACCGCCAGGCCGGCGCGAAGCAGGACCACGAGATCGAGCTCTTCGAGCGGCAGTTCGAGAAGCTGGAAGAGGTCTTCTACCGCAGCAAGCCTGAGGAGGAGCTCGCTCGCAACGAGGAGGTCCCGGCGGTCGCCGAGGTCTTCGAGCAGGCGATGCAGCTCGGTCCGCGGCTGTGGACCCGGCGTCCCGAGCACTGGAACTTCCTGGCCGTACGTCTCGGCACCACTCGCGCGCTGTCGCGCAACTCGATCGCGGAGCGTGACACCCAGAACGGCCTGCCCGAGTTCATCGAGCGGATCGACCGTCTGAAGGAGCGCTACAAGTACGTCGACGACGTACCGCTCCTGGAGTCGCTCCCCGCGGTGGGCTCTGTCGGTGTCGCCGGCCCGGCCGGCCCGGCCGCCGACGCGATGCGCGGACTCGCGGTGCAGCTCTTCGGTCTGCACGCGCCCAACGAGGTCGTCACCGTCGCCTTCGCCGACCCGGACTGGGTCGAGGAGTTCGAGTGGCTCAAGTGGCTGCCGCACACCACCTCGGAGACCAACCGGTTCAAGGACATGCCGCTGGCCGACTCCGCGCCGACGGCCAACGCCCTGCTCAGCGCGCTGGAGGAATACATCATGCGCGCCGGCCGGACCGCTGAGCACCGCGGCCCGTTCCCCGAGAAGTGGAACCCGATGCAGTTCGGGACCGACGTCGCGCGGGCCGGGGAGGAGACCAACGCGCGGGTGCAGGTCTCCATCATCGTCTTCGTCACCAACGACGCTCCGGTCGACCGGGCCCGGCTGGTCCAGGTCCTCGAGCGCGGCGCCGATGTCGGCGTACACGCGGTCTTCATGTCCTCCACCGTCGAGGCCCTGCCGGCGGTGTGCCGCAGCTTCCTGGACGTGAGCAACGGCCTGGAGCGCGCCACCGTCGGGCTCGTCCGCAACGGCGACCTCTACGAGGGCGTGACCGTCGAGGGTGTCTCCAACGCCTACATGGACATGTTCGCCAAGCGGCTCGCGCCGGTCGTGGACGCCAGCACCGTCGTCCACGACTCCTCCGACCTCCCCAACTCGGTCGGCTTCCTGTCGCTGGTCGGCAACGAGGTCGCCGAGGACCCGCACTCCGTCGTGGAGCGCTGGCGTCAGAACAACTCGATCATCGACCGCTCCGACCGGCCGCGGCCGCGGCTGAAGAAGGCGGGCAACCTGCGCGCGATCATCGGCCAGGGAGCCTCGGACGCGATGACGCTGGACCTGCGTACGCAGGGCCCGCACGCCCTCGTCGGCGGCACCACCGGTGCCGGTAAGTCCGAGTTCCTGCAGGCGTGGGTGCTCGGGATCGCCTCGGCCCACTCGCCCGACCGGGTGACGTTCCTCTTCGTCGACTACAAGGGCGGCTCGGCCTTCGCAGACTGCATCGAGCTGCCGCACTGTGTCGGTCTGGTGACCGACCTGAGCCCGCACCTCGTACGCCGTGCGCTGACCAGCCTCAAGGCCGAGCTGCACTACCGCGAGCACCTGTTCAACCGGAAGAAGGCCAAGGACCTCCTCGAGCTGGAGAAGCGACAGGACCCTGAATGCCCGCCCGCGCTGGTGCTCGTCATCGACGAGTTCGCGGCATTGGCCGGTGAGGTGCCGGAGTTCGTCGACGGCGTCGTCGACATCGCCCAGCGAGGTCGTTCGCTGGGTATCCACCTGATCATGGCGACCCAGCGCCCGGCTGGTGTCATCAAGGACAACCTGCGGGCCAACACCAACCTCCGCGTCGCGCTGCGTATGGCCGACGAGACCGACTCCAAGGACGTCGTCGACGACCCGATCGCCGGGACCTTCCCGCCGTCCCTGCCGGGCCGTGGGATCGCGAAGACCGGACCGGGTCGCCTGACCCCGTTCCAGTCCGCGTACGCCGGTGGTTGGACGCGCAACGACGAGGTCGTCACCGCCGACGTGAAGGTGGCCGAGCTCAAGTTCGGTTCGATCACGGAGTGGGAGCCGGAGCGCCCGCCGGAGAGCGACTCGCACGACGAGGACCTCGGCCCGAACGACCAGAAGCGGATCGTGGCCAACCTGATCAAGGCCTCTGCCACCGCTGGTCTGATGACTCCGCGGCGGCCGTGGCTCGATGACCTGGCTTCCGTGGTCGACATGCGCGACCTGCCGCTGGAGGGTGACGGACAGATCCTGCTGGGTCTTGCCGACCTCCCGGAGCGCCAGCAGCAGAACGCGATCTACTTCGCTCCCGACCGCGACGGCTCTCTGCTCATCTTCGGCTCGTCCGGGTCGGGTAAGTCGACCCTGCTGAAGACGATCGCGACCGCCGCCGGCGCCCGTCCGGAGCTGGGCCGGGTCCAGGTCTACGGCCTCGACTTCGCCTCCGGCGCGCTGGGTGCGATCGAGCGTCTCCCGCACGTCGGCTCGATCATCGACGGCGACGACGCCGAGCGTCTGCAGCGGCTGATGCGCACGCTCGAGCGGGAGATGGACCGCCGCTCGGAGCTGTTCTCCAAGGCCGCGGCCGCCAACCTCACCGAATACCGTGAGATCGCCGACCAGTCGATGCCGCGCATCCTGCTCCTGATCGACAACTACCCCGAGTTCAAGAAGGAGTGGGAGATCGCCGCCGGTCGGGCGCCGTTCTACCAGTCCTTCATGCGGGTCCTCGGCGAGGGCCGCCCGCTCGGCATCCACGCGGTGATCACCGCCGACCGGTCCGGGTCCGTCCCGACGGCCGTCTTCGCGAACATCCCGCGCCGAGTCGTCATGCGGCTCTCCGACCCGAGCCAGTACGTCCTGGTCGGAGCACCCAAGGACGTACTCAACGAGCAGTCGGTGCCCGGCCGCGCCGTCGTCGACAAGGCCGAGGTGCAGCTCGCCGTTCTCGGTGGGACGACCAACGTCGCCGAGCAGACCAAGGCCCTCGACGAGCTGGTCTCGCAGCTGCGTGCCCTGGGTGTTCCCGAGGTCGGCGAGATCGGTGCCCTGCCGACGAAGATCTCCAGCCGGTCGCTTCCCGCGCAGGTCAACGGTCAGCCCGTCTTCGGTATCGCCGACGACACCCTGGCGCCGCGCGGCTTCGACCCGATCGGATCGTTCATCGTCACCGGCCCGCCGCAGTCGGGCAAGACCAACGTACTCAAGGCGCTCGTCGAGTCCATGGAACGCTTCGACCCCGAGGTGAAGCTGTTCCACCTCGGCAGCCGTCGTGCCATGCTCAGCGACTTCCGTCCCTGGGTACGCAGCGCCACCCGCCCCGACGACGAGAAGGCGCTCGTCACCGAGCTCGCCGAGATCGTCGCCGACGAGTCCTTCCCCGGCCGCATCATGATCGTCGCCGAGGACATGACCCACCTGGCCGACGGTCCCGCCGACCGCCCGATGCGCGCCCTGCTTCAGGCGATCAACAACTCCGACCACCTCTTCGTCGGCGACGCCGACGTCACTCGAGCCGGCGGCGGCTCGGGCGTCATGGGTGAGTGGAAGGCCGCTCGTCAGGGCATCGTGCTCAAGCCGGACACCTACGACGGCGACACGCTGTTCAAGGTTCCGTTCGGCAAGCTCAAGCGCACCGACTTCCCCGCGGGCCGTGGAATCTTCGTCCAGGCAGGTCGCACGGTGACCATGCAGATGCCTCTCGCGAGCGACGCCGAGGGCTCTGCATGAACGTCTGCATAAATCGGACAACGAAGCTGCTTTTACCCTTCACAACCGCGTGAAGGGTGGCCTACGGTGGCCAGCGGCGTTTGACGCCGCCATCTAATGAAATCGCGGGAGAGGGCAAAGATCGATGACTGATTTCGGGGCAACCTACGACGAGATGACCGGCACCGCCGACAAGCTCGACCAGGGCAAGGACACGATCGAATCGGCGCTGGACGAGTGCCAGGGTTACGTCGACGAGCTCGTTCAGGACGGGTTCAAGACCGAGAAGGCGTCGGGCAAGTTCCAGGACGGCTACACCGAGATGACCACCGGCCTCAAGGACGCCATCGCTGGCGTCGAGGACATGGCCCAGGCTCTGCGTGACATGGCGACCGCCATCCAGGACCTGGACTCGCAGCTCGCCGGCGGCTGAGCCGCAGCATTGGTCAACATGGTGGGCCGGCATCTATCGGCCCACCATTACCCGTCTCGGTCAGGGACTGCGGTGTCGACTCCCGCCGGGTGTGCTGCTGCCACCGCCTAAACCGGGATGAGCTGAAACTTTACTTTCGAAGATGTTTAGAACCGGCCGTAGCGGGTAGGACTACCGCGACGACGTTGATTGCCTGGATCTCGGACCACCACGCTCGGGATGACGGTGTCGGCTCGTCGGTTCACGCATCACGACAGTGTGATGCGTGAGTGATGGTGACGAACGGCGCCGCAATCGGGTGTCGTGTAATGAAAATTGCGGGAAAGGCAATGATCGATGAGTGACTTCGGGGCAACCTACGACGAGATGACCGGCACCGCCGACAAGCTCGACCAGGGCAAGGACACGATCGAGTCCGCGCTGGACGAGTGCCAGGGTTACGTCGACGAGCTCGTTCAGGACGGGTTCAAGACGGAGAAGGCGTCGGGCAAGTTCCAGGACGGCTACACCGAGATGACCACCGGCCTCAAGGACGCCATCGCTGGCGTCGAGGACATGGCCCAGGCTCTGCGTGACATGGCGACCGCCATCCAGGACCTGGACTCGCAGCTCGCCGGCGGCTGATTCACAAGTCTTGCCAGATGGTGGGCTGGCGTCTGCTGGCCCACCATCTCTCCATTTTCTCTCGATCACGCGCTGCGATGACCACACTCGACGGCGTGCTCAGTAACCACGTGAAAGGTGCACAGTCATGGCGGATATCTTGATCAAGATCTCTGAGCTCGAAAAGGTCAAGACGTCATTGGACTCGATCGTCGACGAGTTCGAGAACGCCACTGACAGCTCCGAGGATCTCGAGTCCGACATCGGCGATCCGTTCGACATGAGCGACCTGCGCGACAAGGCCTGTGACTTCGAGGAGCGCTGGGACGACAAGCGCAACGACCTCAAAGACAGCTTGAAGAAGGTCAGTGAGCACATCAAGGGCGTTATCGACGGGATCGAGCAGTGGGACAGCGAGACCGCCCTCCAGTTCGAGCCCAAGAAGAAATAGAACCCCAAGCCTTTAAACGCTCCTGACGGAAAGGACAACCCCCACATGTTCGGTGGCATGCAGGATTCCCCGAAGGGGCGCGAGATCAAGTCGGTCGAGGGTTCGCCCTCGGGGATCATCGCGCGAGGGTCCGCTATCGAGCGGCTCGGCAAGATGATGGATGCCTCCGCTGACACGCTGCGCGACATCAAGGAGAACACCTTCGCCGGCGGCGAGCAGCAGGGTAAGGCCATCGAGAAGCTCCAAGAGACCATCGGAGACTCCTACAAGGTCCTCGAAGAAGCGGCCGACCTCTACAAGCCTGTTGGTCCGGTGCTCGTCACCTACGGCGAGATGCTGGAGACCTACAAGCCGTTGATCGACCGCACCGCGGCCTCGTGCAGTGACCTCTGGGACATCTACGACGCCCTACCCGGTGACAAGGACGACAGCACGACCGAGGACGACGGCGGCTTCCTTGGCATCGGCGACACCGACAAAGAAGAGGCCGCCGACAACAAGGCCAAGAAGGAAGCCTACGAGAACTGGGAGAGCGAAGCCGAAGTCTTCGACACCTGGTACGACATATGGGAGGACGGCTTCGACGCAGCCGTCAGCGGGATCTCCGACGGCCTTTCCGGATCCATCGAGGACGGCTTCTGGGACAACTACGGAGACTTCATCGACGCGGTCTACGAGGTCCTGACCTGGGCCGCTCTGATCATCGCTGTGGTCGCGATCTTCTGCACCGGTTTCGGTGCGCTGGCAGCCATCCTCGCGCTCGCTGCCTTTGCGGTTTCCGCCATCAAGTTCGCCTGCGGGCAGCAGAGTCTCGGGCAGTTGGCCCTAGATGCCTTGGCCATCATTCCGATCGGGAAGCTGTCGAACCTTTCCAAGCTCGGCCATCTGGCCAACATGGCGAAGGGCAGCAAGATGACCGCTCTGTCCAGGACCTGGGGTGCCATGAGCAAGGGGCCGATCGGCGATCTGACCAAGGCAGCTCGACTCAAGGACGCCTTCAAGGTGAAGAGCGGCGCCGAGGTTCTCGAGGGCCTGATCGGTAAGCCCTTCAAGGCGTTCCGGACCGACAACCTGAAGATGTACATGGGCAACCTCGACGCCCTCAAGGGTGGTCTGGGAGCGTTCCGGGGCATGACGAAGATCGAGTTCGGGGTGGCCCGCTTCGGCGCGACGCTCGGCACCCTCGGCAATGCCGGGAAGCTCACGCAGGGGACGGATCACTTCGACCCCATCCCGATCGACATCCCTGAGATCAAGGTCCCGGGCATGCCTGCCTGGCTTGGTTTCTAGGTTCGGTTCAAGCGCAACAAACGTCTGAGGTGCAGAGTGGCGAAGTGGGCAGTAGAGCTGGTTGACGACCTGGATGTTCCGGGGTGGCTTCCTGTTCCTGAAGGGTTGACGCCTGCGGAGCGTGAACGGTGGGTCGACGAGACCTCTAGCATGTTCGATGAACTGGTCGGTACGCCGCGTTGGGATGGTGAGGCGACGACGATCGAAGACATCCGCGGGCTGCTGCAGATGGCCCTCGACGAGCGCGAGACCTCTGAGGCGTACGCCATGTTCCAGGTGTGGCCGGTCATGTCGGCTGCTGCGGTGATGTGCCACCTGCATGTGGTGGAGAGCGAGTCGGTCCCGGACATGTCTCAATGGGACGGCGTCGTGCACGCGGCCGAGGCTGATCACATCGGGCCTGGCGCCCAGCTGTCTTCGCGCAAGGAGCTGAACTTCGAGGGCGGGTCGGTCATCATCGAGTCGGTGAACTTCGCGTTCAGCGATGGTGAGGCTCTCCTGCTGCTCGGTGTGGACGAGTGCATTCCGCAGCTGACGACCTCGGTCGTTCGCGGACTGGTGGCGCTCAAGGACATACTTCGGATGGTCCGCGAGGACGGGAAGGTGTTCCAGTCGGTGCCTCTGCCCGGTGTGCCGGTGGACGAGTCTTGGCCGATCGCGACGGATGGGGCGACGCTGTGAACCTACGTGAGCAACTTGGCGTGCGTAAGACCGTGGACTTCGAGATCGACCTTCCGCGGGGCTGGGCTCGTTTCGACATCGATGGTGGCCACGATGAGCTCCTCAACGGGATGAAGAAGCGGTTCATGGAGGCTCACCGTCCCGATCTATTCGTCGAGGCGAAGGCCATGTTCGACAAGGCATTCGACGGGATGCGGAAGAACGATGTCTTCGCCTTCTTCGCGCCGGCAGGCGAGCAGCCGGACGAGGCCGTCGTCCTGCCGGCCTCGATCAATGCCTCGATCCGCACGGGCGAGCCCGGTCAGTCATTGGACAAGATGGCCCACAACGCCATCCAGAAGTACGGCGCGAAGCCGCTGTTCGGCGACCCGCGCACGTTGAGGTTCGAGCGGGAGCGGACGATCGACCTCGATGGTGAGCCGATCATCAACCACTCCCTGATCTACTTCACCCCGGTCCCCGGCACCCAACGGCGTAGGGCGCTGCAGCTGGTGGCAGCCTTCGCGCGTACGCCGGACGTCGGACCTGACGCACCCGCGCTGGTAGCGACCCGCGCGCTCCTCGACGCATGCGTCGCTACGCTTCGGTGGAACCGCGGCACCGCGTGAGCCGGAGACTGATTCCTATCGATTGTGGAGGGCCTGAACTTGCTGTCCTTTGACAAGGGCCCGTCGGCACGTGAGTGGGCACGGTCGGCCAACGTCGCCACCCCGGTCAAATGGGGTGACCTGGAGAAGCAGATCATCTCGGAGCGGCTCACCCCGAGCGGAGACGACGGGGGACCGAACTGGACCCTCGGCGTAATCATGGTTGCGATGATGATGGCGCTCGGGGCGTTCCTGCTGGCGCCGGCGCTCGCGGCCGGTCTGGTCGCATGGGCAACCACGACGGAGGATGCCTCCACCCAGGATGATCTGACGCTGATCGCGACCTTCCTGTTCATCATCTCCATCGTCGTCTCGGCGACCTGGCTCAGCATGTGGTGGCAGACGCGTTCCCGGTCGGCGATCGCGATCGTGTCCGGTCTGGTGGCGACCGTGTCGGTCGTGGTCACCTTCGTCGTTGGGAAGTCCTACGACGGCGATCTTCCCGGCGACTGGCTCGAGTGGTCGGCGTTGGCCGCCGGCGTGCTCAGTCTCGCTCTCACGATCCTCCAGTTCGTGTCGAAGTCGGAGCATCGTGCAGGAGTGCCGAAGAGCGATCGTGCGCAGCGGCGCTACAGTGCCGCGCGCGAGGAAGTTCTCGACGTGCTCAGCGAGCGCGGGGTCGTCGAACTGACCGCGGACCAGCGCCACCGGATGCAGCGAATGCGCGTCGGAACGTGGCACAAGTTCGATGCTCAGGGGCGCGTCTAACTTCACGGCTTTCATCCATCTAGGTAGCAAAGGGTTCACGTGGGATCGGAACGAGCGAGAAGTGCTGACCTCGACGTCACGCCAGAGGCGGCCTTCCAGGCTGCGCTCGGGTTTGCGCAGCACGAGAAGAAGTACGAGATCCGGGCCGTGCACAATGAGGGCCAGGCCCTGATCATCAGGCAGAAGACCAAGGCCCTGTCGTGGCCGAAGGTCATCATGCTTCGAGTCCATCAGAACGGGTCGGGGTCGTCGGTCAACGTCCTCGTCCAGAACATCCCGGGCGGACCGACCGCCCTGCTCGACGGTGTCTTCAACGGAAAGATCGCGGAGAAGTACCTCACCGGCATTCAGGGCACGTTGGACGGAACCGTCACCGCTCCGGCGACCGCAGTGACTTCCCACTACGTTCGTGACGACGGCTCCGAGTCTCCGTGGGATGACCCGGACGAACTCCCCGAGTTCTGAGGGCACCCAACACCGTCACTCGGGACGCGACATGTTGGCCTGTCGCGCGATCGATGTGCGGTTGCGTAGGTAAGGTGAGCGGCTGGTTCTGGTCGCCCTTATCCCGTGTTCTTGTGTGCCTTGCGGGATATCTCGGCCGGGTCGCGACGGTCTCATCGGTGACCCGGCGGATGCCGCTGGCGGGCGGGAACGAGAACTGTGTATGAAGACGACAACGAATCCGTTATTGCGCTTCACAAGTTTGTGAAGCGTGGCCTACGGTGACCAGCGGCTGCCCAATGGGGCACTGTGTAATGAAATCGCGGGAAAGGCAATGATCGATGAGTGACTTCGGGGCAACATACGACGAGATGACCGGCACCGCCGACAAGCTCGACCAGGGCAAGGACACGATCGAGTCCGCGCTGGACGAGTGCCAGGGCTACGTTGATGAACTGGTTCAGGACGGGTTCAAGACGGAGAAGGCGTCCGGTAAGTTCCAGGACGGCTACACCGAGATGACCACGGGTCTGAAGGACGCCATCGCTGGTGTCGAGGACATGGCCCAGGCTCTGCGTGACATGGCCACGGCGATTCAGGACCTGGACTCGCAGCTCGCCGGCGGCTGAGTCACAGCGTTGGTCAAGGTGGTGGGTCGGCATCTGCGGGCCCATCACCTATCCATCTCGGGCGTCGGTCAGGTGCAGCGGTGTGTCGACTCCCGCTGGTGCAAGGCTACGACCTCCTAGCGGGGCGAGCAGAACTTTACTTTCGAAGATGTTTAGAACTCGACGTAGCGGGTAGGACTACCGTGACGACGTCGATCGCCCTGATCTCGGACCCGTCCGCGATGGCGGCATCGGCTCGTCGGGCTTGCGCTTCACGACCGTGTGACGCGTGACTTATGGTGACGAACGGCCCCGCAAACGGGTGTCGTGCAATGGAAATTGCGGGAAAGGCAATGATCGATGAGTGACTTCGGGGCAACCTACGACGAGATGACCGGCACCGCCGACAAGCTCGACCAGGGCAAGGACACGATCGAGTCGGCGCTGGACGAGTGCCAGGGCTACGTGGACGAGCTGGTTCAGGACGGGTTCAAGACGGAGAAGGCGTCGGGCAAGTTCCAGGACGGCTACACCGAGATGACCACGGGTCTGAAGGACGCCATTGCTGGTGTCGAGGACATGGCTCAGGCTCTGCGTGACATGGCCACGGCGATCCAGGACCTGGACTCGCAGCTCGCCGGCGGCTGATCAACCTTGCGGCGGAGGCTACATCGGTTGGGCCTCCGCCGCTCTCACGTTTCCTTTTCTCGGCCCATGGCCGGTCTTTGCTAGACGTCCGAAAGGTGCAGCACCGTGCCAGATGTTGCGATTACGTTCTCTGACCTCGAGGCGGCGTCCTCGAGCTTGGGGACGATCATCGATGAGTTCGACAACGCCACCAGCAGATCTGAAGATCTCGAGGCTGATATCGGTGACCCGTTCGACAGGAGCGAGTTGCGCGATCAAGTGTGCGACTTCGAGGAGCGCTGGGATGACAAGCGCGACGAACTCAAAGAGAGTCTCGAAGGTGTGAAGAAGCACATCGATGACGTCGTGAGCGGATTCAAAGGCGGAGACAACGATATGGCCGTGGCATTCACGGCGAAAGAGTAGGGGTGGAACATGTTCGGTAGCATGCCGGATTCCCCGCGCGGCCGTGAGATCAAGAGTGTTGAGGGCTCTCCCTCAGGGGTCATCGCGCGCGGGCAAGACATCATCCGGGTCGGCGCGATGATGGAGGCCGCTTCGGACACGCTGCGAGGGATCAAGGAGAACACCTTGTCCAGCGGCGCGATGAGCGGCGAGGCGATCGCCAAGCTGCAGGAGACCATTGGCGACTCCTACAAGACTCTGGACGAGGCGGCCGAGCTCTACAAGCCAGTCGGGCCGGTGATCGTGAAGTACGGCGAAATGCTGGAGACGTACAAACCGCTGATCGACAACAGCGCCACTACCTGCTCCGACCTGTGGGATACGTATGACGCGCTCCCGGGAGACAAGGACGGCAGCCTCGAGCCAGAGGCCGACGGCGGCGTTCTGGGTATTGGCGGCCATGACGCGGATAGCCCGGAGGCCAAGCAAGAGGCCGAGGACAACCAGGCCAAGAAGCAGGCGTACGACGCGTGGGAGAACGCCGCCGAGCGATTCGACACGTGGTACGACGCGTGGGAGGACGGTTACGACGAGGCCGTCTCCGGAATCACCAACGGACTGTCCGGCAAGATCGAGGACGGCTTCTGGGAGGTGCTCGATGACATCGTCTCGGTCCTGGAGATCGTTGCGATGGTCGTCTTCGTGATCGGCCTGTTCGTTGCTGGGCCGTTCGCCGCTATCGCGCTCGCACTATCCGCCGCAATCCTCCTTGCGCGAGCGGTTCAGTTCTGCGCTGGCGAATGTACGGCCTTTGAATTGTTTACGGCAGCACTCGACGTCGTTCCCTTCGGAAAATTCGGCAAGATGGCCGATGGAATCGCGGAGTTGGGCGAGGGCGCTTCCAAGTTGTCTAAGTTCAGCACCGGACTCAAGTTTGCCAGCGGGCTCGATGACGCTGCACTCGGACGCAAAGCCCTCGGCGATGTCATGACCTCGATCCACGTGGGTCTGGACGTCAGTGACTTCGCCCGGATCGGCGAGAACGCCAACCTGTGGGCGGCGGCTGGAGAAGTCCACGGGGCGATGCTGAAGCACGGCTTCTCGTTTGCTGGTCACGTCAACACTGGCATAGATCTCGGGGGCGGGTCGCTCGTCGACGCCTTCAACTGAGTATCGGCCTCGTTCATCTCACTAGCAGAAGGAAATGATGGAAGCGGAGTGGCTTGCTGAAGGAGTGCTTCCCCAAAGCGGTTGGACTCGGGTACCGGGCGAAGGCATCGGTGAACCGGAGAAGTGGTTTCAGAGCGAGATCACACGCATCCGATCCTGGTGGGGCGAGGAAGCTTGGGGCCCTGGTGTCGAAGCGGCGATCCGTGACGCTCTAACGGATGCCGTAGCCAAAGCAGCCGAGCTCGGGACGTTGTCAGTGATGTTGCACTGGCCGCTCGACGTCCCCGTGCCCAGTCGGGTGCGCATAGTGCTGGCGGCGGGCGCTCCTCTGGACGCTTCGGGATGGCGTGATGCCGGATTCGACGTAGACGAGTACCCGGGTGCGGCCCTCGGCCCTGGCCTCAAGTGTGTTGCACTACGAGAAGAGACGATCAACGGAGCAGATCTCCAACTCTTCACGGCTGTATATGCGTTCGGCGACGAATCCGGAAGTGTCCTCGTGATTGCTGAGGCCGGCTCACAGGAGGTCTTCCAACTGACGATGGCTGGCCTTCCAGTGTTGCTCTCCACTTTGCGAATCACAGAGCCGAACGGGGAACAGTTCGCGGCAGATCCAATTCCAGCAGTTACGCGCAAGCCGACAGACGAATGGGAGAGCATCTCCAATGCCTAAACCTGCGGCTCCGAGCCCCATGGACTGGGCTGCTGTACAGATGGCGGGCACCGGATTCGACATCAACGAACTCAACAGAGTTGTCCGGGACTATGCCTACATCGAGCTGGAGTTGGCGGCCAGGGACCGACGACGCACCCCTGCCCAACGCTTGATCTCGAAGTTGATGACGTGGGTGGCGATCGTCGGACTCATCGTTCTTGGAGTTGCGGTCGCCGCCCTCGTCGGCGGGCGCGCCAGTGGCGGGGTGATCGCATTCCTCTACGTCGCATGTATCCTCGGCGCCTTCTCGGTCCTGTACTTCTACCTGCAGTGGCGTGCCATGCCGTATCGGCAGGCGGACCGGACGGTGTCGGCGTTCGGCATCATGGCGACGATCTTCGCCGTGGGGCTGATCATCGCGATTCTCGCGGCCAACATGGACAACTCGCTGTGGTGGCTCATGATGATTCCTGCGGTGGCTCTTGTGGCCGTCTCGGTCGGCACGATCGTCGGGCATCACCGATTCCGCTCCGAAACGAAGCCACCGGCGGTCGATCTCGACCAGCTCTCGCCCGAGAACGAGCAGGTCCTCCTGGAGAGTCGACACCGAGCGCTCCTCCGGTTGCGTGCGCGACGGGTTGTCTCTTATCCCGACTTCGAGGCCTACGACCAGGCGCCACTTCAGTCGGTTAGGAATGGTGGGGTGTGACCATGAGCGATCAGGGAGGGACGTCGTTGCGCGAGATGCTCGGAGCTGTCAAGGATCCGGACTTTGAGTTGAAGCTTCTTCCAGGTTGGGAGCGGCACAGCCCCGACGATGCGGGCAAGGAGAAGATGGACGCTGCTATGAAGCAGCGGTTCATGGCGGCCAACAGACCCGAGCTACACGCAACTCTCCGGTCGCAGTTGGATGAGGCGTACGCATTGATGCAGAAGCAGAATGTCGTCGCCTACTTCGCTCAAACCGGCGACATGGGCGACAGCAAGGCCTACTACCCTGCATCGATGCTTGCCGCGATCCGACGTTCGCAGGATGGTGGCGATCTCGGCGCCTACGTGGCGCAAGCGGTCCGCGACCACGGAGCGAAGCCCCTGTTCGGCGACAAGCGGTTCATCCGGTTCGAGCGTGAATCCACCCGTGTGCTCGAGGGCGGCAACATCGTGGTGACGTCGATCGTCTACATGACGCCGATACCGGGATCCATGCGTCGCCGTGGTTTACAGATCACGGCGAGCCTCGCCCGTCCAGAGGCGATGCCCGCGACCGATGAGAAGTTCATCGGGTGGAAGAACGGGCTCGACCTGTGCGTGTCCACGCTGCGGTGGTTGCCAGCTTGATCCCGCCACAATCGGCGGCCCGACCTGCGCGAACGGGGGTTGCCGGATGCCTCGGTGACTGCGTTCGCATGGTTAAGGACGTCGATCTGGGCCGCGCCGCCAGGCGCTCCACTTGCCCGAGGTCGAGGAGCCACACCCTATTCTGCGGCGTTCAGCGACGTCGGCGAGAGGTCGGGCCCGGCGATCGCTAGCCTGTCCGCGTCGTACCTATCTATTGATGACGGAGTGTGAGCGGTGGCTCGGGGAATCGCGGCGATGACGGTGGCTACGGCTGCCTTGGTCTCTGGTTGCAGTGTTGGTCTGCCGCCGAAGGACTTCGCGATCGAAGACGCGGTTGTGGCGTTTCGGGTGACGGAGGGCGGGGAGGACTCCAGCTACCTCGTGCTGGTCTCGCCGGAGGGGAAGACTCGGGCGATCGAGCTCGAGGAGGTCGAAGGTGCCGGGATCTCCTGGACGGAGCACGGGATCACGACGTCCGACACGGCGCACGACTACGTGATCGACGAGTCGGGGCTCACCGACAACAAGCGCACGAGCGACGACAAGTCCCTCGAGACGATGCACGAGTGGTACCGCGTGCAGGTCGGTGAGGGGACGTTGGTCGGGTTCAGCCCCGCGGATTCGTCCGAGGATCCGTTCGTGACCTACATCGACGGGGACAGCGGCAAGGCGACCACCCGGGTGTCGCCGTACGGTCAGACGACGACGGCCGCGGTGTGCGGCGAGCGTGTGTTCGCGCCGGGGAGGGGCACCAGCACCAAGGCCTTCGAGGAGAACAGCGAGTCGATCCCGGAGGACCAGTGGGACCTTGCGGCGTTGACCTCGGCCTATCCGCATGACGGTACGGACATCCTGAGCACCTTGGAGCCCACCAGCCCAGGCAGCACATCGCCCTGCGTCGACGGGATCGTCTACGAAGGGTGGGAGAACGACGACGACCAGCACTTCTTCCGCACCTGGACGACTGCGAAGGGGACGTCGGCGGACAAGGCTGCTGTGGACCACGAGATCGTCTATCCGGAGGACGCCTCCTCGCAGATCGGTGCACCCTCGGCGGTGACGGTCGCGGACGGCCAGCTCGTCTGGGTCGTCGAGAACACGATGTGGAGCGCCCCACTCCCGACCAGCGCGACGGCACCGGTCCAGGCGCGCGAGGTCGGTTGGGTGGAGGGATACATCGGGCTCGACGCGGAGGTGCTCACCTACTCCTCCAACGCCGCGTACACGATGACCAACGAGACCGACCTGCACAAGCGGTTCACCAAGCGCCGGAGCGACCGGGTGTGGACTGAGCTGACAGCGCTGAGCCTCGTACGCACGGACCTGGCGACCGGCAAGCCTTCCATCGCCTTGGAGATCGATGTGGAGGACGTCGACTTCCCGACCAAGGACGCTTCGGTGACAGCTCTGGCGGTCAATCCGGAGTGGGTGGCCGAGAACAGCTGACAGGCGAAGGCCAGGCGATGTCGTTGGGATCACCGCGACACGCCGAAGTAAAGAACGACCACCAGGGGCTCGGGTTGCCAGGGTGGCGCCATACCTCTCGATCTCGGGAACAGTCACTGTTGAAAGGAACTTCTCCATGCGCACTCGCACCACCGTCCGGACCTGTCGATCGGTCGCAGTCGGCCTCAGCCTCGGCCTCGCGCTCGCATTGACCGGGTGCGGCTCCGAGGCGACCGACTCCGACGCAGACACTGCGGCCGAGGTCGAGTCCAGCGCGCCGGCCTCCGAGTCTCCGTCCGCAGCACCAGCGGGTGAGGAGAAGGAGGTCAAGATCGGGAAGACGCTCAAGGACCCCGACATGGGCGACTCGATCGAGGTCATCTCCGCGGTCCGTGACTTCCCGTCGACGGAGGAGGCCGACCTGATCGCCGAGGGCGGAGAGGTCGTGCTGCTCCAGGTGAAGATCAAGCCCGGCACGGAGTACGGCGGTCGCATCTCGGACGGGAACTTCGAGATCTCGTGGGACAAGGGCGCCGACTTCGAGAGCGCCGACACCCGCCTGATGACCGAGGAGCTGACCGCCGCGAAGCGTACGCCGCTCGAGGACGTGCAGCGTCGCGACGGTGGCGAGCACACCGGCTGGATCGCCTTCCAGGTCGAGGAGAAGGCTGACACGTACCTCATCGAGTACGAGCGCGACGGCGCGAAGGTGATCGGCTCGGACAAGACCATCGCCGAGTTCACGGAGCAGGTGGAGATCCCCGCCTCGTGAGGTGATGTCGCCGCGGGAGCGGAGACCCGCCATGTCGATGGCAGGTCTCCGCTCAGGCTCGTTAGGATCTGGGCGTCCGTTGTCTCGGAGAGGGGACTTGAAGGTGCATCCTGGGGCACGTCGTCGAGCGGGACTCGTTTCCGTTGCCAGCCTGGCGCTTGTCGCCACCGCCTGTTCGGGTGACCTCCCCGCCTCGGTCGAGGAGGGTTCTGAGGTCGCCGTCGCGTGGATGGAGTCCTTGACGAGCACCAATCCGGCGAGCGCGGCGAGCGTGACCGACGGAAACCTCGACATCGCCTCGCTGACCCGCGGAGCCTTCGGCACCCTGGTCAACGACACCGTCGAGATGGACGAGACCTTCGGCAAGGTCACCATGGAGGGCGACAAGCAGGCCCGGGTGCGTTACGACCTGGCCGAGCCGACCTGGTCCGACGGGGTGCCGATCGACACCGCCGACCTCATGCTCGCCTGGGCCGCGACCTCGGGCTACTTCCGCACCCCGAAGGAGGGGAGCCCGGACGGCACGGTCGACTTCGGCGCGGTGCCGACCGGTCTGACCAAGAGCGCCTACATCCCCGAGGTCGACGAGGGCGCCCGCGCCATCGAGGTCCCGCTGGTGGTGCCTGTGGTCGACTGGCGTACGGCCCTGGACGTCGCCGTGCCGGCGCACGTCGTCGGCCAGAAGGCCCTGAAGATCGAGGACCCGATCGAGGCCAAGGAGGTCGTCGAGACCGCGATCGAGGAGTCCGACACCGCCAAGCTCACCAAGATCGCGGAGGCGTGGAACTCGTCCTTCACCATCGCCGAGAACGGCAAGGCGTCCGAGGAGGCGCTGCTCTCCAGCGGTCCCTACCGGATCTCGAAGATCTCGGCCGGCGAGGGCGGCCAGGAGGTCGACCTGGAGGCCAACCCGGAATACGCGGGTGAGGCCAGGCCGACCTACGAGCAGGTACGCCTCACCCCGGCCGGCTCCGACGCCCTGAACAGCCTGGGGGAGAAGGTCGACGTCGTCCAGGTCACCCCGACCAAGGCCAACCGGAAGCAGGTGCGTGACCTCGAGCGCCGCGACTACGCCGTCGAGAACGCCAACGACGGCACCATGTGGGCGCTGATCCTCCGCAGCGACCGGGGCCTGTTCAAGCGCAAGGACACGCGCACGGCGTATCTGCGGGCAGTGCCTCGCGGCGACATCGCCGAGGGCGGCGCGGGCGAGTGGGCCGAGGCGTACGAAGCCACCGATGTCGTGCTGTTCCCGCCGGGTGGCGAGGGCTACCAGATCGCGACCGAGGACTCCGGGTTCTCCACGAAGTTCAAGGCCTCCGAGGACGCGGCGGCCCCGCGCGGCGCCAAGGTGTGCATCTCCTACGACAAGTCGAGCGCGTTCGCCTCAGGTGCCTACGACACCATCTCGAACGTCGTGGACGACGAGGGCTGGGGCACCACCGACTGTGGGGTGTCCTCGGCCGACAAGGTGATCTCCGGCAACAAGTGGGACGCTGCGCTCGTCCGGATCCCGGTCCCGCAGACGCCGGAGGAGATCTCGGCGCAGTGGGGTAGCAAGGGCAGCCAGAACGCGACCGGCGGCGGCGACCGTGAGCGCGACCGCCTCATCAGCGAGCTGGCCCGCACCGCGGATCCCTACGAGGCTCGCGACGTACGCGTCCAGATCGAGAAGACGCTGGTCCGGGATTCGATCGTCGTGCCGATCGTGATGAACCCGACGGTGACGGTGATCGACAAGAAGGTCGACAGCGTACGTCCCCGCTCCGGGCAGGTCGCACCGCTCGTCTCGACGATCGTCGAATGGTCGCCGACCAAGAAGTAGGCGACTTTTAGCGCATTGGAGTGGTTGGGTTCCGCCACCCTTGAATAGGGTGCGGGCATGACGACGCTTCATCCCGGGGCAGTGTTCGGCCACTACCGCCTGGATCGCATTCTTGGTGAGGGTGGAATGGGCGTGGTCTATGACGCCTTCGACACCAAGCTCGAACGGCAGGTCGCCCTGAAGATGGTGCATGCCCACCTCGCCGACCGACAGTTCATCGACATGTTCATCCGCGAGGGGCAGACCCTGGCGCAGATCAGGTCGCCCCACATCATCGCGATCTACGACATCGGCGAGCAGCACGGCAGCCCGTTCATCGTCACCCAGTTCATCAAGGGCGGTGATGTGACCGGACTCGTACGCAGCAACGGGCCGTTGGCGCCGCACCTGGCGTGCCTGGTGAACGCCCAGGTGGCGGGGGCGCTTCACGACGCCCACCAGGCGGGGATCATCCACCAGGACGTCAAGCCGTCGAACGTCCTCGTCCGCAACCCCGCGAGCCCTCTGGACCCGTTCGCGTACCTGTGCGACTTCGGGATCGCGACCTCGTCTTCCGACTCGCCCGCCGGCGGGATCACCGGCACCTGGAACTACCTGGCGCCCGAGTACATCCGCGACGAGCGTGACGCGCAGGGCCGGCCGATCTCGCCGGAGCCGTCGCGAGACATCTACGCGGCGGGCTGCATGCTGTGGTTCACGCTGACCGGCAAGATCCCCTACTCGGGTGCGGCCGTGCAGGTGGCGATGGCGCACCAGAACGCACCGATCCCGCAGTTCGTCGGCACCGACGAGTGGACCAGGGAAGCCAACCGGATCCTGCAGCTCTCGATGGCGAAGGACCGCCGGAGCCGCTACCAGAGTGCGGCGGTCTTCAAGGACGACCTGCTGAAGCTGCGCGAGATCACCGCGCCCGCTCAGCTCGTGCCCGCGCCGTCGATGACCGACCCCAACCCGGCGCCGATCCTGGTCGCGGCCGTACGGGCGCCGTCCGAGAGCGAGGCCATCCTGATCGAGGAGGCCGCGCGGCCGTCCAGGATCACCCCGCTGCGGGTCGGTGCGGCGATGGTCGGGGTGGCCGCCCTCGGGGTCGGTGGTGCTCTGGCGATCACCCAGCCCTGGGTCGAGCACGGGCCCGAGCCCATCGTGCCGACCGTCAAGGGCGCTGCGTACGCGGATGTGAACGGCGACAAGTTCGGGGACGTGGTCACCAATGTCCAGAACCCCGACGGCAAGGGTGTCGACGTGGTCACCTGGAAGTCGGACGGCCGCACGCTGACCCCGTCGAAGGCTGTCACGTACGACGACCCCGCGCTTCCGGAGGACAACGACGGGAGCGAGGTGTTCCCGCTCTGCGCCGACTTCACCGGCGATGGGAAGAACTCGTTCATCACCTTCGTACGGAGCGAGAAGGGCTTCAACTTCCACGGTGATCTGGAGGGATCCCTCAAGGCTCCCGCAGGGGTCGTCGAGCAGGGCAAGAAGATGGCTGGGTCGACGTTCTACTACGACCTGGGCACCGACGATTTCGACGGTGATGGCGTAGCCGATCTGTTCATGGCGACGACCTTCGGCAACCCGGACCCTGACCTCGACAGGCAAGGTAGAACGGTCGGCGACGGCGCCATCTGGGTCTATCGCGGCACGGGATCAGGTTTCGCGGAGCCGACGCAGTTCGCGGCCTATCCGGCTGAGGACAGGGAGCAGGTCGTGGTGGGTGAGTTCACCGGCGACAAGTTGGCCGACCTCGTGGTGCTGAAGCGAGCTGCAGGTCAACCTGAGAACAAGACGCTCACGACCGGAACCTCGGAGCTGGACCTCTATCAGGGAGATGGAGCCACCGTTGCCGCGGCCAAGTCGTTCCCCTTCAAGCACCAGGGAATCAGCTCGTTCCTCGCTGGTGACGTCGACGGCGACGGCCTGGACGAGATCGTCGTCGGGGAGTCCGGCCGAGGCGAGGGCCAGACGATCACGATCGGGACCTTCAGCGATGACTTGGCCGAGTTCTCGATCGCCACGCGCGGAAAGCTCCCTAAGCCACGCAACACCCTCAAGACCGTCAGCAGGTATCCCGTGACACTGGCCGATGTGAACGGGGACGGGCGGTCCGACGTCATTGCGGCCTCCCAGGACACCAGCGACAGCCCCTACACGTTCTATGTGGCGTTGGCCTCGAAGGAGGGCACGTTCCCGGGCCACGAGCTGGCGACGTGGAAGAACTCGCCGGAAGACGTGCGCCGCTACAACCTCATGGGAGGAACTCTCGGATGAGCGATTCCACAGGAATCCCTGACAACAACCCTCGCGGGCCCGAGCCTTCCTTCGAGCGCCCGCCCGTCGACGACCCCGACAAGACCACGATCCGGCCGCGGATCGCTCGACCCAGCGGGCCGACGAGTACGCCGCCTCCGCCGCCCCCACCCCCGCCGACGCGGACGCCACCCCCGCCACCTCCGACGCCTCCGGCACCGACGCAGGCACCGACACTGGCGCCGACGCAGGTGCCGTCACAGGTGCCGTCACAGCCTGCGCCGCCTCCACCGCCCGCACAGCAGGACACCCCCGGGATGATCGGGCCCTACCGGCTCGAGCAGCAGGTGGCGTCCAACGACAGCGCGGTCGTCCACCGGGCGACCGACACCCGGCTCAACCGAGCGGTCGCCATCAAGGTGCTCCTCGGGCGGAGCGCCCGTGACCCCGAGTTCGTGTCCCGGTTCGACAAGCAGGCCACGTTGATGGCCAAGCTCGATTCGCCCCACATCCTGGGTGTCTACACCAACGGCCGGACCGGCGACGGTGCTCCGTACCTGGTCTCGCAGTATGCCGACGGCGGCGATCTCGGCTCACTGCTGAAGGCTCGTGGACGGCTCCCTGGCCCCATGGCCGCCGACATCTGCGCCCAGATCGCCGATGGCCTGGCGGCGATCCACTCGCCCGAGGTCGGGGTCGTGCACGGCGACGTGAAGCCGTCGAACATCCTGCTGCGTGACGGCAACAACCCGCCGTACGCCTATCTCTCGGACTTCGCGGCCGCGCGCGCCGACGACTCCGCGACGGCCCGGCCCGGTATTCATTCCGGCGCCTGGGACTATCTCGCGCCCGAGCGCGCGATGGGTGCACCGGCCAGCCCGGCGACCGATCTCTACTCGCTGGGCTGCCTGTTCTACGAGCTGGTCACCGGCGAGGTGCCCTTCACCGGGGCGAACGACGTCGAGACGGCGATGGCCCACAGCTCCCAGCCGATCCCCACGTTGCCCGGAAGGGACGACTTCACGCTTCAGGCCAACGACCTGCTCTCCGGCCAGGGCGGCCTGCTCACGAAGGACCCGGCCGGACGGTCCAGCGACGCGGTCCGCGTCCGGGACCGGTTCGCGGCCATGGCGGGGCGCCAGATGGGGTTCGCCTCCGGCGCCACGGTCACCCTCAAGCGCGCCAAGACCAAGTGGTGGGTTGCAGCCGGGGCGGCCGCGGCGGTCCTCGTCGCCGGTGGTGCCGCGCTCGGGATCACGCTCACGACCACGGAGAACACTCCGGCGAAGCCCAAACCGGCCGTACGCGGCGACATCACCGGAGACCGGTTGGGCGACCTGGTGCTCGGCGCGCCGTTCGGCGACATCAACTACAACTGGGACACCAACGCCGCGACTCTGTTCGCCTCGACGGGCAAGGCGTTCAAGACCGGCACCGGCAAGGGCCTCCGTTTCGGCAACCTGCTCGGTGACTTGGACGCCGATGGGCGGGTCGATGTGGTCCAGCTGTCCGGCGTCGGATCGACGTTCAACGTCGAGTCGAACTCCAAGAACCAACCGGACGGCTCCATCCAGGTGCCTGCTTCGGGCAAGCGTCTGGCCATGTTCTGTGCCGACTTCAACGGTGACGGCCGCGACGACATCGGCATGATCTCCGTCGGCAACGGAACCAAGCTGCCCGCGGACGACGCCGAGCTCGGAAAGCTCGAGGACCTGAAATTCCACGTCACGGTCATGCTGAGCAAGGCCGACAACACCTGGGCCAAGAGCGCCGACTGGTACACCGGTCCCTGGAAGGGCACCACGTTCGACGTCAACTTCGAGGTCGGTGACCTCGATGGCGACAAGCGGGCCGACATCGTCATGGGCGCCAGGGAAACCTCCCCCGCCGCGGCGGTCCTGCTGATGAGCCAGGGCTCGAAGCTCACCAAGACCGAGCTCGACCTGCCCGGGCCCGACGGCGACCGGTCCGCCGAGACGCCGATCTTCGCCGACGTCACCGGTGACGGGAAGGACGAGATGATCACCCAGGAGGTCGCGGATCAGAAGTGGGTCTTCCGCGTCTACTCCTACGACCCCGAGGGCAAGAAGTTCGTGCACGAGCCGGCGTGGGACATCGACGACCCGGTCAGGAACGACGACGCCCTCAGTGGGTCTCAGATCCCCGCGGCGGCCGACGTCAACGGCGACGGCCGCGACGACCTGGTCAACCCGCTGCGCGCCGGTGACGGGGACTACGAGTATCTCAACAAGGCGTCGGTGATGATCTCCGGCAAGGACGGGTTCACCGTCGAGACCTGGGAGATGCCTGGCGCCGACCAGTTCGAGACCCACCCCCCGTTGCGCAAGGCGTCCAACAACAACGGGACCGGGACTCTCTAGATCACGACTGCAGCGGCCCGCGACCTGGATCAGGTCGCGGGCCGCTGATTTCGGTCGGAGGGGCGAGCTACACCGAGGACTCGCTCCACGCCAGCTGGACGACCTCGATACCTCGGTCGCGGGTGACCAGACGACCTCGGCCCGGGCGCGTCGGGACCGGCTTCAGGTTGCCGACGAGCGGACCCTCGTCCGGGTTGCCGGAGAGCAGCAGGCCGGGCATGGCCAGATCGCGCATCGACTGGATGACGGACTCGTAGAGCGACCGCGAGGCTCCACCCGAGCGGCGGGCGATGATGACGTGCAGGCCGACGTCGCGGGCCTGGGCCATCAGCGGCTGCAGAGGAGCGACCGGCGAGCCCTGCTGGGTGGCGACCAGGTCGTAGTCGTCGACCAGCAAGAACAGGTCCGCACCCGTCCACCAGGATCGGTTGCGCAGCTGCTCGGGCGTGACGTCGGGGCCGGGGATCCGCTTCGACAGGTAGTCCGCCAGGTCGCTCAGCGCCGGCGTCGCCTGCGTCGCCGAGGTGAGGTAGCTGACCAGGTAGTCGTCCGGGATCTCGCCGAGCATCGAGCGCCGGTAGTCGACCACCGCGATCTGGGCTTCCTTCGGCGAATGCGTCCGCATGATCTCGCGGGCGATGTTGCGGAGCAGCGTCGACTTGCCGGACTGGCCGTCGCCGAAGACGAGCAGGTGGGGCTCGGTGTCGGGGTTGAGACCGACCGGAGCCAGCTCCTTCTCGTTGATCCCCAGGAGCAGTCGCTTGCCGGGCTTCTCCTCGGTGACCCCGGCCTGCTCGCGGATCCGCTCGATCGTGATCCTCTCCGGCAGCAGCCGCAGCTTCGGGCCGGCAGGACCCTGCCAGCCCGCGGAGATCCGGGAGATCAGGTCGTCGACGCCGTCACCCAGCGTCGCCGCCGAGCCGTCGCCGTCCATGCGGGGCAGGGCGCTGAGGAAGTGGAGCTTCTCCTTCACGATGCCTCGACCCGGGCGACCGGTCGGCACCAGGGCGGCGAGCTTGCGGTCCAGCTCGGAGTCCATCGGGTCGCCCAGACGGAGCTCCAGCTTGGTGCCGAAGACGTCGCGCATCGAGGAGCGGAACTCGGCCCAGCGACCGGCCGACGCGACGATGTGGACACCGAAGGTCAGCCCACGCGGAGCGATCTCCTGGATGGCGTACTCGAGGTCGTCGAAGTCGGCGCGCAGCGTGCCCCAGCCGTCGATGACGAGGAAGACGTCGCCCCAGCCGTCGTCGGCCTGGCCACGAGCGCGGCGGGTGCGGTAGGTCTCGATCGAGTCGATGCCCTGCGCCCGGAAGTAGGCCTCGCGGCGGTCGATGATGCCGGAGATCTCGGCCAGGACGCGGCGTACGACATCGGGCTCGGAACGGGTGCCGACACCGGAGACGTGCGGGAGCTTGGCCAGCGGTGCGAACGTGCCGCCACCGAAGTCGAGGACGAAGAACTGCACCTCCTGCGGCGTCATGGTCAACGACATCGACGTGACGATGGTGCGGAGCGTGGTCGACTTACCGGTGCGAGGGGCACCGATGACCGCGACGTGACCGGCGGCCCCGCGCAGGTCGACCGTGAGCGTGTCGCGCAGCTGCTCACGCGGCTTGTCGACGATGCCGAGCGGCACCACCAGCCCACCGAGCCGCTTCCAGGCCGGCGAGTGCAGACCGAGCTCGGGCGAGGTGGTCAGGTCGGGCATCAGCGTGTCGAGCGTGTCGGGGATATCGAGCGGCGGCAGCCAGACCTGGTGGGCCGGGGTGCCGTGGCCGGTCATCCGGTCGACGGCGATGTCGAGCATCGACTTCTCGACGCCGTCCGCGCCGACGACCGGGGTGGCCGGACGCTCCTCCTCCTCGACCGGCATCGCCAGCTGCTTCACCTCGGCGATCGAGAACGGGAAGATGCCCTGCAGCTTGCCGCCCTCGTCGCGGCGGATCCGCGACCCCGCGGCCGGCGGCCCCGAGACGTACGCCGCCCTGAACCGCTGCATGTTGGTCGGGTCGGGCTTCAGGTAACCGAGGCCGGGGACCGCCGGGAGCTCGTAGGCGTCCGGCACACCGAGCACGGTCCGCGACTCCTGCGCGGAGAACGTACGCAGGCCGACGCGGTAGGAGAGGTGGGAGTCGAGACCGCGCAGCCGGCCCTCCTCGAGACGCTGCGAGGCGAGCAGCAGGTGGATGCCGAGGGATCGGCCCAGACGACCGATCGCGACGAACAGGTCGATGAACTCGGGCTTGGCCGAGAGCATCTCGGAGAACTCGTCGACCACGATGAACAGCGACGGCAGCGGATCCATCGAGGGATCCTGCGTACGGGCCTTCTCGTAGTCCTTCAGTGAGGAGAAGTTGCCGGCCTCGCGCAGGAGCTCCTGGCGGCGGGTCATCTCACCGGAGAGCGCGTCCTGCATACGGTCGACGAGCGTGAGCTCGCCCTCGAGGTTGGTGATCACCGCGGAGACGTGCGGCATGCCCGCCATCCCGGCGAAGGTCGCACCACCCTTGAAGTCGACCAGCACCAGGTTGAGGACCTCCGGCGGGTGGGTGAGCACCAGACCGAGGACCAGGGTGCGGAGGAACTCCGACTTACCGGAACCGGTCGCGCCGATGACGAGGCCGTGCGGCCCCATTCCCTGCTGGGCCGACTCCTTGATGTCCATGTAGATCTGCTGGCCGGCCTCGCCGACGCCGACCGGCACACGCAGCCGGTCGCGGTTGGCGCGGGGACGCCAGGCGACGTCCGGGTCGAAGGAGCGTACGTCGCCCAGACCGAGCAGCGCCATGTAGTCCTTCGGCGCCGCGATCTCGGTGTCCTGCGGGGTCTCGGCAGCGGCGTCGGAGCCCTCCGGAGCCACGGTGTAGAGCGCGGTGAGACGGCGGGCGTAGGCCTCGGCGTCGGCCATGCTCATCTGGTCCACCCGCAGACGGACCGGGTCCATGCGTACGCGCACCTGGTAGCCGGAGACCGTGTTGTTCTCGTCGGGCTCCTCGTCGTCGATCAGGAACCGCACCCGGCTGGAGTCGAACAGCTCGTCCCAGTGGGTCGGCAGGTCGATGACGGTGACGCCCTGGATGCCGTCGTCCGGAAGCACGTGGTTGCCCGGCGGGACGGAGCCGCCGTCGACGATGACCACGACCTGCGGCGAAGGGATCCGGTCGTCGGTGCCCCAGCGGGCGCGCTCGCCGACCTCGGTCGGAAGCAGGGCGGCGAGGTCGTTGATGTTGGTGACCACCATGCGGCGCGGCCCCACGGCGTCGACCTCGCGGCCGCTCTGTGCGTGCGGGAGCCACTTGACCCAGTCCCACTCGGCCAGGTTGCGCTCGGAGGTGAGTACGGCGACGACCAGCTGCTCCGGCGAGTGGAAGGCCGTCATCCCGCAGATCAGAGCGCGCGCGAGCGCCCGGGCCTGGTCCTCGTTGCCGCAGATCTCCATCTTGTCGAAGCCGCGCAGGTTGGTCGCGGCCGGCAGGTCGGGCTGGACCCGGTGGACGGTCAGCAGCCGGTGCAGCGCGCTCGCCGAGGCCGGGTCGACCTGGTCGATCGGGGTCTGCTGGGGCGGCACCAGAGTGAGGGCCAGGGGCTGGTGCGCGACGCCGTAGCGGACGTCGAGATAGCGCTTGTGGGTGTTCGAGCGCTCCCAGAGCCGGCTGCGCTCCTCGGCGATCGCCGGCAGCGACGACGGCGCCGGATAGTGCCAGGTGAGCGCCTTGCGCTGCTGCTCACCGGCCCTGCGCGCCGACTGCCGGACGCCGGCCAGGTAGCGCAGGTAGTCCGTACGCTGCCCACCGACCTGCTTCTGCTTCTGCTTACGCTGCCGGTCGATCTGCACGAAGATGAAGCCGAGCGTCGCGAAGAGGAACATGCCGGCGGCGATGTAGCGCTGGATCGGCGGAGACCCGCCCGCGCCCGACTGCATCGTCGCGATGAGCACGATCGACCCGAGGCCACCGAGCATGGGGATGGCGTTCATCAGGATGCCCCCGACGCCCTCGCCCTCTTCGATAGCCGGCGGAGCATTCAGAGCCAGCTCCCCTTCGGGGACCTCCGGCTCCTCGGTGCGGGTACCGCCGGCTGTCGCAGCGATGGTCACGTGTCCCCCTGAGACTGGTTCAGTGCCCCGCGGGCCCGGATGCCGCAGGTGGTCAGGATCTTAGAGTGCCCGCTACCCGGCTACTACCCTTAACCGTGCCGGTCGGGTAAAACGGGCGGTGGAGCTTCCGATGTGGAACTCTGTCACAGGGTCATCACGCATCCGGGAGGTGTCATGCCCACTCAGACGGCCGATGCCGTAGAGCCGGCGCTCGCAGCAGGCGGCCTGGCGGTCACGGTCCACGGCACCGCCGGAGTGGTCGACATCGTCGTTCCGTCCGATGCGCACGCCTCGGACCTGGCGCGGGAGTACGCGACGGCCGTCGGCCTGCCCGCGGCCCCGGTGCTGCGCGATCGTCGTGGCGAGGTGATCAAGCCGGACGCGTCGCTCGCCTCCCGCGGCATCACCTCCGGCGCCCTGCTCGCCGCCGACTCGCCGCCTACTCAGGCCTACGCGCGGCGCGAGGTCGTGGAGACGGCCGCCCCGGTCCGAGCAGGCAGCTTCTCGTTCTACTGGGTCGGTCTGGCCACCCTCCTGGCGGTCGGCGCGGCCGGGTTCGGCGCTCAGGCCGACGGCTGGCAGCGACTGGCCATCGCCGGTCTGCTCGCGCTCGGCGCCTTGGTCGGCATCATCCCCGCGGGGCCGTACGCGGCGCGCCGGGCGATCGCCGCTCCGGCCTTCGCGGCCGGGGCCGCCTTCGTCATCACCGTCGACCCGGCGCCCGAGACGCTGCCCATGGCGGTCGGCGTGGCCGGGTTGAGCTCCGCGGTCGTCGCGACCATCTCGCGGTCGCTCGTCGACGGTGTCGACGAGGCGCTGAAGATCTGGACGACGACCGGCGTCGTCGTCTTCGTGGTGACCGCGCTGTGCGCCCTGCTCGGCACCTCGCCGCAGGTGCCGTGGTCGATCCTGTTCGCGGCCGCCGCGCTGGCGGCGCGGATCGTCCCGTCGTACGCCGTCGACGTCCCGGACTCCTATCTCCTCGACGTCTCCAAGCTGTCCGTGACCGCCTGGTCGGCACGGGCCAAGACCACCTCTGGCAAGGCGACGGTCCCGATCGACGAGGTCACCGCGGTGGCCGATCGCGGCGCCCGCACCCTGGCGGCGGCCTCCTGGGCGGTGCTCGCCGTGGTCGCGGTGAGTGGACCGGCGCTGGTGGCGACCGCGACGGACGACGTGGACCGGATCGGTGGCTGGCTGATCCTGCTGGCCGGTGCCTTCGTGATCCTGCTCGCGGCGCGCAGCTATCGCTACTGGCTGCCTCGTGGCGTACTCCGGGTCGCCGGGGTTATTGCGCTGGCGGACGGGGTCCGTGCCTTCGTAGGCTGGGCCGACCCGGAGCTGGTCTCCTGGTTCGGTCTGGGAGTCGTGGTGATCGGGTTCGCCGTCATCATCGCGGCGATCGCGACCGGCCGGGGCTGGCGCTCGGCGAAGTGGGCGTCTCGGGCCGATTGGTCCGAGTCGTTGTGCGGCGCCGCCGTCATCGCTTCGTTCGTGGTTTCCTCGGGGTTCTTCAGACACCTGTGGGAATCGGGTTTCAACGGCTAGACAGCAGGGCTGAAAAAAGTTCAGAGATTTGTGTTTAGAACTCCGGAGACGGGGTAAGAACACATTGTCCGGACCTCGGGGGAGCCCATCGGGAGCCGGGCTCCAACAGGTATCAACCTAGGAACCGGTTCCGCCGGTGGAAGGACAGCACCATGAGCAGTGAGATCAAGCAAGGGCAGGCGATCGAGTCCGCCGTCAAGTTCATCGAGGAGACGAAGGCCAAGCTGGAGAACATCAACTCCCGCACGGTCTCCGAGGCTCAGTCTGCTGGGGCCTCCGGGTGGAAGGGCGCTGGCGGCAACGCGTTCCAGCAGCTCATGAACACCTACAACGAGAAGGCCCGCGAGATCACCACGGCCCTCGACCAGCTCACCGCCGGTCTCACCAAGGCCCGCCAGCTGGGGTCCGACGCCGACCAGGATGTTGCGGGGCAGACCAGCTCCATCAGCAGCCAGGTCGAGGGCACCAAGTACTCGTTCTGATCAACGCAACAGACTGAAAAGGAACTGTCATGGGCGAAGAGATTGTTGTTAACCACGGCGCCATGGGCTCGATCGTGGACGTGCTGATCAAGGGCGTGAAGGAGATGGACGGCGCCCTCGATGAGCTCGAGAGGTACATCCTGAACCTCCAGGAGAACTTCACCGGTGAGGCGGCCAACGCCTACAACCAGGCTCAGGACAAGTGGAACGGGACCATCCGTGAGCTGGGTGCCGCGCTCGACCGCAGCAGCAAGTTCGTCAACGAGTCGCAGGCGCGCATGCACGATGCTGACATGCGCGGTGCCGGCGGCTTCGGCGGCTGAGCTTTCAGCACACAGACAACACGAGGGGACCGGTGCGGGGCACCGGTCCCCTCGTCGCTGGTTTTATGGCAAAGTCAGCGCTGATGTTCGCTGTCTGACTCAGCGGGCACGATGTACGTCTATCTCTCGGGACATTCGGTCGGTTCGTCTCGGGCACAGGCACGACGCGAGGAGTTCGTGAAATGACGCAGGCGCAGGTGGCGCCCACGGGGCTGGTCCGGGTCACTGTCGCCTCCGGCACACGCCGGATGGATCTGGTGCTGCCGGGCTCGGTGCCGGTGGCGGAGCTCGTGCCGGAGCTCGCGCGAAGCGTCGGGCTGCTCGACCCGCAGACGGCGTACGCCGGCTACCGCGTCGTGCTCGCCGACGGGCGCAAGCTCGCCGGTGACCTCGGCCTGATCCCGCAGGGCGTCGAGGACGGTGGCGTACTCACCGTGAGCGCCGGGATCGACGACAAGCCGCCGCGGGTCTACGACGACGTGGTCGAGGCGATGACCGACGTCGTCGAGAGCGAGATGGCCCCCTGGAAGCCGGAAGCAGGACGACGTACGTCACTGCTGGCCGCCGCGCTGCTGCTGCTCCTCGGCGCCGGTGCGCTGTGGACACAGGCGCCGTCGATGCTCGCCGGCGTCGCGGCCGGAGTGATCGGCATCGTCCTCGCCGGAGGCGCGATCGTGCTCTCCCGGCTCGAGGCCGAGAACGACGCCGCGATCGCCGCGGTGTGGATCGGTGAGGTCTACGGCGCGGTCGCCGGCTTCCTGATCGGCTCGGCCTCCCTCGATGGTGGCGTCGGGATGCCGCTGGCCTTTGCCGGTGCGGGTGCGATGCTCGCCGCCGCGATCGGCTTCCTCGGCCTCGGCGAGGCCCGGATGCTGGCGATGCCGGGTGCGCTCGTCGGCGGGGTCTTCCTGGTGGCCGGCATGCTGCTGAGCATGACCGGCTGGCAGGCCGGTGTGGTGCTCGGGATCGTGCTGGTCGTCGTGGTGCTGGCCGGCAGCTTCTTCCCGTGGCTCGCGCTGAGCACGACCAAGACCGACGTCCCCCAGCTCTACTCCGACGAGGACATCAACCTCGACCCGGACGAGATCCGGGCCGACCAGGTCAGGGTCGACGCCAAGGTCGCCCACGAGATCCTGGTAGCGATCTCCCTCTCCGTCGGCGTCCTGGTCGTGCTGACCTCGCCGTTCGTGGTGCGGCTCGGCCTCTTCGGCACGCTGCTGGCTCTCGCCGCGTGTGTCGTGCTGATGCTGCGCACCCGGCAGTATCGGACGGGATCGGAGGTGCTGGTCGGGCTGGTCTCCGGGATCGCCGGCCTGCTCGCGATCGGTGCCGCGCTGCTCGTCTACCACGAATCGTGGCGGCCGACGACCGCCGTCGTGCTGGCGGCTGCGGGTGGCGTACTCCTGGTGCTGACGCTGATCCCCGACGTCGGCTCGATCCGTCGTGGTCGCCTGGCCGATGTCGCCGAGACCGCCTGCCTGCTCGCGATGCTGCCGCTGATGGTGCTCGCCTCGGGCCTCTTCAGCGCCGCGGTGGCTGGTTTCTGATGGCCAGCAAGAAGGACCTCGTAGAGGCCCATGCCTTCAGCCGCCGCCGGCTCGTCTCCGCGTTCCTCTCCGGCGCCCCCGGCGGGCGTGAGGTGGAGCCGGCCCGGCCGGGCCGCTCGGTCTTCGGTGGCGTCGTGCTCGCCGTGCTGCTCATCGCCGGCGGCGCCGTCGCCCACTTCCTCTCGCCCAAGGCCGCGACCGGCTGGGCCGACGAGGACGGCCTGATCGTCACCAAGGGCGGTGCGCGCTACGTCGTCACCGGCCCGGAGAACGACAAGGAGTTGCACCCGGTCGTCAACCTGGCCAGCGCGCAGCTCATCCTCGGTCTCGACCTGGAGAAGAAGTCCAAGGTCATCGACCAGGAGGAGATCGACAAGGAGTTCCCGAAGGGAACGATCGGCCTCTCCGGCCCTGACGTCCCCGAGGAGCTGCCGCTGAAGTCCGACTTCATCAACTCCGGCTGGACCGCTTGCACCGCCAACGGCGCCGGGACATACCTGAACATCTCCGCGAAGCCCGACGTGACGGCCGCCGCCGACACAGGTTTCATGGTGCAGACCGAAGAGGGCACCTATCTCATCGCCGAGTACGCCAGCCCCGAAGGCTTCGCGCAGGCCTACAGCTACAAGGTCGAAGGCGACCAGGAGACGTACGCCGACCGCGTCTTCGATGCGACTCCGCCGACGCTCAAGGTCCCCCAGGCATGGGTCAACCTGTTCCCCGCGGGTTCTCCGCTGGAAGCCGAGGTGTTCAGGAGCGCCTACACCAAGTTCGGCCAGGCCGCGGAGGGAGAAGATCATCCGATCGGCACCAAGGGCATCTTCGACGGTAGGAGCTACCTGCTGACCGAGAGCGGGTGGACCCCGATCGGTGAATTCGCGGCGGAGGTCTATGACACCGCGCTCCAGGCTGCGGGCAAGTCGGTCAACACGGTGTCGCTGGACAGCGGCCCCACGATCGACGGGGAGACCTTGGAGACCTTCTGGCCCAAAGACAAGCTCGAGCCCGGTGTCACGAGCGCTTGCGCGAAGCTGGATACGATGGACGGTACGACGGTGCGGCTCGGTATCGAGCCGGGCGAGCGCGCCTGGCCGACATCAGAGCCGCCGGCGGCCACCGACTTCACCTCGGCGCGCGTCGATCCCGGCAAGGGTGCTTTCGTCTTCGCCGCCAACGGGGAGAAGCTCGACAAGAAGAGCGCGACGCCGTACCTGATCGATGCTCGCGGCACCGCGAACACTCTCGACGGCCCTGTCACCGTCGCTCGGCTCGGTCTGGGGGCCGACTCGGGCCCGATCGTCCCCGGCACGTGGTTGCGGCTCCTCCCCAATGGTGCCCCTTTGTCGACTGAGCTGGCCTTGTGCCCGCCCAACACCGGAGAGGTTCAGGAGAGTCAGTGCGTGGCGACCCAGTGACGTTGGGCCGTAGCGGTATCGCGCTCGCCGCCCTCGTCGGCGGGCTGACGCTGCTGGGCGGCCCGAGCCCTGCGCATGCAGCGGAGGAGCGGGCGTTCTGCACGGCCTACGAGAAGAACCTGGGTGGCGGCGCCCCGCAGAAGGCGGAGACCCAGACGGCGCCGGTACCGGAGACGGTGGCTCCGTTCGCGATCATGCGGATCGCCGAGGCGCAGAAGGTGAGCAAGCAGGGCCAGGGGATCCGTGTTGCGGTGGTCGACTCCGGCTTCGGCCGCGCTGCGCAGGACTACCACGGCACCGTGGCGGCCGGCCTGATCTCCCAGATCGCACCCAAGGCGACGCTCAGCGACCACCCGGTTCTCAAGGTCGGCCAGGAGAAGTCGACGGTCGACGCCAAGCGGATGGTGGCTGAGCTCAACTCGCTGGCCAAAGGCAACGCCAACGGCCTGATCGTCAACATCGGCCTGCCTGCGGCGCAGGGTGCGTCGGGCCTCGACACGGCGGTTGACACGCTCATCAAGAAGGGCGCCATCGTGGTGATGGCCGCGGACTGGTCCGGTGTCACTACCGACACGAACTCCTTGGACGTCGCGTCCCAGGTCTTCCCCAACGCCAACGACTCGGTGGTCACGGTCAGCGCTTCCGGCACGTGGGCCTCGGACCCCGACTTCACCGTGCTGCCCAACTCCAAGACCGACGTCGCCGCTCCGACGTACGGCGCCTCATCGACGGCGCTTTTTGGGCAGAAATGCTGGGTCGACACGATCTCGACGTCCTTCGCCTCCGCCGAGGTGGCGGCGGTGCTCGCGCTGATCTGGTCGACCAACCGAGGCTGGAGTGCCGAGCAGGTCATCGACCGTCTTTACAGCACCACGTCGGGCCGTGAGGGCCAGGGCGGCCGGTTCTGGGGTGCCGGCGTGGTGAACGCCTACGACGCGCTCACTCGTCCCGCAGTCGAGGAGGCTGCCACTCCGCCGAAGGTCGAGCCGGCTCCGATGGCTCGGGAGAAGGTCGACCCGCTCGCCGCGGTCCGCGAGAACGCGATCTGGTGGGGCATCGCCGGCGGCGGTGCGCTCGGTCTCGGGCTGGTCCTGCGACCGCTGTTCTCGCGGCGCAAGAGCTCGATGTAGCGCATCAGACCGAGCGGTCGAAGGCCTCGCGTGCTGCTTCGACCTCGGGAAGGGTCGTGGTCGTCCAGTGGTAGAGCCGGTCGATGAGGTCCTGCAGGGTGCTGCCCAGCGGGGTGATGCGGTATTCCACCGCGACCGGGCGGGTGCTCAGCACCACGCGCTCGACCATGCCGTTGCGCTCCAGGCGGCGCAGCGCGGTGGTGAGTGACTTCTGGGTGATCGCCGGGATCGCCTGACGCAGCTCGTTGAAGCGGCGTGGCCGCTCGCACAGCGTGTCGAGCACGTGGAGCGACCACTTGTCGAGGAGCTGGTCGAGGAGCTCGCGATGCTCTTGGGTCAGGCGCAGCGGCTCCGGGCTGGTATCCGGCATGACACCTAGTCTCGTTGAAGTGTCCTCTGGATACCAAGTACACATAAGAAACCTTAACTCTCGAAAGGAATCTCATCGTGTCCGTCGACCTGCTCACCCCCGAAGGCATGTTCCAGCCGGTGCCCTACCACCACGTCTCCGTCGCCACCGGCACCCGCCACATCCATGTCGCCGGACAGATCGCCCGGGACGAGATCGGACGTGGCGTCGCCCCGGGCGACCTCGCCGGCCAGCTCGCCCATGCCCTGCGCAACGCCGCCCGCGGCCTGGCCGGCGCCGGCGCGACCTTCGCCGACGTCGTACGCCTCCGGTTCTTCGTCACCGGCTGGACCCCGGACAAGTACGACGACTTCGTCGCCGGACTCGAGAGCGTCACCGACGAGCTCGGCATCCCGCAACCTCTGCCGCCGCTGTCCGCGATCGGTGTGGACTATCTGTTCGAGCCCGACGTGCTCGTCGAGGTCGAGGCGTACGCCGTCCTGGACTGAGGCGCCTCACGTAGACGAGGCCATGGCGAGGTGGCGCCAGGTGCGGTGCCGCCACGCCTGGTACTCGGGGGGTGTCCAGTGCAGTGTGCGCGTCATGTGGACGTACGTCTCGGCGTTGGCCAGCAGGGCGCTGGTGGCGATCACCCACTCGAGGTCGGCGTCGGGGCTCATCAGCCCGTCGCGGTGCAGCTTCTCCCAGAAGGCGCGCACCTGCTCGAGCGTCGACTCGCGGGCCGCCTGGGCCGCCGCTGCGATCAACGGCTCGTCCGCCTCGGCCTGCATGGCTACGGCGAGGACGGGCGCGATGCGATCCATCATCAGCGCGGTGCCTTCCGCGTCCGCAGCCAGTCGCTCCTCGAGCGTCGGGGCGTTCATCACCGTGTCGATCCAGTCGCGATCGGCCAGGGCGATCGGCAGGGCGTCACCGACGAGAGCCACGTCGACCACTCGCTTGAGCAGGTGTGCCTTGGTCGCGAAGCGGACGTAGATGGTTCGGTCGGAGACTCCCGCGGCTTTGGCGACGTCTGTCAGCGCGGTGCCGCGATAGCCACGCTGCGCGAAGAGTTCGTGGGCCGCGGCGACGATCGCCTGCTCGGTCCGCTCGGCACGAGATCCCCTGACGAGGGGATTGACATCTGTAGGCACGAGTTGCAGTATAACTGCAATTACGAAATTGCAGTCACACTGCAAGTCAGGAGTGGACATGAGCGATCACGAAGCACCGGCTCTCGCCGGCGTCCACCACCTCAAACTGCCGGTCACCGACCTCCGGCGATCCCAGCGGTGGTACGAATCAAGGCTCGGCTACAGGGTCTCCGTGGAGTTCCAGAGGGATGGTGAGCTCGACGGCATCGGCATGGTGCACCCCAACGGTGGTCCGGGTCTGGGGCTGCGGCTCGATCCCGAACGCGCCCGGGCCTCAGCCGGTTTCGAGTACTTCGCCATCGGAGTGCCCGACGAGAGCGCCCTCCGAGCGCTGGAGGACAGGTTGACCGGCCTCGGCGAGCAGCATGCCGGCGTACAGCCTGCGACCTTCGGCTGGATCCTGCCGTTGCTCCATGATCCCGACGGTCACGAAGTGCGGTTCTACACAGTGCAGCACCACACCGAACCGGACCCGGAGAACGTCCTCGTCGTGGACAATCCGGTCGAGGCGGCCAGGCGCAAGGCCGCGGCCCGGGCCGACGCGATGGGCTCAGGGCGATGAAGGTCAAGAAGATCGCCCGCGGCGACCAGCCTGTACGCCGCGTCGACCACGAGTTCGGGCCGCGGTGGGCGGCATCGGCGGGCTGGGCGTACGTCGGCGCGGTCGCGGTGCTGGCGGGGTATGTCGTGGTTGCCGTCACCATAGGGGCCGGCTTCGAGCAGGATCTCGTGGCCGCAGCCGAACGCGAAGGTGTGGCGGTCAATGCGCTGGCCAGCTCGACGCAGGCCGAGATCACCCAGGACCATCCGGTCTACGCGCTGCTCACGGGGCTGTTCCTCTTCGTGTCCCCGGTGCTCCTGGCTCTGGCTGCCCGCCAGATCCGCGCCGGCGCGCCCGGGCGGCTCGCTCAGCTCGCGTGGTGGTCGGCACTGGCCACGCTGGTCGTGTGGTGGACGTACGTGGCTCTGGGGTTGGGCCTGTTCGCCGACCCGGAGAACCTGCCGCCCCTCGTGCGGGACTTCGACGTGCTGACGGTCCCGCTCGTCTCCGCCCTGTCGCTGCTCGCGCTCGGGTCGATGGTCTTCGCCGCCGAGGCGGTACGCGGGCACGGCGTCGTCCGCAGGGCGGCGAGGGCGACCACGATCGTCAGCATCCTGCTCGGCGTGGTCAGCCTGGTGGCTCTGATCGCTGCCGGATTCGAGGACCCGGTGGCGCCGATCGTGATCGTGCCCGGAGGGCTGATCCTCGGAATCGCGCTGCTCCGCTCGCGAGGCCGCGGATGAGCGGTGGTCGCGTCGCAGTGATAAACGAACGGCGCCTGACCTGCTCGAAAGCAGGTCAGGCGCCGATTTGTGCTGGCGGATCTGGGGGGATTCGAACCCCCGAGGGCGTTAACCCAACACGGATTCCAGCCGTGCGCCATAGGCCACTAGGCGACAGATCCGTGAGGGATCCTACGCGGCTCCGTGAGCATGGAGGAAATCGGCGGAGGGCCAGCGGGTGTGCTTTGGGATCGGCGAGCCGACTCGTCTAGACTCTTCCGCAACCCCCCATGTGGCGACATCTTGTCGAACCTCCCCAGGGCCGGAAGGCAGCAAGGATAAGCGAGCTCTGTTGGGTACGTGGGGGGCCTTTTCTTTTCCCGCGCATCCTGGGCGACGGACAGGTGCCCGACGCACGTGGCGGGTGGTTACGAACTGTCGGCGGTCGCGGCTAGGGTCTATCGGGTGGACGCACCGCTAGCTCTCTACCGCCGCTACCGGCCGGAGACGTTTGCCGAGGTCATCGGCCAAGATCACGTCACCGGCCCGCTGCGCAATGCGCTGGCGGGCAACCGGGTCAACCATGCGTACCTCTTCTCCGGGCCACGCGGCTGCGGCAAGACGACCTCGGCGCGGATCCTGGCGCGGGCGCTGAACTGCGAGAAGGCGCCGATCGCGGATCCGTGCGGGGAGTGCGAGTCGTGCCGGGACCTGGCGCGCGGCGGGCCCGGCAGCATCGACGTGATCGAGATCGACGCGGCGTCGCACGGCGGTGTCGACGACGCTCGTGACCTGCGGGAGAAGGCGTTCTTCGCGCCGGTGAAGAGCCGCTACAAGGTCTACATCATCGACGAGGCCCACATGGTCTCGACGCAGGGCTTCAATGCGCTGCTCAAGCTCGTCGAGGAGCCGCCGGAGCATCTGCGGTTCATCTTCGCGACGACCGAGCCGGAGAAGGTCATCCCGACGATCCGGTCGCGCACCCATCACTATCCGTTCCGCCTCTTCCCGCCCAAGCTGGTCTCCGACTACATCTCGACGCTGTGCGAGAAGGAGGGCATCAATGTCGAGCCGGCCGCGCTGCCGCTGGTCGCCCGTGCGGGCGCCGGGTCGATGCGCGACAGCCTCTCGGTCATGGACCAGCTGCTCGGTGGCGCGGGGCCTGAGGGCGTGACGTACGAGCTGGCCGCCGGCCTTCTCGGCTACACCCCGGACGCGCTGCTGGACGAGGTCGTCGACGCCTTCGCAGCCCATGACGGCGCCGCGGTCTTCGGTGTCATCGACAAGATCATCGAGACCGGCCAGGACCCGCGGCGGTTCACCGAGGATTTGCTGCGGCGGCTGCGTGACCTCGTCATCGTCAAGGCGGTCCCGGATGCGCCCGCGACCGGGCTCATCGACGTCTCCGAGGACGGCGGCGAGCGGCTGGTCGCCCAGGCCGGACGCTTCGGACCACACGATCTGTCGCGAGCCGCCGACGCGGTCGCCACCGGTCTGACCGAGATGCGCGGCGCCACTGCCCCCCGACTTCTGCTCGAGCTGATCTGTGCCCGGGTGCTGCTGCCCGCGGCCGACGGTGCCGACGGTCTTGCGGCTCGGCTGGACCGTCTGGAGAGGCGGATCGAGATCAGCGGTACGCCGACGGTGGCCGCTGCTCCGGCGGCGCCTGCCCCCGCTCAGGACCGGCCGGTGCTCAAGCCGTCGGTCGGTGCGCCGGGGCACGAGACGGTCGCTCCGGCGGCGCCGCAGCCCGAGCCGGTCCCGGCGTACGCCCCGACCCCCGAGCCCGCTCCGGCTGCGGAGATGCCTCCCCAGCAGGCGCCGGCCGCTCCCGAGCCGCCGAGCCAGCCTCAGTCGCAACCACCGGCCCAGCCTCAGGTGTCGCCCCAGACACAGCCTCAGGCGCAGTCGTCGGGCGGGATGGGCAACGTCGACGTCCGCCGCCTGTGGGACGACGTGATCGCGCAGACCAAGGGCCTGCGCCGGGCGACCTGGTCGCTGGTGGGCCAGAACGCTCAGGTGGTCGACTTCCGCGACGGTGTGCTCACCCTCGGGTTCGCCTCGCCGGGTCTCCGTGACCGGTTCGCGACCGGCGGGCACGAGCCGATTCTCGGGCAGGCGCTGGTCAACGTGATCGGCATCCAGCCGAAGATCGAGGCGATCGTCGCGGGCGGCGGCCAAGGGGCGCCGCAGCGGCACGCCGCGCCTCCGCCGCAGCCGAGCCAGCCCCAGGAGCCCACCCAGCCGCAACAGCCGCCGGAGGCATCCTGGAACGAGCAGGCGCCGCCGCCCGACTGGGCCGCCGAGCCGCCGCCGCCCGACCAGGCCCCGCCGGAGCCGCCCGCGACGTCGGCGACTCAGCCGGCCGACCCAGGAGCGATCGCGCTGGCTCGGGAGGCGATCCGTCCGACGCGTGCGGCCGACTACGAGCCTCCGGTCGACGACACAGTGGCTCGCCTGGCCGAGGCGGACGCCGCGGTCAACCCCGACGACCAGGCGTACGACGGACCGGCCGCGATGGGCGCCGAGGCCCTGCTCGCTCAGGAGCTGGGTGCAACGATGATCGAAGAGATTCCTCACAACTAGGACGGCACAGATGACGAACCCACTCGAAGGCCTCGGCGGCGAGGGCGGCTTCGACCTCAACGCGATCATGCAACAGGCCCAGGCGCTGCAGAGCCAGATCGTCGACGCCCAGGAGAAGCTCGCCGAGACGATCGTCGACGGCACCGTCGCCGGCGGTGCCGTGACCGTCAAGCTCACCGGCACCGGCGAGCTGGTCGGCGTGGAGATCAAGCAGGGCGAGTTCGACGGCAGCAACCCCGACGACCTCGAGGACCTCGGCGCCGTGATCGTCGCTGCCTACCGCGAGGCCAAGGGCAAGGCCGACGAGCTCGCCGGTGAGGCGATGGGCCCGCTCGCGGGCGGCCTCGGTGGCCCCGGTGCCGCCGGCGGCGGCGAGCCGCCGTTCAAGCTCGGGTTTTGAGATAGCACAGCTAGAGACAGGCGATAACCAAGTTGTACGAGGGTGTGGTCCAAGACCTCATCGACGAGCTGGGACGGCTGCCGGGCGTAGGTCCGAAGAGCGCCCAGCGGATCGCGTTCCATCTGCTCCAGGCTGACCCCGCCGACGTACATCGTCTGGCCTCGATCCTCAACGAGGTCAAGGCGAAGGTGAAGTTCTGCTCGGTCTGCTTCAACGTCTCCGAGGAGGAGACCTGCCGGATCTGTCGCGACCCCCGTCGCGAGCAGTCGGTGCTGTGCGTGGTCGAGGAGTACAAGGACGTCGTCGCCATCGAGCGCACCCGCGAGTTCCGCGGGCGCTATCACGTGCTCGGCGGTGCGATCAGCCCGATCGACGGGATCGGTCCCGACCAGCTGCGCATCCGTGAGCTCGTCCAGCGGCTCAACGACCCGGGGATCACCGAGGTGATCCTCGCCACGGACCCCAACCTCGAGGGCGAGGCGACGGCGACCTACCTGACCCGTCAGCTGAGCCCGCTCGGACTGAAGGTCACCCGTCTGGCCA
This sequence comes from Nocardioides sp. NPDC087217, assembly GCF_044744805.1. Taxonomy (NCBI): domain Bacteria; kingdom Bacillati; phylum Actinomycetota; class Actinomycetes; order Propionibacteriales; family Nocardioidaceae; genus Nocardioides; species Nocardioides sp. NPDC087217. Next base: position 127,923 of record NZ_JBIUZB010000008.1, read on the forward strand.
GCGGTCTCCCGGTCGGTGGCGATCTGGAGTACGCCGACGAGGTCACCCTCGGCCGCGCCTTCGCCGGACGCCGGGCGGCCGAGTAGCCGTTACCTGTGCGATCCCTAAGAGCCGACTCTTTACCCTCGTCAGGCCGCGACTTCGGCGGTAGCCTGACGATTCAAGGGACCTCGGGAAGGGGGCCGTCATGACGAACGACTTGACCGGCAAGGACTTCGCCACCAGCATCGCCGACTCGGTGGAGAGCTTTCTGCTCTCGGTGCGCGCGATCGCTGCGGACGGCGATGGTGGCAGCGCCGTCCCGATGCTGCTGCTGGAAGTGAGCCAGATCCTGCTGGCGGGCGCGCGACTGGGCGCCCAGCAGGACTTCGAGCCTCGTGAGGAGTTCCAGCCCGACGTGGGCATGGAAGCCGACGTCGATGAGCTCCGGATGGGGCTTGCCGAGATGTTCGGGGACATCGACACCTACAGTTTCGTCTTCGATCCGTACAGCCCGGACGTGGTCGACAGCCAGATCTCCGACGACGTCGCCAGCCTGGTGACCGACCTGGAGTACGGCCTGCGTCACTACCGTCTCGGCGACGTCGACGAGGCGCTGTGGTGGTGGCAGTTCAGCTACGTCAACAACTGGGGCAACCTGGCCGGTGCCGTGCTCAACGCACTGCTCACCGTGGTCGCTCACGACCGCCTCGACTCCGAGCCGTTCACCGGTGAGGACGAGGACCTGGCTGCCGCTGATGAGATGCTGGAGAAGACGGCCGCATCGGCAACGTAGACTTTCCCGCCGTGGGAATCGTCGTTCAGAAGTACGGTGGCAGCTCGGTCGCGGACGCTGCAGGCATCAAGCGCGTTGCTCAGCGAGTGGTCGCGACCAAAGAGCAGGGCCACGACGTGGTCGTGGCCGTCTCTGCCATGGGCGACACCACCGACGAGCTGATCGACCTGGCCAACAAGGTCTCGCCCGACGCGACCGCGCACGCGCGTGAGTTCGACATGCTGCTCACCTCCGGCGAGCGGCAGTCGATGGCGCTGCTGGCGATGGCGATCAACGACGTCGCGAACGAGCGCGGGCTGGCGTACGAGGCCCGGTCCTTCACCGGGTCGCAGGCCGGGCTGATCACCGACGCGCAGCACGGGCGCGCCAAGATCCTCAGCATCACCCCGGAGCGGATCCAGGCAGCGCTCGCCGACGGTGCGATCGCGATCGTGGCCGGCTTCCAGGGTGTCTCCAAGGACACCAAGGACATCACCACGCTGGGCCGTGGCGGCACCGACACCACTGCGGTCGCGCTGGCGGTGGCGCTGGACGCCGACGTCTGTGAGATCTACACCGACGTCGACGGCGTCTTCACCGCCGACCCGCGGATCGTCCCGACCGCCCGCAAGCTGAGCTCGGTCGCCTTCGAGGAGATGCTCGAGCTGGCGGCCTCCGGGGCGAAGGTGCTCCACCTGCGCTCGGTGGAGTTCGCCCGGCGTCACAGCCTCCCGATCCACGTACGCTCCTCCTTCTCCACCCTCAACGGCACCGTGGTGAAGGGCAGCATCGACGCGGTCTCGCCGCACGCCGACCACCAGCGCAGCGGCGACGCCGGGATGGAGGCGCCGATCGTCGCCGCCATCGCCCACGACCGCAGCCAGGCCAAGATCACGGTCGTCAACGCACCCGACGAGGTGGGCGCCGCGGCGAAGGTCTTCGAGATCATCGCCGGGGTGGGCATCAACGTCGACATGGTGGTCCAGGACTCGTCGGCGGCCGGCACCGACCGCACCGACATCACGTTCACGCTGCCCCGCGACGACGCCGAGCGGGCCGGGAAGGTGCTGGAGCAGGCGCGCGGTGAGCTCGGCTTCGAGCGGGTGAACACCGAGCCCCGGATGGGCAAGGTCTCCCTGATCGGTGCCGGGCTGCGCACCCAGCCGAAGAAGATCGCCGACTTCTTCTCCGCGATCGCGCAGGCCGGCGTCAACATCCAGATGATCTCCACCTCGGAGGTCCGGGTCTCGGTCGTCGTCGGCGACGACGAGGTCGACCGCGCCGTGCAGGCCGCCGCGGAGAGGTTCAGTGACGTGGAGGTCGAGAAGGTCTCCTACGGCGCCGATGCCGATGGCGACACCCCGGAGATCGTCGGCGTGGCCCACGACCGCGGCGAAGCCAAGATCACCGTCGCCGGCGTCACCGACGAGCCGGGCGAGGCCGCCCGCATCTTCGACACTCTCGCCGACAACGGCATCAACATCGACATGATCGTCCAGAACGTGTCGGCGGAGAAGACCCGGCGCACCGACATCTCGTTCACGCTGCCCCGCACCGACGTCAAGCGGGCCCGCGCGGCGCTCGGCGACATCCAGGGTGAGGTCGGTTTCGCCGACCCGGTCGCCGACGAGCAGATCGGCAAGCTCTCGATCGTCGGTGCCGGGATGCGTACCCATCCGGGGATCACGGCGAAGTTCTTCGCGGCGCTCGCCGCTGAGGGAGTCCTGATCAGGATGGTGTCGACCTCGGAGATCCGCGTCTCGGTGCTCGTCAGCGCCGACGACCTCGACCGCGCCGTGCGCGCGACACACAAAGCATTCGGCCTCGACAGCGACGTAGAGGCCATCGTCTATGGAGGGACCGGCCGATGAGCATCAACCTGGGAATTGTGGGAGCGACCGGACAGGTGGGCGTCGCCGTACGCCAGATCCTGCTCGAGCGCGGCTTCCCGCTCGGCGAGGTCCGTTTCTTCGCCTCGGCGCGATCGGCGGGCAAGACCATCGAGTTCGGTGACCGCTCGGTCGTCGTCGAGGACGCCGCCACCGCTGACCCCTCGGGCCTCGACATCGCGATCTTCTCCGCCGGGGGCGCCACCTCGAAGGCGCTGGCGCCGAAGTTCGCCGACGCCGGTGTGATCGTCATCGACAACTCCTCGGCCTGGCGCAAGGACCCGTCGATCCCGCTGGTCGTCTCCGAGGTCAACCCCTCGGCGATGGACGGCGTCATCCAGGCCCGCCAGGGCATCATCGCCAACCCCAACTGCACCACGATGGCCGCGATGCCGGCCCTCAAGGCGCTCCACGACGAAGCCGGTCTCGAGCGGCTCGTCGTATCGACCTACCAGGCCGTCTCGGGCTCCGGCGTCGCCGGCGTCGAGGAGCTGGTCAGCGAGATCGCGGCGGCCGGTGACAAGGCCCGCGAACTCGCGTACGACGGCTCCGCGATCACGTTCCCGGAGCCGGACAAGTACGTCGAGACGATCGCCTACAACGTCCTTCCCTACGCCGGTTCGCTGGTCGACGACGGCCTCAATGAGACCGACGAGGAGCAGAAGCTCCGCAACGAGTCCCGCAAGATCCTGTCCCTGCCCGACCTGCGGGTCTCCGGCATCTGCGTCCGCGTCCCGGTCGTCACCGGTCACTCGCTCGCGATCAACGCCGAGTTCTCCTCGCCCCTGACCCCCGAGCGCGCCACCGAGATCCTCTCGAACGCCCCGGGCGTCGAGCTCCGCGACGTACCCACGCCTCTGTACGCCGCCGGCAAGGACCCCTCCTACGTCGGCCGCATCCGTCAGGACGAGGGCGTTCCCGACAACCGCGGTCTCGCCCTGTTCATCTCCAACGACAACCTCCGCAAGGGCGCCGCGCTCAACACCGTCCAGCTCGCCGAGCTGGTCGCCGCCGCCCTCTGACCCAGAGGCGCCGCCGAGTCCGCACTTCTGGCGGGCCGGATCTGTAGTTGTGGGCGACGAAACTCTGGTTTCGTTGCCCACAACTGCGTTCTCGGCACGCCGCTTCTACAGGTTCGGCGGGAGCTTGTCAGTCGATGTAGTTGGTGGTGACCCAGTAGGCGAGGGCGTACGCGGCGGCGGCGAGGATCACGACGATGATCACTCCCCAGGCGTGGACGAAGAGGTCGGTGAGGAAGAGCATCGAGAGTACGGCGACGAGCGCTGATCCGAGGAAGCTGATCGTGAAGGGGGAGCGGGCACCGGCGAGGCGGAGGAGGTAGCCGCCGACGATGATCGCGAGGGCGAAGACGGCGATCAGGATGATCGCTCCCTTGTCGCCGAGCGACGAGGTGCCTCGCGTCCACTGGCTCACGGTGCCGCTGAACCAGACCGCCAGGGCCATGAACGCGCCGACGATGGCGCCGATCATGACGGCCGCGGAGAGGCCCGACGGGGTGCCGAGGTTGATCCGTCGCTGGCTCGGGTCCTTGGGCTGCTTGGGTGCCCTCGGTTCCTTCGCGGGCTTGGGCGGCTTCTGCGCCTTCTGCTTCTCCGGGGACTTCTTCGCTGGCGGCTGGGGCACTACGACGGGTGGTGCCGTCTTCTCCAGCACCTGGGTCTTCTCCGCGGAGGCCGTTTCGACCGCAGCAGTCTCGACCGGTGCCTTCTCGACCCGAGCCTTCGGGGCCTGGGTCTTCGGGGCCTGGGTCTTCTGGGGCTGAGTCTTCGCGGGCTGGGTCTTCTCAGGCTTGGCGTTCGCCGGCTTCGTGCCCCCACGCTTCTTCTTGAAACCGAACGACGGCGCGGCGAGCTTGTCGGCGGGGTCGTTGCTCATGAGGGGCAGTTTCGCATGCCGCGCGTCACATTTGAACTCAGGCGCGGGTGAGGCGGATGACCGGGATCTCGCGGTCGGTCTTCTCCTCGTAGCTCCCGAAGTTGGCGGCCGACTCGACGATCGCGGCCCACGCGCGGGCGCGCTCCTCGCCGTGCAGCTGCTCGGCGACCACCGGGATGGTCTCGCCGCCGAGCTCGATGGTGACCCGGTCCGGGTTGGCGGCGAGGTTGTAGTACCACGCCGGGTTCTTCGGTCCGCCGGCCGCCGAGGCGGCGATCAGCCAGGTGCCGTCGTCGCCCGGGAACCAGGCGAGCGGCGTCGAACGGGGCTCGCCGCTCTTCTTGCCGATCGTGGTGAGCACGAGCAACCGCATCCCGGCCGTGGTGCCGCTGCTCTTGCGGGCTCGGCTCATCATCAGCTTGTTACCCAGCTTCAGGAGGAGGTTGGCCGAGGGCTGCTTGGCGCCGCGGGTGCCGTTGCGCGTGTCGAAGCTCATGGCGTCGACTCTACTGCGCCGGAAAACGGGATCAGGCTCGGAGATCTTGCGATCTCCGAGCCTGAGCTCGATGTCGGGTTGACAGGATTTGAACCTGCGGCCCCCTCGTCCCGAACGAGGTGCGCTACCAAGCTGCGCTACAACCCGAATGCTGCACCGAACAAACGGTCCAACGAGGAATGAGCATAGCCCAGAGACTCCTCCGATCCGTAATCGGCCCCTACCGACGAGACGCCCCGCGCGGCGTGAGCGTCAGGAGTGTCGCCTCGGGGCGGCAAGCGATGCGGATCCGGGTGTAGGGCGAGGTGCCGAGGCCGGCCGAAACGTGCAGCCACGCCTGCCGTCCGCCGTGGGTGTGAGTGTGCAGGCCGCGTACCCGGGCGGGGTCGAGATCGCAGTTGGTGGCCAGGGCTCGCCCGCCCGGAAGGCAGATTTGGCCGCCGTGGGTGTGGCCGGCCAGGATCGCGTCGTAGCCGTCGGCGGTGAACTGATCCAGGACCCGCAGATAGGGAGCGTGCGCGACCCCGAGGCGTACGTCCGCGGACGGGTCCGCGGGGCCGGCGACCGCGGACAGGTCGTCGAGGCGGAGGTGGGGGTCGTCGACGCCCGCGAAGGCGAACTCGATGCCCTTGACGGTCAGCGACGTACGCGTGTTGGTGAGGTCCAGCCAGCCGGCCTTGGTGAAGGACGCGGACAGGTCACGCCAGGGAAGCTCGGGCACGTTCGTCTGCCGCTTGCCGTTGTCGGGCAGCAGGTAGCCGATCGGGTTGCGCAGCCGTGGCTCGTAGTAGTCGTTGGAGCCGTGCACGAAGACGCCCGGTACGTCGAGCAGCGTGCCGAGGGCGTTGACGATCGACGGCACGGCCCGCTGGTGGGCCAGGTTGTCCCCGGTGTCGACGACCAGGTCCGGCTTCAGGGATGCCAAAGATGCGATCCAGTCGAGCTTCTTGTGCTGCGACGGGACCACGTGCATGTCGGAGAGATGCAGCACCCGCAGCGGGTCCGCGCCCTCGGGGAGCACCGGCAGTCCGACGTGGCGCAGCGTGTATTGACGGGCCTCCCACAAGGCGTACGCCGTCATGGCCGCGCCGGTGGCGAGCCCGGTGCCGAGTGCTGTGCCGACTACTGGGCCGATTACTGAGGCGAGCCGCATGGCTCAACCCTGCCACAATGGGTTCCATGAGCACTCTGAAGGACCAGCTGAGGACCGACCTGACCTCCGCGATGAAGGCCCGTGACAAGGAGCGCGCCGGGACGCTGCGCATGGTCATGGCCGCGATCACCGAGGCCGAGGTCGCCGGCAAGGAGGCCAAGGAGCTCACCGACGACGAGATCATCACGATCCTCACCCGCGAGGCCAAGAAGCGCCGCGAGGCGGCCACCGCCTTCGCCGACGGCGGTCGCGCCGAGCAGGCGGAGAAGGAGACCGCGGAGGCCGCGGTGATCACCGAGTACCTGCCCGCTCAGCTGAGCGCCGAGGAGATCTCCGACCTGGTCAGCAAGGCCATCGCCCAGACCGGCGCCGCTGACGAGGGGATTCGCGCCATGGGCAAGGTCATGGGCATCCTGACCCCGCAGACCAAGGGCAAGGCCGACGGTGGCGCCGTGGCCGCGGAGGTGCGCAAGCAGCTCGCCTGACGGCATCCCGAGAACGACTGTGGCCCCACCGGATCGGTGGGGCCACGCGTCGTTTTCTGCGCTGGGCGTCAGCCGGTCGGCCACTCCCAGCCGAAGTCGGGCTCTTCCTCGACCGTGGCCGGTCTCTCCTCATCGCCGCGGCCGGGCTTCCGCTCGGGCTGCTTCTTCTTGTCGGGCTTGGGGTCGGGCTTCGGCTCCGGGCCCAGCGAGGTGTAGATCGTGATCGGCGATCCCTCGGCGGCGTCGCCGGAGGGGGTGGTGAAGGCGACCAGACCCTTGTCGTACTCGGAGTACGCCTCCGGGCCGAGCTGGACCTGGAAGCCAGCGCTCCTCAGCACCTTCGTCGCCTTCTCGACGGTCATGCCGCCGACCCAGGGGACGTCGACCGTGTTTCCTGCGATCACGTTCGGGTCGGGCTCCTGGAAGTCCACCCACTTGAGGTATTTGTCGATCACCTGCATCGCGTCGCCCCACATCGGGCCGGCGAAGCCCGACCCCGATGCGGTGGCGATGTAGTCGCCGCCGATGTATTGGCCCTGGAGACCTAGCGGCGTTCCCGCCGAGTTGGCCCCGGCGATCATCGCAGCGGTCGCGAGCCGCGGCGTGTAGCCCATCAGCCACACCGCCTTGTTGTCCTGCGTGGTTCCGGTCTTGCCGGCGCTCGGCACTGACAGGGCCAGGTTCTGGCCGAAGCCGCCGGGCTCCATGACGCCGCGGAGGATGTCGTTGACCGCGTCGGCGGTGCCCTTGGCCATCGCCTGCTCGCAGGTCGGCTCGTACTGCTTGATCACCTTGTTGTTCGCGTCGAGGATCTCGTTGACCGGCACCGAGTCGCAGTGCTTCCCGCGGGCGCCGAACGTCGCGTACGCCTCGGCCATCTCGAGCGGGCTGACATCGACGACGCCGAGGGTGAAGGTGGGCACGCGCTCGGCGCCCTGGCAGTCCGCCACCTCTCCGGCCTTGCAGACGTGACCGTCGCCGGGTGCAACGCCGAACGGCGCGGTGAGCTTCACGCCCATCTTCTGCGCCATCTTGTAGGGCGTGCACATCCCGGTGAGCTGGAAGAGTTGGGCGTAGAAGGTGTTCACCGACTCCCGGGTGCCGGTGTAGGCGTCTTTGGCGCCCGAGGTCGTGGAGTTGTGGAACGTGTGGGACCCGACTCGGTTGCCGTCGCCGGGGCAGCCGGCGAAGGTCGACTCGTTGAGGGTCAGCTCCTCGGGCGAGTTGATCTTCTGCTTGAGCGGGAAGCCCTGCTCGATGGCCGCGGCCAGGGTGAACGCCTTGAAGGTCGACCCGGCCTGGAAGCCGTTGGAGTCGCCCGACTTCTCCTTCGGGACCAGGTAGTTGAGGTAGGACTGGCCCTTCTTCTTGTTGTCACCCATCGGACGGGACTGGGCGAGCGCCCGGACCCGACCGGTGCCGGGCTCGACCATGGCCAGGGCGCCGATGGCCTGGTCGGTGGCGTACACGTGATCCTCGACCGACTCCTGAGCGGCGTCCTGGAAGCGCTGGTCGAGCGTGGTCTTGATGGTCAGACCGCCGGACTTGATCAGCGCGAGCCGGTCGGTCTCGGTCTCACCGAAGGCCGGGTCCTTGAGCAGCCACTTGAGCACGTAGTCGCAGAAGAACTCCGCGGACGAGCCGAGGCAGCCGTTGCGCTGCTTCTGGACGTTCAGGCCGAGGCTGGCGTCCTTCAGCTTCTCCGCCTCGGGACGGGAGACGACCTTGAGTGCGGCCATCCGGTCGACGACGACGTTGCGGCGGGCGATGGTGGCGTCGGGGTAGTTGGTCGGGTCGTAGCCGGTGGGGTTCTTCACCATCCCGGCCAGCATCGCCGACTGCTGCCAGTTGAGCTCGGAGGCGTTGACGTTGAAGTAGTGCTTGGCGGCGGCCTGGACACCGTAGGCGCCGTCGCCGAAGTAGGCCGCGTTGAGGTAGCGCTCGAGGATCCAGTCCTTGGAGTGCTTCTCCTCCAGCGCGATCGCGTAGCGCAGCTCGCGGATCTTGCGGGCGGTCGACTTCTCGATGGCCGCCTTGCGCTCGGCCTCGGTCTTCGCGGAGTAGACCAGCGTGGTCTTCACCAGCTGCTGGGTGATCGAGGAACCACCCTGCACCGAGTCGCTGGCCTGGTTGGTGATCAGCGCGCGCAGCGTGCCCTTGAGGTCCATCGCGCCGTGCTGGTAGAAGCGGTAGTCCTCGATCGCCAGGAGTGCCTTCGTCATGTTGGACGAGATCTGGTCGAGAGGACGGTAGACGCGGTTCTGGTCGTAGAGCGTCGTGATCAGATTGCCCTTACGGTCGACGATCTTGGTCGTCTGGGACATGTCGTCGACCTCGAAGGCCTTCGGCAGCGAGTCCATCTTCTCGGCCGTCTCCTTGGCCGCGATCCCGGCCACACCGGCGAAGGGGATGGCGAGACCCGCGGCGACGACGCCGAGGACGGCTGCGACCCCGCACATGACGGCGAGATGCTTGAGCACGGTCTGCGGGCGCAGCGACGGCGAAGACATGCTGGTCATCGTAGGTGATCGCAGCTAATAGCACATGATTCGCAATCGGCGCCGGACAGGGAGGCAAAAACAGGTCCCGGGACCCCTCCTAGTCATTTCGGACTACGTACTTTGGGCCAGAAGGGTGTGTCACTCGACCGGGTCGAGTCCTTAACCTTTAGTCCGCACGGGCGCCACGTCATCAATATGGGGAGGGCGAAGCGCTCCGATGAAGGGATGGCACACCATGTGGGTTGATGAATGGTCGCTACAGGCCGCCTGTCGTGAGAACGAGCCCGACGAGCTCTTCGTTCGGGGAGCCGAGCAGAACAAGGCCAAGATGGTCTGCTCCGGCTGCGTCGTCCGCACCGAATGCCTGGCCGAGGCGCTCGACAACCAGATCGAGTGGGGTGTCTGGGGCGGCATGACCGAGCGCGAGCGTCGTGCGCTGCTCCGCCGTAGCCCGAACGCCTCCTGGCGCGCCGTGCTGGAGGCCGCGCGCACCCGTGCCTCCGTGGAGTGACCCCTCGTCCCCTACTCAAGCGAGTCGCTGAAGATCTTGGTCTGAGCCAGGACGTACGTCACGTACGTCCTGGCTCGACTCATTCTCGGGCCAGCAGCCGGCCGATCTCGCGGAGCCCGTCGAGATCGTGTACGTCACCGGGCAGCGCCGGTACGACGGCGGTCGGCACCTGAGGATGGGCGACCGCGAAGCGCTCGCGCAGCTGGTTCTGCCGCTCGACCAGGAGCGCGCGGTCGGCGTGGAGCCGCAGCAGCCCGGCGGTGAGCGGCGCGTCGGGGAGGCGTTCCGAGGCGGCGCCGGCCGCGGCTGCGGTCAGCGAAGCGTCGTCGGGCAGAGTGGCCCGGTTGACGACCAGGCCCTGGAGGGGCATCCGGTCGCCGGAGAGCCGCTCGACGAAGTAGGCGGCCTCGCGGAGCGCGTCGGGCTCAGGGGCGGCGATGACGAGGAAGGCGGTCTCGTCGGCCTGAAGCAGTGCGTACGTCTCCTGGGCCCGTTGCCGGAACCCGCCGAAGACGGTGTCGAGCGCGGTCACGAAGGTCTGCAGGTCGGTGAGCATCTGCCCGCCGAGGACCTTCTTGAGCGCGTTGGTGACGATGTTGATCCCGGCCGACATCAACCGGACCGGTCCCTTGGCGGGGGCCAGCATGAGCCGGATGAAGCGGCCGTCGAGGAAGCTGGAGAGGCGCTCAGGTGCGTCGAGGAAGTCGAGGGCACTGCGGCTCGGGGGCGTGTCGACGACGATCAGGTCGTAGTCGCCGTTGCCGCCGTTGTGGGCGAAGGCGTCGCGGTAGAGCTGGCCGAGCTTCTCCATCGCCATGTACTCCTGAGTGCCCGCGAAGCTGGAGCTCAGCGCGATGTAGAACTGGTTGTTGAGGATCTGCTGCGCCTTCTCGGGGCTGGCCTGCGACTCGACCACCTCGTCGAAGGTGCGCTTCATGTCGAGCATCATCGCGTCGAGCCGGCCCGGGCCGATCCCGGGAACGGGGCGAGGCGTGTTGTCGAGCCGCTCGATGCCCATCGACTGGGCGAGGCGTCGCGCCGGGTCGATCGTCAGCACCACCACCTTGCGTCCGCGCTCGGCCGCCCTGAGCGCGAGCGCGGCCGACGTGGTCGTCTTGCCCACGCCGCCGCTGCCGCAGCAGACGATGATGTGGGTGTCGCGGTCGTCGAGCAGCCGGTCGACCTCGAGGTGTCGGGTGTCGTTCGCGTGGGCGGCCAGCGGGCCGACGCGTGGGTGAGCGCTCATCGGACCGTCTCCCTCGTCACTTCCGTCACGTCGCTCAGGCACTTCCTGCACTTCTCAGGTGTTGCAATGCCCGAGAAGTGCAGGGATACCCGGTTAACCGGGGATTCCAACCTCATGCGAGCCCCTGATCCTTGAGCTCGGCCGCGAGCTCGTACAGCCCGCCCATGTCGATCCCGCCGGCGATCCGGTTGAGCTCGTAGGTGGGGAGCCCGAGGCCGGCGACGAGGTCACGCTGGGCGTCCTCGAGGGCTCGGCGCTCGGCGTACTCCTTCGCCTCGTCGGCGAGGGCGGAGATCAGGGCGGGGTCGGGTTCGACGCCGGCGCGCTTGAGGTCCTCGGCGATCAGCTCGCCGTCGAGGGAGCCGGCGAGGGCGGAGGCGAGGGACTCGTCGGGGAGGTCGCGGGGGCGTACCTGGTTGACGATGACGCCGCCGACCGGGAGCCCGGCGGCGCGCAGCTCGCTGATGCCGTCGGCGGTCTCCTGGACCGGCATCTCCTCCAGCAGGGTGACCAGGTGGACCGCGGTGCGCCGGGAGCGGAACAGGGTCATCATCGTGTCGGCCTGGTGCTTGATCGGGCCGACCTTGGCCAGACCCGCGACCGACTCGGACACGTTGAGGAAGCTCGTGATCCGGCCGGTCGGGGGAGCGTCGAGCACGACGGCGTCGTAGGTCCGGGCGCCCTTGTTGCGGCTGTTGCGCTGGACGGCCTCGAAGAGCTTGCCGGTGAGCAGTACGTCCCGGACCCCGGGCGCGATCGTGGTCGCGAACTCGATCACGCCGAAGCGGTCGAGGGCGCGGCCGGCCGGGCCGAGCTTGTAGTACATCTTGAGGTATTCGAGGAGGGCTTCCTCCGGGGCGATGTGCAGGGCGTAGACGTTGCCCGGCTCGGCGTCGGCACCAGATCGCGCCCGCAGCCGCAGCCCGGTTGCGATGCGGGTCTCGGCGTAGGGCAGCGGGTCGACGTCGAACATCCGGGCCACCCCCTGGCGGCCCTCGACCTCGCACAGCAGGACGTTCTTTCCGTGCGAGGCCAGCCCGAGCGCCAGGGCCGCAGCCACCGTCGACTTGCCTGTGCCGCCCTTGCCGGTCACCACATGCAGCTGCACGTGGGGCCAGTCAGAACTCATGGAAGGACTCTAACGGGGTCGCACCATCAAGGGGTGATGTTGAGGTTCTCGACGATCTTGGTGCCGATCGCGGTGTCGCCGGTGATCTCGACCTTGGCGGGGTCGCCGGAGGCGCGGCCGCCGGTCAGGAGGACGTACGTCTCCCGGTCCGTGGAGAGGGTGACGGTGGGGGCGGTGACCGGGGCGGCCACCGGGACTCCCTTGCCCTCCTTGGTGACGGTGAACGCGTAGGGCGCGTGGCCCTCGACCTCGACGACGACGGAGGTGCCGGGGGCACAGGCGGCCTTCTTGGCGAGCACGAACCCGACGCCCTCGAGGAGGTAGTCGGCGGTGTGGAGGGCGCCGGGGCTGTCGAGGTTGCCCGGGCGGCCGATGGCTCGGCGGATGTCCTGCTCGTGCAGCCAGAGGTCGAGCGGCCGGTTGCGGAGCAGCTTGCCGGTCGTCCACCCGAGCGCACCGAAGATGCCGGAGGCGGGCGTCGCGGGGTCCTCGGGCGGAGAGGCGAGCAGCTCGTCGTGACGTACGGCGGTGTAGCGGCGGATCTCGTCGATGATGCTCGCCGGCTCGGCGTCGCGTCGGATGATCACGCCGATCTCGGTGAACTGGCCCATCGGCGACTTGATGTGGGCCGACTCGGGTACGGAGGCGTCCTCGCGGGGCGCGCCGGCGGTGAGGCCCTCGAGGTGAGCGACATGGGAGGCGATGGCGCGTACGTCCCAGCCGGGGAGGTCGGTCGGCTGGTCCCAGTCGGTCTCGGAGAGCTCCTCCAGGAGCGTGAGGAGGTCCTGGACGGAGGACCACCAGGTGTCGACGTACGTCTTCAGCTGCTCTGCGGAAGTCACGGACCTGACCATAGTGGGCCGGGGACCTCGGTTGGAAGGTCAAACCATGTCGCCGGGAGACCGGTCCACGCGTCCGCGAAGTAGGGTGCCGATATGACCAAGTGGGAGTACCAGGTAGCGCCGATCCTCAACCACGCTGCGGCGCAGATCCTCAACAACTTCGGTGCCGACGGGTGGGAGCTCGTCTCCATCCTCGACAACGGCACCGGCAACTACGTCGGCTTCTTCAAGCGGGCGGTCTCGGAGTGAGCGGGCCCGAGGAGGTCCTGGCCGAGCTCGGGCTGAGCGTGCCGGACGTCGTGCCGCCGGTGGCGGCCTACATCCCGGCACTCCGCACCGGCGACTACGTCTTCACCTCGGGGCAGCTGCCGATGAAGGACGGCGCGCTGCTGTCCACCGGCAAGCTCGGTGGCGAGGTCTCGCCCGAGGAGGGCGTGGCGGCTGCGCAGCAGTGCGCGCTCAACGCGCTCGCCGCGGTGAAGGCCGAGATCGGCGATCTGTCGCTGGTCAAGCGGGTCGTCAAGGTGACCTGCTTCGTCGCCTCCACTCCTGACTTCACCAGCCAGCCGGGCATCGCCAACGGTGCTTCCGAGCTGCTCGGCAAGGTCTTCGGTGACGCTGGACGCCACACCCGGTCCGCCGTCGGCGTGCCCGTGCTGCCGCTCGACGCTCCCGTCGAGGTGGAGATCATCGTCGAGATCTGAGGCTCGGATGGGGGTAGGGCGTCCGTGTGAGCGTCGCTACAGTGACGAACGTGCGTATCCCGATCCCTCCAGTCCGGCTTGGTGACGACATCGTGGCGTTGGCCGGGGAGTACGCCCAGGGCGTACGCACCCCGGTCGAGCCGCGCGACGCGGCGACGGTGCTGCTGCTTCGGCCAGGCTCCGATGCCGGGTCCTCTGGCCCCGAGGTCTACCTGCTGCGCCGGCAGCTGACGATGGGTTTCGCCGCCGGGATGGCTGTCTTTCCCGGCGGTGGCGTGGACGTACGCGACGCCGAGCTGCCCGACTCCTGCTGGGCCGGGCCGTCCGCCACTCAGTGGGCGCACCGGCTCGGGGTCGACGAGTCCCGCGCGCGGGCGCTGGTCGCCGCGGCGGTGCGGGAGACGTTCGAGGAGTGCGGCGTGCTGCTCGCGGGAGCCTCGGGCGACTCCGTCGTCGACGACGTCTCGGGCGACGACTGGGAGGCCGACCGGGCCGCCTTGGAATCACGCTCGCTGTCGTTGACCGAGCTGCTGACCCGGCGCGGGCTGGTGCTGCGTACGGACCTGCTCGGGCCGTGGGCCGCCTGGACGACGCCCGTCTTCGAGCCGAAGCGCTTCGCGACCTGGTTCTTCGTCGCGCGCCTCCCCGAGGGCCAGGTGACACGGGACGTGTCCAGCGAGTCGTCCTCGGTGCTCTGGCTGAGCACCGCCGAGGCGGTCGCCCAGGTCGAGGCCGGCGAGCTGGCGATGATGCCGCCGACCTATCTCAACTGTCTCGAGGTCACCTCGGTCGGGTCCGAGGACGAGGTCCTCGCTGACGCCGCGGAGCGTGTGCTGACGATGTTCACCCCGGCCGTGACCGAGGTCGACGGCGGCCACACCCTGTCGATGATGCCCCTGCACGCCTCCCTCGTCGCCGGAAGGAAGCACTCATGAACGAGTCCTGGTCAGGCGGGGCATTCGGCGAGCGCGGGCAGTGCATCCTCGCGCCCAACCCCGGGATCATGTCGCTCGACGGCACCAACACCTGGGTGCTGCGCGAGCCGGGTGCGCGCCGATCCGTCGTGATCGACCCCGGGCCTCTCGACGAGGGGCATCTCGACGCCGTCGCGGAAGCCGCGGGCGAGGTGGCGACGGTGCTGCTGACCCACCATCACTACGACCACTCCGAGGCGGCACGGGCCTTCGCCGAGCGGGTTGGGGCCGGCGTACGCGCTCTTGATCCTGAATACCGGCTCGGGACCGAGGGGCTCGGCGACGGTGACGTCATCGAGGTCGACGGCCTGGAGATCCGCGTCGTCGGGACTCCTGGGCACACCTCGGACTCGCTGTCCTTCTGGCTGCCCGCCGACGGGGCGGTGCTGACGGGCGACACCGTCCTCGGGCGTGGGACGACCGTGGTCGCTCATCCCGACGGCGAGCTGGGTGCCTATCTCGACTCGCTCGACCGCCTGCACGCCCTCGCCTCCGAGCACGGTGTCGGCAGCGTCTGGCCCGGCCACGGCCCGGTCATCGGAAACGCCCTCGGCGCGCTCGACTACTACATCGCCCACCGCCGCGAACGCCTCGGCCAGGTCGAGGAAGCACTCTCCGGGCTCGGCGCGACCCCCGCCGACGCCGATCCGCGGGCGATCGTCGAGATCGTGTACGCCGACGTCGACCAGGTCCTCTGGGGTGCCGCCGAGCTCTCGGTGCGAGCGCAATTGGCTTACCTCGCCGAGCGCTGACGCCTACTGTTCGGCCCATGGCGATCCTGTCCGGAGACGAGCTCCTGCTTCCCGACCCACCCGCGTGGCGGGCCTGGCTGGAGGAGCACCACGCCGACACGCCCGCCGTCTGGCTGGTACTGACCAAGAAGGGCGGCACGCTGACCACGCTGACCTGGCAGACCGCGCTCGACGAAGCGCTCTGCTTCGGCTGGATCGACGGTCAGGCTCGGCGGCGCGACGAGCAATCGTCGTTCCAGCGGTTCACCCCGCGTGGGCCGAAGAGCCGCTGGTCACTGAGGAACGTCGAGCACATCGACCGTCTCGAGCGCGAGGGCCGGATGACCGCAGCCGGGCGGGCCGCTGTGGAGGCGGCGAAGGCGGACGGGCGGTGGGAGGCGGCGTACGCCGGTCCGGCCACCGCCGAGACCCCGCCGGACCTCCTCGCCGCGATCGCCGCGGTGCCCGAGGCGCAGGCGATGTACGACGTCCTCACCTCTCAGAACCGTTTCGCCCTCTATCACCGCATCACCTCCCTGAAGACCGAGGCCGCGCGGGCGCGCAGGATCGAGGAGTACGTCGCCATGCTCGCCCGTCACGAGACGATCCATCCACAGAAGCGGCGGCCTCAGTAGCTCCGTCCGGCGGGGGAAGGCGTATCGGCCTTCCTTCGCCTGACGTGTCCCCAGATGAGGAAGCCGGTCACGACCGCACCAACGGCTCCGACCGGCGGTAGCCAGCGGAGTGGGCTGGGCTCGGCCCACTCCGTGTCCGGTGTCTGGACGGCCAGATCCTCGGGGAGGGCTGTGGCGATGCTCAACATCTGCAGTCGGTAGTCGATCTCCGCCACGATCTCGGTCGATCCGTCGTCGGCGACGGTACGGAGGTCGGTGCCCTCATCGCCTGCGGTCACGATGAGCGGGGTCCCGCCGGTCAGCCATCCTGCAACCTCGACGACCCGACGAGCGTCGACGTCGACACCGCGAACGGTCGATCCGATCGTGAAGGTGACTCGTGAGGACAAGGTGTCGACCGTTCGGACATCGTCCGCCACTGCGTCGGTGCCGATCCAGATCGACAGGGTGTCCTGGTCGGCGAGGCCGGTGTTGTCGGAGGGGCCGGGGAGGTCGGCAGCTTTGTCTGCTGGCCAGATCTGAGTGCCAGTCGCGGACCGGGCGACGACGGTGCCGTCGCTGCCAATGCCTGCATGTGTCCAGTTGGCCTTGGGGAGCGGTTCGGCCGTGCCATCGGGCGTGATGCGACCGGCCTGCTGGTCTTCGTGGTTGGAGTCCCAGACCAACCACGACGAGTCCGGTGACCAAGAGAAACTGGTGATCCTCCCGCGCTCGAGTTCGATGCGTTGCCTGGTCACCTTCCCCGTCTGCAGATTGATGACGTTGAGGCCGGAGTCCTTGGTGACGTACGCCAGGTGGAGGCCGTCGGGGGAGAGATGCATGGCCCCTTCTTCCTGCATCGCGAAAAAGCTGTCAGTTCCCGGCAGGGCCAGACGCTTGTATTCGCCGTCGGCGGTGATCACCACCGCGACCCCCTCGCAGTACTCCTCGCAGTTTTCCTGGTCGTCTATCGCGCCGCTCTCGTCGCCGAACGCGAGGATGGCGCGGCCGACCGCTCGGGAGTCGGCGACGGGAACATCGGAGACTGGGACGTCGGGCTCGGTGAAGGGGTCCGCCCAGCGGATGCGCCGCGGAATCACCGCGCGGCTCGGCGTTTCAGAGTCCGGCGAAGAGGACGTGATCTCGATCGTGCCGCCAGAGCCTTCCACCTTCGCGCCCTGCGGCAGGAGGTCGGCGGGGTCAAAGAAGATGAAAGCGCCGACGACGGCGAGAATACAGGCGAGAGGGATGACGGCTGCGAGCACGCGCCTCGCCCGTCGCCAGCGGACGGCGACCACGACGGAGATGACCACAACCGCCGCGACCAGCCAGAACACTGCTGTGTTGACCCACAGCGGCATGAAGAACGGCTGACTGCGGTGCACCGTCGGGTGCTTGACCGAGTCGGTATCGATGAGGCCGTACGCGATGCTGACGGTGTCGACGACCATGCTCGCGTCGCCGTCGACCGCGATGAGGGAGTTTCCGCCGGCGCCCTCGCGTCCGGGCGCATCGTCGACTGCCCAGACCTGGCCGTAGTAGACGTCGTCCGGGCCATGGAGCCTGAGCAGGGGCCCGTCGCCGACCCAGCCGACCGGATCCAGTGGCATCTTGTTCGGGCTCGGGTACGTCGCGCCGCGGCCGTCGACCCGGGCCAGCCCGTTCTCCGTGGTGACGTAGAGGTCGGACCCGTGGAACATGATCGGCTCGTAGGCGGATGCCTCGTCGGGCAGCGGCAGCGTCGTGATCTCGCCGCTTGGCTCCTGGACGTGGAGACCGGTGTCCGACGGACCGTTGAAGGCGATCGTTCCGTCGTCCGAGATCGCCCACAGGCTGAGGGCGGTGGCGGAGTCGATCCTGCCGGAGTAGGCGGTCATGGTGCCCGACGCGTGCGTGATGACTCCGACCACGGCGTCGGCGGGGACGTACGACCCGGAGTCCCAGCGGTCCATCTGGCGACCGGTCCAGAGCAGCTGGCTGCCGCTCTCGGACCACTCCATGCCAGTGACGTAGGTGCTCCCGTCGTTGCTGAGATCCCACTCGGAGGTTTTGCCGGTGGTCAGATCGGCGATGCGTACGCCGCCCGAAACGCGCTCACTGCCAGCGGCCGCGTCCCGGCCCAGTCCCCAGGACCACGCCAGGTGGGTCCCGTCGGGGGAGAGGGCGAGCGGGCGTTCCCCGCCGTCGTCGCCGTAGGAGTTCCTCCAGTAGGGATCGAGACCGATGAAGTCCGGAAGGTAGAGCGGGTGGTAGTCGCCGTCGTCGGCATCGACGACGATCGCGACGGCGCCGTTCGAGTCCTGAGCAGGTTGGGCGTATGCGATCGCACCGGCGCCGATCGCCAGGTCGTGTTCCAGTTTCCCGGCGTTGACGTAGTGGCCGTCCTCGGTCTCGGCCAGCCACGTCGGCGTCGCAAAGATCGTGTCGGGGACGGCGAGGTCGGTGCCGCTTCGGGCAGGGTCGACTTCGGCCGAGTCGCGTTGCGGAGCGAAGGCGATGGAGCCGACGATGAGGGCGACGGCGGCCGAGATCGCACTGATGGCGATAACCACCGAGCGGCGATGGGCGCGGCGGCCGCGAGCGAAGGTGTTAGTGGGCACGTATGCCTCGGGGGCTCGCTCGGCGATGCGGTGGAGCTCCTCGCGGAGCTGCTGGTCAGTCATGAAGAAGCTCCTCGAGATGAGGTGCGAGGGTGCGCAGGCGGGCGAGGGCCTTGCGGGTCGTGGACTTGACCGTGCCGGAGTGGATCCCGAGGACATGGGCGGTCTGGACCTCGGTGAGGTCTTCGAAGAATCTGAGCACCAGGATCGTGCGCTGTCTCGGGGTCAGCTCGGCGAGCGCCTGCTCGAGGCTTAGTCGGAGATCTGAGTCCTTCGCCAGGGCAGAAGGCGCGTCGTACGACTCCATCGGAGTCTCCTGAAGACGACGTCGCCGCCACCAGGAGATGTTCTGGGTGTAGAGGATGCGGCGGACGTACGGCTCGGGGTCACCCTTGATGCGATGCCACGCCTTCGCGGCCGAGAAGAGTGCCTGCTGCACGAGGTCCTCGGCCAGGTGGGCGTCGCCGGTCAGCAGGTAGGCGGTGCGGGAGAGCGCGGGCACTCGGGTGCGTACGAAATGCTCGAACGCCCCGCGATCGAGTTCTGTGGGGGACAAAGGCGCGGCCTCCTCTCACCGGCAAATACGCCGGTGGGAAGGAGGCCGGGTGCCTACGTGAAGTTAAAAGATCAGCGGGCGCGGCGAGCCATGCGCTCAATGTCCATGATCACGACCGAGCGGGGCTCCAGGCGGAGCCAGCCGCGGCTGGCGAAGTCGGCCAGGGCCTTGTTGACCGTCTCGCGGGAGGCGCCGACGAGCTGGGCGAGCTCCTCCTGGGTGAGGTCGTGGTGGACGTGGACGCCGTCGTCGGCGGTGCGGCCGAAGCGGTCGGCGAGGTCGAGCAGGGCCTTCGCGACACGGCCGGGGACGTCGGAGAAGACGAGGTCGGCGACGACGTCGTTGGCCTTGCGGAGGCGGCCGGCCAGCTGAGCGAGGAGACCGCGGGCGACGACCGGACGGCCCTCGAGCCACTTGAGGAGGTCCTCGTGGGAGAGGCTCGCGAAGGCGGAGTCGGTGACCGCGGTGACGGTGGCCGAGCGGGGGCCGGGGTCGAAGAGCGAGAGCTCACCGAACATCTGGCCGGGGCCCATGATGGCGAGCAGGTTCTCGCGGCCGTCGGACGAGGTGCGGCCGAGCTTCACCTTGCCGTCGATCACGACGTACAGCTTGTCGCCGGAGTCGCCCTCGTGGAAGAGCACCTCTCCGCGGCGGAGCTTCGACTCTGCCATCGAGGCGTGCAGGGCCGTCATCGACTCGTCATCGAGTGCGCTGAAGAGCGGTGCCTGACGGAGTACGTCGTTGTCCATTGCGGCCATTCCTCCTGGATTTTCCCCACATCCGCGGGTATTACACCGGGAATCCTATCTGTGGAACGTCTCACACGTGCACATCCCCCACCGATAAGCGCAGAAAGTGCATGTGTTGAGCGGTGTTTGTGCTAGCCGTCTTCCGGGCCGGATCGGGATTGTCGGTGCGGCCGCGTAGCCTTGCTGCGTGCCTGCCCAGAAGTTTGCGACTGAGACGCGCCTGGGTCTGGTGCGTCGTGCCCGTCGGATCGACCGCATCCTCGGTGAGACCTACCCGGATGCCAAGGCCGAGCTCGACTTCACCAATCCGTTCGAATGCCTGGTCGTGACCGTGCTGAGCGCGCAGACCACGGACAAGCGGGTCAACCTGGCCTCGCCTGCCCTCTTCGCGGCCTACCCGTCCGCGAAGGAGATGGCGGCGGCGCCCCGGGAGCACCTGGAGCAGCTCGTCGGGCCGCTCGGCTTCTTCCGTGCCAAGACCGACGCGCTGCTGAAGCTGAGCGCCGTGCTGGTGGAGGAGTACGACGGCGAGGTGCCTGACCGTCTGGAGCAGCTGGTGAAGCTGCCCGGTGTCGGGCGCAAGACCGCCAACGTGGTGCTCGGCAACGCCTTCGGCAAGCCGGGGATCACCGTCGACACACACTTCGGACGGCTCTCGCGGCGCTTCGGTTGGACGACCGAGAAGGACCCGGTCAAGGTCGAGCACGAGGTCGGTGCGCTCTTCGAGAAGCGGGACTGGACGATGCTGTCCCACCATGTGATCTGGCACGGGCGGCGGATCTGTCACGCCCAGAAGCCTGCGTGTGGTGCCTGTCCGGTGTCACAGCTGTGCCCTGCGTACGGCGAGGGGCCGACCGACCCCGTCGCCGCGGCCAAGCTGGTCCGCACGGAGGGCCGCAACTGATGGTTCGTGCCCTGGGGAGACGAGCCCGGGTCGCGTCGGCAGCCGCCCTGCTGCTGGCCGTCCTGGCCGGTTGCGGCACCGACTCCTCGAGCGGGGGCGGTCAGTCCGGTGCGCCGCTGGCTGACGAGCCGTCCTCCTCCAAGGTCAACGTCGCCACCGCGGAGATGGTCGAGGCCAAGAAGGCGTCGAAGGTGGAGGCCTGCGAGGAAGGGCCCGTGAGCGACGGTGGGCTGCCGTCGATCGTGCTGCCCTGCCTCGGCGGTGGTTCGTCGGCTGACCTGGCGTCGTTCGAGGGACCGATGGTGATCAACCTCTTCCAGGGCTTCTGCGCGCCCTGCAAGGAGGAGATGCCTGCGCTGCAGAGCTTCTACGAGAGCTACGGCGACGAGGTGCCGGTGATCGGCATCGACGTCATGGACACGGTCCCCGGAGTCGCGCTAGAGGAGGCGATCTCGCGCGGGGTGACCTTCCCGATGTACGCCGATCCGGGCGGTGAGCTGCAGGGCGGGCCGCTCACGGCGCGCGCGGTGCCGGCGACGTACGTCCTGTCCTCCTCCGGCGAGGTCGAGCTGCTGCAGATGGGTGGCATGACAAGTGCGGCCCAGGTGAAGGAGCTCGTCGAGAAGAAGCTGGGGATCGCGCTGTGAGCGAGCGTCAGGCGGCCAATGGGACGCGGCCGGAGTGGTTCGACGAGATCGTCGAGGCGGCGCAGCAGATCCAGGGCGAGGACATCTCACAGTTCCTGCCGCCGGCCGACGGCAGCGCCCGCGAGTCGGCCGTGCTGATGCTCTTCGGTGAAGGACCCTCGGGTCCCGATCTGCTGCTGACCGAGCGCTCGCACACGATGCGTTCGCACCCCGGCCAGGTCTCGTTCCCCGGCGGCCGACTCGATCCGGGGGAGACCGCGGAGGAGGCGGCGCTGCGGGAGGCGTGGGAGGAGACCGGGCTCGACCCGACCGGTGTCGACGTGGTCGGCCGCCTCCCGGCGCTGTGGATCCCGTTCTCCAACCACGCCGTGGTGCCGATCATCGCGTGGTGGCGGGAGCCGTCTCCGGTCACCACGCGCTCGGTCGAAGAGGTCCACGCCGTCTACCGGGTGCCGTTGTCGGATCTCCTCGACCCGGCCCATCGGATCCAGGTCGGCGCGCCCGGCCGCAGCGAATGGCTGATGCCCGCGTTCTTGATCGGACCGGAGAAGGATGTCATCCTCTGGGGCTTCACAGGTGGAATCATCAGCCGTTTCTTCACCTATCTCGGGTGGATCACGGAGATTCCGGACGCCCCGATCAAGGAGTTGCCCGAATACATGTTCCAGGGACGCGAACGGAATCAGCCGTGAACTTTCTTGACTGGATCCTGATCATCCTCGTCGGGGCCTACGCGCTCTCGGGCTACTGGCAGGGCTTCATCACCGGCGCCTTCGCGACCGGTGGACTGCTGCTCGGTGGCTTCATCGGCATTTGGCTGGCACCGAAGGTGCTCGGCAGCGCGGCTCCGTCGTTGTGGGTCTCGCTCGGCGCGCTGTTCGTCGTGATCGCGTGTGCGTCCATCGGGCAGGCGGTGCTGCAATACGGCGGCGTACGCGTGCGGGACGAGATCACCTGGCAGCCGGCCCGGATCGTCGATGCCCTCGGCGGATCGCTGCTCAGCGCCGCGGCCGTGCTCGTGGTCGCCTGGGCTCTCGGGGTCGCGGTCTCGGGGGCGCAGATCAACGGGCTCACGCCCGCGGTGCGCGGCTCGGCGATACTGGCCAAGGTCGACTCGATCATGCCGTCGCCTGCCGATCGTGCGCTGAGCGCGTTCAACGACGTCGTCGGCACCTCGTTCTTCCCGCGCTACCTGGAGCCGTTCGCCCGCGAGCGGATCGTCGAGGTCGGACCCGGTCCGCGGCGCATGCTCACCGACCCCGATGTCGTACGTTCCGGCGAGTCGGTCCTCAAGATTCGCGGCGCCAACGAGTGCGGCAAGGGTGTCGAGGGCACCGGGTTCGTCATCGGCCGCGGCTACCTGATGACCAACGCCCACGTCGTCGCCGGCGTCGACGACCCCAACGTCATCGTCGGTGACGGCGCCAACGACGCCAAGGTCGTCCACTACGACCCCAAGATCGACATCGCGGTCCTGAAGTTCGAGGGTGGCGGCAACCTCAAGCGCCTCGAGTTCGACCGCACTGCCGGCGCCGAGGACCCGATCGCCGTCCTGGGCTATCCGCAGGACGGACCCTTCGACGTACAGCCCGGTCGTATCCGTGCCGAGCAGCGCCTCCGCTCGCCCGACATCTACGGCGTCGGCACCGTCATCCGAGACGTCTACTCCGTACGCAGCCTCATCCGCCCCGGCAACTCCGGAGGCCCCATCGTCGACTCCGAGGGTGACGTCGTCGGCGTTGTCTTCGCCGCCTCGGTCACCGACTCCGAGACCGGCTATGCCCTCACCACCGACCAGGTCATCGAGATCGCCCGCGAGGCTCGCTCCCAGACCGCCACCGTCGACACCGGAGCCTGCGCCGGCTGACCCCGCCGAGACGTCAGCTAGGTCGGCCGAGGCGTCAGCTAGGTCGGCCGAGACGTCACTCCCCTCGGGGGGGGGGGGGGGCCCCGGGCCCCCCCCCCCCCCGGGGGGGGGGCGCGGCGGGGGGGGGGGGGGCGGCGGGGCGCGCG
>NZ_JBIUZB010000009.1:0-149209 GCF_044744805.1 Nocardioides sp. NPDC087217
CAGATCCACCACCCGGATTCGGACCTCAGCCGCAAACACCTTCGGCATGACAACACTCCCTCACTCAGCGTTGCCTCGACCGATTGATTCCGCCGGATTCACAAAGCGTCATCGTCTAGTAAAAGGTCCGATCGTCCGATCTGCAGTTGACAGCTCACGCACGAACGCGGGCAAGAAACGCTCGCGTGCGCTCTTCAACCGGGTCGCCGAAGAGCTGCTCCGGCTGACCCTGCTCCAGCACTCGCCCACCGTCAAGGAAGCAGACCTTGGTGGCGACCTCGCGGGCGAAGGACATCTCGTGGGTGGCGAGCACGAGGGTCGTACCCGCCTCCGCCTCGGCGCGGACGATCTCCAGCACCTCGCCGACAAGCTCGGGATCGAGGGCCGCGGTGATCTCGTCCAGGAGAAGCAGGCGCGGCCGCGTGCACATCGCGCGCACCAGCGCGACCCGCTGCTGCTGACCTCCCGAGAGGGCGTCGGGGTGGGCGTCGGCCTTGTCGGCGAGGCCGAACCGGGCCAGCAGCGTCCGCGCCCGATCAGCGGCCTCATCAGCTCGGACGCCATGGACGCGCACCTGCGCCAGCGTGCAGTTGTCGAGCACGGAGAGATGCGGGAAGAGGTTGTAGGCCTGGAAGACCATCCCGATCTCGCGGCGCACCGAGCGCGGGTCCACGAGCGGGTCGGAGATCTCCCGGCCGTCGAAGGTGATGACCCCGTCGTCGATCGTCTCGAGCAGATTCAGGCAGCGCAGCAGGGTCGACTTTCCCGACCCCGACGCACCGATCAGGCAGACCACGTCGTGCTCGGCGACGGACAGGTCGAGGTCGTCCAGGACGACCCTCCCGCGGTAGGCCTTCCGCAGCCCCTTGGCCTCCAACAACCCATATCCGGTCATCGGCCCTGCTCCTTCTCGATCTGTCGCCGCATCAGCCAGTCGGTGAGCCGGGTGAGCGGGACCGCGACGATGAGGAAGTACGCAGCCGCGACCAGCAGCGGCGTGCCGTTGAAGTTGTAGCCCTGGTAGTCCTGGGCCGCCCGGAGCGCCTCGAAGACACCCACCGCCGAGATCAGCGCGGTGTCCTTCTGCAGCGAGACGAGGTCGTTCATGAGCGGCGGTACGACGCGGCGTACGGCCTGGGGAAGGACCACGAAGCGCATCGTCTGGGTGTGGGTCAGGGCCAGCGCCTCGGCCGAGGCGACCTGAGTCGGATGGATCGCCAGGATCCCGGCACGGAAGACCTCGGCGACGTAGGCGCCGTAGCAGAGCACCAGGGCGAACGTGGTCAGCCAGAACAGCGAGCTGGTCACCCCCGAGAGTCCCAGCGCCGGGATTCCGATGCCGCAGATGACGACGACCAGGATCGACGGCACCCCGCGGAAGAGGTCGGTGTAGCCGGTCGCCAGGAGCCGCAGCGGCGCCAGCCACGGTGAGGTCGTCTGGCGGGCGATGGCGACGAGGGCACCGAGGATGAGTACGCACGGCTCCGCCACTAGGAAGATCCGGATGTTGATCCAGAACCCCTCCGCGATCGCCGCGAACGACTCGCGCGCGTGCGACCAGCTCAGGAAGTAGTCCCGGACCCGGTCCCACCCGGGCGAGGAGAGGACCAGCAGCACCAGCCCGACCGCGACCACGGCGGTCACCACCGTGGCGATGGCCGTCTGCTGGAGCCGCTGCCGGCGACGTACAGCCTGTCTTTCGAGCTCCCGCTCGCTGGGTTCCCAGCTCACACCGTTGGCCGAGCTTGTCGAGACCCCCATCACTTCAGCACGGGCACCGAGACGACGTCGGACAGCCACTCCTTCTCGAGCGCAGCGAGGGTGCCGTCCTCCTCGAGCGCGGTCAGCGCCTCGTCGAGGCAGGGCGCCAGTCCGCTGTCCTTCTCGGTCAGCAGACCGAACTCCTCCGGCTTCTCGCTGCTCTCGAACTGCCCGGTGATCGTGCTGCCCTCGATCTCGGCGGCGGTGATGTAGAACGCGGTCGGCAGGTCGAAGACGAGCGCGTCGACCTGACCGTTGAGCAGCGCCTGCTTGGCCTGGTCGCTGGTGTCGAAGACCAGCGGGTCCGTGGTCGGCTGCACGTCCTCGCGGATCGCGGTGAGCGACGTGGTCGCGGTCTGGGCGCCGAGCTTGAGGTCCTTCAGGTCGGCCAGCGACCCCGCCGCAGCGGCACCATCCTCCATGGTCACGACCGCCTGGGACGCCGTGTAGTAGCCCTGCGAGAAGTCGACGACGTTCGCACGCTCGGGCGTGATCGAGATCTGGTTGATGTCGAAGTCGAACTTCTTCTCGCCCGGTGTGTAGGAGGTGTTGAACGCCTGCTTGACCCAGACGACGTCGTCCTTCGCGAACCCGAGCTGCTCGGCGACGGCGTAGGCGACCGCCGACTCGAAGCCCTTGCCGTTGCCGGGGTCGTTGTCGGAGAACCACGGCTCGTACGCCGGGGAGTCGGTGCCGATGGTCAGCTTGCCGTCCTGCTTCAGCGGCAGGTCGGCGGCCTCGCAGGAGGCCGGTGCGCCGCCCTCGGCGCCGGTGTCGTCCTCGCCTCCGCACGCGGTCAGGGCGGCGGCGAGAGCGAGCGGAGCGACGAGAAGGGCAGTAAGGCGAGTGCGCATGTCCTGAATGGTAAATGGAACGGGCACTGGCCGCTTCTTATTACTCATGAGTAGCATACGGGCCATGGCGTACCAATCCCTGCTCTCACCGCTCACCATCGGGTCGCTCACGCTGCGCAACCGGGTGGTGATGGGGTCGATGCACACCGGCCTCGAGGACCACGCGTGGGACATCCCGAAGCTGGCCGCCTACTTCGCCGAGCGGGCACGGGGAGGCACCGGGCTGATCATCACCGGCGGCTACGCCCCGAACAAGCGCGGCTGGCTCAAGCCGTTCGCGAGCGAGATGAGCTCCCGGCTGCACGCCGCCCAGCACCGCCGGGTCACCGGCGCGGTGCACGAGGAGGGCGGCGCGATCGCGATGCAGGTGCTGCACGCGGGTCGGTACGCCTACACGCCGTTCTCGGTCAGTGCCTCGGCCGTCCAGGCGCCGATCAACCCGTTCAAGCCCGCGGCCCTCTCCGACAAGGCCGTCGAGACGACCGTGAACGACTTCGCCAAGAGCATCTCGCTGGCGAAGAAGGCCGGCTACGACGCGGTCGAGATCATGGGGTCGGAGGGCTATCTGATCAACCAGTTCCTCGCCGAGCGGACCAACCAGCGCGAGGACCGCTGGGGCGGCACCGCGACCAACCGGATGCGGTTCCCGGTGGAGATCGTGCGGCGCTCGCGCGAGCTGGTCGGTGACGACTTCCCGATCATCTTCCGGCTCTCGATCCTCGACCTGGTCGAGGACGGCCAGACCTGGGAGGAGACGATCGAGCTTGCGTACGCGCTCCAGGATGCCGGCGTCTCGGTGTTCAACACCGGCATCGGCTGGCACGAGGCGCGGGTGCCCACGATCATCACGCAGGTCCCGCGCGGCGCCTGGCTCGACATGACCGCGCGCCTCAAGGCCGAGGTGAACATCCCGGTCTGCGCCTCCAACCGGATCAACACCCCCGAGCTCGCCGAGTCGGCGATCGCCGAGGGCAAGGCCGACCTGGTCTCGATGGCCCGCCCGCTGCTGGCCGACCCCGAGTTCGCCAAGAAGACCGCCGAGGGCCGCACCGACGAGATCAACACCTGCATCGCCTGCAACCAGGCCTGCCTGGACCACGCCTTCGCCAACAAGGCCGCCTCCTGCCTGGTCAACCCGCGCGCGGCGCGCGAGACCACGCTGGTGCTCAGGCCGACCAAGCTCAAGCAGACCGTGGCCGTCGTCGGCGCCGGACCGGCCGGCCTCGCCGCCGCGACCTCGGCCGCCGAGCGTGGCTTCGCGGTGACCCTGTTCGAGAAGTCCTCGCAGGTCGGAGGGCAGTTCCGGCTCGCGATGGCGGTGCCCGGCAAGGAGGACTTCAAGGACACGCTGCGCTACTTCACCCGGCGCCTGGAGGTGCTGGGCGTCGAGGTACGTCTCGACACCGAGGCCACCACCGCCGACCTGAAGCCCTTCGACCACGTCATCGTCTCCACCGGCGTCACGCCGCGGCTCCCGCAGATCGCCGGCTCCGAGGACGACCGGGTCGTGACGTACGCCGACGTGCTCGCCGGCCGGGTCGTCCCGGGCCGCCGCGTCGCGGTGATCGGCGCCGGCGGCATCGGCGTCGATGTGTCCGCCTGGCTGACCCACCAGCCAGAGACCCTCGAGGAGTGGAAGGCCCGTTGGGGTGTCGGTGACCCGGCGACATTCCGCGGCGGTCTGACCACGCCGGTCCTGGACGCGCCGGCTCGCCAGGTGACCCTGCTGCAGCGCAAGTCCACCCCGATCGGCATCGGCCTCGGCAAGACCTCCGGCTGGGCCCACCGCGCCCACCTGAAGCAGGACGGCGTCAAGCAGGTGCGAGGCGCGACGTACGACAAGATCGAGGCCGGCGACGACTCCCTCACCCTCCACTACGCCGTCGACGGCGAGCCGCGCACGCTCGAGGTCGACCACGTGATCCTCTGCGCCGGCCAGGAGTCGGTGCGCGATCTGTGGACCGAGAAGCCGAACTGGCACCTGATCGGTGGCGCCGACGTCGCCGCCGAGCTCGACGCCAAGCGTGCGATCCAGCAGGGCACCGAGGTCGCCTCGGGCCTGTGACCCGATAGCCTCGGGACATGAGCGATCCCGACTGCCTGTTCTGCAACATCGTCGCGGGCAACATCCCCTCGACGAAGGTCTACGAGGACGAGGAGACGTACGCCTTCACCGACATCGCCCCGGCGGCCGAAGGTCACACGGTGGTGGTGCCGAAGACGCACACCAAGGACGTCCTCGAGGCCGACCCGGCGGTCTTCGCCGCGACCGCCAAGACCGCCCAGGCGGTCGCGAAGCGGGCGGTCGACGTTCTGCAGGCAGACGGGGTCAACGTACTCAACAACTGCGGGCCGGCCGCGTGGCAGACGGTGTTCCACCTGCACTTCCACGTGATCCCGCGCTACACCGACAAGACCAGGGACTCGCTCACGCTCCCTTGGGTGCCGCACCCGGGCGACATGGACGCGATCAAGGCGATCGGCGAGAAGCTCGCCTTCTAGTCACCCCGTCGGGGCTCCCTCGGCGTGGGCGGCGACCATGTCGGCGTACCAGCCGAAGGAGCGTTTGGGCGTACGCACCCCGGCAGCGTCGACGTGCACCAGGCCGTACTTCCCGCCCACGCCGTCCTCCCAGTCCTTGCCGGTGAACGGCGCCTCCCAGCCGTCACGGTCGAGCAGGGTGTAGGCGTAGAAGCCGCGTACGTCGACACCGCGCTCGA
The DNA here is from genome assembly GCF_044744805.1 of Nocardioides sp. NPDC087217. Lineage (NCBI taxonomy): Bacteria > Bacillati > Actinomycetota > Actinomycetes > Propionibacteriales > Nocardioidaceae > Nocardioides > Nocardioides sp. NPDC087217. The sequence continues at coordinate 5,336 of NZ_JBIUZB010000009.1, forward strand.
TCGCGGCCGAGACCGCTTCCAGGTGTGCCTCGAGGTAGTCGATCCGCGCCTGGTCATCGACCTCACCGTCGACCAGCGGAGCGTCGTACGCAGCACCGCACTCGGTCACCACGATCGGCGGCATCGCGGCGCGATAGCGGGACCGGGTGATGATCAGCCACTCCCGCAGGGCGGTGGGCACCACACCCCAGCCGGTGTCGGTGGCGGGATAGCCGACGAGCGGCACCATCCGGAACGGGATGTCGTCGCCCTCGGCGGAGGCGCCGATGCGCTGCGGCGCGAAGAAGTTGACCCCGTAGAAGTCGAGCGGTGAACGGATGACGGCCATGTCGCCCGGCATCGTGACCTCGTCGGCGAGACCGGCGATGTCACGGGGGTAGCGGCCCATCAGCATCGCCTCGAGAGGCACCGCGTTCCAGGCCAGATCGATGAGCTTGGCCGCGCCGACGTCGGCGGGATCCTCCGAGAGCGGCCAGATCGGCTCGTGGTGGTTGGCACACCCGACCGACTCGACCCCGGCGGCACGCAGCACCTGCACGCCGCGGCCGTGGGCGAGGAGCAGGTGGTGCATCGCCGCGACGACTCCCCAGCCCGCGCGACGGCCGGGCGCGATCGTGCCGAGCCCGTAGCCGAGGTAGCCGGCCACGTTGGGGTCCTGGACCGGCACCCACTCCGGGATCCGGTCGCCGATCAGGTCCACGACCGTCTCGGCGTAGTCGCCGAACGCGTCGACGGTGGCGCGGTTGAGCCAGCCACCATCGGCGGCCAGCGGCTCCGGCAGCTCGCCGGCGTAGAGCGTGGCCGACGGTCGCAGACCGGCCTCGAGCAGCTCGTCGACCAGACGGTCGTAACGAGCGCGGGCATCGGGATCGAAGACACCGCGCCCACCCGGCTGAAGCTCACGCCAGGAGACCGCGAACCGGTATCCCGGCGCACCGAGACGTTGAAGCAGCGCAACATCCTGCTCGCCCCCCGGCCGGGTGGCGTCTGCAGTGCCGAACACGAAGCCAGTCGGGAACTTGGGAAACGCCACGGCACAATCATGACTGTGACTGCCCAGATCCGCCGAGGAAACGCCCGATTCACGGAACGTCCCCCCGGCCTCCGGCCAGGAAAAATTACCTGGCACACCTACTCATTCGGTTCCCACTACGACCCCGAGCGCGTCGGCTTCGGCCCGATCGTGACCTACGACGAGCACCTGCTGCGCAACGGTGAGGGCTTCGAGACCCATCACCACGCCGGCGTCACGATCGTGACCTGGCCGCTGTCCGGCGAGGTGACCCACACCGACTCGACCGGCGCCACCGGGACCGTCGCCCCCGGCCAGGTCGGCGTCTTCACCACCGGCGACGGGGTCGACCACTCCGAGTTCGCCTCGGCCGCCGGCACCCGGTTCATCCAGGTGTGGATCGCCGGCAGCACCGGCGCGCCGGCGTACGCCGTCCATGACGTCGCCGCGGTCGAGGGCGAGTGGACCGAGGCGGTCCGCCTGGACCAGGGGACACTGCGGGTGGGCCACGTCGGCACCGCCGGCCCTGGCGAGATCACCCTCCCGGAGGCGAGGCTCCGCCATCTCCACGTGGCCTCCGGCGCCCTCCTGCGCAGCGGAATGGCCGAGCCGCTCACCGCCGGCGACGCCTTCGAGGTGACCGCCGGCGACGACCTGCCGCCAGAATTCACGGTCAGTGCGGGCGTACCGACCGAGCTTCTGCTCTGGACGTTCGACCAGGCCGATTAAAGCGCGGACAGGCAGCATCAGACACGGATAGGGTCCGCCTAAGACTGCTGCTCAGTGTGGAGACTCTGCCGAAGGATTTGGTGTGACGACGTTCCTGATCATCGGAGCCGTCGGGCTGGGCCTCCTCCTGGTGTCGCTGGTGATCGGCGACCTCCTCGATGGCTTCCTCGGCGGCCTGCTGGACTGGCTGGCGAGTGACTCCTACTCCACCGCCGCGCTGGCCGGGTTCGTGTCGGCGTTCGGGTTCGGCGGTGCCATCGCCCACGGGCCGCTGGACCTCGGCCTGCTGCCGTCCATCCTGATCGGCTCCGTCGTCGGAGCACTCTTCGCCTGGTTCACGTTGTGGCTGACGCGCCTGCTGAAGGAGGACCAGACCGACGCGGCGCCCTCGGGGGAGGCCGCCGTCGGCCTGGACGCTGCCGTGATCACCACGATCCCGGCGGACGGGTTCGGCGTGGTGCGGGTCGCCCTCGGGGGCCACACGGTGACCTACAACGCCAAGGCGCCCGACTCCGACGAGGCGATCACGCCCGGCACCGCCGTGCACGTGACCGGAGTCCTCTCACCGACGGCAGTCACCGTCGCGCCGACGTGGCGCGAGATCACCTCCTGACTGAAGGAATCCTCATGGAACTGCTGGTGCCGATCGCCGGCCTTGTCGTACTTCTCATCCTGCTTCTGCTGCTGGTCACCAGCCGCTACAAGGTCGCCGGTCCCAACCAGGCCTTCATCGTCACCGGCCGCAAGGGCAAGGCGGTGCTCAACCCCGAGACCGGTCAGCTCACCACCGACCTGTCGGGCCAGAAGGTCGTGCTCGGCGGCGGCGTCTTCGTGGTGCCGTTCGTCCAGAAGCTGGCCACGATGGACCTCTCCTCGCGCCGGATCTCGGTCCAGATCCGCGGTGCGGTCTCCGGGCAGGGCATCAAGCTCAACCTCGAGGGTGTCGCGATCGTGAAGGTGGGCGGCAACGCCGACCAGATCCGGCTGTCCGCACAGCGCTTCCTCTCCCAGCAGGAGGAGATCGAGCCCTTCACGCAGGAGGTGCTCGCCGGCGCGCTGCGTTCGATCGTCGGCGGTCTGACCGTCGAGCAGATCATCCGTGACCGGGCCGCATTCGCGCAGCGGGTCGCCGACGAGTCCGAGTCGTCGCTCACCGGTCAGGGCCTGATCCTGGACACCTTCCAGATCCAGGACGTCACCGACGACGGCTCCTACCTGACGAACCTGGGCCGCCCCGAGGCCGCCCGCATCACCCAGGCCGCCTCGATCGCCGAGGCCGAGGCCCGTCGTGCCGCCGAGCAGGCCCGGATCAAGGCCGAGGAGGAGATCGCGATCGCCCAGCGCGCGCTCGCGCTCAAGCAGGCCGAGATCAAGGCGGAGACCGACGCGGCGGCCGCCAACGCCGCCGCCTCCGGCCCGCTCGCCCAGGCCGACCGCGATCAGGCCATCCTCACCGAGCAGGAGAAGGTCGCCGTACGCCAGGCGGCGCTGACCGAGCGCCAGCTGGAGACGCAGGTCCGCAAGCCCGCCGACGCCGAGCGCTACCGCGTCGAGCAGGAGGCGGAGGGTCGTCGCAGCTCGGAGATCGCCGCCGCGGAGGCCCGCAAGGCAGCCACCATCGCCGCGGCCGAGGCCGACGCCGAGCAGGCCCGGCTCTCCGGCGAGGCCGAGAAGGCCCGCCGTGCCGCTCTGGCCGAGGCCGAGGCCATCGAGGGCGCCCGGCGCGGTGACGCGCAGAAGTCGCTGCGTCTGGCCGGCGCCGAGGCCACCCGGGCCGAGGGTGAGGCGAGCGCTGCCGCCACCCTGGCCGTCGGTCACGCCGAGGCCGAGGCGATGGAGAAGCGCGCCGCGGCGTTCGCGTCCTACAACGACGCCGCCGTGCTGCAGATGCTCATCGAGGTGCTGCCCCAGGTCGCCAGGGAGGTCGCCGCACCGATCAGCGCCATCGACAACCTCACGGTGCTCTCCACCGAGGGGGCCGGCGCCATTCCGAAGCAGGTCAACGACAACGTCATCCAGACCCTCAACATGCTCAAGACCACGACCGGTGTCGACCTCGGCGCGATGCTCCGCAAGGCCGCCGACTCGACCCCCGCGAACGGCACCGTGGAGATCCCGGCCGGGCAGTGACCGATCCACACATTGCTAACACCCGGTCACATATCCGGTAGAAAACCGACATAGACGTGACAGCCAGGAACAAGTCTGGTTATGTATCCACGTCGACGTAGGGAGGGAGCACTCCAAACCTCGACCGGGCCTCGCGGCCGAAAGGCCGCCAGGCTCGCCCCCCGAGCTTCTCTACTGTTCCCCCCGTCGGTAGAGAAACACCGAGGGAAATCGAATGTGGCCCGGCCTCACGGCCGGGCCACATCCTATTTGGCGGTCCTCAGCGCTCGTTGACCATCCGCAGGAACGCCTCGACGAGCGGGCCGGAGGTGGCGGCACCGTTCTCGCCCTCGTCGACGTAGACGGCCACGGCCAGGTCGCCCTGCGCCGCGATCATCCAGGTGTGGGTGAGGCGCTTGCCGTTGCGGTCGAACTCCGCCGTGCCCGTCTTCGCGATCACCGGCTTGCCCGGTACGTCTCGCAGCCCGCTGCCGGTGCCGTCGGTGACCACACCCCGGAAGATCGTACGCAGCTGCTCGGCCTCGTCGGCGGCGAGCGGCTCGACACCCGACGGCTTGGCGACCTGGCCCTCGACGAGGGTCGGGACCACGGTGTGACCGGCCTGGATGGAGCCGATGACAGTGGCCATCACGAGCGGCGAGGCGAGCACCTTGCCCTGTCCGATCAGGTCGGCGGCGTGCTCGGTCTCTCCCGCCGGCTCCGGGATCTGGCCGAAGTAGGAGGTGAAGCCGGCGTCGCGGTCGATGCCGAAGCCCAGCGAGGCGGCGGCGGAGGCGATCTCGGCGTGGCCGACCTCACCGGCGACGCCGACCATCGCGGTGTTGCAGGACTCGGCGACGGCGTGGGCGAGGGTGATCTCGCCGAGGGCCGACTTCGGGTACCAGGAGTCGTTCTTGAAGGTCTTGCCGTCGACGGTGGTCTTCGCCGGGCACTTGACCTGGCTCTCGGCGTTGAGGCCCTTACGCAGCAGGGCCAGCGTGGTCGCGGCCTTGAAGGTCGAGCCCGGAGCTGCCTGGCCGTAGGTGGCCAGGTTCATCTTGTTGTCCTCGCCGTTGGCGGCGACCAGCACGGCACCGTCGCTGGGCCGGATCGCGACCAGGGCGCTCTCGGGCTTGACGCGCTTCAGGATCTTTTCTGCGCCCTTCTGCAGCCGCTCATCGAGGGTGACGGTGAGCGACTTCCCGTCGATCGGGTCGGTGCTGTAGAGCCGCTTGAGCACCTCGCCTTCGTCACCGAGCACCGCGACCTGGAGCCCGGGCTTCCCGCGCAACTGCTCGTCGTAGCGCGCCTGCAGGCCGGAGAGACCGGCGAGATCACCCGGGAGGTAGGTGCCGGGCTTCTTCTTCATCATCTCCGCCGTGACCTCACCGACGATGCCGACGACCGGCGAGGCGAACTCCTTGGTCGGGCCGAGCGGGAGGGTTCGGTTGAGCATCGCGGCGCCCTTGATCTTGGCGATCTTCGCGGCTTTGGCCTTCGTCATCATCGGCTTGCGGATCGAGAGCGCCTCGACGAACGCCTTGTCACCGGCCGCCTTGACGCGCTTGGCGTAGCGCTTCGGGTTGATGCCGACGATCGCGGCGATGTCGCGGGCGGCCGCGGGAGCCGCCACCGGGTCGATCAGGGTCTTGTCGATGCCGACCGTGACGACCGGTCGATCCGCGACCAGGGTCGCTCCGGACGTACTCAGGATCTCGCCGCGCTGCTGCTGGACGGTCTCGACGTGGAGGCTACGTCCTTCGGCGAGCGTCGGGGCGACGACCGTCGGCTCCCAGACGAACTCCCACTTCTCGTCGGTCTTGCGGAGCTCGACCTCAGACTCGTAGGTCCATCGGCCGCCCGGCAGTCCCCACGCCCAGGTGAGGGTCGACTTCGCGCTGTCGGTGCCGTGGCCGGAGAAGACCGGCTTGGTCGCGGACACGTCGGGCGCGCCCAGCTTCCCGAACAGGTTGCCGGTCAGATTGCTGTAATCGGTGGCGACGGCAGCGGGATCGGTCTTCGCCACGAAGTCGACCTTGGTGAAGGTGCCGGTCTCCAGCGCCGTGGTCAGGGTCGACATGCTCGGACCCGGTTCCTTGGCCCCACCACATGCGGCAAGCAGCGGTAGGGCAACAGCAAGGGCCGCTATGCCCCGGGAGACTCGCATGGAACGGTTCTATCAGCCTTGCCCCCAAGATTGGGTTACACCCGTCCAACGCGGAGGTTGTGAAGCCGAGCGCGCCTGGTGGGCACGCCCGGCTCCACCACCATCTGGATCAGTGCGTCGCCAGCCAGGCGTCCAGGTCGACGCCGCGCTGGTCGGCGAGCTTCTCCAGACGCTCACGGGTCGGCGGCTGGAACACCTTCGGCTCGATGTGGCGGTCGAGAGCGGCGTACTTCCTCTGCTTGGCGGCCTGCGCGGGACCGGTCGCCTCGGCTGCGGCGACCACGGCGGGGCTCGCGGTGACGGCGGCGCCGGTGAGCGGCGAGCTCACCAGCGGGGTGTAGCCGTCACGATGGCCGGCGGCGTTGGCGTGGTAGGACTCCTCGATCGGGTTGGAGAGCCCGTTGATCCACTCGACGTCGTCGCAGACCGCGTGTCCGGTGAACCGGCTGATCGGGTTGACGTAGCTGAACCCGGCGGCGCTCGCCCGCGAGGCCGTGGTGTTGTTGAGGAGTACGGCGGTGTCGTTGAGGATCGCCTCGTCCGACGGGCTGAACCAGGTGGCCGCGTTGCAGTCCTCGCCCATGAACAGCTTCGGATAGCCCACGACCACCACCTTCGCGCTGGGCGCGGCCGACCGGATCCTCGAGTAGAGCGTGCCGAGGCTGGCCGGAAGCGTGTTGCGGATGTAGTTCTGCGCACCCGCGACGGCTCCCGCGCAGTCGCTCGCCCAGGCGGGGAGAGCGCACTCGGTGATCACGTCGGCGAAGCCGGCGTCGTTGCCACCGACGGAGATGGTCACGTAACGGGTCGAGCTGGACAGCGCGCTGAGCTGGCTGTTGGTGACGTCGGCGACGACCGCACCCGAGCACGCGCGGAAGTTGAGGCTGTAGCCCTTCGCCGCGGCGACCAGGCTCGGGTACGCCAGGGTCGACCGCATGCAGTTGCTGCCGTCGTTGATGTAGCTGCGAGTGCCCACTCCGGAGGAGTAGGAGTCGCCGAGCGCGACGTAAGGCTCCCCGGCCGCGTTGGCCGGGGAGCCTGGGGCGACGGCGAGGCCGGCGCCGAGAAGGGCGATGGAGGTGAGGGAGACCGCGAGGCGGACTTTGGACAGGCGGAAGGTCGAACCGTTCATGGCAACTCCCGAAAGCCAGGGACCGCTTGGGGGTGCGGTCCTTCCCTTCGGTTGTACGCGCCCTTACGGACGCCCGCAGGAAATTTGTTGCACGTCCAAGTAACTGTCCGGAACCCGCTTACCCAGGTTCATCAGACGTTCTGCAGACGCGGCAGGAGCCGGTCGAGCCACTTCGGCAGCCACCAGGCGCGGGCGCCGAGCAGCCGCATCACCGCCGGCACGATGAGGCACCGCACCACGACCGCGTCGAGCAGCACCGCCACCGCCATCACGAAGCCCATCTCCTGCAGCATCCGGTCCGGGCTGAACCAGAAGGCACCGAAGACCACGACCATGATCGCGGCGGCCGCGGTGATGACGCCGCCGGTGTGCGCCAGCCCCTCCCGGACCGCCTCCTGGGCATCGCCGCTGCGCAGCCACTCCTCGCGCATCCGCGAGATCAGGAAGACCTCGTAGTCCATCGAGAGCCCGAAGACGATCGCGAAGGTCATCACCGGCAGGAACGCCTCGATCGGGCCGGGCTCGACCCCGAGCAGCCCCTCCTGGAAGACGTACGTCATCGCACCCATCGAGGCGCCGATCGAGAGGACGTTGAGGATGGCCGCCTTGATCGCGACCGCCACGGACCGGAAGACGCACATCAGCAGCAGCGCGGAGAGCCCGACGACGAGCCCGATGAAGAGCGGCAGCTTCTCGCCGACCGCGTCGGAGTAGTCGATCAGCGCCGCGGTCGATCCGCCGACGAGGACGTCGTCGCCGAGATCCTCCCGGAGGTCCTTCACCAGCTCGGTGGTCTCGGCGTCCTGCGGGCCCGTCTCCGGGAAGGCGATGGAGGTGTACACCGCACCGTCGGCCGACGGCTGCGGCGGGGTCACGGAGGCCACGCCTTCGTACCCCGTGACCTCCTCGTACGCAGCGACCGCCTGCTCCTGGGAACCCTCGGTCATGACGATGAGCGGGCCGTTGGCACCGGGGCCGAACTTCTCGCTGACCAGGTCGTGCGCCTTCCGCGTGGTCGAGGACGGGTCGTCGTTGCCGGCGTCGGCGAAGCCGAGCTGGAGGCCGAGGACCGGGGTGGCCAGCGCGCCGAGAGCGACCAGGGAGACGATCAGCGCGGCCCACGGGTGCCGCTGGACACCGGAGGCCCAGGCGCGCCAGCGCTGGCCGGGCTCACGCCGTGACCGGGCGGCGTGCTTGCGTACGGACTTCTCCAGGCGCTTGCCGAACAGCGTCAGCAGCGACGGCAGCAGGGTGACCGCGGCGATCATGGTCATCAGGACGGTGAGGGCGACGCCGAGCACGACCCCCTGGATCGAGGTCAGCTGCAGCACATAGAGGCCACAGAGCGCGAGGATCACGCTGACGCCGGCGAAGAGGACCGAGCGACCGGCGGTGTCGATCGCGGTCGCCGTGGCATGCTCGCGGGTGGCGCCGCCGAGCAGCTCGCTGCGGTAGCGCGAGAAGACGAGCAGCGCGTAGTCGATGCCCACGCCGAGCCCGACGATCATCAGCATCGGCGCGGTGTAGTCCGGGATCGTGGTCACGTGCGAGAGCAGAGTGACCACGCCGAAGGTCGTGCCGACCGCGAAGATCGCGGTGATCAGCGGCAGGCTCGCCGCCAGGAACGAGCCGAACATGAACAGCATGATCACCAGCGCGGCGAGCATGCCCATCCCCTCGGAGCTGCCGCCCTCGCCCTCGTTCACCTCGCGCATCGAGTCGCCGGCCATCTCGACCTGGAGGTCGTCGGTCGACGTCTCGTCCGCCAGCTCGAGGAACGGCTCATAGGCGCTCACCGGGAGCTCGCCGGCCTCGGCGTCCATCACGACGGTGACCAGCGCGGTCGTACCGTCCTCGCTCACCGACCCGCGCTGTGGATCCGCCGCTTCGACGGTCTCGACGTGCGGGACCTCGGCGAGGTCGGCGAGCAGCTGGTCAACGGCCTGCTGATCGGTGTTCCAGCCGCGCTCGTCGTGGATGACCGCCCGCACCTGGTCACCGGTCGACCCGCCGTGCTCGGCCTGGAGGTCGGCCATCTCCTGCGACTGGGTGCCAGGGATGTCGAAGGAGTTGCGGTAGTCGTCGCCGATGCTCTGCGCCGCCGCCGTCACGCCCACCAGGACGACCACCCACAGCAGCAGCGCGGTCCAGTGATGGCGTTGGGAGAAGGACGCCAGCCGCCGCAGCGGACTGGGTCTCGTGATCGTCTGTGTGGTCATCATGTCTCCTGTCGTGTCTCGCCTGGCTATAGGTAGCCTGGCAACATGTATGAAGACAATGTACGGCGGACTGTGTAGGCTGTCTACATGAAAGCCGATGCCCTCCGTGGCCACCTCGACTCGCTGATCCTGGCCGTCGTCGAGAAACAGCCCCTCCACGGCTACGCGATCATCGAGGCCCTGAGCGCCCGCAGCGGCGGCGAGCTCGACCTCCCCACCGGCACCATCTACCCCGCGCTGCGCCGGCTGGAGAAGGCGGGCTACCTCGACAGCTCCTGGTCCGAGGTCGGCGGCCGCAAACGCCGCACCTACGAGCTCTCCTCCGCCGGCCGCAACGCCCTCGCCGCCCACCGCCAGGAGTGGCGTACCTTCGCCAAGGTCGTCTCCGGCGTACTCGGCGAAGCCTGACCCCCAGCCGAGACGGCAGTTGCGCCGGCCGAGACGGCACTTCTGGCGAGTCATTCAGGGAGTTCCCTGATGTGCGCGACACCGCTGAGGACGGAGGATTGACCGCATGAGCGCCGTCGACGTCTACCTTGCGGACCTGCGCGCCGCGATCCCCGGCCCGAGCTGGACCCGGCGTGACCTCCTGCGGGAGGCCGGCGACCACCTCGAGGACGCGACCGATGCCTACACCGCCGCCGGCTACACACCCACCGAGGCCGAGGCGCTCGCCCTGCGCGACTTCGGCTCGGTCGACGACATCGCCCCCGGCTTCCGCGACACCGTCGCGATCGGTGCCGCCCGACGTACGGCCATCCTGCTCGTCCTCGTCATGGTTCCCCAGGCCTTCCTGTGGGACGGCGGGATCGAGCTCGGCGCGAGCGCCCACTCAGCCGCTCCGGACAGCGGCCTCTTCCACGTCCTCGACATCGTCATCGGGTACGTCGGCACAGCAGGCGCCCTCGGCGCCCTGGTCGCCCTGGCGGTGACCGCGATCGGTCAGCGTTGGCTCCGGGTCGGGCGCCGTACGGCCCGGCTGACCGCCGCCTGGTCCCTGGCCACGGCCATGATCGTGCCGATCATCGGCTTCACCATGCTGGCCCTGACCGGCGGCCTCACCGTGTTCCTGGCCCTCAGCGCCCTGGCCCTGATGGCCGCACCGTTCGCCCTGGTCGCCCTCTCGGCCCAGCGCACCCTCGCCGCCTGCTGAAACACGAGTGCCGCTAGGCAGCGGTCGGTGAGTCCACGGTCGTCCTGGGCCGCCAGCGGGCCGTCCCTCTCGCCACTTCAGTCACAGCGTTCGGGCAATGCCTGCACTTCTCAGGCATTGCAATGCCTGAGAAGTGCAGGGATACCCGGTTAACCGGGTATCCCGACGTCAGTCGAACTTGCGCTTCTGCCGCGGCTTGCGGGGACGGTCACCGAAGTCGGAGCTGCCCGGTCGGCCGCCCTTGTCGAAGCGACCACCGGAACGGCGCACGGGGCCGCCGCCGGAGTCCTCGGAGAGCTCGATGAGCTTGCCGGAGATGCGGGTCGACTCGAGGGCCTTCCAGGTCTCGGGAGCCAGGTCCGCGGGGAGCTCGACGAGCGAGAAGTCGTTGCGGATGGAGATGTTGCCGAAGTCGGCGCGGCGCAGGCCACCCTCGTTGGCGATGGCGCCGACGATCTGGCGCGGCTCGACGCGGTGGCGCTTGCCGACCTGGATCTTGTAGGTGGCCAGCGGCTGCCCGGTGTGACGCGACGTACCGGTCTCGCGGCGGGGGCCACGGTCGCTGCCGCGGTCGTCGCGGTCGCGACGTCCGCGCCGGTCCTCGTAGGCGGGCTTCTCGGGCTCGGGGTCGAGGAGCAGCGGCTCCTCGCCGTGGAGCACCGCGGCCAGAGCGGCAGCGACGTCGACCTCGGGGACGTCGTGCTCCTCGACGTAGTGACGCACCACGTCGCGGAAGAACTCGATGCGCTCGCCCTCCTGCAACGCGGCGGTGATGCCGTCGTCGAAGCGGGAGAGGCGGGTCGCGTTGACCTCGTCGACCGAGGGCAGCTGCATCTGCACGGGCTGCGCCTTGGTGTGCTTCTCGATCGCGCGCAGCAGCCACCGCTCACGCGGGGTGACGAACGAGATCGCGTCGCCGGTGCGGCCGGCACGCCCGGTGCGGCCGATGCGGTGGACGTACGCCTCGACATCGGTCGGCAGGTCGTAGTTGACCACGTGCGAGATCCGCTCGACGTCGAGACCGCGAGCCGCGACGTCGGTCGCGACCAGGATGTCCAGCGAGCCGTCCTTGAGCTGGTTGACGGTCTTCTCGCGCTGGGCCTGGGCGATGTCGCCGTTGATCGCGGTCGCAGCGAAGCCACGCGCGCGCAGCTTCTCGGCCAGCGACTCGGTCTCGGACTTGGTGCGCGTGAAGACGATCATGCCCTCGAAGTTCTCGACCTCGAGGATGCGGGTGAGCGCGTCGACCTTCTGGGGGTAGGACACCATCAGGTAGCGCTGGGTGATGTTGGTGGCGGTCTGGGTCTTCGCCTTGACCGAGATCTCCTTCGCGTCGCGAAGGTACTTCTTCGACAGCCGGCGGATCTGCGCGGGCATCGTCGCCGAGAAGAGCGCTACCTGCTTGTCCTCGGGGGTGTCGGCGAGGATGGTCTCGACGTCCTCGGCGAAGCCCATGTTGAGCATCTCGTCGGCCTCGTCGAGCACCAGGAAGCGCAGCTGGGAGAGGTCGAGCGTGCCCTTCTCCAGGTGGTCCATGATCCGGCCGGGGGTGCCGACGACGACGTGGACGCCACGGCGCAGCGCGGTCAGCTGCGGCCCGTAGCCCTGGCCGCCGTAGACCGGCAGGATGCGTACGCCGTCGAGGTTGGACGCGTAACGCTCGAACGCCTCGCACACCTGGAGGGCGAGCTCGCGCGTCGGCGCGAGCACCAGCGCCTGGGGCGCGTTCTGGTAGACGTCGAGGTTCGAGAGCACCGGCAGCGCGAACGCGGCGGTCTTACCGGTGCCGGTCTGCGCGAGACCGACGACGTCACGGCCCTCGAGCAGCGACGGGATGGTCGCCGCCTGAATCGCCGAAGGCGTCTCGTAGCCGAGCGCCTTCACGGCCTCGAGGACGCCGGCGGAGAGGCCGAGTGAGTCGAACGTCGGACCCTGCTCAGCCTCCACGCTGGACCCACCGCTGGGCGCACTCGGCTCCTCGGGCGCGGTAGTGGTGGATACGGCAGATTCAGGGTCGGTGCTCACCATCCAACGGTAGGCCCTTATAGCACGATCTCGGCATTCCTCGGCGCGGTGGCCCCCGTCACTCAGGAGACGATGACCTCGTCGCCGACCGCGATCTCGCCGGGATGGGCGACGGCGAGATGCACCGCCGCCCAGACCTTGCCGTCCCAGCGGCGGTGCTTGGCGAGAGCCCGGAGCGGGTCCTTGCCCGACTCCAGCGTGTCGGCGTCGATGGTCGTCATCACGCACCGGTCGATCGGGGCTGCGACCCGGAACCGAGCGCCACCGATCGCGACCTCCCGCCAGCCGTCCTCGGCGAACGCCTCCGGGGCGCCCTCGATCAGCAGGTTGGCACGGAAGCGCTGCGCAGGGACGTCGCCCTCGGCCCACGCGTCGATCTGGTCGGCCGAGGCGTCGGTGAGCAGCGACACCGGCGAGGAGTCGTGGAACGCGGCGAACTCACCGGGCCGATACTTGTCCGGGTTCATCGCCCGTTTCGTCGGGTCGGCACACCACATCAGCCTCAGATCGTCGCGGCCGAGCGCCTTCCTCAGCCACGCGTCGGCAGGCTCCCCGACGGCCTGCGCGGTGAGCGACTTCGCGAAGAAACGTACGCCGACGGCCGGCTCCTCCCGTTCGGGCACCGCCACCTCCAGCGGGTCCATATCGGGAGCGTTGAGCAGCAGGTCCACGCCCGCCGGCCCGCCGGTCGACGGCGTGTCCGCCACGACCGTGAACAGCTCCCTCACCTCACGAGCCGTCACCAGCTTGCCGCTGCCGTCGACGACCATCCACTCGCGGTCGCCCACGATCCCGGCCCTGCCGACGTACGCCTCCTCGACCGGTCTGATCGCCGTCGACTTCACCGGATGGATGTTGATCCCTGCGAGGCGCATGGGGCCCATTGAAGCGGACACCGCTACTCGACCGTGACCGATTTAGCGAGGTTCCGGGGCTTGTCGACGTCGTGGCCGAGGGCCTTGGCGGCGTGGAAGGCGATCAGCTGGAGCGGGATCGTCAGCAGGATGGGATCGAGCTCGACCTCGTTCTTCGGTACGTCCACGCGCAGCGCGTCGAGCTCGCCGAGGTCGACGTCGGGGTGGGTGACGACGACCAGCGGCCCGCGGCGGGCGCTGATCTCGTGCAGGGCCGCGACGTTGCGGTCGGTCAGCTCGTCCTGCGGCACGATCGCCACGGTCGGCACGGACTCCGAGATCAGCGCGAGCGGACCGTGCTTGAGCTCGGAGGTCTGATAGGCCTCGGCATGCCGGTAGGAGATCTCCTTCAGCTTCTGGGCGCCCTCGCGCGCGACCGGGTAGCCGCGTACGCGACCGACGAAGAACATCGACTCGGCCTCGGCCAGCCGCGCCGCGACCTCCTCGAGGTGGGACTCGCTCTTGAGGATCTCCTCGATCTGGGTCGGCAGCGCCTGCAGGCCGGCGATGAGCCGCTTGCCGTCGGCGATCGAGAGGTCACGCACGCGGCCCAGCTGGAGCGCCAGCAGCGAGAACGCGACGAACATGTTGGTGAGCGCCTTGGTCGAGGCGACCGCGATCTCCGGGCCGGCGTGCAGGTAGATGCCGCCGTCGACCGCGCGCGCGATCGCCGAGCCCACGACGTTGACGACGCCGAGCACCCGCCCGCCCTTGCGCTTGATCTCCTGCACGGCGAGCAGCGTGTCGATCGTCTCGCCGGACTGGGACACCGCGACGTAGAGGGTGTCGGGCTCGATGATCGGGTTCCGGTAGCGGAACTCCGACGCCGCCTCGGCGTCGGCGGGGACCCGGGCGAGCTCCTCGATCAGTCCGGCGCCCATCTGGCCGACGTAGTAGGCCGAGCCGCAGCCGAGGATCTTCACCCGGCGGATCGCGCGCAGCTCGCGCGGATCGAGGTTGAGACCACCGAGATGCGCCGTGCCGAACCGCTCGTCGAGCCGGCCACGGAGCGCCCGCTCGACCGAGGACGGCTGCTCCAGGATCTCGGTGAACATCCGCGGCTCGTCGGCGAGCTCGCCGTACTCGTACGCCGACGGATCCACATCGACCTCGCGAGCCGTGGTGGTGGTCGTGGTCAGGTCCTGGCGGAAGGTCGTGAACCCGGTCGCGGTGATGGTCGCGAGCTCCCCGTCGTCGAGGTGGGCGACGGTGGTGGTGTGGCGTACGACCGCGGCCAGGTCCGAGGCGACGTACATCTCCCCGTCCCCGACGCCGACGATCAGCGGCGAGCCGTTGCGGGCGACGACCATGCGGTCCGGGTAGTCGGCGTGCATGACGGCCAGGCCCCAGGTGCCCTCGATCTGGGAGAGCGCGTCGACGACCTTGGCCTCGAGCGTGTCGGCGGTCGACGCTCCGATGAGGTGGGCGAAGACCTCGGTGTCGGTGTCGCTGACCAGCTCGACGCCCGCCTCGGTGAGCCGCTCCCGCAGCGAGGCGGCGTTGTCGACGATCCCGTTGTGGACGACGGCCACCCGACCATCGGCGGAGAGGTGCGGGTGGGCGTTGGTGTCGTTGGCAGGGCCATGGGTCGCCCACCGGGTGTGGCCGATGCCGACCTTTCCGGAGAACCGCTTCGGCAGGGCATCGACCAGATCGCGTACGCGGCCGGCCTTCTTCACCACCTGCAGCCTGCTGCCCAGCACCGCGACGCCCGCCGAGTCATAGCCGCGGTGCTCCAGCCGGGCCAGCCCCTCGGTGAGCAGGCCGGCGGCCTGCTGGGGTCCGATGTAGCCGACGATTCCGCACATGTGTCCCGTCCAATCTATCCGTCGTTCTATCCGTAGATGAGCCGCCGCAGCTGCCGTTCGGTCAGCTGCGGCGCGGCAACGACCCGCGCCCGAAGCTCCTCGGCGAGCTGCGCGAAGATCGCGTCGTTCTTCGCGCCGTACGTCTTCAGCTGTGCATGCCGGCGGCGTACGTAGGCCTCGACCGGTTCGTCGAAGTACGCCACCACGTCCTCGATCACGCGCGCCGCCTCCGCGGGCCGCAGCCCGGTGGTGGCGATCAGGTGGTCGATCAGCGCTTGCTCGGCCTTCACTCCACCAACTGTGAGCCACCCACCGGAGAAGGTTCAAATTTCTGCCCGATTTCGGGCAGAACCTGCCTTTTCGGCCCAAGTGGGGCGCCACACACCGCATCGCACCTTTCGGTGTCACGAAGTGGAGCGCCGCACGTCATCTGGTCGACTGCTTGGACATCGGAGTGGGGGTGCGGTACCTTAGGTGAACACAAGGTGAACAGGAGGTGTCTGATGAACGGAAATAAAGTGACTGGCAAGCTCGAGCTCCGCTGGCTCCCCGTCGTCGACCGCCGCGGCCGTAAGCACATGGAGGCCCGCTGGGTCGAAGTCAGTGCGCCCGCGACCACTCGTCACGCTGCCTGACAACCGCTCAACGCTCTCGCGGCCCGCTCCCGACAGGGGAGCGGGCCGCGTGCATTTAGGGATAGCGTTGTCACTGCAACCAATTTTCCCTCGTCGTCAGGAAAGGCCACGCGAGCGGGAACATTGGGACAGATTCCCCCGTTATGATGCTTGCAGTTTCAACCAATTCTTCCAGGAGCACATTCGCTATGGGCATTTTCAGCAAGAAGGACACGGCACCCGCCGCGACCGAGTTCGACACCCCCACCGCCGCCATCGAGGACATCGCGGGTGATTACACCCTCGACGTCGCCCACACCCGCCTGGGCTTCTCGGCTCGCCACGCGATGGTGACCACCGTCCGCGGCTCGTTCAAGGAGTTCGAGGGCACCGCGACGATCGACACCGCCGAGCCGGCCAAGTCCAAGGTCTCGCTGACGATCAAGGCTGCCTCCGTCGACACCGGCAACGCCGACCGCGACGGCCACCTGCTCTCGGGCGACTTCTTCGAGAACGAGGCCCACCCCAACATCACCTTCGAGTCGACCGAGGTCGAGTTCGACGGCGAGACCTGGAACATCACCGGCGACCTGACCATTAAGGGCGTCACCAAGTCGGTCACCGTTCCGTTCGAGCAGACCGGCTCCGCCAAGGACCCGTTCGGCAACACCCGCGTCGGCTTCGAGGGTGCCGTCGCGATCAACCGCACCGACTGGGGCCTCTCCTTCAACGCGGCCCTCGAGACCGGCGGCGTCCTCGTCTCCGAGAAGATCAAGCTCGAGTTCGACATCTCCGCGATCAAGAACGCGGACGAGGCTGCCTGATCCTGAGGTCGATCTGACCCACGAATGCGTCGGGGCCACCGGGAGATCTCCCGGTGGCCCCGACGCATGTCATCCGCGGATCGCTCAGGGCGCGTCCTGGACGTAGTAGTGCTTCTCCGCCCCGACCCGACCGGTGCCGACAACGTCCACGGACGAGGAGTCACCGGTCGCTCCCCCGGCGAAGCCGACCTGGTCCGTGCCGAGATCGACACCGCGACCGCCGCCCAGTGGCGAGCCGGTGTCATCGTCGTGGTGGACGACCCCACCACCGGCGGCGTTGTCGACGGGAGACGTGACGGGAGACTCGAGGTGCGCGCGACCACTGACCACGACCGTCGTCCCATCGGTCGTCACGGTCACCGCCGCGTCGCTGCCGGCCGCCGCTCCCGAGACCGTCACCGGACCTGCCGGTCCGCGATCCGGAGCCTTGATCGGTTGCTGGGCCGCCGAGGCGGCCCGGCTGTCGGACTGCTCAGCGGACTGCGAGTCGGCGTAGGTGACCGCGGCACCGGCGACCAGCAGGCCACCTGCCACAAGGGTCACCGCCACCGATCGCCGAAGCCCCCGGAGGACCTTCGAGTTCATCGCGTTCTCCTGACGTGTTCGGGTGTTGAGGGAACGCGGGACCCCGTCAGCGCCTGCACCCGGCGCCCGAGCGCACGGGGATCGCGGCTGGCGCGGACGGGGTCCCGCCGAGCAGGGCGAGCGAGGTCCTGGTCACGCTCATAGCCCCACCCATCGGACCGGACGGATCGGCAGTCTGAGACGACTGGCCAGCTTCACGCCCGGTGGTAGATCCATGCAGGGCGACGCCCCCCGGCGTCCAATCGCCCACATGGATCCGTTGCTCGGTTCGATGCTCGACCGTCACGGCGCGTCCGGCGCCACAAGCCATCGCGGCGCGGCGTACACCGTGGCCTCGACTGCTCGTCGAGGCCGTCACAGCCTCATTGCTCACCATGGACGCTCCCGAGTTAGGTCCGAATCAGAGCCTTCAGTACTTGTTACGTACATCAATGCTCTGATGTTGCGGTTCTCCGAGAAAAGGGGAAAAAGTCCCGCAAACACGTCATTGAGACATGTTTGCGGGACTTTGTGTCCGGCTCAGTAGGGCTCAGCGCACCTCCGTCGTCGAGCTCAGCTCCTCGACGACACCCTCGTCGCCGGCGTCGACCGAGTAGTCCGAAGCCGAGGTGGCGTCCTCACCGTCCGGCACGTTGAGCGCCCTCAGGATCGGGGTCAGGACGACGACCACGATGAGGTTGAGCAGGAACGCGGTGAGCGCGATGTAGATCGGCGTCTCCGTTCCCGGGAACGGCGCCAACGGTCCGCCGAAGTGCTCCTGTGTGGGCGAGGAGACGCCGTACGCGACGATCGTCCCGTACGCCATCCCGACCGCCCAGCCGGCCAGGACCGCCCAGCGGTGGAACCACCGGGTGTAGAGGCCGACGACGATCGCCGGCAGCGTCTGCAGGATCCAGACGCCTCCGAGCAGCTGCAGGTTGATGGCGTACGACTTCGAGAGCGCCAGCACGAAGACCAGCGCCCCGAACTTCACGACCAGGGACACGATCTTGGCCTGCTTGGCCTCGTCCTGCGGGGTCGCGTCGGGCTTCAGGTACGCCTTGTAGATGTTGCGCGTCCACAGGTTCGCGGCCGCGATCGACATGATCGCCGCCGGCACCAGCGCACCGATGATGACGGCCGCGTACGCGACGCCCGCGAACCAGGCCGGGAACTGGTCCTCGAAGAGCTGCGGGATCGCCAGCTGTGGGTTCGGCGGGTCGCCGACCATCACCCCGGCCGCGAGGGCCACGAACCCGAGCAGCGCCAGGAGCCCCAGCAGGAACGAGTACGCCGGCAGCAGCGAGGCGTTGCGGCGGATCACGTTGCGGCTTCGGGTGGAGAGGACGCCGGTGATCGAGTGCGGGTACATGAACAGCGCCAGCGCCGAGCCGAGGGCAAGCGAGGCATAGGCCCACTGACCGGCCGCCTGGGTCGGGAACAGCGCCTTCGGAGCGGCGTCGCCGGCGGCGATCGCGTCGGCGTTCTCGGTGTTGAACGTGTCGAAGCTGTTCTGCACCGTGTCGAAGATGTTGCCCCAGCCGCCGAGCTGCGACGGGATGTAGATGATCGCCACGATGATCACGATGTAGATCAGCGAGTCCTTCACGAACGCGATCAGCGCCGGCGCCCGCAACCCGGAGGAGTACGTGTAGGCGGCGAGCACGGCGAACGCGATGAAGAGCGGCAGGTCACGGATGAACCAGTTCGAGGAGTCGCTCTGCAGACCCATCACCTCGAGCACGACCTCCATGCCCACCAGCTGCAAGGCGATGTAGGGCATGGTGGCCAGCAGGCCGGTGACCGCGACGGCCAGACCCAGGGATCTGGACCCGTAGCGGCCGACGACGAAGTCGGCCGGGGTGACGTACCCGTGCTTGTGCGAGACCGACCACAGCTTCGGCAGGAACGCGAAGATCAGCGGGTAGACGAGGATCGTGTAGGGCACCGCGAAGAACCCGACCGCCGAGCCGGCGAACAGCGTCGCGGGCACCGCGATGAAGGTGTACGCCGTGTAGAGATCGCCTCCGATGAGGAACCAGGCCACGAACGTACCGAAGCCGCGGCCGCCCAGACCCCACTCGTCGAGGTTGTCCATCGACTTCGCCCGGCGCCAGCGCGCTGCGGAGAAGCCGAGGATCGTGACCAGCAGGAAGAGGAAGGCGAAGACGGAGACTGCTACCGCGCTCACTGGCCACCCTCCTTCCACGGGCGCCCGGCGGCGGCACGGTCACGCCGGAACGCGGCCTTGGCGACGAAGTAGGCGATGGTCGTGAACAGGACCGAACAGGGGATGAGGACGAGCTGGAACCAGAAGTAGAACGGGAATCCGGCGAACGTCGGATCCTCCTTCGCGTACAGCGGCACCGCGAGTGACGGCGCTGCTGCCGCGAACAGGAGGACCCCGACAAGGATCCACGAGCCCTTGGACGAGGACGGCATGGGTCACCTCCGAGATCTGTCGAAGTGGGGTTGGACGACCTGTGACCTTGGTCACATCCGGGGATCCTGTCCAGCCCCATCCGGCCCACACGACGACGAACGGTCGATCTGCCGGGACGAACGGTCGAATCACCTGCCGGGCACCGCCTTCAGGGCTAGCCTGCAAGGTGATCCTCCCCCTCGGTACAGGAGCGCCCCATGAGCACTGAAGTCCCCAGGATCGACCGCCGCCGTCTGCTCGGCGCTGCCGCGGCCGGCGCCGTGGCGGCGCCGCTTCTCACCGGTTCGGCGGGAGCCTCGACCGAGCAGGTCTCACCGCTGGGCGGTGGCGAGGCGGTCAGGACCGGCGCCGAGCGAGCCGCCGGCGACGGCTGGTCGGTGCTGTCGGGCGATCGGGTCGGCATCATCACCAACCCCACCGGCGTGCTCCGCAACCTGCGCAACATCGTCGACGAGATGCACGAGTCCGGCGCGGTCCAGATCGCCGGTGTCTTCGGACCGGAGCACGGCTTCCGCGGCACCGCTCAGGCGGGCGGCTCGGAGGGCACCTTCGTCGACGAGCGCACCGGACTGACCGTCTATGACGCCTACGGCGCCAACGTGGCGAAGATGACCGAGCTGTTCACGACCGCCGACGTCGAGACCGTCGTCTTCGACATCCAGGACGTCGGCTCCCGGTTCTACACCTACATCTGGACGATGTGGACGGCGATGCAGGCGGCCGTCGCGACCGAGAAGCGCTTCGTGGTCCTCGACCGCCCCAACCCCGTGGGCGGAACCGCCCGCGGACCGATGATGACCGCGGCGTACACCTCGGGCGTCGGCGCCCGCGAGATCGTCCAGCAGCACGGGATGTCGGTCGGGGAGCTGGCCCGGTTCTTCGACGGGGAGTTCCTCGAGGAGCACGCCGGCGGGCGGCTGGCGCAGCTCGACGTCGTCCAGGTCTCCGGATGGCGGAGAAGGACGTTGTACGCCGACACCGGGCTCGACTTCGTCCTGCCGAGCCCCAACATGCCGACCCCTGACACCGCGCTGGCCTACCCCGGCACCTGCATGTTCGAGGGCACCAACCTCTCCGAGGGGCGCGGCACCACCAAGCCGTTCGAGCTGATCGGGGCGCCGTTCGTCGACCACCGCTGGGCCGCTGCGCTGGAGGAGGCGAACCTGCCGGGCGTGACGTTCCGGGAGGCGTACTTCAACCCTTCGGTCAACAAGTTCGCCGGCCAGGTCTGCGGCGGAGTGCAGGTCACGATCCAGGACCGCGACCGCTTCGATCCCGTCCGCACCGGCGTCGAGATGCTGGTCACCGCCAAGGCCCTCTACCCCCAGTTCGCCTGGCGCCAGGACTCCTGGGACACCGCCCGGCCGTTCTGGATCGACAAGCTCACCGGATCGACGAGGCTGCGTACGCAGATCGACGCCGGCGCCAGCGGCGACGAGGTCGAGGCGGCCTGGCGAGACGAGCTGGCCGACTTCGACGCGACCCGCCGCCAGTACCTCCTCTACCGCTGACCCGGCGCGTTCTGACCGAAAATCGCGTCGAGTCGGCGCGTTCGAACGCGCCGACTCGACGCGATCTCAGCGGAGGGCGGCGGTGGCGGCAGCGAGCGCGGTCACGCGGTCCCAGTCGCCGGAGGCGAGCGCGTCACCGGGGGTGAGCCAGGAACCGCCGACGCAGCCGACGTTGGCCAGAGCGAGATAGCTGGGAGCGGTGGCGAGCGAGATGCCGCCGGTGGGGCAGAAGCGTACGTCCGGCAGCACCGACGGCAGCGAGCCCAGGAACTTCACGCCACCGGACGCCTCCGCCGGGAAGAACTTCATCGCGGTGTGGCCGGTCTCGAGCACCGCGAGGGCCTCGGAGACGGTGGCGGTGCCGGGCAGGAACGGGAGGCCGGTGTCGCGCATCGCACCGAGCAGCGTCGGGGTGGCACCCGGCGAGACCAGGAACTGGGCCCCGGCCGCGGCGGCCTCCTTCGCGAGCACAGGAGTGGTCACGGTGCCGGCGCCGATCAGGACCTCCGGCACCTCCTCGGCGATGGCCCGGATCGCGTCGAGCGCCACCGGCGTACGCAGGGTCAGCTCGACCACGGGCACGCCGCCCTCGGCGAGGGCGCGGGCCACGGGCACCGCCTGGTCGATCGCGTCGACGACGACGACCGGGATCACCGGGGAGAGGTCGAGCAGGTCGGCGGAGGTGAGATCAGACATGGACAGGGGTCTCCTGGGACGTAGCGGCGCTCTGCTCAATGGAAGCAAAGGGGAAGACGGAGGCGCCGGTGTCGGCGGAGCCAACGGTGGCACGGAAGGCGGAGAAGAGCTCTCGGCCGGTGCCGCGCCACTCGGCGTCGAGCGGTGCCCGACCGGTGGTGGGACGGCGCGCGAACTCGTCGGCGTCGACCTCGATGCTCAGGGTGCCGGCGACGGCGTCGACGGTGATCAGGTCGCCGTCCTGGACGCGGGCGAGCGGCCCACCGAGCGCGGCCTCGGGGGTGAGGTGGATGGCTGCGGGCACCTTGCCCGACGCACCGGACATCCGGCCGTCGGTGACGATGGCGACGTGCTGGCCGCGATCCTGCATGACCCCGAGCGCCGGGGTGAGCTTGTGCAGCTCGGGCATCCCGTTGGCCGCGGGGCCCTGGTAGCGCAGCACCGCGACGAAGTCACGACCGTCGAGGCGCTTCTCGGAGAAGGCGGTGAGGAAGTCGGCCTGGTCGTCGAAGACGAGCGCGGGAGCGGAGACCACCTGGTGCTCGGGCGCGACCGCCGAGGTCTTGATGACCGCCGTGCCGAGCTCGCCGCGAAGCACCCGCAGGCCACCGTCGGGTGAGAACGGGTCGTCGGCCGGGCGCAGCACGTCGAGGTCGCCGGAGACGGGGGCACCCTCGACGTACTCGATCTCACCGTCGCGGGTGAGCCGCGACTCCTGGGTGTAGGCCGACAGGCCAGGCCCCAGGATCGTCGTGACGTCCTCGTGGAGCAGGCCGGCCTCGAGCAGGGTGCGGATCAGGAAACCGACGCCGCCGGCGGCGTGGAAGTGGTTCACGTCGGCGGAACCGTTGGGGTACATCCGGCTGAGCAGCGGGACGACCGGTGAGAGGTCCGAGATGTCGTCCCAGGTCAGCTGGATCCCGGCGGCGCGGGCGATGGCGACCAGGTGCATGGTGTGGTTGGTCGAGCCGCCCGAGGCCAGCAGCGCGACGCAGGCGTTGATGATCGACTTCTCGTCGATCATCTCGCCCACGCCCGGGCCGCCCTCGAGAGCGAGCTCGGTGGCGCGCGCCGCCGCGGCACGGTTGAGCGCGGCCCGCAGCAGGGTGTCCGGCGAGGCGAACGAGGAGCCCGGCAGGTGCAGACCGAGCACCTCCATGAGCAGCTGGTTGGAGTTGGCGGTGCCGTAGAAGGTGCAGGTGCCGCGGGAGTGGTAGCTGGCGGCCTCGGCTTCGAGCAGCTCCTCGCGGGTCGCCTCGCCTGCTGCGTACCGCTGGCGGACGCGGGCCTTCTCCTTGTTGGGGAGCCCCGAGGACATCGGGCCGGCCGGCACGAAGACGGTCGGCAGGTGGCCGAACGAGAGAGCCCCGATCAGGAGACCGGGCACGATCTTGTCGCACACGCCGAGCATCAGCGCAGCGTCGAACATGTCGTGCGAGAGGGCGATCCCGGCCGACATCGCGATCACGTCGCGGGAGAAGAGGGAGACCTGCATGCCATCGCGGCCCTGGGTGATGCCGTCGCACATCGCGGGTACGCCGCCGGCGACCTGCGCCAGCCCGCCGGCCCGCATGACCGCGGCCTTGAGCAGCGGCGGGTAGGTCTCGTACGGCGCATGCGCGGAGAGCATGTCGTTGTAGGAGGTCACGATCGCGACGTTGGGCTTCGCGCCGGGGTTGATGACCTTGAGGTCGGCCTTCGTCGGGGCGGTGGACGCCGCGAAACCGTGGGCCAGGTTGCTGCACGCGAGCCGGCCGCGAGCGGGCCCGGCGACGCGGGCGGCCGCGACGCGGTCCAGGTAGTCGGCCCGCGTGGCGGCGGAACGCTCGATGAGGCGAGCGGTGACGTCGGCGACGGTGGGGGAAACGGCAGTCACGGGTCCTCCAAAGGAAGTGTGCTTTGGCACACTTTGACACGATCTTTGGATCGATACAAGTAAATCTTTGGTACTCGGAAGACATAAGCAGGGTACTCTGCTCCCATGCCCGAGATGACAACCGCCGCCGACGTCCTCGCTCTGGTGCGCTCCGGACGCGCCCTGACCCGCAGCGATCTGCAGAAGACGACCGGTCTGTCGCGTACGGCCGTGGTCTCCCGGGTCTCGGCGCTCGTCGACGCCGGACTGATCCTCACCGGGGAGGAGCTCGCCTCGACCGGTGGCCGGCCGCCGGGCTCGCTGACCTTCAACGCGGACGCCGGGGTGGTGCTGGCGGTGGCGATCGGGCGCTCACGCAGCCAGCTCGCCGTCTTCGACCTCGACGGCCGCGAGCTCGCCGGTGACACCCGTGACCACGAGGTCGGGATCGCCGCCGACGACCTCATGCCCGACGTGACCGACCGGCTCGAACGGCTCCTGGAGGGCATCGAGCCGCCGGTGCTCGGCGTCGGGATGAGCCTGCCCGGCGTCGTCGACCCCGTCCGCCTGGTCTCGGTCGACTCACCGGTGATGCGGGGTTGGGACGGCGTCGCCCTCGACCCCTACTTCGACCGGCTCACCGACGGACCGCTGGTGCTCGTCAACGACACCGACGCGCTGGCCACGGCCGAGCTCTTCGGCAGCGGGCTGCACCCGCGGGACGCGCTCGTCGTGAAGGCGTCGACCGGTCTCGGGCTGGCGGTCATCGCCGACGGCCGGGTGCTGCGCGGCCACGCCGGTGCCGTCGGCGAGATCGGTCACACCCGGGTCGAGTCCGCCGGCGAGCGCCCCTGCCGCTGCGGGGCCACCGGGTGCCTGGAGACGGTCGCGGCCGGCTGGGCACTGACCCAGGGCCTGGTCGACTCCGGCGTCTCTGCCGGACACATCCGCGACCTGGTCGCCGCCGCGCTCGCCGGCGACGCCATCGCCCGCGGCCTGCTGCGCGAGGCCGGTCGCCAGCTCGGCGAGGTGCTGGCGATCGCGATCAACCTGCTCAACCCCGAGGTCGTCGTCATCGGCGGCGACATGGCCGGCGCCTTCGACCTCTACACCGCAGGCGTACGCGAGACCGTCTACTCGCGCTCGACCGCCCTGGCCACCCGCGACCTGACCTTCGTCCCCTCCACCCACGCCGACTCCACCGGCATGGTCGGTTGTGCCGCGGTGGTCATCAACCACCTGCTCTCCCCCGAGCGCCTCGACGCCCACCTCGACGCCGTCGCCAGATGACCCTTACCTCGCTGCGACGGTGAAGGCGGCCTCGACCTCGGCGTAGACCGAGATGTCGTCGGGGTCGAAGGCCAGGTCGGGGGCGGTCGACGCCTTGCCCCGGGCCATCTCAGTCGCTACCGGCATGGCCATGTCAGCCGCGTACGCGACCTGGTGGTTGACGCCGACGTCGTTGATGCTCCGGACCGCGACCGGGCCGAGGTCGAGCGCATCGGCGTAGTCCTGCGCGCGCACCTTGGCCTGGCGCACCGCCTCCTGGCGTACGTCTCGCTCGACCTTCAGCCGGGTCTCCTTGGTCAGCTGCCACGAGACGTGGTCGACCCGGAGACCCTCGTTGCCCGCGGTGCGGCCGACCCAGGTCGCCAGCGCCTTGAAATCGATGAACTCCGCCCAGAGACCGACCGCGGCGCGGTGCACCAGCGGCAGCTGCTTGCCGTCCTTGTGCCAGGGCCGCTCGGCCGAGATGCGCGCCCGCTGGATGACGAGCCTCTTGATCGCCCCCTCCTGCTCGAGCCGCTCGAGCTCCGTACGCACGCCGTGCAGCGCACGCCGCAGCTGCTCCATCACCGGCTCCGGCGCGGGACCATCGAACCGGATCTCGGCGGACACCACCCCTCGCTCCGCCGCCACCTCCACAGTGTGCGACCCGCGCACCTTGATCAGGATTTCGCTCATGCGACGAAACGTACGCCTCAGGACCTATCCTCACCAGCGTGACTGCAACGAGCCGCCTGCGCCAGATGACCGGACGCGACCCGCACGAGGAGCATCGGGCCGCGACTCCCTTGGAGCTGCTCTTCGACCTCACCTTCGTCGTGGCCTTCGGCATGAGCGGCAACGAGCTCGCCCATCAGCTCGCGGAGGGCCACATCGTGGCAGGGATCGTGGCGTTCTGCTTCGCGTCGTTCGCGATCTGCTGGGCGTGGATCAACTACTCCTGGATGGCCTCGGCCTACGACACCGACGACTGGGCGTTCCGGCTGCTCACGATGGTGCAGATGGTCGGCGTGATCATCATGGCCCTCGGACTGCCGGAGATGTTCGAGAGCGTCCACGAGGGCGAGCGGCTCCACAACGAGATCATGATCGCCGGGTACGTCGTGATGCGGGTCGCGCTCTGCGGCCAGTGGCTGCGGGCCTGGCGCCAGGACCCGGGCAGGCGCGCGGCGCATCGGGTCTACCTCGTCTCCGTCCTCGGCTCGCAGGTGCTCTGGTGCGTCATCGCCATCCTGCCGCTCGACGTGGCGACCGCGTTCGCCGCGATGATGGTGCCTCTGGTGATCGAGCTGGTCGGGCCGTTCATCGCCGAGCGTCACTTCGGTGGCACTCCCTGGCACGCCGACCACATCGCCGAGCGCTACGGCCTGCTGACGATCATCACCCTCGGCGAGGGCGTGATCGGCACCGTCGCGGTGATGTCCGCGATCGTCCACGAGCCCGAGCTGGGGTGGAGCCTCGACGCGATCCTGCTGCTCGCCGCCGGTATCGGCCTGACCTTCGGCCAGTGGTGGACCTATTTCACGATCCCCTGGGCCACGATGCTCGAGCGGCGCCGCGACCGCTCGTTCCTGTGGGGCTACGGCCACATCCTGCTCTTCGCCGCGATCGCGGCCACCGGAGCCGGCCTGCACGTCGCCGCCTACCTGCTCGAGCACCACTCCAAGCTCGGCGAGGTCGGCACGGTCATCTCCGTCGCCCTCCCCGTCGGGGTGTACGCCTTGGTCCTCTACCTTCTCTACAACCTGTTCATGCACGTCATCGACCCGTTCCACATCCTCCTGGTCGCCCTCACCATGGCGGTGCTCGTCGCGAGCGTCGCCATGGCGATCGCGGGCGTGCCGGTGGCCTGGTGCCTCGTCGTCGTGGCTCTCGCGCCGGTCGTCACCATCGTCGGCTACGAGGCCGTCGGCCACCGCCACCTGGCCATTCACCTCGACGCCCTCTGACCCCACCCCTCACATCAGCAGGTGCCCCACGCTCGAGAGCGTGGGGCACCTGTCGTTGGGGGACATCAGGGCTTCGGGTCGGGGCCGGGCTCGCCGTCCTCGGACTCCTCGACCTCGTCGATCTCGTCGACCTGCTCGGCGGTAACGGTGTGCTCGTCGTCGCCGGCCGCCAGGATGCCGTAGAGCTTGCGCCGGGTGTCGGCGAGAACGTCGGCGGCGGCCTGGCGCTGAGCGTCGGTGCCGGAGGTGGCGAGCTGCCACACGGCCGGGAGGACCTGGGCGAGCTCGCCGCCGAGGACTCCGAAGCCGGCCAGGTCGCCCAGACCACCGGGACCACCCCGGCCGCCGCGACCCTGGCCGCGGGCGTTGTCGACGGCCTTGTCGAACGGCGTCCAGACGCCTGCGAGCTCGTCGGCGTGCTCGGTGGCGTAGGTCTTGCCGGCCTCGGTCAGCCGGATCGCCCGGCGGCCGTGCTCGTCGTCGGACTCCACGAGACCCTCGTCCTCGAGCTGCTGGATGGTCGGGTAGACGGAGCCGGGGCTCGGCCGCCACTCACCCGAGCTGCGCTCGGAGATCTGCTGGATCACCTGGTAACCGTTGATCACCTGGCCCTGCTCGGCCGCCTCAGCCATCACGTAGATGATCGCGGAGCGTACGTCACCACGACGGACCCGGGGACCGGGCCGCTGCGGGGGCTGGTTCTCGAAGCCGAGCAGCGCCGCGATCCACGGCGGCGGACCAGCCGGTCCACGACCGCGACCGTGATGGCCACCCTGCCAACCGGGACCGCCAGGTCCGCCCCAACCGGGACCGCCCTGCCAGCCATGGGAGCGGCGCGGGCCGCCCTTGCCGAACTCTCGACCCATCTGGTCGATCCACTCACCCCAAGGGTTGCTGTTGTTGTACGTCATCAGGTTTCCCTCAAACTTTCAGAAGACTAGATCGCGTTCCTTCGCGATATATCGTGATCGTACGCCGGTGATCAGAGCGATTCAAGTCAAAAGCGAAGGAGCCCCCGGATATCCGGGGGCTCCCTGACGTTGACCCTGAGGGTCGTGAGTGCGATCAGACGCCGGGCGTCTGCGGCGGCGTCGGGTTCGGAGCGGTCGGCGCAGCAGCCGAACGCGCGCCGCTCTCGGCCTGGAGCCGCTCCAGCTGCCGGGCGGCAGCCTCGCGACCGCCGAGACCGAAGGCGAGCGCAGCGGCAGCGGCACCACCGACGACCACGGCACCGAAGCCGAGGTTGATGATCGAGTCGGCGAGACCCATGAACTTCAGCCCGATCGCGACGAAGAGCACGATCGTGGCGTACTTCAGGATCTGCGAGGCCGACCCGGGCACGAGCTTCGCGATGACACCCGCGATCACGACACCGGCGGCGATGATCGCGCCACCGAAGATGACCTTGCCGCCGAGCTCGAGCACCTCGGCGATGAACGCGGTGATCTGCGGGAACTCCAGCATCTGCGCCGCCATCACGGCGAAGAAGAGCACGATGCCGATCTGGATCACCTTGGTGATCGCCGGTGTCGCGCTCTGCCCGGCGGGCAGCACGTCCATCGAGCGCAACGCGTTGTCGAAGCCGAGCCCGTCGATGATCTGGCCCAGGATGTCAGCGGCGAAGCGGGCGATGAGCACGCCGATGCCGAGCAGGATCGCGGCGGCGATGAGCTTCGGGATCGCGGCCAGGATCATGTTGAGCATGCCCTCGGCAGGCTCGGAGATCGAGCTGATCCCGAGAATCTGCAGAGCGGCGATGGCGACGACGATCATGATGATCGCGTAGAGAACGAGACCGATGACCTTGACGATCTGGGCGGCGGTGCCCGGGGGCGCGGCCGGTGCGTCGTACGGGTCGGCGGTGGTGTCCACGCCGACCGTCTGGTCGACCTGGCCGGAGAGCTTGCTGCCGCTGCCGATCCACTTGTCGAACGGGACCGCGCCGAGGGCGGTCTCGACGAGCTGGCGGACGACCTTGGCGACGAGCGCGCCGACGATGAAGACGAAGACCGCGCCGATGAGGTTGGGCAGGAAGCCCATCACACCGTCGAGCAGGCCCTGGATCGGCGTCAGCACAGAGCTGAGCTCGAACAGGTCCAGCAGCGCGATCAGACCGAAGAGCCACACCAGCAGGGCGGCCACGGAACCGAGGCTCTTGCCGATGCTGTCGCCATCACTTCCGGCTTTCTGGAGCACCGGGATCTTCGAGGTCAGCTTCGCGAAGGCCCAAGCGACGATCTTCGCGATGATCCACGTGACCACCAGGATGACGATCGCGGCGAGCACCTTGCTGCCGAGACTCACCCAGTCGATGTCCTTAATGGCATCCATTGTCTCTCCCCTCAATAGGGTTTGTTGAGAAGGTGCCTGAGATCGACGAGCAGCCCGAGTGATGCACGCAACAGGCACCTCTGCTTACTCCCGACGTTCGTCCAGATGCGACCCAGACGCAAGTTTGGCGCTCCAGCGGACGCAAATAAGCAAAGGATTTACAATGTGGCGCCCTATGTATCGAACAGGGTGAAACGCGTCCTAAGAGACCAACCAGGCCGCATACGCATCGAAGGAGTAGGGCCGGCCGAGGAAGTCGGCGACCAGGTCGGCGGCGTCCTTCTCGCCGCCGCGGGCGAGCACCAGGTCGCGGTAGCGGCCTGCCACCTCGGGGTCGAACAGGTTGTCCCGGTCGAAGGCGCTGAACAGGTCCTTCGCGATGACCAGCGACCACATGTAGGTGTAGTAGGCCGAGGAGTAGCCGCCCAGGTGGCCGAAGTTGGCGAAGAAGTGGGTGCCCTCGAGATAGGGATAGGGCGAGTACGCCGCCTGGAGCTCCTCGAGCCGCTTGGTCAGGTCGTCGGGCTGCTCCTTGTGGAACCAGTAGGAGATCGCGGCATAGAACATCTGCTGCCGGGCGTGGTAGCCCTTGCCGAAGTCGTCCGCGGCCCGCATCCGCGCGACCAGGTCGGCCGGGATCGGCTCGCCGGCCGCGTTGGTGGCGAAGGTCTGGAGTACGTCGGCGTCCCAGGCCCACTCCTCGAGCATCTGGCTCGGCGCCTCGACGAAGTCCCACTCCGTCGCGACCCCGGAGAAGCGCGCCCACTCGCCCTGCCCGCCGAGCACGTGGTGGATCAGGTGGCCGAACTCGTGGAAGAGGGTCACCACGTGGTCGTGCTCCATCAGGCCGCGGGAGAAGTTGCAGACCAGCACGCCCTCGGGGAGCTGCCGGCCCTGCACGCCGGGGGCGAGGTCGAACTGCGCGGCGTGCTTGTACTTGCCCTCGCGAGGGTGGAGGTCGAGATAGATCCGGCCGAGGGGCTCGTCGCCGTCCTGCTGATAGACGTCGAAGACGCTCACGTCCTCGTGCCAGGTGACGACGTCGGAGACCGGCTCGTAACGCAACCCGAAGAGCCGGCCGGTGACGTCCAGCAGCCCCTGGTGCACCTTCGCGAAGTCGAAGTACGTACGCACCACCTGGCTGTCGACGTCGTACTTCTCCTGCCGCACCAGCTCCTCGTAGTAGAGCGCGTCGGCGGCCGAGACCGCGCTGGCGCCGGTGACGTCGCGGTCGTAGCGGTCGAGGAGCACCTCGAGGTCGCGCTTCATCCGCCCCTCGGCGGCGCCGGCGATCTTGTCGATGAACTCGGGGATTGCGGGTCCCTCGCCGATCATCTTCACCGCGGCGTCGAAGGCCGGCCAGTCCTCGTAGCCGACCAGGTTGGCCAGCTCGTGACGCAGCGCGAACATCTCCTTCAGGACCGCTTCGTTGTGCGGCCAGCCGCGCTCGAGCGAGGCCACCGTGACCGCGCGACGGATCGCGGGATCCTTCACGAACATCCGAGCAGGAAGCGCGTCGGGATAGTCGGTCGTGATCTCCACGAGCCCCTTGTCGTTGACCGGGTGCGCCTCCAGCCAGTCGGCCGGCATCCCGTCCAGCTGCTCGGGCGTGGCCAGGGTGATGCGTACGTCGTCCCGGGTCACCCGGGAGAACTCGAGGTTGAGCTCGGTGAGGCGTTCGTTGATCTCGGTGAGCCGGGCCCGGGTGGCGTCGTCGCGGTCGACGCCCGCGCGGGTGAAGTCCTGCAGCGTCTTCTCCAGGAGCCGCTTGGCCAGCGGGTCGAGGGCGTCGGTCTGCTTGGCCGGGAGGTCCGCGAAGACGCGGTAGAGCGCCTGGTCCTGGGTGAGCTCGGTGCGCAGCCTGTCGACCTCGACCTCGGTGTCCTCGCACGCCGTGCGGACCGCCTCGACGGGGTGGACGTTGGCGAGCAGGCCGGCCAGGCCACCGAGCGAACCGAGCTCCAGGGACAGCTCGTCCCAGGCTTTCAGCACCTCGGTCGCCTCGCTCGGCGGCGCGGTCCGCAGCTTCTCGGCCAGCTCCCGCACGTGGGTCAGCGTCGCGGACGTACGCTCCTTGACCCAGCTCTCCGCGGCGTCGGTCTCGGGCAGGGCAAGCGGCTCTGGCGTCATGCGGCAAGCCTGCCACGACCTGAAACGCTTCGCCGCCGAGATCCAGCGAAGCGTTGGATCAGGTCCGAGGCTCAGTCTTCCCAGGAATACTCGTTCGGGAAGCGGTGGACCTCCTGCGGCCAGTCGAGGCAGACCGCCACCCGGCCTGCCCAGTAGCGGGCGGCCTCGTCATCGGCCACGTCGATGACGGTGAAGCCGCCGATGTGCTCCTTGGTCTCGACGTAGGGACCGTCGGTGAAGACGGCCTCTCCGTTGTCAGCCTCGACGCTGAAGAGAGCCGTCGAGGCGTCGATCCCGCCGTTGGCGTAGATGAAGACCCCGGCGGCCTTCATCTCGTCGAGCACGGCCTTCGAGGCGATGCTCTTCTGGCGCAGCTGCTCCGTCGTGTGCTCGGCAACCCACTCGTCGTTGAACGCGATCATGTACTCAGGCATTCGCTCAGTCTCCTCGTCTCCGGGCGGTCCGGCGACCGCCACTCACTCCTTCTACGAACGCAGCTGTGCCGATCCGACAGGGTCGGGCGAAATATCTTCAACTTCGTCCGAGCTGGTCCCTGCGCCTGGTCAGCAGCGCGACCTCGGCGGCGTTCTCGGCGAGCTCGATGGCCTTGTCGTACGCCGCACGGGACTCGCCGCTGCGGCCGAGGCGGCGCAGCAGATCGGCTCGGGTGGCATGGAAGGCGTGGTAGCCGTCCAGGCCGAGCCGGTCGATCTCGGCCAGCGCGACCTCGGGGCCGTCCAGCTCGGCGACGGCGATCGCCCGGTTGAGGCGGACGATCGGCGAGGCGTCGACCCGGATCATCTGGTCGTAGAGCGCGACGATCTGGGACCAGTCGGTGTCGCGGGCGTCGCGCACCGAGGTGTGGACGGCGTTGATGGCGGCCAGGATCTGGTAGCGCCCGGGCCGCGGGCCGCCGTTGGCGACGACCTCGAGCCGCTCGCGCACCAGCGCATGGCCCTCGGCGATCAGCGCGAGATCCCACGAGCCGCGGTCCTGCTCGTCGAGCCGGACCAGCTCGCCGGTCGCCGAGATCCGTGCCGTACGCCGCGCCTCGATCAGCAGCATCAGGGCCAGCAGGCCGGCGACCTCGCCGTCGTCGGGGAGCAGGGCACGGACCAGCCGGGTCAGCCGGATGGCCTCGAGCGTCAGGTCGCCGCGTACGGGATTCTCGTGGTCGCCGGAGGAGAGGTAGCCCTCGTTGAAGACCAGGAAGAGGACGGCCAGGACGCCCGAGACGCGCTCGGGGAGGTCGGCCGCCTCGGGGACCCGGTAGGGGATGTGGGCGGCCTTGATCTTGGTCTTCGCGCGGGTGATCCGCTGGCCCATCGTGGTCTCCTGGACCAGGAAGGCGTTCGCGATCTCGGGCACGGTCAGGCCGCCGACCATACGCAGCGTCAGCGCGATCCGCGCCTCGGGCGCGAGCGCGGGGTGGCAGCAGGTGAACAGCAGCCGGAGCCGGTCGTCCTCGATGGCGCCGAGAGGCTCGTGCGGGGTGTCATCGTGCATCGCGACGGCCTCCTTCTGCTTGTCGTCACGCTTGGACTCGCGGCGGATCCGGTCGATCGCGCGGCGGTTGGCGGTGGTGGTGAGCCAGGCGCCCGGGTTGGGGGGTACGCCATCGAGCGGCCAGCGCTCGACTGCGACCGTGAACGCCTCGGCCGCGGCCTCCTCGGCGATGTCGAGGTCGCCGAAGCGCTTGGCGAGGCTGGCGACCACCCGGGCCCATTCCCCCTGGTGGGCCCGGGTGATCGCCTCGTCGATATCCGTCAACAGCGGTTCACGCCTCGGGGCCGGTCTGCATCGGGCGCACCTCGACCTTGCCGAGGCAGGCCGCGGAGGCCTCGGCGGCAAGCTTGAGAGCGACATCGAGGTCGGGGACATCGATGATCCAGAAGCCCGCCATGTACTCCTTGGCCTCTGCGTAGGGGCCGTCGGTGATGACCGGCTTCTCGCCCTGACCGTCGACGACGGTCGCGGTCTTGGCGGCATCGAGGCCGTCGGCGAAGACGAAGTAGCCCTGCTCCTGGAGCTTGTCGTTGAACTTCCCGGTCGCCTCGAACGACTTCATCATCTCTTCCTCCGAGGCGTAGCCGTAGTTCTCCTTCTCGTAGTCCGAGTCGGGACCCCAGACAGACATCAGGTACTTGGCCATGGTGCTCACTCCTTCGTGTGTCGGACGGCCTCGGTGACCGCCTCTCACCCTTGCTACGAACGTCTACACCCCGATCCGACACCTCTCATCGGAATTTCTCCAGGTAAATTCATTCCTTTAGCATCGGTAACCATGTCGAAGACCACACAGCGATGAGCATCAGCGCCAAGCTCAAGGGGGCCGTCGCGGACACCCGCCCCCTCCAGGAGCCGCACTTCCGACGCCTGTGGATCGCCGGGATCATCACCATGATCGGCGCCCAGCTGACCGTCGTCGCGGTGCCGGCCCAGATCTACGCGGACACCGGCTCGTCGGCGTACGTCGGCCTGACGGGTGTCTTCGGACTGGTCCCGCTGATCGTCTTCGGCCTCTACGGCGGCGCGCTCGCGGACCACTTCGACCGGCGTACGATCCTGATGGTCTCGACCACGGGGCTGATCGGCACCAGCGCGCTCTTCTGGCTCCAGGCAGCAGCCGGCAACACCAACGTCTGGCTGCTGTTGTGCCTCTTCTCGGTCCAGCAGGCCTTCTTCGCGGTCAACCAGCCGACCCGGAACTCGCTGCTGCCCAAGATCCTGCCCGCGCACCTGCTCCCGGCCGCCAACTCGCTCAGCATGACGGTCTTCCAGGCCGGCGCGATCGCGGGACCGCTGGTCGCCGGCGTGATGTTGCCGTTCACCGGGTTCACCTGGCTCTACGCCATCGACACCGTCACCCTCTTCGCGACCCTCTACGCGGTCGTGCTGCTGCCGAGGATCCCGGTCGAGGGCGCCGGCTCGAAGGTTCCGGGGCTGCGTTCGGTGTGGGACGGGTTCGCCTACCTGCGGCATCAGCCGGTGCTGATGATGAGCTTCGTCGTCGACCTGATCGCGATGGTCTTCGCGATGCCGCGGGCGCTGTTCCCGCAGATCGCCCACGAGTCCTTCGGCGGTCCCTCGGAGGGCGGGATCGCGTTCGCGCTGCTCTTCGCGGCCATCCCGGCCGGCGCGGTGATCGGTGGGATCTTCTCCGGCTGGGTCTCGCGGATCGAGGCCCAGGGCCGCGTCGTCATCTACTGCATCGGCGTGTGGGCCCTCGGGATCACCCTCTTCGGGCTCACCGTCGGGTTCGCGGATCTCGCCGTGGACAAGCGCACCACGATGCTGATGCTGGGGCTCGCCGTGTTCTTCATGATGGTGGCCGGCGCCGCCGACGTGGCCTCCGCGGCCATCCGGATGTCGATCCTGCAGTCGGCGGCCGACGACAACGTACGCGGCCGGCTGCAGGGGGTCTTCACGGTCGTCGTCGCGGGTGGCCCGCGGGTGGCCGACGTCCTGCACGGCGGCGCGGCGGCCGTGGTCGGCACCGCGATCGCGACCACCGGAGGTGGCCTGCTCAACCTGCTCGGGATCGCGCTGTGTGCGCTACTCGTCCCGAGCTTCCTCGCGTACCGGGTCAACCGGGCCGCGACCACCGAGCGCGAACTCTCGAAGTAGCCCGGCGAGCAGCTCGGGCTGGTCGATCGGCACCAGCGTGGAGGAGTCCTTGACGATCTCCAGCCGCGCGTCGGGATAGTGAGCGGCCAGGCGCGGACCGTGCTCGGCGGGCATCATCGTGTCCTGATCGGCCCAGACGACGAGCACGGGCTTGGTGAACTTCTGCTGCGCCTCGGCCAGCTCGAGCAGCTTGTCACGACCAGGAGCGCCGCCGGCGAACTTGATGAAGTCGCGCCGGATCGCCCGGTCGGTCAGCGCCGGCGCGAACCAGCCGTGAACGAGGTCGTCGTAGAGGTGGTAGCTCTTGTCGACGGACATCCCGCCGTAGCCGGAGCTCATCTGCCGGAAGCTCTCCATGCGGAACAGCTGCAGCGCGGCGGTGAACAGCGGCGGCATCTTCGAGAGCACCGCCAGCGGCTTGGCCGCCTTGGGCGGGTAGTTGTCGAAGGCTTCGCACGCCACCAGCGCCAGCCGCGCGATGCGGTCGGTGCGGTCGGCGTTGATGAGGAACTGGCCACCGCCCCAGTCGTTGAGAACCAGGGTGACGTCGTGGAGGTCGAGCGCGTCGAGGAAGTCACCGAGGATGTTCGCCACACCCTGCTGGCTGAGGTCCGCGTCGGGCCGCATCGGCTGTCGGTGACCACCCAGCGGCAGCGTCGGCCGGATCACCCGGAAGCCACCGAGGTAGGGCAGCGCACGGCGCCACAGACGGCCGTCCATCGGCACTCCATGGAGGAGTACGAGGACGGGGCCATCACCGCCGGTATCCTCGAAATCGATCGGACCGGCCGACAGCTCGACGCTGGGCATTCAGGGGGCTCCTCGAAGCAATGACGTAGGGGTCCCCACACCCTGCCCCCCGGGGAACAGGCGTGCAACGGGAATCGCTCAATTGCCTACGCATCTGGGTATATCGCAGGTCTTAGGTCCCTGAGCCACTAGGGCCGTGTTATACGCCCCAGGGCTTCCGGTGGGGGCCGCCGGGGTCCCGAGCGCTCAGAGCCCGACGGGCAGGTCCTCCGCGGCGGCGAACGCCTCGATGCCCCTGGCCGGGCCACGCTCGTCGATTGTCTCGATGAGGGCGGCGAGGTCCTCGCGGCGGTCCTGCGAGACCAGCCAGGCCATCAGGCGCTGGCCACGCGGCACGGTGGTCTCCTCGAAGGGGACGCCGGCGTCGTACCAGAACTCGAGGACGGCGCCGCGCAGCAGCGACCAGTAGCGGTCGGGGTCCTCGGTGGTGGGGTTGACGGCCGCACGGAAGTGCTCCCACATGTCGATCGGGAGGATCTCGGTGCGCAGTGTGCGCATCAGCTTCGCCGACCCCGAGCCGGCCACCAGCTCGACGGTCTGGCGCTTGGTGGTGATCCGCTCGAGCAGGTTGGCGATCTGGGCGCGCTTCTGGGTCGCGGAGGAGAAGTCGGAGCGGACCCGCCAGTCGTAGACGACCTCGCTGAGGATGTCGAAGCTCCTGGCGGCCAGGAATGCCTGGGTCAGGGCCACCTGGTCCTGATAGCGGGTGCGCTCCGGGAAGGTGATCTCGTTGTCGGTCCAGAAGGAGCGCCTGAAGACCTTGTTCCACACGAACACGTCCGCGAGCATCAGCGGAGCGTCCTCGATCCGGCACCTGAGGCGTGTCCGGGTGTGGTTGCGGCGCATCAGCGGGGTGACGTACCTCCGCTCCTCGCCGTTCACGAGGGTGACGCGCTCGGCAGAGCCGACGACGAAGTCGGAGCCCGTACGCCGCAGCGTCTTCACCATCGAGCTCCAGGCGTCGCGGGGCAGGATGTCGTCGGGATCGACGAAGGTGAGCAGGTCACCGGTGGCGGCCTCGATCCCGGTGTGACGCGCGATCGAGACACCGGAGTTGGACTGGGAGATCAGCGTGACCCGAGAGTCGTTCGCGGCGATGCCCTTGACGATCTCGGCCGACCCGTCGGTGGAGCCGTCGTCGACGACGATCACCTCGATGGCACAGACCTCACGCAACGGCTGATGAAGGATGCTGTCGAGGCTGTCGGCGACGTAGTCGGCCACGTTGTAGACAGGCACGACGACGCTGAGCAACCTCGGCTTCCTCCTTCTGATTCCCCCCACGCGCATCAACTCTAATTGGGTGCGCATCAGCGCGTCCTAGCGATGGTGAGCGTGTCGACCTCGGAGCCGTCGGTGGCGATCACTTCGAGGTCCAGTCTCGCCGTCCCGTGGGCGTCGCGCGGGTGGGCATCGAAGAATGCGACCGAGTGGGTCGCGTCGCCGACGGCGCGGTAGGTCGTGGGCTCGGGGATCTTCAGGCCGTTCTTGTCCGTGTAGTAGGAGAGCACCGGGAGAACATCGGGATAGGTCGAGCCGCCACCGCCGCCGGCGGTGATGTAGATGGTCCCCTCGTTGCTGCTGACCGTGGAGCCGCGCGGCGCCTCCTGGACCGGCTTGCCGTCGCGCATCAGGTGGGTGCGCTCGTAGCAGTGGTTGTGGCCGTTGATCACGACGTCGACCTGGTAGCGGTCGAAGAGCGCCTCCCAGCGGTCGCGGATGCCGCCGTCCGAGGCATGCGCGATGTTGGTACAGTAGGCGCACTGGTGGAAGCCGACCAGGATGAAGTCGATGTCGTTGCGGGCCCGGAACGTGGTCAGCCGCTCCTCGAGCCAGCTGTCCAGCGTCTCGCCGAGGTAGCCCGCGTTCCGCGTGTACTCGTACGTCGCGTCGTTGCCGTCGAGCGCGATGAAGGCGACGTTGCCGCGGACGAAGGAGTAGGTCTCCTGTCCGCCGCCGGCGCCGTTGCCGGGGTGACGGAAGCGAGCGCGGTGGCCGTCGTAGCCGAGCTCGCCGTTGCCGTTCTCCATCTCGTGGTTGCCGACGACGGTCATCCACGGGATCGCGTTGGCGCTGGACTGGATCTGGGTCAGGAACTCGTCCCAGACACCGAAGTCCTGCTGCAGCTCTCCGCTCTTGCCCTGGCCGCCCGTGTCCGCGTAGGCGATGTCACCGACGACGAACGCGAACTCGGCGCGCTGCTGACGGATCAGGTTCACGTTGCGCGCGGCGTCCTCGGCGACGCCCATGTCGCCGAAGGCCGCGAAGCGGAAGGACCCCGTCGTCTTCGGGGCGGTGGTGAACGAGCCCCTGGTCGCGGTGCCCCCGTCGTGACTGAGCCGGTAGTAGTAGCGCCTGCCCGGTCGCAGGTCGCTGAGGTCGACGTGGTGGTAGACGCTGTCGACCCGGATCGAGGAGAGCGACTCGGGTCGGAGGGTGAGTCCGTAGTCGGGCGTCACGCCCAGGTCGAGGCGCGGCGCCTGCACCGACCCGGCGGTCGACCAGGAGACGTTCATCTGCTTGACCGGGTTGGCACCGTACGACAGATGTACGCCGGTGGCCGGTGCGGCCGACCTGGCCGCCTGCGTCCACAGCATCGGGCCGGCGACGACACCGGCACCACCGATCAGGCC
The DNA here is from genome assembly GCF_044744805.1 of Nocardioides sp. NPDC087217. Classification (NCBI taxonomy): domain Bacteria; kingdom Bacillati; phylum Actinomycetota; class Actinomycetes; order Propionibacteriales; family Nocardioidaceae; genus Nocardioides; species Nocardioides sp. NPDC087217. The sequence continues at coordinate 43,878 of NZ_JBIUZB010000009.1, forward strand.
GGCCTTGATGACGGTGCGCCTGGAAGGGGCCGTCATCGTCGGGCCAATGTGGGGGCTATCGGTCACGGGAGGATCAACGCATAGGTAGGCGAGACGTTAGGCCACGTGCGGTGTCGCCGGGGTGAACGAGTGGTGATCGTTCGTCATGCGGCGACGTACGATGCGGCCATTTGCGCACCGAAGGCTGCGTTGTCGCGCACCAGCGCGATGTTGGTCGCCAGCGAGTCGCCGCCGGTGAGCTCGACGATCCTGGCGAGCAGGAACGGGGTGATCTCCTTGCCTCGGATGCCGCGGGCCTCGGCGTCGGCGAGAGCGTGGTCGATGTGTTGCCCGATCACCTCGGCGGGGATCTCGTCGGCGGCCGGGACCGGGTTGGCGACGACCAGACCGCTGGGCAGGCCGAGCTCCCAGGTGGCCTTCATGACCGCGGCAGCCTCGTCGGGTCCGTCGATGCGCAGCGGCGCCGCGAACCCGGAGCTGCGGGAGTAGAAGGCCGGGAACTCGTCGCTCCCGTTGACCAGGACCGGCACGCCGTAGGTCTCCAGAGTCTCCAGGGTCAGCCCGATGTCGAGGATCGACTTCACGCCGGCGCTCACCACCGCGACCTGGGTGCGGGCGAGCTCGGTCAGGTCGGCGGAGATGTCGAAGGACGTCGCCGCGCCCCGGTGCACGCCTCCGAGCCCACCGGTCACGAACGTCCTGATCCCGACCATGGCCGCCAGGCGCATGGTGGCCGCGACCGTGGTCGCGCCGTGGAGACCGCGGGCGACGACGTAGGGAAGGTCGCGGACGCTGACCTTGGTGACGTCCGGGTCGGAGGCGAGGAGCTCGAGGTCGTCGGGCGACAGGCCGGCACGAGGGATGCCGTCGAGCAGCGCGATCGTGGCCGGGACGGCGCCGTTGTCGCGCACGATCTGCTCGACCTCGGTGGCCATCTTGACGTTGTCGGGATAGGGCATGCCGTGGCTGATGATCGTCGACTCCAGCGCGACGACCGGGCGGCCCTCGGCGAGCGCGACCCCGACCTCTTCGGTGAGCCGGACCTTCACACCAGCTCCCGGACGAGGCTCTCGCTGAGGTCCATCCGGACGGTGTCGTGGGTGCCGCAGGTCAGCGCTGCCGCGGCGTGCCCGAACCGGGCCGCCGCGACCAGGTCGACGTCTCGGAGGAGCTCGTGGGTGAACGCGGCGAGCATCGCGTCGCCCGCGCCGGTGACGTCGACGACGTCGGCCGGCACGGCGGGAAGCTCCTGATAGATGTCGCCGTAGCTGATCACCGAACCGCGGGCGCCGAGGCGCACCCAGACGACGCCGACACCGCGGTCGTGCAGCGAGTGGACGGCCTTCTCGATCTCCGCGTCGGTGCCGGCGGGCAGGTCGGTCAGAGCGGCCAGCTCGGCCTGGTTGGGCGTGACCAGATAGAGCTCGCGGTCGGCCCGGATCAGCTCGCGCGCCCGCCTCGCCTTCGGCACCGACACCGGGTCGAACACGACGGGCACGTCGAACTCACGGGCCAGGTCGATCGCCACGTCAGCAGTGCGGACCGGGATGTTGCCCTCGACGAGCACACCGCGAGCGTTCTTGATCAGGTCGCGGGCCGCCTCCACGACCAGCGGGGAGAACTCGTCGGTCGCGGCCATGTCGGCCACCGCGACCACCAGCTCACCGGAGGAGTCGAGCACGGCGTTGTAGGTGCCGGTGCGTACGTCTGCCCGGCGGCGGACGTAGGTGCAGTCGACGCCGACGTCCTCGGTGTAGCTGATCACCTCGTCGCCGATCGGGTCGTCGCCGACGACCGAGACCAGCGCGACGGAGTCACCCAGCCGGGCGAGGTTCTCCGCGACGTTGCGACCCACCCCACCAGGCGAGAGGCCGGCGGATCCGGACATGCTCGAACCCATCACCACCTGCTCGTGCGCCCGAGCGTGGAGATCCATGTTGGAGCCGCCGATCACGACGATGTCTGGCGGAGATTGCGGGTTCATCACTTGAATCGTAAGTGGGGTGCACAGATCGCGCCCCCTCATAAAGTATGAACTTGCCGCGGCCCAGGCGTGTCCCTGCTCTCACCCGCTGTCGTCACCGTCCGCCGGACAGCTCCGCGCCGCTGATGCTAGATTCCGCCGGTCCGGCGCGAATACGCCTCATGGGGTATGTGCTCAGGTCGCCCGGCAATCTCCCACCTCGGCAGCGCCTTCGCAGCGCTGACCCGTCTCGAAGGCAGCACACATGTCTCCACGTCGGCGCACGATCGCGCTGATCTCCGCATCGACCTTGGCCAGCACGTTGATCGCGACCGTCGCGCTCGCTCCGACTCCGTCCGTTGCCGCAACGGCCACCGACGATCCGATGCCGATCGTCCCGGAACTGGTGTACGCCACCGGCGGCACCGTCCAGAACTCGCTCTCCGGCTCGTCGGCGTTCGACCCGATCGACGACCGGACCTGGGTCGGGTTCTGCGACCCGGCCGAGGTCGACCCCGAGGAGAGCTACGGTGAGGTGATCATCGAGGCCTGCGACGAGTCACCGTCCAGTCAGCGCATGATCTGGACCTTCGACAACCAGAACGTACTGGCCGAGCTGTCGCCCGATGACATCGTGTCGGCGCGGTTCCAGATGAGCGCCGACCTGGCCTGGGTCGACGAGGTCGACTGCCGGCAAGGTGCGCTGGAGCTCTACGCGGGCGCCGACTGGTCCCAGGAGCCGGCGACCGTGGAGACCTACGCGCCGAGCGGGTGCGAAGGTGCGCGCACATGGAACGGGTACTTCTCGTTCGACGCCACCGACCTCGCCAAGCAGGCTGCCTCCGGAGACGGCTCATTGGCTGTCGGCCTCAAGGCTGCCGACGAGACCTGCATGTCCTGTGGCTGGAACCGGGTCAAGACCGCTGGCTTGCAGATCGTGTTCAACCGGGCACCCCACGACGCGACGAGTCTTCAGGTCGGCACGTCCTACCCGGGCACTGAGCCGTGCACGTCGACGCCGCAGTGGCTGAACAGCGACATCTACGCGAGCGCGTACGTCGCAGATCCTGACACCCCGTTCCACGGCGGAGGCGCGAAGGTGACCGCGACGTTCGAGGTCTTCCCGGCCGACCAGTCACCTGACGCAACGCCGATCTTCGAACTCACGGCCACCGAAAAGTACGCCGATGCCCGCATCGCCGTCACGATCCCGCCCGACCTGCTCACGGACGGCGCCCTCTACGACCTCTGGATCACCTCGCGGGACGGCTACGGCAAGGCGGGCGAGCCGGTTCACTGCACCTTCGGGGTCGATCGCACCGATCCGGAGCCCCCGACCATCACGCCGGTCGTCGGTGGCCAAGCGGTCTACGTCGCGGGCGAGCCCAGAGGCGGCGCCGGGATCCCCGGCTACTTCTGGATCAGCGGGGGCGGCGCGGACGTGGAGACCTACCGGTTCTCAGGTGGCACGAGCGCGTACTGCGGCACCGGGTCGTCGGCACCCGCCACCGGCACGACCGGCTTCCCCTTCACGCCCGACTCCCGTGCCGTCTTCATCGAGGGACGTGTCGTCGCGTGCGCGGTCGACAGGGCCGGCAACTGGAGCCAGACGTCGACCTACATCTTCGATGTCGCGAGCAGCGACAACGCCGTGGCGACCCCGCCCGCGATCACCGTGAGCGGAGCGTTGTCGTACAGCTACGGAAGCAGCTACGCCTCCAGCATCGCGCTCAGCACCGACGCGATCACGCCCTACGGCGCGGTCACCATCAGCGAGGGATCGACCGTCCTCGGCAGTGCGACGTTCGACGCCCGCACGGAATCGGTGACGCTCCCGGCGAAGAAGCTCTCCGTCGGTTCGCACACGCTCACCTACACCTATCAGGCGTTCCCGGGTGCACCGAAGTGGTCCACGACGAAGAGCGTCAAGGTGATCGGGACGTTCGTCGCACCGACGCCGACGATCAGCGGCACCGCCAAGGTCGGCAAGACCCTCACCGCAGCGCGGGGCACGTGGTCACCGACACCGAGCACGGTGACGTACGTCTGGAAGGCGGGCTCCACCACGATCAAGTCGAGCTCCTCGAACCAGCTGGTCATCCCGGCGTCGGCCAAGGGGAAGCAGATCACGGTGAGCGTCGTGGGGGCCAGGTCGGGCTACACGACGAAGACCATGACCAGCGCGAAGACGGCTGCGGTGGTCGCAGGCACGTTCACCGCCCCGCGCCCCTACCTCAAGGGCACCGTCGAGTACGGCCACACCGTGACCGCTGTGCGCGGGACCTGGTCGCCGTCGCCCTCGTCGGTGACGTACGTCTGGAAGATCAACGGAACGGTCGTGAAGCGAGGCACGTCGGGTTCGCTGTTCCTCCGCAAGGCCTGGAACGGCAAGCAGGTCACCGTGACCGTGATCGGATCCGGGACGGGGTACACGTCCAAGACGATCACGTCGTACGCGAAGACGATCTGATCCGCCGGTGAGGCTGGGGGCGCGTCCCGGCGCGCTCCCAGCCTCACTCGAACTCAGCCGAGGAGCTCGCGGCCGATCTCGTCGACCGAGCGGCAGCCGACGAGGCCGAGGGAGAGGTCGAGCTCGGCGATCATGTGCTCGATGACGGCCTGGACACCGGCGGCGCCGGCAAGGGCCAGGCCGTAGACGTAGGGGCGGCCGAGGAGGACCGCGTCGGCTCCCAGGGCGAGCGCCTTGAGGATGTCGGCGCCGGAGCGGATGCCGGAGTCGAAGAGGACCGGGATCCGGCCGTCGACCTCGTCGACGATGCTCGGCAGGGCGTCGATGGAGGCGATGGCGCCGTCGACCTGGCGGCCGCCGTGGTTGGAGACGATGATCCCGTCGACGCCGTGCTCGAGGGCGCGGCGGGCGTCCTCGGGCGCCTGGAGCCCCTTCAGCACGATCGGCAGGTCGGTCATCTCCCGGAGCCGGTCGAGGTCGTCCCAGATCAGGTCGGAGCGGGAGAAGACGTCGAGGAAGGTCTCGACCGCGGCTCGGGCATGACCGGAGCGGAGGTTGTCGACGAGCTTGCCGGGATGGTGCTGGGCCATCGAGGCGACCGCGGTGAGGGCCGAGGGGATCTCCCTGAGCCCAGGTCGCACGCTCGTCCCGCTCCCGTCCGCGAGCCGGGCCTCGACGAGGGCACGGAAGGCCGGGTCGGAGGTGTACTGAGCGATGCCCAGCCCCCGGGCGAAGGGCAGATAGCCCAGGTCGAGATCACGCGTGCGCCACCCGAGCATGTGGGTGTCGAGGGTGACGACCAGCGCGTCGGAGCCGATGGCCTCGGCGCGGCGTACGAAGGACTCGACGATCGTCTCGTCCTTCGACCAGTAGAGCTGGTAGAGCCGTGGCGTGTCACCCAGGTCCTGGGCGACCTCCTCCATCGGGACGGAGGCCTGGGTGGAGATCACCATCGGGACGCCCGTCGCGCGGGCCGCCGCGGCGACCTCGTGCTCGGCGCGAGGATGGGCGAGCTCCAGCACGCCGACCGGGCCGAGCATCAGCGGCGCCGGCATGTCCACACCGAACAGCGTGGTGCGCAGGTCGCGGCTCTCGACGTTGGTGAGCATCCGTGGCACCAGCCGGAAGTGGTCGAAGGCGGCGGTGTTGGCGGCGACGGTGCGCTGCTGGCCGGCTCCGCCGTCGACATACGCCCAGGCCTCCTTGCTCATCGCCCGCTGGGCAGCCTCGGCGAGCACCGAGGGCTCGGTCGGCACCACGGGGCGGTGGCCGAACAGGCCCTTGCGGAAGATCGCGGACTGGAGGTCTCTGCCGATGCTCACGCGCGTAGGCTACTGGGTTCCGCTGCGGGCAGCGCGGCGCCGGAGATCGCGATGATCAGCCGATGGCACCGCTCCGTCATCTGAGTGGGCGTGACCTCAGGATGGTCGAGCCACCAGGTGATCAGCGCATCGACCGCACTCATCCAGACCGCGGTCAGCGCCGAGGCGTCGAGAGGATCGTCGTCACCGACGAGCCTCATCAGCTCACCGACGCCCTCGACGGCGAGACGGGTGATCCGGCCGGTGTAGACGGCGCGGGCGGCAGCCACCTCGCCGTCGTCGGGCGCCGTCGGGTCGAAGAGGAGCCGCCACAGCCACGGCTGCGGCTCGAGCGTCCGGAAGAGCCCGTCGAGGGTGCGCAGACCACGCTCGACGCCGACCGAGTCGTCGGCGGCGACCCGCTCCATCTCGGCGGCGAGCGTCTCGGCGCCGTAGTTGAAGCTGGCCAGGAAGAGGCCCTCCTTGGAGCCGAAGTACTGGTAGACCAGCGGTTTCGAGATGCCGGCGTCGGCGGCGATCGCCGCGACCGACGCCTTGGCGAACCCGACGGTGCCGAAGGCCTGGCAGGCGGCTCGCAGGATCTGCAGCTCGCGGTCGGCGCGCGGGACGCCCTTGGTTCCAGCGTTGGCCCGTGACATGACCAAGAGTCTAGCGGTGGCATATGACCTTGAGGTAACTTACTCCAAGGTCATATCCCTGGGAGGTCCCCCATGAACGACATGCTCGACCCGTTGAAGAACCCCTTGACGTACGCGATCCCGTTCTTCGTGATCTCGATCCTCATCGAGCTGGCGGCGCTGAAATGGCTCGACCACGACGACAACCTGGCCGGTTACGTCTTCAAGGACGCGCGCACCTCGATCCTGATGGGCCTCGGCTCGATCGTGTCGATGACCGTGTTCAAGGTCCTGACCTTCGCGGTCTACGCGGCGATCTTCGCCTACGCGTCGCTGTGGCAGATCCCGGAGACGTGGTGGGGCCTGGCGATCTCGGTCGTGGTCATCGATCTCGCCTACTACTGGAACCACCGGTTCGTGCACCGGACCCGAGTCGGCTGGGCGGCCCACCAGGCGCACCACTCCAGCGAGTACATGACGTTCGCGACCGCGCTGCGACAGAAGTGGAACCCGTGGTTCGAGTTCTTCTTCTTCCTGCCGCTGCCGTTCCTCGGCATCTCACCGGCTGCGATCTACATCGCCTTCTCGATCAACCTGATCTACCAGTTCTTCGTGCACACCGAGACGATCGGCAAGCTCTGGCGTCCGATCGAGCTCGTCTTCAACACCCCGAGCCATCACCGTGTCCACCACGGCTCCGACCCGGAGTACCTGGACAAGAACTACGCCGGCATCCTGATCGTCTGGGACCGCCTCTTCGGCACCTTCCAGCCCGAGCGGCAGCGCCCGACGTACGGCCTGACCTACAAGGTCGACACCTACAACCTGCTCCGGCTGGAGTACGGCGCCTTCCGTGAGCTCTGGAACGACGTACGCACCGCCGACGGCTGGCGGCTCAAGCTGAGCTACGCCTTCCGGCCGCCGGGGTGGGCGCCGGAGGCTGAGCCCACGAGCCCGGCTACGCGGCCTTCCGCCGTCCGAGAATCATCACGATGATCAGGCCGAGCAGGCCGACGACGACGAGTACGACGCCCGGGGCGGCGACCTCGACGAGCTTCTGGCCCTCGGGAGACGCGGGCTCGCTGAAGCTCACCTGCTGAGGCTCGGGGGCGATCACCTCGGGGAACTCGTTGGCGATCTCGGCCTGGAGCTTGTCGGTGTACTCCTCGACGCGCGGGGCGCTGCCGGCGGCGAGGATGGTGTCGCCCTTCTTCTGCGCGAAGAAGTAGTAGTCCTCGTTGGCGGTCAGCGACTTCTTCTGGCACACGCCGGGGTTGAGCGCGACCTGGAGGCTGCTGCCGCTGGTCACGCCCTTGAGCGCCTTGACGACGGTCACCGGGTAGACCACCGGGCCGCCCTTCTTGGTGGCCTTGCCTGGGCCGGTCACCCGTGCGTGGAAGACCAGCGGCTCCTTGACCGCGTCGCTGAGCTCGAAGGCCGGGCACTTCGCGGGAGCCGTGACCGGGGCTGCCGAGGCGGGTGCGGGGCTCGTCATGACCACCGCTGTCACCGCGAGAGCGAGGGCAGCGAGGAACTGGGGGACGCGGCGCATGGCGAAGATCAAACCAGTCACAGGCCGAAGACTCCAGCCAGGACCCGCGCGACACCGTCATCTTCGTGCCCGGGGGCCAGGTGCGACGCGCACGCGACCACGCTCGGATGGGCGTCTGCCATGGCGTACGAAGTGCCGGCCCAGGTCAGCATCGGCAGGTCGTTGGGCATGTCACCGAAGGCGATCACGTCCGAGGCGGAGATGCCGAGCTCGGTGCAGACCAGCTCCAGCGTGGAGGCCTTGGTGACCCCGGGAGCGCTGATCTCGAGCAGCGGGAACGACGAGTGGGTGACGTTGACGCGATCGCCGACGACCGCGGCCGCTGCGGCGAGCAGCTCGTCGGCGTCGTCGTGGTCGTCACGGCGGGCGAGCAGCTTGATCAACGGCTCGTCGGCGAGCTCCTCGATCGACGCAACGCGCCTGGCGGGGCGGAGGGCGTCGGCGGTGTGGGTCGCGAACGCGGGCTCGCACGACCACCCCTCGAGCGACTCGGTCGCGAAGACCAGTCCGGGCACGCTCTCCTTCAGCGCTGCCGCCACCTCGGCGGTCAGGGCCGGCTCGATCAGCCGGGTCAGCCGGGGCTGATCGGCGGCGACGTCCCAGACCAGGGCTCCGTTGGAGACGATCGCCAGCCCGACGCTGCCGATGTGCTCGAAGAGCTCGCGGGTCCAGCGCAGCGGCCGTCCGGTCACGAAGATGACCGGCACGCCGATCTCCTCGAGCTTCACGAGCACGCCACGAGTGAAGTCCGAGACCGAACCGTCCGCTCTGACCAGGGTGCCGTCGAGGTCGGTGGCGACGAGCTTCGGCGTCCTCATTCTTCCATTCTGCCACCGGGGACCGGCCTGGCCATCACCAGATGCCCGTCCTCGTCGGCGCCACGCAGCTCGGTGAACCCGCACTTGGCGAGCACTCGGAGGCTGGCCGCGTTGGTGGGCTCGACAGCGGCCCGAATGCGTACGCCCTCCTCGTCGGCGCATGCCAGCAGACCCTTGAGCGCCTCGGTCGCGAAACCCCACCCGCGTGCCTCTTCGATCAGGCCGTAGCCGACCTCGGTCTCCGGGGTGCCGTCAGGGGCTTCTTCGGGCGGCCCGAAGAAGCCGATCGAGCCGAGCACGGTGCCGTTGCGCATGATGTAGCGGGAGCTCCACCGGTCGCCCTCGACCCACATCGTCGCCGCGTCGCGGTCGTCCTCGCGCGGGAACTGCGGGTGCCAGCTCTGCGGGCGCCCGATCCCGCCGTCGGGATCGCGGATCGCCTCGACATCGGCGCGGGTCCACAACGGCAGCGTCAGCCGCTCGGTCATGATGGTGGTGGGAAGGGTCACGAGCGCAAAGACTCCCAGAACAGCACTCTCAGAACCAGCGGGAGAGTTCCAGCGCCGCGCCGTCGTCGGCGACGTGGGCGGTGACTGCGTTGGCCACCTCCTGGACCTCGTCGGGGGCGTTGCCCATGGCTACACCGCGACCCGCCCATTCGAGCATCTCGACATCGTTGCGGCCGTCGCCGATGGCAAGTACGTCGGCCGGCTCGAGGTCGAGCTGGTCGCAGACGTAGGAGAGGCCCGATGCCTTGGAGACGCCGACCGGGGTGAGGTCGAGCCAGGCGGTGTAGCCGACCACGTAGTCGATGCCGTGCAGACCGAGCTCACGGCCGAGGGCGAGGAAGTCCTCGGGGGTGGCGTCGGGGTCGCGGATGATCACCCGGGAGACCGGCTCGGCGACCATCTCGTCGATCGGAGCGATCAGATGAGCGCCGTCGAGCTCGCCCTCGGGGAACGGTCGGTTGAACCGGTAGCCCAGGCCACGGTTCTCGACCGCGACCAGCACGTTCGGCCGCCGTTCCATGATCTTCTCCACCGCCGCCCGGGCGTCGAAGGTCTCCTCGTGCACCACGTCGACCGGCGGGTAGCGGAGCACCACCGCGCCGTTGGAGGCGACGATCCACAACCGCTCCGCGCCCTCGTCCGGGAGCCCGAGCAGGTCGGCGATCCCAGTCATCGAATGGGCCGAGCGACCGGAGGAGAGCACCACATGGGCGCCGGAGTCGTAGGCCCGGCGGACCGCGTCGCGCACCTTGTCGGAGAGAGCCTCGGACGTCGTGCCGGTGCCCTCGATCCAGCGCAGCAGGGTGCCGTCGATGTCGAGCGCGACGAGCTTCGGCTGCCAGGCGGCCTCACCGGGCCGGGCGGTGGTGCTCTCGGTCGTGCTCACTTCTGGATCGGCTCCAGAACCTCGCGACCGAGCCACTTCTGCAGAGCCTTCGGCACCCGCACCGAGCCGTCGGCCTGCTGGTGGGTCTCCAGCACGGCGACGATGGCGCGGGTGATCGCGGTCAGCGTGCCGTTGAGGGTGGCGACCGGGGTGGTGCCATTCTCGGTGCGCGCCCGGATGTCGAGGCGACGTGCCTGGAAGGTGGTGCAGTTGGACGCCGAGGTGAGCTCGCGGTACTTCCCCTGGGTGGGGATCCACGCCTCGCAGTCGAACTTCCGCAGCGCGCTCGGACCGAGGTCGCCCGCGGCCACGTCGATGACCTGGTAGGCGAGCTCGAGCTTGTCCAGGAAGGCCTTCTCCCACTCGAGGAGACGCTGGTGCTCGGCGTACGACTCCTCGACGGTGGTGTAGACGAACATCTCCACCTTCTCGAACTGGTGGACCCGGATGATGCCCTTGGTGTCCTTGCCCGCCGAGCCGGCCTCCTTGCGGAAGCACGACGAGAAGGCGGCGTAGCGCCGCGGGAGGGTGTCGGGGTCGAGGATCTCGTCGGAGTGGTACGCCGCCATCGGCACCTCCGAGGTGCCGACCAGGTAGAGGTCGTCGTCCTCGATCTTGTAGACGCCGTCGTCGACCTGGTCGAGGAAGCCGGTGCCCTCCATCGCCTCCGGGCGCACCAGCGCAGGTGCGATGACCTGGGTGAAGCCGGCCTCACGGGCCTGCTCCATCGCCAGGTTGATCAGCGCGAACTCGAGCTCGGCGCCGACACCGGTCAGGAAGTAGAAGCGGCTGCCCGAGACCTTGGCGCCTCGCTCGAGGTCGATCGCGCCGAGCATCTTGCCGAGCTCGACGTGGTCGCGCGGCTCGAACCCCTCGGCCGCGAAGTCGCGCGGCTCGCCGACCTTCTCGATCAGGACGAAGTCGTCCTCACCGCCGGCGGGGGCGTCGTCGGCGAGGTTGGGGATGGCCTTGAGGGCCTTCTTCCACTCCTCCTCAGCCTCCGCCTGAGCCGCGTCGGCCGCCTTGACGGCGGCCGCGAGGTCCTTCACCTCGGCGAGCAGCTGCTGCTTCTCCTCACCCTTGGCCTGGGCGACCTTCTTGCCCATCTGCTTCTGCTCGGCCCGCTTGGCCTCGAAGTCCGCGATCGCCGCGCGCCGGGCACTGTCCGCGGACAGCGCCCGGTCCACCACGTCAGAGGACGCGCCACGGCGCTCCTGCGAGGCACGTACGCGGTCGGGGTCTTCGCGGAGGATGCGCGGGTCGATCATGCGGCAAGGCTAGTCGACCGGACCACCAGATCTCACTTCAGTAATCGGCCGGTCACCAGTAGACCGGGCTGGTCTTGCCGCACGGGCGCAGGAACGAGCGGTAGACCGTCACGTCGGTGAAGTTATAGCCGTAGGAGTCGTTCGTGTAGTAGTTGGCCTTCGTGTAGGTGACGTACGTGGCCGTCGTGTTGTACGTCTTCGGGAAGCCCGAGGGGTTCGACGCGGTCGAGCGGGACCCCTTGCTGGCGATCGTGCCTCGGATCAGCCCGCTCGCCCTGCTGGCGTAGATGTAGGCCTGCTTCCACGAGGTGCTGCGCTTGTTGGTGACCGTGTAGCGGATCGACGAGCCACCACGGACGATGAGGCAGGCGTACCAGTTCGCGTTGCTTCCCGACGTGATGAGCGTGCCCGCGCCGGACATCCCGGACTTGATCTTCCCCCAGGTACGCGCCCCGACGATTCCGTCGGCCGCCAGTCCCTTCGCGCGCTGGTAGTTCTTCACCCGCGCGGTGGTCGCCGACCCGAACGAACCGTCCGGCTTGAGCCCACCGAGCACCTTCTGGAGCAGCGTCACGCAGCTGCCGGTGTTGCCGGGACGTACGGTCTTCGGGCTGCTGATCGTGCAGCTGACCGCGGCCTCCGCAGGCGCCGTGCCCGCGTCCACGGCGACCAGTCCGCCCGTTGCCACAGCTGCTGCCGCGAGCAGGCCGCCCATGCGCAACCGCACCGATGTCTTCATCGTATGGATCCCTCTCGATTCATGTGCTCGGAACTCGAAAGGGGCAGTGTCGCCAACCGGTGCTGCCGCCCGAACCCGTACCTCTCCCGTACCTCTGGGGCTACGGAATGCGTACGCGCCGCTCGACCGACGAGCTGCTGTCGCTGCCCGTGCCACCGTCACCGTAGTCACGGCCGTAGCCGCCGTAGAGGCGGTCGTTGCCCGAGTGGCCATAGAGCGAGTCGTTGCCCGAGCCGCCCTCGATCCGGTCCGAACCGCCGAGGCCGACCAGCTTGTTGGCGCCCGAGTTGCCCCGCAGGACGTCGGCGTAGTTGGTGCCTGTCAGGCGCTCGAAGGTCAGCAGACGATCCGCTCCCGCGCCGGTCGACTGCACCGAGGTCGTGTTGAGCGCGACCTTCACGCCGTTGCGTACGTTCGAGTACTCGACGGTGTCGGTTCCCGAACCACCCTCCGCGCGGTCGTTGCCGAGGCCGGGAAAGATCGTGTCGCTGCCGCCTCCGCCGAGAAGTACGTTGGCGCCACCGTCACCGACGAGACGATCGGCGTACGGGCTGCCCGTCAGGTTCTGCATCCCGGCGAGCGTGTCGGTGCCACCACCCCCGGTCGCGCGGGACATGGTCGCGGTGACGGGATTGTCGGCAGTGAAGTACGAGGCCGTGTCGACGCCGGTACCGCCGTTCAGCGAGTCGTCGCCGGCGTTGCCCGCCAGCAGGTCGTCGCCGCTGTCACCTCGAATCGAGTCGGTGTTGTTCCCGCCTTCCAAGGTGTCGTTGCCGCTGCCGCCCTCGATCGAGTCGTTGCCTGCGTCGCCCTTCAGCCGGTCGTTTCCGCCTCCGCCGAGAACTCGGTCGTTGCCGGCCTCGCCGACGACGGCATCCGAGCCTTCTCCGGCACTCACGGTGTCGCTGCCGGGGCCAGCCTTGATGGTGTCATTGCCGTCCCCGGCGTCGATGCGGTCTGCGGATCCGACGGTGGGGCTGTAGTAGTTCTCGTCGCCGTAGATCTCGTCAACACCGGCCTTGCCGAAGATCGAGTCGCTGCCAGCGCCGCCCGTCAGATAGTCGCGCCCGGTGCCGCCCTCGATGAGGTCGTTTCCGGATCCACCGTTGATGTGGTTGGTCTCAGCGGCGCCGTAGATCTTGTCGTCGCCGGCATCGCCATCGGCGCCAAGCGATGTGGAGCCTCCGTAGATCGTGTCATTGCCGTTCCCACCGGAGACGGTGCCACCGATGGCGCCGACTCGGAACGTGTCCTGCCCGTCCTCGCCGTACGCGTCCGAGGACGAGCTGCCGTCGAGAGTGATCGTGTCGTCCCCAGTTCCGCCGAAGACTCGCGCTGCGCCGACTCCGTTGTCGAGGGTGTCGTTCCCCGCGCCGCCGACGATCACGTCGAGGGCGTTGTGGATGCCGCCGGAGATGCGGTCGTTGCCGGCATCGCCGTAGAGCGAGTCGAAGTCCTCACCGTCGGAGCGGCGGTTCCCCAGGATCGTGTCGTCACCGTCGCCGCCATGAACGACATCCTTGCCCGGACCGTCGCTGAGCGTGTCGTTGCCGCCGGAGGCGTCGATCGTGTCGTCACCCTCGGTGCCGGTAATCACGTCGGCGTGGCTGGTGCCGACCACCGACTCGAAGCCGACCATGGTGGCGCCCCAGTTGGATACACCGGAGGCCATGTCGAGCTCGATGCCTGTCCCCGATGGGGTGACGCTGGGGTCAAGGTAGAGCTTGTCCACCGATGTTCCGCTCGAACCGGCATCGATGACATCCCCGGAGGCATCGACGTCGGTCACTGCGATCTGGTCTGCCCCGCCTCCTCCGAGCACAGTGTCGGCGCCCTCGCCACCCCTCAGGATGTCGTCTCCGTCCGCACCGAAGATCCGATCGTCTCCGGCACCACCGTAGGCCTTGTCGTAGCCTGGACCACCGTAGAAGGTGTCAGCACCGCTCTGTCCGTCGAAGGCACCGGCGGTGGATCCCGCGTGGAACGTGTCGTCGCCATCGCCGCCCTTGGCGGTGAAGAACAGAGACTGCATCCCGCCGAAGATGACGTCATGTCCGGCGCCCGCGTCGAGCGTAATGAAGTCGCCGTCGATCGTGTCGTCGCCCTCTCCGGCGTTCACTCGGTTGCTGAACCGGGGGTAGATGGTGTCGTCACCCAGTCCACCGACGATGTCCGCACTGCCCTCCCCCTGGACGCAGATCCAGTCGTTCCCGCCCAGCGCGTCCACGGAGACACCCGCCGGGACGGCGATCACATCGTCGCCCTCGGTCGGGACCTGGCCCTCGACGCTGAGGTCGACGGTGATGGGCTTGCTACCACACTCACCGTCGGCCGCAGCGGCGGAGCCGGCGAGGAGGCCACCGACACTCAGGGCGACGGCGGGGACGGACAGGAGCCCGAGAAGGGCGTACGCGGACGCGCGAGAGCGCATGAGAGACCTCACAACGACGAGGGACCGAGGGGTGCCGGCGCCGACCCGAATCATGCGCGGAAAGCGGACGATAGCGCTTTCCTCCGGCCACTGCCTCGGCTTTTGTCCAGCCCGTTCATTCACTGTGTGGAAGACGTATCGCGCATACTGACTCACCGTGCTTGACCTTTCGCGCCGTGCCCTGCTGCTCTGGGCGGCTTCGCTGTTCGCTCTGTGCGCTCTGATCGGGATCGCGGGGATCAACGGGTGGCCGCCGGTCTCGACGATCGACGAGCTCGGCCGGGACGCGACGGCGGTGACTGCGGAGCACGGCTGGATGCTCGACTTCTGGCACATCGTCGAGGTGGCCACCGAGTGGTATCTCGCTGTCGGCGTCGCGCTCCTGGTCGCCGCGGGACTGTTCCGGACGTATCTGCGCGCCGCGGTCTACGTGTTCGGCGTCGTGGTGATCACGCTGGTCGTACGCCGCGCGGTGGTGCTGCTCGTCGACCGGGACCGGCCCGCGTGGCAGTTGGCGTCGTGGTTCCACGAGTCACCGGCGTACCCCTCCGGTCATGCGACCGGGATCGCGGTGCTCGCAGGCGTGATCGCGGTGGTCGTGACGATGTTCGTACGCCGTCGCGGCATCCGCCGCCTGGCCTACACCGGCCTCATCGTGCTGGTGGTGCTCGTCGCCGCCGACCGGGTCTTCCTCGGACGCCACTACCCCTCCGACGTGCTCGGCGGGATCCTCTTCGCCGCAGGTGCCGTCTTCCTGGGCATGGCGCTCTACACGCCGCTGCCCGCCTCGCACGCGCTCGGACGTCGGCCGCTGGTCGACTCGGTGCGTGGCAACCGGAGGATCGCGGTCGTCCTCAACCCGATCAAGGTCGAGTCGGTCGAGCACTTCAAGACGATGGTCACCACGATGGCCAAGGAGTCCGGCTGGAAGACGCCGACCTGGCACCTGACCACGGTCGACGACCCGGGCAAGGGGATGGCGCTGGCGGCCCAGGCAGAAGGCGCCGACCTGGTCCTCGTCTGTGGTGGCGACGGCACCGTACGCGAGGTCTGCTCCGCCCTGGCCGGCACCGGCATCGCCGTCGGGATCGTCCCCGGCGGCACCGGCAACCTGCTGGCCCGCAACCTGTCGATCCCGCTCTACATCCGCGCCGCGATCGACGTCGCGCTGACCGGGCAGGACCAGGCGATCGACCTGGTCGAGGTCTCGGGCGACAACCTCGAGGACACCAACTTCCTGGTCATGGCCGGGATGGGCTTCGACGCCGCGATCATGAGCGGCGTCAACGAGGACATCAAGAAGCGGATCGGCTGGATGGCGTACGTCCTCTCCGCCTTCAAGAGCCTGATGTTCCCGGCGATGCGGCTGGAGATCTCCGTCGACGACGGCGAGTTCACCAGGCACCGCGCGCGCACGGTCGTGGTCGGCAACGTCGGCTACCTCCAGGCGAACATGCCGCTGCTGCCGGCTGCCGCGCTCGACGACGGGCTCATCGATGTGGTGCTGCTCTATCCGCAGCGATTCTGGTCCTGGCTCCCGCTCGCGGTCCGGGTGCTGAGCAAGCGGCCGCGCACCGACAATCTGGTCAACCGGATGACCGGTGCCAGCGTCGTGATCCGGACCAACCACGACCAGCCGCGCCAGCTCGACGGCGACACGATCTCCGAGGGTCGCGAGCTCCGCATGCAGTGTCTTCCCGGACGCCTGCTCGTCCGCGTGCCACGCTGACAGCCAGTCCCGATTCGGTCCCGAATCTCACCGACACGCGGCGGGCCCGAAGTCCCGGCAATCAGGGCCTAAAGTCCCTCTTTCTGCGTGTTTTCAGCGCGTTTGGCGTCGATTCTCATGGCAAAACCGGGCCGACGCGCCGACACAGATGTCTTGTTGACAAGTAAATGTTCATAAGGTGTCTGACACGACTCGGCGTGAGCCGAGTCGTCGTCTTCGACCGGGCTCAAGCCTGACTCCGGCCGGCGACGTGGCAAGACCCACACACTGGTCGGAAATCCCCCGCGACCAGTGGTCGACTCCCGGGCCGTCCCACCCGCAGCCCGGGTTTGAAACCGGCACGCTCGGAACGGTTCCCCCGCCACGCCCGAGCGTGCCGGCGTCGTTTTTGGGCCCGGATCAGCCCGGATCAGCTCTTGGGCTTGGCCTGCTGGACGGCCTCGGTCTCCTCGGGCGACATCAGCTGGGACGACTTCCAGGCGCTGATGCTCTTCGCGTACGACCTCGCCTCGGTGCGGCCGTGGATCGAGGTGAGCACGACCCCGTCGCCGTTGTCGTCGAGCAGCGCCAGGCACCAGCTCAGGTGGCCGCCGGCGTCTCCGAAGGCATCGAAGCGCACCACCGCGAGGTGGCGCAGGTTCATCGCCGACTCGGCGCGCAGGGCCGCGACCTCGGCGCGCAGACCGGCGACGTCGGTCGGCAGCGACTCGACGGCAGCAGGGTCGGGGCGACGTACGTCCTTCGTCTTCTGCCAGGCCGCTCCGGCGAGGACCAGGGCGGCGATTGCTGTCAGCAGACTGAGAATTGCAAGAGCGAGCACATCGGGCGAATCTAGACTGTCGCTGTGTCCGAGCCACATCGCATCGCCTATCAGGGCGAACCAGGGTCCAACTCACACATGGTGTGCCAGCGGCACTACCCCGAGCTGGAGTCGGTGCCGTGCGCCTCGTTCGAGGACGTGTTTGCGACCGTCGAGGCGGGTGAGGCGTCGCTGGCGATGATCCCGATCGACAACTCCCTGGCCGGACGGGTGGCCGACATCCACCACTTCCTTCCCGAGTCCAACCTCCACATCATCGCCGAGCACTACCTGCGGATCCGGTTCCACCTGCTCGGCCTTCCGGGCGCCCACCTGGACGACATCCGTACGGTCCACTCCCACGTCCATGCCCTGGGTCAGTGCCGCAACATCATCCGGGAGCACGGCTTCACACCGGTCGTCTCCGGTGACACCGCCGGTGCCGCGCGGGAGGTGATCGAGGCCGGTGACCCGACGATGGCCGCGATCTCCCCGCCGCTGGCCGCCTCGATCTACGGACTGGACGTGCTCGCCACCGACATCGAGGACGCCGACCACAACACCACCCGCTTCGTGGTGCTCTCGCCCGACTTCATCCAGGCTCCCGCCGACGCGGGTCCGGTGGTGACCTCGTTCATCTTCAACGTACGCAACCTCCCGGCGGCCCTCTACAAGGCGCTCGGCGGCTTCGCGACCAACGGCGTCAACATGACCAAGCTGGAGTCCTACATGGTGGATGGGAAGTTCACCGCGACCCAGTTCCTCGCCGAGGTCGACGGTCACCCGGACCAGCCGGGGCTGAAGCGGGCCCTGGAGGAGCTGGCCTTCTTCACGACCGACGTGAAGCTGCTGGGGGTCTACCCCGCCGACCCGGCGCGGTTCTGAGTCATGTCGGACGACGAGCCGACCGCCGACCTCGGGTTCGCCCGCGTCGACCTCGACCGGGAGCGCCGCACCGGTGACCCCGAGGTCGTGTACGCCGACGGCAAGACTCCCGAACAGGTCGTCGCGATCCTTCGCCGACTGCACGAGGCTCATCCCTCGCGCGCCGTCCTGGCCACCCGGGTCTCCGCCGAGGCGGCCGCCCGGGTCGCGGCCGAGCTGCCGACGGCGGTCCACGACGCCGAGGCCCGTGCAGTCACGCTCGGGCCACTGCCGGCCCCGCAGGGCCGGGTGTGCGTCGTCGCGGCCGGGACCTCCGACGGGCCCGTCGCGGCCGAGGCCGCCCTCACCTGCCGGGTCCACGGCGCCGGTGTCGAGCGGATCACCGACGTCGGCGTCGCCGGGATCCACCGCCTGATGGCCGTACGCGACCGGCTCGACGACGCCGACTGCCTGATCGTCGTCGCGGGCATGGAAGGTGCCCTGCCCTCCGTGGTCGGCGGGCTGGTGGGGGTGCCGATGATCGGGGTGCCGACGTCCGTGGGCTACGGCGCCTCCTTCGGCGGGCTGGCCGCGCTGCTGGCGATGCTCAACTCGTGTGCTCCCGGCGTGACCGTGGTCAACATCGACAACGGCTACGGCGCCGGGGTCGCGGCGGCCCGGATCGCGCGGCGGGCTCGGTGAGCGTCGTCTGGGTCGACGCGTCCTCCGGAGCCTCGGGGGACATGCTGCTCGGGGCGCTCGTCGACGCCGGCGTGCCCCTCTCGGCGATCGCCTCGGCCGTGGATGCGGTCGCCCCCGAGCCGGTGGATCTCGCCGCTTCGCCGGTGACCCGTGGCGCGCTGGCCGCGACCCGGTGTCATGTCTCGATCGCCGACTCGGTCCACCATCGGACCTGGACCGACGTCCGGGCGCTGCTGACCGGCGCCGCTCTGGACGACGCGGTGCGTGACCTGGCGCTGCGGGTTTTCGAGCGGCTGGCCGAGGCCGAAGGCGCCGTGCACGGGATCTCTCCCGAGTCGGTCCACTTCCACGAGGTCGGAGCGCTGGACGCGATCGCCGACGTCGTCGGGGTCTGCGCGGGCTTCGTGCACCTCCGGCCCGACGAGGTCGTGGTCTCCCCGGTCGCGGTCGGATCGGGATCGGTCCGGGCCGCCCACGGCACCCTCCCGGTGCCGCCGCCGGCCGTGGCGCGGCTGCTCACCGGCGTACCTTCTTACGCGGGGTCGCCCGGACATCCGGCGATGGAGATGTGCACGCCGACCGGCGCCGCGCTCCTCACCACCCTCGCGACGAAGTGGGGGGCTCAGCCGCCGATGACGACCACGGCGATCGGTGTCGGCGCGGGCGGCAGGGATCCGGAGGGCTGGTCGAACACACTCCGCATACTGGTCGGCGAGGTTGTCGGCGCGGGGGCAGAATCCCGCCATGGCGGGGAAGTGCGGGCGGATCCTGCGGCAGAGGCAGGCATTTCCCCACCAAGGCGGGAAAATGCTCCCGCCCCGGAGACCGAGCTCGTCATCGAAGCGAACATCGACGATCTCGAGCCGCGACTGATCCCCGGGGCTCTCGACGCGCTTCTGGCGGCCGGAGCGCAGGACGCCTGGGTCACGCCGATCCTGATGAAGAAGGGCCGACCGGCCTATACGCTCCATGCTCTCACCCGTCCCGACGCCGCCGAGGCGGTCCGGCGGGCGTTCTTCCGGGAGACCTCGACCATCGGCGTACGCGAGCACGAGGTCGCCAAGCACGCCCTGCCCCGCGAGATGCTGACCGTGAGCGTCGACGGGCACCCGATCGCGGTCAAGGCCGCCCGCCTCGACGACGAGGTCGTCAACCTGCAGCCGGAGTGGGACGACGTCGCCCGCGTCGCCGCAGCACTCGATCGCCCGGCGATCGAGGTACTCGCCGAGGCCAAGGCCGCCGCCCTCGCCCGACCGCTGGTCGAGCCGGGGTGCGACGATGAGGGCCGGACGTAAAGAACTGGAACGGAAACCCTGATGGACATCACCGTCGTCGCGCTGGCCTTCGCCGCGATCTTCGTCGTCGAGCTCCCGGACAAGACGTTCCTGGCGACGCTGGTGCTGTCGACGAAGTACCGGCCGATCTTCGTGTGGCTCGGCGTGGGTGCGGCGTTCGCGGTCCAGACGCTCATCGCGGTGGCGATCGGCGGGGTGGCGACACTCCTCCCGACCGACCTGATCCACATCGTCGCGGCGCTGCTCTTCCTGGGTGGCGCGGTGTTCCTGTTCATCGAGGGGCGCCGTCACCACGGCACCGCGTCCGAGGACGACGGCAGCGAGTTCGCCGAGAAGGCCAAGGACGTACGCGGGTTCCGCCAGGTCCTGGCCAGCTTCATGGTCCTCTTCGCGGCCGAGTGGGGAGACCTCTCCCAGCTGCTGAGCGTCTCGCTGGTGGCCCGCTACCACGACCCGGTCTCGGTCTTCATCGGCTCCTGGGCCGCGTTGCTGGCGGTCTCGGGGCTCGCGGTGCTGCTGGGACGTACGTTGCTCCGGTTCATCAAGCTGCACGTCCTGCACTACGTCGGAGCCGTCGTCTGCCTCGTCCTGGGCATCCTGACGCTGGTCGAGGTGTTCGCCTGACCGGCTTGATCTAGGCTCTGCGCCATGGTGAGACTTGGCGCCGACAGCGAGGTCGGACGACTGCGTACGGTTATGCTCCATCGGCCCGGCCGGGAGCTCACCCGGCTGACGCCGCGCAACAACGACAAGCTGCTCTTCGACGGCATCCCGTGGGTGAAGCGGGCACAGGACGAGCACGACGCCTTTGCGGCCGCGCTGCGGGATCGCGACGTCGAGGTGCTCTACCTGACCGACCTGCTCACCGAGACCCTCGAGGTGCCCGAGGCGCGGAAGCTCGCGCTCGAGAACGTGCTGGGCTCGCTCACCCTCGGCGACACCCTGCGCGACTACCTGAGCGGTGCCCTCGCCGACGCCGGACCGGCCGAGCTGACCGACCACCTGACCGCCGGCGTCCGCAACGACGAGGTACGCGGCGGCCACGGCCTGGTCACCAGCCTCCTCGCCCACGACGACTTCCTGATCGACCCGCTCCCCAACTTGCTCTTCACCCGCGACTCGTCGGTGTGGATCCGCGACCGGGCCACGGTCACCTCGCTGGCGATGCCGGCTCGCAAGCGCGAGACCGCGCTCACCGAGCTGATCTACCAGTTCCACCCGCGCTTCCGGGCCAGCCCGCGGCTGCACGGAGCCCACCTGGAGCACGTCGAGGGCGGGGACGTACTCCTCCTCGCTCCCGGTGTCGTCGCGGTCGGGGTCGGCGAGCGCACCACCCCCGCCGGGGCCGAGCGGCTCGCCCGCCAGGTCTTCGCCGAGGAGCTCGCCCACACCGTGCTCGCGGTGCCGATCGCGCAGGAGCGCGCGACGATGCACCTGGACACCATCGCCACGCTGGTGAACACCGACAAGATGGTGATCTACCCGAACGCGGTCGACTCGCTGGTCGCGTACGCCGTGACCCCCGTGGGCGACGACGGCCAGCTGAACATCGCGGCCCCGCGCCCGTTCCTCGAGGTCGCGGCCGAGGCGATGGGGATCGACAAGCTCCACCACGTCGACACCGGGCTCGACCCGGTCGCCGCCGAGCGCGAGCAGTGGGACGACGGCAACAACACCCTGGCACTGGCGCCGGGCGTGGTCGTGGCGTACGAGCGCAACACACAGACCAATGGAGCCCTGGAGACTGCCGGTATCGAGGTCATCGCGATCGCGGGCTCCGAGCTGGGCTCCGGCCGCGGCGGACCGCGATGCATGAGCTGCCCGATCGCCCGCGACCCGCTGCCCGCATAGCCAACTTCACTCGCGGGTAACCCCTGTAGACGAACATCGTTGATCTCTGTAACTGCCGTCACATAGCGGCAGCCACCCCACAGCCGACCCCGAAGGAAACCCTCGTGACCGAGTCGTTCTTCTCCATGTTCACGCCCAAGGAGATCGCGCACATCAGCGCCACCGGCACCCGCGTGCACCTGCCGGAGGGCTGGTCGCCGATCTGGGAGGACACCCCGCCGGACAAGGCCTACATCATCCTCGACGGCACCGTCTCGGTCCGCCGGGACAAGGAGGAGATCGCCCAGTGCGGTCCCGGTGACATCATCGGCGAGGCGGCGATCATGAGGGGCTCGCTGCGCACGGCCTCCATCGTCGCCCTCACCCCGCTCGACCTGATCCACCTCAGCGCCGACAAGCTGCAGCAGCTGTCCGTCGAGATGCCGACGTTCGCGAGGGCGTTGGAGAAGGTCGCCAAGGACAGGTTCGGCTCCTGACGCTCGACGAACAGGCTGACGAGGGCCTCGGTCAGGGCCGTGGCCGTGAGGCAGACATCGAGCTGGCCGAGGCTCTCGCCGTGGTCGAGTCCTTCGTCCTCGGCCAGACGCCCACGCTGACCCGCGCCGAGGTCGCGGGTGCGGTCGGCGTGCCCATGGAGGTCGCCGAGGACCTGTGGCACCACCTCGGCTTCCCGCACGCGGGCGAGGACGAGATCGCCTTCACCGAGGCCGATGTCGAGGCGTTGCGGATGACGCAGGAGCTCGTACGCCTCGGGGTGCTCAGCGAGGACCGCCAGGCCGCGCTCGTGCGGACCTGGGGACGGTCCTACGCGCGCCTGGCCGAGTGGCAGACGTCGCTGCTGGCCGAGGTCGCCCGGGAGCGGGGTGGCGACGAGGTCGAGGACCTGGTCGCCCTGACCGGGCAGGTGCTGCCGCTGGTCGAGTCGCTGCAGGACTATGTCTGGCGCCGCCATCTGGTCAGCGCGGCGCGGCGGATGCTCACCGTCGCGGACGCCTCCGCGGTGCCCCTGGCGGTCGGCTTCCTCGACATCGTCGGCTACACCGCGCGGTCCAAACGGCTCAGCGACAAGGAGCTGGTCGACTGGGTCGAGGAGTTCGAGGACACCTGCTCCGACGTCGTCGTCGAGCACGGCGGACGGGTGATCAAGTATCTCGGCGACGGGGTGTTCTTCACGTTCGAGGACGTCGCCGCCGCGGCCCGGACCGCCCTGGACCTGGCCGCCCTCGGGGAGGATCGCGACAGCGCGTTTCCGCACGTCAGAGCCGGGATATCCTACGGCGACGTGGTGCTCCGGCTCGGCGACGTCTTCGGCCCGACGGTCAACATCGCCGCCCGTCTCACGACCGTCGCCCGGCCCTCGTCGGTGGTCGTCGACGAGAACGCCGCCGCCGCGCTCGAGGACGTCGACGGCTTCCAGGTCGAGAAGATGCGGCGTACGAGCGTGAAGGGCTACTCCCGCCTGCAGGCGTTCCGGCTGCGTTCGCGGTCCGACTGAACCTGATCGAACCGGGCCAGGATAGTCGGGCGCCGGAGGTTGCTCCCAGGCGAGGCTTGCTGGCGAAAGGAGGACCACATGATCGGAACGCTCAACACCCTGGTCGACCTGGTCGAGGCAGATCTCACCGGCGAGGTGGACGTGGCTCGGGTCGCTCGCGACCACGGCACCACCGAGTACCACCTGCGCCGGATGTTCTCGGCGCTGGCCGGGATGCCCCTGTCCGACTACGTACGCCGCCGCCGGATGACCCTGGCTGCGGCCGACCTGGTGGCCGGCGCCCCTGACCTCCTGGAGGTCGCGGTCCGCTACGGCTACGGCTCGACCGAGGCATTCGGGCGCGCGTTCCGTGCCGTGCACGGAACGGCTCCGGCCGACGTGCGCCGATCCGGTGGTCCGCTACGCACGCAACCCACGCTCAGGTTCCGCCTGAGCGTCGAAGGGAGCACCCCGATGGACGTCACCATCAACGACATGCCCGAGCTCCGGCTCGTCGGCCACGCCACCAAAGTCCCGCTGATCTATGAGGGCGTGAACCCGCACATCCAGGCACACATCGCCTCGCTCGCACCCGAGGAGCATGTCCGCCTCAAGGAGCTCAACGACACCGACCCGCGCGGCATCCTCGCCGTCACCGAGTCCGCGTCGCCCGATGCACCGGAGGGATCGATGATCACCTACCTGCACGGGGTCGCGGTCACGCCGTCGGCCGAGGTTCCGGACGGGCTCGACAGCATCACCGTGCCGGCCGGCTCCTGGGCGGTCTTCGCCTCCAGCGGCCCGCACCCGGAGACGCTGCAGCGGCTCTGGGCGGCGACCGCCACCGACTGGTTCCCGTCGAACCCGTGGCGGCTCCGCCCCGGCCCGTCGATCCTGCGCTACCTCGAGCTCACCGAGACGTACGCCTCGTGCGAGCTCTGGTTGCCGGTGGAGCAGTAACGACGCCGGTCGAGCCGGATTCGTGAGGTACGAACGAATCCGTGTCGAGACCAACACGGTCCTCATCGAGCGCCGAGGGGACTGTGTTGGTCTCGACACGCCTCCGCCTAGCGGCTCCGAGGTCTGAACGAAGTGGCCTTCGACCAGCGAGGGTCAGCGGATGGTGACCTGTCGGTTGGCGAGCCCGGCGCGAGCCGAGCGGACCTCAGGGGTGATCTCGGAGTCGTCGGCGAGGGCCTCGTCGAGCAGCTTCTTGAACGCCACCGCCGGCTCCTCGAGCGCCTCGGCGCCGGTGCCGACCGGCAGGTCCCAGACGGGAGCGAGCAGACCGTGGGCACGGAACATGCCGACGAAACGAGCGTCGGGGATGATCACGTCCTCGCCGGTCACGTGCAGGCGCGCGAGCGCGGTCAGCAGGGCGTCCTCGGGCTCGGGCATCACCCAGCGCAGGTGCTCCTTGGAGCCGACCGAGGTCCAGTACGCAGCCTCGACCGACGCCAGTCGCAGCGTCGGGAGCACCGACTCGTTGGCGTGCTCGAGCGCGTGCTCGAAGTCGCCCTTGTCCTCGACGTCGGCGAGCCACCAGTCGAAGCCCTCGTGGACGGTGACGTCGAGCGAGGAGTTGGTGATCAGGTCCTGCAGCCGTGGCCCGTCGCCGGGTGCGGTGGTCAGGCCGAAGATCCCGGACTCACCCGACGCCCGCGCCTCGAGCGCCTGGAGCAGCGCCGCAGCCACATCGCGCGACACGTCGCCGTAGTTGTGCTGCACCTGCAGCCCGGCCCAGACCTCGCCCGAGTCGCGCGACATCGCCGGCGCGGCGCCGGGCAGCAGGGTGCCCAGCGTGACCGGCGTCGACTCGAAGCCCTTCACCGTCAGCGACACCGTCGCCGAGGGCACCAGCTCACGCAGCGCGACCAGGTCGCACTCGCCTGGCAGGCCCTCGAACGGGCGCCCCACGAACGCGCCGCCGGCGGCACCGTGGCACGCCTTGTAGCGCTTGCCGGACCCGCACGGGCACGCCGCACGCGGGTTGGGACCGTCCGTCGGGGCCGCAGCCGCCTGACGGTTCTTGACTCGGGACTTCTTGGCCACGGCCAAACCCTAACCTGCCGGGCCCGCGCACCCTGTAACACGTCGTTCGTAGCACTACTCGCCCTATCAGAACGACCGGATAGTGGGTGTAACAGCGTGTTACAGCTGGCTCAGCGGCCGAGCAGCTCCAGCATGAACCCCGGCCGGTCGGTGATGACCGCATTGACCCCGAGGTCGAGGCAGAGCTTGAGCTGCTCCTCGGTGTTGACGGTGTAGACGTGGAGGTTGCGGCCCTTCGACGCCAGCCGACGCCCGAGCTTTGGGTGGGCGGTGAGCATCTCGATGCTGGCCCCGAGCCACCAGTCCGGGCCGATCGCGTGCCGCAGGAGCGACCAGTTGGCGGCGCGGTCGACGAGCTGGACCAGAGGTACGCCCGGCGCCAGCCGCTCCACCCGCTGCAGCGCCGTGAAGGAGAAGCTCATCACCCGCACCGGGCTGCCCGGACCCGCCCAGCCGAAGTCGTTGAGCACGTCGACCAGACGCCCCTCGGTCAGCCCGCCGTAGCGCGTCGGGTGCTTGGTCTCGATCGCCATCTCGACGTGCCGGCCGTAGTCCCGCACGACCCGCAGCAGCCGGTGCAGCGTGAGTACGCCCCGCATGTCCCGGTCGGGCTGCTCGTCCTCCCCCTCCCAGAACCCGTTCTTCCAGGCCGCGAAGTCGATCGCCTGCAGCTCGGCGAGGGTCATCTCCGAGACCAGCCCCCGCGCGCCGATACGGCGCAGGTGACGGTCGTGGACACAGACGAGATGCCCGTCCATGGTCAGACGTACGTCGCACTCCAAGGCGTCCGCGCCCGCATCCAGGGCTGCGACGTACGCAGCGAGGGTGTGCTCCGCGATCTCATGACTGGCGCCGCGATGCGCGACGACCTGGGGCCTCATGAGGAGATTGTTGTCCATCGGACGACCGCGTGGGGGCACGACACGACGTCGAAAGTGTTACCTCGCTGTGTACGCCGCGGTCCTGGTCCGGGCATCACCGCCCTCCGGTCACCCGCAGCGTCGTCGCAGTGACGTACCCGGCCTTCTCGCTCATCAGCCAGGCGACGGCCTCGGCGACCTCGTCGGGTGAGCCCGCTCGGCCGATCGGGATCTGGGGTGCCATCCGCGCGATCCGGCCGGGGTCACCGGTGTTGGCGTGCATGTCGGTCTCGGTGAGCCCCGGGGCGACCGCGACGACCCGGATACCGAGCGGGGCGACCTCGAGCCCGAGGCCCTTGGTGAGCGCGTCGATGCCGGCCTTCGCGGCGGCGTAGTGGACGTACTCCCCCGGTGATCCCAGCGTGGCGGCACCCGAGGAGATGTTGACGATCACTCCGCCCTCGGCGAGCGCCGACACGGCCGCGCGGGCGACCAGCGTGGGGCCGACCAGGTTGACCGCGTACGTCCTCCGGATCTCGTCGGCCGGAGTGTCGACGAGGGGCGCGTAGCGGTACGTCGCGCCGGCGTTGTTGACCACGCCGGTGACCGGCCCGGCAGCCTCGAAGAGGGCGGCGATCCCGGCGTCGGTGGTGATGTCCGCGGCCACGATCTCGCAGGAGACCCCGAGCGCCCTGACCTCGTCGCGCGTCGCGACGGCAGCAGCTTCGTCGGACAGGTACCCGAGCACGAGCGAGTGGCCGTCAGCGGCAAGCCGACGAGCGACAGCGGCGCCGATCCCGCGGGTGCCGCCGGTGATGAGAGTTCTGTCTTTCACACCCGAAGGGTGTCACGCAGCCTCCACGCAACCATCGCCAGTGCCAGGACGCCGGCGAGCGCCCATCCGGCGGGGTAGTGCACCGCGGGTTCGTTCCAGCGCTCGTGGAAGTAGACCAGGTGCGAGGAGAGCAGCCCGGCGTCGACCGAACGTCCCTCCTGGATGAGTACGCCGATGGCCACCAGCACCGTCAGCAGCGTCTGCATCGCCCAGCCCAGGATCCAGGCGGGCACCCACGCGACGACATCGACGGCGCGGCGTACGGACGTCACGAGCACGGTCACCAGGGCAGCCGCCAGCAGCGCGTCGATGACCGACGACGGCAGCTCGCCGGGGAGCATCCCGTCGAGCCAGAGGGGTACGCAGACGGCCGGCGCGGCCAGCATCGGCGCCCGCAGCACGCACGGCCCGAGGCTCGCGGCGATCCCGGCGGCGAGACCGGCGACCGTCGTGATCGCGGCGATGGCGATCAGATGGGTCAGCATCGACGGGTTGGTCGCCGCCGGCCCGGCCGCGAACATCAGCCCGAGGAGGGCCGCGGCGACGACACCGGTGCCGGCGAGCACGGCACTGAGCAGCCGGCGGTCCGGACGCAGCCCCGCAGCGAGCCCACCGAGCGCGGCGGCGAGCAACGTGAACGAGACCAGCTCGGCGACCATCGGGGCGAGCAGGAGCGGCTGCGGCTGGACGAGCTGGGGCAGGAAACCGACGCCCCAACCCGCGGCCGCGACCAGCGGAACCATCCACAGACGAGTCCGTTCAGTCATGTCGTCCACGGTGTCAGGCGCAAGGTGAGACCAGGCGGCGTACCGGGGAACACCAGCCCAACGTCAGGTGGCCCGACCGTTGCCGTTCATCACCAAGGTGGGGGGATTTCTAATTGCAGGGCGCGGAAATGGAATACCTGGGTAGGCTCATGGGACGGACACGTACCCCACGCGTGGAAGAGGTGAGACCGGCATGACCAAAGAACCCCGAAAATTCTGGGCCAGAAGCATCAGTACAGCGGCGCTGACCAGCATCGGGCCTCGGGCCGTTGCCGCCGTCGCGCTGACCGCTGCCTTCGCGGTTCTGGCCCCGAACGAGGCACGCCTCGACACCGGTCATCAGCAGCCTGAGCTGCCCGATCCGGGCGCTCTTCAGGACCCCCTCGGCATCTCCAACGGCCTGGGTGGCGTGAAGAACCTGACCCCGACCGACGCAGTGAGGCTGGCCTCCAACGCCGAGGAGCTGTCGATCCCGGCGGTCGCCCTGGCTGCGTACCAGCGCTCGGCCACCGTGCTCAACGACGCCGACGCCTCCTGCCGCATCGACTGGGCGCTGGTCGCCGCGATCGGCATGGTCGAGAGCAACCACGGCCGCTTCGGCGGTAGCGAGCTCAACTCCAACGGCCTCGCCCTCCCCGCGATCATCGGCCCGCAGCTCAACGGCGCGGGCAACTACGCGGCGATCCGCGACACCGACAACGGCCTCTACGACCACGACACGGTGTACGACCACGCTGTCGGCCCGATGCAGTTCATCCCCTCCACCTGGACGGTCGTGGGCACCGACGGTGACGGCGACAACCGCCGCGACCCCCAGGACGTCGACGACGCCGCCGTCGCCACGGCGGCGTTCCTGTGCGCCGGCACCGAGGACGTCAGCACCGACTCCGGCGCCCAGTCCGCGGTCTACCGCTACAACCAGAGCGACACGTACGTCGAGGCCGTGCTGAAGATCGCCGGCCAGTACCGCAACGGGGAGTTCCCCGGCTCACCGAGCGTGGACGGTGGGTCCACCTCCTCGATGAGGACCACCACGTCCCCCCTTCCGCGCACCTCGAACACCGTCACGCCGAAGTCGGAGGTCAAGGCCGCTCCCAACGGCGCCACCAAGACTCCGGTTCCCGCCCCGCCGACGGACTCCGGTGACAACGAGCCCGACCCGTCGACGGACCCGAGCACAGATCCCAGCGACGGTGAGACCAGCGAGCCGACGCCGACCCCGACGCCCACACCGACTCCGACGCCCACTCCGACGCCCACACCGACCCCGACCCCGACGCCCACCGATGCAGCGACGGCGACGACTCTCGCGGAGCCCTGCAGAGTGGCGACGATCGCGGTCTACGGCGAGACCCTCGAGGCGGAAGACAAGGTCACCTACGACGCCGTGATCGCCAACTGCATCGCCACGTTCGAGCCGGGGACGACCATGCCGGAGGGCCTCACGATCAGGGACCACCTGCGCACGCTCTACGGGACGCCAGAGTTCCCGAACCTCAAGGAGCCGACCGCGGAGGCGACTGCTCCGGACGAGACGGTCGTGGAGGCCCCGACCGCCTCGTCGTCGTAGCGAGCCGGGTCAGCTGACCTTGATCACCGTCTTGCCGAAGTTCTGACCGCGAAGCATCCGGTTGAACGCGGCGGGCGCGTTCTCGAGGCCCTCGGTGATGTCCTCGCGGTAGCGGAGCCTGCCCTCGGCCAGCCAGCCGGTCGCCTCGGCGAGGAACGTCTGCTCGTGGTCGCGGACGAACTCGGTCTGGATGAAACCCCTGATCAGCAGGGACTTGTTGAGCACCTGCCGCATCAGCCCCGGCGCCCGGTCGGGACCCTCGGGAGCGGAGGTGTCGTTGTAGTGCGCGACGATCCCGCAGACCGGCACCCGGGCGAACTTGTTGAGCCGCGGCAGCACCGCATTCCACACATGTCCGCCGACGTTCTCGAAGTAGACGTCGATCCCGTCGGGGACCGCCGCCTTCAGCTGCTCCTTGAAGTCGGGTGCGCGGTGGTCGAGGGCGGCATCGAAACCGAGCTCGGTCAGATGCGCGACCTTCTCCGGTCCGCCCGCGATGCCGACGGCACGGCAGCCGAGGATCTTCGCGATCTGTCCGACCGTGGCGCCGACGGGACCGGTCGCGGCCGCGACCACGACGGTCTCGCCGGGCTTCGGCTGGCCGATCTGGGTCAACCCCGCGTACGCCGTGAACCCCGGCATCCCCAGCACGCCAAGCGCGGTGGAGACGGGTGCGACGGACGGGTCGAGGCGGCGGGTGTGCTGGGCCGGTGCGACGGAGAACGCCTGCCAGCCGCCGTACGCCAGCACCACGTCGCCCACCTGCCGCGACGGATCCCGCGACTCCACCACCTCGGCGACCGTGGCACCGGGCAGCACGTCGCCCAGGGCGGTCGGGGCGGCGTACGAGGGCGCATCGCTCATCCGCCCGCGCATGTAGGGGTCGAGCGAGAGGAACTTCGTACGCAGCAGCACCTCGCCCTCCGCGGGCGCCGGCACCTCGGAGGCAACGATCGAGAAGTCCTCGGCGGTAGGCTCACCGACCGGGCGAGCGCGGAGCAGGATCTGGGTGTTCGTGTCGGTCATCCCGCCATGGTGCCTCACCGGCGGGTAGGCTTGCTTAATTACAACTAAACCTATTGACTTAGCGCATGAAGCGCCGGGTCGACGTCCACCAGCACCTGTGGCCGCCCGCACTGGTCGAGGAGCTGCGCCGCCGGCGGCAGCCTCCGTACCTCGATGGCTGGGTGCTCCACCTCGACGGGGAGCCGCCCTACTCCGTCGACCCGGCAGATCATGACCTCACCCGCCGCGCGGCGCAGGAGGACGGCCTCGTCCTGCTGTCGCTCTCCAGCCCACTGGGGATCGAGTCGCTCGCCCCGGGCGAGGCGCGCGGACTGCTCGACGCCTGGCACGGCTTCGCCGACGACCTGCCCGCCGACTACGGGCTGTGGGCCGCACCGGCGCTCGTCGAACCGGACCTCGACGGCCTCGCCAAGATCCTGGCGCACGACCGCGTCCACGGCCTCCAGGTCCCGGCGACGGCGCTGACGACGCCGTCCGCGCTCGAGACCCTGGCTCCCGTCCTGGCCACGGCCCAGCAGACCGACCTGCCCGTCCTCGTGCACCCAGGACCCGCCGACCCAGGCCCGGCGAGCGAGCTGCCCGGCTGGTGGCCCGCACTCACCTCGTACGTCGCCCAGCAGAGCGCCGCATGGCACTCCTGGCACGTCGCGGGGCGGTCGCTGCTGCCGACCCTGCGGATCGCCTTCGTGGGGCTGGCCGGCCTCGCGCCGCTGCACCACGAGCGCCTCGCGCAGCGCGGCGGGGAGCTCGGTGCGATCGACCGGCACGTCTACTACGAGACCTCGTCATACGGCACCCAGGCGATCGACGCGATGTCGCGCGTGGTCGGGGTGGACCCGCTGGTGAACGGCTCGGACCGGCCGTACGCCGAGCCGACCGATCCCGACCTCGGCGAGGCCCTGAGCCGGGCGATCTTCGTCGCCAACCCGCACCATCTGCTCACCGGAGGAGACCGATGACCATCACCGAACCGACCGTGACCGAGCCGGCCGCCGACACCGTCCTGAGCGGCGCGGACCTGCCCGAGCTGCCGGGACGTACGCTCGCTCCCGGCGAGCTGCGCGCCTGGGTCGACGAGCTCGCGGCGCACCCCGAGCGGTGGGAGCACCTGGTGCGCCACGACACCGGCGGGCGCCACTACGTCTCGCTCTACCGGGACAAGGACATCGACGTCTGGCTGCTGTGCTGGAACACCGTCGACGACACCGGCTGGCACGACCACGACATCTCCTCGGGCGCGGTAGCCGTGACCCACGGAGCGGTCTTCGAGCAGCAGCCGAGGTTCGGCGGCGATCCCGTGCAACGGCAGGTCGGCGCGGGCCGCAGCTTCGGCTTCGGACCCGACCACATCCACCGGATGAGCGGTGCGGTCGACGGCGCGGTCTCGATCCACGCCTACTCGCCGCCACTGTGGCGGATGGGGCAGTACGCGATCAGCGACGACGGCGTGATGCGCCGCGTCTCGGTCTCCTATGCCGACGAGCTGCGCCCGCTGGAGGACTGAACGACCTACGCCGCGCCGAGTCGGCATCTCGGGCATCGAGTCCCGGGATGTGGCAGATTTCAAGCATCGAGGAGCCAGGCTCGGACGGCGAACCCGACGTCCCTGTCCGTTTAACATCTTCGGTTCCTTCCCCGGATCTGGCAGGCTGAGGATCTTGTGCAACGGCGTCCGCAGGTGAAGAACAACAGACAGGAGCGGTGGCTGTGATCGAGTTCGAGGGCGTGACCAAGCGCTATCCGGACGGCACCGTTGCCGTGGAAGACCTCTCCCTGACGGTCGACACCGGGAAGATCACCGTGTTCGTCGGACCGTCCGGGTGCGGCAAGACGACCGCGCTGCGGATGATCAACCGGATGATCGAGCCGAGCTCCGGCCGGATCCTGATCGACGGTGACGACGTCACCAGCCGCCCGGAGGCACAGCTGCGGCGCGAGATCGGCTACGTGATCCAGGGCGCCGGGCTCTTCCCGCACCGCACGGTCCTCGACAACGTCGCGACCGTCCCGATCCTGCAGGGCATCTCCCGCCGGGAAGCCCGCACGAGCGCCCTGGACCTGCTCGAGCGCGTCGGGCTCGCCGCCAACCTCGGCGAGCGCTACCCGGCCCAGCTCTCCGGGGGACAGCAGCAGCGCGTCGGCGTCGCCCGGGCGCTCGCGGCCGACCCGCCGGTGCTGCTCATGGACGAGCCGTTCTCGGCCGTCGACCCGGTCGTACGCGACGACCTCCAGCAGGAGCTGCTCCGGCTCCATGGCGAGCTCGGCAAGACGATCGTCCTGGTCACCCACGACATCGACGAGGCGATCCGCCTCGGCGACAAGGTCGCCGTCTTCGCCCAGGGCGCCCGCTTGGCCCAGTTCGCCCCGCCCGCCGACCTTCTCGCCGCACCGGCCGACGACTTCGTCGCCTCACTCGTCGGTCGCGACCGCGGCTTCCGGGGCCTCGGCTTCGCCGACGGGAGCTCGGTCCCGCTCAAGCCTATCGACCACGGCGTCGACGGCCTCACCCTCGAGGTCGACCACGACGGCCGACCGCTGGGCTGGCGCGGTTCCGACGGGCTCCTCCCGACCGAGGGCACCTTCAGCGACGGTGCCAACCTGCGTACGGTCACCGACCTGGTCATCCTCTCGCCCGCCGGCGCGGCGATCCGGGTCGACGCCGAGGGTCGAGCCGACGGGCTGGTCCTGCTCGAGGACCTGGCCGGCAGCGTACGTTCGCAGCAGCGGGAGCGGCTGACAGCACTGGCCACCTCGGAGGATGCCGGGTGAGCGAGATCTGGCGCTATCTCGAGACCAACGCGGACGACGTCCTCACCGCGCTCGTCCAGCACATCTGGCTCGCTCTGATCCCGGTGGCGATCGCCTTCGTCCTCGCCCTGCCGCTGGGCGCCCTGGTCCATCGCTACGTCCCGGCGCGCCACATCGCGCTCACCGCGGGCAGCGTGATCTACACCGTCCCGTCGCTGGCGCTGCTCCTGCTGCTCCCGGGCATCCTCGGCACCAGCGTCCTCGACCCGGTCAACGTGGTCATCGCGCTCACCCTGTACTCGCTCGCCCTGCTCGTCCGCACGACGGCCGACGGTCTCGACGCGGTCGACACCACCGTCCTGCAGGCCGCGACCGCGATGGGCTATCGACCCGTACGCCGCTGGTTCACGGTCCAGCTGCCGCTGGCCATGCCGGTGATCCTGACCGGTCTGCGGGTGGCGACCGTGGCCAACGTGAGCATGGTCAGCATCGCGGCCCTGATCGGCATCGGCGGCCTCGGGCAGCTCTTCACCCGCGGGTTCCAGCTCGGCTTCTACCTGCCGCCGATCATCATCGGGCTGGTCCTCTCGGTCACCCTCGCGGTCATCGCCGATGTCCTCATCGTCGCCGTCCAGCGCGGGCTCACCCCGTGGGCGAGAGCGGGGGCGCGATGAGCCTCGACTACCTGCTCGACGCCGCCAACTGGTCGCTGACCAGCCCCGACGGCTTCCCCCAGCGCATCCTCGAGCACCTCGGCTACACCGTCCTCGCCCTGGCGATCGCGGCCGCGATCGCATTCCCGATCGGTCTGCTGATCGGTCACACCGGCCGCGGCGCCCTGATCGCCATCAA
Source organism: Nocardioides sp. NPDC087217 (assembly GCF_044744805.1). Taxonomy (NCBI): domain Bacteria; kingdom Bacillati; phylum Actinomycetota; class Actinomycetes; order Propionibacteriales; family Nocardioidaceae; genus Nocardioides; species Nocardioides sp. NPDC087217. The sequence continues at coordinate 77,877 of NZ_JBIUZB010000009.1, forward strand.
CCTCGGCAACGCCGGCCGCGCGCTGCCGACTCTCGGCGTACTCATGCTCGCGCTCGGCCTGGTCGGGATCGGTCTGGTCCCGGTCACGATCGCCCTGGTCGTGCTCGCCATCCCGCCCATCCTCGCCACGACGTACGCCGGCATCCAGTCCGTCGCCGACGAGACCGTCGACGCGGCGCGAGGCGTCGGCATGACCGAGACCCAGATCGCCTGGCGCGTCGAGGTCCCGATCGCCCTGCCGATCATCATCGGCGGCCTGCGCAATGCGTCGCTCCAGGTGGTCTCGACCGCGACCATCGCCGCGTACGCCGGTCTAGGCGGCCTCGGCCGCTATCTCTTCGACGGGCTGGCGACGCTCCAGTACGACCAGGTGGTCGCCGGCGCGATCGTGCTCGCCGTGCTCGCGGTCGCGATCGACCTGGCGCTCGCGGGCGTACAGCGACTCCTCGTCTCGCCCGGTGTCGACGGCCGCGAGGCCGGCAACCGCCCGACCACCCTCCGCCCCGCCGGCCAACCCGCTGGCACACCCGCCGGCTGACCAACCCAGCAACCCGAGAGGTATCTCAATGTCCCGCCGAATCCGCACCACCGCGTACCTGTTCGCGACGCTCGCCGTGGCAGGCACCCTGACCGCCTGCGGCGGTGACCCGCTCGACTCGGGATCGGACTCCGACTCGGGCGGCGGCACGATCGTCGTCGGCTCGGCCAACTTCCCCGAGAGCGAGTTGCTCATGGAGATGTACGCCCAGGCTCTCGAGGCCGAGGGCGTCAAGGTCGAGACCAAGCCCAACATCGGGTCCCGCGAGGTCTACATGGAGGCCTTCAAGAGCGGCGACATCGACCTGCTGCCGGAGTACAACGGAGGCCTGCTGTCCTACCTGACGGACGGCAACCTGCCGGAGAACGTCTCCGCCCCCGAGGACGTCTACGACGCGCTCCAGGACGTGCTCCCGGAGGGCAGCCAGACGCTGCCGCAGTCGGCCGCCGAGGACAAGGACTCGCTGACGGTGACCAAGGAGACCGCCGAGAAGTACTCCCTGACCAGCATCGAGGACCTCGCCCCGGTGGCCAAGGATCTCACCCTCGGCGCCAGCCCGGAGTTCAAGACGCGTGCCCAGGGGGTCCCGGGCCTGGCTGAGGTCTACGGGGTCACCTTCAAGGAGATCACGCCGACCGACCCCGGCGGCCCGCTGACCGTCGCGGCCCTGAAGAAGGGCTCCGTCGACGTGGCCAACGTGTTCACGACCGACTCCGCGATCCCGACGAACGACTGGGTCGTCCTGGAGGACCCGAAGAACCTCTTCCTCGCCCAGAACATCGTCCCGCTGATCCGCTCCGAGGCGCTCAGCAGCGACGCCGAGACCGCGCTCAACGCGGTCTCCGAGGCGCTGACCACCGCCAACCTGACCGAGGCTCTCGCCAAGGTCCAGGTCGACAAGGCCGACCCGGCCACCGTCGCCAAGGAGTTCCTCGCCGACAACGGCGTCAGCTGAGCGCTGACCCCAGGCCGCTCCGGTAGGTCAGAAGTCCTTCGAGCCCTCGTAGGAACGTCTCTCCGACCGGGGCGGGATCGGTCAGACAGCCGGCCGCCATCGCACCGTCTCGCAGCATGACGAAGTGGCGGCCGGCAAACTCCGAATCAGGCTTCCCCGTCGCCGCGAAGAGCTCGGTCATCGTGGCCAGGAACCACTCCCGGTGCTTCAGCACCGCCTGATGGACCACGTGCTCCGGGTCCGGGTATTCGGCGGCGGCGTTGAGGAACGCGCACCCTCGGAACCCCTCGCCCTGGATGTCCGCGGCGATCGACCGGCCGACGGCCCGGATGAGCTCGTCGGGGTCGTCGACCTCTGCCCGGGCGGCATCCAGGCGCGCCCGGATCGCCTCGTCGGCGTGCGTCAGGTACGCCACGACGAGCTCATCCTTGCTCCGGAAGTGCCGATAGAGCGTCGCCCGCGTGACCTGCGCCTCGGCGATCACGCGATCCACCCCGACCGAGTGCAGACCCTCGGCGTAGAAGAGTCGACTCGCCGTGCTGAGCAGTCGGTCCCGGGCCTCAGACATCCGTCATCCCTCTCGTTCTCGTGGTCTCAACGGTAGCAGACAGAACGATCGGTCTTGCATTTTCCGGAAAGCTGCGACAGACTCTGGATTCAGGTAGAACGATCGTTCTGTCTCCCAGCTTGATCCACGAAAGGGATCTGATGTCCACCTCCGTCGAGACCGGTCAATCCGGCACACTGAACGCCCCGACCAGCGCGCTGCCGAAGCTCTACTTCGCCCGCTTCGGGTTCGCGATCGTCTGGGCCGTACTCGTTGCCCTCACCGCCACGGCGCTCAACGCGGCGAGCATCGCGCTGCTGGTCATCTACCCGCTGTTCGACGTAGCGGCCGCCGTGGTCGACCACCGCACCTCGGGCGCCAAGGGCCCGCGTGTACTGCTGTACGTCAACATGGCACTCAGCCTGCTCACCGCTGTCGGCGTCGCTGTCGCGGCCACCTCCGGGATCCCGGACATCCTGCGGGTGTGGGGCGCCTGGGCGATCACCGCCGGCCTGGTCCAGCTGTTCGTCGCGATACGCCGCTACCGACTCGGTGGTCAGTGGGCGATGATCCTCAGCGGTGGGATCTCGACCTTCGCCGGAACCGGATTCATCCTGATGGCCGCCGGCCCGAAGGCGTCACTCACCGGCCTCGCGGGCTACGCGACGCTGGGCGGCATCTTCTTCCTGATTTCTGCCCTCCGACTGCGCCAGCGCGCGGGTAAGGTCAACTGACATGACGAGCACCAGCCAAGATCTGACCGTCGACGTCATCGTCATCGGCGCCGGCCCGACCGGCGAGAACGTCGCAGACCGCGTCGTGCAGGGCGGCCTGACCGCAGCGATCGTCGAGCGCGAGCTCGTCGGCGGGGAGTGCTCCTACTGGGCGTGCATGCCGACGAAGGCCCTTCTGCGGGACGCGGCAGCCCTGCGCGCCGCCCGCGCGCTTCCCGCCGCAGGTCAGGCGGTCACGGGCACGCTGGATGCCGCCGCCGTGTTCGCCCGGCGCGACGGGTTCACCTCCAACTGGAAGGACACCGGTCAGGTCGAGTGGCTGACCGGGGCCGGGATCACCCTGGTCCGCGGGCACGGGCGCATCACCGACACCCGCGCGGTCACCGTCACCGCCGACGACGGCACGACCACAAACCTTCAGGCACGCCACGCCGTGGTCGTCTCCACCGGCAGCTCCTCCCTCATCCCGCCGATCCCGGGACTCGAGGAAGTCGGTCCCTGGACCAACCGCGAGGCCGCCGGCGCCCAGTCCGTTCCCGATCGCCTGGCAATCATCGGCGGCGGGGTGGTCGGCGCCGAGATGGCGACCGCCTTCAGCGCCCTCGGGTCTCAGGTGACGCTGATCTCCCGCACCCGGCTCCTGCCGGGGGTCGAGAAGTTCGCCGGTGAGCAGGTGGCCGAGGCGCTCCGGACGTACGGGGTCACGCTTCATCTGGACGCCGGCGCGACCGAGGCCCGGCGTGATGATGGCGGTGAGGTGCGGGTGACTCTCTCCGACGGCACCGAGGTGACCGCGGACGAGGTCCTGGTGGCCACCGGTCGGGTGCCCAACACGAAGGACCTCGGTCTGGAGCACGTCGGTCTCGAGCCCGGCAGCTGGCTGAAGGTCGACGACGCCCTGGCCGTGGTCGACGACAGCGGGCAGCTCGAGGAAGGCTGGCTCTACGCCGCAGGTGACGTCAACCATCGAGCGCTGCTGACCCACCACGGGAAGTACCAGGCTCGCGGGCTGGGCGATCTGATCGCGGCACGCGCTCGCGGCGAGAAGCCCGACCTGAGCGCCTGGGGGCGTCACGCCGCCACCGCCGACGAGCGGGCCACCACCCAGGTGATCTTCACCGACCCCGAGGTCGTCGCGGTCGGACACTCCGCCGAATCGGCCGAGGCGGCCGGCATCGAGGTCGGCGTCGTCGACTACGACCTCGGCTCGATCGCCGGAGCGTCGCTCCACGCGGACGGCTACCGGGGTCAGGCGCGGATGGTCATCGACGAGCAGCGCAAGGTCCTGGTCGGCTTCACCGCGGTCGGCCCGGACATCTCCGAGCTCCTGCACTCGGCCACGATCGCGATCGTCGGCGAGGTCCCGCTGGACCGCCTCTGGCACGCGGTTCCCGCCTACCCGACGATCAGCGAGATCTGGCTGCGCCTGCTCGAGACTGCTGGACGCGATCGCTAGAAGAGCTGGCGGAGGTTGGCCTTGCTGAGGTCGATCAGCTCGTCACCCCGACCCGACATGACGGACCGAAGGGCGTAGAGGGTGAAGCCCTTGAGCTGCTCGGCGGTGATGTTGGGCGGGATGGAAAGCTCCTGGCGCTCGGTGACGACGTCGAGGAGGGCGGGGCCGTCGTGACCGAGGACGTCGGCGACCGCGTCCGGGAGATCCGCGGAGTGCTCGACGCGGCGGGCGTAGATGCCCATCGCGTTGGCGACGTCGGCGAAGTTCGGGTTCACCAGGTCGGTGCCGTACGTGACGAAGCCGGCGGCCTTCATCTCGAGCTCGACGAAGTTCAACGAGGAGTTGTTGAAGACGACGAGCTTGACCGGGAGCCGGTTCTGGATGAGGGTGACCAGCTCGCCGAGCAGCATGGTGAGTCCACCGTCACCGGCGAGCGCGACGATCTGCCGGCCCGGGTGGGCGACCTGGGCGCCGACCGCCTGCGACAGTGCGTTGGCCATCGAACCGTGGGCGAAGGAGCCGATCAGCCGGCGGCGACCGTTCATGGTCAGATAGCGCGCCGCCCACACCACCGGCGATCCGACGTCGGGGATGAAGACCGCGTCGTCGGAGGCGGTCTGGTCGATCAGCCGAGCGAGGTACTGCGGGTGGATCGGCGCCTTCGACCGGGACGGTGTGGCCAGCTCGTCGAGCTTGGTCCGGGTGCGGCGGTAGTGGTCCAGAGAGTCGTCCAGATGCCGCCGGTCATCACTCCGGTCGAGCAGCGGCAGCAACGCGGTGGCAGTGTCCTTGACCGTTCCGACCAACCCGAGCTCGATCGGGTGGCGACGGCCGAGCTGCTCGCCACGTACGTCGACCTGGATGCTCTTGGCGCGCTTCGGGAAGAACTGCCGGTAGGGGAAGTCGGTGCCGAGCATCAGCAAGGTGTCGGCCCGCTCCATCGCTCGATAGCCGGAGGCGAAACCCAACAGGCCGGTCATCCCCACGTCGTAGGGGTTGTCGTACTCCAGGAACTCCTTGCCGCGGAGCGCGTGCACCACGGGAGCGCCGAGCGTCTCAGCCAGGGCCACCACCTCGTCGTGCGCACCTGCGCAGCCGGCACCGGCGAGGATGGTGACCCGCTCGCCGGCGTTGAGCAGGTCTGCCGCCCGCCTGATGGCGTCCTCGTCGGGGATGACCCGCGAGCGCGTCGGGCGGATCTCAACGGTCCGCTCGACCACGGACTCGGCCAGCGCGACGTCGCCGGGGATCACCAGCACCGCCACGCCCTGCTTCTCGACCGCCGTACGCATCGCGATCTCGAGCACGTGCGGCATCTGGCTCGGCTGGGCGACGTACTCGGTGTAGACCGAGCACTCCCGGAACAGCTCCTGCGGGTGCGTCTCCTGGAAGTAGCCGGTGCCGATCTCGGCGGTCGGGATGTGGGCGGCGATCGCGAGCACCGGAACCCGTGAGCGGTTGGCGTCGAAGAGGCCGTTGATCAGGTGGAGGTTGCCTGGACCGCAGCTCCCGGCAACCACCGCGAGCTCACCGGTGGTGGCCGCGTCGGCAGCCGCCGCGAACGCGGCAGCCTCCTCGTGACGTACGTGGATCCAGCTGATGTCTCCGTTCTTCCGGAGTGCGTCGGTGAACCCGTTGAGAGAGTCTCCCGGGATCCCGTAGACGCGGCGGACACCGCTGGCGGACAGGGTGGACACGATCTGTTCGGCGATGGTCGACATGCAGTCTCCTTCTCGGCGCGTACGTCGTCCACCGTAGAACAGCGGCGGGCTGCGGCTGTCCATCGACAGCCGCAGCCCGCTCGTTGGGTGCCGGGATCAGCCGCCCGGCTGGGTGACCCCGTCGACCGTCAGGGTGTAGCGCGCCGGGTCGGACACGCTCTCCGTCGGGTCGTCGAACATCACGACCGCCGCCACGGTCTCGGCGGTGTCACCGATCGCGGCGTCGAGCGCAGCACCACTGAGGGTGCCGTCGAACGACTCGTCCAGCGCGAGCGTGTGCACCCACGCGGGCGAGCCCGCCGGGCCGTACGCCACCAGCTGGACCGTCCAGCCCTCGACCGGGGTCGGGTTGACCTGCGACATCGACTGCCAGCCGACCAGGGTGTCGCTGGGCAGCGCGGTGCCGCCCACGGCGATGTCACGCACCCAGAAACCGGACTCGTCGACCCCGGAGTCGGTGATGTAGCGGAACGCCACCAGCACGTTCTGCCCGCCGTACGCCGACAGATCCGCACTCTGCGGCCGCCAGCCTCCGGAGTCGCCGGAGAAGCCGGGCAGGTTGTCGACCACGGTCGGGATGGCACCCGGGTCGTGCTCGCTGGTGGTGTCGGCGGTGGCCAGGCTCTGCCAGGTCTCACCACCGTCGGTGGAGACCTGGACGTAGCCGAAGTCCCAGCCGACCTCGGCGTCCCAGAGGGCGTCGAAGGTCAGCGAGGCTCCGCCGGCGGGCACGTCGACCGCTCGCACGACCGACCGGTCGAGGTTCGGCCCACAGCCGGCGTAGAGCGCTGCGGCCCCGGTGCCGTCGGCGGGCGGCGAACCACAGCTGCTGTCGGCCGCCGTGGCGTCCGGCGGGGTCGCGTCGACCGTCCACTCGACCGGCTTGGGCTCCAACGCCGACGCCCCGTCGAAGCTGAGCGAATCGATCTCGCCCGCGGAGAGGTAGGCCCCGGCGCCGTCACGCAGGCGTACGTAGTCCGAGCCGTTCGGCGGTGCGCCGCTCTCGTTCCACGACTCCGGGTTGTCCCAGTTGACCTTCGCGGAGAGCGAGTCGGCCTGGAACGTCGCCGCGTCACCGCCGTTCAGGTTGCCGCCGTTGGCGTCCAGTGCCGCGTCGAGAGCCACCATGGCGGCCCAGTCGTGGATCGTCTGCTGAGCGGAGACCCCGGCATCGAACTGGTCCAGCACCACCTGGAGCCCCTCGAGACCCCCGGCATCCTCACGGTGCAGGGCACTGAGGAAGTCGGGTCCGTAGTGGCTGGCCAGATACTCCATGAAGGAGTAGACCGCGCCGTAGTCGCACAGCGTCTCCGGCCCACCCTGGTCGCCCCAGGCGGTCAGCGAGTTCTCCGAACCACCGAACGCCGGATCGAGATAGCCCATGAAGCACGCCAGGTGCGAGTCCGCGCCCGGATCGTCAGGTGGGGTGCTGGGGTCGACGTAGCCGACCAGGGTCTGGGCGTAGTCGGAGAGGCCCTCGTTGACCCAGGAGACCTCGTCGGCGTCCTCGTAGTACTCGAGCAGGTGCTGGTACTCGTGCGCGAAGGTGCCCTCGTACAGCAGTGGCCGAGACGCTCCGACCAGCCGTCCGGGAGCGCTGTTCAGCTCCTCGTTGCAGGCGACGTACGCCGGATCGGTGCTGTCGTCGGGCGGGTTGGTGCCGGTGCGGTGCAGCCAGTCGAAGACATCGATGCTCATCACGTTGCGGTCGAAGTACTCGTTGAAGACCGAGTAGAAGAAGCCTGCGATGTAGGTCTGCCCGTCAGGAGTGGCGGGCTCGTAGAAGTTGGCGTCCCGGACGTTGTCGACCAGGACCACGATGTTGTCGCCGTCGCCCTTGTACTCCGAGGACGGCAGGTTGGGGATCAGCCCCGGCAGGGTGGCCTGCTTGCCGTCCCGGTCGGGCGGGACCGAGAACTCCTCCGACTCGATCGGGTAGATGGTGTTGTCGAACTCCGAGATGAAGTTCGAGACCTGGGCGTCGGTGACCTCGGTCAGGCCGAGGGCGTTGCGGCAGTCACCGTCCGGGAACGCCCGGTCCTCGGCGACCCACACCTCGATGTTGTCGCCGACGCCTCGCAGTGTGTAGTCCTTGAGGTAGATGCTTCCCTGGGCGTCGTCGAGGCCCAACCAGGTGCGGCTCTGGCCGACCTTCGCGGGTCCCTTCGGTGCCTGCTTGCCGGCCAGATCGCCCCGGTGCCGCTCGACCCCGAGACGCTTGCCGTTGTTGTAGTCGGACCCGGTCTCCTTGAGCTCCTTGGCGGCCCGGCCACGATCGTCGTCCGACGGTGGCGCGCTGCCGGCGGGTGCGCCGGGCAACGTCAGACCGAGGACGAGCGCTCCTGCGGCTCCGATGGTGAGGAGCCCCATTCTTTTCCCGTACAGCCTTTTCCAACCCCGCATGCGTGGTTCTCCCTCCACTCGCTTCATGCTGCGCCCGAGCTCGCTGCGGGAATGCGGCCGATGTGATGTACGTCACTGGCCACCGCCAAAGTCAAGCACCGTGCCTACGCGGAGGGAAGAGGGAATTACGCCCTGTTTGCGGAGCTGACGCCGAATTACCCCTGTTGGCGTAGGTAACGACCGAAGTGAGGGACAGTGAACGCGATCCGGCCGCGTTCGCCGGAGTAGATCAGCCCCTTCTTCATCAGCGCGTCGCGGGCAGGGGAGAGCGACTGCGGCTTCTTGTTGAGGAAGGCGGCGACGTCAGCGGTGGCGACGGTGCCGATGTCGTCGGCACCGAGCTCGACGGCGGCGTCGGCCATCGCTCGTAGGTAGTCCCGCTCCGCGGGGGTGGCGCGCTCGTAGCGCGAGCCGAAGAAGCCGACCGCCAGCTCGCGCTCGGCCTCGGGGGCGGCGACCTTCACGTCCTCGACGGTGATCGGGGAGCGGGGCGCCTGGTCCCACACGGTCTTGCCGTAGGCCTGGATGAAGTAGGGGTAGCCGCCGGTGGCGGCGTACATCTCCGCGAGGGCGTCGGGCTCGAACTCGGCCTCCTCCTCGCCGGCGGGAGCGGCGAGGGCGCGATCGGCGGCCTCCCGCTCGAGGCGGTCGATGCGCTGGTAGGAGAAGAGCCGCTCGGAGTAGGACTTGCTCGCCGAGAGCACGGCCGGCAGGTGCGGCAGGCCGGCGCCGACGACGATCACCGGCAGCCCCGACTGGCTGATCTCGTGGCAGGCCGCGCACATCGCGGAGACGTCGTCGGGGCCGAGGTCCTGCATCTCGTCGATGAAGACGCCGACGCCCTTGCCGACATCGGCGGCGAGCCCGCCGACGTCGGTGAGCAGCTCGACCAGGTCGATCTCTACGTCGCCGGAGTCGGCCCGGCCCCGCACCGCCGGCGCCTCGATGCCGGGGGACCACTGCTCTCGCAGCTTGGCGTTGGGACCGGCCTCCCGCTGGGCGAAGGAGCGGATCACGCCGAGCACGTGGTCGACGTCGTCAGAGCTCGGATGACCCAGCTCACGCACCGCCTGGTGCAGGGCGCTCGACAGCGGCCGGCGCAGCGACTGGTCAGGGCGAGCCTCCATCTTCCCGGTGCCCCAGCCCTTGCGGACCGCAGCGGACCGCAGCGTGTTGAGCAGGACCGTCTTGCCGACGCCGCGGAGCCCGGTGAGCACCAGCGACCGCTCCGGGCGACCGCGCGCCACGCGCTCCAGCACCACGTCGAACTGCCCGAGCTGCTCGTTACGACCAGCGAGCTCAGGGGGCCGCTGACCGGCGCCAGGAGCGTACGGATTGCGGATGGGGTCCATGATCAGACGATATCCACATCTCTAGGACGCGTCTTAGATTTGGCTAGCGAGCCACATCTTTCACGAGCGTAGGCCTCTATTCGCCTTTCTAGGATGAACCTTAGAAAGGCGCAGACTCTCACATCGACCGCTATCGTCGAACGCGTGTTCGACTGTAGCGGGATTTCCTCCCCTTGCGCAAGCCTGACGATCTAGACTCGCGGCATGCCGGAACTCCCCGAGGTGGAAGCGCTCGCCGAGGACCTGCGCGGGCGCCTCGACGGCCGCGCGATCACGAAGGTGCACGTCGCGCAGTTCAGCGCACTGAAGACGTACGATCCGCCGCTGACCGCGGTCGAGGGCACGCTCATCGACAACGTGACCCGCCACGGCAAGTTCATCGACATCGAGGCGAGCGGCGTCCATCTCGTGCTGCACCTGGCCCGCGGCGGTTGGATCAGGTGGCGTGACGAGATCCCGGCGGCACCGCCCCGGCCAGGGTCGAAGTCGGGGCTGGCGATCCGGGTCGTGCTCGACGACGACACCGGGCTGGACATCACCGAGGGCGGCACCAAGAAGCGCCTGGCGCTCTACGTCGTCCACGATCCGCAGGACGTCCCGGGCGTCGCCTCGCTAGGCCCCGACCCGCTGGCCGACGACTTCACGCTGGCTCGTTTCCGCGAGATCCTCGCAGGTCAGGGCCGCAAGCAGATCAAGGGCGTGCTGCGGATGCAGTCGATCATCGCGGGCATCGGCAACGCCTACTCCGACGAGATCCTGTGGGCGGCGAAGATGTCGCCGTTCAAGCCCGCCGAAATGACCGAGGAGGAGTCGGAGAGCCTCTACAACGCGCTGCGGACGACCCTGCAGGAGGCCGTCGAGCGCGACTCCGGCCTGGCGATGAGCGAACTGAAGGGCGAGAAGAAGTCCAACCTCGCCGTGCACGGCAAGGCCGGCAAGAAGTGCCCGGCCTGTGGTTCCACGATCCTCGAGGTCAGTTTCGCCGACTCGAGCCTGCAGTACTGTCCCACCTGTCAGACCGGCGGGAAGCCGCTCGCCGATCGCCGGATGTCCCGGCTCCTCAAGTAGGATTGACGGGTGACCATCCCCACCGTCGAGATCGCTGGCGTGCCCGATCCCCTGCCCGTGGCCGTCCTGGACGTCCGTGAGCACGACGAGTGGGCAGCGGGCCACATCGAGGGCGCGACCCACATCCCGCTCCAGGAGCTCCCGGCGCGCCTCGGTGAGCTTCCCGAGGGCCAGACCCTGGTGGTCTGCAAGGTCGGCGGACGCAGCGCCCAGGCGGTCAACTACCTCGCCCAGCAGGGCTTCGAGGTCGTCAACCTCGCCGGCGGGATGCTCGACTGGGCCGCCGCCGGGCGGCCGATGGTCAGCGAGACCGGCGCCGAGGCGTACGTCCTCTAGGACTCCCGCTAGGACTCGGCCGGAGGGCCGCCGAACGCCTCCGGGAGCGGCAGCCTGAGCGCCTTCTCCAGGCGGTCGAGGTAGTCGTTGCGACCCACCTCGACGACGCCGAGCGAGGCCAGATGGTCGGTGCGCCACTGCACGTCCAGGATCCGCTGGTCGATCGACCCCGCCTCGCGCAGCGCCGAGACGAGCCCGACCAGGGCGACCTTGGACGCGTCTCGGACACGGTGGAACATCGACTCTCCTGCGAAGAGACCGCCGATCGCGACCCCGTAGAGCCCGCCGACCAGGCGATCGTCCTGCCACGCCTCGACCGAGTGCGCCCAGCCCAGCTCGTGCAGGTCGCCGTAGGCCCGGCGGATCCGCTTGTCGATCCAGCCGTGGGGCCGGCGCGGGTCGGCGCACGAGGCCACCACCTGGTCGAAGCTGGTGTCGATCCTGATCTCGAAGTCCCGCACGGACCTGCGCAGGGACCGCGAGACGACGAGCCCGTCCAGCGGAAGTACGCCGCGCCTGACCGGCGAGAACCACATCATCGGATCACGCGGGGACTCCCCGGGCATCGGGAAGATCCCGTGCCGGTACGCAGCCAGGAGTGTCCCGGGCGCGACGTCCGCACCCATCCCCACCAGATCGTCCAGATCGGCCCCGCCATGGCCCTCACCTGGGTCCCGGAGGTCGGCGAAGGCCCACGGCGAGGGCTCGGGTTCGATCGGTCCCCGAAGATTCGCCACGGCGAAACGTTATCGCCCCGTACGGCGCCAACCACCACACACTTAAGATTTGCCTCATGATCGGTCCCAAGGCAGTGCTCACCAGTGCGGCTGGCCGGCTCGCACCCAAGGTCATCCAGTCCGCTCCTGGCGTGACCACCACCGTGGTCCGGCAGGCGCTGCACCACGCGATCGTCGGGGTCGGCCCGCTCCCGGCAGCGGCCGCGGCCGCCGAGAAGCACCTCAAGGACCACGACAACGACGTCGAGCTCGCGGTCAAGCACGTCATCGACAACCACGTGCGGCTGGCCGGTGTCGGTGGCTTCGCGACCAACATCGGCGGTCTCGTCACCCAGGCGATCACGCTCCCGGCCAACATCACCGGGATGGCCATCATCCAGTGCCGCATGGTGGCCGCGATCGCGCATCTCCGTGGTTACGACCTGACCGATCCTCGCGTGCGCAACGCCATCCTGCTCACCCTCCTGAGCGAGGAGAAGGTCGGCAAGTGGATCCAGGAGAAGAGGATCCCCGCCCCGCCGATGGCCATCGCGACCGCTCCGACCTACGACCGCGCGATCGATGCCATCGTCGCCTCGGAGGTGGCCCAGGAGCTGCTCAGCCGGGTCACCGGCAGAGGCATGATCTCCATGGCCGCCAAGCGGATCCCGCTGGTCGGCGGTGTCGTCGGTGGAGGGGCTGATGGGTGGATGACCTACCAGATCGGTCGCTACGCCTCGCGCGAGCTGCTGCCGCGTCACCCCGACGCCGGCTGAGCCCGGCTCACAGGAACTTCACAGGTCCGTCCAACGTTCCTCTGAGCACGGAACTCCACACTGTTGGTGTCCGCTTGGGAGGAGCACAGATGACCGTCGACACGACGTGCGCCCCGATCAGCCCGGCCCGCGCTGCCGGGGTCGAGGTGAGACCTCACCTGCTCCTCCTGGGCGGCGTACCCGGCGCCGGCAAGAGCACGCTGATCCGCGACGTGGCCGCCCGGCGTCCCGACGTACGCGCCCTCGACCCGGAGACCCCGGGGCGCTGGCTCGCGGCACGGATGCCGGAGGTGCCCTACCGCCTGTACCGGCCGCTGGTGCACCTGTGGCACGCGATCGCGACCCTGATCCTGGTCCTGCTCGGCCCGACCCCCGGTCGCCCCACGCTCCTCGTCCACGATCCGGCCACCCGGCCCGGCCGGCGCGAGCTGCTCGGGCGGATCGCCCACGCCCGCGGCTGGCGTACGTCGTTGGTCATGATCGATGTGCCGCGCGTCGCGGCGATCGACGGCCAGCACGAGCGCGGCCGGATGGTCCGTACGGAGTCCTTCGAGCGCCACTGGCACCGCTGGACCGACGACCAGCCCCGGCTCCTGACCGCGGCGACCTTCGGTGACGCCGACGGCTCCTGGGACCGGGTGCACGTCTTCGACCGTGCCCGGGCCGCGGGACGGCTCGAGGCGATCCTCTAGCGGCGGATGAGGCGGTAGACCTTCAGGATCGCGCGACCCCACCAGCGCCGCTCGAGACCCTCGCGGGCGCGCTGCTTCGGCACCAGCGACCGGGTGTGCTCCAGCTCGGCGCGCAGCTCACCGACCTCGTCCTCCAGCCGGGCCTCGGACTTGCGCAGCCGGATGGCCTCCTGGAGCAGCGCGTCGATGGTCGCGACGCCGGCGTCGAGGACCTCGCGCGAGGAGATGGTGTCCGGGTCGATGAACGGCTTGTCCGCCAGGTCAGCAGGGACCAGCAGCTCCTCCAGCCCACCGACGACGTCGTAGCCGCGTCCCGACAGCGCCTTGACCCAGCTCTCGGAGAGCGACTCGACCCACGGCAGGATCGAGGGTGAGAGCGCAAGGCGGGCGGAATCGCGGCGCTTGGCCAGCGTGCGGTGGGCCAGGAACTCGCGTACGAAAGGCCGGTAGTCGGCCGGCTCGAGCACCGGCACGACCGCCAGGTTGATCTCGCGGAGCAGCGCCGCCTCGGGCACACCGAGGGACGGGTTGCCTCGGTCGATCCCCTCGAAGTCGATGGTCAGGTCGTCGAGGCCGAAGGCGGTCGAGAACCGCTCCCACAGCAGCGACGAGGACGACCCCGGCGGCGGGACGGTGATCAGGTGGACGCGCTCGGGCGCGATGCCCTGGGTCCACCGGTCGAGGATGTCGGGCAGCTCCTGGACGCCCCAGAACCACGATCCGATCCGGCCCTCGCGGGCGGGGTCGCGGATCTCGTCGAGGAACTCGGCGTAGGTCACGACCGAGCGGTGCTTGACGTTCTCCTGCCACTCGGCCGGGATCTGCCGGGCCAGGTCGCGCGCGGAGAGCATGATGTGGATCTCGGAGTCGCCCAGCGAGTCCAGCGCGTGCTTGGCCTGCTGCCAGGACGCGCTCGCCAGGATCTCGTGGGAGATGATCACGGTGCCGTTCTCGACCGAGCGCACCTTCTCCGCGAGTGCGTCCCAGGCGCCGGTCGCCTCCTCCTCGATGCCGCCCCAGGGCAGGTCCATCAGGTCGAGGGCCGCCAGGAAGTGGGCGTCGAAGCGGTCGGCGAAGTAGTGGACTCCCTGCTCGGCGAGGGACTCCCGGTTGTGGAAGAGGACGTCTTGAAGATAGGACGTGCCCGTCTTCGGGGTGCCGACATGAAGCAGCACGCGCCGCCCAGTCTCCAACGTTCTACTCCTCTAGGAACGCCCCGCCAGCAATGACAACGCGAGCGCCAGCGCCCGGCGCTCGTCGGGACCCTGCGTCGCCGCCCCCGAGGGGAGCAGCCGGTCAGGGTCTCCGTGGAGAGCGTATCCGGCTTGGACCAATGCATCACGTTGGGCCCGCGCCTGTGTTTCGAGCCAAGGCAAACTTTCCGCGGGAACGCCGACCTCCCGGGCATCCGGAACGAGTGGTTCGAGCTTTTCCAACCGCGGTCGCAGCCGGTCGACCAGCAGCTTTCGCTGGGTCTCGAGATCGGTTCGTACGCTGAGCACCTGCCCGATCACGCGAGCGACCTCATTGCCCTCGGCCGAGATCGGCCAGGGGCCGGGCAGGCTGTCCACGCCGAGCAGGCCGGGCAGCAGGGCGGGATCGGTGACGATCTCGACGCGGTCCTTCCCGACCCGCCGGGCCCACCAGCGGGCGATCCTGGGCAGATCGGCACGGGGGCCGAGCCAGCCGCGCCACTGCGCGTCACGGATCCAGATGTGCCAGGGGTTGACCCGGTTGGTGAAGGTGCGGAACTTCCACGCACCAGCGGCGACCTCGTCCAGCGGGCCGCCGAGGACATAGACGGTGTAGCCATCGGCGCCGGGCAGCCTTCCCTGCCGCTCCAGCTCCTCGCGGATGGGCAGCGTGAGCCACGGCGAACCGACCAGGCGATAGGGGAGCTTCTCCTGCGCAGGCTCCGATCTCTTGGGCCGGCGCGACCACCTTCGCGGACGCCGCACGGGCGCCGTCTCCACGGTGGCGAGCAGGTCCTCGGCGAGCAGCACGCTCGCCGCTCTCAGCAGCTCCCGCGCCGACAGCGTCGCCGGATCAACCGGCAGCGGGCCGTACGTCCTCGTCTCGGTGTCCCCGTGCAGCGGAAGGTCGCGGCGGCCTCTGCCGGGCGGGCTCGTACGCAGCAGGGCATCGACCCGATCAGGCTCGGACGGGCCTGTCTCGTTGAGCCGCCGCAACAGCTCGAGCATCTCGGCACCCGGCAGGTGGTCGGTCGTGAAGGGCGTGGCGGGCTCGGACCAGGCTGCCCACGGAGTCGTACCGCCCTCGCGCAGGTGCGCGGCCCAACCCCAACCCCTGGTGGGTGCAGCTGGCATCAGGAGCGTCGCCCCTTGACCCGCCGCATCAGGCTGGCGGCGCGGGAGGCGACAGGGCGCTGGGGCGGGTCGGTGCGCGCGGCCTCGACGACGACCGCGACCAGCGCGTCGATCGCCGCGTCGGCGACGTCCTTGGTGCGCGGCGCGTCCGGGTCGATCCACTCGACGTCGGCGTCGGGTCGCTGCGGGCGGAGGTCTTCGAGGTCACCGGCGATGTCGACCTTGGCGAGCTCGGCCCACTCGATCCACGAGTCGGCGACCTGGTCGGCCCAGTCGAAGGCGGTCGGCGGCATGGTGACCCGTTCGCGACCGTCGCGGTGGGCGAGGGTGCGCTTGGCGATCACCTCGGTGACCATGTGGCGGTAGTCCTCGCGGGGGAGCTCCTGCGACTCGAGCCGCGCGTTGAGCCGGCGCAGCAGCGTCGCCTCGGCGCGGCCGAGCGACTGGTTGTGGCGGTCGCTGTCGATCGGGGTCCAGGACTCCTCGATCCCGACCACCTCGCAGAACCGGCGCCAGAGCACCTCGCTCGGCGCCCCGTCGTGCGGCACGGTGACCAGGTGCACGCGCTCGGGCGGCAGGTTGCGCCCCCATCGGCTGAGCACGTCGGGCAGGCCGTGCGTACGCCAGAACCAGGCGGCCGAGCGCGACTGCTTCGCCGTCTGCATCCGCTCGAGGTAGCGCGCGAAGGTGACCTTGCGCTCGCGCTGCACCTGGTCCTGCCACTCCGCCGCCAGCACGCGCGCGATGTCGCGGGCGGTGTAGACGATGTGCACCTCGGTGCGTCCGCCCTCGCCGAGGTCGGTCATCGCCTTCTCGACCCGGTCGGGCCGGGCCCCGGCGAAGAGGTGGTGACTGATCAGGATCGTCTCGGACTCGTCACGGCGCACCCGTTTGACCAGCGTGTCCCACTCGCCGTGGACGGTCTTCCTCATCCCGCCCCACGGACGGTCGATCAGGTCGAGCGCCGGCCGGAAGAAGTCGGGCTGGCCGCCGACCGGGTAGAAGACGCCATGCTTCTCCAGGGACACCCGGTTGTGGAACAACCTGTCCTGGAGGTACGTCGTGCCCGTCTTCGGAGCGCCGACGTGGAGGAAGACTTTGCGCGCCATGATCCCGCTATTCTGCACCAAGTTAGTAGAGATTGTCGCGGCGGTCCGTCTTTTGTCACCCGGCCGTCACTCTTGGATGCAGTCTAGGGCGTGCCTCCAGCTAGGACCGCAAGGCACGTACGACGGCCGAGGGACTCGGCCTGCCGAGGTGTCCGGCGAGCCAGCTGCTCGTGTCGGCGACCTTGTCGAGATCGACACCGTGCTCGATCCCCAGGCCGTCGAGCATCCAGAGCAGGTCCTCGGTGGCCAGGTTGCCCGTGGCTGACTTGGCATAGGGGCAGCCGCCCAGGCCGCCCGCGCTGGCGTCGTAGGTCGTCACCCCGGACTGGAGGCCGGCGAGGGTGTTGGCCAGGGCCTGGCCGTACGTGTCGTGGAAGTGCAGCGCGAGCCGGTCGGTCGTGACGCCTTCTTCCTTGAACGCTCCGATCAATGCCTTCACGTGCCCGGCGGTCGCGACGCCGATCGTGTCCCCGAGGCTGAGCTCGTCGGCGCCGAGATCCAGGAGCCGCTTGCCCGCCTCGACCACCTTCGCGATCTCGACCTGGCCCTCCCAGGGGTCACCGAAGCACATGCTGAGGTAGCCGCGGACGGTCATGCCCTCGGCCCTCGCGCGGCTCATCGTCGGCTCGAACATCGCCCACTGGCCGTCGAAGGTCTGGTTGAGGTTCTTGTTGGCGAACGTCTCCGTCGCGCTGCCGAAGATCGCGATGTGCTTTAGCCCGAGCTCGAGGGCACGGTCGAGGCCCTTCTCGTTGGGGACCAGCACCGGAAGCTCTCTGGCCCTGTCCCCGAGCCGGTCGACCAGCTCTTCCATCAGCTGTTTCGCGTCCGCCAGCTGCGGCACCCACTTCGGGTGCACGAAGCTCGTCGCCTCCACCGGACTCAGCCCGGCATCGAGCAGCCGGGTGATCAGGTCGGCCTTGACGCCGGTGTCGATCGCCGTCTTCTCGTTCTGGAGGCCGTCACGCGCACCGACCTCGTAGATCGTGACCCTGCTGGGCAGGTTGTCGTGGCGTACGACTGCGGGGAGATCAGTCATCGGCCGACTCCACCACGAACAGCTCGGAGCCGAGGGGGACCTGGGATCCCGCTGACGCACCGACGACGGTGACCGTGCCGGCGAACGGGGCCTTGAGGGAGACCTCCATCTTCATCGCCTCCATGACTCCGAGGACCTGGCCCTCCTCGACCTGGTCGCCGGCCTGGACGCGTACGTCGATGACGGTGCCGGGCATCTTGGCCTCGACGGCACCGTCGCTGTGGTGGGCGGCGGCGCCGGCGACGCGGTCGGGCGGGGAGAAGTCGAAGCGGTGTCCTTGGTGGACGATCTCGGCGAGGCCGGGCTGGACGTTGATGGCCGCCCAGTGGCGTACGCCGTCGACGATGGCCACGAGGACGTGGTCGGCCGCGCTGATCTGCCGGACGAGGTGGGTGTCCACGCGGCCGGAGGGGCGGTCGACGGTGACGCTGCGGTCGAGGTCGACGATGGTCGGCGCCGGTGAGCCGGCGAGGCGCCAGCCGTCGGCGCGGAACGGCGTCGTGGTGTCCGACGCCGCCGACAGCATCGCGCTGACCCAGGCGACGAGAGCGCGCGGGACCTCGGGGTCGGGAGCGGGCACCTCGTTGCGGTCGAGCCAGGCGGTGTCGATCTCCGCGTCGCGGAAGGCGTCGGAGGCGGCCAGTACGCGCAGGAAGCCGGTGTTGGTGGTCAGGCCGAGGACTGCCGTCGCGTCGAGGGCCTTGACCATCGCCGTACGGGCCTCCTCGCGGTCGGCGCCGCGCACGATGACCTTGGCGAGCATCGGGTCGTAGGCGGTGCTGACCACCTGCTCGCTCTCCAGGGCGTGCTCCACTCGAGCGCTCTCGGGCCAGCGCACGATCGAGGTCCGGCCGGCTTGCGGGAGGAAGCCCTCGAAGGCGTCCTCCGCGTAGACCCGGACCTCGATGGCGTGACCGTCGATGCGTACGTCGTCCTGGGCGATGCCCAGCGGCTCACCCGCAGCGACCCGGAGCTGGAGCGCGACGAGATCGGCGGCGGCCCCGTTGATGCGGACCGCCTCCTCGGTGACCGGGTGCTCGACCTGGAGACGGGTGTTCATCTCCAGGAAGTACGCCTCGCCTGACGCCTCATCGAGGAGGAACTCGACCGTCCCGGCACCGGTGTAGTCGACCTGGCGAGCGAGCGCGACGGCGCTGGTCAGGACCAGATTCCGTTGCTCGTCGGTGAGCGTCGGGGCGGGCGCCTCCTCGATCACCTTCTGGTGGCGGCGCTGGACCGAGCAGTCGCGCTCGAAGAGGTGGATGACGTTGCCGTGGGTGTCGCCGAAGACCTGCACCTCGATGTGGCGGCCCCGCTCGACGTACTTCTCGATCAGCAGGGTCTCGTCGCCGAACGCGCTCAGCGCCTCGCGGGCGGCCGCGGCGCGAGCCTCGTCCAGCTCCTCGGGCGAGCGGACGATCCGCATGCCCTTGCCGCCACCACCCGCCGCGGCCTTGACCAGCAGCGGGTAGGGGCTGTCCTCGCCCCGCGGAACCACAGGTACGCCGGCGGCGACCGCGATCTCCCGGGCCGCGTCCTTGCGGCCCATCTGCTCGATCACCTCGGGCGTCGGGCCGACCCAGGTCAGCCCCGCCTTCGCCACCGCGCGTGCGAACTCCGCCCGCTCGGAGAGGAAGCCGTAGCCCGGATGGATCGCCGCGGCGTCCGCCGAGACAGCGGCCGCGACCACCGCGTCGGCGTCGAGATAGGACGCGACCTCGACGGCCTCGTCGGCGTCGCGTACGTGGGGCGCGTCCGCGTCGAGGGCGGTGTAGATCGCGACCGTGCGGATCCCCAGCTCACGACACGTGCGGAAGACGCGTCGCGCGATCTCGCCGCGGTTGGCGACCAGAACACTCTCGAACATCCCAGACTCAAACATCCCAGTCACATCCTGAAGATTCCGTAGCGGGGCTCGGGGGTCGGCGCGTTCGCCGCCACCGCGAGACCCATCGCCAGCACCCGTCGGGTGTCGGCGGGGTCGATGATGCCGTCATCCCACAGGCGCGCGGTGGCGTAGTAGGGAGAGCCCTGGGTCTCGTACTGGTCCCGGATCGGCGCCTTGAACTCCTCGTCGTCCGGCTTGCCGGCGACCGTCGCGAGCACCGATGCGGCCTGCTCGCCGCCCATGACCGAGATCCGCGCGTTGGGCCACATCCACAGGAATCTCGGGTCGTACGCACGCCCGCACATGCCGTAGTTGCCGGCGCCGTAGGACCCGCCGATGACGACGGTGAACTTCGGGACCACGGAGCAGGCGACCGCGGTGACGAGCTTGGCGCCGTCGCGGGCGATGCCCTTGTTCTCGTACTCCTTGCCGACCATGAACCCGGTGATGTTCTGCAGGAACACCAGCGGGATGCCGCGCTGGTTGCACAGCTCCACGAAGTGGGCACCCTTCAGCGCCGACTCGGAGAAGAGGATGCCGTTGTTGGCCACGATGCCGACCGGCTGCCCCTCGATGTGGGCGAAGCCGCAGACCAGCGTCTCGCCGTAGAGCGCCTTGAACTCCTGCAGCTTGGACCCGTCGACGATGCGGCGGATCACCTCGCGTACGTCATAGGGGGTCTTCGTGTCGGCGGGCACCACGTCGGCGAGGGTCTCGGGGGACTCGACCGGCTCGTCGTACGTCGTCGTCCGCGTCTCCTGCTCAGGCAGGGTCGAGACGATCCCGCGGACGATCTCGAGCGCGTGCTTGTCGTCGTCGGCCAGGTGGTCGACGACACCCGACTTGGTCGCGTGGACTAGCCCGCCGCCGAGCTCCTCCGCGGTGACCTCCTCACCCGTGGCCGCCTTCACCAGCGGCGGCCCGCCGAGGAAGATCGTGCCCTGGTCGCGGACGATCACGGTCTCGTCGCTCATCGCCGGCACGTAGGCGCCCCCGGCGGTGCACGAGCCCATCACGGAGGCGATCTGCGGGATCCCGCGCGCGGACATGTTGGCCTGGTTGAAGAAGATCCGCCCGAAGTGCTCGCGGTCGGGGAAGACCTCGTCTTGCTTGGGCAGGAACGCGCCGCCGGAGTCGACGAGGTAGATGCACGGGAGGTTGTTCTCGGCCGCGATCGTCTGCGCTCGCAGGTGCTTCTTGACCGTCAGCGGGTAGTACGTGCCACCCTTCACGGTCGCGTCGTTGGCCACGATCATGCACTTGCGGCCGGCGACGAGGCCGATCCCGGCGACCACCCCCGCCGACGGCACCGCCCACTCGTCGCCGTCGTCGTACATCCCGTACGCCGCCAGCGGACTCACCTCCAGGAACGGTGACCCGGGGTCGAGGAGACCGTCCACCCGGTCGCGCGGGAGCAGCTTCCCGCGGTCGGTGTGCCGTTGCCGGGAGCGTTCGCTCCCCCCTTGCCGTACGCGCTCGAGCCGCTCTCGCAGCTCGAGCGTCAGCTCGCGCAGATTCGACGCCATGGGACCGAGGTTAACGTTCATTAACCTCGGGTGACAAGCCCCACACCGAAGTCACCCGCGCCGGGACGACTCGACGGCTACTCCGCGAGGGCTCCGCGGGCCATCTTGGTAAGCACGGCGCGGGTCGCTTCCTCGGGGAGAACCCGGTTGTGAGGGGTGGAGTTGATGAGGCCGAAGACGGCGTGGGCCATCGCCCGGGCACTGTCGAGGGCCAGCGCCGGGTTGCGGTCGCGGAGCTGGTCGGCCCAGAGGTCGACGTACTTCCGCTGCAGGGTGCGCACCTGCTCGCGCGCCTCGTGCGGGAGCGACTCCCAGTCGCGCTCCTGGACGACGATCAGGGCCCGGTCGCGCAGTGCGAAGTCGACGTGCCAGTCGATCAGCGCCTCGATGGCCTCATCGGTGCTCGACGCGCCC
The DNA here is from genome assembly GCF_044744805.1 of Nocardioides sp. NPDC087217. Classification (NCBI taxonomy): domain Bacteria; kingdom Bacillati; phylum Actinomycetota; class Actinomycetes; order Propionibacteriales; family Nocardioidaceae; genus Nocardioides; species Nocardioides sp. NPDC087217. The sequence goes on from NZ_JBIUZB010000009.1 coordinate 99,474, forward strand.
TTCACCCGGACGCGTCCTTCGCGGAGCAGCTCCTGGGAGATCGAGACGAGCATCTCGGCGAGCATCGCGTCCTTGCTCGGGAAGTGCTTGTAGAGCGCCGGGCCGGAGATGCCGCAGGCGGCGCCGAGCTCGGAGACGGAGACTCCGTGGAAGCCGCGGGCCGCGAAGAGCTCGGCCGCGGTGTCCAGGATCTGCTCGCGCCTGGTCTTCGTCGGGGCCGAGGTCATTGCACGAGGTTATCGCGTGAGCTCCGGAGGCATCTCACTCCTCGAGCAGGTGGCGTGCTCGGAGCACCGCGTCGAGCGCGATCTCGACGTCGTCGACCTGGTCGCGGGTCGACTCGCCGGGCGCAGCGACGTCGACCGCCGCCGGCCCTGCCAGCCGCTCCTGACGCAGCCGCTGTCGCAGGCTCGCCAGCAGCTCGTCGCGCTCCGCCCCACGCAGATGAAGCAGCGTGGACGCGTCGCGATCGACGATCCAGCAGAGCTGGTGCAGCACCGCGAGCGAGTGGCCGCACACCGCGTGCCAGTGCCCGCAGGTGCAGGTCACCGCGAGCTCCTCCCCATAGGGAACCAGCTCGACCCCGGCCTCCTCGGCGTGCTCGGCCACGTCCAGCGGCAGCTCGCCGGCCAGCAGCGCCTCGGCCCGCGCGGACGCGGCGCCGAGGACCTCCAAGAGCGCGGCGACGGACTCTGCGCCCAGCACCGGCACCATGCCGGTCACGGTCCACAGTCCGCGCTCGTCGTCGACCGCGGCGGCAAACCGGCCGGGCTCGACGACCAGGCCACCGATCCGCCCCGAGCGGGCGAGCGACCGAGCACCGGAGAGCTGGTTGTCGTCGTACGCCAGCTCCTCGATCGCCCGCAGGAACGCCCGGCCCCACCACGACTCGACCCGCACCATCCCGCGCCGGTGCGGCTCACGGGCGAAGGTCAGGACCTTGCTCATGACGCGATCCGGCGACGTCTTCGGCGCTTCTGGGGACCGAGCTTGACCAGCTCACGGAGCTCGGCGTTGGACAGCTCGGTGAAGGCCGCCTCGCCACCTCCGAGGACCGCGTCGGCGAGGACCCGTTTGCGCTGGAGCAGCTCCGCGACGCGCTCCTCGACGGTGCCTTGGGTGATGAGCCGGTGCACCTGGACCGTGCGCGTCTGGCCGATGCGGTGAGCCCGGTCGGTGGCCTGGTCCTCGACCGCGGGGTTCCACCAGCGGTCGACGTGGATCACGTGGTCGGCGCGGGTCAGGTTGAGCCCGACCCCGCCGGCCTTGAGCGAGAGCAGGAAGACCGGCACCTCGCCGTCCTGGAAGCGCGAGACCATCCGCGAACGCTCCGCCACCGGAGTGCCGCCGTGCAGGAACTGGTGGGCCACACCGGCGGAGGCCCAGTGGGCCTCGAGGAGACGGGCCATCGCGACGTACTGCGTGAAGATCAGGACCGCTCCCTCCTCGGCGAGCACGGTCGAGACCAGCTCGTCGAGGAGGTCGATCTTCTGCGACCGCCCCGCGATCCGCCCGCCTTCCTGCTTCAAGAACTGAGCCGGGTGGTTGCAGATCTGCTTGAGCCCGGTGAGCAGGCTGAGCACGAGCCCGCGACGCTGCGGGTCATCGGCGTCGAGCCGCTCGATCCGCGCCATCGCGTCGCGCACGTAGGCCTCGTAGAGCACCGTCTGCTCCCGCGTCAGCGACAGCAGGTGATCCGTCTCGGTCTTGGGCGGGAGCTCGGGAGCGACCCCGGGGTCCGACTTGCGGCGGCGCAGCATGAAGGGTCCGACCAGCGAGGCGAACTCCTTCGCCTTCCCGACATCGGCACCGGCCTCGATCTGGCTCGCCCAGGCGCGGCGGAAGGCCAGCCGACTCCCCAGCAGACCTGGCACGCACCAGTCGAGCAGCGCCCACAGCTCGGTCAGGTTGTTCTCCACCGGAGTTCCGGTCAGCGCGACCCGGGCGTGCGACGGGATCTCGCGGAGCGCCTTCGCGGTCGCGGAGGCAGCGTTCTTCACGTGCTGCGCCTCATCGGCGACGACGAGCCCCCAGGACACCGCCGAGAGCAGCTCGGTGTCGCGCCGCATCGTGCCGTACGTCGTCAGCACCACCCCGCTCGCACCCTCGACGTCGCGCTCGGCGCCATGGTGGCGGCGCACCTCCACCTCGGGAGCGAACCGGGCGAGCTCGGCCTCCCAGTTGCCCAGCAGGCTCGCCGGGCAGACCACCAGGGTCGGCCCCGAATTCTCCTTCTGACGGTGGAGGTGGAGCGCGATCGTCATCAGGGTCTTCCCGAGCCCCATGTCGTCGGCCAGACAGCCACCGAGCCCGAGCGAGGTGATCCCGGCCAACCAGGTCAGCCCCTCGACCTGGTAGCCACGCATGGTGGCCTGCAGCTCGGCCGGCACGTCGACAGCAGGCCCCGAGGTCGCCGCGATCACCTCGTCGCGAAGGCGCGCGATCGAGGCCCCGATGATCACCTGCTCGCCCGGTGCCGCCTCGGCGACCTCCTTCGGCACCTGACCGGTCAGGGCGACGGCCAGCGCCTCCCCGCCGCTGATCCGCTTGAGCAGCCGCTTGCGCGCACGTCGGAGAACCGAAGGATGGACGACCGCCCATGCCCCTCTCAGGCGCAGCACCGGACCCGCGGCCGCGGCCAGGGAGTCCATCTCGGCGGCATCGAGCGGCTCGCCGCCGAGTGCCAGCTGCCACTGGAAGGCGAAGAGGCCCTTCTCCCCGAGCGGCGACTCGCGCATCAGGTCCTCGCGCGCGTCGGTCGATGAGGAGGCCACCCGGTCCACCGCCACCGACGTCGTCAGGTCCCGTGACAGCGAGCGCGGCCAGAGCACATCGACACCGCGCTCCTTGAGCCACTCGACCCCGTCCTCGAGCAGGCCGACGACCTCATCGCTGGCCAGGGTCAGGGACGAGGGCACCGGCAGGTCGAGCAGCCTGTCGAGCACGGGCCACGCCTCCGCGGCGCCGCGGAGAGCGACCTGCGCATGCGTACGCGCCCGGGGGCCGAACCCGTGGTCGTCGGCCTCGTCCCACAGCCGAGCGGCATCGGCCACGTGCAGCGGGTCGGCCTCGTCGTGCACCTGCGGCACCAACGTCAGCGACCCGATGAGCAGGTCCTCCTCCGGCGCCTCGACCCGGAACGAGAGCCGCACCAACGACGGCAACGAGGCCGTCACCGGCCCCTCGTCGGTCCGATAGCGCGACAACCGGGTCTGCAGCGACTCCCGGAACGCATTCGACCCGGACGCCTTCGGCGCCGAGGTCGGTACCGCGTCCGCGACCGCGGCCACGATCTCTCGCACCAGCAGCTCGGCCGCCTCGTCGTCCAGATCCTCGTAGGCGCGCGACGAGGCCAGCAGCCGCACCCGCTCCTCGTCCTCCGGTGTGTAGCGGACCGCCCACGAACCATCGGCCGGCTCCAGCTGCCCCGCCGCCACGAACCTGAGCCCGAGATGGGCCGCCGACGCGACCAGAGCGACCGAGGGATGCAGGTCAGCGGCTGCGTACGCCTTCTTCAGGACCGGCAGCGCGGCCCGCATCGGCAACGACACCGACCGCCGGGAGTCCACGAACTCCACGGCCGAGTCCCGCGGCGGCTGCGCCGGGCGGAAGACCGCGCGACCGGTGACGGGTACGAAGGACATGGACTCGACCGTAGCCGCCACCACGGACAACACCACTCATGCCGAAACCGAAGCGATGATCAGAAATCGCGCGGTGAACCCAGGATCAGTGCATCAGGGTCATTCGCCGAGTGCGGTGCGCAGGGTGGTCACCATCAGCTCGATGGCCTCTTTGGCCGCTGGCACCGGGCCGGTGTGGGTGAAGTAGTGGTCGACGCCCTCGAAGACGCGGTGGGTGACCGTGACGCCCGCGGCGTCCAGGGCCTTGGCGTAGGCGTCGCCCTCGTCGCGCAGGCGGTCGTTCTCCGCGGTGATGACCAGGGCGGGAGGGAGTCCGGCGAGGTCGTCGGCCAGTCCCGGCGAGACGAGGGGATCCGCGCGGTCGACCGGATCGGGGACGTACGCGTCGGTGAAGATCCGCATGAGCTGAGGGCTGAGCAGCGGCTTGTCGATGAGGGACTGCTTGGTGGCAGGGTCGGCGACCTGGTCGAGCGGGGCAGAGTCGATGATCTGGAGGCGGGGCGTGAACGTGCCGCGATCCCGGGCCAGGCGGCAGACCGCGGCGGTCAGGTTGGCGCCGGCGCTGTGTCCGCCCACGGCGAGCCGTGAACCGTCCCAGTCGTTCGCCGGCCCGTTGTCGGCGATCCAGGCGGTGACGTCGTATGCCTGGGTGACGGGTACGGGGTATGGCCTCTGCGGTGCGACGGCGTAATCCACATTGATCACGACACAGTCGGCCGTAGCGGCGATGTAGCGGCAGATGTGGTCGTCCTGCTCCGGGCGGCCAACCACGAAACCGCCCCCGTGGAAGTTGACGTACACGGGCGCGAGCGCCGCGGTCGTGGCCGGGGCCGGCGGGCGGTAGACGGTGCACGTGACCGGTCCGGCACCGGTCTCCACCCGCAGGGCTTCAGTGCGCTTCGGGACGTCGGCGAAGCGCAGGTCCTTGTGTACGCGCGCCATGACGCGACCGAGCAGCAGCTGGATGCCTCTGGCCTGGATTCTTGAGCTGAAGGGCATGACGTCGCCTCGTGTCTACGAAGTACAAATAACAGGAATCCTGATAATGAACCATCCTGCCCTACCGCACAAGGCTCTGGCGCTCGGGCGTTTCTCATCCTCGAGGATGAGGTAGTCGCTCCCCAAGGTTGAGGTGCACCATGCCGGAGCCCTGCCACGGTGGCTGACATGACCAAGACCCCCCACCCGCCCGCCGCTCTCCCGCCCGGACAGCGGCAGATCGACTTCTTCCCACGCTTCGGCCGACGTACCGACCAGCCCCCACCGACCGTGTCCGCACATCCGACAGTCGTCTTCGGCGGCGCGCTCACGACGCCGATCGAGATCGCCGTGGACGAGCTCGTCGGTGCGGATCGTCGCGAGCTCCACGCCGACTTCCACTGCGTCGCCGGCTGGTCGGTGACCGGCCTCGTCTGGGAAGGCGCCGCCTTCGCCAGCGTCTATCAGCGGTACGTCGCACCGGCCCTCGTACCGGGCACGGTCGTGACGCACGTCCTCGTCCGCGGCCTCGACGGCGAACACTTCGTGGCCGAGCTGGAGGATCTCCTGGCCGAGGACGTCCTGCTCGCCGATCGGCTCGGTGGCCGGCCGCTCGACGGCGATCACGGCGCCCCGCTGCGTCTGGTCAACCCGGCGCAGTACGGGTACGCCAACATCAAGCACGTGTGCCGCATCGACGTGCTCACCAGCGCGCCACGGCCGGGCTCACCGGCGCTCGTCGACCGGCTGCTGCAGTCCCATCCGCGGGCGCGGGTCTGGGAGGAGGAGCGCCACGGCACGGTGCCCGGATGGCTGATCCGCCCGGTCTACCGAGCGATCAAGACCGTCATGCTCGCCTCCGCTCGCCGGCGCTCGCCGCGGCGAGAACGCGGGTGAGCCAGGTCACTAGTCAAAAGTAAATAATGGCTAGGGGACCTATCAACCCACACGTAGGCTGTCAACCCGTGACAGACATTTCTGCCAAGCCTGAGAAGGCGCCCGACGACCACCTCGACAAGAGCGTGCTCATCGTCGCAGGCGTCGTCGTACTCGGATCGATCATGTCGATCCTCGACATCACCGTTGTCTCCGTCGCACTGGAGACCTTCCAGCGCGAGTTCGACGCCACCTCTGCCGAGGTCGCCTGGACGATGACCGGCTACACCCTCGCCCTGGCGACGGTGATCCCGCTGACCGGTTGGGCCGCCGACCGGTTCGGCACCAAACGCCTCTACATGACCGCGATCGTGCTCTTCGCGCTCGGCTCGGCGCTCTGCGCGCTGGCCACGACGCTGCCGATGCTGGTGGGCTTCCGCGTACTCCAGGGCCTCGGCGGCGGCATGCTGATGCCGCTCGGCATGACGATCCTGACCCGCGCCGCCGGCCCCGAGCGGGTCGGTCGCGTAATGGCGATCCTGGGCGTACCCATGCTTCTCGGCCCGATCCTCGGCCCCATCATCGGTGGCGCGCTGATCGACTCGGCCTCGTGGCACTGGATCTTCCTGATCAACATCCCGATCGGCGTCGTCGCCCTGGTGTACGCCTGGCGGGCGCTGCCCAAGGACCACGTCGAGCCGTCGCAGTCCTTCGACTTCCTCGGCATGGTGCTGCTGTCTCCGGGTCTGGCACTGTTCCTCTACGGCGTCTCCTCGATCCCCGAGGCCGGCACGCTGCTGGACACCAAGGTCCTCTCGTTCATGGTCGTGGGTCTGGTGCTCATCGCCGCGTTCATCCCGTGGGCGCTGTCATCCCGTAACGATCACCCGCTGATCGACGTACGCCTCTTCGGCAACAAGGAGCTCACCGTCGCGGTGATCACCCTGTCGATCTTCGCGATGGCGTTCTTCGGCGCCTCGCTGCTCTTCCCGCTCTACTACCAGCAGGTACGCGGCGAGGACGCCCTCCACGCCGGCCTGCTGCTGGCTCCGCAGGGTCTGGGCGCGATGGTCACGATGCCGATCGCCGGCATGCTCGCGGACCGCACCGGTCCGGGCAAGATCGTCCTCAGCGGTCTCACCACGATCGCGGTGGGCATGTTCATGTTCTCGCGGCTCGACGAGGCCACGCCGTACTGGTACCTCCTCCTGTCGCTGTTCATCATGGGCCTCGGCATGGGCGCGACGATGATGCCGACCTTCGCCGCCGCCCAGGCGACGCTGCGCGAGCACACCATCGCCCGAGGTACGACTCTGGTGAACATCGTCCAGCAGGTCGCTGCCTCCGCCGGCACCGCGCTCTTCTCGGTGCTGCTCACGAACGCCCTGGCCGGCAAGGAGTCGATCTCCGCCGCGGACGACCTCGCCGACAAGCTCGGTGTCCCGACCGGCGGTCTGGAGAAGTTCATGGCCGACCCGGCCAACCAGCAGCAGGTCGGTGAGGCTGCCGCTTCGCTGGGTCTCGACCCCGCCAAGCTGCCCGAGGTCTTCCAGGCCATCCCGGCCGAGATGGCCGAGGCGTTCTCGACCACCTTCGTGATCGCCGCGATCCTGGTGCTGGTCACGCTCATCCCCGCGTGGTTCCTGCCCAAGAGCAAGGCCGAGCACGGAGCCGCCGCTCCGACGGTCCTCCACTGATCCGCTCATTCATGCGGGGCCGGGCTGCCACTGGCGGCCCGGCCTTCGCTGCTCTTGTCGGCCTGTTCGCCCTGGCAGGCTGCGGCTCCCCCTCGGTCTCACTCCCACCGACCAAGGGCGTCCTCGACTATCAGCTCGGCGCTCCTGCCGATCGGCTGACCGACGGCACGCCTCTCGACGTGGTCGTACGCGATGCCACCGCCGCCCCGCTCGAGAACGCCTACAACGTCTGCTACGTCAACGGCTTCCAGACCCAGCCCGGCGCCGACTGGTCCGATCGCCCGTCCGCGCTCCTGCGCGACGCCTCCGGCGATCCCGTACGCGACCCCGACTGGCCCGACGAGATCATCCTCGACCCCTCCACCGCCTCTGCTCGCGCCTCGATCCTCGAAGTCGTCGGCCCAGTCATCGAGGGCTGCGCGGACGACGGCTTCGACGCCGTCGAGATCGACAACCTCGACACCTGGACGCGCTTCGACGCGATCTCGAAGGACGGCGCCCTAGCCCTGGCCTCGGCATATGTCACGGCCGCCCACAACCTAGGTCTGGCGATCGCCCAGAAGAACGCCGCCGAAGCCGCCCGAGTCGCCCACGACGACCTCGGCTTCGACTTCGCCGTCGTCGTCGTCGAGGAGTGTGGCGCGTACGCCGAGTGTGCCGCCTACACCGACGTCTACGGCTCGCGCGTGCTCCAGATCGAATACCCCGACTCGCTAGCCGAAACCGACCTCACGTTCGCCGGCGTCTGCGCCGACCCCGCTCGCGCACCGCTCACCCTCCTCCGCGACCGCGACCTCGTCGCGCAGTCCGACGATGCTTACGTCCAACAGGCCTGCTGACGAATCAGGTTGAGAGACGTGGCCGCACGACTCTCGGAGATGCTCCCTCAGATTGTGACGTTGAACGTCCCCGACCAGCCCTTACAAGCCCGCACCTGATCCGGGATCACTAGTCCTCAGTCAGGCTCACGAGTTGCGCGCTCATGATCTTGCGTGTGTCGCCCGTGAGGTCGCTGCCGTCTGCCCGCTCCATCCAGACGGTAACCAAGTAGCCGTCCTGTTGGTCGTTGTCGGAGACCCCGTCCTCGTGGGTTGGTGTCCAGGTGTACGTGCGCTCGATCTGGACGTTCGGTTTCTTCCCGGTGAACCAATAACGGAAACCACCGGATGGCTGGTTGTCGACACTCGCAACGTCGAGGCTGTAACCCTTCTCGCTTCCCGCTTCTGCGCACGCGGCACGTTTCTCGGCGAACGAGTCCAGTTGGGCGTCCGCAGCGTCTCGCGTCGCCTTCCAAACTCCGATGGCGACCGTCTCTTCGTGGCCATCAACCACCCGAGTCCACGCACGGAACCTGCTCGCAGGAACTTCGTCGAGTAGCCCGGATTCCATGTCACAGGGTGGCCCCGGGCTCGGGTCGAAGTCTGATATCGGAGTGAGTTTGTCGTCGATCTCGCTGGCATCGATCAACTGGGGCTCATGATCCGTGTTTGAACATCCAACGTGGAACACGACGACTATGGCTGCGATCCCAGTAGCCACGCGACCTCGCCGCATCAGAATTGCTCCTCTTCGTCCAGCGCTATTCGGTACTCGGCGCCGAGGCCAAACGAGTTCGACCCTTAGGGCTTCAACGCTGCAGCAGGTGCCATCGCATAGCTCTCCGCGACCTTGACAGCTTGCTCACTCGCCGGTTCACGGATGCGATCCCACTGAGGCCCTTCGTACGCAATTACGACCTTGACCACCCCTTCCGCACCGGCGGGGAGCAGATCAATGGCAGTCGCAGAGCCGGAATCACGTGGGGCAAGACTACCGACACAACCCGATCCCGATTTATCGAAGTCGGTCGACCATCGCTCGAGGTCTGAGCACTCCGACTCCGCAAGATCTTCCGTGGCCTGACGTTGCTCCTCTGGCCGTGCAGCCTCGTCGCGCGAACGGAACGTTGGACTAGTCAGTGTCACTGAGATGGTCACTGGCTCTTCCTGGATGACGCCCTTCATCGAACAGGACGCCCTTGCTGACACCCTGTCGACGTCATGGCTCTCATCCCGTTGAGAAAGGTGGAGGTCATCCACCAACGACTCAGGCAAGATGGCGCAAGGCGTGGCCGTGAACGCAGCGGGACGGACCAGAGTTGGCTCTGACCGGCACGCGATCGCACCGCATCCGACCGCCCCGACGACCGCAGCCGCGAGCATCGAGCGCAAAACTGCTCGTGTACCGCAGTCTGACATTCTCAGCATCAGTAGCTCTCCAACTTGTGCTTGGCTTCGTTAAGACTGGCGGAGTGATCAGACCGCATGGTCGACAGCTCGGTGTCGAGCTTTCGACCCCAGTCGTTGTCCTGTAGCCACCTGGCATAGATATCTGCCTGACCCGGCGTCAGATTGCTGAGATTCGTGGAGGGTCCGATCTTCTCGCCGTTCTCGTCGGGCGGAGGGAACGCGTCAGGAGGCAAGTTATGCCAGTACGCATCTCTGACGAGGCTCTCCACCGTCTCCGAGGAGGAGTCGTAAAGGTTGGCGGCCTCGCGGTTCGTTGCACCAGTGTGGTCTTGGTGGAGACCCTCTTTTACCTGGCCCAGGGCCTGGTCCAGCAGGAATCCGCTACCCGGGACCTTGCCCACCGATGTCTCCCCAAGGATTGCTCCGACGACACCGACGCCGAGGTCAACCCGTTTGTTGTGTGCTCCGTCGGCTTCGACCTGCCCCATGTAGATCTCGGTGCTGGCGCCGAAATCGATCGCCCCCAGAGCCGCATAATTGGCCTTCACCTCAGGCGTGATGTCGTCACGGAGCTTGCCGGGATCATCGATGCCGTGAAGTTCGCGCGTGACCTGGTCGGTCATCCAGAGATTGCTCCCGGCACGCAGTTGGTTCGCCGCGTCGGGGTCCTTGCCGAGTTCAGCGAGCCAGAAGCGCGCAGCTTGATCGGGGCTGTCGAACCGTGCGTTGTCGAACAGATAGTCCTTGGTTGCGTCACCGACACCGGTGTCGGTGCCGAAAGCGGTATGCATCGAGCCCATGTACTTGCTGGTGATGCCGGCAAACTCCTCCCGCAACTCGGCGGGGACGTAATTGGTGCTGGAGAACTTCGAGTCCGCGTCGGCGTAGCGGTCGTAGCTGCTGTTGACGAGGTCTTCGACGATGCGGACGGACCGCTCGTCAGCGCCGTCGCCAATGGTGGCGGCTTCGAGCGCGCCGCCGAGACTGTCAATGCCGGTGAGTGGTGAGTTGTGGCTGGGGTGCTCCCCGTCAGGAATCCAGCGATTCTCGTCTTCTCGTTCATAGAGGAGGTAGTCGAGGTTGGTGCCCTTGCCGTCCTTGTCGGTGGCCGAGTCGGAGAAGAACTGACGCGAGGCCTCCGGGTTGTCCTCCAGGCCGCGCAGCAGGCCGGTAATCGGGTCGCGTCCGAGGGTGTCCTTGGGGCCCCAGCCGTCGGTGTAGTCCAAGCGCGCGGTGCTGCCGAAACCTCCGGACCGCCACGGACCGTCGCGATCTTCCTCCCAGTCCCAGTTCCGCTCGTAATCGAGCATCGCCTCACCCGTTGAGGACAGGAACTCCGGGTCGTACGCCTTCCCCTCCGAGAGCAGGGGGGCGAGTGCTTGGAAGCCGCGGATGGTGGCGCCGTCGCCGAGCTCGATCTCCTTCTTGCCCGCGGTCAGAAGGTCTTGCTGCCAGTCATCGGAGACATGGCTCAGGCTGCCCGGGTCGTGGTTGCCGATATTGTGGGTGCCTGCAGCCAGGGTCGCGCCGAGTCCCTGCTGCAGGTCACGCATGGCGGTCGCGTACGCCTCGTCGCCCTCGCCATCACCTTCGAGGGCTGCCCGTGCGTTGAGTTCGAGCAGGCCCTTCGGGCCGACCTCGTTGAGGAAGCCGGTCGAGACCTCCGAGTCCTCTCCGTAGGCCTCCAGCAGGGTGGTGAAGTCTTCGATCTGGTCGGTCTCGATCCCGTCGGTGTCGTTGCGGATATCGTTGCCGCGCTCGCCGATCGCATGCCCGAGAGCGGCCTGCTGCTCCGGGGTGAGAGCGTTGACATAGCCGTCGTACGTCTTCGGATTGGCCACCATCTTCTGCACGATCTCCTCATCGGAGAGGCCGCGGAGCTCGGGCGGAAGTCCGGCCTGCTGGATAGAGCCGGTGCCGCCGTCGAACTGGTTCTTGGTTGCCGAGGTCAACACGGCGGTCAGGTCCGCGTCCGCACCTTCTGCCTTCTGCAACGCATCGAGGAGATCACGTTGGAACTCCTCGACCTGACGTTTGATCGACTCGACCTCCTCCTTGGAGACGTCCTCATCGGTCTCGGGCGGTGGGGAGGTCGCTACCGTCGCACTGGTCGCCACCTCGACCTTGTAGCCCTTGCCTGTGATCGCCTCGTAGGCCGACTTCGCGGCCGCCTTCGCCGACTTCACCTGTGGCGCGACCTGGTCCAGGATGTTGATGACCTCCGCGACTGGGGCAGCCATGTCGTTGAGGCCCTCGGTCAGCTTGTCATGGCGCATCCTCGCGGCCTCCGCAGAGAGACCCTCCCACGTCCCGGGGGGTTTACCAGCGTCCATCTCGTCTTGCTGGTCAACGAGCTTCTTACGAACCGCCGCGTTCAGCTCTTCAGCAGCAGCCTCCAGGTCACCGGGCTTCCAGGACTGCAGTTGCTCGTACGTGATCGCCATCAGAGCGGCCCACCCATCCGCCGCGCCATGTGAGCCGGCGTGTTGTGCCCGAACGCGTTCGTCTGTGCCGATCCCTGACGGGCGATGGTGTCGTCTGTCTCCACGATCCGGTTGGCATCATCCAGGGTGCGGTCGTGGTGACCGTGGGCAGCCTTGACCCACTTGTCCTGATCACCCTTCCACTCGCCCTTGAGCCCGTTGGCAGCCCCGGGAGAGGCTCCGCCGGTCATGGCGCCAACGATCTTCGCCAACGGCGAACCGAAGTCGATCTTCGCCACCTGATCAGCGGCCGACTTGATAGACCTAGCCGATCTCCCCACATCGGATCTGATGATCTGTACGTTCATGCGGCACCCCCGAGAGTTTTCGCGTGTGTTCTCATGAGACTCTTACCCCGAACTCGGCGCCTTAAACACGCTAATTCGCAAGACCTCCCGCGCCGCACACTCGTGCAGGTGCCCTCAGCGTTTATCGCCGGAGTCGTTGCCCTGCGGAGCGTTCGGGGCCCAGCCGCGGGATGCGTTGGGATCCAGGACGTCGCTGGCGGTCTCGGTCCAATCGTCGGTGTAGTCGGCTTCCCACTCTTGGTTCTGGTTGCCGTTCTGGTCCCGCTTCTTGGCACCGCGGCCACCGGCTGCACCGGCTCCGGCGCGGCCGCCAGCACCGCCCCGGCCGGCGCCACGCCCGCCGGCACCAGTGCCGCGCGCGCCGGCTCCTGCGCCACGCGCACCAGCACCACGAGCACCTGCACCAGCACCACCAGCTCCCGCGCGGGCACCGGCGGTGCTGGCCCTGGCGGCTGCGGACCGGGTAGCGGCTGACCTCGACGCCGCACCAGCAGTTGCTGCCTTCGCGGAAGCTCCGGCGCCAAACTTGCTGGCGATCGCCTTGGCGACTCCGGCGCCTAGCAGGGCGCCGCCAGCGCCCACAGCAAGCGCAGTGGCACCGCCCGCGCCGCCACTCAGCGGAGCCAAGCCATCGGCCGTCTCGACCATCGCGTACGACGTTGCCGGGGCCGGCGAACCGTCAGCACTGATCCACTGGCCGTTCTCGTTGTCCCACTCCGGGACGTTCTCGGCCTGGTGCTGCTTGATGCTCTCGTTCTCGGCCTCGATCTTCTCCCAGCCCCAACCATCGGGGTAGGTGGCGTTGGCGTTGATCGTCGCCTTCCGAGCCTGTGCTGCCGCGATGGCGCTGTAGGAGCCCGGGATCGAGGTCGGGGAACCCGACGGGCGCTCCTGTCGGGAGTCTTCGGGGTCGACAAGCGCACGAACCTTCGGGTCCGCGTCGATCACGGCGGCATCTACCGCCTGCACCTTCGCGGCCGCCTTACGCTCAGCCTCGGCGATCGCCGCCTCACGCGCAGCGTAGTCCGCTCGGGCATCCGCCAGCGCCGCCTCGTTCTTCTCGGCCTGTAGCTTTCCGACTTGCTTCGCGTCCGTCGGGAACTCTGCCGCGCTTACGCTCGGATGCGAGGCCGGAAGGGAGCTGTCGATCTCCGCCTTGGCAATCATCGCTTCGTGGATCCGGTTCCGCACGACGGCGAGCGCATCCTCCGCATCCCGGATCTTGTCTCGCTTCTCGTGCGCAAACTTCGAAGAGTCGACCATGCTGCTCTTGATCGCGGCCCCAGACGCCGACGTCTCCGAGAACCCGTCGCTCGCCTTGTTCGCGTTGTTGCCCATGGCGTCGCCTGCGTTGCTGAACGCCCGCCGACCACCGTCCCAGCCTTCGGTCATCGCCACGATCGCGTCAGGGTTAGCTCCCCGGACGTAGTCATCGAGCCGAAGCGCCCAGAAACCCTTGACAGACACGAACCCTCCCGGAATCGATAGGGGACCCGGTCGACCCCACCTGAGTAAAGTACACAGCATCGCGCCGGGACTAACCAGAGTCGTGTCACAGTTTTGCTCTACCCTCGACCCATGACGACCTCTCGGCCCTTCGCGCTCGCGACCCTAGCCCTCGCGGTGACCTTGACGGTGTCGGCATGTTCATCCAACGAGAAGCCGACGGCAGACCCGACTAACGCGTCAGAAACTCCGTCCCCGGTCGCTGAGTCCAGCGCTGCAACTGTTCCCTCGGGCTGGCAGACCGTGGACCTCGACGGTGTGGCCGAGATATCCATTCCCCCCGACTGGACCATCAAATCCACGGGCGATGCCTTGGACACCCTGCGAGCGCCGAAAGACGCGGTGGGGTTCCCGCCGGGATCGGCCACGGTCGGGGTCGGGAACCTCGCCGGAGGCGATCAAAAAGAGCAACTGGAGTGGATGGCCAACCGTCAACTCAAGACGAACTATGCGGGATACACCAATCTCAGACGACTTCCCGACGAGGCCATCAACGGCACCACCTTCTACAGGCTGCAACTCGAGAACTCGGGCGATTGGTACGACGTGTACGGCACCGTTACCCCGGACGGCGAGCACAGCATCGTGTTCGAATGGAAGTTCCTCAAGACTCTTGACCGCAAGGAGGCGGAAGCGGTCTGGAGTCCCGTGATGCCGACATTCAAGATGCTCTGAGGCCGCGCCTGGCTATGCAGGTCAGATGGGAAGGTTACGCGCCTTCGCGAGGGTGTCCTTGTTGAGGAGCACCAGCGGGTTGCTCATGATCCTGGTGGCTTCCACGAACTTTTGAATCACCACGGCAGCGGCTTCCGCCTCGGCGTCGGCCCCCTCCAACTCCGTAATCGCGGCACCGATGCCTTCGTCCATCCTGGTGAGTGCAGTCTCGGACTCGGTCAACGCCGTGCGGATGGCCTGATGCCCCTCCTTGACCAGGCTGAACAGGTACTTCCCGTCGGCCGAGTCGCCGAACATCCCCGCAGCCGGAGCCGTCAGCGCCTCCCGCGCCGCTTGGACGTTGTTCTTCTCGGCCTCAAGGTCCTTCCGCACCTGACCGAGCGCGAGGTAGTCGACTCCGACCTCGTGTCCGTTGTCACCCATGGTCCGCCCTCCCGAGGCTTCCGTACGCACCCCATGCGGGTGCCTCAGTAGGAGTAGTACACCACGGCTCACAGCGCGACGGGCAGGGATGCGTAGCCCCGGAGGATGCGGGTGGGGCGGCGTACGGGGTCGCCTGTGACGTGCAGGCCAGGGAAGCGCTCGTACAGCAGGCGGAGGCCCACGCGGGTCTCGAGGCGGGCGAGGCTGGCGCCTAGGCAGAAGTGGGCGCCGGCGGAGAAGGAGAGGTGCTGGTCGGCGTTGCGGCGGGTGATGTCGTACGTGTCCGGGTCATCGAACACCGACGGGTCGCGGTTGGCGCCGCCGAGGACGACAGCGACAGCAGTACCTCTGGTGACCTCCACGCCACCGACGCGAGTCGCCGCATAGGCCTCGCGGACGGTGGCCATGACGGGCGGGTCCCAGCGCAGGGTCTCCTCGACGACACCGTCGACGCGAGATGGATCGTCGAGGAGAAGAGCACGCTGGGACGGATGGGCGTCCAAGGCCGCGACCGCGTTGCCGAGCAGGTTGACGGTGGTCTCGAAGCCGGCCGCCAGGAGCAGGAGACCGAGGGCGTGGAGCTCGATGTCGTCGAGGTCACCGGCGATCACCAGGGCGCTGAGGAGGTCGTCGCCGGGGTCGGAGCGGAGGCGGCGTACGTGGTCCTCGAACCAGTGGTGCAGGGACCTCATCGCGGTCTCGACCTGGGCGTAGTCCCGCCACGACAACCCCGGATCGAGGATGGCGGCGGCCTGGTCGCCCCAACGGAGGATGTCGGCACGGTCCGCGGCGGGCACGCCCAACAGCTCAGCGATCACGGCGATCGGGAGCTTCGCGGCGTACTCGTCGATGAGGTCGACCGGCCCCTCGCGCGGGTCGATCTCGTCGAGCAGGTCGCCGGCGACCGCGGTGACCATCTCGGCCATCGAGCTGATCCGGCGGGCGGTGAACGCCTTCGAGACGTGCTTGCGGTATCGGGTGTGCAGCGGTGGGTCGACGGCGAGCATCGACGGCGGGTCGACCGGACCCAGGGCGTCGGGCGCGCTCACCTTGCCGAGCAGCCACCGCAGCGGCACGGGCAGCTCGCCCTGACCGTCACCGACGCCGAAGTCGCTGCTGCGCAGGATCTCGTTGGCGGCGGCGTACGACACCGTTCCGGCCATGAACGGGTTGATGTGGATCGGGCCGCGCGCTCGCAGACGGTCGTAGTCCGGCACGTCCCGCGACCACATCAGCTCGGCGAGCGGGTCGCCGCGCCGGGACGCGAAGCTCAGCACCGCACGGTTGATGCCCTGGGACAGAGCCCACCGGGCGTACGACCGAGCCCCATCGATCGGTGACAGCTCAGGCCGAGGCATCGGCCAGCTCCTCGCGGAACTCGTGGGTGCCGATCCGGCCCATCAGCGGGGCCAGGTCGGCCAGCAGGTCGGCGAAGGTCGCCTCGTACTCCTCCTGCGACAGCGTCGGGTCGAGCTGCGCCTGGAACCGGATCCGCCACCGGTGCCGGAGGGCCTGAGCCAGACGCTCCGGGGTGCCGAAGGCGTCGGCATAGGCCGGTGACCACGGCAGCCGGCACGCGAAGCCGGATCGCAGCTCCGCCTCCGCCTCGTTCAGCAGCCGGTAGCGCTCATGGGTCTGGTTCCACGTCATGGTCCTCACCGTCTCCGTCATCGTCGCGATGGTTCGACGCTACGGATCGGCCACACCTCGGCACATCGGCCGCTGGCAGGCACCTGCGTTCCTACCGTGGTAGGAGAGCGGCCGCCTGCCGTGGTCGGATGCGACGCGAGTCACGCGTTTCTAGACTGAACGGCATGAGTGTCCAGGACTCGGCCCGCGATGTGCGTGACTTCCTGGAACGGCGCTGCCGCAGCAAGGGCCTCGACATCCCTTGGTGGGCGCCGCTGCTGTCGGCCTTCGGCCTCGTCGCGATGGTCACCGTGGCGGTGCTCCAGCGCGAGGTCGCCGCCGACATGGTCGTCGCGGGCCTGGTCATCGTCGTCCCATCGCTGAGCATCTTCTTCATCCCGAACACGGGCGAGTGGCTCAAGAACAACATGTGGGCCGTCGACCTCGTGCCCACCCTGGCCGGGTCGGCCTGGCTGATGTCGCAGCCCGCCTCCGCCTTCTGGCCACAGCACGACTTCGCGCCGGCGGTGCTGGTCCCGCTGACTCTCGAGATGGTCGTCCGTGAAGGCTTCCGGACCGGGACTCTCTATGCGATCGCCTCGGCCGTGGTGATGGGGGTCTTCGCCTCCGACACACCCAGCGGCATCGGAGTGCACTACCTGTTGCTCTTCGTCGGCTGGATCCTCGGGCTGCTGATCCTCGCCCAGATGCGGGCGCTGCGGGCCGAACGGCAGGCGCGGTCGCAGGAGCACGCGCGTGCGACCGAGGCCGAGCGCATCCGGATCGCCCGCGAGATCCACGACCTGGTGGGGCACTCGCTCTCGATCACCCTGCTGCACCTGACCGCGGCGCGGCGCTCCGTCGCCGAGGGCGACGAGCCGGACGAGGCGGTGTCCGCGCTCACCGAGGCGGAGGCCGTCGGGCGCCGGGCGATGGCCGAGATCCGGCGTACGATCGGGGCGCTCTCCACCACCGGGGCCGGCACCGCGCCGCTCCCCGGCGCCGCGGACGTGGTCCGGCTCGTGGAGGAGGGCCGCAGCGCGGGCCAGGCGATCTCGTTCTCGTCCTCCGGCGACCTCTCCCGCATCGACGCCGGGGTCGGGCTGGGCATCTACCGGATCCTGCAGGAGTCGCTCGCCAACGCCATTCGGCACGCTCCCGGCGCACCGGTCTCGGTCTCGTTGGCGGTCGCCGACGGCGTACGTCTCTCCGTGCAGAACCCGCTCGTCGGCACCCGGCGCGGGGTCGGCGAGGGGACTGGGCTGGCCGGAATGGCGGCCCGCGCCGAGCAGCTCCGCGGCCGGTTGTCGGCGGGCGCCGAGGAGTCGATATGGAAGGTTGACCTGGTGATCCCGTCGCACTGTCTCGTACGCAAGGCCCTCGCATGACGGCCGTCAACCCCGCCGCCAGCAACACAGCCACGCCGATCCGGGTGATCGTGGTCGACGACCAGGAGCTCGTACGCAGCGGCCTGCGCCGCATCCTGCGGCGGCGTGACGGGCTGGAGATCGTCGCCGAGTGCGGCGACGGCTCGGAGGTGGTCGCGGCCCTCGAGGCCAACCCGGCCGATGTCGTGGTCATGGATCTCCGGATGCGGCAGGTCGACGGGATCACCGCCACCGGCCTGGTGCGGGCGCTGCCGTCGGCGCCGCCGGTACTGGTGCTGACCACGTTCGACGAGGACGAGCTCGTCTCCGGCGCCCTCCGAGCCGGCGCCGCCGGCTTCATCCTCAAGGACTCGCCCGCCGAGGAGCTGGTCATGGCCGTACGCTCCGTCGCACTCGGCGACGCCTGGCTCGACCCCGCCATCACCGGCCGTGTCCTGGCCACCTACCGCTCAGCCGTCGCACCGGCGTCGAGCGCCGTCGAGGTCTCCGAGCTCACCGACCGCGAGCTCGAGGTCCTCCGCGGCCTCGCCTCCGGCTGGACCAACTCCGAGATCGCCGAACGGCTCGTCATCTCCGAGCTCACCGTCAAGTCCCACATCGGCCGCATCTTCGCCAAGCTCGACCTCCGCGACCGCGCCGCCGCCATCGTCTTCGCGTACGACCACGGCATCGTCCGGCCGTCCACCTGAAATGCAGCGATGCCAGGCGCGCACTCGCGCACCTGGCATCACCGTTCAGAGGTCTCAGCGAAGGCTGGCCTCGACCTCCACCACATAGGTCGCCGTGGTGTAGCCCGGTTTGGTGACCGTCACCACCAGCCTGAGAGAGGCGTTCCGCCACTCACGGATCAGCGCGAGCGACTGCTCGGCGCCGACCTCCTCGTAGTCGGGCCTGCTCTGGCCGATCTTCTTGCGCCGGATCTGCCAGGAGTACGCCACCTCGGCACCCTCCGGTGCGGTGAGCTCCGCACTGATGGTCTCGGGGATCCACACGTTTCCGCTGATCACCGGGTCATCGACGGCCGGAAGAAGGCCTTCGCTAACATCGCCGGACGGCGCCGATACGGCCGTGCCCGGGTCCCAGGTGTCTTTGGTCACCGAGACCTCCACCGACATCGCCGCGCCGAGGTCATCGACGCCCAAGACGTACGTCTTCGCGGTGGCTCCAGGGACACGGACACCGTCGCGCAGCCACTGGAAGGCGGCCACCGTCCCGTCCGCGCTCCAGGCACCCGGCGTGGCAGTGAGCGTCTCGCCGACCCGCGGCGTACCGGTAATCGTCGGCTGTTCGGTGTTCGTCAGCGGACCGTGCGAGACGACGTCCGTCGCCGACGAGATCGCCGTAGCCGAGGCATATCCGGTCTTCTTCGCGGTCACCTCCACGCTGAGCCGGTGACCCGCGTCCGGCTCACCGATGACGTACGTCGCCTCGACCGCGCCCTCGACCGGCTCGCCGTCCCGCAGCCACTGGTGACTGACCGAGACGTCGGTGACGTCCCACTCGCCGCTGGTGGCCGCGAGCGTCTCTCCGACGAGCGCCCTGCCGGAGACCGTCGGAACGGCGACCGCGGTGATCGCGGGTGGCTGCTTCTCCTCGATGACGAGGTCGCGGGTCACCACCCCGGCATCACCCTCCGTGATCGTGAACTCCTCGGACTCTGCCGGGACGTGCACGTCGTCCCACAGATCGACGGCCACCCGGTAGGTCCCCGGCTCCAGCGCTCGGCTGCTGTAGCGGCCGTCGTCGTCGGTGTAGGCGTAGGTCTCCTGGACCCACTCCTCGCCGGAGGCGAGCCGTTGGACCTGGACCTCGGCCCACTCAACCGGGCTGCCGTCGGCGAGCGACACCCGGCCCGCCACCGTTGCACCCAGACTCAGCACGGCGTCGGCCGTGCTGGTCTCGCGGAGGCCGACCACGACATCGTCAGCCTCGGCGAAGGACGATGCGTCCGAGAACCACTCGCTCCGGTGTCCCTGGTTGCTGGTGAACAGGATGCGGTAGGCGCCCGCCGGGACACCGCGGACCTTGTAGGTGCCGTTCTCGTAGTCGACATAGCCGCTGCGCACGTACTCCTCGGTGTCGGCGCTGTAGACCTCGACGTATCCGTCGCTGATCGGCTCACCGTCCGGACCGGTCAAGGAACCAGTGATCAAGCCGCCGGTCGACACCTGCAGATCGGCCGTGACCGGCTCACCGTCGACCACCTCGACGGTTCGAGAGGTGTTATCGGCGTAGAGATAGTCGTCCTCGATGTAGAACATCAGCTCGTACTGGCCGGACTGCAGACCGGAGAAGGCGTAGGACCCGTCTTCGCCCGACCTCTTGGTCCCGATCCACTCCCACTCGTCGGCGTCGTAGACGTCGACGGAGACACCGGGGACCGGCTGTCCGGTGTCGTCGGTGATGGTGCCGGTGATCGCCCCGTTCCCGGCGCTCGACGCCAGCTCGCCGTCGACCGGACCTGATTCACCGGCGATCACGTCGGTGGCGTCGTCCACCGTGGCCGCGTCGGGAAAGAACTCCCGCTTCCAGCCGCTGCCCGAGAACCCGACCCGGTAGGTCCCGCCGGGCTTCAGCGCGCCGAACGTGTATCGGCCGTCGCTGTCGGTGGAGACGACGTCGACCACGTCCCAGCCGTCAGCTGGTTCGTACAACTGCACCGCGATGTCGTCGAGCGGCTCGCCGGTCTCGCTGGTCACGGTGCCGGAGATAGCCACGCCCATGACCAGCGAGGCGTCGATCCCGCTCACGATCCCGGAGCCGACCACGACGCTGGCCGCCTGTTCACGGGTGGCCGCGTCGTTGTAGTACTCATTGAGGAAACCGAGGCTGTTGGCCTCGAAACCGACCTTGTAGCTGCCGCCCGGGAGGTTCAGCTGGTAGGTCCCGTCGGACCGCGTGTCGGTCCCTCGAACCCGGACCCACTCCTGCGCCTCCTCGTTGAAGGACCAGGCACTGGCGTACACGCTCTCGATCGGGTTGCCGTCAGCGTCGGTGACCCGGCCGGTGATCTGACCGTACGCCGACATGACTGCGTCGACGCCGGAGGTCTCGCTCAGCCCGACGCTGACCGTCTTGGCGGCGTGGACCGTGCTTGCGGCTTCATAGAAAACAGGCGCGAGCGTGGCCGGCTCGGAGTAGTCCTCGTAGTTGACCTCGGAGAACCCGAAGCGATAGTCGCCCGCAGGGACGTAGAGACCGTAGTCGCCGCTCTCGTCGGTAACCACGCGATAGGTGTGGCGCTCCTCCCAGTACCCGTCGGCAGAAAGGAGATAGGTATCCACGGTGATGCCTGCGAGCGGTTCCCCCGAGGTGCCCTCGACGTGACCCGTCACGATGCCGTGGGGCACCTCCGCGAGTTCACGGTCGATCCCGGTCAGGTCGACGCCACGCTCCACGACCTGCTCGACGTACGTCTCCGTCTCCCAACGCGCTGTCTCGTTGCGAAGCCCAGGCTTGCCGTCGCCACCGCTGCGGTCCGATGTGTTGAACACGATGTGATAGGTGCCGGCAGGCACCCGGAGCTCATAGGTGCCGTCTGCGGACGTGATGCCCTGGTCGATGACGTTGTCGAGCCAGGCACCGCCGTCGTCCGCGCGAGCCTCCAGACGGATGCCGGCCAGCGGGCCGGCCCCGGCGCCCGTCACTGTTCCAGTGATCACGCTGTTGGCGACGAGCTCGAAGTCGGCCGTCACCGGCCCGTCAGTGACGACGAGGTCGGTCCCGCCCTCGTTCGGCGACTCGGCGTCCGATCCGTAGACAGCATTGGGGTAGTGGCCGTTGGCCGACCTGACCTTGAGTCGGTAGGTGCCGGCCGTCAACGGCAGGTCGTACGACCCGTCCTCCGCCGTCGTCGCCGCGATGTCGTTCCAGCGGTCGTCGTAGCACGGCCGCCAATAGTCCTCTTCAAAGCAGTAGGCGGTCACGGTGACGTCGGCGATGCCCGCGCCTGTGTCCGCGTCCAGTACGCGACCGGTAACCCCCGGTCCGTCGAGAGCGGCCGCCGGCGAGGCTCCGCTCAGGAAGACCACCGTGGCGGTGGCCAGGAGCACCGCCAGCAAACCAGCGAGCGCTCGAACAATGGCTCTCATCTGCGTCTTTCCATACCTAGGTCGCAGTGCGTGCCCTCCCGCAGAGATCGGCCGCGCCGACAGGGCGGGCTCAGTTTGGAGTAACCAAAACCACGCGAAAGTAACCAGATCCACTCGCCGCGGAAACAGTGATGCCGAGGCGTCGGGCCGGTCGGCCGAGTGGGCAGCGGAGGTGACGTCTCGACCGACGTAGGTGACGCCTCGACCGACGTAGGTGACGCCTCGACCGACGTAGGTGACGCCTCGACCGACGTAGGTGACGCCTCGACCGACGTAGGTGACGCCTCGGCGGGGGTCTGGTCAGGTGGTGGTGGCGAGGACGAGCGGGTGGACAGAGGCCGCACCGGCGTCGAGGAGGGCTCGGGCGGCAAGGGTGACGGTCCAGCCGGACGCGATGCGGTCGTCGATGAGGAGTACGTCAGCACCGGGCGGGACATCGGCGTGGAGCGAGAAGCGGCGGCCGATGGCGGCGACGCGCTGGGCGGAGTTGGCGGCGCCCTGACCGGGGCCGACGTCGGGGTCGACGATGGCCCACGAGCCGAGGACGGGGACGCGGAGATAGCGCGAGAGGCCTTCGGCGAAGTCTCGGGTCAGGGTGGGGCGGGTCATCGACTCGACGTAGACGATGCCACCGACCCGAGGACGCCAGTCGCCCAGGACCTCGACGACCGCCTTCACCAGCGGCACCGGGACCGGGCCGTCCTGAGCAGGTTCGCGGAAGAGGTCGCGCAGCGCCTGGCCGTAGCCGAGGTCGGTCAGTCGCGCGACCGCGCGCCCCTCGAGCGGCCCGTCCTTGATCTTGCCCTTGAGCGAGATGCCGAGCCGGTCGAGGCCGGTGGGCCACATCTTCTTCGGCTCCACGACGACGCCGGGCCGCGAGAGTCGCGCCGAGGCCTCCTCGACCGCACCCTCGGAGACCGACGAGGTCACCGCGAATCCGCCGCAGTTGTCGCACCGGCCACAGTCGACGGCGCCCGGGTCGTCGAGCTGATCGCGCAGGAACCGCATCCGGCACTGGTCGGTCGAGATGTAGGCGAGCATCGCGTCCTGCTCGCGACGCCGGGCCTCGGCGACCCGGGCGTACCGCTCCGCGTCGTAGTCCCACGGGACACCGGTCGCCTCCCAGCCACCCCCGACCCGGCGGGCGGCGCCGTCGACGTCGAGCACCTTGAGCATCTGCTCCAGGCGTGACCGCGACAGGTCGACGTACGTCTCCAACGCCTGTGTCGACAGGGCTCGGCCGGCCTCCGACAGGACTCCCAGCGTCTGGCGCACCTGCTCCTCGCGTGGGAACGCCAGCGAGGCGAAGTAGGCCCAGATGTCGCGGTCCTCGATGCCCGGGAGCAGCACGACGGAGGCGTCGGAGGTGCCTCGTCCAGCACGGCCGACCTGCTGATAGTAGGAGACCGGCGAGGAGGGCGCACCCATGTTGACCACGAACCCGAGCGTCGCGTCGAAGCCCATCCCGAGCGCCGAGGTCGCCACCAGCGCCTTGACCTTCCCGGCGGCCAGCGACTCCTCCAGCTCGGCCCGCTCGGCCGCCTCCGTTCGCCCGGAGTAGGCGGCCACGTCGTGACCGCGCGAGCGCAGATAGTCGGCGATCTCCTCGGTCGCGGCCACGGTCAGGCAGTAGACGATGCCCGAGCCGGGTTGCTCGGAGAGATGGTCGGAGAGCCAGGCCAGCCGCTGCTCGGGCGTCTTCAACGTGACCACCCCGAGCCGCAGCGACTCCCGGTCCAGCGATCCTCGAAGCACGAGAACCCCCGAACCCATCTGCTCGGCGACATCCGAGGTCACCCGGGAGTTGGCAGTCGCGGTCGTGGCGAGCACCGGGATCCCGTCGGGAAGGTCGGCCAGCAGCGTGCGGATCCGGCGGTAATCGGGCCGGAAGTCGTGCCCCCAGTCGGAGATGCAGTGGGCCTCGTCGACCACCAGCAGGCCACACTCGGCGGCCAGCCGAGGCAGCACCGCGTCGCGGAACTTCGGGTTGTTGAGCCGCTCGGGGGAGACCAGCAGGACATCCACCTCACCGGCGTGGATGGCCTCCTCGATCGAGACCCAGTCCTCGGGATTGGTCGAGTTGATCGTCACCGCCCGGATCCCGGCCCGCTGTGCCGCCGCGATCTGGTTGCGCATCAGCGCGAGGAGCGGCGAGACGATCACGGTCGGCCCGAGGCCGGCCTCGCGCAGCAGCAGCGTCGCCACGAAGTAGACCGCCGACTTCCCCCAACCGGTCTTCTGCACGACCAGTGCCCGGCGACGCTCGACGGCGAGCGCCGAGATCGCCGACCACTGGTCCTCACGCAGCGTGGCGTCATCCCGGCCCACGAGGGCCCGCAGATGCGCCTCAGCACGAGCACGTACGTCGCCAGCCGGATCAGTCATGACCACAGGTCTATCAGGGACCACCGACTACTTTCCCAGCGCCAACCTCGGCCAGTCGGCCAGGTCGTCCAGCATCTGGCGATCGTGCGTGGCCACCACGACCGCCGCCGACGTCGCCCGCAGCGCGGCCGTCAGCTCGTCGACCAGCCCGGCCGAGAGATGGTTGGTCGGCTCGTCCAGGATCAGTAGCTGCGGGAGCGAGGCCAGCCGCAGCGCCAGCTCGAGCCGCCGCTGCTGCCCTTGGGACAGCCGCGAAGCAGACGTACGCCGCGCCTCGGAGTCCACCAGTCCGGTCGACCGGAGCGACGGGATCGCCCGCTCCGGCACCACCCCGGCGGCGACCAGCCGGCCACAGTGCTGCGCATAGACCTCCGCCGCCGTCAGACCCGCCGCCCACTCGGGCTCCTCCTGACCGACGAGCGCGACCCGCGCCCCCGGCGAGACCCATACCGACCCAGCCGACGGAGCGAGCCCGCCGCCCAGCACCTGCAGCAACGTCGACTTGCCCGCCCCGTTCGGACCGGTGACGACGAGCCGCTCGCCACCGTCGAGGGCGAACGAGACGGGTCCGGACAGCCGACCGGGCACGCGTACGCCTTCGCAGCGCAGCAGCGTGCTGCCGGCAGGTGAGGAGAGCTCCGGGAACCGCAACGACATCGGCGGCTCCGGCACGGAGATGCGGTGCGCCTCGAGCGCCGCGAGGTCACGGTTGAAGGAACGCACCAGACCGGGGGCACGGGTCTGTCGCTGATGCTTGCCGGTGCCCTTCGGCGGGCGCCAGCCGGTGCTCAGCCGGTCCCGCGCCACCGAGACCGAGTCCTGCAGTCGCCGATGCTCCTCCTGTTGGGCCGCGTAGTCCTGCTCCCAGCGCTCCCTGTCGCGACGCCGACCGTCCTGCCAGCCCTGGTAGCCACCGGCGTACGTCCTGGGCCGGCCGTCCTCGCTCGGGTCCAGGTCGAGGAACTCCTCACCGACCTCCCGCAACAGGGCGCGGTCGTGAGAGACGAGCACGACACCGCCGGTATGAGCCCGGACCCGCTCGGTGAGGAACGCCAGCCCCGACGCGTCGAGGTGGT
This sequence comes from Nocardioides sp. NPDC087217, assembly GCF_044744805.1. Classification (NCBI taxonomy): domain Bacteria; kingdom Bacillati; phylum Actinomycetota; class Actinomycetes; order Propionibacteriales; family Nocardioidaceae; genus Nocardioides; species Nocardioides sp. NPDC087217. The sequence continues at coordinate 124,861 of NZ_JBIUZB010000009.1, forward strand.
TGGTCGGCTCGTCGAGCACGAGGAGATCGTGGTGTGCCCCGAGCAGACAGGCGAGCCGCACCCGGTAGCGCTGGCCGACCGACAGCGTCGCCAGCTCTCGTCCGTGATCGGTGCACGCGCCGAGCGCCTCCAGGGCGATCTGGACCCGGCGATCGGCGTCCCAGGCGTCCAGTGTGGTCGCGCGCTCCAGTGCAGCGGCGTACGTCCCGCCAGCGTCCGACGGGTCGTCCGACAAGGCCGCCGCAGCCTCATCGAGTGCGCGGAGCGCGGAGTGCGACTCGGCCAGCGCGGCGGAGGTGAGGGTGCCGACGGTGTCCCCGGGACGTACGTCCAGAGCCTGCCGCGCGACACCGAGACTGCCGTGCCGCTGAACCCGTCCGGAGTCGGGTTCGAGCAGTCCGGCGAGGACGTGGAGCAGCGTGGTCTTGCCCCGGCCGTTCTCGCCGACGATGGCCAACCGGGACCGGTTGGCAGCAGAGACGGTCAGGGAGACGCCGCGCAGGACGGGGCGACCGCCGCGGGTGACGGAGATGTCCTCGGCGCGCAGGTGGGCAGAGGTGTGGTGGGTCTGTACAGACACGAAAGTGAACTCCAGCTCGAGTACGGGAGCCGGGAAAGCGAGAGCAGCTACCCGGCTAGGAGGCAGCTGAACGATCGCGCCGTCGCGAGCGTCGCGAGGCGAGTGCGCCGGCAAGGCGCCAGCGCGAAGGCAGGCTGGACGCCTGGTGAGCGCTGGCAACGCCGCCGGCGTGCCGCATCGCGGCGCGCAGCAGGCGGGATCGTTCGGCTGTCTCCGTAGGGCCGGACAGCGGCGTGAGTATGCCTCGCAGCGCCGCCGTCAGGCGGCGGGGCGCAGGCGCATGTAGGCGATGCCGGAGTACATGCCTCCAGGGTAGACAGCGACGACCCGTCCACGCGAACCGTTATTCACCGAGCGCACAAGCGAACGCCGAGCCGGCGCTGTTGGTCCTCCCCCACGGGGACCCGCAGAACCGGCCCGGCATCTCCAGTATGCGTCCAATCGCCGAACCGGCATAACCACACGCCCGAATTCGTACTTTAGTTACCCAAAGCGGTCGACAGCGCCGCCTCCAGTAGGAAAACGACGCCGTCGGACGACTCTGTTGTCAGTGTGGCGAGATCAGCTCACCGAGACCGCGGTCCACGCCGCCTCGACGGCCGCGACCTCGGGGCTGGAGGCGCCGTAGAGGTCCGAGGCCGCCTTCACCGTCGCGTCGCGGGCGCCGGCGTAGTCGGTGGTCGAGGTGAAGTAGGTCGAGTTGGCCCGGAACCAGATCTTCTCGGCCTTGTCGCGACCGATTCCGGCGATCGTCGAGCCGTCGCAGGTCGTGCTCGAGTGCTCGACCCCACCGATCGTCTTCGTGCCCGAGCCCTCGGAGAGCAGGTAGAAGAAGTGGTTGCCGACGCCGCTGGAGTAGTGGACGTCGAGGCCCCCGGTCGAGGACGACCAGCAGTTGACCGAGTTGCCGTCGAAGGACGGGTTGTCCATCCGGCGCAGCGGGTCGCCACCGTCGAGGATGAAGGACTCACCGATCAGGTAGTCGCCCTGGTCCTCGGCGTTGGCGGCGTAGAACTCGACCGCCGTCCCGAAGATGTCCGAGGTCGACTCGTTGAGGCCGCCGGACTCACCGGAGTACTCCAGGCCCGAGGTGTTCTCGGTGACGCCGTGGGTCATCTCGTGGCCCGCGACGTCCAGCGAGACCAGCGGTCCGTAGCCGACACCGTCGCCGTCGCCGTACGTCATCTTCTCGCCGTCCCAGAAGGCGTTGACGTAGTCGGTGCCGTAGTGGACCCGGTTGTAGGAGCCCGAGCCGTCGCCGAAGATGCCGTCGCGGGCGTGGACGTTCTTGAAGTAGTCCCAGGTGACGTTGGTGCCGTACTGCGCGTCGGCCGCCGCGGTCGCCCGGTCGTCGTTGGAGCCGTTGCCGAAGGTCGTGGTCGGGCTCGTGACCACCGTCCCGGCCGCGCAGCCGAACCCGAGGAGCTGGCACAGCAGGCTGTCCTCGGCGTTGTTCATGTCGGTCGTGTAGGTGCCGCCGCGGGTCTCGTCACGCAGCTCGTACGTCGAGCCGTTCTGCTTCACCTGCAGCGGGACGGTCCCGGAGTAGAGGGTGTTGCCCTCGCCGTCGATGGTGTGGATGCCCTCGACCCGGCGCAGCACCTTACCGGTCTCCGCGTCGACGTACGTCGCCAGGCGCGAGGGGGTGCCGTCGGCCTGCTTGCCCTTGGTGGTCACCCGCCACGCCAGCGTCGGGGTGCCGTCGACCGCGTCGACGACGAGCTCGGGTGCGTACTTCTTGTCGGCCTGGAGCTTGGTGATCGTCTTGGTGACGGCGTCCAGGGTCAGCGCGGCCTTGGTGGCTGCGGTCTCGGTGATCGCCGGCTTCACCGAGAGGTCGAGCATCTTGGTCAGCCCCTGGGAGACCGAGGTCAGGGTGCCGGCCTTGCTCTGGTGGGCGACCAGGTCGCCGCCGACGACCTCGAGGCCCTCGTACGTCCGGTTCATCCGGACGTGGGTGGCACCGTTGGCGTCCTTCAGGGTCACCACGGGCTCGAGCTCCTGGCCCGCGCCGACCTTCCAGGTCGACGGCTTGCTCGTCAGCGCGCCGATCGCCTTGTCCGCGATCGACTCGTCGTCGATGACCTTCTGCGCAGACAGACTCTCGGGCGTGATGGTGGAGGCGGAGTCGGCAGGGGTGGCGCCGGCTGGGCTTCCGAAGGAGGCGATGAAGGCAGTTCCTGCAACAGCGGCAGCGGTCGCTGCTCCCGCTACTCGAACGATACGCATCGTGGGGTTCTCCTCGATTGTGGGGACCAGGATGGAGGGAATCCTTGCACCGGAATCGATAGCGTGGAGAAACAAGTTCCTGCAATGCGGATTTGTGAAGACGCCTTCCCGCGTAACTCCTTTACGTTGTTATCGAATATTAACCAATACCCCTACCCGCACGGGTCACCAGATCCGCACGCGCTCCTCCGGATCGAGCCAGAGACCGTCGCCCGGAGCAGTGCCGAAGACCTCGTGGAATTCGTCCAGGTTCCGCGCGATGTTGGCACGGAACTCCGGCGGGCTGTGTGGGTCGATCGTGAGGTACTGCTGCGCCTGCTCCTTGCGTCGGACCGTACGCCACACGTAGGCCCAGTTGAGGAAGAGCCGCTGCCGGTCGCCGACGCCGGCGGAACCGCCGGTGGCGAGCATGTAGGCGGTGTGCGCGATCGTCAGGCCACCCAGGTCGCCGATGTTCTCGCCGACGGTCAGTGCGCCGTTGACGAACTCGCCCGGCAGGTCCCGCGGCGAGAGCGCCGAATACTGCTCGATGAGCGCCTTGGTCTTCACCTCGAATGCCGCCTTGTCCTCCGGCGACCACCAGTCCTGCATGTTGCCGTCGCCGTCGAACTGGGCGCCCTGGTCGTCGAAGCCGTGCCCGACCTCGTGGCCGATGACCGCGCCGATGCCGCCGTAGTTCTCCGCCGGGTGCGCGTCCTTGTCGAAGAACGGGCGCTGCAGGATCCCGGCCGGGAAGCAGATCTCGTTGGTGCCGGGGTTGTAGTAGGCGTTGACCGTCTGCGGCAGCATGAACCACTCATCGCGGTCCACCGGGCCGCCGAGCTTGCCGAGCTGCCGGTCGGTCTCGAAGACCGAGGCCGCCGAGACGTTGCCGATCAGGTCGTCCTTGCTGATCTGCAGCGCCGAGTAGTCGCGCCACTTCGACGGGTAGCCGATCTTCGGCGTGAACTTGTCGAGCTTCTCGTACGCCTTCTCCTTGGTCTCCTCGCCCATCCAGTCGAGCTCGGAGATCGACTTGCGGTAGGCCTCGAGGAGGTTGTGGACCAGCTCGTCCATCTGCGCCTTCGCCTCGGGCGGGAAGTGACGCGCGGCGTACTCCTTGCCGACCGCCTCGCCGATCGCGCCCTCGACGATCGCGACCCCGCGCTTCCAGCGTTCGCGCAGCTCCGGGGTTCCGTTGAGGGTGCGGCCGTAGAAGTCGAAGTTGGTCTCGACGAAGTCGTCGGTCAGGTAGGGCGCCGCCCAGCGGAGCACGTGGAAGTAGAGCCACAGCTTCCAGTCGTCGATGTCGACCTCGCCGAGCACGGTCGAGAGGTGGGAGAAGAACGACGGCTGCCGCACGACCACCTCGCCGAGCACCGCCTCGGTGGTCAGCTTCGAGCCGGAGAGGTTGCGGACGTACGCATCCCAGTTGAAGTTGGGGGCCAGCTCGCGCAGCTCGGCGAGGGTCAGCAGGTTGTAGGTCTTCTGCTTGTCGCGGGTCTCCTCGCGCGCCCAGTGGCCCTCGGCCAGGCGGGTGTCGATCCGGATGATCGTCTCGGCGGCCGCACGCGGGTCGGGGTGCTCGGCGAGCTCGTAGAGCCGCTCGAGGTAGTCGGTGTACTTCCCCAGCACCTCGGCGAACTTCTCGTCGAAGTAGTAGTCCTTGTCGGGCAGCCCGAGGCCGCCCTGGAGCAGGTTGAAGATGTAGCGGTCGGATGCCTTGTCGTCGTTGTCGACGTAGGACCCGAACAGCCCGTGCCCGCCGATCCGCTCGACCTCACCCAGGAACGCCGCCAGGTCGTCCGCGTCGCGGAGCCCGTCCACGGCGGCCCGCAGGCCATCCAGAGGACGTACGCCGCGCGCGGCCACCCCTTCGACGTCCATGAAGCTCGCGAAGAGGTCGCCGATCTTCTGGGCGTCGCTGCCCGGCTCGCCACCGGACGCCGCGAGCTCCTCGATGATCGCGCGCACGTCCTTCTCGGCCTGGTCGGCGAGCATCACGAACGGCCCCCAGCTGGACCGGTCGGACGGAATCTCGACCTCCCGGAGCCAGGTGCCGTTGACGAACCCGAACAGGTCGTCCTGCGGCCGAATGCTGTCATCCATGCCCGGACGGGCGTCATCGAGGATCGTCACGCCCCCCAGCGTAGATGCGGGGTCCCAAGCAGGTCAGCAACAACCCCGGGTTAACCCGGTTTGACGATGCGGTTCATCTCGAAGTGCATGGGGTCGGTCCACTTCCAGTTGCCGCCCCAGGTGAAGCCCCAGCGCTCGAAGATGGAGACGACGGTGCGGTCCATCTCGCCGACGGTGCCGCGCTGGTTGCCGGCGGTGTTGAGGTCGACAGCGGTGCCGAAGGCGTGGTTGGAGAGCTGGGTGGTGTTGGCGATGAAGCGGGGGTAGTAGCAGCCGGCGTACTGCGACGGATCGATCTTCCTGGCCAAGCCGCGGTCGACGACCTCCTGCAGTGCGGCGCGCAGCTGCGGGATCATCACCTTGTTGCAGGTCACCGAGCCGAGGATCGGCACCTGGGCGGTCACGATGTGGGAGCTCACCCAGCTCGCGGCGGGGGTGATGGTGCCGTCGCCGTTGGCCCGGTAGGTGTAGTTGCCGACGGCCTCGGCGACGGTGCCGACGACGTACGCCTTCTGGGGAGCGTTGGGGTCGAGACCCGCGCGGGCGACGACGTCGAGGCGCTGGACGGAGGCGTCCGAGCCGACGACCTTTTGGATCGGCTCGACGACCCGGTTGGGGGCGATGGCGGCGGTGGAGACGATGAGGGCGTTGCCCTTCTCCATGCCCATCTCCTCGCCCCACTTGTGGTTGACGACGGCGGCGGCGAGACCCGGCGGCTGGGGAGCGTAGGCGCCGACGTGGACAGAGGCCGCGTCCTTCTTGGAGCCGAGCCGCACGAACCCGTCCTTGTCTGCCGGGAGCTCGTCCTGGCGCTCGGGGTCGATCGCCACCTCGCCACCGGCGACGCGCTGCCAGACCTCGTCGGAGTCGGCGCTCTGGAAGGGGGCGAAGTTGCGGTAGGTCGCCGGGTCGACGGCGACCACCTTCACCAGCCGTCCCTCGACGCTGACCTGGGCCATCGAGATCTGCTCGACGCCGGAGACGCCGTCGAGTCCTCGGATCTTCTTGACGTCGGCGGACGAGAGGGTGTCCTCGGAGAGGATCAGCAGGTCGGTGGAGTGCAACGTGCCCTCGCGTTTGCCGGGGATGTCGACGGCGTGCGAGGGGTCGGCGACCGGGCTCTCGACCTTGGCGGCCCCGCTGGAGCTCGGGCTGCCGCTCGGCGTGGACGGCTTCGCCGGCTCACCCGCACAGGCGGCCAGGGTCGCCACGAGCACCGCGCCCACTGCCGCAGCCGCTCTCCACGAGACCTGTCGCATCCATCTACCTCCCCGCAGGAAGGTTAGGCGAGGCCTGGTCAGCACCCAACTCGCTGGTAACTCATCCGTTCAGGACCCGCGAGATCAGCCAGGCGATGTCGTCGGCGGTCTCGTCGGGTGACTTGGTGGGCTGCATGACATGGCTGAGGACCACGCGCACGGTCATCTCGATGGCGGTGTCCGCCTGGTCGTCGGTCAGGCCGTGCTCGAACCTCTCGACGTGCTCGTGGATGAGCTCGGTCGCGTAGCCCAGCAGTCCCTCGCTGTGGCTGGTGAGGTAGGGCAGCAGCTCGGTGTCGGCACCGTGGGTCGCCGAGACGACCGCGTGCAGCAGCTTGTTGTCCTGGGCACGATCGAGGACGCCGTACGTCGCCTGGCGGATCGCCCGGATGAAGTCGTCCTCCTCGTCGAAGGCCGTGCTCACGACCGCGAGGAACTGCTCCAGCTCACGCAGGATCAGCGACTTCGCCAGCGCCGGCTTGGCGCCGATGTCGTTGTAGACCGTCTGCCGACTGACCCCGCATCTCTCGGCGATGCGCGACATCGTCACACTCGCCCACCCGGACTCGGTGGTCATCTCGACGGCGGCATCAAGGATCCGCTGTCGGGTGGTTTCAGGTGCGCCGGCCGCCATGAAGGCAAAGTCTACGGCCTCTCTTCCGCATGGAAGACGGGCAGGTGAACCTAGCCACATTGTTTTGCACTCAATACCCCCAGAGTGCAACACTGCACTCTGTGAGAGAAAGTGCAACGTCATGATGCGGGGGCTCAACAAGACCGCGGCGGCGATCCACCGGGCCGCGCTCGAGATGACCGACGAGTTCGGCTTCGACGGCTGGACCATGGAGCATCTCGCCGACCGCGTCGGCGTCTCGCGGCGTACGTTGTTCAACCACGTCCCGAGCAAGATGGACGCCGTCCTCGGCCCCGAGCAGGAGCCTGACCCGGAGCTGCTCGAGGCCTTCCTCAGCGGCGGGCCCACCGGCCATGTCGGCCGCGATCTCGGCGCGCTGGTTCGTACGGTGCTCGACGCCGAGCCCATCGACCATGACGAGCTCGTCCTCGTCCGGCACATCCTCGCCACCGACCGGCAGGTGCTGGATGCGGCACGCACCCGCTTCGAGCAGATAGCCGTTCACTTCGCAGAGATCATCTCCGAGCGCGAGGGCGACCAGATGACCCCCGAGCTCGCGGGCGTCGTCCTACGTCTCGTGATCGTGGTCTTCAACGCCTCGCTCGACGCCTACCTCGCCAATCCTTCGGCCGGCACCGTCGCCGACCACTTCACCCGGATCTTCGACGACCTCGTCGATCTGTTCTGAACCACCTGACCAGGGGGAACCCCGAAATGGCCAAGCTGCTCTATCGACTCGGAAAGACCGCCTACCGGCGGTGGCCGATCTTCGTCGCCGTCTGGATGATCGCCATCATCGGCATCGGCGCGGTGGCGACCACGATGTCCAAGCCCATGACCACCACCTTCACCATGCCCGGCCTCGAGTCGGTCGAGGCCGCCGAGGAGCTGCCCGAGATCATGGGCACCGAGGGCGGTTCGGTGCTCGACGCCGCCTCCATCGAGGTCGTCGTCGCCGCTCCCGAGGGCCAAACGCTCACGACAGCCGCGAACCAGAAGGCCGTGGCCGAGCTCGTCCAGAACCTCGCCGCGCTCGATGACGTACCCGACCAGATCTCCTACATCTGGACACCGGAACAGGCCGAGGCAGCAGCGCCTGGGTACGCCAAGGCGATGTCTGCCGAGAGCGGGCAGACGGTGACGACCCAGCAGGCGCAGCAGATGCTGCTCGGCCAGCTCCAGGCTCAGCCGACGCTGTCGGAGGACGGCCGGATCGGGCTGATCTCGACAGAGTTCGAGGATGTCGAAGCGACCGAGGTGACGCCTGAGATGCAGAAACAGGTCACCGACGTCATCGAGACTGCGAACAAGGCTGGGAACAAGGACGGCCTCCAGGTCGAGGTGCGCGGCCAGGGCATGCAGGTCCAGGAGATGGGCAGTGCGAGCTCCGAGCTGTTCGGCATCATCATCGCCCTGTTCATCCTGGTGATCACCTTCGGCTCCTTCGTGGCCGCCGGCCTCCCGATCATCACCGCCGGCGTCGGCGTCGCGATCGGAACGCTGGGGATCACCGCACTGACCGCGTTCACCGATGTCTCCTCGACCACCCCGATGCTCGCCACGATGATCGGACTGGCGGTCGGGATCGACTACGCGCTGTTCATCCTGTCCCGCTACCGCAGCGAGCTCGACCACACCGACGACCGGGAGGAGGCCATCGGCGTCGCCGTGGGCACCGCCGGCTCGGCGGTCGTCTTCGCCGGCCTGACCGTCGTGATCGCGCTCGCCGCGCTCAGCGTCGTCGGGATCCCGTTCCTGACCGCCATGGGCCTGGGCGCGGCCGTCACCGTCGTCGTCGCGGTCCTGGTCGCACTGACCCTGCTCCCGGCGCTCCTCGGCCTGCTCAAGTCGAAGGCCTTCGGCCTCAACGTACGTCGCTACAACCCCAAGCGCGAGGCCAACGGTCGCATCCTCAACAACGGTGTCCGTTGGGCCCGGTTCATCGGCAAGGCGCCGATCCTCTGGGTGCTGATCGCGGTCATCGGCCTCGGGGCCCTGGCGATCCCGTTCAAGGACCTGCACCTCGGCATGCCGAGCGACAGCACCGCGCCCGAGGACAGCTCGCGCCGCCAGGCGGTCGAGCTGGTCGTCGAGGGCTTCGGCCCCGGGCGCCTCGACCCGATGATGCTCGTCGTCGACGCGCGTGACATGTCCGGGGACACCGCGGCCAAGCAACAGGCCTACGCCGAGGTCGCCGACTGGGCCGCGGGCCTCGACGGTGTGGCCAAGGTGATCCCGCCTTCGGGGAATGACAACGGCGCGGTCATCCTGATCGAGCCCGAGACCGCCCCGGACGACGAGAGGACCGAGGACCTGCTCGCCGAGCTGCGTGACGGCGAGCCTGCCGTGGAGAAGGAGACCGGCACCGACCTCGCGGTCACCGGCACCTCGGCGATCATGTCCGACATCTCCGAGAAGCTCAACGACGCGCTGCTGCCCTACCTGGCGATCGTGATCGGGCTGGCGTTCATCCTGCTGATGCTCGTCTTCCGCTCGATCCTGGTGCCGCTGACCGCGACTCTCGGCTTCCTGCTGTCGGTCCTGGCGACCCTCGGCGCGACCGTGGCGATCTTCCAGGAGGGCGCCTTCGGCATCTTCGAGGGCCAGCCGATCGTCAGCTTCATCCCGATCTTCCTGATCGGGCTCGTGTTCGGGCTGGCGATGGACTACCAGGTCTTCCTGGTGACCCGGATCCGCGAGGCGCACGTCCACGGCGCCTCGTACAAGGAGGCCGTCGTCGACGGGTTCCGCAACTCGGCCCGGGTCGTGACGGCCGCCGCGCTGATCATGACCGCCGTCTTCTCGGGCTTCATCCTGATGGACGACCCGATCATCAAGTCGATGGGCTTCGCGCTCTCGGCAGCGGTCATCTTCGACGCCTTCGTGGTCCGCATGCTCCTGATCCCGACCCTCATGTACCTCATGAAGGAGAAGGCCTGGTGGCTGCCGAAGTGGCTCGACCGGATCCTCCCGAACGTCGACGTCGAGGGCGAGAGCCTGGAGCGCCACTACCTCGCCGACCACTACGCCGAGAAGCCGCGTGAGCCGGAGCTCGTCAAGAGCTGAGGTCTCCGCACCGATGACAGCCCCCGGTCTCGTACGAGGCCGGGGGCTGTCGCCGTCCGAGGACGGCTACGAGACGGAGTCCGATGCGAGAGGCACGAAGTCGACCTTCTCCCGTACGCCGCAGTCAGGGCAGCACCAGTCGTCGGGGACGTCCGCCCATGCGGTCCCGGCAGCGAAGCCCTCGGCCTCGTTGCCCTCCTCGACGCGGTAGGTGTAGCCGCAACCGGGGCAGCGAGCGGCCAGCACCTCGGCCGCGATGACCTGGGCGACGGTGTCGTCGCCGGCCTCGGCCTGGTCGGCGGCGGGCGGCGGATACTTCGCCAGGATCCTGTCCCGCTTGCGCGGCAGGATGTTGGCCCGCGACATGTCCCCGTCGAAGTGCGCCAGCACCCTGGGGTCCATCACCCGGCGCCAGACCGGCGGCACGATCGCGAGCAAGATCATCCCGGCATAGCCGGTCGGCAGCACCGGAGACTCCTTGTAGTCGCGCAGGGTCTGGTAGCGGCGTACGGGGTTGGCGTGGTGGTCGCTGTGGCGCTGCAGGTGGTAGAGCAGCACGTTGGTGGCGATGTTGTTGGAGTTCCAGGAGTGGCTGGGGTCGACGCGCTCGTAGCGCCGGCCGACCTTCTGCCGGAGCATCCCGTAATGCTCCATGTAGTTGATCACCTCGAGGAGCGAGAACCCGACGACGGCCTGGATCAGCAGGAACGGGATCACCACCGGCCCGAGCCACACGAGCATCCCGCCCCAGAGCACCGCCGACATCAGCCAGGCGTTGAGTACGTCGTTGCCGATCCGGAACGGGTGCTGGTCGCGGCGGGCGTACCTCTTCCTCTCCAGCCTCCAGGCGCTCTTCAGCGAGCCCGAGACCGTGCGCGGCCAGAAGGTGTAGAACGACTCGCCGACCTTGGCGGAGGCCGGGTCCTCGGGCGTCGCGACGCGTACGTGGTGGCCGCGGTTGTGCTCGATGTAGAAGTGGCCGTAGAAGCTCTGCGCGAGCGCGACCTTGGAGAGCCAGCGCTCGACGTCCTCGCGCTTGTGGCCGAGCTCGTGGGCGGTGTTGATGCCGATGCCGCCGACGCAGCCGACCGAGATCGCCAGCCCGACCCGGTCGATGATGCTCAGGGTGTGGCTGTCCAGGGCGCCATGGGCGGCCATGGCCATGCCGCCGATGAAGACGGCGTACTGCAGCGGAAGGTAGGAGTAGACGATCCAGCGGTAGTACCTGTCGTTCTCCAGCGCCTCGATCATGTCGTCGGGCGGGTTGGACTTGTCGAGCCCCGCGAACAGGTCGATGGCCGGGACCACGACGAGGATGATGATCGGACCGGTCCACAGGAACGCGCTGATATCGGTGAGATGCCAGCCGCCGATCGCGATGAAACCGAGGAGCGGCACCACCAGACCGAGCAACCACAGATAGCGCTTCTTGTCGCGCCACTGTTCGGTCGAGCCGTCGGGCACCGTGCTGTTGGCGATCTCCATCGTTGGCCCCTTTGACGCTGAGTTTGATTGACAAACGAGGATGATCTGTCAAGTGTCGTACGTCACGTCGGTGCTTGTAAATAGGATGGGCTCATGACGACGAGCCTGCCCTTCGGCATCGACTTCGGCGGCACGGGCATCAAGGGTGCCCCGATCGACCTCGCGACCGGCGAGTTCGCCGAGGAACGCGTACGCATCCCGACACCCGAACGCTCCACCCCCGACGCCATCGCCGAGATCTTCGTGGACCTGCTCTCCCAGTTCCCGGACTACGACGGGAAGGTCGGCGTGACCGTCCCCGGCGTCGTACGCCACGGGGTGGTCCACTCCGCGGCCAACATCGACAAGTCCTGGATCGGCGCCGACGCGGACGCGATCTTCACCGCGGCCACCGGCCGCGACGTGCACGTGGTCAACGACGCCGACGCCGCCGGCCTGGCCGAGGTCCGCTACGGCGCCGCGAAGGGTCGCCGTGGACTGGTCATCATGACCACGCTCGGCACCGGCATCGGCTCGGCGCTCCTCTACGACGGCGTGCTCGTGCCCAACTCCGAGCTCGGTCACCTCGAGCTCGACGGCCACGACGCCGAGACCCGCGCCTCCAACATCGCTCGCAAGCGCGAGGACCTCTCCTGGAAGCACTGGGCCAAGCGCCTGCAGAGGTACTACCAGCACCTGGAGATGCTCTTCTCCCCCGACCTATTCCTCGTCGGCGGAGGGGTCTCGAAGGAGGCGGCGGAATTCCTGCCGCTGCTCGACCTGGACACCGAGATCATCCCGGCGAAACTGCTCAACACCGCGGGGGCCGTCGGGGCCGCGCTGTACGCCGAAGAGCTCGCCACCGACTGACGGCTGTCCGGGCGGCCGGGGCGGCCCGGGCGGCCCGGGCGGCATCGGCGGCCAGGCAGGTCGAGAGTCCCACGGAGCCCCCGCCTTCCGCGTCTCCTTCGCCTGCCTGAGGAAGGCCCTGCGCTCGGCCCGCCGACGCCGCGCCGACGCATTCCAGAACACCCGGTACGCCGCGTACGCCACGCAGGCGAGCACGAGCAGCGCGACCAGTCCGACGACCAATGCCCAGTCGGCCCGGGCGCGCACGCCGGCCGCGGTGGCCGAGGCGTCCTCGAGATAGCCGTTGTTCAGGTCGGCTCGAGCGCTGGCCGCACCCACGTCGAGGAACAGCACCAGCTCGCCGAGCTCGGTCAGCGGGTTCTGCATCCCCTCGACGTCCGCGGTCGCCTCACCGACCTCGGTGATCACCTCGGCGGTGCGGGGCAGCGTGGTGGCGAGCTCGCGAAACCGGTCGTCATCGTTGGCGCCCTCGTACGCCTCCTTCGCCGCGGCCGGGACCGGCAGATCGGCCTTCTCCGCCGCCTCCTGGACCGCAGCGGCATCGGCGTTCGCCTCACCGATCAGGCCGACGACACCGTCCACGTCCTCGAAGGTCCACGCGGCCATGACGTCGCGCAGACCCAGCGGCGGCAGCCACTCGCCGTTGACGCGGTCGATCTCGGCGTACGTCTTGCGGGCCTCGGCCCTTGGCCCGAGCTGCTTGGCCTCGGCGCGGGTGAGCACCCAGTTCTTCAGCGGCTTCTCCGGGGAGGCGTCGGTGTCGTACCTCTGCACGATGTCGAGGAAGAGGCGCCAGTCGACCGGGCCGCTGGTGATCTCGTCATCGGCGGCGTCGTAACCGGTGCGGCCGTCGTAGACGTCGTCGACGACCTGGGTCAGCTCCTCGTCGGAGAGGTCCGCGAGCATGGCCGAGACGGCTGTGTAGGCGGCCGGGTAGCCGTACGCGTCCTTCTCCTGGCTCCATCCGTTGGCATCCCAGGTCAGGAGGGGGAACGCTTCCTTGCTGCGACGCTTCACCTTGCCGTACTTCTGCCCCTTGGCGCCGACCTTCTCGGTCGCGTGCTGGGCGACGAGCTCGGTCAGGCCCTCGCTCAGCCAGCGGCCCTCGACGATGTCGGGGTTGATCCAGGCGTGGGTCATCTCGTGGTAGAGGATCGCCGTATCCAGGTCCTCGGAGACGACGATCTCGTCGGCGTTCGAGTCGAACCAGGCATAGCCGACCGCCTCCGCCGAACCGTCCTCACGAATCGTCTCCAGCCCACCGGGCCACTCGTTGCCGGTCAGCTCCTCCAGCACCGGCATGCCTTCGGTGACCCGCTTCTCGGCGAAGTCGATCCACTCCTTGTCCTTGGGAAAGCTCTGCAGCGACAGCTTCGTGTCGCCGACCTTGATCTTCTTCTCGTCGAAAGCCTTCGGGTCGCGCGCGGAGACGCCGGCGTCGACGAAGTCGCCCTCGGAGTGCCAGGTCGTCGTCTTGCCCTTGGTCCGCTTGGTGAAGTCGCCCGAGGAGGCGGTGAACGTCATCGACTTCGGCAGCACGACGTCGACGGTCACCTGCCCGTCGTCACCGAGGCCGATCACCGGGAAGACGGCGTACCCCTCGCCGATCCGGGTGTGGTTCTTCTTCGCCCGGATCGGGGCGCCCTTCAGCTCGTACGTCCAGGTGATCGTGCGCGACTTGCCGTAGTAGAGGTTCGGGAAGGACACCGTGACCACCGCGAGGCCGGTGCCCTTGATCTTCTCGGTGCTCACCGGCAGCTTCGCACCGTTGCTCGTCGCCCTGACCTCCGTCGCCCCGGCCGGGATCGGGATCGCGTGACCGGTCAGGAAGTAGTAGGTCGTGGCCGTGCTCGGCTGCTGGTTGGTGACCGTGACCTCGGCCTTCACCTTGACGGTCTTGGCCTTCTCGTCGAGCACATAGCGGGTGCGGGAGGACTCGCCGACTCCGTCGTTGGGCGCAGCGACGGCCGCCGGCGCTGTCGTCACCAGCCCAGCGCCCAGCGCCCCCAGCACGAACACACCTGCCACGACGCGCCGGAGTCGACCTGCTCCCTGACCGTTCTCCACCCAGGAACCTTAGACCGATGCCCCGATGGGTACGTCCCTTTTAATGCCTTCCGGGGCGCACGCCCCGGGGCATCACGCCCAGGACGTACCCCATTTGTCGGCGAAGGCGATCGCCTCGAGCGGCCGCCGGACGCGCTCGCGCTCCTCGCGCTCCGCGTCTCGCGGGTCGACCTGCGCGGGGTCGCCGTGGAGGCCGACCGCGATCCCGGTCATCGCCTTCCACCAGTCCGGTACACCGAAGGCCGCCGCCACCGCAGCATGGTCGAACCCGGCGAACTGGTGGGAGGAGAGGCCGAGGGACGCGGCCTGGACGGTGAGGTGCGCGGCCGCCTGACCGAGGTCGTAGTGGGAGTAGTCCGACCACTTCGGACCGTTGCCGTCCGGGTCCACGCCGACCTGGGAGATCGCGACGAACACGGCCGATGCCCGCGGCACCCAGCCGGAGTTGCCGCGCGAGAGGTGGCTCACGAACGTCGCGTGCCCGGCCGATCCGCGGGGTAGCACCAGGAACGACCACGGCTGGCTGTTGCCCGCGCTCGGCGCCCACCGGGCCGCCTCGAGGAGCAGCCTGATCTCGGCGTCGGCGAGCACGTGGGCCGGGTCGAAGACACTCACCGACCAGCGGTCACGCAGGTGCTCGGTCAGGTCCTCGGCGCCGGCCTGGGGCGCGCGCTTCGCGGCAGTCATGCCTCTATTCTGCAATGTCTACCGACTTGGACGACAAACGTCTCAGGCAGCGTCAGGCGAGGTACCGGCCGGGCCGGTGGTTGAAGGCAAGGATGATGTTGAGAACGACCGCACCGAGGGCAGAGAGGAGGACGGTCGCGGGCGAGACGACGAAGAGCGCGAGGAGGACGACGCTGACGTCGAGGCCCATCTGGACGTATCCGGCCCGGAGGTTGAGCCGCTCCTGCAGGAGCAGTGCGAGCACATTGAACCCGCCCAGGGAGGCACCGTGGCGGAAGATCACCAGGAGCCCGAGGCCGACGAGCAGGTTGCCGACGACGACCCCGTAGACGGTGTCGAGCCCGTCGAGCGGAAGCAGGTCGGCGTGGACGCGGGTCATCGCCGAGACCGCGATGACGCAGGCCAACGACCGGAGGGTGAACCCGATGCCCTTCTTGGAGAGCGCGAGCCCGAAGAAGGGCAGGTTGACCAGGACGAACAGCACCTCGAACGGCAGCCTGGTCCAGTAGCTCACCAGCAGGCTCAGTCCGGCGGTGCCGCCGGTGACCGCTCCGACCGACTGGATCAGGTGGAGCCCCAGCGAGGTCACCACGATGCTGGTCACGTAGCCGAGCGCGTCCTCCAGCAACGTATGGGGGACGCGGATCGACTCGAGGGAGTCAGTGAACGGCTCGGACACGACACTCATTCTGGGTGTCGTGCCCGAGCCGTGCAGAATTCAGCAGGGCGAGACGTACGTCACGTTTCCGCTGGTCAGGTGTAATTTTCCAGGTCAGGCAGGGACCCGGGCGAGGGCGCTGACGATCTCGTCGACCTTGGCCTTGGCGTCGCCGAAGAGCATCTGCGAGTTCTCCCGGAAGAAGAGCGGGTTCTGCACACCGGCGTAGCCCGCGGCCATCGACCGCTTGAAGACGACCACGTTCTTGGCCTCCCAGACCCGCAGGACGGGCATGCCCGCGATCGGCGAGGACGGGTCCTCGGCGGCGGCCGGGTTCACGGTGTCGTTGGCCCCGATGACCAGGACGACGTCGGTGTCGGCCAGGTCGTCGTTGATCTCGTCCATCTCCAGGACGATGTCGTAGGGCACCTTGGCCTCGGCCAGCAGCACATTCATGTGGCCCGGGAGTCGGCCGGCGACCGGGTGGATGCCGAAACGTACGTCCACGCCCTTGTCCCGCAGGATGCGGGTGAGCTCGGCGACCGGGTACTGCGCCTGGGCGACGGCCATGCCGTAGCCCGGGGTGATCACGACGGAGGAGGCGCCGGCGAGGAGCTCGGCGGTGTCCTCGGAGTTGATCTCGCGGTGCTCGCCGTAGTCGACGTCACCGGACGGCCCGGCCTCGATGCCGAACCCGCCGGCGATGACCGAGATGAACGAACGGTTCATCGCCTTGCACATGATGTAGGAGAGGTACGCACCCGAGGACCCGACCAGAGCGCCGGTGACGATCAGCAGGTCGTTGCCGAGGAGGAAGCCCGAGGCGGCCGCGGCCCATCCGGAGTAGCTGTTGAGCATCGAGACCACGACGGGCATGTCACCGCCACCGATGGAGGCGACCAGGTGCCAGCCGAGCGCCAGCGCCACGACGGTGACCGCGATCAGCAGCGGGAGCGTCGGGTTGATGACGTAGACGACCGTCAGGATCACGAAGACGACCAGGGCGCCGATGTTGATGACGTTCTTGCCCGGCAGCATCAGCGGCGCCGACTTCATCCGCGCGGAGAGCTTGAGGAAGGCGACGATCGAGCCGGTGAAGGTGACCGCGCCGATGAAGACGCCGATGAAGACCTCGGCCGAGTGGATCGCTCCACCGTGGACGTGGCCGGCCGCGGCCTCGAGGTGGCCGTTCCAGCCGATCAGGACGGCCGCCAGACCGACGAAGGAGTGCAGCAGCGCGATCAGCTCGGGCATGCCGGTCATCTCGACGACCTTGGCACGCCACAGGCCGATGACCGCGCCGATGGCGACCGCGCCGACCAGGACGAGCACGGCGGTCGTGGTGCCGCCGTCGACGACCTGGATGACGGTCGCGACCAGCGCCAGCGTCATGCCGGCAACGCCGTAGAGCCAGCCCTGCGAGGCGGTCTCGTGCTTGGACAGCCCTGCCAGCGACAGGATGAAGAGGAGGGCGGCGACGAGGTAGGCCGCACCGGCGATCGAGAAGATATCCATGATCAGGCCTTCCGGAACATCGAGAGCATGCGGCGGGTCACGGCGAAGCCACCGAAGATGTTGATGCTCGCCAGCAGCGTGGCGATGCCCGCGAGCACGAGCACCACGTTGTCAGCGACGGTGAGCTGCAGCAGGGCGCCCACAACGACGATGCCGGAGATCGCGTTGGTCACCGACATCAGCGGGGTGTGCAGCGCGTGGTGCACGTGGCCGATCACGTAGAACCCGATCACCACCGACAGCGTCAGCACGGTGAAGTGGCGGGTGATCTCGGCCGGGGCGACCGCGTTGAGCAGGAAGAGGGCGAGCGCACCGGTGCCGACCAGCGCGAGCTTCGCACCGGCGGAGAGCGGCTTCTTCTCCTCCTTGACCGCGACCTCGGCGGGGGCCGCTACCGCAGGGGCGGCGGAGACCTGGACCGGCGGGGGCGGCCAGAGCACGCCGCCGTCGTGCACGACGGTCAGGCCGCGCTGGACCTGGTCCTCGAGATCGAGGGCGAGTACGCCGTCCTTCTCGGGTGTCACCAGCTTCATCAGGTTGACCAGGTTGGTGCCGTAGAGCTGGCTCGACTGCGCGGGAAGACGCGCGGGGAGGTCGGTATAGCCGATGATCGTGACGCCGTTGGGCGTGGTGACGACCTCGTCCTTCACGGTGCCCTCGACGTTGCCGCCCATCGCGGCCGCCATGTCGACGATGACCGAGCCGGACTTCATGCTCGCCACGTCGGCCGCCGTGATCAGCTTCGGCGCCGGGCGGCCCGGGATCAGCGCGGTCGTCACGATGATGTCGACGTCCTCGGCCTGCTCGGAGTAGATCTCCGCGGCGCGCTGGTCGTAGGCCTCCGAGGTCGCCTTGGCGTAGCCGTCGGTCGACTTCTCGACCTCGACCTCCACCTTCAGGTATTCACCACCCAGCGACTTGACCTGGTCGGCGACCTCCGGACGAGGGTCGGTGGCGCGCACGATCGCGCCGAGCGAGCTCGCCGCACCGATCGCGGCCAGACCCGCCACACCGGCACCGGCCACGAGCACCTTCGCCGGTGGCACCTTCCCCGCCGCGGTCACCTGGCCGGTGAAGAAGCGGCCGAAGTGGTGGGCCGCCTCGACCACGGCGCGGTAGCCCGCGATGTTGGCCTGGCTGGAGAGGATGTCCATCGACTGTGCGCGCGAGATGCGCGGCACCGCGTCCATCGCGAAGGCGTCGACCTTGCGGGCGGCCAGGGCGTCGAGGAGCTCGCTGCTCTGCGCCGGCGCCAGCGGGGCGACCAGGGTGGCCCCGCTCTTCAGCAGCTCGACCTCGCCGACGGAAGGCGCGTTGACCCGGAAGACCAGGTCGGCACCCCACGCGTCGGCGGCCGTGCCGATGCGGGCGCCGGCCTCGGCGTACGCCTCGTCCTTGAAGCTGGACGCCTCTCCGGCCCCACCCTCGATGACGACGTCATAGCCCAGACCGGTCAGTTGTTTGACGGTCGCGGGGGTGGCCGCCACCCGGGTCTCCCCGGGCTTCGTCTCTCGGGTCACTCCGATGAGCATCCTCGACTCCTTGGGTCTAGCTGCGCAGTGTCTTCAGTCTCCAGCATGGTGGGATCCCGGTCAGCCGATCAGCGCGTGACCGATTCTTGACCGGCGGGGTCCGGAACCCCACCGTGCTGGTTACTGGCCGGTAACGGTAGGGCAGATCAGCAGGTGGACACCAGGTTTCACCGGTTGTATCGGTCCAATACCTGTGGTCTTCCTCACGTCCTCACAGCCCGTCGTCCCGACCGGTGTGCCTTCATCATGGCGGCGCTCAGGCGACCGCGGGAGTACCCACTATTTACTGGGGTACTTACCTGTTCGTCCGGAGTCGCCGAGGCCGGTCGTCCGGCTCAGCCTTCGCTGTCGAGCTGTGCCATGAACTGGGTCGGGTAGCGGTCGCCGCGGGCGGCGCCGACGGGCACGGCGGCGTCGATGCGAGCGAGATCGGCGTCGTCCAGGGTGACCGCGTTCGCACCTGCCATGGACTCGACCTGGCTGACCCGTCGAGAGCCGATGACGGGGACGATGTGCTCGCCGCGGGCGGCCACCCAGGCGATCGCGAGCTGGGCCAGGGTGATCCCCTTGGCCGCGGCGATCTCCTCCAGCGTGGTGAGCAGAGCGCGGTTGTGGTCGAGGTTGTCGCCCTGGAAGCGCGGCATGTGGGCAAGCGAGCCGCCGACGGTGCCGCTACCGCCGATCAGGCCACGGCCGAGGACGCTGTACGCGGTGATGCCGATGCCCAGCTCGCGACAGGTGTCGAGGATCCCGTTGGTCTCGATCCCCCTGCTGAGCAGGGAGTACTCGATCTGCAGGTCGCTGATCGGGGCCACCGCGGCGGCCCGCCGGATGGTGTCGGCGCTGACCTCGCTGAGCCCGATGTGGCGTACGTATCCCGCCTCCACGAGCTCCTGGATCGCGCCCACGGTCTCCTCGATCGGCACCTGCGGGTCGAGCCGTGCAGGGCGGTAGATGTCGATGTGGTCGGTGCCGAGCCGCTGGAGGGAGTACGTCAGAGATGACCGCACCGCCTCGGGACGGGCGTCGAAGCCGGCCGGCATCCCGACCGGGGTGAGCAGTGCGCCGAACTTCACCGAGAGCACCACGTCGTCGCGGTCGCGCTCGCGCAGCGCCCGGGCGATCAGCATCTCGTTGTGGCCGGCGCCGTAGAAGTCGCCGGTGTCGATCAGAGTGCCGCCGGCATCGAGGTAGGCGTGGATGACGCGTACGCCCTTCTCGTCGTCGACCGTGCCGTAGGCGCCGGAGAGGCTCATCCCGCCCAGTGCGGGGGAGGTGACCGTGGGTCCGTTCTTGCCGAGCTGTCGGCTGCTGAAGGTGATGTCGTGGGTCGTCATGCCACCCAGCGTGCGGCGGTCGAGCGGCCCTCGGGAGGCACGGCACATCCAGGGACGAACCGTCCCTGGATAACCGGACACCACCGGCGCAGGATGAGGAGCGTGACCGACCGCCGTGAGCTCGCCGACTTCCTCCGCCGTCGCCGGGAGCTGCTCCGGCCCTCCGATGTCGGCCTCCCGGACGGGTTGCGGCGGCGTACGCCTGGACTTCGGCGGGAAGAGGTCGCCTCGCTCGCCGGGGTCTCGACCGACCACTACACGCGGCTGGAGCAGGCGCGCGGGTCGGCGCCCTCGGAGTCGGTGCTCTCCGCGATCGCGCGGGCGCTGCAGTGCGATCTCGACGAGCGCGACCACCTCTTCTACCTCGCCGGGATGACGCCGCCTCCGCGGCGGGCCGGCCACTACGTACGTCCCGGCCTGATCGCCCTCGCCCGGCGGCTGACCGACATTCCCGTCGTGATCTGCACCGACACCGGCGAGATCGCCTGGCTCAACTCGCTCGCCACCACGCTGCTGCCGCCGCTGCCCGACGGGCCCGGCCGTGGTCGAAACCTGATGTGGCGCTGGTTCATCGAGACCGACCGCCGGCCGGCGCCGCGGGAGGACTGGGAGCGGATGTCGGCGAGCCACGTGATGGACCTGCGGGCGACGTACGCCCGGCGCGCCGGCGACTCCGACATCACCTCGCTGGTGCACGACCTCCTCGCGACGAGCGAGGAGTTCCGTGGGCTGTGGGAGCGCCACCAGGTCGGCGTGCGGCGTGCCGATGTGAAGACGTTCGTCCATCCCGAGGTCGGCCCGGTCTCCGTACGCTGCGAGGTCCTGCTCACCGAGGAGGCCGACGTGAAGCTGCTCGCCTACTTCCCGCTCGAGGGGACCGATGCCGCGGAGAAGCTCGAGCTGCTCCGCGTCATCGGCACCCAGCGGCTCACGAGCGCGGACTCATCACCCACCTGAGGGCGATGAAGCGAATCAGCGTGGCCGCGGCGTTGGCGGCCACGAGCACGACGATCTCGAACGCTCGCGCGGGGGTCGGCGCGGCCAGGTGGAGGAGTGCGAGTGATCCCGAGGTCAGTGTCAGCCCGACCCCGAAGGCGGCCAGCCCGGCGACGTGATGCTTCACCGCGCCCTGTCGCGCGGTGATCCCGAAGGTCAGCCGGCGGTTGGCCGCGGTGTTGGCGACCGCGGTCACCAGGAGCGCGATGAGGTTGGCCGCCTGCGCTCCGACGGCGGTGCGGAGGAGGACGTAGAGGAGGAGGTACGCCAGCGTGCTCATCACCCCGATGGCCCCGAACCGGATCACCTGAGCCGCCAGGCTTGGGCTCCGGACGGGGCCGGGAGGACGTACGCCACCGAGGTCGATCCGGCCGCTGACCAGCCCGAACAGAAGCCTGCTGATGCCGGCGAGGTCTTCCTTGATCGTGGTGGCGATGTCGACGCGCGAGTCGGGGTCGTCGACCCAGTCCACCGGCACCTCGTGCACGCGCAGCCCGGCCTCGGAGGCGAGGACGAGGAGCTCGGTGTCGAAGAACCAGCTGTCGTCCTCGATCAGCGGGAGCAGCTTCTCGGCGACGTCGCGGCGGAGCGCCTTGAAGCCGCACTGGGCGTCGGTGAACTCCGCGGACAGGACCCCGCGCAGCAGCAGGTTGTAGCCCTTGGACAGGAAGTCCCGTTTCGGGCCACGCTCGATCCGGCTGCCGCGGGCCAGCCGGGACCCGATCGCGACGTCGGAGTGGCCGGAGAGCAGCGGGGCGAGCAGGGGTGGCAGGGCCCGCAGGTCGGTGGAGAGATCGACGTCCATATAGCCGACGACCTCCGCTCGTGACGTGGACCAGGCGGCCTTGAGCGCTCTGCCACGGCCCTTCTCGTCGAGGTGGATCGCGCGGACCCGGGTGATCTCGGTCGCGAGCCGCTCCGCGATCTCCCAGGTGCCGTCGGTGCTGGCGTTGTCGGCGATCGTGATCGTCGTGGAGTAGGGCAGGGTGCGCAGATAGCCGTCGAGGTGGCGTACGGACTCCTCCAGACCCTTCTCCTCGTCGTGGACCGGGATCACCAGGTCGATCGTCGTCAGCAGTCGCTTCTCGTCGACGACCCGCAGGCCGCCCGAGAGCGTCGTGTCCGCGGTCATGCGGCCCCCTCGGTCAGGTCGTAGACCGTGGAGCTGCCGATCGTGGTCTGGGTGAAGTTCTCCTCCACCCAGGCGCTGATCTGGGAGGCGCTGGAGGTCTCGTCGCTGCTGCCTCCTGCGCCTCGCATGCCGCCCATCCCGCCCATCCCGCCGCCGGCGATGAAGTAGTGGATCTCGCCGTTGGCGACGTACTCCTTGAACTGCTCGAGCGTGATGCTGTTCGAGGTGCCGTTGAAGCCGCCGATCGCCATGACGGCCTCGCCGGTCTCGAGCTGGAGGCCGGCTGCGGTCTGGGATCCGATCGTCGCGGCCACCCAGGTGTAGTGGCCGGCGTTGGTGCTCACCGCCTCGGCGAGCTCCTCGTCGACCGCGCCGCCGCCCATCATTCCGCCTCCGCGGGTCCCGCCGGGCATGCCGCCGGGCATGCCGCCGGGCATCTGCGGGGCCTGGCCGGTGGCTCCGCCTGTGGTTCCGCCCGGCATCTGGCCCGTCGGCGGGGTTCCGTTCTGGGTCTGAGCACCGGGGCCGCCGGCACCACCGGGGCGACCACCGCGCATCCCACCCATGCCGCCGCCCTCATACGGACCGGCCGTCACGATCGAGCCGGTGTGGGCGGTGCCGATCGTCTGGATCGCGTACGCCGCAGGCCCGAGACCGACGCTGACGGCCGCCGCCGCGAGGACCGCCGCGGCTGCCCGGCGGGTGAGCCTGTCCGCGAAGACGAACGCGGCTGCGACCCCGAGACCGATGATCAGGACGGGCCAGCGCAGCGCATCGTACGGCTGCTCACCCGACTGCCCGAGGAGCACCCAGCCCCACACGGCGCTGCCGGCCATCGCGACCGCCAGGGTGACCCGGGCGAAGAGGCTGTCGCGGTCGCGCCACATGATCACTGCGCCGACGACCGCGGTGATCGCGATCCACGGGGCAAGCGCGACCACGTAGTAGTCGTGGTAGATGCCCTCCATGAAGGAGAAGACCAGGCCGGTGACGAGCATCGTGGCGCCGCTGAGCATCAGCGCGGCACGGGTCAGGTCGGTACGCGGCGACCTGCGCAGCGCGACGAGCCCGGTGACGAGGAGGAGCAGAGCCGCCGGGAGCAGCCAGGAGACCATCCCGCCGGAGACGCCCTGGAAGAGCCGCAGGACCCCGGCCGCGCTGGAGAACCCGGCGTTGCTGAGGCCGCCGTAGTCGCCGCCGTTGAGCCGGCCGACGCCGTTGTAGCCCAGCGTCAGCTCGAGGAGCGAGTTGCCGGTCGAGCCGTCGATGTAGGGGCGCCACGACTCGGGGATGAGCTCGACGATCGCGATGTACCAGCCGGCGCTCACGACCATGGCGACGAAGCACGCGATGCCGTGGGTCATCCTCCTGCCGAAGGAGCCCTTGCCCGCGATCAGGTAGACGACCGCGATCGCCGGGATGATCAGGAACGCCTGCAGCATCTTGGTCAGGAACCCGAAGCCGAGCAGCACACCGGCCAGCACCATCCACCTGCCCCTGCCGGTCTCGATCGCCTTCAGCGTCGAGAACCCGGCACCGACCAGCAGCAGGAGCAGCAGCGCGTCCGGGTTGTTGAACCGGAACATCAGCGCCGCCGCCGGGGTCAGCGCGGTGAACGCCCCGGCCACGATCGCCGCCTGCCACGGCACGACCTTCTTCACCATGGCGAAGACGAGCCCGACGGTCCCGACGCCCATCAGCGCCTGCGGAACCAGGATGCTCCACGAGGACAGCCCGAAGAGGCGTACGGACAGGCCCATCACCCACAGCGACGCCGGCGGCTTGTCGACCGTGATCGAGCTGCTCGCGTCGAGCGCTCCGAAGAACCACGCCTTCCAGCTCTCGCCGCCGGCTTGTGCGGCGGCGGAGTAATACTGATTGGCGTATCCGGACTCTGAGAGCGTCCATAGGTACGCCGCTGCTGTCAGGGTCAGCAGGATGGTGAGCGCTGTGCGCTCGGGGGTGGGGCGCCAGCTTCTTGTCTTCGTCTGTGTTGTCGCCGTTGGCGGATCGAGGAGTTGGGTCATGGCGACCACGCTCGGGGGCGGGGCTGTGGGGGTCGTTTTTTGTGGCTGTGAGTGGGCTATGGGCCTTTGATGGCTGATGTGTTTTCGGGGTTGGGGTGGGCCGCCGACCCGTTCTTGGAGGGTCTTCTCGACGAACCCCGGAGTCAAGGACGGCCTGCGGCCGCCGGCTTCGCCGGCC
>NZ_JBIUZB010000010.1:0-58540 GCF_044744805.1 Nocardioides sp. NPDC087217
GCGTCAGCCGGCGGCCGAAGGCCGTCCTTTACTCCGGACGGCGGCGAGAACACCCTCCTCGAAAGGGTCGGCGGCAAACCCCAACCACAAAACACAGCAACTTCAGCGCGTCGCCACGATCTCCCCACCCCGAACACTCAGATCCCTCTGCTCAACCCTCCCGCGAGACTTGTGAGTCCAGATCGTCACAGTCGTCGCCTGCTTCTCGATCCTCACGACCGAGCACGGCACATAGTTCGCCCGGATGGCATCGGTGAGCCACGGCTGCGGCGTGTGCAGCGGCATCGTCTCGATGATGACCGGGATCGAGCCGTCCTCGAGCTGAGGCACCAGCACGTCTTCGTACTGCGCGAAGTCGTAGTGGAACAGGTAGTAGGGCGTCGGGTTGGTGATCTCGAGGGTGTCGTAGAGCTCCAGATAGTTGGGCATCACCAGCGCCTCGCGGGTGCCACCGCTGCAGCGTTCGTACTCCGGGCCCGCCCAGCGGGTGATCGCGTCGGTCACCTGGAACGACTTCGCGTCGCGGCGCATGTCGTTGAGATGGTCCACGGAGGCGAGCGCCGGCACGCAGCCGAGCACGACCAGCGCGCCGGCAGAGACAGCCGCAACGGCACCACGCAGGAACGTCGATCCGAGGACCGCACCCGCGACCGCCAAGGCCACGAGCAGTACGGCACCGGCCATGCTCTGCAGGCCGAAGCCGATCCAGAGGGTCGCGGCAGCCCACAGAGCGCCGGCCGCGGCGAGCGGTAGCGCGATCGCCGGCGCTCGCACCCCGACTGCGAGGGACGTACGGCGCTCGTAGAGCTCGGCCACCGCCAGGACGACGGCGAGGAGGACGAGGGCTGAGACGGTGGTGGTGTGGGGGTTGTCGACGCGCCGGATCGGGACGACGACGAGGACCAGTCCGGCCAGCGCGACCAGCCGGGTGGAGTCCGAGATCCGCTGCCACACCAGCGGCACGAAGGGGATCAGCAGCGCGAACGGGTAGAGCGCCAGGATGAAGAAGCGTCCCGACTCGGTCGGCAGGTCGAAGAAGTTCCACACGGCGTACTGCGAGCCCTCGTGCGTCTCGGTCTGCCCGAGGATCACCTGCCGGTTGAAGTCGGCGAAGGAGAGCCCCCACACGAGCTTGTACGCCACCGCCTGGACGACCAGCCCGAGCACGAATCCACCAGCCAGCTGAACACAGTTGAGGATCCGGGTGCGCCAGGACGCCGAGCGCCGGGCGAACAGCTCGAAGAGCCCCGAGGCACCGGTGAGGAGCACGGCCAGCTCGACGTACTGCCAGAAGACGAGGGCCGGGAGGAGGATCCGCGCGGCCGCGGCCAGGCGTGGGCGTGACTCGAGCCAACCGGTGGGCAGCAGGACGAAGACCCACAGCAGGCAGATCGTGTACTTGATGTGCAACGGGGTGGCCAGCAGGAGCACCCCGAGCGCGAGCGCGATCATCACGGCCGGGTGCAGCCGCAGACGGAGGCCGATCGCGGCGGCGAGGACCGCGCCGAGGCCGGCGCCGAGCAGGCGGCCCCAGAGGAAGTACCAGACCGTCGGGCTGCCGCCCGCGATCGCGTAGAGCGCCGCGTTGACCCAGAACGAGCCGGCGTTCCAGCCGTGCTCGAAGTCGACCAGCGGGATCGCGCCGTGGGCGGTGATCTCGGCCAGGTGATACTGCGCGCCGAAGTCCTGGGTCAGGAACGAGCCGTTCTGGGCGCCGACCGAGTAGGCCGCCCAGACCAGCGCCACGACACAGACCCCGGCGAACGTCGCCCACCTGATGATCCCGACCGGCTCGGTGTGATCAGTTCTCGAGTCCCCAGGTGACGCCATGACGGCGACCCTATGAGAGCGGGCGCCCGGCGTGGATGATCCACGCCGGGCGCCCGTGATGACGTGGGTCTCAGCCCTTCGTCAGGACCGAGGTGCGCTCCGGGTAGGGCAGGGTCGGGGTGAGACCGGCGTGGATGGTCTCCTTCATCCCCGAGGCGGCGATGGCCTCGACGTAGCGCTTGCGGCGGCTGTTGTCGAAGACGATGATCCCGCCGGGAGCCAGCCGGTCCTTGGCCTTCTCCAGGCACGCCTCACGGGCACGCCCGTCGATCACCACGAGGTCGAACTCGCCGTCGACGTCGTCGATGGAGTTGACGTACGCCTCGAAGTCGAGGCCCGCGTGGCCCTCCTTCTGCGAGGGGATGACGGGGTTGTCGCTGGCGACCGGCTCGATGACCCGCAGCGAGATCTTCTCCTCGCCGGCGAGCTCGGCCTGCATCATCTCGCCGAAACCCTTGTGGTGCTCGACGGAGTGGATCTCGTCGGCGCGGCGGGAGAGCCAGATGGTGGAGGCGCCGGAGCCGTACTCGTAGATCCGGATCGGGCGCTCACGCTCGCTCAGCCAGGCGTCGACCGCGGCGATCGCGTCGTAGGTCCACCACGGCACGTCGAGCTTCGCCATCGCCAGTGAGTCGTAGACCTTGGTGAGCGAGTGGGCCCAGTGACGCCAGCGCTGCTCGACCGGCGGCGCGGTCTCCTTCGCGAGTCCCGTCTTCGTCAGCCCGCGACCGACGGCCTTGAGGGAAGCGGCATAAGACTGCTTGGCCAAGGAAAGCGGGGAACGGCCTGAGGTGGACATTGATCTCCAGGAAAAGGATTGTCGGGGTAGCCCAAAGGAACTGCCCAGTGAACGATACCGGCGAACCGTGCCCCTTACTCGGAACGTTCTGCCAAACGCTTGGTGAGTCGTGCGACAACATCCGGCGGCAGGAAAGCCGACACATCCCCACCGAAATGGGCCATCTCCTTGATCAGCGAGGAGGAGACCGCCGCCCAGCGCGGGTCGTTGAGCAGGAAGACGGTCTCGACGCCGGTCATGTGGGCGTTCATCTGCGCCATCGGCGCCTCGTACTCCAGGTCGGGCGCCCCGCGGAGCCCCTTCACGATCGCCTGGGCGTCGATCTCGACGCAGAAGTCGGTGACCAGACCCGTGAACCCCTGGACCCGTACGTTGCCCAGCGGAGCGGTCACCTCGGTGATCATCTCCATCCGCTCCTCGGGTGTGAACAGGCGCTTCGACTTCGACGGGTTGACCCCGACGGCGACGACGACCTCGTCGAACATCGCCGAGGCGCGAGTGAAGATGTCGAGGTGGCCGAACGTGGGCGGGTCGAACGAACCCGGGCACACCGCACGACGCGTCATTGTTTCTTCTCCCATTCGATCAGTTCGGCCGGTCAGCCCAGCCCGTCAGTCCAGCCAATCAGTCCGGCGCGTGGCCGTACCAGAGCGTGGTCTCGCCGTACTTCTTCGACTTCTGGTCGGTGAACCCGTCGGGCCAGACCGGTTCGGGGCTGCGTGCGGACCGCTCGACGACTACCAGGGCGCCCGGCACCAGCCAGCCGTGCTTGACCAGCAGCGCGATGTCCTCGGAGACGGCGTCGTCGGAGAGCGGGTAGGGCGGGTCGAGGAAGACCAGGTCGTAGGGTGCCGGCGGTGGCGTCACCAGGGTGCTCGCCACGGTGGCCGCGACCACGTGGGCCCGCGGGAAGCCGAGCTCCTTCGCGTTGGAGCGGATCACCCCGGCCGTACGCCGGTCCGACTCGACCAGGGTCACGACCCCGGCGCCCCGGGACCATGCCTCCAGCCCGACCGCGCCGGTGCCGGCGTAGAGGTCGAGGAAGCGCAGCCCCGCCAGCGATCCGTAGGACGACTCGATCGCCGAGAAGAGGGCCTCGCGGACCCGGTCGGTGGTGGGACGGGTCCGCACCCCCTTGGGAGCGAGTAGGCGTCGCCCTCCGGCGACGCCTCCGATGATCCGAGTCATTGGGACACCTTAGGACTTTTCCAAGTAGTCGGCGGAAGCGGACTCCTCGATCTCGGTGACCCGCTCGGCCAGGAGCGGCGCGGTCGCGAGCTCCGGGTCGGCCTCGAGCAGCGCCTCGGCCGCCTCGCGCGCCTCCAGGATCGTCTCCTCGTCGCGGAGCACCCGCAGGCTCTCCAGGCTCGATCGGCGGCCCGACTGGGAGGCGCCGAGCACGTCTCCCTCGCGGCGCTGGTCGAGGTCGACCCGGGACAGCTCGAACCCGTCGGTGGTCTGGGCGACGGCGTCGAGGCGGGTCCTGGCCGGGGTGCCGGCCTCGGCGTGGGAGACCAGCAGGCACAGCCCGTGCAGCCCGCCACGGCCGACCCGACCGCGCAGCTGGTGGAGCTGGGAGACGCCGAAGCGGTCGGCGTCGAGGATGACCATGGTGGTGGCGTTGGGTACGTCCACGCCGACCTCGATCACAGTGGTCGCGATCAGCACATCGATGTCGCCGGCGGCGAAGGCGCTCATGGTGCGCTCCTTCTCCTCGGCGGGGAGCTTGCCGTGGAGCTTGGCGACGCTGAGCCCCTGCAGCGGACCGGTGGTCAGCTCCCCGGTGACCTCGTCGACGGCGGAGAGCTGAGCCGGGGCGGCCTTGACCTCGTTGCCGTCGGCATCGAAGTCGCGCTGGTCGCTCTCCCCCTGCTCGGACTCGTCGCCGCTGATCCGCGGGGCGACGACGTAGACCTGGTGACCCTTCTCCACCTCCTCCTTGACGCGTTCCCACACCCGGGCGATCCACGCGGGATGCTCCACGAGCGAGACCAGGTTGGTCTGGATCTCGGCGCGTCCGGCCGGGAGCTCGGTGAGCGTGGAGACCTCGAGGTCCCCGAACACGGTCATCGCGACCGTGCGCGGGATCGGCGTCGCGGTCATCACCAGCAGGTGCGGCGGGGTGCCGGCCTTGTCGGTCAGGGCGGCCCGCTGCTCGACGCCGAAGCGGTGCTGCTCGTCGACGACGACCAGGCCGAGGTCGTCGAACATCACCTGGTCCTGCAGCAGGGCATGGGTGCCGACCACGATCCCGGCCTCGCCGGTGGCGATCCGGCTCAGCGGCCCCTTGCGCTGGGTCTTGGTCATCGAGCCGGTGAGCAGCTCGACATGGGTCTGCTCCTGGTCGCCGGCGAAGAGCCCGCCGGCCAGGCCGCTGGCGGCCAGATCACCGAGCATCGCGGTGATCGAGCGGTAGTGCTGCTGGGCGAGCACCTCGGTCGGCGCCAGCAGCGCGGCCTGGCCTCCGGAGTCGACGACCCGCAGCATCGCGCGCAACGCGACCAGCGTCTTGCCCGAGCCGACCTCACCCTGGAGCAGGCGGTTCATCGGGTGGGGCTGGGCCAGCGCCGCCTCGAGCTCCTCCCCGATCTCCTCCTGTCCCTTGGTGAGGGTGAACGGCAGCCGCTCGTCGAAGGCCTCGAGCAGGTGGTGGACGCCGCCGGTGCGGGCAGTGGTGCCCAGCGCCTGGAGCGCCCGTCGCCGGCGTCCCAGCACCAGCTGCAGCCCGAGCGCCTCCTCGAACCGGAAGCGGCGCTGGGCGCGCTGGACGTCCTTGAACTCATGGGGTGCGTGGATCAGGTCCAGAGCGTCGCGCAGCCCCGGAACGGCGTACGTCTCCCGGAGCTGCTCCGGGAGCACGTCGGTGACGTCCTCGACGACCTGTCGAGCGAACCGCACCGCGCGCATCACGTCCCAGTGCTGGAGCCCGGCGGTGAGCGGGTAGATCGGGAAGAGCTCGGTCAACTCCTCGACCGCCATCTGGTTGTCGGCCGCCTCGGCGGCGTTCTCGGAGTCGGACGGGTCACCGAAGACGACCATCTGCGGGTTGGCCAGCTGCCACTCGCCGCGGAACGACCCGGCCTTGCCGACGAAGACGCCCCGGACGCCGGGGGCGAGCACGCCGCGGCGCCACTCGGCGATCCGCTGGGACTTGGAGAAGAAGGTGAGCTGCAGGTCGGCGGTGCCGGCCTTGAGCTGGGTCTCGACGCGGAAGGCGGGCCGGCCGGTGCGGCGGTCGGTGTGCTGCCGTACGACGCTGCGGACCACCTCGCCGAGCACCGTGAGCATCTCGCCCTCGTGTAGCTGCGGCGTCTGGCTGAGGTCGGCGGTGCGCAGGTAGCGCCGCGGGAAGTGGTAGAGCAGGTCGCCGACGGTGCGCAGCCCGAGACCCTTGGTGAACTTCGTGGCGTGCTTGCTGTTGCCCAGCACGGCCTCGATCGGCGACTCGAGGGTGATCGGCACCGTCTCTTCTCCTCTACTCCACCGACATCAGGAGGGGGTAGCGCTCCTGGCCTCCGTCGTACACCATCACATCAACGGCCGGATGGTTGGCAGCCAGCCACGCCGCGACGGCGCCGGCGAGCTCGCCCGTGGGGTCCTCGAGGCCGGAGACCAGCGTCACCAGCTCGCCGCCACCACCGATGAGCCGGGCGAGCACGTAGGTCGCACACACCTCCAGGTCCTGGCCGACCTTGACGAAGTCTCCGTCGAGCACCCCGAGCGCGTCACCCGGCATACACGGCCCAGCCATGGTAATCGCTCGGGTGTTCGAGATGGTGACCGCGCCATGCCGCGCGTGTCGCGCGGTGGCGGTCATCTCCAGCACGTCCTTGTCGAACTTCCGGCCGGGCTCGTGGACCGCGATCGCCGCCAGCCCCTGCACCTGGCTGCGGGTCGGGATCACCGCGACGTTGATGTCGAGGTCGTCCTCGGCGGTGCGGGCCGCGGCCTCGGCCGACTGCCGGGTCGGGGCGTCGTTGGGGAGCACGATCACCTCGTCGGCGCCGGAGGCGGTGATCGCCTCGAGCAGCTCGGAGGTCGTCGGGCGCCGGTGCGGGCCGCCCTCGATCACGATCGCGCCGGCACCACGGAAGAGCTCGGCCAGACCCGGCCCGGCCGCGAACGCGATCACCGCCCGACCGCCGCGGGTGGCATGGCGATGGGCCTGGCCGGCGATCTGCTCGGCGAAGTGGGTCACATGGATCCGGTGGGGCCGCCCGGCGTTGATCCCCGCCTCGATCGCGGCCCCGACGTCGTCGACGTGGACATGGACGTTCCAGATGCCTTCGCCACCGACGACGACCAGCGAGTCGCCCAGCGGCTGGAGCCGTTTGCGGAGGTCGGGGATCGCGGCGTCCTCGGCGTCGAGCAGGTACATCACCTCGTACGCCGGGCCGCCGGGCTCCAGCGCGTGGCCGTCGGCCGCGCCCATGCCGGTCTGGATCGGGATCGGGATGTGCGGGGTGCCCGCCATCGGCTTCTGCGGGCTCGGACGGCGTCCGGTCAGGGCGGTCTCGAAGGCGTCGAGCAGCACACAGATCCCGCGGCCACCGGCGTCGACCACTCCGGCAGCGGCCAGTGCGGGCAGCTGTTCCTGCGTACGGGCAAGCGCGGCGCGGGCCGCGCTTGCGGCGACTGACATCACGTCGCTGGTGCGGGCAGCCTCGTCGATCTCGACGCACGCCTCGGCCGCGTCCGCGGCGGCCCGGAGCACGCTCAGCATGGTGCCCTCCTGGGGCTCCCCCACCGCGGCGTACGCGGCGTTGCCGGCACTGCGCAGCGCGTCGGCGAATACCGTGGCGGTGCGCTCGTCCTCGGTGGCCTGGATCAGGCGGCGCAGCAGGGCCCCGATCATCTCGGCCAGGATCACCCCCGAGTTGCCGCGGGCGCCCAGCAGCGCGCCGCGCGAGAAGGCGCGCAGCCCCTCACGCCAGTCGGGACCGGTGAACTCGCGCAGCCGGTCACGGGCAGCGGCGATCGTGAGGTAGAGGTTGGTGCCGGTGTCGCTGTCGGGCACCGGGAAGACGTTGAGCGCGTCGATCTCCTCGCGGTGCGACGCGAGCGCGTCGGTCGCCAGGTCGCCGAACCGGCGGAACAGATCGAGCTTGACCTCGGCCACGCTGCCCTCCCTACTCCTCGACACCCTGCATACACCCAGACACCGTGACGCCGGACACACTTCCCGGTATCGCGGCCCCCAGGGTAGGCGGTGCCTGGGTACGGGGTAAACGACGGGTGAACAAATCCGAGGCTGCAGCAAAGACACGAGCGAGTAACAACTTCTACCGAGTCATCCCCTGCGGCGGTGACGATCCATCCCTAGTGTGGAGGTTCCCCAACGCCGAAGGACTACGGATGTCGATCCCGACCCCGACCCCACGCGCGAAACGCGTCAACGAAATCTTCGACTTCTCGGCCGGGCGCGGCCTCGAGATCGGACCCCTGCACCAACCGCTCGTCCCCCGAGATGCCGCGGAGGTCTCCTACCTGGACCTCTATAACCGCGACCGGCTCTACGAGTCGTACGCCGAACATTCCCGGGTGAACCACGACACCATCCCCGAGATCGATTATCCGATGTGGGACGGCACCCGGATGCGTACGCTCGAGGAGGCCGCCAAGGAGGGCGCCCCGTTCGACTGGGCGCTGGCCAGCCACGTCGTCGAGCACGTTCCCGACCTGGTCGGATGGCTGGCGCAGGTCGAGGCCGTGGTCGCTCCCGACGGGGCCCTCGTCCTGGTCGTCCCGGACCGGCGCTACACCTTCGATGCCCATCGCCCGCCCACGACGATGGGTCAGATCCTGCAGGCGTACGAGGCCGGTGACACGATCCCGTCGGTGCGCGCCGTCTTCGACCACCACCGGTCCGCGGTCAACGCCGACGCCAAGCGCCTCCACCACCGCGGGCCGAGCGAGGCCGAGACCTGTATCCACGACCTCGGCTACACCAGGGCCCAGGTCGAGCGCGCCCGCCGAGGCGAGTACGTCGACTGCCACGTGTGGACCTACACCGACCGCTCGTTCCCCGAGATAATCGCCGAGCTGCGCCGCCTGGGGCTCACCGGCTGGTCGGTCGAGTCCCTCCTGCCCGTGCCCGAGAACGACATCGAGTTCTACGTCGTCCTGCGCCGCGGCCTCTCCCCCGATCTCCCCGCGGTGCCCGCGATCCCCGACTGGGTCGAGCACGGCCTCGAGCTGCGCGACGAGGTCGCCAAGCTCCGCGAGGTCGTCGCCGACCAACGGCGGCGGCTCGAGTCCCAGCGCAAGCAGCTCGCCGGCCAGCGCGCCGAGATCGACGATCTGCGCGGGTCGAAGCGGTGGAAGCTGGCCACCGCGCTGGCCGCGCCGCTGGACAGGTGGCGGGATCGCCGCTCGGACGACTGACGATTTCGCCGGGCACAGCCGGACGGGCTACGCTTGTTCGGTTGTCTCGGCAGGGCAGCCGTTCATCGCGCCCGCCGACACTATCCAATCGACCTCGATCATCTATTCAACCTCAGGAGTTCACGGTGGCTGCCGTCTGCGACATCTGCGACAAGAAGCCGGGCTTCGGCAACAACCGGCCGTGGTCCAAGAAGGCGACCAGGCGCCGCTTCGACCCCAACATCCAGCGCGTTCGCGCCGTCATCAACGGCACCCCGAAGCGCATGAATGTCTGCACGACCTGCATCAAGGCCGGCAAGGTCGCCCGATAGGTAGATAGCACGAAGGGCCCCGCGGCAGCGCGCAAGCGCTGAGCGGGGCCCTTCTGCTATCTACCCGGAGCGCCGAGTCGGCGCAACTGCACGCCTTGGAGCGAAGCGAAGCGAGCGAGGCGTGCGGTTGCGCCGACTCGGCGCAAACCCAACGCAAGCCAGACGGAGAATCAACCCCGGACACGGACGCCCAGCCTCAGAAGTGCGTCCACCCCGTCGACCCCTCATAGACCTTCCCGTCAACCGTGACCGCCTCCCCACCCGGCTCGCCGATCGTCCCGATCACGACCCACCCATCCGGCAGTTCGACATCAGGCGGGAACGCGGCCAGCAGCGAGTGGTCCTCTCCCCCACTGAGCACGAACGCGAGCGCATCAGCACCGGTCGCCGAGGCGACCGCGTTGAGCTCGTCGGGGATGGTCAGCGCGGCGGTGTGTACGTCGATGGAGACCTCCGAGGCATCGGCGATGTGCCTGGCCTCGGACAGGAGCCCGTCGGAGACGTCGATCAGCGCCGAGGCACCGGCCGCCGCGGCGGCGGGGCCGGCCGCGTACGGCGGTTGTGGGCGGCGGTAGGCGTCGACCAGCACCCGCGGTGACCGGAAACCTCGCTTGAGGATCGCCAGGCCGGCCGCGGCCCATCCCTGGCGACCACACAGCGCGAGTACGTCGCCTGGCTCCGCGCCCGAGCGCAGGACCGGCGCCTGGGCGACCGCGCCGATGGCGGTCACGGAGATGACGATCTGGTCGGCGCCGGTGATGTCACCGCCGACGACGGAGGCCCCGACCAGCGCGCACTCCGCGGCGAAGCCCTCCGCGAAGTCGACGGCCCACTCGGCCGGAAGGTCCGAGGGAAGGGCGAGCCCGAGGGTCATCGAGTGGGCGACGCCACCCATCGCGGCGATGTCGGCGAGGTTCTGGCCCGCCGCCCGGTGGCCGATGTGGGACGCCTCGGCCCAGTCCCGCCGGAAGTGGCGGCCCTCGACGAGCAGGTCGGTCGAGACCACCACGTGACCCTGCTTGACCCGCACCAGCGCGGCGTCGTCGCCGGGGCCGACCAGCACCTGCTCCCCCTGGGCGAAGTGCTTGGTCATCTCGGTGATCAGCCCGAACTCACCGATGTCGGCGAGCGTCGTGTCCCTCGGAAAAGCCATGGCTCCATCCAACCCTCCTCGCCACGCGCGGAGATACCGGGACACGCATCACACTGTCTTATCCCCAGGGTCGGTGTAGGTCGATCGATAGATAACGCGATAGGTTACTTGCCTGACGTTGTGCCAAGGAAGGCACGGAGAACAGGAGCAGCACCATGGTCGTACAGGCGTACATCCTCATCCAGACCGACGTCGGCAAGGCCGCTGAGGTCGCCACCGAGATCGGCAAGATCCAGGGCGTGACCCTGGCTGAGGACGTCACCGGTCCGTACGACGTGATCGTCCGTGCCGAGGCCCGCAACGTCGACGAGCTCGGCAAGCTGGTCGTGGCCCGCGTCCAGAGCCTCGAAGGCATCACCCGCACCCTGACCTGCCCGGTCGTCCACATCTGAGATTCCGAGCCTTGTCCGGAGCTTGCTCCGGACAAACGCGAGGAGGTCGAGCGAGCACGCGGCTGAGCTTGCGAAGCCGCGACTGCGGGTCGAGACCCGCGTTTCCAGTAACTCTTCCGCCGTCTGTTAGAACGAACTCATGAGCACACCTCCCCTTTCCGGACCTGTCGCCGTCATCGCCGGCGGGCTGAGCCACGAGCGCGACGTGTCGCTGGCCTCTGGCCGCAACCTCGTGCGCGAGCTGTCGGCGCTGGGCGTGGAGGTGGCCGCGTACGACTTCGACCGGGCGCTGCTGCACAACCTCGAGCGCGACAAGGCGGTCGTGGCGCTGCCGGCTCTGCACGGCCAGTTCGGTGAGGACGGCGAGATCCAGACGCTCCTGGAGCTGATCGGGATCCCGTACGTCGGCACCGTCTCCACCTCCTGCCGGGTCGCGTTCGACAAGACGGCTGCCCGCGAGCTCCTGCGCCGCGGGGGCATCCCCGTGCCGGACTCGGTCTCGCTGTCGTCCACGACGTTCCGCGACGTCGGGGCGCCGGTGCTGATGGAGCACGTCATCTCACGGTTGGGCGAGCGGGTCGTGGTCAAGCCCTCGCGCGGCGGCTCGGCGCTCGGCGTCACCGGCGTCGACGGCCTCTCCGCCCTTCCCGCGGCCCTGGTCAAGACCTACGCCTACTGCGACGAGGCGCTCATCGAGCGCTTCTACGCCGGCATCGACGTCTCCGTGGTCGTCCACGAGACCGACGAGGGCGTCAAGCCGCTGACCCCGATCGCCATCGACTTCAGCAAGGGCCACGAGTTCGACTTCGCGGCGCGCTACACCGCGGAGTTCGTCGGCTTCGGCCGCCCCGACCTCCCCGACGCGCTGCTCGCCGAGCTCGGCGAGACCGCCGTACGCGCCCACGAGCTGCTCGGCATGCGTGACATCTCCCGCACCGACTTCATGGTCACCCCCGACGGCAGCTTCGTCGTCCTCGAGGTCGCCATCACCCCCGGCGCCACCGAGACCAGCGTCTTCCCCTTCGCCGCCAAGCACGACGGCACCTCGATGGGCGAGGTCACCCTCGCCCTCCTCAAGCGCGCCCTCTCCCGCTGAGGCCCGCCGAGTCGGCTCGTCCTGACGTAAAACCACGCCGAGTCGGCGCGTTAGAACGCGCCGACTCGGCGTGGTTTTCGGTCAGCGTGCGCCGACTCGGGCTCAGCTCAGGCCGGTGAGCTTGCCGGCGATGCCGCCGGCGGCCTTGAGGGCGACGCCCTCCTCGAAGTTCCGGGTGACCTGAGGGATGTGCTTCTCGGCCTCGGCGATGGCGCTGGTGAGGACCTCGGAGGCAGGGGTGTCAGGCCACAGGTAGAGCGAGAGGGCGCCGGGGATGGAGTTGACCTCGTTGATGTAGACCTCGCCCTTGCCGTCGGAGAGGAAGTCGATGCGGAGGATGCCGGTCAGGCCGGTGAGCTCCACGACACGTACGGCCAGGTCCTTGATCTGCTTGGTGACCGACTCCTCGACCTGCGCCGGGAACTCGCGCGGGGAGGAGGAGAGGCCGTCGGTGTGGACGTACTTGGCGGAGTAGTCGTACATCTTCGCCTCGCCCGAGCGCAGCGGACGCTCGACGTCGCTCACCGCGACCTCGGGCGCGGTGCGCACCGAGGCGTTGAGGTCGAAGAGGTCAGGACGGTACGGCTCGACGACCGCGCCCGCACGCAGGTGCGGAGAGGTGTTGAGGAGCGCCAGGCCGGTCTCGTAGTCGTCGACGACCTCGATGCCGATCGAGGAGCCGCCGAAGCGCGGCTTGACGATGTAGGGGCCCTCGAAGGACGGGGCGGCGTAGCGCGAGAGCAGCTCGCGCTGGAGCGACGGAAGGCCGGCATTGAGCATGACCGCGCCGAAGGCGAGCTTGTCCATGCCGAGCGCGGCAGCTGCCGGGGTCGCGCCGGTCGCCTTGAGGCCGGCGAGCTCGAAGAGCCACTGGATGCCGCCGGCCTCGCCCGCGCCGCCGTGGAAGGCGGAGAGGATCGGGCCGGTCTCGAGGCGCTTGCCGCCGCCGAAGCCACCGACGGTGTAGAACCCGTCGCCCTTCTCGGTGCCGAGGCGGAACTCGACGGCCTTGGAGCCCTTCGGCTCGCCGCCGAGGAAGTCACGCGCCTCCTGCTTGGCGGGCACCAGGAACCACTTGTCGGAGCGCGCCCAGTAGAGGCACGTCACCTCGACGCCGGCACCGGAGAGGACCCGCTCGGCCTGCAGGCCGGTGAGGATGCTGATGTCGTGCTCGGCGCTGGGACCGCCGAAGACGATGGTGGCCTTGGTTACGCTCATGGTGAAAGCTCCTGGGGGTCCTACGCGTAGTGGTCGGGGAGGTCGTTCTCATACAGCACCACGTCGCCCTCCTTGGCCGCGGTCAGGGCATGATCCGCTGCCGCCTTACGGCTCTCGAACGCAGTGGTTCGCGCTGGCTCCCCCGAACGCAGCGCTTTTCGGTTGGTGCGACCGACGATGCACAGCCGCATCTTGTCGGAGGCCGTCGCAGCCTGCGCGAACTCGATGTTGCGCGCGGCCTGCTCGGTGCCCAGCTCGACCATACCGGGCGTGATGGTCCACACCGTGCCCGACTCCCCTGCCAGCCGCTTGGCCTTAGCGAGCGCCGCCGCGGCGCCGGTGGGGTTGGAGTTGAAGGTGTCGTCGATGACCCAGACGCCGCCGGGCGTCTTGTTGGCCTCGGCGCGGTGGGGGGTGCCGGGGACCGACGCCAGCCGCTGGGTGATCGTCTCGATCGGGACATCGACCGCGAGGGCCAGACCGACGGCGATCGCCACGTTGATCGGGTGCCCGACCTCGTCGGGCAGCTGGACGGCGTACGTCTCGCCGTTGATCTGTAGCGCAGAGTCGGTCACCACGACCTCGGCGGTGGTGCCCGGGACGGCGGAGCAGGCGATGACGCGCTTGCTGGCGCGGAGGTTCTCGGCGATGAGCGCGAGCTCGGGTACGTCGATGTTGAGCACGACGGTCGAGGCCTTCGGGAGGATCTCCGACTTGGCCTTCACGATCGTCTCGCGCGACTTCATCCGCTCCAGGTGGGCCTCGCCGATCGTGGTGATGGCGGCGACCTCGGGCGGGAAGATCTCGGTCAGCTCGGCGATCTCGCCGGGGCCGTAGGTGCCCATCTCGGCGACGAAGATGTCGGTTCCGGGCTGGAGCCGGTCGTTGACCGCGCGGGAGAGGCCCATCGCGTTGTTGAAGCTCGCCGGCGAGGCCAGCGTCGACCAGCGGCCCTGCATCAGGTGGGTGGCGTAGTTCTTCGTCGAGGTCTTGCCGTAGGAGCCGGTGATCGCGACGATCCGCGGGTTGACCTTTTTGATCGTGGCGGCCGCCTGGACCTGCCACTTCTTCGCCATCGCCTTCTCGATCGGCCACATGATCGCCAGCGCGGCCTCGGCCAGCGGGACGGCCAGGATCGGGAGCAGGCCGGCGGCGGCCGGCACGACCAGTGCGATCACCAGGGTGACGATCGCATGCAGCACGAAGAGCACACCGGCCAGGCGCTTGACGCGGTCGGTCCACACCAGCCGCTTGGCCCCGGTGAAGCTCATCCCCACCGGCCAGCCGATGAACAGCAGCGCGCCGACGAGCGCGCCGTAGGGCAGCACGAACGAGGCCAGGCAGACCACCACGACCGCGCCGAGCAGGATCGCCTCGACCGGGCGTGCCTTGATCCAGATCCACTCGATCGCGAACAGCCGCGTCGGCTCGTAGTGCTCACGCTGAGCGACGCGCAGCCAGCGGTAGTAGGAGACCAGGGTCAGCGCGGAGGTGACCAGGACGATCCACATGCTTCTTCTTCAGCCCCTCAGATTCAGTTCGTACGAAGTTCGTCGATGGCGCCTCGAAGGCTCTTGACCAGCCCCGCGTCGAGCAGGTGCGCGGAACCGGGGACGATCTCCAGGGTCGCGTTGTCCCCCAGGATCTCCATGGCCTCACCGGGCATCCAGACCGGTGCGGCGGTGTCGTTCTCACCCCAGATCAGGCGGACCGGAAGTTCCTTCGGGATGGCTGCCAGCTGGTCGCCGTAGGACTCGTTGACGACCTTGACGAAGATGTCGCGGATGATGCCCTTGGCGTTGCGGTAGTCGGTCGAGCCGTACTTCTCCCGCAGCGCCTCCATCCTGGCCTCGGGGATCAGCCCCTTGGAGTGGAGCCATCGGCCGATCCGGTAGGCGAGCTTGGGCTTGCCGCCGGTCTTCGGGCGGAACAGCGGTACGCCGGTGAGGACGATGCCGCGGACGAGCTCCGGGCGGGTCGCGGCGAGCTGGACGGCCACCCGGCCGCCGAAGCTGTGGCCGACGAGCACCGGGCGGTCGAGACCCTCGAGGATCTGGGCCAGCCACTCGGCGTACTCCTTGCTTCCCCAGGCCTCATCGGGAGCCGGGGTCGCGCCGAAGCCGGGCTGGTCGAGCGCGAGAGCGTCCAGGCCCTCGAGCGTCGAGCCCCAGTCGCTGCGGTTGCGGGCCCAGCCGTGCAGGGCCACGACGGTGGCAGCATCCTTGCCGTGCTTCTCACCGAAGGCACGTCCATCCAGCAGGGTCGTCAACACGGCCGCAACCTTATCCGGGACCATGCCCTGACCCGTAACCGCGCGGCGCGTGAGCCCGGTTGTCGAGCGGGCAATAGGGTCGAAGTCATGGATCACAAGCCCGCCACGATCGCCGTCCACGCCGGGCGGCCGGCCCACGAGCCCGACCAGCCGCTCAACGTACCGATCACGATGGCCTCGACCTATGTGGCCGGCGGCGACAAGGAGTACGGGCGCTACACCAACGACGCGTGGGTGGCGTTCGAGGAGGCGCTCGGGCAGCTCGAGGGCGGTCGGGCGCTGTCGTTCGCCTCCGGGCTCGCGGCGATCGCGACGCTGCTCGACCTGGTCAACGACTCGGTGGTCGTGGCGACCGAGCAGAGCTATCTGGGGACCATCGGCCAGCTGGCCGACCTCGAGGGGCGCGGCCGGTTGACCGCACGCCTCGCGGACTTCTCCGACACCGCCGCGGTCGTGAAGCTGCTCGAGAAGCTCGACGGCGAGGTCGCGCTGGTCTGGGTCGAGACGCCGACCAACCCGGGGATGCAGCTCGCCGACCTGCCGGCCGTCATCGCCGCCGCGCACAAGGCCGGAGCGCGGGTCGTGGTCGACAACACCTTCGCCACTCCCCTGCTCCAGCAGCCGCTCGCGCTCGGCGCGGACATCGTCATCCACTCGGCCACCAAGTTCATCGCCGGCCACTCCGACGTCGTCATGGGCGCGGTCGTCGTCTCCGACGACACGCTGTGGGACGTGCTCAAGGCCCGTCGTGACCTCCTCGGCGCGATCCCCGGCCCGTTCGAGGCGTGGCTGGCGCTTCGCGGCATCCGTACGCTGCACCTGCGCGTCGAGCGCTCCTCCGCCAACGCGGCGACCCTCGCCGAGCGGCTGTCAGCGCACCCGGCGGTCGCGGAGGTCCGCTACCCCGGGTTCGGTGGCATGCTCGCGGCCGTCCTTCCCACGGCGGAGCAGGCCGACCTCCTGACCCACTCGACCTCGCTGTGGGTCCACGCGACCTCCCTCGGCGGCGTCGAGTCCACCTTCGAGCGCCGTCGCCGCTGGAAGACCGAGTCGGCGACGGTGCCCGAGGGGCTGGTGCGGATGTCGGTCGGAGTCGAGGACGTCGACGACCTCTGGGCCGACCTCCTCCAGGCCCTGGACCGCCTCTGACACCGTCGCTGGTCAGTCGACCGGACTCACCACCAGCGCCGACCCGCCACCGCGTCGCCACGGCTCGGCGGTCGAGGTCAGCAGCCCGTCGGGGCCGATCTCGATCGCGGTGGCCGCGCCGAGCTCAGCGGTCGGGGCGAAGGTGTGTCCCAGCGATGTCAACGGCCCTCCGTACGCCTCGATGAACGCCGGCTCGGCACCTGTGTTCGCCCCGTTGCGCTGGGACACCCGCGGCGCTGCCATGGCCTCGGGCAGGGTCCGGTCGCGCGCGTACCGCTCGATGAGGATCTGGAGCACCGTGGTGATGATCGTCGAGCCGCCCGGTGACCCGACCGCCAGCACGGGCCGGCCGTCGGAGAGGACGATCGTGGGTGACATCGAGCTGCGCGGGCGCTTGTTGGGCTCGATCCGGTTGGGGTCGTCGGCCCGGTAGGTCGTCGAGAAGTCGGTCAGCTCGTTGTTGAGGATGAAGCCGCGGCCGGGCACGGTGATCCCCGATCCTCCGGTCTGCTCGATGGTCAGGGTGTACTCGACGACGTTTCCCCAGCGGTCGACCACGGTCAGGTTGGTGGTCTCGAGGTTCTCGGTGTCCTTCGCGGTCTCGCCCGCGCCTTCCGCGCCGTCGCAGACCCCGTCGAAGTCGTACGCATCACCTGCCGCCACGGGCTTGGGCTGGGCTGCCGCGGGGTCGATGCCGCAGGCCCGCTCGGCGGCGAAAGTGTCGTCGAGAAGCGCCTCGACGGGTACGTCGACGTGGTCGGGGTCGCCGAGGTAGGCGCCGCGGTCGGCAAAGGCGATCGCGCTCGCCTCGAGCAGATGGTGGTAGGCCTCGGTGTTGGTCATCCCGGCCAACTCGTAGCGCTCCAGGATGTTGAGCGCCTCGCCCACCGAGGTGCCGCCCGAGGACGGCGGGGCCATCCCGTAGACGTCCAGGTCGCGGTAGGTCGAGCGGGTCGGCTCGCGGTCGGGGGCGGTGTAGGCGGCGAGGTCCTCGGTGGTCACCCAGCCGGCCGGAACCGGGAGGTCGGTGTCGTCGCTCTTCGGCGGCTCAGCCACCGTTGCGGCGATCTCCGCGGCCAGCGGGCCACGGTAGAAGGCCTTCACGCCCTTGCGTGCGAGCAGGTCGTAGGTCGCGGCGATGTCGGGGTTTCGGAACCGACTGCCGACCTCGGGCGCGGATCCTCCGGGAAGAAATAGTTCGGCCGTGGAATCGATCGCTGCGAAACGTTCCGCGTTGTCGACGGTCTGCTGACGGAAGGTCTGGTCGACGACGAAGCCCCGGCGTGCCAGCCGCGCGGCCGGCTCGAGCGACTGACCGAGCGAGCGGGTGCCCCACTTCCTCAGCGCCTTGTCCCAGGTCAGCGGCGTGCCGGGCACTCCGACCGAGGCGCCGCTGGTGACCATGTCCGGGAAGAACGGATACTCCTTCCCGGTCTCCGGGTCGATGAACGCATCGCGCGGCATCGCGGCCGGCGCCTTCTCCCGACCGTCGATCGTCTCGACCTCGCCGGTGCGCGCGGAGTAGTGCACGAAGAAGCCGCCCCCACCGATACCGGCAGAGTAGGGCTCGGTCACGCCGAGCGCCGCCGCCGTCGCGACCGCGGCGTCGGTCGCGTTGCCGCCCTTGCGCAGGACCTCGAGCCCGACCCGGCTCGCGTCGGCGTCGACGCTGGCCACCGCGCCTCCGTAACCGACCGCGGTGGGCACCTTCGGTGGTGGCGCCAGCCTCTCCTCCGGGGCGGCGGTCGCCCCGGCGTACGGGACCAGGGTGGCCAGCGCCATCGCGCCTCCGGTCAGTGTGGCGACAACTGCAGAGCGGCGTCCGAGCATGGCGATCTCCCAGAGATTGGCGGCTCATCGAACGTACTACTTCGGCGCCGACCTCGAATTACGTTCTGAAATTCCTTAATTAGTAAGGGTTGCTTACAAACAAACCGGCTGCCACCATCGAATGGCGATTCGGGCGCCTGGTGCCCGAGCCAGCCATCACCTCGGAGGTGTCACCATGCATGTCGCCTTGCCCTCACGAAGATCACGCCGCACAGTCGGCCTTCTCATCGGCGCACTCGCCGGAGCGCTCGCCCTCACCGGCACGCTCGTCCTCACCAGCACCCCGTCCAGCGCATCCCTGACGACGGCCGCCGCGCAGCCGACCGCGATCAACGGCTACCGCAACGTCGGCTACTTCGTGCAGTGGGGTGTCTACGG
Organism: Nocardioides sp. NPDC087217; assembly: GCF_044744805.1. Taxonomy (NCBI): domain Bacteria; kingdom Bacillati; phylum Actinomycetota; class Actinomycetes; order Propionibacteriales; family Nocardioidaceae; genus Nocardioides; species Nocardioides sp. NPDC087217. The sequence continues at coordinate 18,813 of NZ_JBIUZB010000010.1, forward strand.
CCGAGCCTTCAAGCTCAAGCAGCTGGAGACGTCCGGGGTCGCCGACGACCTCACCCACCTCAACTACGCCTTCGGCAACATCCACCACCAGACGCTGACCTGCTTCGAGGCCAACAAGGCCCAGGGCGAAGGGCCCAACGGCTCCGACGGTGCCGGTGACGCCTACGCCGACTACGGGATGTCGTACGCAGCCGACGCGTCCGTCTCCGGCACGGCCGACACCTGGGACCAGCCCCTGGCCGGCTCCTTCAACCAGCTCAAGCAGCTCAAGGCGAAGCATCCCGACCTGAAGGTCCTGCTCTCGCTGGGCGGCTGGACCTGGTCGAAGAACTTCTCCCTCGCGGCGGCGACGCCGGAGTCACGACGCAAGCTCGTCTCCTCCTGCATCGACCTCTACATCAAGGGCAACCTGCCGGTCATCGACGGCCGTGGCGGCGCCGGAGCGGCAGCCGGCGTCTTCGACGGCTTCGACATCGACTGGGAGTGGCCGGGCTCGCCCAACGGCAACACCGGCAACCACGTCGACCCGGTCAACGACCGCGCCAACTTCAAGGCGCTGCTGGCCGAGTTCCGCTCCCAGCTGGACGCCCTCGGCTCGACCACGGGCAAGGACTACCAGCTCTCCGCGTTCCTCCCGGCCAACCCGCAGGACATCGAGGCGGGCGGCTGGAACGATCCGGCGATCTTCAACTCCCTCGACTTCGGCAACATCCAGGGCTACGACCTGTGGGGCGCCTGGGACCCGACGCTGACCGGCCACCAGGGCAACCTCTACGCCGACCCCGCCGACCCGCGCCCCGACGGCAAGCGGTTCAGCGTGGACGAGTCGGTCCGGGAGTACCTCGACGCCGGCATCTCCCCGGCCCAGCTCGGGCTCGGCATGGCGGCGTACGGCCGTGGTTGGCAGGGTGCGACCTCCTCCGCCCCATGGGGCCCGGCGACCGCCGCGGCACCGGGGACGTACGAGGCCGGCAACGAGGACTACGACAAGCTCAAGTCCCGCGGCACCGACTACTACGACGCCGCGACCGGCGCCGGGTGGCGGTACGACGGCAACCAGTGGTGGAGCTACGACAACAAGCGCACGATCGCCCAGAAGGCGGCGTACGCGATCTCGAAGGGCCTCGGCGGAGGCATGTGGTGGGAGCTCTCCGGTGACCGCCAGGGCGAGCTGATCGGCACCTTCGCCGATGCCATGCGCAACGGCACCGGCGGCCCGGTCGAGGAGCCGGACCCGACCGACCCACCCACCGAGGAGCCCACCGACCCGCCGACCGACCCGCCCGGCGGAGCGGCTGCATGGTCGGCGACCACGGTGTACGTCGCCGGTGACCGTGTCACCTACGGCGGTCACCTGTGGGAGGCCAAGTGGTGGACCCAGGGCAACACCCCGGGCACCGAGGAGTGGGGTCCCTGGAAGGACCTCGGAACGGCCTAGTCCGTCGGTCGAGCCGCCGGAGCCGCTAGGCGGAGGCGTGTCGAGACCAACACGGTTCGAACGCGACTGTGTTGGTCTCGACACCGCTCGCTGGCGCTCGCGGGCTCGACCGGCGAGTTACTCGGTCTCGGCCTTCGTCGGCCGCTCGAGCATCTCGTCCATGATCTCGCTGACGGTCTTGGCGCCGGAGACGACATCGTCGACGTACTGCGCCAGCGGCACGTCGACCCCGACCTTCGCGGCCAGCTCGCGCAGCGAGTGCGACGACTTGGCGCCTTCGGCGACCTGGTGGCTGGAGGCGAGGATGTCGGCGGTGGTCATGCCCTTGCCGAGCTTCTCACCGAACGTACGGTTGCGGGAGAGCGGCGAGGAGCAGGTCGCGGCCAGGTCACCCAGGCCGGCCAGACCCATGAGGGTCATCGGGTTGGCGCCGAGCTGCATCGCCAGGCGTGCGGTCTCGGCGAGTCCGCGGGTGATGAGCGACGCCTGGGTGTTGTCGCCGAACCCCATCCCGGCGGCCATCCCGGTGGAGATCGCGACCACGTTCTTGTAGGCCCCGCCGATCTCGCAGCCGACCACGTCGGTCGAGGTGTAGGGGCGGAACGCGGGCGAGTGGACACGCGCCTGGATCGTCTTGGCGACCTCCTCGTCGGCGCAGGCCACCACACCGGCGGCGGGCTCGCGACGGATGATCTCCTTGGAGAGGTTGGGACCGCTGACGACCGCGATCCGCTCCGGCCCCGCACCGGTGACGTGGGCGATCACCTCGCTCATCCGCTCGAGGGTGCCGAGCTCGACACCCTTCATCAGCGAGACCAGCGGTACGTCCTGGGGCAGGAACGGCGCCCAGTCGGTGAGGTTGGCGCGCAGCGTCTGCGAGGGCGCCGCGAGGACGACCAGATCGGCTCCGTGCGCTGCCTTCTCGATGTCATGGGTGGCGCTGATGTTGTGCGGCAGCTCGGTGCCGGGGTGGTAGTCGGGGTTCTCGTGAGTGTCGTTGATCGCCGCCGCGACCTCCTCACGCCGCGCCCACATGGTCACGTCGTTGCCAGCGTCGGCGAGGATGACCGAGAAGGCGGTGCCCCATGAGCCCGCTCCGAAGACCGCTACCTTGCCAAGCTCGCTCAATTGTCGTCCTTCTTCTTCGTCTTGCGGGGGTCGCCGGTCGCGTTGACGCCGGCCTTCTTCGGGTCGAAGAGTTCGCTGGGCGGCTCCTCCTCCCGGATGTCGGCCACCAGGCCGACGATCGCCTTCATGATCCGGTCGGTCGCCTGGTTCACGACCGCCGGCGTGTGCTCCTGGACCTCGAGGTCCTTCAGGTCCACCGGATCACCGATCTTCATCTGGATCATCTTGCGACCGATCAGGTGCGGCTTGAGAGAGTACGCCGGAAGCAGCTCCTGGGCTCCCCACTGTCCCACCGGGTAGACCGGGGCACCGGTCGCGAGCGCGATCCGCGCTGCACCGGACTTGCCGCGCATCGGCCAGCCGGTCGGGTCCTTGGTGATGGACCCCTCGACGTAGACGACCACGATGCTGCCCTCGTTGACGGCCTTCACCGCCGCATCGAACGCCGACGCACCTGCGGTCCGGTCCACGGGGATCTGCCGGGCGGCCCGCAGGAACTTGCCCAACGGACCCTTGAACAACGCCGCCTTGGCCAGGTAGCTCGGCCTACGTCCGTAGTCCCACACGATGTGCGCGGCGGTGAACGGATCGATCTCGGAGACGTGGTTGAGCGCGAACACCGCTCCCCCGCTCTCCGGGATCTTCTCGCCGCCCACCCACTGGTGCTTGGTGGTGGCGAGAAGGACGGGCTTCACGATGCCGACAGCCACGACCCACGGCCAGCCGAGCTTGCCCTCCTGGAACTTCCGGTACTTTCCCACGCAGGGCAGGCTACCGGGCCGTCTCCGCGTGGTTGTGAGATACCTGTCAGGATCTACCTCGATGCCTGTACCTGCACCCGGTTACGTCGTACTGCTGCCCGTCAAGCCCCCGGCGCGCGGCAAGTCCCGGCTGGTCGGAATCGAGTCGCACGAACGGGCCGATCTAGCGCGCTCGTTCGCACTCGACACCGCCGAGTCGTGCCTGGCCGCCACCGGCGTCGGCGCCGTGCTGGTGATCACCGACGACTCCTACTTCGCCGCCGATGTCGCCCGTCTCGGCGCCGCCGTCATCCCCGACGGGGTCAGCGGCGACCTCAACGAGACCCTCGTGCAGGGAGCGCTCGAAGCCCGGCGCCGCTGGCCGGGGCTCCGCCCCGCTGCTCTGTGCGGCGACCTGCCCGCGCTCCGCTCCGCCGACCTGGACGCGGCGCTGCGCGCGGCGGAGGGGTTTGGGGCTGCGTACGTCGAGGACGCGGCGGGTGGGGGCACCACCCTTTACACCGCGACCCACGACCTGTTCCGGCCCGCGTTCGGGCCCGGATCCGCCGCCGCCCATCGCGACGGCGGCGCCCATCCGCTGGAGGGCGACCTGCACTCGCTACGCCACGACGTCGACACCCTCGAGGACCTCGAGACCGTACGCAGCCTGGGGCTCGGGCCGCGTACGACTCTCGCCTCCGTGCGCGTCGGGAGTCCGGGCTAGGAGTCGCCGGACGGCGTCTCGGCCCCGGTCGTCGGGCTCGTCGATGTTCCGCTCGCGGGAGCCTTCTTCGCCGCGGTCGTCTTCTTCGCCGCCGTCTTCTGCGCGGGAGCCTTCTTGGCCGTCGTCTTCTTGGCTGCGGTCTTCTTGGCCGTCGTCTTCTTCGCGGCCGTCGTCTTCGCAGGGGCGGCTGCGGCGGAGGTCTCCGTCGCCGGAGTCGCGGGGGTCGCCGCGCCTGCGGTGGTGGCCTTCTTCGCCGCGGGAGCCTTCTTGGCCGTGGTCTTCTTGGCGGTGGTCTTCTTCGCCGCCGTGGACTTCGTGGCCGTCGTCTTCTTCGCCGCCGTGGACTTCGTCGCCGTCGTCTTCTTCGCCGCGGTCGTCGTCTTCTTCGCGGGGCTCTTCGTGGCCGTGGTCTTCTTGGCGGCGGTCTTCTTCGCCGGCGCGGTCTTCTCGGCCGCCTGGGCCACCGGGTCCGCAGCGGCCTCGACGGTGGGCTCGGGCTTCACCGGCTCGGCGACCCGCTTGGCGGGCGGCACGACCGGCTCAGCGGCCTTGGTCGGCGCCTTGCGCCCCGGCCGCGGCACCTTGACCTTCGGGACGGAGGGGACCTTGACCTTGCCGGACACCACGTCGGCGACCAGCTTCCCGGCCGTCTCCCGCACCGCGCCGACTACTCTTCCGGCCTGTTTGCTTGCATCAGCTACTCGTTTTCTCACCACGCGATCGACCTTAGGCCATCTCCGGGACTTCCGGACATACCGACGGCATGTGAAAACGGATTGTTCACCTGATCGCTCCTGATTCCGACGCCTCCACGTGGTTACCGTGGAGAGACTCGGGGCACGTCCGCAGCATCGCTTCGACAGCGCAGCCTTCGGGAGACAGGACGAGGAAGGTACGACCATCACCGACGTGCACATCGACGAGGAGCAGCCCACCGTGGTGCTCGAGGAGCCGAAGACCACGGCGAGGCCCAGCCGCGCCGGGATCTTGTTCTCGGCCTGCATCATCCTCGCCCTGATCGCCTCCGTGGCCTGGCTGGCCGTCCACACGACCCGGCTCGCCGAAGGTCGCACCGGCGCCAACGTACCGACGCCGGCGCCACCCGCTCCGACGGTCCGCAACAGCGAGCCGGCCATCCCTGCGACGTACGCCGATCTGCCCGTCGGCCCCGCGACGACCCTGCCCTTCGTGGACCAGGCCGGCCGACTCCAGCTCGGCGCGAAGCCGCAGAAGGTCTTCGGGTCGCAGATGAGCGTGGCCGGCTGGACGGTGCTGATGTACGAGCGCGCCGACAAGCCCGGTCCGGTGTGGATCGCGCGGCGCGGGTCGACCATCCAGGTCCCCGGCCTCTGGACCCAGCCGGTCCTGAGCAAGGACGGCAACCAGCTCTTCGCGCTCCAGCAGACCGACGACGCCGTCTCCGCCCTCGTCGCGGTGGACACCACGACGGGTGAGGAGACCGACCGGCTCGTGCTCGAGGGCACGCCTGCCGCCACCGCGGTCCTCGGCACCGACCGCACCCGGGCCTACTTCCGCACCGGCATCGTGCCCGCCCCGCCGGCGGTGCCCGGCAACTACGGCGAGCTCACCGTCTCCCGGCCGCCGGTGACCGCGTGGGATCCCGGCGAGGCCACCCAGCGGATCTCGCTGCCGCTCGGCTACCAGCAGCTGATCCCGCTGCGGCGCGGCGTACTCCTCCACAACCCCGGCGAGTGGGAGGCCCGCTTCGCCGCCATCGAGGCCGACGGCAGCCTCACCCAGCCCGGCGTCCACGCGCCGCTGCCCGGATCGGTCGCCGACTCCCCCGACGGCTCGATCGTCGCCATCGCCCGCAATCCCAGCGACCCCGGGATGATCAGCTACGGCGCCGAGCGCGGCATCGCGGTCAACATGAGCACCTCCGAGCACATCGACCTGCGCGTACCCGACTCCGTCGAGAAGGTCCGCGTCGCCGGCTTCGAGTCCGACCGCAGCGTCGTCCTCTACACCGCGACCGCCGCCGAGTCCTGGTACCTCCGCTGCTGGGTCGACACCGGCTCCTGCGACCGCATCACCGGCTCCCAGCGTGGCGCCGACGGCCGCCAGATCCGTCTCCCCTAGCCAGCCGAGACGTGAGTTCCGTCGGCCGAAAACGCAGTTGTGGGCGACGAGAGTGCACTCTCGTCGCCCACAACTGACGATTCGATCTAGGCGTGCAGGGTGACCGGCTTGAAGGAGGGCCGGGTCGCCTCGTACGTCGCGATGTCGTCCTCGTGGGACAGCGTGATGCCGATGTCGTCGAGGCCCTCGAGGAGGCGCCAGCGGGTGTAGTCGTCGATGTCGAAGGAGTCCTCGATGGCGTCGGGGCCCTCGCCGGCGCGTACGGTGCGCGACTCCAGGTCGACGGTGATCTGGGCGCCGGGGTTGTCATCGAGGTAGTCCCACAGCTTCTGTACGACCTTCTCGTCGACCTTCGCCGCGAGCAGGCCGGCTTTGCCGGAGTTGCCGCGGAAGATGTCGCCGAAGCGGCTCGAGATGACCACGCGGAAGCCGTAGTCCATCAGCGCCCAGACGGCGTGCTCACGGGAGGAGCCGGTGCCGAAGTCGGGGCCCGCGACGAGGACCGAGGCCCCGGCGTACGCCTCGTTGTTGAGGACGAACGTCGGGTCGTTGCGCCAGGCGGCGAAGAGGCCGTCCTCGAAGCCGGTGCGAGTCACGCGCTTGAGGTAGACCGCGGGGATGATCTGGTCGGTGTCGACGTTGCTGCGGCGCAGCGGCACGCCGGCACCGGTGTGGGTGGTGAACTTGTCCATGACTCAGGCTCCAACGGTGACGAGGTCGGCGGGCGAGGAGAGGGTGCCGCGTACGGCGGTGGCCGCAGCCACCTCCGGCGAGACCAGGTGGGTGCGACCGCCCTTGCCCTGGCGACCCTCGAAGTTGCGGTTGGACGTGGAGGCCGAGCGCTCGCCGGGGGCGAGGGTGTCGGGGTTCATGCCCAGGCACATCGAGCAGCCCGCGCCGCGCCACTCGGCGCCGGCGTCGATGAAGATCTTGTGCAGACCCTCCTCCTCGGCCTGCAGGCGCACCTTGGCCGAGCCGGGGACGACCAGGAAGCGGGTCCCCTCGGCGACGTGGTGGCCCTGGATGATGTCGGCGGCCGTACGCAGGTCCTCCATGCGGCCGTTGGTGCAGGAGCCGAGGAAGACGGTGTCGATGTGCACCTCGCGCATCGGGGTGCCGGCCTCGAGACCCATGTAGGTCAGGGCCTTCTCGGCCGCGATCTTCTCGTCGGCGTCCTCGAAGTCGTCGGGGCTCGGGACGGCGGCGCCCAACGGGACGCCCTGGCCAGGGTTGGTGCCCCAGGTGACGAACGGGGTGACCTCGGCGGCGTCGAGGACGATCTCCTTGTCGAAGACGGCGTCCTCATCGGTGACCAGGGACTTCCAGTGCGCGACGGCCTGGTCCCAGTCGGCGCCCTTCGGAGCCTCGGGCTTGTCCTTGATGTAGGCGAACGTCGTCTCGTCGGGAGCGATCATGCCGGCCTTGGCACCCCACTCGATCGACATGTTGCAGATCGTCATCCGAGCCTCCATGGAGAGCTCACGGATGGCCTCGCCGCGATACTCCACGATGTAGCCCTGGCCACCGCCGGTGCCGGTCTTGGAGATCAGGGTGAGGATCAGGTCCTTGGCGCTGACGCCCTCGGGCAGCGTGCCGTTGACCGTGACAGCCATCGTCTTCGGCTTGTCCTGCATCAGCGTCTGGGTCGCCAGCACATGCTCGACCTCGGAGGTGCCGATGCCGAACGCGATCGCGCCGAACGCGCCGTGCGTCGAGGTGTGCGAGTCACCGCAGACGATGGTCATGCCCGGCTGCGTGAGCCCAAGCTGCGGCCCGACCACGTGCACGATCCCCTGCTCGGCGTCGCCGAGCGGGTGAAGACGTACGCCGAACTCCTCGGCGTTCTTGCGCAGCGTCTCGACCTGGGTGCGACTGACCGGGTCGGCGATCGGCTTGTCCCAGTCGAGGGTCGGGACGTTGTGGTCCTCGGTGGCGATGGTGAGGTCGGGGCGGCGCACCTTGCGGTTGGACAGACGCAGGCCTTCGAAGGCCTGCGGACTCGTCACCTCGTGGATGAGGTGAAGGTCGATGTAGAGGAGATCGGGCTCTCCCGCGGTCGACCGGACGACATGCTCGTCCCACACCTTCTCCGACAAGGTCCTGCCCATGACACGTTCTCCATCTGGCATCTTTGGTCTGTAGTGGCCGGTGGCGGTTCGAGCGTTGAATCGCAATGTCAGATCCGCCACTTCCAGTCTGCTTCTCCGAGCGTAACGTTGCATCTCAGGTTCTGAGAAGTTAGTCTTGCGATATGGACAGTTCCAGCGGTGTGGGCGTGCTCGACAAGGCCGCCCTTGTGCTCACAGCTCTCGAATCCGGCCCGGCGACCCTGGCCGGTCTGGTGGCCGGGACGGGTCTCGCCCGTCCGACCGCACACCGCCTGGCGGTCGCCCTCGAGCACCACCGTCTGGTCGCCCGCGACATGCAGGGACGCTTCGTTCTCGGCCCGCGGCTGGCCGAGCTGTCCGCCGCCGCCGGTGAGGACCGGCTGCTGGCCACCGCCGGGCCCGTCCTGGCGCGGCTGCGGGACATCACCGGTGAGTCGGCGCAGCTGTGGCGGCGCCAGGGCGACTTCCGCGTCTGCGTCGCCGCCGCCGAGCGCCCCTCCGGTCTCCGCGACACCATCCCCGTCGGCTCGCAGCTGACGATGCGTGCCGGGTCGGCCGCTCAAATACTGATCGCGTGGGAGGACCCGGAGCGCCTCCACCGCGGCCTGCAGAACGCCGCCTTCTCCGCCGCTGCGCTCTCCGGCATCCGTCGCCGCGGCTGGGCTCAGTCGATCGGCGAGCGCGAGGCGGGCGTCGCCTCGGTGTCCGCTCCCGTCCGCTCCCCCGGCGGCAAGGTCATCGCCGCCGTCTCCGTCTCCGGCCCGCTCGAGCGACTCACCCGCCAGCCCGGCAAGATGCACGCCCCTGCTGTCCTCGCTGCTGCCGACCGGCTCTCGGAGTCGCTGCGGCGCGCGGCTGCTGAGTAACTGCTGTCACTCCAGCCCCAGGAATACCCGGTTAACAGGGTATTCCTGCACTTCTCAGGTGTTGCAACGCCTGAGAAGTGCAGGTTTCACCGGTTAACCGGGTATCCCTGCAGCACCTCAGCCGCAGATCTCGCGCACCGCGTCGCGCACGGCCCGGAAGTCCTCCGTACGCGTCTGGTCCTCGGGCGACCCGACGATGACCGCCACCCGGTAGTCGTCGAAGAGCCGTGGCTCGGCGTCCTCGAGATCGCCGGTGACCAGCACGACGACCCCGGCCGCGGTGCTCTCGGCGAATCGCACCGACCAGGTCGGCTGCTGGAGCCCGCCGACGCGTTCGATCGTGTCTTTCGCCTGGTCGCTCGACACGTCCTGGTCACACCGCGCGCGGCCGTTGACCAGCACCTCGTTCTCGGCCTCGGCGCGGCTCTCGCTGGTCGCGGGCGCCGCGGGATCGGTGGCCTCCTCCGCGCACGCGGCGAGAGTGGCGAGGAGCGCGGCAGCCGCCACCGACGTACGCCACAACTGCGGTCTCGGACGCCAGAACTGCAGTCTCGGCATCAGAAGAGGGCACCGCTCTCCAGACCCAGCAGGGTCGTCTTGCGGTCAAGGCCACCGGCGTAGCCGGTCAGGGAGCCGTCCGCGCCGACGACACGGTGGCACGGGATCACGATGGGGATGGGGTTCCTGCCATTGGCGAGCCCGACGGCGCGGGCGCCGTGGCCGGTCAGCGAGAGGCGGCCGGCGATCTGACCGTAGGAGGCGGTCGTGCCGTACTCGATCTGCTGCAGCTGCTCCCAGACGCGCGTCTGGAACGCGGTGCCCGAGGGCGCCAGCGGGAGGTCGAAGCTCGTCCGGTCACCCTTGAAGTACTCGGCGAGCTGCCGGGCACATTCCAGCAACAGCGGATCCGAATCGGACCGGTCCCCGAGCACCCGGCCCTTGGCATAGTCAGCCGGCATGAAGTCGATCGCGGTGATCGCGCCGTCGTGCGCGACCAGCCGGAGCTCGCCGACGGGCGAGTCGATGAGAGTCCACATCACAGTTTCTCCAAGGCAGTCAGTGAGGTCCACAGGTAGAGCAGGGCGTACGAGCGCCACGGCCGCCACGCGGCGACATCCGCCGCGGGCGCACCGAGCACTTCCAGCGCTCGTTTGATGCCGACATCGGTCGGCAGGAAGACATCGGGATGGCCGAGAGCACGCAGCGCGACGTAGTCGGCGGTCCAGGGACCGACCCCGGGCAGGCTGATCAACTGCTCGTGCACGACGTCGCGGTCGGTCCCGCGGTCCAGCTGGAGCTCGCCGGAGGCGAGCGCCGCGGCCAGACCGGTGACCGCACGCCCACGCGAGCGCGGCATCGGCATGCCAGCCGGGTCGGCGGCGGCAAGGGCGTCCGCGGACGGGAACAGATGAGTGAGGCCGTCGATGTCGGTCGCGATCGGGCGGCCGTGCTCGGCGACGATCCCCGCCAGCACGGTGCGCGCACCGGCGACGGAGACCTGCTGCCCCACGATCGTACGCAGCGCGAGCTCGCCCCCGTCGACGGTGCCCGGCACCCGCAGCCCCGGCAGGGCGAGGGCCAGCGGGCCGATCACCTCGTCCCCGGTGAAGACGTCGCCGACCGCACGCGGGTCGCAGTCGGCGTCGAGCAGCCGGCGGGCGCGCTCGACGGCGGCGGTGGTGTCCCGCAGGTCGGCGAGCTTGAAGGTCGCATGGACGAAGCCGGTCTCGCCCTCGGGGATGTCGGCGAGCTCGAGACGCAGCGTGCCGGGCCCGTTGGGCAGGTCGAGCGTGCGGGCGAACCAGCGCCGCCCGCCGTCGACCCCGGCGACCTCGACGCCCGGCACCATGTGGTCGCGCAGGAAGGCATGCAGGGCCCGTCCGGCGAACGGGGTGCGGACTGCGAGCCGCAGCGCGATCGTCCCGTCGGCCCGGCGCCGCGATCCACGGCGTCCGCGGAGCTCGGTCGGCGAGGCCGCATAGACCTCGCGGACGGTGTCGTTGAACTGACGTACGCTCGAGAAGCCGGCGGCGAAGGCGATGTCCGCGAAGCCGAGCTCGGTGGTCTCGACCAGCGTCCGGGCGGTCTGTGCTCGGCGCGCCCTGGCCAGCGCCAGCGGACCGGCGCCGAGCTCGGTGGTCAGCAGCCGGGTCAGGTGGCGCGGCGAGTAGCCGACCCGGCGAGCCAGCCCCTCGACGCCTTCCCGGTCGACGACGCCGTCGGCGATCAGCCGCATCGCGCGCCCGGCCAGGGTCGCGGCCACATCCCACTCCGGGCTGCCCGGCGTGGCATCGGGGCGGCAGCGCTTGCAGGCCCGGTAGCCGGCCGCCTGCGCCGCCGCCGCGGTCCGGTGGAAGGAGACGTTGACCAGCGCAGGGGTCCGGGCCGGGCATGAGGGCCGGCAGTAGATCCCGGTCGAGGCCACCGCCGTGTAGAAGATGCCGTCGAAGCGCCGGTCGCGCGAACGAACAGCGCGGTAGCACGATTCGAAGTCGAGTCCGTTCACGCTCGTCGTCCCATCCATGTCCACCATGTTGCCGCGTTCGCAAAGAAATTACGCGCGGTTTTCGGACAGTGCCTTCCTCATGGTTTCACAATGCCGTTACCTGAAGCAGCAACCTCTCGGCTCACTGGCGCGTAGAACCTGTGTGGGCTGCACACGCAGTCGGTCTGCTCACGCGGGCCAGCGAGGGAGGGTGATGAGGACCGAAACGAGGTCGGGGACACGTACGGTCGTGCTCACCGTCGTGGTGACGATGCTGTTCCTGGCGGTCGGCACCGGGATCGGCACCTGGGCGTTCTACGACCACCTCAACCGCAACCTCGGCTCCGGAGGCGACATCCACCACCTCGTCGACGAGCCGGAGAGCGAGGACGAGGGCCCGAAGCAGCCACTCAACATCTTGATCCTCGGCACCGACGGCCGTGACTGCGAGGGCTGCTCGATCGACGGCGAGGGTGGCTCCGGCGGCTCCGACAGCACGATCCTGCTGCACGTCTCCGCCGACCGGACCTCGGCCTACGGTGTCTCGATCCCCCGCGACGCGCTCGTGGACCGGCCGGAGTGCACCGCCCCGGACGGCACCACGATCCCCGCGGCGAGCGGCGTGATGTGGAACGAGGCCTACTCCCTGGGCGGCCCGATCTGCACCGCCCGCCAGACCGAGCTGCTCACCGGGATCCCGATCGACCACTACCTCGCGCTCGACTTCGCCGGGTTCCGCGGGATGGTCGACGCGGTCGGCGGCGTCACGATCTGCATCCCGGAGGCGATCGACGACGAGGAGCACAACATCTTCCTGCCCGCCGGCACCCACAATCTGCGCGGCAAGCAGGCCCTCGACTACGTACGCAACCGCTCCTCGACTCCCAACGCCGACCTGGGCCGGATGCGACGTCAGCAGTACTTCCTCACCGCCCTCGCCACCAAGGTCCTCTCCGCCGGCACCCTGACCCGCCCGCGTCGCCTGGCCGCGTTCGCGACCGAGCTCTCCAAGAGCATCACCACCGACATCGGCTCCGTCGCCGGGCTGGCCGAGCTGGCCGGCGAGATGCGCGACCTGGATCCGTCGAGCATCGAGTTCGAGACCGTACCCAATCGCGCCTACCCCGCCGGCGACCCCAACTGGGGCCGTCTCGAGATCCTCCCGAAGGCTGACGAGCTGTGGGAGCGGATGCTCGAGGACCGTCCGCTCCACGACGCGACGACGTCCGCCGCCCCTTCGCCCACGACCTCTGCCTCACCGGCGAATCCCGAGGTCAGCGCCGCACCGGACGAGGTTCCGGCCGACTCGGTGAGCCCCGAAGACCAGGAGAAGGACGCCGCCGACAACGGCCTGTGCTCACCCGCCTGAATGTGATGTGATCCACTCTGGTCATGACCTACACCACGGTTCCCGTCGGGGTCGGTGCCCTCACCTTCGATCAGGTAGTCGCCGTCGCCCGTCACAACACCCCCATCACCCTGACCGACGAGTCGCTGGCCGCGATGGCCACGAGCCGCGAGCTCATCGAGTCGCTGGCTCACGACGCCCGGCCCCACTACGGCATCTCGACCGGTTTCGGCGCCCTCGCCAACACCTCGATCCCGCCCGAGCACCGCGCTCAGCTGCAGGCCTCGCTGGTCCGTTCGCACGCGGCCTCCTCGGGCGCCGAGATCGAGAAGGAGGTCGTACGCGGCCTCATGCTGCTGCGTCTCTCCACCCTCGCCACCGGACGGACCGGTGTGCGCCCCGAGGTCGCCCAGACCTACGCCGCGCTCCTGAACGCCCAGATCACCCCGGTGATCGGTGAGTACGGCTCGCTCGGCTGCTCCGGCGACCTGGCCCCGCTGGCGCACTGCGCGCTCGCGGCGATGGGTGAGGGCGACGTACGCAACGCCGACGGCGACCTCGTCCCCGCCGCCGACGCGCTGGCGGCCGCCGGGGTCACCCCGGTGCAGCTGCGCGAGAAGGAGGGGCTGGCCCTGATCAACGGCACCGACGGGATGCTGGCGATGCTCGTCCTGGCGCTCGCCGACCTCGACGACCTGGTCGCCACCGCCGACATCGCCGGAGCGCTCAGCATCGAGGGCCTCCAGGGCACCGACAGCGTCTTCGCCGAGGACCTCCAGGCCCTGCGCCCGCACGCCGGCCAAGCGACCTCGGCGGCCAACATCCGCGCCGTCCTCGCGGGCAGCGGGATCGTCGCCGACCACCGCGGCACCGGGTTCACCCGGGTGCAGGACGCCTACTCGCTGCGCTGCGCGCCCCAGGTCCACGGCGCGGTGCGCGACACCATGGCCCACGCCGCCCGCGTGGCCGAGACCGAGCTCGCCAGCGCGGTCGACAACCCGGTGGTCACCCTCGACGGCCGGGTCGAGTCCAACGGCAACTTCCACGGCGCACCGATCGGCTACGTACTCGACTTCCTGGCCATCGCCACCGCCGACCTCGCCTCGATCTCCGAGCGCCGCACCGACCGCTTCCTCGACAAGTCGCGCAACCACGGGCTGCCCCCGTTCCTCGCTCACGACCCCGGCGTCGACTCCGGGCACATGATCGCGCAGTACACGCAGGCCGGGATCGTCTCCGACCTCAAGCGCCTCGCCGTCCCGGCATCGGTCGACTCCATCCCGACCTCTGCGATGCAGGAGGACCACGTCTCGATGGGCTGGAACGCCGCCCGCAAGCTCCGCCGCGCGATTACCGGGGCGCAGCAGGTCGTCGCCATCGAGATCCTCACCGCCGCCCGCGCGATCGACATGCGCGTCCCCGAGCGTCCCGGCCCTGTCGGCGCCGCGCTGGTCGAGGAGATCCGCAAGCTGGTCCCCGCGCCCGGCCCGGACCGTTTCCTGTCCCCGGACATCAAGGCGGTCGTCGGCCTCGTCGCCGATGGCACCCTTCTTTCCCGTGCGCGCTCGCTCACTTCAGTGATGTGATGAGCGACATGAGCGAACCACGCACTGTCCGCGCACCGCGCGGCCCCGAGATCACCGCCAAGAACTGGCAGACCGAGGCCGCCAAGCGCATGCTGATGAACAACCTCGACCCGGAGGTGGCCGAGCGTCCCGACGACCTGGTCGTCTACGGCGGCACCGGCCGCGCCGCGCGCTCCTGGGAGGCGTACGACGCGATCGTCCGCACCCTCGACGAGCTCGAGGCCGACGAGACCCTGCTGGTGCAGTCCGGCAAGCCGGTCGGCGTCTTCCGCACCCATGAGTGGGCACCCCGGGTCCTGATCGCCAACTCCAACCTCGTCGGCGACTGGGCGACCTGGCCGGAGTTCCGGCGGCTGGAGTCGCTCGGCCTGACCATGTACGGCCAGATGACCGCCGGCTCGTGGATCTACATCGGCACCCAGGGCATCCTGCAGGGCACCTACGAGTGCTTCGCCGCCATCGCCCGCAAGCGCTTCGGCGGCACCCTGGCCGGCACCGTGACGCTGACCGGCGGCGCCGGCGGCATGGGTGGCGCCCAGCCGCTCGCGGTGACGCTGAACGAGGGCGTCGTGATCGTCGTCGACGTCGACGCAGCGCGCCTCCAGCGCCGTGTCGACCACGGCTACATGGACACCGTCGCGTCGTCGCTCGATGACGCGCTCGCCCAGGCCGAGGAGGCCAAGAAGTCCCGTACGCCGCGCTCCATCGGCCTCGTCGGCAACTGTGCCGCGGTCTTCCCGGAGATCCTGGCGCGCGAGGTCGAGATCGACATCGTCACCGACCAGACCTCGGCGCACGACCCGCTCTCCTACCTCCCGCTCGAATACAGCGTCGAGGAGTGGGCCGCGCGGGCCGCTGAGGATCCCGACGACTTCACCGAGAAGGCGCAGGCCTCGATGGCCAAGCACGTCGAGGCGATGGTCGGGTTCATGACTCGCGATGCCGAGGTGTTCGACTACGGCAACTCGCTGCGCGAGGGAGCCCGTCTGGGCGGGTTCGCGAACGCGTTCGCCTTCCCCGGCTTCGTCCCCGCCTACATCCGACCGCTCTTCGAGGAGGGTCTGGGCCCGTTCCGGTGGGCGGCGCTCTCGGGTGACCCCGAGGACATCGCCAAGACAGACCGGGCGATCGTCGACCTCTTCCCCGAGAACGAGGGCCTCAAGCGCTGGATCACCCAGGCGGGCGAGAAGGTGCACTTCGAGGGCCTGCCGGCGCGGATCTGCTGGCTGGGCTACAAGGAGCGCCACCTCGCCGGGTTGAAGTTCAACGAGATGGTCGCCTCCGGCGAGCTCTCGGCACCGGTCGTGATCGGTCGCGACCACCTCGACTCGGGCTCCGTGGCCTCGCCCTACCGCGAGACCGAGGCGATGAAGGACGGGTCCGACGCGATCGCCGACTGGCCGCTGCTCAACGCGCTGCTCAACACCGCCTCCGGCGCGAGCTGGGTCAGCATCCACCACGGCGGCGGCGTCGGCATCGGCCGCTCCATCCACGCCGGCCAGGTCTGCGTCGCCGACGGCACTCCGCTCGCCGCCGAGAAGATCGAGCGGGTCCTGACCAACGACCCCGGCACGGGTGTCATGCGCCACGTCGACGCGGGCTACGAGCACGCGCGCGACGTCGCTCGTGAGCGGGGACTCAACGTCCCGATGCTCGACGCCTGATCAATGTTCGCCTCGCCGAGTCGGCGCATCCTGACAACAACCCCTGCCGAGTCGGCCCGTCATGACAAGCCGGCTCGGCAGCGGGGATCGTCAGGATGAGCCGACTCGGCAACAGAAGTAGAGGAAGACCGTGAGTTTGGATGTCGTAGAGCTGCTCGACGAGATCGCCGGGATCGGCCGCGATCCCGTACGCGGCGGCTACTCCCGGCATGTCTACGAGCCGGCCGAGCTGGAGCTGCGCGAGTGGTTCCGGCGTACGTCGGCAGGGCTCGGCCTCGAGGTCGAGACCGACCGCAACGGCAACATCTGGGCTCACTGGGGCGGCGGGGGCGGCGCGATCGCGATCGGCTCCCACCTCGACTCGGTTCCGGGCGGGGGCGCCTACGACGGCCCGCTCGGGGTCGCCTCCTCCCTGGCCGCGGTCTCGGCGCTGATGGAGGAGGGCTTCGTGCCGGCTCGGCCGGTGACGATCGCCGCGTTCGGCGAGGAGGAGGGCTCGCGTTTCGGCATCGCATGCCTGGGCTCGAAGCTGATGACCGGTGCGCTGTCCGGCGAGGCGGTGGCGGCGCTCACCGACGACGCCGGAGTCACGTACGCCGAGGCGTGCGGAGCGGACGGGATCGACCCGGCCGGGCTCGGCCGCGACGAGGAGCGGTTGGCGAGCCTCGGCGCGTTCGTCGAGCTCCACGTGGAGCAGGGCATCGGGCTCGCCGATCTCGACTCCCCGGTCGCCGTGGCCTCGAGCATCCTCGCCCACGGCCGCTGGAAGCTGGTCTTCTCCGGTGAGGGCAACCACGCCGGCGCGACCAGGATGCGCGACCGGCGCGACCCGGTCGCCGCGATGGCCGCCGCGGTCCTGGCCGCCCAGCGCATCGCGTCGGCCCACGACGGTGCCGACTCCGCCCGGGCAACGATCGGCCGCCTCACCCCGATCCCGGGCGGCACCAACGTCATCGCCTCCCGGGTGGATGCCTGGCTCGACGTACGCGGCGACACCGACCCGCAGACCCGAGCCCTCCTCGAGGAGATCCTGGCGGCTTCGCGCGCGGCCGCCGAGGAGCACGGTTGCACCCTGGAGGTGGTCGAGGAGTCCTACGTCTCCACGGTCCATTTCGACTCTGACCTGCAACAACGCCTGGTCGACGCGCTGGGCGGAGTGCCGGTGCTCGCCACCGGCGCCGGCCACGACGCCGGCATCCTCGCCGCCGAGATCCCCACCGCGATGCTCTTCACCCGCAACCCCACCGGCGTCTCCCACTCCCCCTACGAGACCGCCACCGACGACGACTGCCGGGCCGGGGCGGCGGCGCTGACCGAGGTCGTCCGGCTGCTGGCGAGCGAGACCCTCGGATGACCCGGATCCACGCCGCGCGGGCGCTGGTCGAGGGCCGCGAGCTCACCGACCTCGTGATCGAGGTGTCCGACGGCCGGATCACCGCGATCACCCCCGGCGGGAGCGCCGAGGCCGTCGACCTCCGCCTCGGCACCGTGCTCGCCGGCTCCGGCAACGCTCACTCCCATGCGTTCCACCGCGCGCTGCGCGGCCGGACGCACGACCAGGGTGGTGACTTCTGGCGTTGGCGCGAGCAGATGTACGCCGTCGCCGACCGCCTCACTCCCGACTCCTACGAGCGCCTGGCCGAGGCCGTCTTCGCCGAGATGCTGGTGACCGGCTGGACCACCGTCGCGGAGTTCCACTACGTCCACCACCGCCCGGACGGGACGCCCTACGTCGACCCCAACGCGTTCGGCACCGCGCTCACGAGGGCCGCGAGCAGCGTCGGCATCCGGCTGACCCTTCTCGACACCCTCTACCTGACCAGCGCCCCGGGCAAGCCGCTCCTCCCCGAGCAGAGCCGCTTCGGAGACGGCACCGCCGAGGCCTGGCTCGAGCGCTGGCAGCAGCTTCATCAGACCCACGCCGTCGGTGCGGCCATCCACTCGGTACGCGCCGTCTCCCCCGACGACATCGCACTGGTCGCCGAGCGGCTGCCCGCTGAGGTGCCCCTCCACGTCCACGTCTCCGAGCAGCCCGCGGAGAACGAGCAGTCGCTCGCAGCGCACGGACGGACGCCCACGCAGGTCCTTGCCGACGCCGGCGCGCTCTCCCCGCGCACCTGGCTGGTCCACGCCACGCATCTGACCGACGCCGACATCGCCCTCATCGCAGCCAGCGGCGCCGGGGTGGCGATGTGCCCGACCACCGAGGCCGACCTCGGCGACGGCATCGGACCCGCCCGCGAGCTGGCCGACGCAGGCGTACGCATCGCGCTCGGGTCCGACCAGAACGCGGTCATCGACCCCTGGCTCGAGGTGCGCGGCCTGGAAGCCGGCGAACGGCTGCGCAGCCGGCAGCGCGGACGCTTCTCCCCCGCCGACCTAGAGACCGCCCGCGCCGGCTCCGGCTACGCCGCCTCCGGCCTCCCGGGCGGCCTGCGGATCGGAGCCTGCGCCGACCTGGTGGAGATCGACCCCGATTCGGTACGCACCGCCGGAGCCGCCCTCGACCAGCTCGCCCTGGTGGCGACCGCGACCGACGTACGTCGGGTAGTGGTCGGCGGGCGCGTGGTGGCTGAGGACGGTCGCCTCGCGGATGGTCGCGACCCGGCCGTCATGTTCACAGAAGCGCTGAAGGAGCTCGGATGAGCCTGTTGCTGACCAACGTCGGCGAGCTGACCACGCACACCGAGGAGCACGGCACCCTCCACGACGCCGCCGTGGTGATCGAGGACGGCCGAATCGCCTGGATCGGCCCGGCCGACAGGGCTCCGGCGGCAGACACGCGGGAGGATCTCGACGGTCGCGCGGTGCTCCCGGGCTGGGTCGACTCCCACACCCACCTGGTCTCGATGGGCGACCGCGCCGAGGAGTTCGTCGACCGGATGGCCGGCCGGCCCTACGAGGCCGGCGGGATCATGCGTACCGTCGAAGCCACCCGCGCCGCCGCCGACGACGACCTCCGCGCCCGGGCGAGCTGGCTGAGGGAGGAGGCCTGCCGCGGCGGCACCACGACGATCGAGGCCAAGACCGGCTACGGCCTCGACGTCGAGACCGAACAGCGCCTGGCCCGGATCAGCGCCGAGCATGCCGAGGTGGTCACCTACCTCGGCGCTCACGTCGTTCCCGCGGGCGTGGACCGTCGCGCCTACATCGACCTCGTGACCGGCCCGATGCTCGCCGCCGTCGCGCCCTATGCGACCTACATCGACGTCTTCTGCGAGCAGGGCGCCTTCGACGTCGAGGAGTCCCGCGAGATCCTCGAGGCCGGCCGCGCCGCGGGGCTCGGCGTCAAGCTCCATGGCAACCAGCTCGGCGAGTCCGGCGGCGTACAACTGGCCGTCGAGCTGGGCGCGACGAGCGTCGATCACTGCAACCACCTGAGCCCGACCGACGTCGACGCCCTCGCCGGGTCGGAGACCGTCGCCACGCTCCTTCCCGCCTGCGACCTCTCGACCCGCGAGCCCTTTCCCCCGGCGCGCGAGCTGGTCGACGCCGGCGTCACGATCGCGATCGCCTCCAACTGCAACCCCGGCTCCTCTTTCACGACCTCGATGGGGTTCTGTGTCGCCACCGCCGTCCTCCAGCAGCGCCTGACCTTCGAGGAGGCCCTCTGGGCAGCGACGGTCGGCGGCGCCACCGCGCTCGGCCTCGCCGACTCGGCCGGACGGATCAGCGAAGGCGGTCGCGCCGATCTGCAGGCGCTCGATGCCCCCTCCGCCAAGCACCTGGCCTACCGTCCCGGGGTTCCCCTCACCCACAAGGTCTGGAGCAGGGGCAACCCGCTCTGACTCACCCGCGCCGCTTGCCGATCACGACCAGGTAGCGGCAGGGCTCGTCGGTCGGGTTGACGAAGACGCAGTCGGCAGGCGGCCCCAGCTGCAGGCAGTCGCCCGCGTCGAGCTCGTGGACGAGGTCACCCTCGACGAACCGCAGGTGCCCCGACAGCACCCAGATCTGCTGCTCCTTGAAGTGGTACGCCGAGGCGGGCGAGGCCACCGACGCACCGGCCGGGAACTCCACCTCGACCAGCTCCAGGATCCCGCGCGCGGGCGGCGAGACGGCGCGGCGTACGTAGCCGGTCTCGGGATCCCTCCACTCGGTCTGCTCCGAGCGCCGGACCACACGGACCGCGTCTCCCTCCGCCCGCGCGATCAGCTCCGACAGGGTCAGCTCCAGCGCTCCGGAGAGCCGGGTCAGCAGGACCGCGGTCGGCTGTGCCTCGCCACGCTCGATCTTCGAGATCATCGCCCGGGAGACCCCGGACGCCTCCGCGAGGCCCGCGACGGTCATCCCGAGCGACTCCCGCGCCGACCTGATGTTGGACGCCAAAGCCTCACCGAACTTGTCACTATCGTCAGCCACGTGACTACTATAGGAGACATGCCTCCTGCCTGGACCATTCGCCACGCGACGACCGCAGATGCCGCCGCCTGCGCGGCGATCTACGAGCCGTACGTCCGCGACACCGTCATCTCCTTCGAGACCGAGCCACCGACGGTCGAGGAGATGGCGCGCCGCATCGAGTCGTCCCTGGCCGAGCACGCCTGGCTGGTCCTGGAGACCGAGGGCGAGGCCGGTCCGGAGGTGCTCGGCTATGCGTACGCCACCCAGCACCGCACCCGCGCTGCCTACCGCTGGGCCTGCGACGTGTCCATCTACCTCGACCGCGACCGCCGCGGCAACGGCGCCGGCAAGGCCCTGTACGCAGCCCTCTTCCCCTACCTGAAGGAGCGCGGCTTCCACCGCGCGCTCGCCGGGATCGCCATCCCGAACGAGGCCAGCCTCGGGATCCACCGTTCCTTCGGCTTCACCGAGGTCGGGACGTACAGCAGGATCGGCTGGAAGTTCGACGCCTGGCACGACGTCACCTGGATGCAACTCGACTTGGACCCGGAGAACCAAGAAGCCCCGAGTCAGTGACTCGGGGCTTCCCGTGCGTTGTACCCCCGACCGGATTTGAACCGGCGTTACCGCCGTGAGAGGGCGACGTCCTAGGCCGCTAGACGACGGGGGCTTGCACCTCCTGCGATGACCTTGCGGCCTCGCGGGCAGGAGAAACATTACCGGATGCCCAGGCGATCCCCCACATCGGGACCCCTCCATGCCGCGGCCACATCCGCACCCCCGGCAGAAATAGCGAAGAGCCCCGAGCCAGTGACTCGGGGCTCTTCCTGCGTGGTACCCCCGACCGGATTTGAACCGGCGTTACCGCCGTGAGAGGGCGACGTCCTAGGCCGCTAGACGACGGGGGCTTGCAGCGGGTGAAACCTTAGCGAACCGCTTCGGTGACTCCCAAATCCTCCGAGGAGGATCCGCTGGGCTACTAGGACTCGAACCTAGAATAACTGGACCAGAACCAGTCGTGTTGCCAATTACACCATAGCCCATCGTCTTGGTTGACTTAGCCTCAGAGGCCGCCAACAAGAGCGATCCGGCCCTCAGGATTTCTCCCTCGAACCGAGAGGAAACATTACCGGCGAGGGCCCCAGGCTACGAAATCGGCACGCCCCTGGCCCCATTTTCAAGCGCTCTTGGTCGTGGTCGAGAGGCCCGCCGATCGCGCGGCCCACACGGTCAGCGCCAAGAAGACGCCCGACTGGACCAGGGTGACCGGGATCCGCCACCACGACCCCTCGGTGGTGTTGAGCACCGTCGAGATGTCGCCGAAGGCCACGGCCATGCCGAGGCTGACGAAGTTGTTGAGGACATGCATCGCGATGCCCGCCTCGATGCCTCCGGTGGCGATCACGCAGATGCCGGCGACGATGCCGAAGGCGAACCGGTCCAGGAACAGCGGCAGGTCCTGGGACCCGTGGGCGAAGGCGAACAGCAGCGCGGTGATCGTCACCGACACCGTGCGGGCGCCCAGCATCCCGCCGAAGAGCGACCCGAAGGTCTGGAAGATGTAGCCGCGGAACAGGTACTCCTCCCCCGCCGCCTGCAGCGGGGTGAGCAGCACGATCACGAGCACGAAGTCGCGCATGGTGCTCGTCCACGGGTTGAGGCTGTTGGCGCCGAGGTCCTCTCCCGGGATCGGCAGCCGGGAGGCGATGATGACGGTGACCACCATCGTGATCGCCGCGATCCCGAGACACTGCAGCAGCCATCGCCAGCGGATCCGTCGTTCCACCGAGGCCAGCCACCCCGGTCGCAGCCCATGCAGCGCCCAGCACAGCAGCATCGCCGCCGGGATCGCCCCAGCCAAAGACAGCAGCAGGAACGCCAGCGACTCCGGCGTGACGTTCTCCACGTCGGCCACACGGACCATCCCGTTGGAGACGTCGTCGCCGGCGAGCACGAAGAAGACCTCGAACGCGGCCAGCACCACCGCCGGCGAGACGAAGAAGACACACAGTCCGATCAGGATGAGTCCGATCAGGGGCCGCCCCCAGCCACTGCGCCCGCTGCGCTGTACCTGGTAGTACGCCAGTCCCGAAGGCGGCTCCACGACCGTGCTCATCCTGTCCGACCTACTTCCCGAGAACCGCCTTCAGGCGCCCCAGCGTACGCTCCCGACCGAGCAGCTCCATGGATTCGAACAGTGGCGGGCTGATCCGCTTGCCCGTCACCGCGACGCGCACCGGGCCGTAGGCCTTGCGCGGCTTGAGCCCGAGACCGTCGATCAGGGCCGCGGTCAGTGCGTCCTGGATCTCGGCCGTCGACCACGTGTGGAGACCCACGAGCGCGTCGTACGAAGCCCGGACGACACCCAGGCCCTCCTCGTCGAGCAGCTTGGCGGCATCCTCCTCGTCGAGCGCGAAGTCGGCCTCCGGGACGAAGAGGAACCGCAGCATGTCGGAGGCCTCGCCCAGCTTGTTGATCCGCTCGGCGACCAGCGGCATCGCGGCCTCGAGCATCTGCGCGTCGGCATCGTTGACCGGGTCGCTGATGATCCCGTCGGCCTTGAGGTAGGGAATCACCCGGTGGGTGATGTCCTCGACCGGCAGCAGCCGCATGTGGGAGGCGTTGATCGCCTCCGCCTTCTTGATGTCGAAGCGAGCCGGGTTCTTGACCACGTCGTGGATCTCGAAGGCCTCGACCATCTCCTCCATGGTGAAGATGTCGCGGTCGGCCGCGATCGCCCAGCCGAGCAGCGCGACGTAGTTGAGCAGCCCCTCCGGCAGGAACCCCTCCTCGCGGTACTTCAGCGCGTGCGCCTCCGGGTCGCGCTTGGAGAGCTTCTTGTTGCCCTGGCCCATGACGTAGGGCAGGTGGCCGAACTCCGGTGCCCGCTCGGCCAGGCCGACCTCGACGAACGCGTCGAAGAGCGCGATCTGCCGAGGGGTCGAGGACAGCAGGTCCTCGCCGCGGAAGACGTGGGTGATGTTCATGGTGGCGTCGTCGACCGGCGCGGTGAGCGTGTAGAGCGGGTCGCCGTTCGCACGGGCGAGCGCGTAGTCGGGGACGTGCTTGGTCTCGAAGGTCACCTCGCCGCGGACGAGGTCGTTGAAGGTGATCGAGCCGTCGGGCATGCGGAACCGCGGGACCGAGGAGCGGCCCTCGGCCTCGTACGCCTTGATCTGGTCCTCGCTCAGGTCGCGACAGTGGTTGTCGTAGCCCTGGGCCGGGGCCTCGCCCTTGATGCCCTCGGCCTTCGCGGCCTTGTAGGCGGCCAGGCGCTGCTCGTAGCGGGCGGTGGTCTCCTCGCCGGTGCAGTAGCACTCGTAGACGTAGGAGGAGGCGCGCAGCCGGCCGAGCGCGTCGGCGTAGATCTCCGAGCGCTCCGACTGGCGATAGGGGCCGTAGGGGCCGCCGACCTCGACGCCCTCGTCCCAGTCGAGGCCGAGCCAGCGCATCAGGTCGATGAGCCCGTCGTAGGACTCCTGGGTGTTGCGCGCCTTGTCGGTGTCTTCGATACGGAAGACGAAGGTGCCGCCGTGGTGGCGGGCGAAGGCCCAGTTGAACAGGGCGGTACGGACCAGGCCGACGTGGGGCGAGCCCGTCGGCGAGGGCGCCATCCGGACCCGGTAGTCCTTGGGCTCGAGTGAGCCGGTCATTCCAATGCCAGTCAACGCTGTGCCACCTTGTTGGTCAGAGCTCCGAGCCCCTCGACGAAGATCTCGATCTCGTCGCCGGGCTCCATGGGGCCGACACCCTCGGGGGTGCCGGTGAGGATCACATCGCCCGGCAGCAGCGTCATGACGCTGCTGATGTGGGCGATCAGCTTGGGGATGTCGTGGACGAGGTCCTTCGTGGACCCGTCCTGGACGACGTCACCGTTGAGGAAGGTCTGGATGCGTACGCCGGCGGCGAGCTGCTCCGGCTCGACGTCGGTCTCGATCCAGGGGCCGAGCGGGCAGAAGGTGTCGTAGCCCTTCGCCTGGGAGAAGTGCTTGAGCCGCCGCTGGATGTCGCGCGCGGTGACGTCGTTGGCGACCGTCATCCCGTAGATGACGTCCTTCACCTTCTCCACCGGGACGTCGCGGCAGATCCGGCCGATCACGATCGCGAGCTCGCCCTCGAAGTGGAGGTCCTCGACCCCTGCCGGTCGCTGGATCGCGTCACCGGGGCCACAGACCGCGGTGTTGGGCTTGATGAAGAAGAGCGGCTCCTCCGGCACCTCGTTGCCGAGCTCGGCCGCGTGCTTGGCGTAGTTGCGGGCGACCGCGACCACCTTGCTGCGCGGGATCACCGGCGCGAGCAGCTTGACGTCTTCGAACTTGTGGACCTGGTCGGTGATGTTGACACCCGAGAACAGCGGGTCGCCCTGGAGCGCGACGACGGTCGCGTCCTCGCTGAGCTGGCCGTAGCCGTCGAGGTCCCCCATGACGACGCCGAACTGGGGCTCGCCACCCTTGGTCGTAAATCTGGCGATGCGCACGTGCTGAGCCTATCCGGACCCGTCGCCACGATTCACTTCACTATGCGCCGCCTTCGTAGGCTTGTACGTCGTGGAGGTGCTGTCGCGTTCGGAGTGGACCGCTCGCGCGGCCGCTCACCGAGCGCGCCTGGCGACCTATGTCGAGCCGCATCTCGCCCGCCGCGGCGCCCGGGTCAAGCACCCGGTCAACGACTTCCTCTTCACCTACTACTCCTACCGGCCCGCCCAGCTGCTGCGCTGGCATCCGGGCTTCGGGGTCGTCCTGGACGATGCGGCGGAGTACGAGTCGCTGCGCGGCTACACCTCCGGCACGGTCTCCTCCGACTTCCTCGCCGACAAGCGCCTGCTCGTCGAGACCCTCCTCAAGCTGCTCCGCGCCACCGCCTCCCGCGATGCCAACTTCGGCTGCTTCG
Source organism: Nocardioides sp. NPDC087217 (assembly GCF_044744805.1). Classification (NCBI taxonomy): domain Bacteria; kingdom Bacillati; phylum Actinomycetota; class Actinomycetes; order Propionibacteriales; family Nocardioidaceae; genus Nocardioides; species Nocardioides sp. NPDC087217. The sequence continues at coordinate 44,234 of NZ_JBIUZB010000010.1, forward strand.
GTCTCCACGAGTGGGCGATGGTCTACCGGCTGACCCCGGAACAGGTACGCCACGCCGACTGGCCGCTGCGGCTCGGGGCCACCGGCACCGACCGCGTGGTCGAGTCCCACCGCATCGCGTGCAGCCACTTCGACGCGTACCGCTTCTTCACTCCCCCCGCGGCGCCGCTCAACACCCTCTCGCCGCGATCCGACGACCGAGCCGCCTTCGAGCAGCCAGGCTGCCTGCACGGCAACATGGACCTCTACAAGCACGCCTTCCGGCTCTCGCCCCTGGTCTCCTCCGACCTCGTCGCCGACTGCTTCGAGCTCGCCTGGGACATCCGCACGATGGACATGAAGGCCGCTCCGTACGACCTCTCCGAGCTAGACCTCGACCCGATCCGCATCGAGACGGCCGCCGGGAAGCAGGAGTACGCCGCCGCCCAGCGCGCCTTCGCCGAGCGGGCCACCCCGCTCCGCGAACGCCTGATCGCCGACTGCGAACGCCTGCTCAGCATCGGGGTACCTCCTGCCCCAGGGCATATCTGACGGTTCGGTCACAGCTGCTGGTTGGCCTGGGCGATGTGCTCACCCATGCGGTACTCGAAGTCGAGCCCGACCTCGGCACCGATGGCCGCGATGGCAGCGGCCCGGGCCTGGAAGCCCGGCCGTCCCAGCGACTGCACGAACTCGCCGAACGCGGCGACCAGGTCGCGCTCGGGCGGCAGCGTGGACCGGTTCACAGCGACCTTGGCCGCGGCGAGGGCCTGGGCGTCCGAGGCGGCCAACCGGGCGACCATGTCATCGACGAAGGCGTCCAGCTCGGCATCGGGCAGCGCACGGGTGACCCAGCCCCAGCGCTCGGCCTGCGCCGCGTCGTAGTCGCTGCTGGTCAGGATGGCCTCGAGGGCTCGATCGCGGCCCAGGAGGCGCGGGAGGTGCTCGGTGCCTCCACCGCCGGGCAGGATGCCGATGCCGACCTCGGGTTGGCCGAAGTACGCGTTCTCGAGGCTGGCGTAGCGAAGGTCGAGGGCCAGCGCCAGCTCGCTGCCGGCGCCTCGGGCTCGGCCGCGGATCGATCCCACCGTGATGTAGCGGGCGGTCGAGAGGCGGACCACCAGATCGGTCCAGAGCGGCAGCTCGCCCTCTGCCGGGGTCGGCAGGTCACCGACGGCGGCGAGGTCGAAGTGGTTGAGGAAGAAGTCTGGTACGTCGCTCTTGAAGACGACCACCTGGACGTCCGGGTCGTTCTCGAGGCCCGTGACGATCTCGTGCAACCGGAGGGCGGTCTCTGCGGTCACGACGTTGACCGGCGGGTTGGAGAACGTGATCGTGACGACCTTCGGGCTCGGACGGTCGACGGCGACGCTGCTGGGGGTGCTCATGTGGGTGCTCCGTTCAAAGGTGCGCGCTGGGCGCTGTGGGGACGCTGCGAGGGGTTGGGCGACGGATCGGCCGCGCAAGGCCGCCTCTTGACAACTTTTTATGAGCGTGCTCATAATTGAGCGTACTCAATTGCTTCGAGCATACCCGGAGAAGCGACATGAGCCAGCACCGAACAACTCGGACACCACCGACGCAACACTGGAAAGCAGGAGAAACAGCATGAGCACCAACGACACACCGAACGTGATCACGTCCTACGCACTCGCCCCGACCCGCACGATCGACGCCGACGGAGTCACCTACGCCTACCGGGAGCTCGGCCCCAAGGGCGGCATCCCCGTCGTCTTCTTCGTGCACCTCGCCGCGACGCTGGACAACTGGGACCCCCGGATCGTCGACGCCATCGCACAGACCCGCCACGTCATCGCCTTCGACAACCGAGGCGTCGGGGCATCGACCGGCGACGTCCAGGACAGCATCGAGGCGATGGCCGACGACGCCTACACCTTCATCAAGGCCCTCGGCTTCGACACGATCGACGTCTTCTCCTTCTCGATGGGCGGCATGATCGCCCAGGACCTGGTGGTCAAGCACCCCGAGCTGGTCCGCAAGCTCGTCCTGACCGGCACCGGACCCCGGGGCGGCAAGGACATGGACAAGGTCGTCGCCGTCACCTACTACGACATCCTGCGCTCGATCCTGACCCGGAAGGACCCGAAGGAGTTCTTGTTCTTCAACCGGAACGCCACCGGCAAGCCCGCCGCTCGCGAGTTCGTCAACCGCCTCAAGGAGCGCACGATCGATCGCGACAAGGACATCTCGCAGAAGGGGTTCCGTACGCAGCTCAAGGCGATCCAGAAGTACGGTCGCTCGGCCCCGTCAGACCTGTCCACGATCACGCAGCCCACCCTGATCGCCAACGGCGACAACGACCGGATGGTGCCCTCCGTCCTGTCCGAGGACCTGCACCGCCGCATCAAGGACTCCACGCTGATCATCTACCCGGACGCCGGGCACGGCGGCATCTTCCAGTTCCACGAGAAGTTCGCCCCCGTCGCGGCCGAGTTCCTCGCCGCCTGACCGTCCTTCTGACCGACCGAACGAAGGCAAGATCATGACCACCACACACCCGTCGAGGAAGAAGGCATTCGTCTCCTCGATCCCGCTGTGGATACGCACCGACCAGCCGCGCCAGCAGGGCATGGACTACTGGAAGGGCCCGCACTCGAAGATCATCTCCGCCACCCCGGGCTTCGAGGAGTACCGCCAGATCCACCTTGCCGAGCACAACGCGGGTATGTGGCCGGCCACCCCGGGCATCGAGACCACCATCCCGGGCGACCGCCGGATCGATGGGCTCGCCGAGGTCACCTTCCGGTCGGTGCTGTCCCCGCTGCTCGGCCGCAAGCAGACCAAGCTCGCCTACCAGGACGAGATCAACGTCTTCCGACGCACCTTGCTCTACGCCGGCCCGCCGAGCTCGGCACGCTGGTACGACGTCGCCGAGCCGGGGCAGCAGGTCGGTGCCCGAGCCCTGGTCTACCTCCGGCGAAGGGACGGCGTGCGCACGCGCGACTTCCGCAGGCACGTCAACGAACTCGCCTCGACACTGGCCGGCACGGGCGCGCTGCGCGAGCTGCGGACCCAGGTCTTCATGCCCTGGAACGAGAAGCTCTGGAACACCCCGAACGTCGCGCACGACAACCCGGTCGACCAGCGGTTCCACGCGTCGCTCATCCTGGGCTTCGCTGATCCCGCAGCCAGGACCGCGTTCTTCGAGGGCCCCGAGCTGGCGGCTCTGTCCGACGCGCTCGCTCCGTACGCCTCTGCCGCCCATGCCTACGCCGTGACCGACGCACTGACCTACGTGAAGGACGGCAGGGTGCTCCCGCACTACCAGCGATGACGACGCCGCGGACACCCGGGGCGCCATGGAAGAATGAACGGCCGGTCCGGGCCACCCAGCAAAATGAAGGAGGGCAGCCATGCCACTCTCCCCCAGGTCGCCGTCCACATCGCCGCCCAAGCCACCCAGCAGGCGCGAGCGGAACAAGCAGGAGAAGCTCGAACGCATCGTGGCTGCCGCCACCGAGCTCTTCGCCGAGCGCAGCGTCGACGAGGTCACCACCCAGGAGATCGCCGACAAGGCCGACATCGGCGCGGGGACGCTGTTCCTCTACGCGAAGACCAAGAGCGAGCTCCTGTTGCTCGTGCAGAACTCCACCTACGCCGATGCCCTCGTCCGGGGCAAGCAGGCAGCCGAGGAGATCACGGACCCGCTCGAAGCGGTGATGGCGATCGTCTGCCCCGTGGCGGAGTGCAATCGCAAGCACGTCGACAACGGGCGCACCTACCTGCGCGAGATCGTCTTCGGCGACCCCACCGAACCCCACCACCGCGAAGCCCTCGGCTTGAGCCTGCAGACCGAGGAGGCGATCGCCGCCGTCCTGCAGCGCGACGGGAGCACCACCGCGCAGGACGCCGCGGAACGTGCACGGATCGTCTCCGCCATCGTGTTCCTCACCATGACCACACCCTTCAACGTCGCCAGCCCGGTCGACGACGTCGTCCAGAAGATCCGCGACCAGGTCAGGGTCCTCCTACCGGACTAGCGGCTCGGACCCGGGATTCCTCGCTGACAAGCGACTGCTCGTACGGCTTCTTTTCTCACCGGCGAGGAGAAACACCCACAGCTTCGGTCACGACCTCGACGGCCAGTAACGGACGTCACACGCTGTGCGCGCTCCTCCCGGCGTGACCCGGGAAGGCGGGTTACGTTAAGCCCACAATGGCCATCCTCCCCCACCCCCGACAAGCTGCCGCCTCGATCGCCACCACGGTCGGCGCCGCCGCGGGGAACGTCGCGCACTCGCTGCTCTACGGCGGGCTCGCCGACCTCCGGCCGATGCCGCGTACGTTGATCGACGACGGCAACCGACGCGAGCTCTACCACTACCGGCCTGTGGCGGGGACGACGCCGGAAGGCGACCCGGTGCTGCTGGTGACGCCGCTGGCGGCGCCGGCCATCTGCTACGACCTGCGGCGAGGCTGCTCGGTCGTCGAGCACCTGGTGGGGACGGACCGGCCGACCTACCTGGTCGAGTACGGCGAGGTGAACTTCGCCGACCGCAGCCTCGGCATCGAGCACTGGATCGCGCACGTCGTGCCGGAGGCGATCCGGTCGGTCTCCGAGCACGCCGGCGGGCGGCCGGTGCACGTGGTCGGCTGGTCGCTGGGCGGGATCTTCACGATGCTCGCCGCCGCGGACGCCCCCGACCTCCCGATCGCCTCGCTGGCGGTGCTCGGCTCGCCCTGCGACGTACGTCAGGTGCCGTTGATCGCGCCGTTGCGGCCGCTGCTCAACCTGCCGCCGGGCAACCTGGTCACCACTGCCTACCAGGCCTTCGGGGGCGCTCCGAAGCCGCTGGTCAGGTGGGCTTTTCAGATCTCCTCGGTCGACAAGATGTTCACCAAGCCGGTTGCGAAGCTGTCCAACCTGGCCGACCGTGAGTTCCTCGCCCAGCTCGAGGCGGTCGACCGGTTCACCGACAACATCATCGCCTACCCGGGGCGTACGTTCGGGCAGCTCTACCACCACTTCTTCCGCACCAACGCGCTGTTCAGCGGGCAGATCGACCTCAGCGACGAGCACTCCGTCTATCTGCGCGACGTCAAGCAGCCGACGCTCGTCGTCGCCGGCGCCAACGACGGCATCGGCCCGGTCGCCTCGGTACGGCCGCTGGTCGACCTGCTCACCGGCGCCGAGGAGCTCCGCTTCGAGATCGTCCCCGGCGGCCATCTCGGCCTGCTCACCGGCCGCGCCGCCCGGGACAACACCTGGCCGCTCCTCGACGAGTGGTTCACCCAGCACGACTGAGAGCTCGCGCAGCCGGGAATGTCGGTGGCGGGTGGCAGGGTGTGCGCCATGCCGAACCCACCCGCCGAGGCGATCGACGAGCACTTCCGCAACGAGGACTGGTACGCAGCCGATCTCACCGGGGCGCGGTTCGTCGACTGCGTCTTCACCGACGTCGATCTGACCGAGGCGACGACGTCGGCGGCGCTCTTCGAGAACTGCACGTTCCACGGCGGCCGGTTCAACGCCTCGACCCACGTCGGGTCGGCGTTCGTCGGCTGTGACTTCCGGCGTACGAACTTCTTCGACTCGACGTTCGAGGGCTGCAAGCTCAGCGGGAGCGAGTTCTCGAACTGCACCCTGCGGCCGCTGAAGGTCACCGGCGGCGTGTGGCGCGGGGTCTCGTTGCGCGGCGCGAACCTCGCCCGGCTCGACCTGTCCGGGCTGGACCTCCGCGACGCCGACCTGTCGCTGGCCGACCTCACCGACGCGGTCCTGCGAGACGCTCAGCTCGACGGAGCCACGCTCCAGGAGACGAAGCTGCACGGTGCCGACCTCCGCGGGGCCGGGCTCGACCGCGTCGACCTCACCGCCGCATCCCTGCGCGGCACGAAGCTCGACCTCGCCGGCGCCGTGATGCTCGCCGAGCTCCACGGCGCGGAGGTCGACGCAGTCTGACCCACGCCACATGAACCGGTGGGGGTCATCACCGCAGATCTGGAACGAGCAGCACCTTGCCGGCATCACCGGTCAGAAGCTCGAGCGCGCTCTCGGCCTCCTCCAGAGACAGTCGGTGCGTCACCAGCCATTCGAGGTCCAGGCGTCCGGACTCCACGAGGAGCAGCAGCTGCTCCCAGGTGTCCCACAGTCGGCGTCCGAAGATGCCCCGAAGCGTGACGCCCTTCTTGTTCACATGAGTGGCGATGTCGATGGGTGCCGGCTCGCTGGGATGCCCCACGGTGACGAGGGTGGCCTCGCGACGCAGGGCTTCGAAGAGAACGGGGAGGACGCCACGTACGCCGGAGACCTCGAAGGCCACGTCGAAACCGCCGCGCCGGCCGGCGATGTCGCGGCACAGGCCGACCACGTCTTCGGACGGATCCAGGACCTGGACCCCACGCGACTCGGCCTGCTTGCGCCGGAACGGATTCGGCTCGACCGCGACGACGTGGGCTGCCCCCATGGTGATCGCGATCTCGGCGATGACGAGACCGACCGGGCCGCATCCGTTGACCAGAACGTTCTGGCCGGCAACCGCTGTGCCGGAACGCTGGACGGCATGCATGGCCACGCCTGCGGACTCGAGCAGTGCGCCGGTCTCGAGGGAGACCGAGTCCGGCAGGCGCACGCAGATGCCTTCGGGCACGACGACGTACTCCGCGAACACGCCATCGATGTGCATCCCCAGGATCCTGGTGCGTTCACACGTATGGGCGCTGCCGGTGCGGCACGGATAGCAGGTGCCACAGATGAGGTGGCTCTCGAGGGCGACGCGGTCGCCGATGGCGATCGACCCGACCCCGTCACCGACGGCCGTCACGGTGCCTGAACCTTCGTGTCCCAGGACGACCGGAGGCGCCAGGTTGAACGCTTGCGCCGAAGCGGTCCATTCGTGCAGCTCGCGATCGGTGCCGCACAAGGATGCGGCCGCCACCTTCACCAGGACCTCACCCGGGCCCGGCTTCGGGTCTGGCCAGTCGGTGCGGACCTCGATGCCCGGGGTCGGGTGCGACTTGATGACTGCTCTCATTGCTTGATCTCGCTTCCGTGAAGTCTGGTGTGGTCAGGATGTGCGGGCGAACCGGCGGAACAGGTCAGGCGGGCCCACCTGGCCGCCCTTCAGCAACAGGCGGCAGCCTGCGAGCTCCGACTGGGCATCGGTGGCGCAGATCGGCCCGGCGGTGACGAACTGCTCGGTCACGCGCAGCTCGCTGACCCCGAGAGCGAGGAGCGTGTGGCTCGAGGTGTCGCCGCCACAGACGACCACGTCGCGGGTGAGGTCGCGCCGCACCGCGTTGCGCACGAGATCGCCGAGGGCGCTGCCGACCTGCGCCGAGGAGACCGGCGCCGTATGCAGGCGCGGGTCGTCGGGGCCACGGGTGGTGTGGGCGATGACGTCGTGGCCGTCGCTCAGCGCCGCCTCGATGAGACGCGTGCACTCATCGGCGGCCGGCGCGGCGGTGATGGCCTCGGGCGGGATCGCGACCTCGATCCATCCGTGGTCGACGGCGTCGGCGATCTGCGCATCGGTGGTCGCCGACGCGGAGGCCGACACCACGAGCGTCGGGCCACTGGCCGCGGATGGCGGCTCAGAGTGTCTCGGCTTTCCGGATCGGCGCGCGAGCGCGGCCATGACTCCTCCGGAACCGACGACGAGGGGAGTTCGGTTCGGTGCGTGATCTGCGTACAGAGAAGCTGCCACGGCGTCCATGTGTGCCTCGTCCACCGCGTCGACGACGAATGCCTCGTCGTCGCCGTCTCTCAGCTGTTTCCACTGCGCCGAGAACGAGCCGTCGGAGTAGGCGGGAAGGTGGAGCCCGGGTACGGCGTGCCTGCTGGTCAGCTGGGAGGCCAGCACCAGGCGCAGGTCAGCTTCGCTCATCGGTGTGGCCGGGTGGTGTGACATCACCGGGTGCCGGTCCAGGCGATGGACAAGGCCGTGGTGCACCCCGAAGTGCTGGCTGAAGGCGGTGTAGCGGCCGAACGCGGGTTGAGCCGGCACGACCGGTATCGGCCCGTGCCCCGGGAACTGCTCGTGCATCAGCTCGATGGCACGTCCGATGCTGCCCGTCGTCGGTGAGGAGTCGAAGGTCGAGCAGACCTTGTACAGCAGCACCGTCAGGTCCAGAACGGCGAGCTGCGCCAGTCCCCCACGGATCGCCTCGTCGAGCTCCTCCCCAGCGAGGGAGCGTGCGGGACCGGCGATGCCCACCACGTCGCCAGTGGTCGACGAGACCCGCTCGGGATCCAGCACGAGTGCACCGTCCAGGCCGAGCGCGTGGGCCTGTGCCAGCACGTCGGCAGCCCCGGTCAGGTCGTCGGCGAGAAATCCGATCCGCGGCATCATGCACCGGCCGGGAAGCTTGCGAGCGCGTGCGCGAGAGCGTCGTCGCCGGCGGCCTGCAGGCTCTTCGCCGCCTCGGTGACCGGCTGCCCCGAGACCGCAGCATCCCAGGCCTGGCGCAGACTGCGGACCCCCGCCGCAGGACCGTCGGGGTGCGCGGCGATCCCGCCGCCGGCGAGCATCAGCAGATCGGTCGACCCGACGGCTGAGTAGGTGAGCTCCGGCGTACGCACGTTCTGCCCCGACGACAAGGTCGGCAGTGGGTCGGTGGTCGACCCGAGCGGCGTCTGCAAGGAACGGATGTTGGCCGCGACATCCTCGTCGGTTTCGTAGAACTTGCTCCCCAGGCCGCTGACATGCAGGTGGTCGGCCCCGGCGAGGCGAGCGAGCTGCTGCCACGGTTGGTAGCCGACACCGAGCCCGGGGTGACGCATGGATGCGGCCAGCCCCGCGCGATGGCCGTGGATCGGAACCTCGGAGAACGACCGCAGCCAACGCAGCGCCGGCAGCCCCATCGTCGGGACGTTCAGCATCACGCACCGCCCACCGGCCTCGATCACGAGATCGTGGCGCCGCTTCAGTCCCTCGAGATCGCCGGTGATGTTGAAGGCGTACATCGTGGGGTGGCCGGTGTCCTGCTCAGCGGCCCGGATCTCCTCCGTGGCGATGCGTACGCGGGCCTCCAGGGGAAGGTATGCGGGGTCCGTCATCAGCTCGTCGTCCTTGATGAGGTCGATCGCACCGCGGGCGAGGTCACGCACCGTCACCCTGAAGTCGTCCTCACGGAGTCCGACGTTGGGCTTGATGATGGTGCCCACCAGGACTCCGGCGGCGCCACCGATCAGCTTACGGGTCCCCTCGACGCCGTACGCGGGTCCTGGATGTGCCGCGACGAACTCGTCCGGAAGCTCCATCCGCCGGAGCTGACACGCGAAGAGCTCCCCGAGCTCGAAGATGTTGCCGGCGACCGTCGTCTGCAGGGTGGCGATGTCGGTGTCGACGTTCTCCATGGGGAACTCGACGACGATCTCCGCCGCGGAGACTCGCTCGGGTCGGGAGCGTGAGGGGAGCGACGGCGTGCAGGTGCCGAGGTCGGAGACCGACACGACCTCGGCGGCATGCCGGGTTCGCAGCTCCTCCGACTCACCGGGCACTGCGACGAACGTGCCGCTGGACTGCTCGCCGGCCAGCATGGCGGCGGCGCGACCCGGTTCGATACTCGACTCGATGTAGTAGGTACACCTGATGATGCGCGGATCACGCACGAACGGCTCCGATCTTTTGGGGTGACGACTAGGCACGGGAGATGTCGGCTGCGGGTGTGGTCCCGGCGACCGCATGCGGTTTCAGGGCGCCCGCGCGACGGAGCACCCAGGCCGCAACGGTCGGCGCGAGCAAGGCGGTGACCAGGACCGCGGTCGCGGTCTGCGCCGCCGCGGACGCCACGAACGGCTCGAACTTCGGGTCGGCGACCGCGACCGCCATCGGAACCGCAACGGCATTGCCTGCGGTCGTGCCGGCAGCGAATCCGATCCCGCTCATCGGCCCGCGCCGCAGCACATAGCGGTAGCCGAGGTAGGTCAGTCCCCCGGTGAGGAGCACGACTCCCGCGCCGAGAACGACGCCGACGGCGCCACCGGTCAGCACGGTCTTCAGGTCGATGCCCGTTCCCACGCAGAACGACATGAACGGGATCGTGATGTTCGGCACCGCGTCCAACGCGGCGGTCCACTCCCGGTCGACGGCGCCGATGAACAGGCCGATGATGAACGGGACGACGGCCGCGACGAGCGCGAGCAGCGGGATGTCGCCGAGCCCGGAGGCACCGAGGAAGACCATCGCCAGAAACGGCCCGTCGTCGAACGCACTCGCCACATAGGCCCCGCTGTCGCGCTCGTCGCCGTACTCGCCGGCGAACGCCAGCCACAGGGCACCGTTGCTGTTTCCGTAGATCGCGATGAGCCCGAGGATCGAGACTCCGGCGATGCCGTCGATGCCTACGGTGAGGCCGAGAACGACGCACAAGGTGATGGGCACAAGTGTCTTGGCGATCAGGACAACCAGCGTGGTGCCGGCTGCTCCCTTGCCGTTGCGGGACCCGGTGATCTGCGCCCCGGTCGCAAGCACCAGCAGTGCGATCAACGTCAGCGCGCCGTCTCGGAAGAGGGCGGTCGTGAAGCTGCCGATTCCCAGCGCCCCGGGGGCGAACGTGTTCGCCAGGACTCCCAGCGCCAGCGGGATGATCATCACCCCGCCAGGCACTGCACGCATGGCCTTGAACATCGGAACCCGCGAGGGGCCAGTCCGAAGCGAATCACTCATCTCTTCCTCCAGGGAGACTTTGTACGTACGAAACGTACGTACAAATGTAGAGTGGTGTCCGTCACACGTCAACAGGCAGATTCACGCACGCTAGATTGACTGCATCGGTGCTGCGGAAGGGGCTGGAGAACTCATGGCAAGCAAGGCGACCGCCACGAACGGCACGGCTCGATCGTCCGAGATCGACCGCTCCACGGGCGCGCCCCTCTACGCGCAGATCCGCGACGCTCTGCGTCAGCAGATCGAGAGCCACTCGCTGCCGCCAGGCGCACCGCTGCCGACCGAGGAGGCGCTGCAGGTGACGTACGGCGTCTCGCGCAGCGTGGTGCGGCAAGCTCTCGGCGAGCTCGGCGATCTCGGGCTGATCCACAGGCAACGTGGTCGCGGGACGGTTGTCGCACCGCATCCCGAGCATCATCGCCGAGCGGAGCAGGCCGGCGGCCTCAGGCAGCAGCTCGCCGCACGCGGGGAGGATCTGCGCACCAGGATCCTAGGCCTGACGGTCGAGACGGCTCCCGAGGTCGCCGCCGAAACACTCGGGTCGGTCGACACCTGGAAACTGGAGCGCGTCCGCTCTGTCGGGGACGAGCCCCTCATCTTCATGCATACGTGGATTCCGCGTGACCGATTCCCGACGCTGAACGCCGAGGAGCTCGATGGCGGCTCGCTGCACGACTGGATGCGGGCGAACGGCGCAAACCCCTCAGGCGGACCACGGCACGTCCAGGCCGTGCCCGCGGACGAGAGCGTCGCACGCCACCTCGATGTCGGCGTAGGCGTACCGGTGATGCTTCTTCAGGGGGTCACGCTCGACGAGCAGGGTCGCGGACTCGAGTGGTTCACCGCCTGGCACCGACCCGGAACGGTCTTCGACGTCGATGCACAGGTCGGCCCGCGGCACGACCTACGTCGGCCAGAGCCCGATCTCGACCGCGTCCGGGAGCTCGTCGACGAGCTCTCAGTCCTGCTCAATGCTCGTCCCGCATCGGATGGGACCTAGGCAGACGCTTCGCGTACGGCCTTGGCCATCGAGATGCCGGCGGCGATCAGGCCCAGGCCGGTGACGAAGTCGTCGGTGTCGCGTACGTCGTCCTCGATGGCGCCCGCGGCGGCGGCCTGGAGGTGGGTCTGCTCGTCGACGGCGTGACCGTAGACGAAGTGGAGCAGGGTGCGGGCGGCGACCGGGGCGAGGTCGCCGAGGCCGCCGTCGCTCAGCGCCGCGACGAGGTCGTCGTGAGGCTGGGTCGCGCCCAGCCCGAAGGCCCAGACGGTGGCGACGACGTCGGCGCCGTCGCGGTAGGCCAGCAGCGAGTCGCGCAGGTCGGTGCAGATGCCGGTGACCCGCACGTCCCAGGCGCCCGACGGTTCGTGCCGCCCCCGGAGCAGGATCTCGTCGGCCACCGCTGCCAGCAGGGACTGCTTGTTGGCGAAGTGGTGGTAGAGCGCGCTGGGGCGTACGCCGAGCTCGGTGCCGAGCCGACGCATCGTCAGGTCGGCGAGACCGTAGTCGTCAAGGACCTGCAGCGCGCGGGCGACGACGTCCTCACGGCGGTATCGCATGTTGCTCCCAGGGGCCGGGTGGTGGGACGAAGTGGACGAAGACGTACGTCGACCTTAACCTGAACACCGTTCACCTGACCAAGGTTCAGGTCTGAGTACGCAGGAGCGAGTATGACCGAGTCCCCCACCAGTGCGACGTCGACCCCGGAGGCCGACGAGTCGAAGCCGGCCCGTTTCACCACCACCGACATCGCCCTGATCGCCGCGTTCACCGGGCTGATCTGCGCCTCCACCCTGGTCGGCGACATCCCGACCGGCACCGCCGTGCCGATCACCCTGCAGACCTTCGCGGTCGCGCTCTCCGGCGCGCTGCTCGGTCCCGTACGCGGGTTCCTGGCCGTCGCTCTCTACCTGCTGCTCGGCGGCATCGGGCTGCCGGTCTACGCCGACCACACCTCCGGCTTCGCGAAGTTCGCCGGGATCTCCGGCGGCTACCTGATCTCGTTCCCGCTGATGGCGGCACTGGTCGGCTTCCTGGTCAAGTACGTCGCCGGGCCCGCCCGCACCCGTGCCGTCGTCGTGTTCCTGTGCTCGATCGCCGGCTCGATCCTCATCGTCCACCCCCTCGGCATCGCGGGAATGATGATCTACTCCGGCGAGCCGCTGAGCACCGTGTGGAAGTGGGACCTGCCGTTCTGGTTCGGCGACCTGGTCAAGACCGGGCTCGTGGCGATCGTCGCGGCCGAGGTGCACCGAGCCTTCCCGAACCTCCTGCGCCGATGATCGAGCTCGATGCCGCGGGGGTCGCGCTTCCGGAGGACGAGGGCGGCCGGGTGCTGCTCTCCCCCACCTCGCTGACGCTCACCGAGCGCCGGATCGCGATCATCGGCGGCAACGGCTCCGGGAAGTCGACGCTCGCCCGGCTGCTGAACGGACTGGTGTCCACGGCCTCGGGCCGCGTCCTGGTCGACGGCCTCGACGTCGCCCGCAGGGGCAAGGAGGTACGCCGCCGGGTCGGCTTCTGCTTCACCGACCCGGCCGCTCAGCTGGTCATGCCGACCTGCGTCGAAGACGTCGAGCTGTCGCTGCGGCGGCTGGTGCGCTCCTCCTCAGAGCGGCACGCCCGGGCTCTCGAGGTTCTGGCGCGGTTCGGGCTGGACGGACTGGCAGCGCAGTCGGTGCACACGTTGTCAGGCGGGCAGCGGCAGCTGCTCGCGCTGGCCGGGGTGCTCGCCGCGGAGCCGTCGATCGTCGTCGCCGACGAGCCCACCACGCTGCTCGACCTGGCCAACACCCGGCTGGTCGCCGACGCACTCTTCGGGCTCTCGCAGCAGCTCGTCCTGGTCACCCACGACCTCGATCTCGCCGCCCGGTGCGACCGCGCGCTGGTCGTCGCGGACGGGGCGGTCACCTTCGACGGACCGGCTCCCGACGCCGTCTCGCACTACACGCAGTCGGTGGGCGTGTGAGCTACCTACTCGGCGCCTACCTGCCCGGCGACAGCCTCCTGCACCGGGCCCCCGCCGGTGCGAAGCTGCTCGGGCTGCTGGTGTTCAGCACCCTGCTCGTGGTGCTCCACGGGCTGGTCGCCACCGGGGTGCTCTTCGCGCTCGCGGTGGCGGCCACGCTCGTCGCCCGGCTGCCGATGCGGCAGGTGGGGCGGGCTGCCCGCGGCGTACTCCTGATCGCGCTCGTCCTCTCCGCGCTCCAGGGGTACGCCCACGGATGGCCGCGGGCGGTCGAGGCCGGCGTCGACCTGATCTCCCTCGCGCTCGGCGGTCTCATCCTCACCGCCACGACCGAGGTCAACGCGATGCTCGACCTGTTCACCCGGCTCATCACGCCGCTGAAGCCGATCGGCGTGAACCCGGACGGGGTCGCCCTCGTGATCGGCCTGGCCATCACCAGCATCCCGGCGAGCATCGCTCTGCTCCTCGAGACCCGCGACGCGGCTCGCGCTCGCGGGATCCGGCACCCCAGGGCGTACCTCTCCCCCTTCGTCATCCGCGTCGTCGCCCGGGCCCACGAGACCGGCGACGCTCTCAAGGCACGCGGCCTCGGCGACTGACCCCCTGCCGAATCTGTAGTTCTGTCGAGCGAATCTGTAGTTGTGGGGGGGGGGGGGGGGGGGGGGGGCCCCCCAACAAAAAAATTGTGTCGCCGAATAATATGGGGGGGCGGGGGGTGCAAACCCCCGC
>NZ_JBIUZB010000010.1:58549-120556 GCF_044744805.1 Nocardioides sp. NPDC087217
CCCCCGGCCCCCCCACACACCCCCCGGCCCCCCGCCCCCCCCCCCCCTCCCCAATCTTTTTTGCTGCCCCGATAATGTTTGGGGGTGCCCCCCCCCGCCCCCCCCCCCCCCCCCACAACTACAGATTCGGCTCGCCATTTCTGCGGTCTCGGCGAGGCTTCACCAGCCGGGCGGGAGCCGGCGGTCCCAGAGGGCGGCGTCCTCGATCTGGGCCGCAAGGGAGAGCAGGAGGGGCTCCTCGGCGGGGCGGGCGGCGAGCATGACGCCGACGGGAAGACCAGACGGGGTCCAGTGGAGGGGCAGGGAGATGGCGGGCATGCCGGTGACGTTCCAGGCGGAGGTCCAGGGGGTGAACGCCTTCTGGGCCTCGAAGTCGGCGGCGGGGTCGGCGTCGTCACGGATCGCACCGACCTTCGGCGGCGGGGTCGCCAGGGTCGGGGTGAGCACGGCGCCGTAGGGCGCCAGCGCCTCCAGGGCCATGGCGGCGTACCGTCGCAGCTCGGCGATCGCCAGCCCGAACTCCGGGCCACTGAACGCCTCTCCCCGCTCGGTGAGCCAGCGGGTCAGCGGCCGGATCTGGGATCGCTGATCCGGGGTGAGGTTGACGACCGACATCGCAGTCCCGACCGCCCAGACCGTCTCGAAGACCGCGACCGCCTCGACCGGCAGCGGCCGCGGGATGTCGACGATCTCGTGGCCCAGCGATTCCAACAAGGCAGAGGCGTTCTCCCACGCGGCGACGCACTCGGGATCGACCGAGGTCGGGGCGATCAGCGGCTCGATGAACCGGGCGATGCGCAGCCGCCCCGGCGGCCGCTCGCACGCGTCCAGGAACGGGAGCGGCTCCTCGGGAGCCCAGAAGGGATCACCCGTACGCCGCCCCGCGAGCACGTCGAGGAAGGCCGCCGCGTCCCGCACCGACCGAGCGATCGGACCGGCGGTGGCGAGCCCGGCGGCGTCGCCGTACATCGGCGACGGGGAGATCCGCCCGCGCGTGGGCTTGAGGCCGACCAGCCCGCAGCACGAGGCCGGGATCCGGATCGAACCGCCGCCGTCGGAGCCCTGCGCAACCGGCACCAGGCCGGCGGCGACCGCGGCGGCAGCACCTCCGGAGGAGCCGCCGGCGATCCGCGTACGGTCCCAGGGGGTGACGGCGGGCGGCGCCACGTCCGGCTCGGTGTAGCAGGGCGAGCCGAACTCCGGAGTGTTGGTCTTCCCGAGCGAGATCATCCCGGCCGCCTCGATGGAGAGGGTGACGTTGTCGGAGACGTCGGGGACGAAGTCGGCGAAGGCAGCCGACCCGAAGGTCGTACGCACCCCGCGGGTGAGGTTGAGGTCCTTGATCGCGGTGGGTACGCCCCACAGCGGTGAGGCTCCGACCGGCTTGACCACGAGCTCACGAGCGCAGGTCGAGATCCGCTCCTCGGCCACGGTGACGAAGGCGCCGACGTCGTCGAGCCTCGCGATCCTGTCGAGGTAGTGCTCGGCGAGCTCTCCCGGGGAGACCTCGCATCGATGCAGCAGCTCTCCCTGTTCCAGGGCGGTCAGATCATGAAGCTCGGCCACCCCTGCAGACTAGTGGCCCGAGCGCCACTCGTCCTCGAGCATCGCGTAGTGCACCAGTGTCGTCCACTCGCCCTTGAACCATTCGGCCTCGCGCTCGACGGCTTCCTTCCGCATCCCGAGCCGCTCGATCACCCGCGCCGAGGCGACGTTGCGCTCGTCGACCCGAGCGGTCACCCGGTGCAGGCCGAGCCCGTCGAAGGCCAGCCCCAGCAGCGCCCGCGCGGTCTCGGTGGCGAAGCCGCGGCCGCTGAACTCGGGGTTGAAGGCATAGCCGATCTCCCCCGACCGCTGCTCCTTGCTGTGCCAGAAGAGCACCACGTCGCCGATCAGCCGGCCCTCGTGCTCGACGGCGAGGCAGAGCACCTCACCCTCGCGGCGCAGGACGGAGAGACGCCTCTCGGGTGCGTACGCCTCTCGCAGCTGCTCGCGGTCACGCGGAACCGGCGGGATGTAGCGGCACACCTCCTCGAGCGAGAGATAGGCGTGCAGGTCGTCGAGGTCGCGCTCGACGTCGATCGGGCGCAACGCCAGCCGCTCCGTGGTGACCGGGTAGTCCGGCGCCAGGACGGGCTCGGCGAGCTCCTGGAAGACACTCAGATGCAGCCCCGCCGGCCCGTCGAGACGGGCGTTGAGCGACTCCCACGGGGTGCGGGTGGGCGGCGCGACGAGGGTGGCGCCGCCATCGACGAGCCGGGAGGCGACGGTGGCGGAGTCCTCGACCTCGAACGCCACCCGGACGTGCCCGGCCGCCGGCTGCCCGACCTCGACCTCGTCGATGTAGGCGTGCTGGGCGGAGTTGGCGAGCTCGAGCGTAGCCAAGCCGGCGTCGAGGATCGTCACATGGGCCTCACCGGGGCCGGAGAAGGCGGCCTGCTCCGGCAGGCCGAGGGTGTCGCGGTAGAAGGCCACCGCCTTCTCATAATCCTTCGCCTCGACCACCAGTCGGAGCTGCTTCACCGGTCCACTCATGAGCGAAACGTACGGCCGAATCGGCAGTCACGCACGCGATAAATCACCAAGGGCAGGTCTCCCCCCGCAGAGACCTGCCCTCGTGGTGCTGCCTGGTTGGGGCTCAGACAGCGGCGGGCTGGAAGCCCGCGAGCTTCTCGACGGCCTCGCGGAAGCGGGCCTGGGCCTCGGCGTCGGTGAAGACGTCGATCTCGTGGACCGGCTGGGAGACGATGGCGTCCTCGACGACGATGGCGCCACCGATGCCGGCCGAGCGGGCGGCGTCGGCGTGGGACCACTTGGCACCGTAGGGGGTCGGGGCGACGCCGACGACCGAGAGGACCTTGCCCTTGAGCACGCCGGCGGCGTAGGGGCGCGAGAGCCAGTCGATCGCGTTGTTGATGACGGCGGGCATCGTGCCGTTGTACTCCGGGGTCACGATGAGGACGCGGTCGGCCTCGTCGATCACCTTGCGGAGCTGGGTCACGGCCTCGCCCGGGTCGGCCTCGAGGTCCTCGTTGAAGAACGGCACGTCCGCCAGTCCGTCGACGATCTCCAGGACGACACCCTCAGGCGCTTCGGCGACGAGCTTCTCGGCGAGCTTGCGGTTGATGGAGTCGGCGCGCAGGCTGCCAACGAGTACGGCGATACGGGTGTCGGTCACGGGTTCTCCTCGTAAGACGCGGATAGTTCAATGTTGAAGTGTTGAACGCCCGCGTCCCGGGGATTCATTCCGTGACAGCGGCCTCCGACGGTGTGGTCTCGCCCACATGCCGCCGCAGCCCAAAGGTGAGCCCGTCGACCAGCGCCTCCCACGACGCCTCGATCACGTTCGACCCGACCCCCACCGTCGTCCACGACGTCGAGCCGTCGGAGGTCTCGATCAGCACCCTCGTCTTGGCATCGGTGCCGTGTCCCTGGTCGAAGAGGCGCACCTTGAAGTCGATCAGGTCGAAGTCGGCGACCACCGGGAAGGCACGCGTGATCGCGGCCCGCAGCGCCTGGTCGAGCGCGTTGACCGGGCCGTTGCCCTCGCCGGTCTCGACGTGACGTACGCCGTCGGCGTGGATCTTCACGATCGCCTCGGTTGTCGACGCCGTCTCCGGGCCGCCACCCCGGGCCTCGGAGATGACCCGCCAGGACTCGACGTCGAAGAAGGACGGCCGGGCACCCTCGACCTCCTCGATCAGGAGCAGCTCGAAGGAGGCGTCGGCCGCCTCGAAGGTGTAGCCACGCTGCTCGGCCTCCTTGACCCGCTCGGTCACCCGGGTCACCAGGTCGCGGTCGTCGGAGAGGTCGTAGCCGAGCTCGCGCCCCTTCAGCTCGATCGAGGCCCTCCCAGCCATGTCCGAGACCAGCAGCCGCATGTCGTTGCCGACGCCGGCCGGGTCCATGTGCTGGTAGAGGTTGGGGTCCACCTTGATCGCGGAGGCGTGCAGCCCGGCCTTGTGGGTGAACGCGGAGGCACCGACGTACGGCTGGCGGCCCGCGGGCGGCACGTTGGTCACCTCGGCCACCGCGTGCGCGACGCGGGTCGCCTCGCCCAGCAGCCCCGTCGGCAGCACCTCGCGGCCCAGCTTCAGCTGCAGGTTGGCGACCACGGAGACGAGGTCGGCGTTGCCCGTACGCTCCCCGTAGCCGTTGATGCAGCCCTGGACGTGCATCGCCCCGGCGTCCACGGCGGCCAGCGAGTTGGCGACCGCGCACCCGGTGTCGTTGTGACAGTGGATGCCGACCGCTCCCTGGGTGGCGCCGCGGACGTCGTGGACGACGTCGGCCACCCAGCCCGGCAGCATCCCGCCGTTGGTGTCGCACAGCGCGACCACCTCGGCACCCGCCTCGTAGGCCGTCTTCAGGACCTCCAGCGCGTAGTCGCGGTTGGCCCGGTAGCCGTCGAAGAAGTGCTCGGCGTCGAGGAAGACCTGCTGGCCCTCTTCGCGCAGGTGGGAGACCGTGTCGCGGATCATCGCGAGGTTCTCCTCGAGCGTGGTGCGCAACGCGAGCTCGACGTGGCGGTCGTGGGACTTGGCGACGAGGGTGACGACCGACGCCCCGGAGTCGCGGAGCGCGGCGACCTGCGGGTCGTCAGCAGCCCGCACGCCGGCCCGGCGGGTCGACCCGAACGCCGCCAGCCGCGCGTGCTTGAGGTCGAGCTCGGAGACGGCCCGCTTGAAGAACTCGGTGTCCTTCGGGTTCGCACCGGGCCAGCCGCCCTCGATGAATCCGACGCCCAGACCGTCGAGGTGCCGGGCGATCGCGAGCTTGTCGGCGACGCTGAGGTTCAAGCCCTCCTGCTGCGCACCGTCGCGCAGGGTGGTGTCGTAGACGTGGAATTCCATGGCTCTGTGTCCTTGGGCTGGGCTGGGCTGGGCAACAAAAAACCCTCTCGGGAACGAGAGGGTGGCGCGTCGGGCAAGGCTCGACGCGCTAGCGAATGATGATGACGTACGTCGTCATAGCCCTGATACTGCCACGAAATCTTTCTCCGTGGGACGGGCGTCTCACCAGCCGAGGAGCTCGACCCACCACGGCTCGTCGCCGCCGGAGAACTGCGAGCCCTCGTCGGCGAGGGTCTGGATCGGGAAGAGCGCCAGGGTGATGACCACGGCGAACCCGAGGATCCACGGCACCCATCGCGCCGAGATCCGGTGGACCGCCTTGGTCACCGGGTCACGCAGCCGGTCGCGCCCGGAGCCGGTCCACAGCGCGCCGACAAACGCCAGGCCGGCGAAGCCCAGCGTCGCCTCGAGGGAGAGCTGCAGGGCGAAGCCGATCAGCACCGCCGCCACCACGAACCCGAAGCCCCACACCCCGACGACGAACGTCTTCGGGAGCGAACGGACCAGGCGCCAGGGAGCGCCGATCAGCAGTCGGGGCGCGTCGTGCCACTTGCGACCGCGATACCACCGCCACCCGCGCAGATCGCCGGCGGCAAGCGTGCCGGCGCGGATCAGCCACGCCGCGCCGAGCACGGCCCAGAAGCCGGCGCTCGGGAACGCAGCGATCACGCCGACGGCGAAGGCGAGCAGGCCGAGCCAGACCGCACCCCGGCGCAGCTTCTCCAGGCCGCTGTCCTGGCGCGGGCCGAGCTTCTGGATCGGGGTGAACGGCGCGGCCGGCGTGGTGGCCTTCTCGCGCTCGGCCCGGTCGCTCAGCGAGAGCTGCTCGACCGGCCGGTGCACGAACGGCCGGCGCGGCGTACGCAGCCACTCGCGCACCTCGTCCAGCGTCGGACGGTCTGCGGGGTCGGGCGACAGCGCCTGGCCGAGCAGCCCGCGCAGCGGCTGCGGCACCCCCTCGAGGTCGTGCTCACCGCGCCGGGCGCGGTCCATCAGCTTCATCGAGTTGCCCTCGCCGAAGGGCGGGCGGCCCGTCGCTGCGTACGCCACCACGGAGGCCCACGAGTGCACGTCCGAGGCCGGGGTGGCCAGGTCGCCGACCGCGATCTCGGGCGGAAGGTAGCCGGGGGTGCCGATCAGCAGGCCGGTCACCGTGATCTTCGGGTCGTCGGCGACGCGGGCGAGCCCGAAGTCGATCAGGATCGGGGTGCGCCCCTCCATGATGATGTTGGCCGGCTTGATGTCGCGGTGGAGGACGCCGACGGCATGGCAGTCGGCGATGCCCTCGGCCAGGTCGCTGGCCAGCTGCTCGACCTCCTCGCGCGAGAGCACGCCCTCGTTGACGATCTTGTCGTGCAGCGTCGGCCCCGGCACGTAGCGGGTCGCCAGCCACGGCACCTCACCCCACGGATCGGCGCCGACCACGCCAGCCACCCACCTGCTCCGAACCCGCTGCAGCGAGGAGACCTCGCGCGCGAGCCGATGGCGGCCCTCCTCATCCCCCACGAACTGGGTACGCAGCACCTTCAGCGCCACCCGCTCACCGCTCGTGCGGTGGCTGGCCAGATGGACTCGCCCCATCCCGCCCTGCCCCAGCAGGGAGAGCAGGTCGTAGTCACCAACGGTGTCCCGTTGGGTCGCCGGGAGACGGCGAGGGGCTGTCGTCACGAGACAAACCTTATCCGCCGCAGCCGACACCCCGCCGAAGCGTCAGGTACGTCGGCCGAGGCGTCTCTCCCGTCGGCCGACATGGCACCGATCTGCCATGTCGATTCGCGGGAGTGACGCCTCGGCCTGCGTACGTGACCTTTGGGCTAGACGATCTTGCGCATCCAGCCGAAGGTGTCCTCGGCCCGGCCGAACTGGATGTCGACGAGCTGCTTGCGGATGGTCTTCCAGACCTCGCCCTCACCGGCGGAGGCGATGGAGCCGCCGTTGTGGACGAGCTCGCCGACCGGGGTGACGACGGCGGCGGTGCCGCAGGCGAAGACCTCGGTGATCTCGCCGGACTCGACGCCGGACTTCCACTCGTCGATGGCGAACTTGCGCTCCTCGACGGTGTAGCCCAGCTTGCCCGCGAGCTCGATGATGGAGGCGCGCGTGATCCCCTCGAGGATCGTGCCGGTCTCGGGAGTGACGATCCGGCCGTCGGCGTGGACGAAGTAGAGGTTCATGCCGCCGAGCTCCTCGACGTACTTGCCCTCCTGCGCGTCCAGGAAGACCACCTGGTCGCAGCCGTTGGCCGAGGCCTCGGCCTGGGCGACCAGGGAGGAGGCGTAGTTGCCGCCGGTCTTGGCCGCGCCCATGCCGCCGCGGCCGGCGCGGGTGTAGTCCTCGGTGAGCCAGATCCGTACCGGCTTCACGCCGCCCTTGAAGTAGGAGCCGGCGGGCGAGGCGATGACCATGTAGGTCACGTGCTGGGCCGGGCGCACGCCGAGGAACGACTCCGAGGCGAACATGAAGGGCCGCAGGTAGAGGCTCTTCTCATCGCTCTCCGAGGCCTCGGGCACCCAGCGCTGGTCGACCTTGACCAGGTCGAAGACGGTCTGCACGAAGTCCTCGATCTCGAGGACGGGCAGCGCGAGCCGCTCGCTGGAGCGGGCCATCCGGGCGGCGTTGGCCTCGGGCCGGAACGACCAGATCGAGCCGTCGGCGTGCCGGTAGGCCTTCATCCCCTCGAAGATCTCCTGGGCGTAGTGCAGCACGGCTGCCGACGGGTCCAGGCTGAGCGGTGCGTACGCCTCGATGCGACCGTTGTGCCAGCCCTGTTCGGGCGTCCACTCGACGGTGAGCATGTGATCGGTGAAATGGTTGCCGAAGCCTGGGTTCGCCAGGACCTCCGCGAGCTGCTTGTCGGTGGCCGGTTGGGTCGACAATGTGGTGCTGATCTCCATGACCATGAGATTAGTCCTGTTCTGCGGTCGAAACGTAAGTGATGAGGACAGACGAAGGGCCGGGCGCAGAAACTCTGCGCCCGGCCCCTTCGGGGATGAGCGGCTAGCTGGTTACGCGGGCGGCGATCGCGTCGCCGACCTCGGAGGTCGTACGTGGCTCGGTGCCGCGCTCGGAGAGATCGGCGAGCACGGCGGCGTCGATGGCGGCGGCAGCCTCGGGGTGACCGAGGTGCTCGAGCAGAAGGGCCCCGGACAGGATGGCCGCGGTGGGGTCCGCCTTCTGCTGGCCGGCGATGTCGGGGGCGGAGCCGTGGACCGGCTCGAACATCGAGGGGAACTCCCGGGAGGAGTTGATGTTGCCGGAGGCGGCCAGGCCGATGCCGCCGGTGATGGCAGCGGCGAGGTCGGTGATGATGTCGCCGAAGATGTTGTCGGTGACGATCACGTCGAAGCGGGCCGGGTCGGTGGCGAGGAAGATCATCACCGCGTCGATGTGGAGGTAGTCCACAGTGACGTCGGGGAACTCCTCGGCGACCTGCTGGGTGATCCGCCACCACAGCGAGCCCGCGTTGACCAGCACGTTGGTCTTGTGGACCAGGGTCAGCTTCTTGCGCGGGCGCGCCTGGGCACGGGCGAAGGCGTCACGTACGACCCGCTCCACGCCGTAGGCGGTGTTGACCGAGGTCTCGGTGGCGACCTCGTGCGGGGTTCCGACCCGCATCGCGCCACCGTTGCCGGTGTAGAGGCCCTCGGTGCCCTCGCGCACCACGACGAAGTCGATCTCGCCCTTGTCGAGCACGGCCGGCGACAGCGGGGAGATCGCCCCCGGGAAGAGCCGCGACGGGCGCAGGTTGACGTAGTGGTCGAGCTCGAAACGGAGCTTGAGCAGCAGCCCGCGCTCCAGGATGCCGGGAGGCAGGTTCGGGTCGTTCGGCTTGCCGCCGATCGCGCCGAGCAGGATGGCGTCCTGCTCCTTGATCTCGGCGAGAACGGACTCGGGGAGCACCTCACCGGTGGCGAGATAGCGCTCGGCGCCGAGGCCGTAGCGGGTCTGCTCGAACTTCACCGGAGAGGCGATCTCGAGCACCTTCAGCGCCTCGGCGGTCACCTCCGGTCCGATGCCGTCGCCGGGGATCACTGCGAGGTTGGTCGTAGACATACGGCGAGACTAGTTGTCGTCGGGCAGCTGGCCGCCGTTGTCCCGCAGGTCGAGCGCCTGCTGCACTGCAGCGATGGTGTTCTCGACGCTGTGCGGGTTGTCGGGGTCGTGGCTCGCCGGGCCCCACTCGCGGCTCCACTTGTTGTGTTCGGCCGGGCTCTCGGGGTACATCGCGTACATGGGCTTCTTCCTTCACACTTCGGGTCAACAGAGGGTGTGGGAGAGAAGCCGGGGTCTTTAGAAGACGGAAGCCACCGCGACGAGGTGGCTTCTCCTGCGGTCGTTACCGCCGGGCCCCGTCGCGGCACTCGAGTACGAGAAAAATGCTCCGCATGGTGTTCTGACGTTAACCCGGGAGACGCTTCCAGAGAGCAGATCTGGACGAATGGTCCGCCATCCGAGACACCCGTGCGCGCGCTCACACGCGATATCGGGAAGACTGGCCCTGTGAGTGCACCCCCAGAGCTTCCGGACATCGTGACCCGCGCCTTCGACGTCTCCCGTCGCGCGGGCTATGTGTCGTTCTGCCGCAACGAGACCGGGCGGCTGCTGGCGACTCTGGCGGCCACCCGGAGCGGCACGATGGCGGAGTTCGGCACCGGTTGCGGTGTCGGCACCGCGTGGCTGCGAAGCGGCGTACGCGGCCAGGCCGCCCAGATCGTCTCCGCCGAGCTCGACGAGCACCTCGCCAAGGAGGCCGCCGAGATCTTCGCCGACGACGCGCAGGTCGAGGTCATCGCGGCCGACTGGGGCATCCTGCGCGACCGTGGCCCGTTCGCGCTGCTCTTCCTCGACGCCGAGACCCCCGGCGGGGTCTCCCCCGACCAGCTCTCCGACCTCGTCGAGGAGGGCGGCATCGTCGTCATCGACGACCTCATCCCCACCGACCTGTGGCCGCCGATCGTCTACGGCCGCGTCGACAGCCTGCGCGAGTCCTGGCTCACCGACGAGCGCTTCACCACCGTCGAGGTCATGGTCGCCGCCGACACCAGCGTCCTGCTCGCCACCAAGCGCTGAGCCGCTGTTCCACCGTCAGCCGAAGAGCTCCTCGGCCAGGTAGTGGCCTGACTTCGGCGCGCGCGGCACGGCGAAGATCGCCGAGCCGACGTGGGCGATGTACTCGTTGAGCAGGTCGACGCGTCCGAGCTTGCGCTGCAGGTCGACGAAGGTCGCGGGGTCCTTCTGGAAGGCGATGAAGAAGAGGCCGGCGTCGAGCTGGCCCAGCGAGTTGAGCCCGTCGGTGAAGTTGTAGCCGCGGCGCAGCATCTTCGCTCCCCCGTTGTTCTCCGAGGCCGCCAGGGCGACGTGGGAGGTCGGGTCGATGACCGGCTCTCCGTCGCGTACGGCCTTGAAGTCCGGGGTGTCGAACTCCTTCTTCCCACCCAGGGGTGCGCCTTCGGCCTTGTCCCGGCCGATGGTGAGGTGCTGGGTGTCGATGGTGGTGCCGTCCCAGACCTCGATGTCCATGTTGATCTTGCGGGTGACCAGGTAGCTGCCACCCTGCATCCATGCGGGCTCGTCCGGGTCGGAGACCCAGACGAACTCGTCGAGGTCGTCGTCGGTCTTGATGTTGCGGGTCCCGTCCTTGAGGCCCATCAGGTTGCGCGGCGTCTTCTGGCCCTTGCCGGCCGAGGCGCGGCCGAAGCCGAGCACGGTCCAGCGGGTGGTGACCAGGCCGCGCCCGATCCGGACCAGGTCGCGGATCGCGTGGTAGGCCACCTGCGGGTCGTCGGCGCAGGCCTGCAGGGCGAGATCGCCGCCGCACAGCTCGGGCTTGAGCTCGTCGGAGGGCAGCCGCGGGATCTCGGCCAGCAGCTTCGGGCCACGTCCGGCCAGCCCGAAGCGGTCATCGAAGAGCCCGGGCCCGAGACCGAGGGTGACGGTCAGCGAGGCCGGCGAGAGGTCGTACGCCTCCCCCGTGTCCTGGGGCACCCCGTTGCTGCGCGAGGGCTCGACGGTCCCGACCGGGTTGCCCTTCATCATCGTCGCCATGGCCGCCGACCAGCGCGCGAAGAGCACCTTCAGCTGCTCTGCGGTGGTGCCCTCGACGACGTCGAGGGACATGAAGACCAGATGCCGCTGCGGAGGCGTGGCGATGCCGGCCTGGTGGTCGCCGGTGTAGAAGTCGTACGCCTTGTCGAGGTCGAGCCTGTCGGAGGCCGCCGCCTCGGCGGGGGCGGCGACGCGGCCGCCGAGGAAGCCGACCGCCGCCCCGGCCGCGGCGCCGCCCCCGGCACCGGCGATGAGCCGGCGCCGGGACAGGCCCTTGCCCTCGGTGGCCATCAGGCCGTCGCTGCCTTCTCCGCCAGGCGCCCGAGCACGTCCTGGAGCGACTGTACGGTCGCGGAGAGCTTCTTGCCGTCGGAGGCCTTCAGCTCGGCGGTGTAGGGCTGGTAGCCGCCCAGGGCCTCGGGGTCCTTGTAACCCTCGAGGTCATCGGTGACCGCCGTGAACCGCTCGTCGATGGTCTTGACGAGCTCGGCGTCGATCTTCTCCAGACCAGGCCGGAGGGCCGCGTACGCCTGCTGGGCACCCTCGACGTTGTTGGCGAAGTCGACCAGGTCGATGTGGCTGTAGGCCTCCTCCTCGCCGGTGATCTTGCCCGACTGGACCTCCTCGAGCAGCGCGGCGGCCCCGTTGGCGAGGTCCTCGGGCTTGAACTCCAGGGTCTTGCCGACCTCGGCGAGCTTGGTGACGTTGGTGACCAGGTCGGCGGCGTACTTCTTGGTCTGGTCGGTGATCTTCTTCGCCTCGAAGAGGTCGCGCTCGACGGCGTGGAAGCCGCTCCAGCCGACCGCCTCGTCGAGGTTGGAGGCGCGCATGTCGATCAGGTAGTCGAGGTTCCCCTTGTTGTCGGTCGGGTCGAAGCCCTCCATCACGAAGCCCTCGACGTCGGACTCGATCTTCTCGTAGAACGGGCGGGAGTCGGCGTACGCCTGCTGCGCGGCGGCGACGTCACCGGAGTCGACGGCCTTCTGGAGGTTCTCGACGCCGGTGATCATCGCGTCGAGCTGCGTGTTGACGTAGACGGTGTAGTCCTTCGCACCCGCAGCGAGCAGCTCGGCGGTGTCGCCCGTGGGCGCGGCCGCGGCCTCGCCGGTGACCTCGAAGGGGATCCGCTCCTCGGCGGCGCCCGGACAGTAGACCTCGTAGTCGCCACCACCGAGGGTGAGCGTGAAGGAGACCTCGGGCAGACCCGGGGCGAGGTTCTCCTTCTCACCGAGGATCTTCTGGCCATCCATCAGCTCGACCTCGGTGACGCCGGCCGCCGACTCGTTGACGACCGTGAAGGTCACCGGTCCGGCGGCGGCGGTGTCGGTGTCGAGCTCGCAGACGTCGCCCTCGGAGCCGCTGACCAGCTTCACCGCGACCTGGCTGGCGCCCTTCTTCTTCGGGGCGGCCGAGTCGTCGGCGTCGCTGCCGCAGGCGGCCAGCCCGGTCAGGCACAGCGCGGTGAGTGCTGCAACGGAGATCGCCTTACGCGACATGGGTGGTTCCTTCCACTGATGACTCCTGGCCGCCTTCGCGGCCGGGGTCGGTGACGGCGCGCGGTTCGGTGCCGCGGCCGGGCCTGCGCAGGGACTGCCACAGCAGCAGCCCGGCGAGGACGATGAGGGCGACCGGCACCCAGTGCTTCCACAGCAGCCGGTCGTGGGCGGCGTGGTCCGCGTCGGCGATCGTCGCGGACAGCTCCGTCGCGTAGGTCTTCTCGACCTGGAGTGTGGCGTCGTCGACGGTGAACGTGCGCGGCGAGGTCAGGCCGCCGCCTTCGATCGTGACCAGGAGCTTGCCGGTGGTGCGTACGTCGACCAGACCCTCGTCGCGGCTCAGCACCGTGTGGCGCGTGGTGTCGGTCCAGCGGGCCTCGTAGGGGCCCGGAGCGGTGGCGAGGTTGAGCCCGACCGGGACCCTGTTGCCGGTGTAGGTCAGCAGGTCCTGCGCGGTGAGGGTGGCCGGCAGGTCGCCGGAGCCCTCCGCATGCCAGGCGGTGTCGGCGTTGCCGGTGTGGTCGGTGGGGTCGGCGAGCTCGATCTTCTCGCCGTCTGCGGTCAGGGTCGCTCGGTCGCCGGTGACGGCCAGCACCGCCGTACGTCCGTCAGCCAGCGGCGCCTCACGAGGCACGTCGACGCTCGGCAGCGGCACGAACACGAAGAGTGCGGCGGCGGCAGCCACGGCGGCGATCGCGCCGCCGATCCGCAGCCGTCGCGCGAGCGCTGTGCCCGGGCGCAGGCGGGCGGGCAGGAGCAGCATCGCG
Source organism: Nocardioides sp. NPDC087217 (assembly GCF_044744805.1). Taxonomy (NCBI): domain Bacteria; kingdom Bacillati; phylum Actinomycetota; class Actinomycetes; order Propionibacteriales; family Nocardioidaceae; genus Nocardioides; species Nocardioides sp. NPDC087217. The sequence continues at coordinate 71,711 of NZ_JBIUZB010000010.1, forward strand.
AGCATCGGCACCAGGTAGGCGATCCAGCCGAGCACCTCGATCACCCGTGGGTCGGCGGGGACGCCGAGGATCCCGGTGATCACCGCCGAGCGAACCGAGCCGTTCGGGATGAGCCAGGACAGGTCGACGGTCGGGCCCTGGCCGACGGTGACCCAGCCCGCCTCGTGTCCGGTGCGCAGCGCGAACATCACCAGCCCGGCCGCGACGAAGACCAGGAACACGCCGGTGACCTGGAAGAACATCCTCAGATTGAGTCGCAGGCCGCCGGCGTAGATCCCCCAGCCGAGCCCGACGGCGATGGTCAGCCCGAGCAGGGCGCCGAGGATCGCGGCGGGTGCGCTGGTGGCGTTCTGGATCGTCGCGAGCAGGAAGACCGAGGTCTCGAAGCCCTCGCGCAGCACCGCCAGGAAGCCCATCAGTGCCATCGCGGTCATCGTGCCGGCGCCCAGCGCCGCTGCCGCCGCCTGCTCGAGGTCGCCCTTCAGCGTACGGGCGTGGACGTGCATCCACCGGATCATCCCGGTCACGAAGACGATCGCGATCACGCCGATCACGCATTCGAGCATCTCCTGCTGCCGTTGGGGCAGCGCCTGCTCAAGGAGCCGCAGGGCGACCCCGACGGCGATGCTCAGCCCGATGCCGGCACCGACGCCCACCCACAGTCCGCGCAGCGGCGCGCCGTTGCGACGCAGGAAGGTGGCGATGATCGACACGATCAGCGCCGCCTCGAGCCCCTCGCGCAGGCCGATGACGAACGTTGGCAGCATTCCAGCAGCGTAACGTTAGGTTAGGCTCACCTAGTAGATCGGGGCCCAGAATTTATCCGGGCTTGCGTCTCGGTTCGCCTGTTCAGAGCCTCGTCAGATCGCGCAGCCGTCGGGACCGCAGGCGTCGCCCTCGCCGACGAGCGTGAGCGCCGGCTTGGTCTCGGCGTGCACCTTCTCCAGGAGCTGGCTGAACAGGTCGGTCGGCTGGGCCCCGGAGACGCCGTACTTCCCCTCGACCACGTAGAACGGCACCCCGGTCGCCCCATAGGCGCGGGCCTGGTCGATGTCGGCCTGCACGTCGCCGGCGAACTCGTCGCCCGCGAGGACCTCGTCCACCCGGCCGGCGTCCAGACCGACGTTCACCGCGGCCTGCTTCAGGACGGTGTGGTCACCCATCGACTCGCCGCGGGTGAAGTACGCAGCGAGCAGCTCCTCCTTGAGCACGGCCTGCTTGCCCTCGGCCTTGGCCAGGTGGAGCAGCCGGTGGGCGTCGATGGTGCGCGCGTGCGGGGTGTCCTCGTGGCGGAACTCGAGACCGGCCGCGGCGGCGGGCACGTTGGCCTGCTTCATCATCTCGCGGGCCTGGTCGACGGAGGCGCCGAACTTCTTCGCCAGGGCCTCGACCGTGGTCTCGACGGGCACCTGCGGCGCGGTCGGGTCGAGCTCGAAGGAGTGGTAGACGATCTCGACGTCGTCGCTGTGCTCGAAGCGCTCCAGGGCTTCCTCGAGGTGGCGCTTGCCGATGTAGCACCAAGGACAGACAACGTCGGACCAGACATCAATACGCATGCCCTGAGAACGTTTCGTTCGGTACGAAACATTCCACAGCGGACTGCTGTGCCTAATCAGCTGGACCCCTGAGACGGTCTCAGGGGAGATCAGGGGAAGGTCCAGGCACCCGCCAGGGATCTGCCCGACGCGCCGGAGGGGCGCCTGGCACCAGGCTCGGAGCATGATCCAGATCGATGCCCTCTCCAAGAGGTACGGCAGGTTCACGGCCGTCGACAACGTGACCTTCACCGCCGAGCCCGGTCGGGTGACCGGCTTCCTCGGCCCCAACGGCGCCGGTAAGTCCACGACCATGCGCATCCTGGTCGGACTCACCGATCCGTCCTCCGGCAGCGCCCACCTGCTGGGCCGCCACTTCTCCCAGCTGCCCAACCCCGGTCGCGAGGTCGGCGTGCTGCTGGACGCCTCCGCCCAGCACGGCGGGCGCACCGGCCGCGAGATCCTCACCCTGGCCGCCCGCACCATGGGGCTGCCGAAGTCCAGTGTCGCCGAGACCCTCGACCGGGTCAGCCTGACCGAGGAGGAGGCCGGTCGTCGCGTACGCAACTACTCCCTCGGGATGCGGCAGCGGCTCGGCATCGCGACGGCCCTGATCGGCGACCCCGAGGTGCTGATCCTCGACGAGCCGGCCAACGGCCTCGACCCGGCCGGCATCCGCTGGATGCGCGACCTGCTGCGCGGCTTCGCCGACGACGGCGGCACCGTGCTGCTCTCCTCGCACCTGCTGCACGAGATCGAGGTGATCGCCGACGACATCGTGGTGATCGGCAACGGCCGGATCGTGGCGCAGGGCACCAAGCAGGAGCTGCTCACCAGCGGCGAGACGTACGCCCGTTCCAGTGATCCCACCTCACTCGGCCGGGCCCTCCAGCGGGCCGGCCACACCGCCGAGCTCACCACCGAGGGGGCCGTCCTCAGCGACGCCGACCTCACCACCGTCGGCCAGGTCGCCTTCGACACCGGGCTCGTGCTGACCGAGCTCCGCGCCGCCGACGGCGCCGGCCTGGAGGAGATGTTCCTCCAGCTCACCGCCGAGACCCAGCGCGACCACCTCGAGACTCCCGAAGGGAATGCAGCATGACCACCACGACCCTCGCCCCTGAGCCGGCCACGCCGGCCGGACGCAACCCCGAGGCGGTACGCCGCCGCGAGCGGGCCGTGCCCGCCCCGATCCCCTTCGGCCGGATCGCCGGCGTCGAGCTGCGCAAGATGTTCGACACCCGCTCGGGGTTCTGGCTGATGGCCAGCCTGGTCGTGCTCTCGCTGGCCGCGACCGCGGTGACGATCATCTTCGTCGACGCCGACAACCTCGACTACGAGGGCTTCGCCAGCGCCTGGGGCATGCCGATGTCGGTGGTCCTGCCGATGATCGCGGTGCTGGCAGTCACCAGCGAATGGAGCGCCCGTAGCGCACTGACCACCTTCACCCTGGTGCCCGGCCGCGGCCGCGTCATCGCCGCGAAGGCCCTGGTCACCGCCGTGGTCGGCGTCGTCGCCATCGCAGTCGCGGCGGCCGTCGGGGCGCTCGGCTACCTCGGCGTAGCAGCCGTCATGGACCTCGACCCGGTGTGGAACATCTCGTTCACCGAGCTCGCCCAGGTGACCCTGGCCAGCGAGATCGGCATGTTCATGGGCTTCATGCTCGGCACGCTGTTCCGCAGCTCGCCGGGTGCGATCGTGGCGTACTTCGTCTACGCCCTCGTCCTCCCTGGCGTCTCCTCGGCCCTCGCCTCGACCAACACCTGGTGGGCCGAGCACGCCACCTGGTTCGACCTCAACTGGGCGACCATGAATCTCTACTCCGAGATGACCGACAAGATGTGGGCCCAGCTGGGGGTCGCGGGCCTGATCTGGCTCGTGGTCCCGATGCTCGTCGGCCTCCGCCTGGTCCTCAAGTCCGAGGTCAAGTAACCCGCCGAGTCGGCGCGAACTGACCACAAAATCCAGCCGAGTCGGCACGTTAGAACGCGCCGACTCGGCTTGGTTTTCTGTCAGTTCGTGCCGACTCGGCACCGCATCGGTCAGCGGGCGGCTGAACCCTCGGTGTAGTCGTCGTCGGACTGGCTCCACGAGAAGTGGGCGCGCAGGGCCTTGCCGGTGGCCTCGATCGGGTGACCGGCCTCCTCCTCGCGCAGCTTCTGGAACTCGGCCGCACCGTTGTCCTGGTCGGCGATGAAGCGGGCGGCGAAGGAGCCGTCCTGGATCTCGGCGAGCACCTGCTGCATGGTCTCCTTGACCTGCGGGCCGATGACGCGCGGGCCGGAGACGTAGTCGCCGTACTCAGCTGTGTCGGAGATCGACCAGCGCTGCTTGGCGATGCCGCCCTCCCACATCAGGTCCACGATGAGCTTGAGCTCGTGGAGCACCTCGAAGTAGGCGATCTCGGGCTGGTAGCCGGCCTCGGTGAGCGTCTCGAACCCGGCCTGGACCAGGTGGGACACACCGCCGCAGAGAACGGCCTGCTCGCCGAAGAGGTCGGTCTCGGTCTCCTCGGTGAAGGTCGTCTTGATGACACCGGCGCGGGTGCCACCGATGCCCTTGGCGTACGACTTCGCGAGGTCCCACGCGGAGCCGGAGGCGTCCTGCTCCACGGCGATGATGTCCGGGATGCCGCGGCCGGCGACGTACTCACGACGGACGGTGTGGCCCGGGGCCTTCGGGGCGACCAGGATCACGTCGACGCCCTCGGGCGCCTTGATGTAGCCGAAGCGCACGTTGAAGCCGTGGCCGAAGACGAGAGTCTTGCCGGCGGTCACGTGGGGCGCGAGCTGGTCGTTGTAGAGACCACGCTGGTGCTGGTCGGGGGCAAGGATGACGATCACGTCGGCCTCGGCCGCGGCGTCGGCCGGCGCGAGGACCTTGAAGCCCTCCTCCTCGGCCTTGGGGGTCGACTTCGAACCGGGCTGCAGGCCGATGCGCACGTCCACACCGGAGTCACGCAGGTTGAGCGCGTGGGCGTGGCCCTGGCTGCCGTAGCCGATGACGGCAACCTTCTTCGCCTGGATCAGCGCGAGGTCGGCGTCGTCGTCGTAGAAAATCTCAGCCACGAGGGCTTCTCCTTTAGTTGTGTTTGATAGGGGTTCAGACCGCGGAAGGCGGAGCGGGCACAGCCACGGATCGCAGGCTGCGCTCGGAGATCGACCGGGAGCCGCGGCCCATGCCGACCATGCCGGACTGGGAGAGCTCACGGATGCCGAAGGGCTCGATGACCCGGAGGAAGTCGTTGAGCTTCCCGGTGTTGCCGGCGAGCTGGACGATGACGGTGTCGGTGGACACGTCGACGACCTTCGCCCGGAAGAGCTGGATGGTGTCGAGCACCTGGCTGCGGGTCTCCGTGGTGGCGGTGATCTTGACCAGCATGAGGGCGCGCTGGACGCGCGTCTCAGGCTCGAGCTCGACGATCTTGATCACCTCGACCAGCTTGTTGAGCTGCTTGGTGACCTGCTCGAGGGGGGTGTTCTCGAGATTGACCACGACCGTCATGCGGGAGAGCTCGTCGTGCTCGGTGGGACCGACCGCGAGAGACTCGATGTTGAAGCCACGACGCGAGAAGAGCGCGGCCACGCGGGCCAGGACGCCGGGCTTGTTCTCGACCAGGACGCTCAGCGTGTGCTTGCCGCCGGTCTTCACGGGCTGAATGCTCATCACAGGTCGTCCTCGTCGAACTCGGGCGCGAGGTCGCGCGCGTACTGGATCTCGTCGTTGGAGGAGCCGGCGGCGACCATCGGCCACACCATGGCGTCCTTGTTGACCCGGAAGTCGACGACGACGGGCATGTCGTTGATCTCCATGGCCTTCTCGATGGTGGCGTCGACGTCGTCGGCGGAGTCGCAGGCCAGGCCGACGCAGCCCATGGCCTCGGCCAGCTTGGGGAAGTCAGGGATGCGCTTGGGCTGGCCGTGGGACTGCAGGTTGGTGTTGGAGTAGCGCTCGCCGTAGAAGAGCGTCTGCCACTGGCGCACCATGCCGAGGTTGTCGTTGTTGATGATCGCAACCTTGATCGGGATGCCCTCGATCGCGCAGGTGGCCAGCTCCTGGTTGGTCATCTGGAAGCAGCCGTCGCCGTCGATCGACCACACCGTGGAGTCCGGGCAGCCGACCTTTGCGCCCATCGCGGCCGGGACGGAGTAGCCCATCGTGCCGAGGCCGCCGGAGTTGATCCAGGTGTTGGGGTGCTCGTAGCCGATGAACTGCGCGGCCCACATCTGGTGCTGGCCGACGCCGGCGGTGAAGATCGTCTCCTCGCCGGAGATCTTGCCGAGCCGCTCGATGACGTACTGCGGGGAGAGGCCCTCGGCGGGGAGGTCGTAGCCGAGCGGGTACGCCTTCTTGATCCCGGCCATGAACGCGACCCAGCCCTCGTAGTCGCCCTCCTTGCCGGCTTCCTTCTCGGCGGTGAGCACCGCGATCAGGTCGGTGAGGACCTCACGCACGTCGCCCACGATCGGGACGTCGGCGTAGCGGTTCTTGCCGATCTCGGCCGGGTCGATGTCGGCGTGGATCACCTTGGCGTTGGGGGCGAAGGAGTCCAGGTTGCCGGTGACGCGGTCGTCGAAGCGGGCGCCGAGGCTGATGATCAGGTCCGACTTCTGCAGGCCGGCGACGGCGGGAACGGTGCCGTGCATGCCCGGCATCCCGAGGTGCTGCGGGTGGGAGTCGGGGAAGGCACCGCGCGCCATCAGGGTGGTCACCACCGGGATCCCGGTGAGCGTGGCCAGCTGCAGCAGCTCGCGGTGGGCGCCGGAGCGGATGGTGCCGCCACCGACGTACAGGACCGGCTTCTTGGCCTCCAGCATCAGGCGCGCCGCCTCGCGGATCTGCTTGGCGTGCGGCCTGGTCACCGGGCGGTAGCCCGGCAGGTGGAGCTCGGTCGGCCACCGGTAGGTGGTGGTGGCCTGCAACGCCGACTTGGTGACGTCGACGAGGACCGGACCCGGCCTCCCGGAGGAGGCGAGGTGGAAGGCCTCAGCGACCCGCAGCGGGATCTCCGCGGGGTCGGTGATGAGGAAGCTGTGCTTGGTGACCGGCATCGTGATGCCGCGGATGTCCGCCTCCTGGAAGGCGTCGGTGCCGATCATCGCCGCGCCGACCTGGCCGGTGATGGCCACCATCGGCACGGAGTCCATGTTGGCGTCGGCGAGCGGGGTGACCAGGTTGGTCGCGCCCGGGCCGCTGGTGGCCATGCAGACCCCGACCTTGCCGGTCGCGGCGGCGTAGCCCTGGGCCGCGTGGCCGGCGCCCTGCTCGTGACGTACGAGGATGTGGCGGATCTTCGAGTCCATCAGCGGGTCGTACGCCGGAAGGATCGCTCCTCCCGGAATGCCGAAGATGTTCTCGGCCCCCGCTGCTTCCAGCGACTTGATCAGGCTCTGTGCGCCTGTCATCTGCTCGCTCATGTCCGCCGTCCTACTCATCGGAGCTTCTACTCATGGGATCTCGTGGTGGGCTGCTTGTGCAACAAAAAACCCTCCGGCCCGGCGGGCAACGGAGGGAGACGCGTCGTCTGGGGCCAGTGGCTCCTAGGCGACGCGCCTGATAAGTACGAGAATGCTGTTCAGCATGCCCACACGTTAACCCCATGTGTCGCGCCGTGTCACCTCACCCTATCGCGCGTCCCATGATCTGAGATCACCGTCCCAGTATCTGTCAGTCGTTCGGCTGGCGGATCTCAGGGTTCTCACCGAGGCGACCGGCCCTCGCCCGTCGATACGCTGGCCGGACACATGGATCTCGGGTCTGACTGCCCTACGGAGGCAACGATGTCGACCGACGAGAAGCAGAAGTCCCCGTGGCTGCCGCCACGCTGGTTCATCCGCGCCGCGTGGTGGTTCCACCGCCGGCTGTACGCCGCTGGCGGAGCCCGCTTCCTGCGCCGCCCACGCGCCGACCGGGCCGGCATGCTCCGGCTGACCACGGTCGGGCGCCGCACCGGACAGGAGCGCTCGGTGATCGTGTCCTACGTCCCCGACGGGTCGAGCTACGTCACGTTGGCGATGAACGGCTGGGCCGACCCGCCGCCCGCCTGGTGGCTCAACCTGCTGGCGCACCCCGATGCCGTCGTCGAGACCGTCGACGGCAGGCAGCGGGTTCGCGCCCGCGAGGCCACCGGGCCCGAGCGGGAGCGGCTGTGGGAGGTGCTCGCGGCCTCCGACGACGGGTGGGGTGAGCTGGACGACTTCGCCGCCCGCCGCTCGCACCCCACTCCGGTCGTGGTCCTGGAGCTCTCAGACCAGTCCGAGCCGCTCGCGCAGGAAGGTCCAGGCGAAGGCGGAGAGGTGGGCTGACTGGGCGTTGTTGGCGGCGCCGCCGTGGCCGCCCTCGATGTTCTCGTAGTACGTGACGTCCTTGCCGGTCGCGGCCAGGAGGGCGGCCATCTTGCGGGCGTGGCCGGGGTGGACGCGGTCGTCCTTGGTGGAGGTGGTGAGCAGGACGGGCGGGTAGGTCCTGGCGGCGTCGAGCAGGTGGTAGGGCGAGAAGGTCCGGATGTACTCCCATTCCTCCGGGACGTCCGGGTCGCCGTACTCGGCCATCCAGCTCGCTCCGGCTAGAAGATGCGAGTAGCGCCTCATGTCCAGCAGCGGCACCTGGATCACGACCGCGCCGAACAGCTCGGGGTAGAGGGTGAGCATGTTGCCGGTCAGCAGCCCGCCGTTGGAACCGCCCTGGATCCCGAGGTGCTGGGCGTCGGTCACGCCGGTCTCGGCGAGATGGCGGGCGACCGCGGCGAAGTCCTCGTACGCCTTGTGCCGGTTCTCCTTCAACGCCGCCTGGTGCCAGGCCGGGCCGTACTCCCCTCCCCCGCGGATGTTGGCGACGACGTAGACGCCGCCCTCGCTGAGCCAGGACCTGCCGACACCGGCGGAGTAGCCCGGCGTCATCGGGATCTCGAAGCCGCCGTAGCCGTAGAGCAGCGTCGGCGCCGGTCGACCGCCGCCGGCGAGGGCAGCCTCGGCACCGACGATGAAGTAGGGGATCCGGGTGCCGTCCGCCGAGGTCGCGAAACGCTGCTCGGCGCGGAGCCCCTCGGTGTCGAACCAGGCCGGCGCCGACTTGAGCGGCTCGATCGTCTCCGCGCCGATCTCGGTCAGCCCGTACGTCGCGGGGGTCAGGTAGCCGCTGGTGACGACCCAGACCTCGTCGGACTCGACCGCGTCGACGGCACGGGTGCCGACGGCGGCCACCGGGTCGGTCGCGGGGAACTCCGAGCGCGTCCACTCGCCGGAGAGCGAGGGGGTCAGCACGTGCAGCTGGTTCTTGACGTCCTCGAACACGTTGAGGACGAGGTGGTTGCGAGTCCAGGTCGCCCCGGCGAGGGAGGTCTTCGCGGTGGGCTCGAAGAGCACGGTGAGGTCGCGCTCACCGGCCAGGAACCGCTCCGCGTCGGTCGCGAGCAGCGAGCCGGCGGCGTACGTCGTTCCGGCGATGGTCCACTCCTCGCGCAGCTCGATGACCAGCCACTCGCGGTGGAAGCCGGCCTCGGCCGAGTCGGGGATGTCGAGCTTGGTGAGGGTCTGCTCGGGGGTGCCGGGGTCGGTGGCGACGTACGTCTCGGACTTGTAGAACGCGATCGAGCGGCTGACCAGGTCGCGCTCGAAGCCGGGGGTGTGGATGCGGCGGGCGGAGATGTACATGTCCTCGTCGGTGCCCTCGTAGACCACCGCAGCGTCCTCGAACGGGGTGCCGCGGCGCCACAGCTTCACGATCCGCGGGTAGCCGCTCGGCGTGAGCGAACCCGGGCCGAAGTCGGTGTAGACGTAGACCGCGTCGGGGCCGCACCAGGAGAGCGCCCCCTTGGCGCCGCCCTGCTCGACGGCGCGGGTGAAGCCACCGTCCGCGGGTGCGACGAACGCCTTCTCGACGAGGTCGAACTCCCTGGTCACGTCGGCGTCCGAGCCGCCCGGGGAGAGGTCGACGAGCACCTTGCGCCACGGCTCGCCGGGCTCGGGGCGGAGCACCGAGGCGCCGTGCCAGACCCAGCTCTCGCCCTCCTTCTCGGCGAGGGCGTCGAGGTCGAGCAGGATCTCCCACGCGGGATCGTCGGTGCGATAGGACTCCGGCGTGGTGCGCCGCCAGATGCCGCGCTCGTGGTCGGCGTCGCGCCAGAAGTTGTAGAGATGCTCGCCGAGGCGCGAGACCTCGGGCACCCGGTCGTCGGAGTCGAGGACCTCGAGGATCTGCGCCTCGATCTTGGCGAAGACGGGATCGGCGCCGACGCTCGCGTGCGCCTCCTCGTTGCGGGCCCGGACCCAGGCCAGCGCCTCGACCCCTTCGACCTCCTCCAACCAGCCGAACGGGTCCTCCCCGGCGGGGTCGAGCGGGGTCACGATCGTCAGCTCAGCGGTCATGCGGGAAGGCTACTTCGCGGTGTGCAAGTTGCAGCCGACAGGCACAATTGCGGCATGAGCGAGCGCCAGCGAGCGACCATGAGCCTCAGGCTGCCGGCTGCGTATTCTTTGCACTGCCCTACGCAGGCGGCGGCATGAGTGACGCGGAGGGGTCGTCGAAGGGGTTGCCGCGGCGAGCGGCGACACGGACGGCGAAGCTGGCCGCACTGCCGATGGGGTACGCCGGGCGCAAGGCGCTCGGGCTCGGGAAGCGGATCGGGGGCAAGCCCGCCGAGGCGGTCCTGGCCGACGTGCACCAGCGTACGGCCGACCAGCTGTTCCGCACCCTGGGCGAGCTCAAGGGTGGCGCGATGAAGTTCGGGCAGATGCTCTCGGTGATGGAGGCGGCGCTGCCGGAGTCGCAGGCGGCCCACTACCGCGCCCAGCTCACCCGGCTCCAGGACTCCGCTCCCCCGATGCCGACCGGGATCGTACGCGGCCTGCTGGCCCGTGACCTCGGACCGGACTGGGCGTCGCAGCTGGTCGAGCTCTCCGACAAGCCGGCGGCCTCGGCCTCGATCGGGCAGGTGCATCGGGGCCGGTGGGCGGATGGTCGCGAGGTCGCGGTGAAGGTGCAGTATCCGGGCGCCGACGAAGCGCTGCGCGCCGACCTGCGCCAGATCGGCCGGGTCGCGGCGATCGGCAACGCGGTGGTTCCCGGGATGGACGTCAAGGCGCTGGTCGCCGAGCTGCAGGAGCGGGTCGTCGAGGAGCTCGACTACCCGAAGGAGGCCGAGGCCCAGCACGTCTTCGCCGAGGCGTACGCGTCCCATCCGCTCATCGACGTACCCGATGTGGTCGCCGTGGGACCCTCGGTGCTCGTCACCGAGTGGGTGGAGTCGGAGGGCTCGATCGCGAAGGTGATCGCCGAGGGCACTCCCGAGGAACGCGACCACTACGGCGAGCTGCTCGCCCGGTTCTGGTTCTCCGCGCCCGGGCTGACCGGGATGCTCCACGCCGACCCGCACCCCGGCAACTTCCGGGTCCTTCCCGATGGCCGCATGGCCGTGCTCGACTTCGGGCTCGCCGCGCGCCTCCCGGAGCGGGGCTTCCCCGAGCCGATGGGGCGGCTGATCCGGATCGCCGCGACCGGCGACGCGGACGCCCTGGTCGCGGGCCTGCGCGACGTGGGCTTCATCCGCGAGGGCATCAAGGTCGAGCCGCAGCACGTGCTCGACTACCTGGCGCCGTTCGTGACCCCGGCGCTGGAGGAGCGCTTCCGGTTCACCCGGGAGTGGATGCGCGAGGAGTTCAAGCGGATCAACGACCCCAAGGATCCCGCCTACACGGTCGGCCTCAAGCTCAATCTGCCGCCGTCCTACCTGCTCATCCACCGGGTCTGGCTCGGTGGTCTCGGGGTGCTGGCGCAGCTCAACGCGGAGGCGCCGTTCCGGGAGATCCTCGAGGAGTATCTGCCCGGGTTCGTGGGCTGAGGGTCAGGGCAGCACGGTCTGTCCGACCGGGCCCGGGTTGTAGGCGATCTCCCAGCGCACGCCGTCGGGGTCGGCGAAGTAGCCGGTGTAGCCGCCCCAGACCCGCTCCTCGGCAGTCGAGGCCTCACGCCCGAGCGACCGGGCGAGCTCCAGGACGCCGTCGACCTCCTCGCGGGTGGCGACGTTGTGGGCGAGGGTGAACGGCGCGACGCCGTCGGCGACGGCGATCGTGCCGACCTCCTCCTCGAACTCGCCCCGGTCCCACAGCGAGAGGATGACGTGCTCACCGACGCGGATCATGAGCACGCCGTCCGCTTCCATCTCGGGAGTCCAGCCGAGCCCGTCGACATAGAACGCCCGGCTCGCCGCCACGTCGGCGACGGCCAGGGTGATGAAGCTGATGCGCTGGTCCATGGCAGCCACACTGCCATGGACCAGCGGGGGTGTCAGGCCGGCTCTCCCGGACCCGGCTTGGCTGGCTTCTCGCGCAGGACGTCGCGACGCTCGCGGTATTCGTTCTCGTCGATCTCGCCGGCCGCATAGCGCTCGGCCAACCGTGCCTCCCCCGCACGCCGCGGCCCCTCGGCCACCCGCTTGCGGCTATAGAGGACGACTGCGGTGATGATCGCCGCGATCACCAGGAACCACAGGATCGGGAAGATCGGCCAGAACGCCGGCGGCCCGCCGCCGTCCTGCCACGGTCCGTTCTCACGCCACGGACCCCAGTGGTCGTCGGCCACCACGGTGGCAACTGTCTCGTTGATACTCATTGCTCGTGTCCAATCTGTCGGGCTTGCCTATGCCCTCAGACTGCTGCGCACGAGCCACCGACACATCGGCTCAGGAGCGGGGGCTGCGTACGCAATCATGCGTACGCAGCCCCTAACCGATCCGCAGCCGGCCGCGCTGGCGGCCATGCTCGTCGAAGTTCGCGGGATCGAGCCAGCGCTCGTGCGCAGCCCGCACGCCCGGCCACTCCTCGGCCGTCACCGAGAACCAGTCGGTGTCCCGGTTGCGGCCCTTGACGACCATGTGGTTGCGGAACCGGCCCTCGTAGCTGAACCCCAGCCGCTCCGCGGCCCGTCGTGACGGCTCGTTGAGCGAGTCGAGCTTCCACTCGAACCGCCGATAGCCCAGCGTGTCGAACGCGTGCCGCATGAGCAGATGGATCGCCTCGGTCGCCGCCCTGGTGCGGGCCAGTGCGGGCCCGAAGAGCACTCCGCCGACCTCGATGCTCCCGTTCGCGGGGTTGATCGCGTGGTAGCCCGCGACCCCGCTCGCCCTGCCTTCCCGCTCCCCCTCCAACGGGGCGAACGCGAACGGCACGACGTCCGCCGCGTCGACGAGCCCCGCCAGGTGCATCCACAGGTCCTGCAGCGAGGTCGGCATCGCGATCGGCCGGTAGGTCCACAGGTCGGCATCGTCGGGGCCGCAGACCGCGGCGTAGAGGTCCGAGTACTGGGCCGACGAGAGCGGCGCGACCCGGACGTAGCTCCCCTCGAGGGTCACCGGCTCGGGCCATGGCCGCGACTCCCAGCCCTCGACGACACCGCCCACCGGATACGAGAATTCGGTCACGGCGGTCATTGTCTCCGACCGCCGTGACCGGTGCTCAGGAGGCTGCCGCATCCACCGTGGCGAGCGAGCGCCGGGCACTGCCGAGGGCGAGCATCCCGACCAGGCAGCCCAGGAGCAGCACCCCGGCCAGGACCATCACCGACTCCACCGCGAACCTGTCCGCGAGCGGCCCGAAGACGATCATCGAGACCGGCATCGACACCGACATGACGATCCCGTAGAACCCGAACACCCGGCCGCGCATCGAGTCCTCGACCTGCTCCTGCAGGACCGTCGCGGCGGGCACCAGCAGCGTCTGGAAGAGGATGCAGATGACCAGGCCGGCGACGGAGAACACCCAGAAGTCTGTCGAGACGCCCAGCCCGATGACGAGCACCCCGACACCGACCGAGGCGGCCACCATCAGCCGCACCCGGCGCTTCACCTTGGGCCCGAAGACGGCCATCAGCGCGCCGCCGACGACCATCCCGACGCTCCAGAACAGCTCGTTGACGCTCAGCATCCAGACCTCGTCGCCGAAGCTGCGCGTGATCATCAGCGGCGTGAGGTGCGCCGGGGCGCCGGCCATGAACATGACGACGGCCACGAGGCCCATCACCCAGCGCACGGAGGCGTTCCCCCTGACGTACCGCACCCCGGCGAGGAGGTCGCCGAAGTAGCTCACCGGTTCGGTCGAGCGGACCATCCGCGCCACCGGCACCAGAAGCAGCAGGAGTACGCCGGCCACGGCCGTCACCACGTCGATGAAGAAGACCGCGACGATGCCGGTGCTCGCGTAGACCGCGGCGGCCACCGCGGGCGCGAACAGCATCATCCCCGACTGGATCGTCTGCTGGGCCCCGTTGACCCGCATCAGGTGCTCGGCCGGGACGGTCTGCGGGAGCATGGCGTTGACCGCCGGCCCCTGGATCCCGGCCAGCGCCGAGCGTACCGCCATCGCGACGAAGATCATCCACAGGTCACCGACACCGCTCAGCATCAGCAGCGCGAGCGCCAAGGTCGCCACCGCGATCGCCGAGTCGGCCCCGATGATCAACAGCTTGCGCGAATGCCGGTCGGCCCATACACCGCCGAAGACCGACACCACCGCCTGCGGCAGCATCCCGGCCGCGACACTCAGGGTCAGCACCGCGGCAGACCCGGTCTCGACCGTGAGGTGCCACATCACCGCGTACCCGACGATCATCGATCCCAACGACGACACCGTCTGGCCGCCGAGGAAGACCAGCAGATTCCGCTTCCATCGATCCGACTTCTGATCCGACTTCTGATCCGACATCGCAACCACTCCCGCATCAGGTGGGCCGCCGTGTCGGCCCCTCACCCATGCCACGAACGGTCGCCGCCGGTTTCGACAGTCGCGGAGACGGCTATTCGGATTCCGGGTCGAAGTCGAACGCCGGGAGCCCGTCGAGACTGGCCAGGTTCTTCCGGCGCCGATATTCGGCGGAACCCTCGACCCCCTTGCGCTCGAAGTACGCCGGGAGCAGGTCGCGCTCGCCGACGTACGACATCAGCGGGACGGCGTAGCCACAGGAGTCGGAGACCCGCTCGATGTCCACGACGACGACCGCCCGGGCACCGGGAAGGTCCGTGAAGCGGCCGGCCAGGTCGGCGTACTCCTCGTCGTAGCGGGTCACGACCCGGCCGCGCCCGTGGAAGCGGACGATGTTCGGTGCCCCGTCGAAGGCGCAGAACATCACCGTGATCCGGCCGTTCTCACGCAGGTGCGCGATCGTCTCGCTGCCGCTCCCGGTGCCGTCGAGCCACGCGAAGGTGAGCTCGTCGAGCATCCCGAAGGTCCCCGGGATGCCTCGCGGCGACAGGTTGACGTAGCCCTCGTCGGAGAGCGGTGCGGTGGCTACGAAGAAGACGACCTGACGATCGACGAACTCCCGCAGCCGGCCCTCGACGCGGGCATGAACCTTTCCCACGCCCGTTACTCCGGCACGAGGCGGTAGGCACCGTCGGAGGCCGAGGTGGCCATCGAGGCGTACGCCCGCAGCGCCGCGGAGACCTTCCGGTCGCGGTTGGCCGGGGTGTAGGGCCTGTCCCGCTTCTCCTGAGCCGCGCGACGCTGGTCAAGGACGAGGGCGTCGACGTCGAGGGAGATCGAGCGGTTCGGGATGTCGATGGAGATCGGGTCGCCGTCCTCGACCAGGGCGATCAGGCCGCCGCCGGCCGCCTCCGGGGAGACGTGGCCGATCGAGAGGCCGCTGGTGCCGCCGGAGAAACGGCCGTCGGTGATCAGCGCGCACTTCTGGCCCAGACCGCGGCCCTTGAGGAACGAGGTCGGGTAGAGCATCTCCTGCATGCCCGGCCCGCCCTTCGGGCCCTCGTAGCGGATCACCACGACGTGGCCGGCCTCGACCTTCTTGGCGAGGATCCCGTCGACCGCGGCGTCCTGGGACTCGAAGACGATCGCGGTGCCGGTGAACGTGAGGCAGTCGTCGGGGACGCCGGCGGTCTTGACGACACAGCCGTCGGGGGCGATGTTCCCCGACAGGATCGCCAGCCCGCCGTCGGCGGAGTAGGCGTGCTCGAAGTCGCGGATGCAGCCTTCGGCGGCGTCGGTGTCCAGGCTCGCCCAGAGGTTCTCCGTGGAGAACGCCTCGGTCGTACGCACCCCGCCCGGTGCGGCCAGGAAGAGGTCGAGCGCCTCCTGGCTGGGGTTCTCCGCGCGGATGTCCCAGGTGCCCAGCCACTCGTCGATGGTGTCGGAGTGGATGGTGTGGACGTCCTCGTTGAGCGCGCCACCACGGCGCAGCTCGCCGAGCAGGGCCGGGATGCCGCCGGCGCGGTGGACATCCTCCATGTGGTACTTCGGGCTGTTGGGGGCGACCTTGCTCAGGCAGGGCACGCGCCGCGAGATCGCGTCGATGTCGTGGACGTTGAAGTCGAGCTCGGCCTCACGCGCGGCCGCGAGCAGGTGCAGCACGGTGTTGGTCGAGCCGCCCATGGCGACGTCGAGGGCGACGGCGTTCTCGAAGGCGCTGCGGCTGGCGATGTTCCGCGGCAGGACGGACTCGTCGCCCTCCTCGTAGTAGCGACGGCACAGTTCGACGATGGTGCGGCCGGCCTCCTCGAAGAGCGCGCGGCGCTTGGCGTGGGTGGCCAGCGTCGACCCGTTGCCGGGCAGGCTCAGGCCGATCGCCTCGGTCAGGCAGTTCATCGAGTTGGCGGTGAACATGCCGCTGCAGGAGCCGCAGGTCGGACAGGCGGAGCGCTCGACCGTGTCGAGCAACTCGTCGCTGACCGCCTCGTTGACCGAGAGCACCATCGCGTCGACCAGGTCGAGCTTGTCGTGGACCAGGCCCTCGACGGCTACCGTCTTGCCGGCCTCCATCGGGCCGCCGGAGACGAAGACGACGGGGATGTTGAGGCGCAGGCTGGCGAGCAGCATGCCGGGGGTGATCTTGTCGCAGTTGGAGATGCACACGATCGCGTCGGCGCGGTGCGCCTCGACCATGTATTCGACCGCGTCCGCGATCAGCTCACGGCTCGGCAGCGAGTAGAGCATCCCGGCGTGGCCCATCGCGATGCCGTCGTCGACGGCGATCGTGTTGAACTCCTTGGCTACTCCCCCGGCCTCCTGGATCTTTTCGGCGACGATCTTGCCGAGGTCGCGGAGGTGGACATGGCCGGGCACGAACTCGGTGAACGAGTTGGCGATCGCGATGATCGGCTTGCCGAAGTCGTCATCGGTCATGCCGGTCGCGCGCCACAGCGCGCGGGCACCCGCCATGTTGCGGCCCGAGGTCGAGGTTGCGGAGCGAAGAGTGGGCATACCAGAAGGCTAGACCGGTTCGGGTGGATCGTTCGACCAGCGACGAACGGCGGACGTCAGGCGAGCCACGCAAGCATGATCCGGCCGGTGCGCACGAGCTGGGCCGGGTCGACGACGTCGGGTGTGTCGGCGGGTGAGTGGTAGGCGGCGTATGGAGTCGAACCGAGGCGCACGCCGGGCAGGCCCGCCCGTACGAAGGACCAGTGGTCGCTGGAACGGTTGGGGGTCTGGGAGCAGCCGGTGGTCGGCACCTTCGCGCGCCTTGCCGCCGCTCGGAGACTCGCCAGCGTGCGGTCGAGTCCTGGGCGTGCGCCGCACGCGGGGACAGCCTCACCTACGCCGACCCGGTCCAGTGAGACCATGCCGGCCAGCGTTCTGCGCTCGAGGGGCGTGAGGGACGCAACATACGCGCGAGAGCCGTAGTGGTGGTCGCCGTCGGTCTCACCTCGCGGCTCCTCGGAGCCGAAGACGACCAACCGCACCGGCACCCTCGTCGACCGTCCTGCGGCCGTCTCGGCGATCGCCAGCAGCACAGCCACGCCGGACGCGTTGTCCTCCGCACCCGGTGCCTGCGGGACGGTGTCGAGGTGGGCACCGACCAGGAGCCACGGCTGCCCGGGGCGTACGTCTCCTCTGTCGGCGACCAGGTTGACCGACTCCCCCGCGCGGACCGGGATGCCCCACGAGACTCCGGCAGGCGTCTGGAACCGCTGTCGGTGCACCTGCCAGCCGAACCCTGCCAGCTGTCCCTCGACCCAGGCTGCGGCTCGATGGTAAGCGGGCGACGTCCCGGGTCTCGGGCCGATCTCACCCGCCAGATGGCGTACGGCGTCGGTCGCTGTCCCGACGCGGAGCTGCTCGGGTGTCAATGGCGGGGCGGCCTGGGTCTCGCTCGGGGTGGGCGAGGGCTTGGACGCGGTGGCCGGCGCTGTCGCGGTGGTTGTCGGAGAGGTCTCGGGGGTCGGTGACGCCTCACCGCACCCGGTGAGGACGAGGAGGGACCCGGCCGCGAACGCGATACGACGGATCATGGCCTCGCCTGCCCAAGGATCCGGGCCGCCTCACGACCGCCCACCACGCGTGGAGCAAACGTCTCGGGATCCATCCGGTAGGGCACGAGGTTCAGATCCTCCAGCGTGGCGCCGCGGAAGGTCGCCTCGAGAACGACGCCCTCCATCGTCTGGGACATGAAGTCCATGTCGAAGACGAAGTTTCCGAGCGAGTGGATGACCGGTACGCCGCCGACCCGCTCGAGCGGCTGGACCCAGTGCGGGTGGCCGCCGGCGACGAGATCCGCCCCGGCAGCGACGAGACGACGGGCGACATGGCGCTGAACTGCCTCGGGGCGATGGGTGTACTGCGTACCCCAGTGCGGCAGCACCACCACGACGTCGGCAACCTTCTCGGCGGCTCGGACCTCCCGCTCGACCCGGCGCAGGTCGGCATCGACGAGAGGACCCGTACGTGGCGGCATCCGCACCGAGAAGGCGCCCGGGTCGCTCCTCGTCGCCCGAGGCGTCTCGCCGATCGCGTTGAACCCCAGGAACGCGAAGGTGATCCCGGCTCTCTCTACCACGGCCGGCCGGGCAGCCGCGTCGAGATCCCGCCCTGCCCCGAACGGCACGATCCCCGCCCCCGATAACGCCTCGACCGTCTCCGTCAGCGCCCGGTCGCCGAAGTCACCTGTGTGGTTGTTCGCCAACGAGATCGCATCGAAACCAGCCTCCCGCAGAGGCCGCAGCAGCTCCGGCCCGGCACCGAAGGAATCCCCACCCTGAGTCGGGCTCCCTGCTTTCGACAACGTCGACTCGAGATTGCCTACGGTGATGTCAGCGCCCGCCAAGCGCGCCTGCATCGGAGCCAGCGCCGCCGCCGCATCGGGCACCCCGCGGGTCAGCATCAGATCCCCGACGACGGTCAGCCGCACTCGCGGCTCCGCAGCAATAGTGGGCACCGGAACCGACGAGGGCGAGGGAGGGGCTTGCGTCGTTGAGGACCCGACTGGTGTGCCGGCGCCACAGGCGGACAGCGCGCATACGAGCACGGCGGTGAGCCAGTGGCATCCCATACCTCCAGCATGCCCCCAGACCAAGGATCCTGTGCAGCCTCGACCGACCGCATCGAGGACGGCAACACGCTACGGATCCGTGCGCCTCAGATCTTCGCGGCCCTGACCACCAACACGTCGGGGATGTCGCGGAGGATCTCGCGCCAGGTCTCGCCGGCGTCGGCAGACGCCCAGACCGAGCCGTTGCGGGCGCCGAAGTAGACACCGGCCACCTCGTGGTCGTCGGCGCACATCGCGTCGCGCATGACGCCCACGTAGAAGTGGTCGGGCAGGCCCTTGTCGAGCGCCTCCCAGTGGTCGCCGGCGTCGCGGGAGCGCCACACGATCGGCTTGGCCTCCGGTGGGTAGCGGGACTCGCCGGCGCCGATGGGGAAGGTGAAGATCGTGTCGGGCTCCTGCGGGTGGACGACCATCGCGAAGCCGAAGTCGGTGGGCAGCCCGTCGGCGATGGACTTCCAGGACAGGCCCTCGTCGTCGGAGCGGTAGACGCCACCGTGGTTCTGCAGGTAGAGCCGCTCGGGACGGGAGGAGTGGCGGGCGACCTTGTGGACGCACTGGCCGAACTCGGGAAACTGCTGCCCCTCGGGCAGGAAGACCGCGATGATGCCGTTGTTGCGGGCCTCCCAGGTCTCCCCGCCGTCGCGGGTCTGGTAGACGCCGCCGGTCGAGATCGCCGCGGTCACCGAGTCGGGGTCGGTCGGGTGCGGCAGGATCGTGTGGAACGCCTGCCCGCCGAAGCCCTCGTTCCACTCGGTGCGGTGCGGGTGGTCCCACAGCCCGCGCACCAGCTCGAAGCTCGCCCCGCCATCACGAGACCGGAAGATCGCGCCGGGCTCGACACCGGCCCAGATCGTGCCCTCCGGCAACCCCGGCTGGAGCTGCCAGACCCGGGCCAGGCTCGCGTCGACGTCCTCGGGGAACGACATCGAGGTCTCGGCCCAGGTCTCGCCGCCGTCGGCCGAGGCGCGCACCAGCGCACCCAGCCACAGCGAGGAGCATCCGGCAAGGACTCGCCCGGTCCCGGGCTCGATCATGGCGGAGTAGATCTCCTCCATGTCATGGTGCGGACCGGTGAAGTCCCAGTCCTGCCGGGCGTCGTCAGAGCGCCCTATCCACAGACCCTTGCGGGTCCCAACCAGCAGCTGCGTACCCATGTCTTCCAGCATCCACCCGCCCGGCTTCTGTGGCCAGGAGATTTCGGCGAAAGAACGGTGAGGGAAAACACCACCGCCAGCGGGGCCTGATTCTTCGGCCTGGGCCGCGCAGCCCCTAGCCTGAAGTCATGACCAGACCTGTTGCCTGGGAGACGTTCACCGCGATCCTCTTCGACCTGGACGGCGTGATCACGCCGACCGCGGTCGTGCACATGCGTGCGTGGGAGGAGATGTTCAACGCCTACCTGCAGGAGAAGACCCCGGGGGCGCCGGCCTACACCGACCAGGACTACTTCGCGTACGTCGACGGCAAGCCGCGCTACGACGGCGTCCGTGACTTCCTCGCCTCCCGCGACATCCGGCTTCCCGAGGGCACCCCGGACGACGCGCCCGAGCTCGAGACCGTCTGCGGTCTCGGCAACCGGAAGAACAACGCCTTCAACATGGTGCTCGAACGCGACGGCGTCGAGGCCTACCCCGGCTCGGTGCGCTTCCTGGACTATCTGACCACCCTCGACGTCCGGCTCGGCGTGGTGTCCTCGTCGGTCAACGCGCCGACCGTGCTGAAGGCGGCTGGGCTGCTGGACCGGTTCGAGACGGTCGTGTCGGGAGCCGTCGCAGATGAGCAGGGTCTGCCCGGCAAGCCTGCGCCGGACACGTTTGTCTACGCCGGTAAGGTCCTCGGAGCCACCCCGAGCGAGGCCGTCGTTCTCGAGGACGCCGTCTCCGGGGTGCGCGCCGGCAAGGCAGGAGATTTCGCGCTCGTCGTCGGGGTGGACCGTGGCGCCGGCCACGACACCCTCACGGCCGCCGGCGCCAGTCTCGTCGTTTCCGACCTTGCTGAACTTGTCCCAGACGACCCTGCTCGAGGAGCACAGCAGTGAGAACCAACGTCGGCCCGAACCCCCTGGACCGGGCCCGTTACCCCATCGACCCGTGGCGGCTGGTGGAGACGAGCTACTCCCCAGACGACCTCGGCCTGACCGAGACGATCTTCAGCGTCGCCAACGGCTATCTCGGCATGCGCGGCACCCCCGAGGAAGGTCGCCCGACCTACGCGCACGGCACCTTCATCAACGGGTTTCACGAGACCTGGCCGATCCGCCATGCCGAGAACGCCTACGGCTTCGCCAAGACCGGCCAGACCATCGTCAACGCCCCCGACGCCAAGATCATGAAGATCTACGTCGACGACGAGCCGCTGACCTTCGGCACCTCGGACCTGGAGGAGTACGAGCGGGTGCTCGACTTCCGCGAGGGTGTGCTGCGGCGGCATCTGGTGTGGCGTACGCCCTCGGGCAAGCGGGTCGCGATCAAGTCGACCCGGATGGTGTCGATGACGCAGCGACACCTCTCGATCCAGACCCTCGAGATCACGATGCTGAGCGGCGCGGCGCCGATCGTGGTCTCGTCCCAGCTGCTGAACCGGCAAGACGGCAAGGACGAGTACCACGTGCCGTCGGCGGCACTGGGCGAGGGCATGGACCCGCGCAAGGCCTCCGCCTTCGACACCCGCGTCCTGCTCCCGCAGATGTCGGTCGCCGACGAGGAGCAGATGACCCTCGGCTACCGGTGCGCCAACTCCGGGATGACGATCGCGGTCAGCGCCGCCCACCAGATCGAGACGCCGGACCCGGTCGAGACCGTCGTCCGCGCCGAGGACGACCTGGCCAAGACGGTCTTCCGGGTCGACGCGACCGAGGGCAGCACGCTGCGGTTGCAGAAGACCGTGGCGTACCACACCTCCCGTGGGGTGCCGGTGCGCGAACTGGCCGACCGCTGCGGACGTACGCTCGACCGGGCGATCCGCCTGGGCGTCGGTCACTTCGAGCGCGACCAGCGCAACTGGTACGACGAGTTCTGGTCCGCCGCCGACGTCGAGATCTCCGCCGCCCGTACGGAGGACGACGAGGACATCGCCGCGGCCCAGCAGGCGATCCGGTTCAACCTGTTCTCGCTGGCCCAGGCGACCGCCCGCACCGACGGTCTCGGCGTCCCTGCGAAGGGGGTCACCGGCTCGGGCTACGAGGGGCACTACTTCTGGGACACGGAGTGCTACGTGATCCCGTTCCTCTGCTACACCCAGCCCGAGGTCGCCCGCAACGTCATGCACGCCCGCTCGGTGATGCTCCCCGCGGCCCGGCAGCGAGCCTCGGAGATGGCCGCGAAGGGGGCGCTGTTCGCCTGGCGCACCATCAACGGGCAGGAGGCCTCGGCCTACTACGCGGCCGGCACCGCGCAGGTGCACATCGACGCCGACATCGCCTTCGCGCTGATGAAGTACGTCTACGCGACCGGTGACATCGGCTACCTCATCCGCGAGGGCGTCGACATCCTGGTCGAGACCTCGCGGATGTGGGCCGACCTCGGCTTCTGGCGCCACAACGGCGAGCCGTCCTTCCACATCCACGGCGTGACCGGGCCGGACGAGTACACCACGGTGGTCAACAACAACCTGTTCACCAACGTGATGGCCCGCTACAACCTGGAGAAGGCCGTCGAGACCATCGAGATGCTCCGGGCGGACTATCCGCGCGAGTATGCGCAGGTCATGGGCCGGCTCGACATCTCGCCCGACGAGGTCGAGGAGTGGGGTCGCTGCGCCGCCGCGATGCACATCCCCTACGAGGAGGGGCTCGGCATCCACCCGCAGGACGACAACTTCCTCGACCGCGAGGTGTGGGACCTGCCCAACACCCCGGACGAGGTACGTCCCCTGCTGCTGCACTACCACCCGCTGGTGATCTACCGGTTCCAGGTGCTCAAGCAGACCGATGTGGTGCTCGCCCTCTTCCAGCAGGGCAACCGGTTCACCCCTGAGCAGAAGCGGGCCGACTTCGAGTACTACGACCCGATCACCACCGGCGACTCGACGCTGTCGGCCGTCGTGCAGTCGATCGTGGCGGCCGAGGTGGGCTACCAGGACGACGCGCTGCGCTACTTCTACGACGCGCTCTACGTCGACCTCCACAACATGCACGGCAACACCGTCGACGGGATGCACATCGCCTCCACCGGCGGCGTGTGGGGCGGTCTGGCGTTCGGCTTCGGCGGGATGCGCGACTACGACGGCAAGCTCTCCTTCGACCCGCGCCTGCCGGTCCAGTGGGGCTCGCTGGTCTTCCGGGTCCAGTGGCACTCGACCCGGATGCAGGTCGCGCTGACCAGCGACCAGATCGTGTTCACCGTCGTGGACACCCCGGGCGAGGAGTACGACATCCCGATCAGCGTCCGCGGGGAGGAGTTCGTGGTCTCGAAGGGCTCGCCGGTGATCGTGCCGCTCGCCGACCAGGGGCCGCGGATCGGCACCCACCTCGACGAGGAGCCGCACGGCGGTATCCGCCCCGACGGATCGCGGATCACGGCCACCGTGCCCCCGCCGATCCCTCCGGAGCTCTACGAGCAGGACCATGTCGAGCATGCGATGGTCCCGCAGGAGTCGCGGCGTGGGTCCGAGCGGCTCGCGGAGGAGGCCAACAAGGCCATCAACCTGTCCAACGTCTCGCAGACGGACTCGGCGCAGTAGCGGGTCTTTACGTGGTCCTAGACTGACCGGGTGGTCACACGCTTCTCAACCGGTAGAGGCTCTCTCCGGGCGAGGCTGGCCCACCCGGTCGTCCTGGTTCTGATCGGGATCGCGTCGGTGCAGGTCGGCGCGACCTTCGCCAAGTCGCTCTTCGACGAGGTCACCCCAACCGCCATGGTGTGGCTGCGGCTGACGCTGTCCGCGCTGATCCTGCTGGCGATCACCCGGCCCCGGGTCCGCGGCCTCGCGCGCCGCGACTGGCTCGTCGTGATCGCCTTCGGGGCCTCGCTCGGGCTGATGAACTGGGCCATCTACCAGTCCTTCGCCCGGCTGCCGATCGGGATCGCGGTCACCATTGAATTCATTGGTCCACTCACGATCGCGCTGGTCACCTCGCGGCGCGCCCGCGACCTGGTCTGGGTCGCGCTGGCGGCCGCAGGGGTGGTGCTGCTCGGTCTCGAGCCCGGTCGGATCTCGATCGTGGGCGTGCTGTTCGCGCTGCTCGCGGGGGCCTGCTGGGCTGCGTACATCGTGCTGTCGAAGGCGACCGGAGCGCGGTGGGAGGGGCTCGACGGGCTCGCTCTGGCCTCGACGGTCGCGGCGGTGGCGCTGACGCCTGCGGCGATGGCGTACGCCGACGGGCTGGGTTCTCCGCACGTGTGGCTGGTCGGGCTGATGGTGGGCCTGATGTCCTCGGTGATCCCCTACTCCCTCGATCTCGTCGCCCTGCGTTCGATCAAGTCGGGGCTCTACGCGATCCTGATGTCGCTGGAGCCGGCCGCCGGCGCGCTGGCCGCGATCCTGATCCTCCACGAGGGGCTCTCGGTCCTGCAGTGGCTGGCCATCGCGTGTGTCGTGGTCGCCTCCGCGGGCGCGACGCGCACCGGCAAACCGGAGCATCACGTGCCGGCGGAGTCCACCCCGGTGTAGTGCCGTGTTTCACACAAGCGACATCGGAACGTCACTGACTCCGAACGTTGAGGTCACTACAGTTCGGTGACAACTCCCCCTCGCCGCCCGGTCCCGCCAGTCCATGGAGTTGCTCCCTTGTCGACCATCACCGCACCCGTACACACCGCTGCCGTCGCCCAAGTCGCCGCCCTCCTCGCCGCTCGCACCGCGGGGCGAATGGTCGGCCCGTTCCTACGACCGATCCAGCTGCTGCTCGCCTGGCCGGTCGCCTCCCAGCTCGTCGCCCGGCACAACGCCAAGGCGGCCGAGGAGGCCATCCTGCTGCGGCGTGCCGAGCGTGAGGACGTGCAGAACTATCTCCAGCTGCTCGCTTCGGAGAGAATGTCTGCATGAGCATTCCGCGGGCGATGGCCGAGTCGACGGTCGCGTTCCGGGACGTGCTCTCCGACGATGGCACCCTGATCCGCGCCTGGACCAACGACCCCGAGGGTGTGATCGAGGGGCCGACGGTGCTGCTGTGCAACGGCCTCGGCACCAGCCCCTGGAACTGGCCGGCGCTGCTGCACACCTCGTGCGGCGTACGCGTCGTCTCCTGGCAGCACCGCGGCACCTCCGGCTCGGCGCGGCCGAAGGATCCGGAGCAGACCACCTCGAGGCACTTCGCCGAGGACGCACTGTCGGTGATGGACGCCTTCGCGCTCTCCCGGCCGGTCGTGATGGGCTGGTCGATCGGGGTCAACACCGCGTTCGAGCTGGCCGCGGACCATCCCGAGCGGGTCTCCGGCATCTTCGGTGTCGCCGGGGTGCCCGGCGACACGTTCAAGTCGATGCTGGGGCCGCTGCGGCTGCCCGCCCCGGCGGCCGCCATCGTGACCCGCACCGCCTCGAGGGTGCTGTGTCGCACCGGCTCCCTGATCACTCCCCTGGCGGCGCGCCTGGAGCTCGGCCCGCGAGCGATCGAGGTGTTCTCCAAGGCCGGCCTGATCGGCAAGGTCCCTGATCCCGAGCTCGCCGCGGCCGCGCTGGCGGAGTTCCTGACCACCCCGGTCGAGTGGTATTTCCACCTCGCGCTGCGCACCTCCCAGCGCCGCCCGGTCTCGCTGCGCCGGATCAAGGTGCCGGTCGTGCTGGTCGCGGGCACCCGCGACCTCATCGCCGGTGCGCGTCACATGTCGAGAGTCGCCGCCGGCGTCAAGAACAGCACGTTCGTCGAGCTCGAGGGCACCCACTTCGTACAGATGGAGCAGCCCGACCGCGTCCACCAGCTGCTGCTCGCCTTTCTCGCCCGGGTCTCCGAGCACCAGCGCGTCTAGGGTGCCGAGACGACGCCGGTGACGGTGGCCCGGCGGGCGATGCGGCGCAGGGTGGCGAGGACGGCAGGACCGAGCAGAGCGATGGCGACGGCGGTGGTGATCGCGCGCACGGTGTCCCAGCTGCTGGTCGAGGTGACCAGGGTGTAGCGCAGGAACGTCGCCAGGTTCTCGCCGAAGGCCGCACCGGGTTCATAGGAGAGGTTGCCGCTCGCGCCGGGCACCGTGACGCCGGTGAGCAGCGGCCAGCCCTGCAGGTTGAGCAGGAGCCCGTAGGCGTACGAGGCGAAGATCCCGTACGCCGCCAGCAGCCCGATCTCGCGGCGGCCGCTCGCGCGTGGCAGGAGCCCGGCCCCCATCGCCACCCAGGCGGCGCCGAGCATCTGGTAGGGCAGCCAGGGTCCGACGCCGGCGGTGACGAGCGCGGCGACGAACAGGCTGGTGCAGCCGAGGACGAACCCGAAGGCCGGACCGAAGACCCGGCCGCCGAGGATGAGCATGAAGAAGACCAGCTCGACCCCGCCGGTGCCGGCGGAGACGGCGCGCAGGACGGCCTCGATCGCGCTGAGCACGCCGAGAACCGCGATCATCCTGGTGTCGATCCCGCCCGTGGAGAGCTCGCTCAGCAGCACCACCAGCATCAGCGGAATCAGCGCCAGGAAGATGAACGGAGGCTGCACCCGGTCGTAGCCGTGGAGCAGCAGCGGCCAGCCGAACATCATCAGCCCGGCCACGGAGATGATCGCGAGCAGGACCGCGGTGCGGGGCGTGAACCTGATCATCTCTCGCCCACCGCCTCGACGATCTCGCGTACGTTCAGCCAGCCCGGGCCGAAGACCTTGCTCACCTGGGGCGCGAACGCGGGCGACTCGGCCGTGACGCTGCGTACGTCACCGGCGGAGACCACCTCGCCGTCGGCGAGCACCACCACGTTGTCGGCGGCCTCGGCGACGAACTCGACGTCGTGGGTCGCCACCAGGACCGCCTTGCCGGCCTCGGTGAGCTCGCGCAGGATCTCGGACAGAGCGTGCTTGGCGGCATAGTCGAGGCCGCGGGTGGGCTCGTCCAGGAGCACGACCGGCGGGTCGGCGCTCAGGATCAGCGACAGCGCCAGAGCCAGGCGCTGGCCCTCGGAGAGGTCGCGCGGGTGCTGGCCGTCGGGGATGCCGGGGACGAGGCTGTCCAGGATCTCCCTGGTCCGTGGGCCACCCGCGTCGCACTCCTCGGCCACCGTCTCCAGGTAGAGCAGGTCCGCCGCGGTCTGCGGCAGCAGCCCGGCGAGCTCGCGTCGCTCGTCGGGGTCGAGGGTCGCCGGATCCTTACCGCCGACGTCCACCGATCCGGCCAGCCGCTTCTGGGTCCCCTGCAGCGTCCACAGCAGCGTCGACTTGCCCGAGCCGTTGCGTCCCATCAGCGCCGTCACCCGCCCCGCGGGCAGCTCGATCGAGACGTCGTGCAGGACCGGCGTACGTCCTCGGGTGACGGTCAGCCCGGAACTTCTCAGGCTTTTCCGTCGCTTCTCTGGCGTTGCATTGCCAGAGAAGTGCAGGGATACCCGGTTAACCGGGTATTCCAACCCCCGCGCCCGCCGCTTCGCATCCCGCACGGTCAGCGGCAGCGGCGACCAGCCGAGCTCGCGGCCCAGCTCGACGAGCGGCGGCACGATGGGCGAGGTCTCCAGGACCTCGGCGGGGTCGCCGACCGCGACGGAGCCGTCGCCGACGAGGAGCGCGATGCGGTCGGCGAACGGCACGACCCGCTCGAGCCGGTGCTCGGCGAGGACGACGGAGGTGCCGAGGTCGTGCACCAGCCGGGTGATGGTGGCGAGCACGTCCTCGGCGGCGGTGGGGTCGAGGGCGGAGGTGGGCTCGTCGAGCACGACGACCCGCGGGTGGGTGGTGAGCACCGAGCCGATCGCGACGCGCTGCTGCTGCCCGCCCGAGAGGGTACGCAGCGACCGCTGTCGCAGCTCGGCGATGCCGAGCAGGTCGAGGGTCTCCTCGACCCGGCGCCGCATGGTCGCCGGCGGGAGGCCGAGCTGCTCCATCCCGTAGGCGAGCTCCTCCTCGACCGTGTCGGTGACGAACCCGGCCACCGGGTCCTGCCCGACGTAGCCGATGATCCCGGCGCGCTCGCGCGGCGGCGTGCGGACGATCGAGGTGCCGTCGAGCAGGACGTCACCGTCGAGTACGCCGCCGGAGAAGCGCGGCACCAGGCCGGCAAGCACGCCGAGCAGGGTCGACTTCCCCGAGCCGGTCGGACCGGAGACGAGCAGCAGCTCGCCCTCCTCGATGGTGAGGTCGACATCCTTGAGCACGTGCTCGGAGGAGTCGGGCGGGGTGAATGTGATGCCTCGCAGCTCGATCATGCGACTGCCTCCTGGTGAGCGAGCGATGATGCCGGTAGCGGGGCGGCGAGGGCCGGGACCAGCCCGACGAGCACACCGGCCATGGCGATCAGCGTGACGTCCGGGACGGTACTCACCCCCGGGAAGGCGACCGGGACCTGGTAGCGGGCGACCCACCAGCCCACGGCGCCGACCACGATCCCGCTCAGAGCCACCACGACCTCCGGCCACCGCCATCGGTCGGGCCGGTAGACGGTCCGCGTCACCCGGCGGCCGGCGAGCGCCAGCCCACCGGCGGCGGCGCCGACGCCGAGCGCGAGCATGGTGGCGGCCAGCCAGCCTGGCGTGGTGCCGTCCAGCACCGCATAGACGCCGGCGCAGAGCCCGACGAGCGAGACCAGCATGAGCGCCGAGGTGATCCGCCTGGTGGCGACCGGGACGCCGGCCGTACGTCCGTAGCCGCGCGTGTCCATGCCCGCCGCCAGCGCCATCGACCGCTCCAGGGCGTCCTCGAGCACCGGCACCAGGAAGCGGCGCAGGCGCCTGACGTTTCCGGTCGCACCGGCACGCAGCCGTTGCGCGGCGCGCACCCGCTGCACCGACTCGGCCAGCTGCGGCAGCACCGTCACGGCCACCACGACAGCGGTGCCGACCTCGTAGAGCGCCGGCGGCAGCGAGCGCAGCAGCCGCTTCGGGTTCGCCAGCGCGTTGGCCGCGCCGACGCAGATCACGATGACGCCCAGCCGCATCCCGTCATAGAGACCGGCCAGCAGCGCCTCGCGGGTGAGCGGCCCGAGCAGCCGGATCCCGAGCACCCACTCCGGGAGCGGGATCTCGGGCAGGTCGAGGATCACGTGGCCAGGAACGGCGCCCAGCAGCACCCGGAAGAGCACCCGGGTCACGACGATGAACACCGCGAGACCGATGTAGAGCCGGAACGCCTTCGCCCACGGTTGCTCGCCACGACGGGCGGCGACCACGACCGACACCACCCCCACCACGAGCAGGAGCAGCAGCGGGTTGATGGTGAAGGAGGCGTACGCAGCCATGCCGATCGCCCAGACCCACCAGGCGACGGGGTGCAGATCACGGGGCAGGTGCGCGACCGCGGCCGCCCGGAACATGGTGCTCATCGCCGGCGCCACCACACGGCACCGGCGACGGTGAAGAGTGCGACGATCCCCGCGGGCGCGACCCAGGCGGGCAGATGCTCGGTCTCGGAGGCCGAATCCGTCGGCTCCTCCGGAGATAACTCCGGCGACGGGCTTGAGGGCGCCCCCACAGCATCCCCAAGCTCCGTCGCCGGAGCGGTAACGACATCGTCGTCTATCCACGTGAACGCAACACCCTGCCCGGAGGTCACGCTGATTTCGGTAACATTTCTGGAGGCATAGCTCCAGGCCCCCGAATCGTCGCTGATCCACAGCGACCAGTACGCGTCAGCAGGCGGCATCTGGGCGCAACCGGCGGCTTTCGGCCGCTCATCGATGCGACATACGACGCTGGGCATCGAGGTCACATAGGTGAGTGGATGTCCCGCCTTCTCGAAGAGGTCGGCGCCGGTGTCACCCTCCTCGGGCTGGACACAGGTGACCTCGGGGTCGCCGCCCAGAGCGTTGGGCTCGACGACGACGGTGACCCCGTCGCACGCCTGAGCGGACGACGCGGAGACGGCGGAGACGGACGTGAAGACGGGGGCGGTGGCCCCGGCGAGGAACGCCAGAGCCACCGCAGCGGACCGCAGGATCAGCACGAGCTCTTCGCGGTCGCATCCTTGGGCAGGAAGACCAGCGACGGCAGCGCCTGGGCCGCGGCGAGGCGGTACATCCCCTCGGACTCCTTGGTCAGGCCCTTGGTGTTGCCCTCGGTCAGCGCGGCGTCGTCATAGGCCACCGCGCCGGTGTCGTCGCCACAGGTCACCACGTGGTCGGCGACCCAGCTGGCCGCCTTCTCCGCGGCGTCGGTCTCACCGGCGCGACCGAACGCCCACCCGGCCAGGCCGGTGGTGTTGGAGTTGGCGATGTTGCCGGTGGCCGCCTTGAACGATCCGTCCTCCGCCTGGGTCTCCTTCAGCCAGTCGACGCCGGCCTCGACGGCCTTCTCCGCCTCCGGGGACGCGACGCCGGACAGGGCGATCAGCGCGAACGCGGTGGCGTCGGCGTCTGGGACGGCCTTCGGGTCGGCGTCGCAGGTCTGGTCGGCGGCGGTGGGGTCGGCCGCGAAGGTGACCCGGAACCATCCCTCTTCGCACTGCTGCCCGGCCAGGAACTCCGTCGCGGCCGCGGCCTCCTTGCTCTCGGCGTTGTTGAGCGCCCACACGGCGTACGACTGTCCGATGGTGTTGGAGTAGTCGGCCGCCTCCTTGTTCTTGGGGTCGAGCTCGTCGGCGATACGGCCGTTCTCGGCGACGGTGCCTTCGAGCTGCTTGAGCAGACCGGGGTCGGAGGCGTCGACGTTCTGCTGCAGGACCAGCGCCTTCGCGGTGGCGCCGGCCGAGGTGACGGTGCCGAACCCGGGTGAGGTGTACGCCTTCTTGTTCTCCATCACCGCCGCGGCGATCGTGGAGATCTCCTCGTCGTAGCCGCCGACCTCCGCCAGCGCGATCCCGATGTCGGCGCTGAGCCCGAAGTCATCGGTGCCGTACTGCGCGTTGCGGGCCACGCCCTCCGGCGCCTGGGCGACGAGCCAGTCGGCCACCGAGGTGGACACCTTGGCGTCGTAGGTGGGCTTCTCCCCCTCCTCGACGGCTTTCTCGCCACAGCCGGCGAGCGAGGTGAGGGCGAGGGTGGCGGCGATGCCACCGAGGACGGTCTTCTTCATGGTTCCTTCCGCGCTGTTCGTCGGGAAGGCCCAGGGCCGACCCGCTGCTTTCCACGACAGCGTCAGGTCAGTACGCGTCCGTCGGCAGGTGCTCCGGCTCGCTCAGGACACTCTCGGTGCCTGGGCCTACGGTTGCGGGTCAGCGCCGGGATTCGACCGGCTTCCCCCACCACGGCGTGTGTTGATTGAGACGCCCCATCCTATGCCGGGCGGGGGCCTCTTGCGGGATCGCCGCCGAGCAGTCACTCTGTCCCCATGCGCCACAGGATTCTCGGCCTTGTCGCAGCATCGATCTCGGCCACCCTTCTCGCCCTCTCCCCGACCACGATGGCCGGCGCGCAGGAGGCACGGACATCGGTGACGTACGCCGATCTGGTCGCCATGTTCGGCGAGAAGGTCGGTGACCGGAGCACCGTCGAGACCGGGTTGCCGAGCCTCAACCGCGCCATGGCCGATGCCGGGATCACCACCGCCTACCGGCAGGCGGCGTATCTGACCACGCTCGCCAACGAGAGCTCCTTCCACCACGACGCCAAGGGCCGCGACAAGCGGAAGTTCACCGGCCGCGGCTACATCCAGCTGACCGGCGAGGCCAACTACACCGACGCCGGCGCCTACTTCGACATCGACCTGCGCCGCCGTCCCGAGCTCGCCCGGTCGCTGGACTACAGCGCGCCGATCTCGCGGTGGTACTGGACCGTCGCCCGCGACATCAACCCGCTCGCCGACGCCCTCGACATGGGCGGGGTCAATGCGGCGATCGGCTACCCCCGCAACAAGGAGGAGGACACCGAGCGCTGCCGCGACTTCAAGGCCGCGCTGAAGCACCTCCACGGGTCCGTGCCCAAGGGGATCAAGTGCGCCCGCCCGAAAGCAGCCGAGGACTCGGTGGCCAAGCCCTAGAAGACGTACGTCACTTCTTGGTGCGCTTGTCGCTGACCGCGATCGCGGAGGTGCCCTCGTCCTTGAGCTCGAAGAGGTCGATCGCCTTGATGAGCTTGGTCCAGGTGGCGTACCCGTAGTTGCGCGGGTCCTCGGAGGACTGGTTGCGGATGCGGGAGACCACGGTGCCGACCAGGGCCCAACCGTCGTCGTCGGCGGCCGCGGCGATGGAGTTGCGCAGCAGCTGGATCAGCCGGGCATTGCGCTTCAACGCCTGGCCGTTGGTCGCCGAGGACGACTGCTTGCGGGTGCGCGTGGTCCCGGGCTCGGTATCGGCCTCGGTCTCCTCCTCGGAGCCGCCGAGCTTCTCCACCACCGTGAACCGGGTGCAGGCGCTCTTGAACGGCGCCGGCGTCTTCTCCCGGCCGTAGCCGTAGACCGCGCGACCCTTCTCTCGCAGGTAGTGCACCAGCGGAGTGAAGTCGGAGTCGGACGAGACCAGCGCGAACGCGTCCGGGATCGCCGCATGCAGCAGCTCGACCGCGTCGATCGCGAGCGCCATGTCGGAGGCGTTCTTGTGCGCGGTCAGGTCGAACTGCTGCATCGGCCTGATCGCGGCGTCGTGCAGCTCCTCGATCCAGCCCTTGAGCTCGGACTTCGTCCAGTTGCCGTAGGCCCGCCGGATCGTCACCTCGCCGTACTCGGCCAGGTCGTTCAAGATGTCGTCGATCTTCGAGGCAGGCGCGTTGTCGGCGTCGATGAGCAGTGCGATGCGGAAGGGCTCGGTCACGGTCACGCCGGACAGTCTGCCAGTGCACCCCATCGCCGAGTCGGCTCATCCTGACCAAAACCACCGCCGAGTCGGCGCGTCATGACGCGCCGACTCGGCGGAGTTTGCTGTCAGAACGAGCCGACTCGGCGTGAGTCAGGAGAGCTTCTCCAGGATCAGCTCGCGGACACGCTTGGCGTCGGCCTTGCCGCCGGTCGCCTTCATGACCGCACCGATGAGCGCACCGGCTGCGGCCTGGTTGCCGCCGCGGATCTTCTCGGCGACCGCGGGCTGGGCGGCGATGGCTTCGTCGACGGCTGCGCCGAGCGCGCCGTCGTCGGAGACCACGGCGAGCCCGCGGGCGTCGATGATCTCGGAAACCGTGCCCTCACCAGCGAGAAGGCCCTCGAAGACCTGACGGGCCAGCTTGTCGGTCAGCGTCTTGGCGTCGACCAGCTTCTGCACCTCGGCGACCTGCACCGGGGTGACACCGAGCTCGGCGAGCTCGACGCCACGGTCGTTGGCGCTGCGGGAGAGCTCGGCCATCCACCACTTGCGAGCGGCTTGTGCGGAGGCACCTTCGGCGACCGTCGCCTCGATCAGCGACAGCGCCCCGGCGGCCCAGACGTCACGCATCTCCAGGTCGGAGTAGCCCCACTCGACCTGCAGGCGGGCCCGCTTGTCAGCGGTGCGCTCCGGCAGGCTCGCCCGCAGCTCCTCGACCCACTCGCGCGACGGCGCGACCGGGACGAGGTCGGGCTCGGGGAAGTAGCGGTAGTCGTCGGCGTCCGACTTCGCCCGCCCGGCCGAGGTGGTGCCGGTGTCCTCGTGGAAGTGGCGGGTCTCCTGGAAGATCGCCTCCCCCGCGTCGAGGATCCCGGCGTGGCGCGACATCTCGAAACGTACGGCCCGCTCGACCGAGCGCAGCGAGTTCACGTTCTTCGTCTCGGTGCGGGTGCCGAGCTTGCCGGAACCCTTCGGGGACAGCGACAGGTTGACGTCGCAGCGCATCGAGCCCTGGTCCATGCGTACGTCAGAGACACCCAGACCCAGCAGGATCTCGCGCAGCGCGGCGACGTAGGCCTTCGCCACCAGCGGTGCCTTGGCACCGGTGTCGAGGATCGGGCGGGTGACGATCTCGATCAGCGGGATGCCGGCCCGGTTGTAGTCGACCAGCGAGTAGTCGGCGCCGTGGATGCGGCCGGTCGCGCCACCAATGTGGGTGGTCTTGCCGGTGTCCTCCTCCATGTGGGCGCGCTCGATCTCGACCCGGAAGGTCTCCCCCTCGACCTCGACGTCGAGGTAGCCGTCGTAGACGATCGGCTCGTCGTACTGCGAGGTCTGGAAGTTCTTCGGCATGTCCGGGTAGAAGTAGTTCTTCCGGGCGAACCGGCACCACTCCGCGATCGAGCCGTTCAGCGCGAGGCCGATCCGGATCGCGCTCTCCACGGCCTTGGCGTTCACGACCGGCATCGAGCCGGGCAGGCCGAGGCAGGTCGGGCAGACCTGGGAGTTCGGCTCGCCGCCGAACGTCGCCGGGCAGCCGCAGAACATCTTGGTGTTGGTGTTGAGCTCGACGTGGACCTCGAGGCCCATCGCGGGGTCGTAGCGCTCCAGCACCTCGTCGAAACCGACCAGTGTCTCGGTCATCGGGCCACCTCCAGCTTGTCGATCGAGAGCACCTGGCCGACAGCGCCCTCGAGGGCGGCACCGACGCGGTAGAGACGGGCGTCCTCCAGGACCGGAGCCAGGAGCTGTACGCCGACGGGCAACCCGTCCACGTCGGAGACCCCGGCCGGGATGGAGATGCCGGGCGTGCCGGCCAGGTTGGCCGGAATGGTGGCCAGGTCCTGCGCGTACATGGCCAGCGGGTCGTCGAGCTTCGCGCCCAGCGGGAACGCGGTCGACGGGGAGGTCGGCGAGACCAGCACGTCGACCTGCTCGAAGGCCTTCTTGAAGTCCTCGATGATCAGGGTGCGGATCTTCTGCGCCTGACCGTAGTAGGCGTCGTAGTAGCCGCTGCTCAGGGCGTAGGTGCCGAGGATGATGCGGCGCTTGACCTCGTCGCCGAAGCCGGCGTCGCGGGACGCCTTCATGACGTCCTCAGCCGACGGGTCGCCGTCGGGGGTGACCCGCAGGCCGTAGCGCATCGCGTCGAACTTGGCCAGGTTGGAGGAGCACTCCGCCGGCAGGATCAGGTAGTAGGCCGCCATCGCGTGCTGGAAGCTCGGCGTGGAGACCTCTACGACGTCGGCGCCCATCTTGGTGAGCAGGTCGACCGACTCGTTGAACTTGCGCATCACGTCGGGCGCCCAGCCCTCGCCGGCGAGCTCCTTGATGACGCCGACCTTGACGCCCTTCAGGTCACCGGTCAGGCCGGCACGGGCGGCGTCGACGAGCCCGGTCACCGGGGTCGTGGTGGAGGTCGAGTCGAGCGGGTCGTGACCCCCGATGAGCTCGTGCAGGAGCGCCGAGTCGAGCACGGTGCGGGTCACCGGGCCGACCTGGTCCAGCGAGTTGGCCAGGGCGACCAGGCCGTAGCGGGAGACGGACCCGTAGGTCGGCTTCACACCGACGGTGCCGGTGACGGCACCCGGCTGGCGGATCGAGCCGCCGGTGTCGGTGCCGAGGGCCAGCGGGGCCTCGAAGGCGGCGACGGCCGCGGCCGACCCACCACCGGAGCCGCCGGGGATCCGGTCGAGCTTCCACGGGTTCTTCGTCGGGCCGTACGCGGAGTGCTCGGTGGAGGAGCCCATCGCGAACTCGTCCATGTTGGTCTTGCCCAGGATCGGCAGGCCGGCTGCCTTGATCTTCTTGACCACAGTCGCGTCGTACGGCGGAACCCAGCCCTCGAGGATCTTGGATCCGCAGGTCGTCGGCAGGCCGATGGTGGTCAGCACGTCCTTGACCGCGATCGGCACACCGTCGAGAGCGTGCAGCGCGTCGCCGTTGGCGCGTCGCGCGTCGGAGGCGGCAGCCTGGGACAGCGCACCCTCGGCGTCGATGTGCAAGAAGGCGTGGACGTCGCCGTCGACCGCGGCGATCCGGTCGAGGTGGGCCTGGGTCAGCTCGACCGAGGTGGTCTCACCGGCGGCGAGCGCGTCGATCAGCTCCGCGGCGGTCTTTTCGATGAGAGTCACTGCTCGTCCCCCAGGATCCGCGGCACCGAGAATCGCTGCTCCTCGACGGCAGGCGCACCGGAGAGCGCCTGCTCCGGCGTCAGACCGGGCACGACGACGTCCTCACGGAAGACGTTGGTCATCGGAAGCGGGTGGGAGGTGGCAGGCACGTCGTCGCCGGCAAGCCCCTGGATCGAGGCGACGGACTCGAGGATCACCTGCAGCTGCGGGGCAAGGTGATCGAGCTCGGCGTCGCTGAGGTCGATGCGGGCGAGGTCGGCCAGGTGCGCGACCTCGTCGCGGGTGATTTCTGGCATGCCGCACATCCTAGGTGTCAGCGGCCCCAACTCTCACGTCGGTAACGCCGCAGCGAGCAGATGACGCCTACTGGGTCTTGTTCGGGCCGCCGCCGTTGGACGGCTTGTCGGTCGGCCTACCGCCCGAGCCCGGCTGGGTGGGCGCCGCCTGGGTCGGATCGGCACCGCGAGTGGGATCTGACGTCGGGGTCGGATCGGCGGCCTGGGTGGGCCGGGTGCTGACCGTGGCGCCACCGTCCCCGCTCGATGACGGCTCCGCGACCGGGGTCGGGTCGGCGGTCGGCTCCGGCGCCGGGCTCCGTGCGGGGGTGGGCCGGTCCTCCCGGTCGCGCGGCTTCTTCTCGAGCGCACCGTGGACGTCGCCGACCTCGGGTACGTCCGGGCTGCCCACCGGCGCCGCGAGCGCGACCAGTCCGGCGAGCATCACCGAGCTGAAGGCCAGCACCAGTCCGCCGCGGCGAGCCGCGGGCGCTGCGGCGGCGCTCCATGCCCAGATCCGCTCCCGACGGCGTCGCAGGTCGGCGGGCAGGTCGCTGCGGATCGCCGCCCAGCTGTTGATCGGGGCCAGCAGGTAGCCGACACCCTGGAACGCGAGGAGCACGGCGATGGCGACGCCGGTCGCCCCGCCGCGGACGCCGACCACGAGGGCCATGACGAGACAGACCGACGCCGCGACGGTCTCCACCAGGTTGCCGCGAATCACGTCCCGCACCCGCGGCTGCCCCTTGATCTTCGGCGTACGCAGGAAGGTGCCCTCGCGCGAGACCAGCCCGAGCCAGGAGGCCCGCGCGACGGTCACCCCGAGCGCCAGCCAGAGCCCGAACGCGCCGAGCGCGTCGCCCCAGGAGGCACCGCCACGGAGCCGGACCAGGGCGATCGATCGGGCCGCGCCGAAGAGCACCAGCGCGACGGTGGCGAACAGGAGGAGCCCCGAGAGGCGGCGTACGACCAGTCCTCCGCCCAGCATCAGGTCGATAGCGCCCGAGATCAGGAAGAAGGTGAACAGCGCTCCGGCGAGGTCGCCGAACCACTGCAGCCCGCCGACGAGGTAGGCCCAGCGCTGCGCCAGGGTCATCTGGTTGGCCTCGGTGCGACGTCCGGGCAGCAACGAGCGCCAGTGCATGCGCAGGATCTGGATGCCGCCGAAGCACCACCGGAACCGCTGCTTCTTGAGCGTCTCGAACGTCAGCGGCATCACGCCGCGGCCGTAGGAGCGGTCGACGTGCATGCCGTTGTAGCCCATCTTCAGCAGCCTCAGCGACAGCTCGGCGTCCTCGGTGATGCACCACTCGTCCCAGCCGCCGGACCGGACCAGCGCGGAGGCGCGGATCAGTCCCATGGTGCCGCCGAAGATGGCGCCGTTGCGCTCGTTGCGAGAGACCTGGCTGACGTCGAAGAAGTAGCCGTAGGAGTGGTAGAGCCGGCGGAAGTACGCCGAGACGTCCCAGTCCCGGTAGTCCTGCGGCGTCTGCACGAAGGCCACCGACTCGTCGCTGAACAGCGGGGCGTTGTGGGCCAGGAAGTCGGGGGCGACGTGGTAGTCGGCGTCGACGATGCCGACGACCTCGGTGCGCGGGTTCATCCGGGTCAGCGCGTAGTTGAGCGCCCCCGACTTGAACCCCGGCCAGTTGGCCAGGTGGATGAAGGTGACCCCGTCGTACTGCTCGCAGAAGTCCTGCACCGGCAGCCACAGCGCGGGGTCGTCGGTGTTGTTGTCGATGACCAGGATCTCGTACGCGTCGTAGTCCAGCTCGAGCATCCGCTCGAGGGTCTCGATGACCATCTCCGGCGGCTCGTTGTGGGTGGGGACGTGCAGGCTCACGAACGGATGGCGCCAGCCGGGGTGGTGCTCGCCCCGGGTCGGCCACCCGCGCCAGCGGCGCCGGGCGAGCACGTCCACCATCTCCCACAGGTAGCCCACGCCGATCACGAAGACGAAGACCTCCAGCACCCACAGCAGGCTCGACAGCGTCGTCGTCCACGCTCCGGGGTGGACCGTGACCGTCCACAGCCCCACATAGGTCAGGTAGAGCAGCCCCACGTCGATGGTGAGTGCCCAGGCGACCAGGCCGCGTACGTCCCAGTCCCGTGCCGCGGGCAGCCAGGCCAGCAGCGAGGAGCCGAGGACGACGGCTCCGATCGCGGCCTGGACGGCGTCCTGACCGAGCAGCAGGCCGGCCCCGAGGGCGACCACCGCGGTGAGGGTCGCCGCGAGGACCGCGGTGCCCGCGGAGAGCGAGCCGGCACGCGGCGTACGGATCGTGAACAGCAGCACGGTCGCCGGGACCAGGAGGACCGCGGCGACCGTGAGGAGTGGGGGAAGAGCGTCGAGCACGACGCCACACTATGGGGGGTATTTTCTAGCCGAGTCCAGTCGGGCCGCTCTCGAGCAGGACCTTGAACGCCGCCTCATCGAGGATCGGCAGGCCCAGCTCCTCGGCCTTGGCGGCCTTGGAGCCCGCGCTCTCGCCGACCACGACATAGTCGGTCTTCTTCGAGACCGACCCCGCGGCCTTGCCGCCACGGCTGATGATCGCCTCCTTGGCACCGTCGCGGGAGAAGTCCTCCAGCGAGCCGGTGACCACGATGGTCAGCCCCTCGAGCGTGCGGGCGACCGACTCGTCGCGCTCGTCCTCGAGGGAGACCCCGGCCGTACGCCACTTCTCGACGATCTCCTGGTGCCAGTCGACCTGGCGCCACTCGACGATGGCCTCGGCGATGATTCCGCCGACGCCCTCGGTGGCGGCCAGCTCCTCCTGGGAGGCCGCCCAGATGGCGTCCAGCGAGCCGAACTCCGTGGCCAGCGCCCGGGCCGCGGACGGGCCGACGTGGCGGATGGACAGCGCGACCAGCACCCGCCACAGCGGGACCTGCTTGCGCTCCTCCAGGTTGCGCAGCAGTCCCAGCGCGTTGGCGTTGAGCACCCGGTCGCCGGCCCCGGCGTCCTTCTCGGCCTTCTTCGCGGCCCGCGTGAAGAACGCCGTGGTGGCGAGCTTGCCCTCGTCGAGCGAGAAGATGTCGCCCTCGTTGGTGATCACCTCGGCGGCCAGCAGCGCGTCGGCCGCCTCGTAGCCCATCCCCTCGATGTCGAAGGCGCCACGTCCGGAGGCGAAGAAGACCCGTTCCCGCACCTGGGCGGGGCAGCCGCGATGGTTGGGACAGCGCAAATCCTTGTCGCCCTCCTTCTGCTCGGCGAGCGTGGTGCCGCACGCGGGGCACTCGGTGGGCATCACCCACTCAGGCAGCCCGTCGGGTCGCAGCGGCAGCACCGGGCCGAGGATCTCCGGGATCACGTCGCCGGCCTTGCGGAGGATGATGGTGTCGCCGGGGCGTACGTCCTTGCGCTTCACCTCGTGCGCGTTGTGCAGCGTCGCGCGCTCGACGGTCGAGCCGGCGACCTTGGTCGGCTCCATGACGCCGAAGGGCGTGACCCGGCCGGTGCGGCCCACGCCGACGTCGATGGCGAGCAGCTTGGCGTTGACCTCCTCCGGCGGGTACTTGTAGGCGATCGCCCATCGCGGGGCGCGGCTGGTCGAGCCGAGGCGGCGCTGCAACGAGATGTCGTCGACCTTGATCACGACACCGTCGATCTCGTGCTCGGTGACGTCATGGCGGTGCTCGCCGAAGTAGCTGATGAACTCCTCGACCTCGGCGAGGGTCTTGAGCACCTTGACCCGCTGGGAGGTGGGCAGCCCCCAGGCCTTCAGTGCGTCGTACGCATGCGACTGGGCGACCGGCTGGAAGCCCTCCCGGGCGCCGATGCCGTGGCAGACCATCCCGAGCGCGCGGGTCGCGGTCACTCGCGGGTCCTTCTGACGCAGCGACCCGGCGGCGGAGTTGCGCGGGTTGGCGAACATCGGCTTGCCCGCGTCGACCAGGGAGGCGTTGAGCTTGTCGAAGGCCTCGATGGACAAGAAGACCTCGCCACGCACCTCGACCAGGTCGGGCACCGGGAACTCGTCGGTGCCGGTGAGCCGGTGCGGGATCGACTTGATGGTGCGTACGTTCGGGGTGACGTCCTCGCCGGTGCGGCCGTCGCCGCGGGTCAGCGCCCGGACCAGGCGGCCCTTCTCGTAGAGCAGGTTGATGGCCAGTCCGTCGACCTTGAGCTCGCACAGCAGCTCGGCCTGGCCGGCGCCGTCCTTGGCGATGCGGGCGTGCCAGCCGGCGAGCTCGTCGAACGAGAAGACGTTGTCGAGCGACTCCATCCGCTGCAGGTGGTCGACCGCGGTGAACTCCGTCGAGAACGTGCCACCGACCTTCTGAGTCGGCGAGTCGGGGGTGCGCAGCTCGGGGAACTGCTCCTCGAGCTCGTTGATCCGCCGCCACTTCTGGTCGTAGTCGGCGTCGGAGAGCGTCGGCTCGTCGAGCACGAAGTAGCGGTAGCGAGCATCCTCGATCTGCTCGACGAGCTCCTGGTGCTCGTTCTTCTGCTCGGGGCCCGCGTCGGTCACGTCATCGTTCACGGGCACCATCTTGCCTGGTCCCGCCGACAATTTCCGACCGCATACCCGCCCGGGCGTTTTCGGCGTTTCGTCGACCCGAACGACACTCAACCCCCTCAATATCGACGCAACCGATCAACACCTGGGTGACGCGGGTCACGACGGAAGGTAAAGACGGCTACCTTCCCCCGCGTCGGGCAAGGCGGGCCGACACCAGTCCCCCCAATGACCGCCTTGTGAGGTCTCCGTGTTTTCTCGGATCGTGGTGACGCTGTCGACGGCGCTCGCGCTGGTGCTGGCCCCGGTCGGCGCCACGTACGCGCTTGGGCTGGGGAGCGCCTTCTCCGACGCCGAGGTCGAGGTGTCGATCCTCGAGCAGTCGAAGGACCGCGTGGTCCTCAGCGTCCACGGCACCGACTACACCGGCAAGGATCCGGGCATCGAGATCGCCCTCAACCCGGTCGGCTACCGCGGATCAGGCACACGGAGCACCTTCGTCAAGTCAGTCGTGATCAACCCCGACGACCCCGAGGACTGGACCTACACGTTCACGCTCGACGCCGCGCAGGTCGCCCAGCTCGACCCCGGCACCGACTACCAGATCATGACGATGCGCGCTGATGGGCGCGACCTCTACGACTCGGCCGATTCGCGGGCGGTGGACGTTCCCTTCGACTTCGACGCACTCTCCGAGCCCAGCAGCTCGCCGACCCCGGAGGAGTCGTCGGACGACATCGGATCCTCGGACGGCTCGGGATCCGGCTCGGGCTCAGGCTCTGGCGGCGGTACGTCCTCGGGGCGACCCGCAGCTGGCGACTCCGGCGACGGCGCCGATGCCGGCTCCGGCGAGAAGCCGAGGAAGAAGGCGTCCAAGAAGCCGTGGAGCGCGCCCGAGGAGCCACCGACCGCGAAGGGTCTGAGCCTGACCGGGGTCGACGACGCCTCCGTGGACGCCGAGGACGTGATCCACGCCGAGGCCTCCGGCTTCAAGCCCAACGAGACCGGCATCAGGGTCGTCGTCTACTCGACCCCGCTGGTGCTCTCGACCAGCGTCAAGGCCAACGGTCGCGGCGTCGCGAAGTGGTCCGGCCGGCTTCCCAAGGACATCGGCCTCGGCAAGCACACCCTCACCTTCCAGGGCTCGGTGAACCGCGGGATCTCCTTCGTCGTGACCGGCACCCCGAGCGACGGCGAGTGCATCCAGAGCGGCTGCGCCCCGAAGACGGAGGCTCTCAAGCTGGCCGCACCGGCCGAGGAGGGCGGCGTCGGCCCGCTCACCTGGATCATCGTGGCCTCGATGATCGTCCTCGCGCTCGTGGCCAGTGCCGTCGCGATGCTCTCCGGACGTCGCAGGCGTGAGCCGGAGTGGGACGAGCCGGGCTACGCCCAGGCGCCGCGGTACCCCTCCGACCCGCGACAGGTGTCGGGCCCCTACCCGGCCCACGCTCGCCAGCAGCCCCCGTCCCGGTCCGAGCCTCCGCTCCCGCGCCGGCTGCCTGAGGGCCAGGAGCCGATCCGGCGCCAGCCAGGTCCTCGCCAGCCGGGACCGCGCCAGCCCGATCAACGCCAGCCCGATCAACGCCAGCCCGATCCTCGCCAGCCCGATCCTCGCCAGCCCGTTCCGCATCGGCCGAGCCACCGTCAGCCAGGCCCCCAGCACCTGGAACCGCAACACGCGGCTCCTCAGCAGCAGCCCGCTCATCGCCAGCCGCGTCCGCCCGAGTCGTTCGCACCGCCGAGCCAGCGGGGCCAGGCCTACGACAGCCCGAACTACGAGGGCCAGCGGGTCGCCGGGCGCTGATCGCGCTCAGTCGACCAGCGACTCCCCTCGGCTGGCGGTCTCGGCCGCAACCGTCGGCCACAGCGTCCCCAGCGCCACCTCGAGCCCGGACAGGACCGGGTCGAGGTCGACACCGGGGAACGGTGCGGGCGCCTGCTCGCGTACGACCGCGCAGAAGGCGGGGAGGTCCCCCTCCGCCTCGTGGCAGCGGACGGTCTCGGCCGACCCGTCGGTCCAGCCGTCGTAGCCGTCGGTGTCGCCCTTGGAGCAGGTGAGGGTCGTGGGGCACTTCCGTTTCCCGGCGGGCAGGTTCGGAGCATGGACCGCGGTGACGGTGCCGCCGCCGGGGGTGGTGCCGACGACGCCGAAGGCACCCTTGCCGTAGCCCGCGACGTCGGCCTTCTCGAAGGAGTCGATGTCGGCGTACGCCTTGGTCTCGAGCAGTCCCGCCGCGATCGC
Organism: Nocardioides sp. NPDC087217; assembly: GCF_044744805.1. Taxonomy (NCBI): domain Bacteria; kingdom Bacillati; phylum Actinomycetota; class Actinomycetes; order Propionibacteriales; family Nocardioidaceae; genus Nocardioides; species Nocardioides sp. NPDC087217. The sequence goes on from NZ_JBIUZB010000010.1 coordinate 114,357, forward strand.
GCCGGCGGTCAGCGCGACCTCGTCGGTGCCGTTGGCGCCTTCCGAGGGAAAGCCGCTGACCTGCGCCTTCGTCATCTTCATGGTCGTCTTCGTGCCGAGGCGCGGATCGGTGACCAGGGCGATGAGATCGTCCACGCTCACCTCGAGATCGAGCTTGCGGGGGTCGCCGGTGATCTTCTCGCCGACGTACGCGGCCCGGCGCTCCTCTCCCCCGGACGTGTGGGAGACCATCAGCTGACCGGGGGTGCCGTCGTCGGTGGCGACGTCCCAGGCGACGGTCGCCGTGCCGGTCTCGGCCTTCACCTCGACACAGCCGGACATGCCGTCGTGACACCAGGTCGAGAGCAGGTCGTCGTCGACCGCGCCGGCCTTGACCTCCAACGAATGGTCGGCTCCCCACAGGAGCACGGTGCCCACCTCGTTCTGCTCGAAGTAGAGGTCGCCGCCCTCGAACTCCTCCGGCTGGACGGGCACGCGCTGGAGCGTGATCGCCGCGATCGCCTCAGGGGTCGCGGTCTGGTCACCGGGCCGCAGATCGGCCGGGTCGATGCTCGCCGTCTGCGTCGGTCTGGGCTTCTCGCCCGCGTCGTCCGCCTGACGGACCTCGTTGCCACAGCCAGCGAGCAGAAGAGCCGCGGCCAGAAGTGCCGTCCCCCATTTTTGCATGAGGGGACCCTACGCCAGGTGACGCGCGCTTTCGGTGAGGATTCGCAGGACGGTGCGAGCCCATCGTCCGTCGGCGCCGGCGAGGCCGCACGCGGGCGTCAGCACGATGTCGTGGGCAGCGTCGAGCCCGAGCATGTCGAGCCACCGCTCCACGGTCTCGGTGACCGACTTGTCGGTGGGCGCGGGGCCCGCCGGAGCGATCGCGGGGACCACGCCGAGCGCGACCGTGTCGCCCGCCTCCAGGGCAGTGGCCAGGTGGTCGTGATCGGCGGCGGTGAGCTGGGTCAGGTCGACGCTGATCCCCTTCGCGCCGGCCTTGCGGAGCAGATCCAGCGGGGTCCCGGGTGCGCAGGAGTGCACCCACGGGATCGCGCCCTCCTCGGCGATCGCACCGAGCACCCACTCCAGCGCCTGGGAGGCCTCGGGGAAGTCGATGCTGCGGTGCTTGCCGAACCCCGAGGCGGTCGGCACCTGGGCGTTGAGCACGGCGCTCAGCGCGGGCTCGTCGACCTGGACGACCAGCGTGTCCGCGCCCGGGAGGCGGCGGCGTACGTCACGGATGTGGGTGCGTACGCCGTCGGCCAGCGCCTGCGCCAGGTCACGCCGAGCACCGTGATCGGCGAGCAGCTTGTCACCGCGCGGCCGCTCGACGGTGGCGGCGAGGGTCCAGGGTCCGGCGACCTGGATCTTGAACGCGCCGCCGCCGGAGGTGAGCGGAGAGTCCTGGGCCAGCTCCTCGACGACGTCGAGGTCCTGGGCGAGCAGGCTGCGTGCGCGCCGGTGGTCGACCCCGGCGGAGCCGGAGGTGCCGGTCAGGCGCCAGCCCGCGGGCTGCAGGTCGGCGTCGAGCCCCTCGAGGACCGCCAGCGCCCGGCCGGTCATGTTCGCGATCGCGCCACGCGCGGGCAGCTCGGGAAGGTGCGGCAGGTCGGTGAGCTCGCCGAGCACGACGCGGCAGGCCTCTGCGTAGTCCTCACCAGGCAGCGACCCGATCCCGGTAGCCCTCACGCGAGAGCCACCCGGCGGGTGTTGGAGATGGTGACCGAGCCGACGACGCGGGTGCCGTCGTAGATGACCGCGGCCTGTCCCGGCGCGATGCCGTAGGCGGGGTCGAGCAGCTCGATCTCGGCTCCCTCGGGGACCACGGTCACCCGGGCCCGGTGCTCGTCGCCGTGTGCGCGCAGCTGGACGGTGCCCTCGAGGACGCCCTCGGGTGCGCGTCCGGCCCACCGCGGCCTGATCCCGGACAGGCCGTCGACGGCCAGGTGCTCCCGGGGCCCAACCGTGACGGTGCCGGAGACCGGCTCGATGTCGAGCACGAACCGCGGCTTTCCGTCGGGCGCGGGCTTGCCGAGGCGGAGGCCCTTGCGCTGCCCGATCGTGTAGGCGTACGTCCCCTGGTGCTCACCCAGGACCTCGCCCGTCTCGTCGACGATGGGCCCCGACTCGTTGGGGGCCCGGTCGCCCAGCTTCTCGCGCAGCCAGCCGGCGTTGTCGCCGTCGGCGACGAAGCAGATGTCATGGGAGTCCGGCTTGTCGGCGACGAGCAGGCCACGGCGAGCGGCCTCCTCGCGCACCAGCGGCTTCGGAGTGTCGCCGAGCGGGAACAGCGAGTGCTCGAGCTGAGCCTGGTCGAGCACGCCGAGCACGTAGGACTGGTCCTTGCCGGCGTCGACGGCGCGGTGCAGCTCGACGAGCCCGTCGTCACCCGTCCGCAGCGTCGCGTAGTGGCCCGTCGCGACCGCGTCGAAGCCGAGCGCGAGCGCCCGGTCCAGCACGGCGGCGAACTTGATCTTCTCGTTGCAGCGCAGGCAGGGGTTGGGCGTGCGCCCCTCGGCGTACTCCGACATGAAGTCCTCGACCACGTCCTCGTGGAAGCGGTCGGAGAGGTCCCAGACGTAGAACGGGATCCCGATCACGTCCGCGGCACGGCGGGCGTCGTTGGAGTCCTCGATGGTGCAGCACCCGCGAGCGCCGGTGCGGTAGGACGCCGGGTTGCGCGAGAGTGCCAGGTGGACGCCGGTGACGTCGTGGCCGGCCTCCTTCGCGCGGGCGGCGGCGACGGCGGAGTCCACTCCCCCGGACATGGCGGCTACCACTCTCATCGCTGCAACCCCGCAGCCCGGCCGCGCTCGACCGCAGGCCCGATGGCCGCGACCAGCCGGTCCACGTCCTCGGCCGTCGTGGTGTGGCCGAGCGAGAAGCGCAGCGAGGAGCGCGCCTGCTCGTCCGACTGGCCCATGGCCAGGAGCACGTGAGAGGCCTGAGGTACGCCGGCCGAGCAGGCCGCACCGGTCGAGCACTCGACCCCGGCGGCGTCGAGCAGCATCAGCAGCGAGTCGCCCTCGCACCCAGGGAAAGCGATCTGGGCATTGTTGGGCAGCCGGTGGCGGCCCAGCGGCGCAAGGGCAGGGCCGTTGAGGTGGGAGTCCGGAACGACCGCCAGCACCTGCTCGACCAGCTGGTCACGCAGGGCGCCGACCCTGGTCGCGTACGCCTCCTGCTCCTTGACCGCGAGCTCGACGGCGGCCGCGAAGCCGACGATCGCCGCGGTGGCGTGGGTGCCGCTGCGTACGTCTCGCTCCTGGCCGCCCCCGTGGACCAGCGCGGTCAGCTCGAGCTCGCGGCGCACGACGAGCGCCCCGGCGCCCACCGGGCCACCGAGCTTGTGGCCGGTCAGGGAGAGCGCGTCGACGCCGCTGGTCGCGAAGTCGACCGGCACCGCGCCGACCGCCTGGACGGCGTCGGAGTGGACCGGGATGCCGTACTCGGCGGCCATCGCGGCGATGTCGGCCACGGGCTGCAGCGTGCCGACCTCGTTGTTGGCCCACATCACCGAGATGAGCGCCACCGACGCAGGATCGCGCTCGATTGCCTCCTGCATCGCGGCGAGGTCGATGCGGCCGGTCGCGTCGCACGGGACGAGCTCGACCTGAGCTCCCTCGGTCGACTCCAGCCAGTGCAGCGGGTCGAGAACGGCGTGGTGCTCGACGGTGGAGGCCAGGATGCGGGTGCGGGCCGGGTCCAGGCCGCGGCGGGCCCAGTAGGCCCCCTTGAGCGCGAGGTTGTCCGCCTCGGTGCCACCGGAGGTGAAGACGACCTCACCCGGCCGGGACCCGAGCGCCGCCGCGATCCGTTCTCGAGACTCCTCCAGCACCCGGCGGGCACGGCGGCCCGATGCGTGCAGCGAGCTCGCGTTGCCGACCAGCGCCAGCTCCGCGGTCATCGCCTCGATCGCCGCCGAGGCCATGGGCGTGGTGGCGGCGTGGTCCAGATAGACGGTCCGGGGGTTCATCGTCTACCAAGGGTACGGCGCCGCGGGTGTGCGCCACGAACCGCCGTCGACGGTCCGGGCGAGCTGCCGCGCTACCTGGCGTTCACCTCGGATCTCTAGGTTCGTGCCATGTCCCAGGGATTCCGCGAATACATCGACAACCTGATCACCGAGGGTCACACGATCGGCGAGGATCACGATGACGACCCCGTACTCCTGGACCCGGCCGGCAAGGCCGTCGACACCTGGCGCGAGAACTATCCCTACACCGAGCGGATCGCCCGCGAGGTCTACGACGAGCAGAAGTACCTTCTCCAGGTCGAGCTGCTGAAGTTCCAGCGCTGGAACGACCGCGTCGGCGGCAAGCACGTGCTGATCTTCGAAGGCCGGGACGCGGCCGGCAAGGGTGGCACGATCAAGCGGTTCATGGAGCACCTCAATCCCCGCTACGCCCGCACGGTCGCGCTGTCCAAGCCGTCGGACCGTGAGTCGCAGCAGTGGTTCTTCCAGCGGTACGTCCAGCACCTGCCCACCGCCGGCGAGATGGTCCTCTTCGACCGCTCCTGGTACAACCGCGCCGGCGTCGAGCGGGTCATGGGCTTCGCCTCCGACGACCAGTACGAGCAGTTCATGCACCAGGTGCCGCTCTTCGAGCAGATGCTCGTCGACTCCGGCATCACGCTCACGAAGTTCTGGTTCTCGGTGGGACGGTCGGAGCAGCGGACCCGCTTCATCATCCGCCAGATCGACCCGGTACGGCAGTGGAAGCTCTCCCCGATCGACGTGCAGTCGCTGGACAAGTGGGACTCCTACACAGCTGCCAAGGAGGAGATGTTCCGCCGCACCGACACCGACTGGGCGCCCTGGACCACGATCCGCTCCAACGACAAGAAGCGCGCCCGCCTCAATGCGATGCGCTACTTCCTCGCCCACCACGACTACGACGAGAAGGACCCCGAGGTCGTCGGCACCCCCGACCCCCTCATCGTCCAGCGAGGCATCGACGCCGTCGGCGACTGACCGATCAGCCCGGCCACCGGATGCTCCGCACGTGCGCCTCGATGCCGTCCTCGAGCGAGCCGGCGTCGTCCTCCGCCAACGGAAGAACCGACTCGTACGCCGCGACGAACGCCCCGCGCACATCGGCCGGTGTCGGGCGCCAGTGGTGATAGCGCGTCCCGAGCAGGACGGCGGCCTGAGCGAGGTCGTCCACCCGGCGGCGGTACGTGGTCTCCTCCAGGTCCAGGACCGCCGCGATCTTGCCGCCTGACCAGATGATGTTCGCCGACCTGAAGTCGTTGCCGACCAGCTGGGCGCCGGGTGCCGGCGGCTCGTCGGTAGGGATCCGCTCCGGGTAGGCGGCCATCGCGGCATGCATCCTCGCGAGCATCTCGCCCGCGGCCCGGACCTGGACGGGATCTGTGACGTCCAACAGCTCCCCATCGACCACCCGCTGAAGCCCGAGCGAGAACCCATCGCCCTCCACCTGGACCCTGCCGTCCCGAGCCGTCTGCGGCATCGACACAGGTATCCCACACTCGCCCAGCCACACCGTGAGCCGTGCGATCGCCGCCAAGCGCGCGAACACGCGTGGGCGCATCGACCACTTGGCGATCATCCGAGAGCCGTCGACGGAGATCCACGCCAGACAGTTGGTATCACTGATCACCAACCGCTCGCATGCGGTCACCCTCAGCCCCCAGTGCTCGGCCAGTACGCCGGTCACCCAGTCCATCGCCTCGGCCGCGGAGGCGAAACCGAACCGCTCGATGAGCGCGGCACCTGGGTCGGCCGACTCCCAGAGCATGCTGATCTTCGGCAGCTCTTCGGCGTCGGTCATAGCCTGCAGTCAAGCAGGTGGGGTCTGGCCGTCATGAGGTGTCGCGTGGTGCTCGATCTCGATTGGCTGATGGCCGCCGACCCGTTACGGATGGTGTTCTCGCCAGATCCCGGAGTCAAGGACGGCCTTCGGCCGCCGGCTTCGCCGGCCGCTTCGCGGTCCTTGACACCGGGCTCCGTCGAGAATTTTGGCTGGCTATCGGGTCGGCGGCAGGGTGTGGCGCGGATTCCCTGGGTTGGGTACGGGCTTGGGATCTCGGGCCGGTGACTCCTGGTGGCGGATGGTCTCCTCGCGCTTTTACAAGACGATGACACCTTGTGAACGCGGCGATCTCAACCGGTCGAAGCAACGGTTGGTCAAGCTGCTGGATTGAGCAGCTGGGCCAGCCGTTGGGCTGGCGTCTGTAGGTCAAGGGTAGGC
>NZ_JBIUZB010000011.1:0-119893 GCF_044744805.1 Nocardioides sp. NPDC087217
AGGACCGCGAAGCGGCCGGCGTAGCCGGCGGCCGCAGGCCGTCCTTGACTCCGGGGCAGGTCGAGAACACTCTCGAAGAACGGGTCGGCGGCCCAAGACCAACCCCGCACAACAGCCGAAAAACACAAGAACAACCCCGCGTACGCCCGAAGACCCGAGCCACCCAAAGACACGCACCAAGAGCAGGAGATCACCACAGAACCGACATAGGCTCACCAAAAGCCCGCAAAGCCCATCCGAAGGTCCCGAATGCTCCACTCCACACACGAGGACCGCACCGACGTACGTCTTCCAAGACGGCTGCTGGCGGCGATGGTGCTGATGGCGTTCTTCGCGCTGAGCCTGAGCAGCTACGTCGCCCTGACCCGGGCGCTGCAGTACCAGACCCGCGACGAGGGGCCGAACGCCGGCTACGCGGTGGAGCTCGCCTCCGGACGGCTGCCGACGATCGACACGCCCGTGACGACCGATGCCCGTCGGTATCCCCAGGTCGTCGAGGGGCTGGAAACCATGGTGGACGAGCCGCACCGCCACATCTGGACCGCCAACCATCCTCCGCTCTACTACCTGATGTCGCTGCCGTTCGTGGCCGCGGCCGGGGCTCTCGACGCACCGCAGGTGATGATCGTCGGGATGCGCCTCATCAATGCCGTCGGCTCCGCGCTGTGCGTACTGCTGGTGGGCCTGATCGCCTTCGAGGTGACCCGGCGGGCGGCGGTCGCGTTCCTGGCCACCGGGATCAGCGCCTCGTGTGCCGTACTGGTGACCGCCGGCGGGCACATCGCCAACGACGGGGTCGCGGTCGCGGCGTCATCGCTGACCCTGCTGGCCACGATCCGGATCCTGAACCGCGGCCTGTCGCCGGGGCGCCTGACACTGGTCGCGCTGGCCGGGGCCGCTGCGGCAGGGGCGAAGGCGCCTGGGGTCCTGACCGTCGTCCTGTGCGGTGCAGCCATCGCGGTGGCTCTGCTGCTGAGGGACCACTCGCGTCGCGGCGTGAGCCGGGCTCTGGGGGCCTCGGCCGTGGCCACCGGCGTTCCCGCGCTCGCCACCGGGTGGTTCTACGTCCGCAACATCGTCCTCTACGGCGACCCGACCGCCTCCGAGGCACTGCTGGACAAGTTCGACCGGGAGCCGAACGGCACCTGGTGGCAGGTCGTGACGGACGGCTCGCTCTGGGCGGACTGGTACGAGCGACTGTGGGCGCCGCTGCTCGCCGAGGGATACGCGACGGGCGCCGACGTGCTCGCCGTCGTCGCGGTGCTCGGCCTTCTTGTCCTGCTCGCCCGCCGCAGCACCACCCGACCGACGGACGAGCCCTCGTCGGCGGCCGGATGGCTGCTGCTCACGGCCCACGCGGCGCTCGTCCTGGCGAACCTGGTCGGCTTCGTCGCGGGCGGCGGGAACCCGAACGACCGCTACCTGATGCCGCTCATGCCGCTGCTGGCCACGGCGCTCGCGGTCGGCATCATGGCGATCGTCGACCTGATCCCGGCCGGCTCACGCGAGTCACGGAGCCGGCTCGCGGCGGCCGTGATCACGCTCGTGCTGGGCGTCTACGCCCTGCTGATCTTCGACTGGTTCGTCACCTCGGCCACCTACGCCGGCCGACTTCCGAACTCCGAGTCCCGAGGAGCCGAGCTCATGGTCGCCGCGGGCGTGGTGTGCGGTGTGCTTGCGGTCTGCCTCGCGGCCTGGCCGGTCAGGACGTACGCCGACCGACAATCGCCCCCAGAGCAGCCAGCAGCACGTCGGCGATGAGCAGGAGGACACGGGAGGCGAGCGCCACGGTGAGCGCCTCGGGGACCCCGATGATCGGGCCGAGGGTGAGGGCGAGCAGCCCCTCACGGATCCCCGCGCCGGCCGGCGCCGGGATGAACGCGATCCCCGCGGCCCACGCCAGGGCCATCCCACCGGTCGCGGCCGCGACCTCGAGCAGCCCGATCGAGGCGTACGACTGCATCATCACGGCCAGGTGGAGGCCGAAGGCGACCCAGGCGAGCACCGCCCAGCCGATCGCGGTGAAGAGTCCCCGCGCGGTGAGGCGTACGTTGAGGGGTTCCCGGCCGAGCCGGGCGAAGAGCCAGTCGAGCACGCCCGGGACGACACGCGGGTGCAGGCAGACGGCCAGCGGCACCAGCAGAAGCAGCAGCCACCAATAGCGGTCGAGGCCCTCGGACGACGACCAGGGGAGCAGGAGCGCGCCCATGCCGATGCCGCTGGCGACGACGACGCCCATGAAGAGGATGTTGGCGCCGAGCATCGTCCGGCGCGCGACGCCCCAGCGCAGCCCGAACTGCATCTGCGCGACGACCGGCCACACCGAGCCGGGCAGGTACTTGCCCAGCTGGGAGACGTAGAAGACCGAGTGGGAGTCGCGCAGCGACGGCCGGATACCCATGCCGTGCAGGAGAGCGACCCAGGTCTGGCCGATCAGCATGGTGCCGACGATCGCCAGGACCCCGGCGATCGCGACGCGGCCGAGGCTCAGCTCCTGGACCGCGATGGCCAGGTCGGCACGCTGACGCCAGACCAGATACGCGCCGCCGAGCACGACGGCGAGGGCGAGCCCGATCTTGAGCAGCCGCTTCTTCAGACTGGGCCTCGCGGGGCTGGGGGTAGCCGACGACCCGGCCCCCGTGGCGGAGACCGGGTCGGAGTGGGTCGTCGTCACAGGCTGGTCGTCCACGTCTCGCCGGACTGGGCAGATGACTTGCTCGCGCGCGGGGTGTGCGGCAGGTCGAACTCGGCGACCGAGGTCTGGTCGCGGAGCATCTCGGTGCCAGACTTGCCGAAGCGAGCCTTCTTGGTGTGCTCCAGGTCGTCCTCGATGAGCACTCGGTTGGTGCGGATCAGGTCGGAGATCACGCCGAGCATCGCGGACATGAAGGCCAGGTTGATCAGTACGCCACCGAGCAGCAGCGACTGGATGTGGTTGCCGTTGTCGCCGCTCAGCCACAGCACGAGGTAGCGGAAGAACGGGATCGCCCCGAGGACGAAGAAGAAGGCGGTGAGCCAGACGAAGATGGCGTACGGCTTGTACATCATGTAGGAGCGCACGATCGCAGCTCCCGACTTCATGATGTGCTCCGGCATCGACTTGAACAGCCGCGACTCACGCGTCTTGGCGTTGGTCTCGATCGGCACCGAGGCGATCTTCATTCGCTTGTTGCCCGCCTGGATGATCGTCTCCATGCAGTAGGAGAAGCGGGTCACGGTGTTGAGCAGCATCAGCGACTCGCGCGAGTAGGCGCGGAAGCCGCTGGCCGCGTCGGGCAGATCGGTCTCGGCGGCCATGTTGACCACCTTGGAGCCGACCTTCTGCAGCTTCTTCTTCAGCCCGGAGAAGTGCTCGATCCGGTCGACCTGCCGGTCGCCGATGACGATGTCGGCCTGGCCGTGGATGATCGGCTGGACCAGGTCGGCGATGCGGTCCTGCGGGTACTGGTTGTCGCCGTCGGTGTTGACCACGATGTCGGCGCCCAGCTCGAGCGCGCGAACGACCCCGTCGTGGAAGGAACGGCCCAGCCCCTGGTTGCGGGAGTGGTGCACGAATTCGCGCACGCCGTGCTCCTTGGCCACCTCGACCGTCCGGTCCGTGCACCCGTCGTCGACGATCAGGATCACGATCTCGTCGATTCCGGGGATCTGCTTCGGAATCGACTCCAGCACGGACGGGAGCGTCTCCTCCTCGTTGAGGCAGGGGACTTGAACGACAAGCTTCACAGGGACCTCAGGGCAAGTAGTGGGACCGAACACAGAATTCGGGGCAGATGAGGGGCTTCTGAACTGCCACATTACCGCGTGGATTCCGCGGCCCGACGGCCCCTCGCGGGTGTCATCCGGCGTATGTGCTAAGGCAACCTGGTGTTCAACACCGGTCTACGCCGTGTCCGCTCCGTCGCCCGCGAGCCGGGTAGCTCGGTGGGCTAGGGACGGTCCTGAGGTCGGGGCAGGTCGTCGCGGAAGCGAGCCGGCCGCCCCTCCTTGCGGGCGCGCGTGGCCTCCTCGAAGTTGTCGGTGAGCAGGCGTAGGTAGAGCTGGCCGATGCCCTCGATCGGCATGTAGCTCTCCATCGAACCGGCTGCGATCCCGGCATGGAGCGACTTCTTGGTCAGCTCGATGCCCGGCTGGGAGAGCTCCGCGATCCGCGTCCCGATCGCGACGGCCTCCTCGAGCACCGGGTCGGCCAGGCGCGAGACGAGCCCGATGCGGGCTGCCTCCTCAGCGCTCAGGTCGCGGCCGGTGAACATCAGATCCGCCGCGTGGCTGGAGCCGACCGCCCGCGGCAGCAGATAGCTGAGCCCGAGCTCGCTCGCGGTGAGGCCGTTGTTGATACCGGCCGCACGGAAGTACGCCGCGGTGGAGGCGATCCGGATGTCGCAGGCGAGAGTCAGGCAGAGCCCGCCACCGATGGTCGCACCGTTGACCGCTGCGATGACCGGTTGGTGGAGGCGGCGGATCGTCCCGATCACGTCCTCCAGGAGATCCAGCGACCGCAACGCGTAGCCCGGTCGGGCGAGCCCCTCGGTGTGCGGTGGCCGCCCGGCCGACTCCTGGTCCGCGCCTGCACAGAACGCACGGCCGGCGCCGGTGATCACGATCGCCCGGACGCTGTTGTCGTGGCCGATCTCGACCAGCTGGTCGCGCACCGGCACCATCACGTCGAACGACATGGCGTTCATCCGTTCGGGACGGTCCAGGGTGAGGACGGCGACGCCGTCGGCCGGGCGGTCGACCGTCACGTACGGCATGGTCAGCTCACCTTCTCGCCGCAGGGGCGTCGGAGATCTCCCGGCCATCCAGCTCGGCGTAGGTGTGGCGCACCTCGCCGGCGATCTGAACAGCCATGAGCGAGACCTTGGTACGTCCGCGGACCGGTGTCACGCCCGCGGTGTCGCTGGGTGGAACGCGTTCTAGATGATGGTGTCCTGAGGGGTCACGGGGTCGTTCCTCCTTCGCCGCCACCTGCGGAACACGGTCGGGATGAACAGGAGGGCAAGAAGTCCGAGAACGCCGACTGCGGAGATCACCGCCCCAGCGCGCAGGCCGGGCGCGTCATAACGGAGGGTGACCGTGTGGGTTCCGTCCGGGACGGGCACGGCGGCGAAGGCATGGTTGCCGGCGACCAGCTCCACGGGTCGGCCGTCGACTGTCGCCGACCAGCCCGGGCGGGCGATCGAGTCGGCGACGACCAGGTAGCCGGCTCCGTCCGCGGTGACCTCGGCCGAGATCGTCTCGGCCTCGTCGCGACGTACGTCCACCTCGGCGGTCGAGCCGGACGCAGCCGGCGTCGAGTCGTCGTCGAGGAGCACCGTGCCGGGGGCGACGCCCTCGGTCAGCCGTCGCACCCGCGTGGGACCGTCCGTCACGACCTCGCTGGTCCCTGCCCAGCGGATCCGGGGAAGTGCGCTCGCGCGCTCGTAGACGACCGCGCCGGCCGAGGCGTGGACCACCCGCAGGCCGTCGCCCTTCTCCGGACGGACCGCCGTGCAGACTGCGGAACCGTCGGTGCGGCCGGCCAGTTGGACAGGCTTCCGCTTCCCCGTGAACGAGATGGTGACCGGCACCGGACCGGACGCGAAGCGGTGGTCGGGGATCGCGACGCGCAGCCTCTCCCCGCGCTTGAGCGGCCGGTTCACGGCGATGGCCCGCTCGGAGGTGACCTTCTCGGCGCCGGCTCCGACGCTCACCCGCACGACCGTCGGCGTCTGCGCCCGCGGCTTCAGGCCATCGGGCACGGTGATCTCGATCCCACGCAGGTCGCCCTGCGGGACCTGGCAGATCGCCTGCTGGCCGGGCATCACGGTGAGCGGCTGCCGTTGCGCGCCCGGCACCGGTGTCGGCGAGGAGACCCCGATGACCTCCATCGGCTGGGTCACCCAGTAGCGGACCGAGAGCTGGTCGAGCACCGGTTGGCGCCCCGGAGTGGGCACGTTGGCGGGGAAGTCGCTGTAGGTCGGGGACAGCTGGGCGTCCGGGCTGACCGCGGCGATCAGCGCCTTCCACTCCGCCGAGGTGAACTCATGGCCCGTCGGCGTACGCAGTCGGTAGTGGTCGGCGACGGCCGAGTGCTCCCAGCTCGAGGCGCCGTACCGCTCCTCTCCGAGGTTCTTCTTCAGGAACTCGTGGGCCGGCGTGACCGGGTAGAACTCGTCACGGTCGGTGAGCGGCAGCACCTCGCGCGCGAACATCGTGCTCTGCGCGAGCACCGCCAGCACGAGCACCAGCGGGCCCAGCAGCCGCAGCCGGCCCCGCAGCAGCAGCGTCGCCGCCACCGCGACGACCGAGACCACTCCCAGCAGCGCCGGCACCCGCAGCTTCGCGGCGACATCGGGGATCGGCCGCGGCGCGCCGTCGATGTAGACGTACGCCGCGTACAGGAAGTACGCCGCCACCCCGGCGGCCGCCAGCAGCACGACCAGCGAGACCACCAGACGCGGACGCCACGACCGACCCTCCTCATCGGCAGACCGCGACACCTCGGCCCGCTGGACGAGGCGCTCCAGCCCGATCCCGGCCAGCACCGCACACAGGAACCCGAAGATCGAGTTCGCCCGCCCGAAGCTGTTGGAGCTGTAGCCGGGCAGCTTCTGCAGCAGTTCGAGCGGCAGCCCGCCGATCCACAGCAGCCAGACGACGGCGGCCAGTACGACCGCGAGCAGGGCGGGCGTCGAGGGGCGGCGGCCGCCGGGGAGCCTGACGACCAGGGCGCACAGGACCAGGATCAGCGCCGCGACGCCGATGAAGGAGATCGACTCGATCGGGTTGTCCTCGCCGAACCAGAGCCCGTCGACGCAGGTGCCGTAGACGTCAGGGGCCACCGTCGTCAGCACGAGACTGGCCGGCTTGACCTGGTTGGGGACCCGCCCGTCGAGCCCGAGAGCGCTCATGTTGAGCGCGAAGGGGAGCACCTGGACCGCGGAGAGCGCGACCCCGAGCCCGACCCCGCCGGCGGCGATGCCGCCCGCGACCAGCGTGCGCCGCACGTCCCGCAGCGCCAGCGCCCGGACGACCACGTAGATCCCGCCCAGGGTCAGCGCGAACATCGTCACCGCCGGGAACCCGCCGAGCAGCATCGCGGCGACCACCAGACCGACGGCGGCCAGGTCGCGCGCGCCGCGCTCCCGCACCGCACGATCCAGAGCCCACAGCAGCAGCGGGATCAGGCAGGCGACCTTGGTGTGCGGCCAGTTGGTCCACATCATCATGAAACCGGAGGTGAAGAAGACCAGGCCGGCGACCAGCGCGATGCTGCGCCGCACCCCGAGCCGGCCGAGGAACAGCACCATCCCGGCCAGCACCAGGACCAGCTCGGTCAGCTTCACCCAGGCCGGCGCCAGCCACAGAGGCATCACCCAGTAGGGCCACGAGACCGGGCTCAGCACCGCATGGTTCGGCAGCGAGGCCAGCGGCGCACCGCCCACCTCGTAGGGTGCCCAGGTCTGCCAGTTGCCGTGGCGTACGCCCTCGACGATGTTCTGGACACCGGGCAGGTAGTAGTCCCACGTGTCCCCGCGGCACCACAGCGTCCCTTGCGGGATCGGGCCGTCGGCGGCGTACGGCATCATCGCGTGCAGCCATCCGGTGTCCAGCAGCATGCCCTGACCCACGAGCGCGGGACCGAAGGTCACCGCGACGAAGAGGACGAGAAGTGCCAGGACGACGCCTGAGCGCCACCGATCGGATCCAGTCACAACAGGGGAGGGCACAAGCCGAAAATCTATGAGTAGTCGGGAACCGGCGCCGGTAGCGCGCGCGGTAGGTCGTTCAAGTTGTCTTTCAGGCGTTCCGGCCGGCGGGTCAGTCGAGCTTGGTCGCGACGGCCACCAGCCCGGTGCCGGTGTCGGGCCGTAGCCGCTGCAGGGCCATGAACGGGCTGGTCGCGAGGGCGATGGCGGCCCCCTTGAGCTGACCGCTGGGCTGGAACGTACGCCCGGTCGCCCGGGTGAGCTCCTCGGGTGTGAGGTCGCCCACCTTCTCCAGCTTCCGGGCGTCGATCCGGTTGCGGACCGCCTCCAGGGCGTAGCCGAGCGGCCAGCCGTAGACGGTGATGTCGACCTCGCCCAGACCGGCCTCCTCCAACCGCTCGGTGAGCTCGGAGGGGCTGTAGCGACGGAAGTGCCCGGCATGCCGGTCCATCGGCCCGAACCGCTCCTGGAAGGCCGGCACCGAGAGCACCAGCTGCCCGCCGGGGCGGATGTGGGTGACCCACTCGGCCAGCGCCCCCTTGTCGTCCTCGATGTGCTCGAGCACCTCGAAGGCGCAGACCATGTCGTACGTCCTCTCCGAGTCCAGCTCGGAGGACATCGCGTTGAGCACCGTGCCGCCCATGCAGGTGATCCGCTCGTACGCCACCGCGAACGAGTCCGCGTCCGGCTCGACGCCGAGATAGTCGGCGCGCATCGCCAGGCGTGCGCCGAACGCACCCTGGCCGCAGCCGATCTCCAGCGCTGTCCTCGGAGCCAGCCGGTCGATGATCCGGCTGACGACGTCGTAGCGGAGCCAGGCGCGGGGTGCGAGCGGCGGCAGCGGGCGGTCGGTGGCGGTGAGCGACATCGGGGTCCTGGGTCGGGTCGGGTTCAGGTCAGACATTCGAGGATGGGGGAGGCGACGGCCCGCGGGGTGTAGTGCTCGCGGGCCTGCTCGTAGGCGGCCTCGCGCAGGCGCTGGGCCTCGTCGGGGTCGTCGGCGAGCTTGGTCAGGGCCGAGGCGAGCTCCTCCGGGCTGCCGGGGGAGACCAGCATGGCCGCGCTCTCCAGCATCCGCCGCTGGGGCGCGGTGTCGGAGGTGACGACGACCGCGCCGGCGGCGGCGCCCTGGAACGCCTTGTTGGGCACCACCCGGCGTGCCTGCGGGACGGTGCCGAAGATGCCGAGGCTCACGTCGAACCCGGCGACGAAGTCGGGCAGGTCCTCGGCGTCGACCCAGTCGACCCAGGAGACGCGCGGGTTGCCGGCCGCGAGGCGCCGCGCCTCCTCGTACTGCTGGCCCTGGCCCACCATCGTCACCTCGATCCGCTCGTCGTCGGCGAGGATGTCGAGGGCGTCGGCGATCACCGGGGCGCCGTGGGTGGGGGAGAAGAGGCCGACGAAGACAGCCTTCAGCGGCTCCTCGGTCGGCCGCTCGAGCGCCCGGGCGCCCGCGTCGAACCACTCCTTGGTGGCACCCACCGGGCACACGACCGAGTGCCGGCGTACGTCCTCGGGCAGTCCCTCCTGCTGCTCGACCGTGTCCACGATGACCACGTCGGCCTGCTTCAGCGCCATCGCGTCGATCGCCTTCATCAGGCGCAGCTTCAACCCGCCGGATCCGGCCAGCCGCCGGTTGGTGGCCACCCCGGCGGCCGAGACCATGTGGTCGAGCAGGATGGTCGAACGCGGATGGAGGAGACGGGCCAGGTGCACGTCGAAATGGCCCAGATAGCCGATCAGGACGGCGTCGGGACGCCCGCGCCGACGGCGACGGATCGACTCGGCGACGAGGGCGCTCCAGCAGGTCAGCAGGCGCAGCACGAGCAGCGGCAGACGCCACGGTTGTCGCAGGATCGCCACCCTCGCCGCGGTGTCCAGGCCGAGTGGCCGGTTGACCTCGGTGACCTCCGCGCCACAGGCGCGTAAGCCCTCGATGAGTACCGCGACCCGCGGATGGGAGGCCACGTCGTAGGTGCCGAAGGCGACGATGTGCATCACCTCAACGTTAGGGTCGTGATCAAGGAAAGATCGAGCAGCACACCCCGCATCTGAGATGTCGGCACCCGAAAAGTGCTGCCAAGGAGGACCCGTGGGCCGAGGTTGGACGAAGGCGGTGCCGCTCAAGGCGGTGGTCGTCGCGGTCGTCGTCCTGGTGGCGGCGTACGCGATCCACCGCAACTGGAACGCCCTCGTGCGGGGCTTCGAGGAGCTGCCGCTGTGGGTGCTCGGGGTCGCCTTGCTGCTGACCGTGCTCGCCCAGGGCGTGGCGCTGTTGATGTGGCGGGTGGTGCTGGCCGATCTCGGCTCGCCGCTGCCGCTGGTGCCCGCAGCCAGGATCTTCTACGTCAGCCAGCTGGGGAAGTACCTGCCCGGCTCGGTGTGGACGATCGTCGGCCAGATGGAGCTCGCCCGTGCCGAGCGGGTGCCGCGGCGTACGTCCCTGACCCAGGGTGTTCTCGTGCTGGCGATCGCGGTCGGCGCGGGGGTGATGGTCTCGGTGCTGCTGATGCCGTTCCTCGGGCAGGAGACGTTCGCGCGCTACTGGTGGGCGGTTCTGCTCCTCCCGCTGATCCTGGTCGCACTGCATCCGCCGGTCTTCGCGAAGGTGGCCGACACCGGGCTGCGGCTGGTGCGACGCGAGCCGCTCGAGGTACTGCCGACCTGGCGGGGGATCGGCACGGCGCTGGCGCTGCAGGGCGTGGTCTGGCTCCTGCTCGGCCTCCAGATCTGGGTGGTCGTGGTCGGCCTGGGCGGCGACCCGCTGCCCTCGTTGCTGGCCAGCGTCGGCGGTTATGCGCTCGGGTTCAGCCTGGGCATGGCCGCGATCGGGCTCCCGGCCGGCGCCGGGCTGCGCGAGGCCGTCCTGGTCGTGGCCCTCTCCGGCGTACTCTCGCCCGGGCTGGCGCTGCTGGTCGCCCTGCTGGCCCGTGGGATCGCCGTGCTGGCCGACGTCGTCGTCGCCCTCGTCGCCGCCTTCCTGACCCGTCGCGCCGGCGACCTTCCAACACCTGCCCCAACATCTGCCCCGTCACCAGCCAACGAACCACTCGGGAGACGTCTGTGCCCACCGCACGGCCCACCGCACCACAGCTCTGGACCGCCGGCCTGATCGCCAACCTCATCACCTGCGCCGGCGTGTGTGCCGGCTATGCGCTCTCCTCGCCGCTCTACGGCACCAAGGACGAGGTGGCTCATGTCGACCACGCCTACCAGCTCTGGCACGGCACCCTGATCAGCATCGGCGACCCGATGCGGATGCCGCAGATCTGGGGCTACACGCTGCCCTTCGACTGGACCGGCCAGCATCCACCGCTCTTCTACCTGCTGCTGGCCCCCGTGGTCGGTCCGCTCACCGATGCCGGCCACCTGCTCGCCGCCGGGATGGCGGCCCGCGGCATCGCCCTCGTGATCACCTGCCTGGTCGTGGCCGCGGTGATGTGGACGACGCGCCAGATCGTGCCCAGCCGCCCCGAGGTGTCGGTCGCGGCCGGCCTGGTCACCGCGCTCAGCCCGGCCCTGACCAGGCTCGGCGGCGTCGTCTTCAACGACAACCTGTTCGTGCTGTGGGCCACCCTCCTGGTCGGCCAGACCGTCTGGCTGCTCCGCCACGGGCCCCGGACCGGCGGGCTGGTGCTCTTCGGTCTGTACGCCGCGGCCGCCCTCGGCACCCGGCTCCCCGGCGTCGTCTTCATCGGCCTGTGCGCGACGACCCTCGGCCTGGTCTGGCTGTTCGGCCCGCGCCGCGACTGGACGGGCATCCTGCGTCTGGGGGTCGCCGTGCTCCTCGCCGTCGCCGTCAACGCGTGGTTCTACATCCGCAACTTCCGTGCCACCGGCAACTGGTCCGGCATGCAGACCGACCTCGTCGGCAAGCCCGGCGGCCCCCTGCAGGAACGGGAGGTACGCCCCGTGCTCGACGTCGCCACCGACCCCGACATCTGGCGCCAGCTGCTGATCCCGCCGGCGCTCCAGGAGCATGTCGCGATCGGGGTCGTGATCACCCTCGCCCCGCTCGTGCTCGGGTTGGTCGTCGGCCTCCGCGCGTTCTCCCGGCCGCGGCGGGAGCCCGTCCGGGTGGCGACGGCGCTGCTGCTGCTCGCCCTGACCGTGGTCGTCGTCGGGATCCAGCTCAACTACGCGGCTGGTGGTGGGGGAGCGTACTGGCGCTATCTGATCCCGCTCACCGTCGTGACCAGCCTGCTCACCGCGCTCGGGCTCACCGTCACGCCACGCCTGGCGGGGCCGGCGGTCGCGGTCTGGGCTGCGGCGGCTTTCGCGGTCTTCGCCGCCCACATCGCTCCGCCGAACCCAGCCGGCGGCGACCTGGCCACCGCACCGGTCTTCCAGTCGGGGGCCTGGGTCGCGACGGGCATCGCCGGTGTCGCGTGCGTGGCCGGTGTGGTGACCGTCCTTTTGGTCGCCGTCGTCCGGTCCCGGTAAGATCTCATCTGATCTGTCGTGCCCTCATCCGGAAGTGAAACATGACTGCCCTGGACCCGAGAGCGCCGCTCGTGCTCGATACACGCGAGCTCGGCCGCCGCCCGGGGTCCGAGCGTCACGTGGAGCTGACGGTGCCGGCGCCGGCGGATCTTGGTATCGAAGTCCTCTCTGTCCCCGAGGGTTCGCCGGTCGAGTTCGACCTGCGGCTCGAGGCGGTCATGGAGGGTGTGCTGGTCACGGGGACGGCTTTCGCTGTCCTCGAGGGCGAGTGCGTGCGGTGCCTGGAGCCGATCGAGGACGAAGCCGAGGTCGACATCCAGGAGCTGTACGTCTACGACGACTCTCGTGACGGCCAGGCGCCTGATGAGGACGACGAGACCAGTCGGACCGAGGGCGATCTGATCGACCTCGAGCCGGTGCTCAGGGATGCGGTGGTGCTCGCGCTGCCGTTCCAGCCGATGTGCCAGGACGACTGTCCGGGACTGTGCCCCGAGTGTGGGGCGCGGCTCGCGGACGATCCCGGGCACGACCACGGCGACAAGGTCGACCCGCGCTGGGCGGGGCTGGCTTCGCTGAAAGATGAGCCCAGCAACTAGAGTTCGCCAGTAACTAGGCTTCAGTAGCCGGTCGAGATCCGACCGGCCGAATAAGAGGAGAAAACAGTGGCTGTCCCGAAGCGGAAGATGTCGCGCAGCAACACCCGCCACCGCCGCTCGGCCTGGAAGGCCGTTGCGCCGACCCTGGTGACGTGCGCGAACCCCGCCTGCGGCGCCAAGCACATCCCGCACCGTGCGTGCGGCGAGTGCGGCCAGTACGGCGCTCGCGCCGAGCGTCGCCAGGTCCTCTGATCTGACACGCGGTTAGTCTCCTGACCAACTACGCCGAGCTTCGCAAAGCGCTCGGGGATCCGATCCTGGACCCCGAGCTGCTTGAGCGTTCGCTGACACACCGGTCCTACGCCTACGAGAACGGTGGCCTGCCCACCAACGAGCGCCTGGAGTTCCTGGGCGACTCGGTGCTCGGCGTCGTGGTCACCGAGACCCTCTATCGCACCCACCCAGACCTGCCCGAGGGCAAGCTGGCCAAGCTGCGGGCGGCAGTTGTGAACGCCCGCGCCCTGGCCGAGGTCGGTCAGGCCATCGGCCTCGGCCAGCACATCAAGCTGGGCCGTGGCGAGGAGGCCACCGGCGGGCGCGAGAAGGCGTCGATCGTCTCCGACACCGTGGAAGCGGTGATCGGAGCGGTCCACCTCTCCGGTGGCATCGAGGTCTCCACCGTCCTCGTCCACCGACTCTTCGACCCTCTCATCGAGGCGGCCTCCGACCTCGGTGCCGGGCTCGACTGGAAGACCTCGCTGCAGGAGCTCGCCGCCGAGCGTGCCCTCGGTGTGCCCGAATACGTCATCACCGACGAGGGCCCCGACCACATGAAGACCTTCACCGCGAAGGTCCGGGTCGGCGAGCAGCTCTACGGCAACGGCGTCGGCCGCTCCAAGAAGGAGGCCGAGCAGGCCGCCGCGGAGACGGCCTACGGCGAGATCCAGGCCTCCGCATCCTCCTCGGCCTGAGGTCAGTCGTTGCCTGAGCTCCCCGAGGTCGAGGTCGTACGCGCCGGCCTCGAGCGTCACGTACTCGGCGCGAGGATCCTCGCCGTCGAGGTCCTGCATCCCAGGCCCGTACGCCGCCACCTCGCTGGTGCCTCGGCCTTCGCCGAGGAGCTGAGGGGGCGCGTGCTCGTCGGCGCCCGCCGCCGCGGCAAGTACCTGTGGCTGCCGCTGGACTCCGGTGACGCCCTCATGGCCCACCTCGGGATGAGCGGCCAGATCCTCGTCCAGCCGCCCGAGTCGCCCGACGAACGGCACCTGCGCGTCCGCATCCGCCTCGAAGGAGCCGCGGAGGGTCGCGAGCTCCGCTTCGTCGACCAGCGCATGTTCGGCGGCCTCTCGATCAGCCCCGGGGGAGCCGAGCTCCCGCCCGAGATCGTCCACATCGCCCCCGACCCGCTCGAGACTGCCTTCGACGCGGAGGCGGTCGTCCGGCGGGTCCGGCGATCGGCCAGCGGCATCAAGCGGATCCTGCTCAACCAGACCGTGATCAGCGGTGTCGGCAACATCTACGCCGACGAGGCGCTCTGGCGCGCCAAGCTGCACGGCGAACGGCCGGGGGACCGGCTGACCGGCCCGAAGGTGCGCGAGCTGCTCGGCCACGTACGCGACGTGATGACCGAGGCGCTGGCCCAGGGCGGCACCTCCTTCGACGCGCTCTACGTCAACGTGAACGGCGAGTCGGGCTACTTCGAGCGGTCGCTCGCGGCGTACGGACGTGAGGGCGAGCCCTGCGACCGGTGTGGTGCCCCGATGCGCCGCACCGCCTTCATGAACCGCTCCTCCTACTTCTGCCCCACCTGCCAGCCGGCACCTCGACCCCGGCGAATCCCGGGGTAGATAGTCCATCTGGACTATTCCTCAAGGCCCCTTCGGGTCACCCGAATATTGCGGCCGTGTGACAGTTCCGACGATCCTCAGCGTTGGTTAAGGAAACCGGATTCCCGTGGGTTAATCTCTGGTGCGTTCGTCCTGGGTTCAGCAGACGAGCACCGCCTTGTTCGGGATGGCGGTATAGCCGGGTGGCGACGTGGTCATCCGGATCTCGGGGAAGACAATCCACGGCCCACCCCTACCGGCACAGGCGTGCACCACGCTCCCTGCCAGCGGTTGGTCAACAGCTCGACAAGGACAACAGGTGGCTCCCCACAAGCTCCCGGAAGGACGCCCGACTGTGAGAGTTGCTCGGGGGTGACCGGCTGGAGGAAGCTGAGCGAAGCCGGAGTCCGTCGGGTGAGGGACCTGGCAGGGTTCAGGCCGACGCTCAGTGTGGTCGTACCGGTCTACAACGTGGCGGAGTACGTCGAGAAGAGCCTACGAAGCATCCTGGACCAGCCACGAAGCGAGATCTCGAAGCTCGAGGTGATCGTGGTCGACGACGGTTCGACCGACGGGTCGGCGCAGATCCTGCGGCGACTGGCCGCGGAGGAGCCCTGCGTCACGGTCATCACCCAGCCGAACTCGGGGGTGTCGCGAGCGCGTCACACCGGGATCGACGCAGCGACAGGAGAGCTGCTGACGTTCGTCGACCCCGACGACATCCTGCCGCATGATGCATGGTCGGCGATGGTGCGGTCGCTGCGGCGAACGGGCTCGGACTTCGCGGTCGGTGCGGCGGAGCGGGTCGCGGTCGAGGGCGGTGTGGAGCGCAGGTTCATGACGCCGCTGATGCGCCGCAACCACGCGGAGGAACGGCTCAGGTGCCGGATCGAGGACGCGCCGCTGATGCTCGCCGACATCTTCGTGTGGAACAAGATCTTCCGGCGGTCGTTCTGGACGGAGAACGCGATCGCCTTCCCCGAGCGCACTCGCTACCAGGACCAGGTCGCGCTCACCCAGGTGTTCCTCGCCGCTGACTCCTTCGATGTCATGACGGAGATCGTCTACGACTGGCAGGTCCGCTCCGATCGGTCCTCGGCGACGCAGAAGCGTGCACAGATCGCGAACCTCGTCGAGCGGATCGACACCAAGCGCCAGACGATCGACCTCGTACGCGCCGCCGGCTCGGCGAAGCTCATGGAGACCCTGCTCGTCGAGGTCCTGCCGATCGACATGTGGGAGCACTTCCGCGCGGCGGTCCACCCCGACACCGAGGACCCGAGCCGCTACTGGAAGCTGCTGCGCGGCGCCGTCCTTGAGTTCTGGTACGACGCCGGGGTGCCGTTCGAGAACACGGCGGTTCCACGTGCTCAACGGCTGATGGCGTGGCTGGTCGCCCAGGACCGTGCCGAGGACCTCACCGCGCTGATCGCGATGATCGACAGGTACGGCGCGCGAGCGGCCTTTCGGCAGCATCCGTGGCGCAACGATCCGGCGCTTCCCCCGGATCTGGGCAACATCGAGGATGTCGGTGGGAGTGCCCTGCTGACGCGGCAACCAATGCGTGGATAGGCTCGGCCCCGTGCGAGAACGTTTCCGGTTGACCCCAGGCGGTCGTTACCCCCACGAGCCTTGGTTCCACATCGGTTCATTGGGGGTGACCACGACGTGGCTCGTGGTCTTCGCGAGCATCGTTGGGCTGATCCTCTTCGCCGTGATGGGCGGGCAGGGCGTGCTGGCCGGGCTGGCCCTGATCCAGCCCAACCTCGCCGAGCTCAAGCTGTGGACGCTGTTCACCTGGCCGTTCGCCTACCCGCAGTTCAGCATCTTCGACGTCCTGGCGATCTTCTTCTTCTGGTACTTCGGCTCCGACCTCGAGCGCAACGAGCTCGGCCGGGTCCGGTTCGCCTGGATGCTGGTGGCGTTCACCGCGGTGCTCTCGTTCCTGACCGTCGTCTTCGGTGCGGTGCTGGACCCGTCCTACCTCCTCGCCGGTCTCGGGATGCTGGAGATGATGGTGGTGCTGCTGTGGATCGCGCAGTGGCCCGACCGGATGTTCATGTTCAACATCCCGGCCTGGCTCTTCGGCGTGATCCTCGTCGGCATCCAACTGATCCAGTACCTCGGCTACCGCAGCTGGGTGATGCTGCTCGTCTTCGTCGTCGGCCTCGCCGTCAACGCCTTCGTGGCGCGCCAGTTCGGCCTGCTCGACCGGTTCCCCTGGATCCCGCAGGTCGCCGGCGGTCCGGGGCAGCCGAGGGCGGCCAAGCCCGCCAAGGCCAAGAAGCGCAAGTCGGGCCCGACCGTCGTCACCGGTCCCTGGGAGTCCTCGACCGTCTCCAAGGACGACCAGCGGATGGACGAGCTCCTCGAGAAGATCCACGCCGAGGGCGCCGACTCGCTGACCAGCAAGGAGAAGAAGGAGCTCATGCAGCTGCGTGAGCGCCGCCGCCGCGGCTGAGAGCCAGGCGTCTGTCAGTGCCGCGCGAGACGCGCCAGCAGGCTCCGCCTCGGGGCGGCGGTCTGCTCGACGGGCGTGACCTCCGCTGCCGCCTCGACGATCTGCTGGATGCGCGCCCGTACGGATGCGACGTCTTCCAACTGCTCGGCGAGCACGGCGAGCTCGGCAGCCTTGAAACGCTTCGTCGGGATGCCGGCTTCTTGCATACGCTTGGCGGCCTGGAGGCGTTCGACCAGGTCGGCATCGTCGATGGCGTGGTCAGCGTCAGTCACGACGTCGTCGAGGTAGGCCCTTCGGGTGATGCGCACCAGGGCTGCGTTGTTATGGGGCGCGGTCTGGTGGCACAGGGTGACGAACTCCTCGTGCCCGAAGGCCGTCAAGAGCTCCCGCAGGCGCTCCGGGCTCTCTTCGGCCACGATGGCCGCAGCTTCCCACCTGTCCGCGATGATGAACCGGTAGGTCAGCCTCTCCGTCTGGTTGATCGCCTTGAGGGATGACTCGGGAGCATGCTTCAGCAGGACAGCGGTCAGCTCGCGCGCCGCAGCGTAGGCCGGATCGGTGGCGCCGCCTCGGGCGAGGACCGGTCGGATGTGATGCCACACGTCGTGGCCGAGGATGCCCTCGAAGTACTTCGTGGCCACCTGGTCGTCGCCGTAGGCCTCGATGGCCTCGATGCAGCCGAGCTCCTGAGCCAAGTGCTCGGCGAGAGCGTCGGGCGCTGAGCGCTGCGAGGTCATCGAGCTGCGGCCGACCCGCTTGCGATAGCCGTAGACCACGTCCGGGATGACGTCGAACGCGAGGGCACAGTAGGCGTCCGTCATCACCCGGATGTCGTTGGAGCGCTTCGAATCGGCAAACGCAAGACCGAGCGTGTTCCAGCTCGCCCGCTTGAACACGCGGTTCCAGCAGACCCGGTCTCGGATGAAGTCCGGTTCAGAGGCGAGCGTGACACCGACACGGACCGCGCCATAGAGCGGAAGGTTCGTCTGCCGCGTCCACGCCTTGCTCGGGGTGAAGGTCATGTAGTTGCCCACGACCATCTCCGCACCCGTGCTGCGCGCTTGACCCACCAGGCGCTCGTAGGCGTAGGTGGGGACGATGTCGTCGCCATCGGCGAACGCGAGGTATTCGCCCCTGGCCATGGCGATCCCCTGGTTGCGCGCTGCCGCCCCACCGCTGCCGGTAGCAGATCGCAGGACGACGCGCGGGTCTTCGACCTGCGCGAGCCGGTTCAACGTGTCATCGGTCGAGCCATCGTCGATGACGATGAGCTCGAGGTCGTCGAGGCTCTGAGCAAGCACCGAGTCGACCGCTGCGGCGATCCAGTCGCCGACATCGCGTACGGCCATGACGACTGAGATGGTGGGGTTCTTCGGGCGTGGGGGCGCGACACGAGGCACGAGAAATGCTTCCGGATTCGATTTTTACTGATTGCGAACGGTGTGCCGGTTTGACCTTACAATTGCGGCGCCCAATTACATCACAGCAAGAGTTCAAGGTCCCCCACGTCGCTATGAACCCGCACCAGCCCGCCTCGCCGCTTCCCACGGTGAGTGTGATCGTTCCTGTCTACAACGTTGAGCGTTGGCTGCGTGCCTGTCTCGAGTCGATCACCCTCCAGGAGTACGCCGCGTGGGACGCGGTCATCGTGATCGACGGTTCACCAGATGATTCCGAGGCGATCGCCCGTGAATACGCGGCCCGTGACTCTCGGTTCTCGGTGGTGGTCGTGGCCAACGGCGGCCTGGGCTCGGCGCGCAACGTCGGCCTCGCACACGCGACGGGGGAGTACGTCTTCTTTCTCGACTCCGACGACGTCTTGGTCGAAGGTGCTCTCGGGTCGCTGATGGCGGCCGCGGTTGCCGATGACGCCGACATCGTGGCGGGCGCTGGCGAGGACATCTACCAAGATGGCCGCTCGGGCGCCTATTGGACGCAGACGAGCAGCCTCTATCGTCACGGAGCCTCTGGATTCCATGTGGAGGAGCGCCCTGAGTTCCTCGAAGACCACGTGGTGTGGAACAAGGTCTACCGCCGATCGCTGATCGACGCCAGCGGTGTCACCTTCCCCGATCGTGCGCACTGCGAGGACCTCGTGTTCTCAGCGACGGTCGCAACCGCCGCAGAGCGCATCTCCGTGGTGCCTCAGCTCGTCTACCGGCACCGGCGCCACGGCGCCGCGATCTCCGCGGACTATCTTCGCGAGCCCACCTTCGGCGACTGGATCGACCAGAGCGGCACAGCGCTCAGGGTGCTGCGCGAGCGGCTCTCTGGCGAGAGGGCAGATCGTCATGTACGTCACTTCGTGCGGACGCAATGGGAGAGCCGGGCGCGCTCGATCCGAGTCCTCGACGACGCACAGGTAGCGACACTGGAACGGTTCACAGCCGAGCTGATCGATCTGCATGGCACCGTGGTGCCCGACGAGCCAGGTGCGCTGATGCCCTTCCTGGCTGCAGGTGGGGCTTCGCGTCGCTGGCCAGAGTCGGAAGACCTGCCACGCCAACCGTTCACGGACACCGTCGACGGGGTCGTGCAGGTCCTCGACCTGCTCGAGAGGCTCGATCCGGAGGTGGAGGTGGAGCGAGGCCTGATCAGCGACTGGATCGTACGCCGTGTGATCAGGCCCTTGGCCCAGGGTGCCGCGGCTTCCTCGGCGGAACGCGACAAGCTCCTCCCTCGGATCGAGAAGCTCATCGCCGCGGTCGGCACGGATGCCGTCCAGCACTGGAGCCGCCGCTCGTTCGACGGTGACGCGACGTCAGCGGTCACCTATCTGCTCGTCGACGAAGAGTCCGCGAAGTTCGAAGTCCAGTCAGCCACGGGCCGCGACGACGGCCTGGTCCTGCGTGGAGTGGCTTCGCTGGGAAGGGGAAGCGACGACCTCGAGAACCTCGTGCTGGTCCTGCGCGCCAGGGGTGGCTCGAAGGAGCGGGTCGTGCCGGCATTTCGAGCCGGTGTCCATCGGGCCGGTGCACCGATCCGCTGGCAGGCTGTCATCCCCGTCGATGAGGACTACCTCGGTGACACATGGCAGACAGTGATGCGGATGACCCGCACCGGACGACCGTCGCGCGATGTCAAGGTCGCGGTCACGGATGGAGTGCCCGGCAGATACTCCTGGGACCTTCCCGGCAGGCGGGTCCGGCTTCTCGTGCATCGCACTCGTCATCTCGAATTCCTGCTCCAGCCGGTGAAAGGAGCTCGCGGCAAGAACCAGGGGACCGCGACGACAGGGACGTCCGCTGAGCCATCAGCCAAACGTGTCTTGACCTTCCCCGCGTGGCAGGACAATCCGTACATCAACCTCCTCACCTTGGAGGCCCGCGCTCGTGGCTACGAGATGGCCGGGAAGACCTGGGCCGGAGAGCTCATCACGGATCTGCGCAGGCCCTGGTCGGGCGGTGTCATCCACCTGCACTGGCCCTCGCCCGTAACCGAGAACTGTGCCTCGGTCGATGAGGCCGAGCAGGCGGTCACCGAGCTCCTCGATGCGTTGGCTCAGGCAAAGGCTCACGGCCGGCCGATTCTCTGGACGGTTCACAACGAGCTTCCCCATGACACCGCCTTCCACGCGGCGGCCGTCCGGCTTCACCAAGGCATCGCCGACCTGGCCGATGTCGTTCATGTGATGAACTCCCAGACGGTCCAGGTCGTTGCGGACGCCTACCGGATCCATCCGGCGAAGGTCATCCACATCCCACACCCGAGCTATGCCGGGGTCTACGGCAGCAGCCTGCCCAAGGCCGAGGCGCGCGAGGCCATCGGTGCCGGCTCAGACACCACCGGCGTGCTCTTCCTCGGGCAGATCCGGCCGTACAAGGGCATCAACAGCCTGTTCGATGCGGTCGCGTTGGCCGCTGCTTCGGTCGATGGCCTCGAGATGCTGCTCGCCGGTAAGACCAGTGTCGATCTCACCGAGCGTCTCGACGCTCTTGCGGACGCAGGCGTCGCGGTGACTTCCCATCTCGACTTCGTGCCGGACGAGGAGATATCCGACTGGTTCTCCGCGGCCGACGTGATGGTGCTCCCCTATGAGAAGGTCCTCAACTCGGGCAGCCTGCACCTCGCGGCGACCTATGGTGTCCCGGTCGTGATCCCTGATGAGCCCCACCTGCGTGCCGACTTCGGCCACGAGCCGTGGGTTCGGTTCTTCGACCCCGGTGACGCGGCCGCGTCGATCGCCGAGATTCTCGAGTCCCGTTGGTTCGAGGCCGAAGCGGTAGCACAGGCGGCGCTGGCCTTCAGCCGGCGCTTGGCACCAGCAGGGATCTCTCGCAGCTATGCCGACCTCATCGACCGCCTGTACGCCGGCCGGGCCGCTGTCGAGCCCACCCCGATCCCCACGCCAGAGCCGATCGTGCGCATCGATCGCGTCGCCCCTCTGGTGCTTGCTGCTGACGCGCCCGTGAAGCGGACGCCCCCGCGCCCCGAGCACATGCGCCAAGCCGACTACCTCGAGAAGTTCGATGACACCACCGTCTTCTACGACGTCTTCGAGGATCACGGGGATGTCGTTCTCGTCGGGCCTCCGCTGCTGAACCTCGAGCTCGATGTGCCCAGCGGCAGTGTCGTACGTGACTTCAAGAAGGTCCTTCGGGCGCGCGTGGATCTCACCCAGGCCGACGCGGTACGGGCCGCAGGCCTCGAGGTCACCCCGGTCGGCCACTCGGACCTCGGTCTCTTCCGCGGCCGCCGAGTGCTGATGACCATGTCCAAGGACAACGATCCGTCCTGGATTCGTGACTGGGCGACCTACTACGCCCAGGTGCATGGCACCGACGCCGTCCTCGTCTACGACAACGGGTCGACCTATGGCCCCGAGGCCGTGCGCGAGGCACTGACCGGCATCGAGGGGATCGAGATCGCCGTCGTGGTCGACTGGCCCTTCAAGTACGGCCCGCAGGCTGGCTCTGGGGTGTACTGGGACTCGGACTTCTGCCAGTCCGGTGGCTTCGAGCATGCTCGGCAGAAGTATCTCGGGCTGGCCGCCGGGGTAATCAACGCCGACGTCGATGAGCTGGTCGTCTCCGAGCGGTCGATCTATGAGCTGGCCGACGAGCACGGCGCCGTGGAGTACGGGGGTGTGTGGATCGCGGGTGCCCGTGAGGACCATGACGGTCTGGTCTATTCGAACTACCCGTTCCTCGAGGCGGACGCCCCCGCCTGCCCGACCAAGTGGACCGTAGTTCCCTCGAAGCTGCCTGACACAGCCTGGTTCGGTGTCCACTCGGTGTTCGAGGCGCAGCCCACGCATCTCGACACGGTCAGCTACCGGCACTTCCGCGCCGTCGCCACCAGTTGGAAGTACAACCGAGGAGAGACCGAGGTCAACGCGGCCGGTGACGAACGTGACCAGGATATGGCAAAGGTCCTGGCTGGTTTCTCTGTCGGGACGCGGCATTGACGCAAGGCACCTAGGGGTGCCACCCTTGTAGACGGCCCGATAGTTCGGGAACTTCTATGATTCCAGCGAAGGAACGTATTCATGGCGAAGGCGCTGATCGGCTACATGAGCAGCGACCTGCGGACTCCCGCACATCTCACCGCCGAGAATGCTCGGCTGCGTGCGCGTGTGCGTGAGCTTGAGGATCTGGTTCTCTCTCTGAAGACGGAGAACGACGCGCTGGTCGCGGCACACACCGCCGACCTCGACTCCTCGATGCAGGAGATGCAGCCCGCCTGAGCGGGTAGCTCTGTCAACACCACGAGCGAGTCGTCCTCGCTCAGGGGGAACCGACTCTGGTCAACGGAGTCGGTTTCGGCCGTTTTATGGCGTGATCGTCTGCTCGAGCCGACGTTGGAGGATCGCTCGGGTGGACATCACGTACCGGTTCGTCAGGTGGGACCCCTGGCGATAGACCAACACGTTGCCGATCACCGGGGGACACGTGGTGTCGTTGCAGATCGTGTCGGTCATGTCGACGACCTGGACGGCTGGGACACGTCGGGCAGCCTCGAGAAGCGCCGGCGTACCGCTCTCGGCGACGCCCGCTGACCGGGAGAACGAGCAGGCAGAAAGGTCGTCGCGATGATCGGCCACGCACTCGTAGACCTGATAGTTCTCACCCGAGGCGTCAACAGGCGTCGGGTTGTCATTGAGGACGACGACGTCGATGCCGGCATCTGTCAGCCGCTTCCAGACACTGACGAGTCCGGCGACCATGGCAGCCTGACTGTTCTTCCCCGTCTCCGGGTCGATCGCCGAGTTGTGCCGCTGGGAGACGATGACCGCATCCGGTCCGAGCTCGATGAGCTCGTCGACGGCGTGCGCATTGTGTTCGTGACAGGCGGTGTACTCGGACCCGCCTTCGTCACGGGTTGCATCGAAGAGTCCACATGAGGACTTGGTCGTGGTGAGCAGACGCCAGCCGGCGTCGGTGGCGATCGCGTCCAGCACCCCCGACCACTGCAGCGCCTTGGAGTCGCCGGCCAGGACGACGGTGCGGTCGCCGTCGGGTTTGCCGAACTCGCAGGTCTTCGGCTGTGTGTCGGCCATCTCGGCCTGACAGCCGCGAGCATAGGCATCTGGCACGTCGTCGACCGCATCAGCCGGGGCCGGGGTGATGCCCGAGGCCGTCGCCGGGTTCTTGATGCCGGTCACGCTGTCGTCGCTGACGGTGAGGGCCGCGGCACCCTGTGCGTAACCGGTGGAGCTGGATGAAGGCACGGCGAGCATCAGGAGGCCACCAGCGAGGACGCCGACCATCGACAAGGCGACCCCGATCGCGAGCGTCTTACGCGTCGACCGGGCGAGTGCAGGAGAAAAGCGCACGGGGTTCTCAAGCAGATGCAGGGACAGCCATGCGGGCGCCACGGACCCGAGGATGAGCAGCAGTCCGACGGTCTGGCTGGGCTGGCCGAACAGATTCTGATATCCGATGAGGATCGGCCAGTGCCACAGGTAGAGCGAGTAGGAGAGGCCGCCGAGCCACACCGCCGGTTTGAGGGAGAGCAGGCGCTGCACCTCTGTGCGGTGTCGGCTGCCGGCGATGATGATGGCTGCCGTACCCAATGTCGGCACCAGTGCCCACGCGCCCGGCCAGGCGAAGCTTTCGTCGAAGACGAGCGCCGCCGCCAGGATGGCGCCGAGGCCACCCCATCCCAAGAGCCGGGCGACGGCCGCGGGCAAAGAGCCCCATAGACCGGCGCCGACCGCGATGAGTGCCCCGATGCCCAGCTCCCACAGCCGGGTCGTGCTCACGAAGAAGGCCACCGGTGCATTCGAAGCAGTCAGCGCAATCGACCAGGCCAGGGACGGGAGCGCGATGAGGGACAGGCCGACGGCCATGAGCGGGCGCAGCTGCAGTCCGGTGCGACGTACGACAAGAGCGACTGCCAGCAGAAGGAGGGGCCAGACGATGTAGAACTGCTCCTCGACCGCCAACGACCAGAAGTGTTGGACCGGTGAGGCGCCGGTCCCTTCGGCCAGGTAGTCCACAGAACGATCTGCGAGGCGCCAGTTGACCACGTATAGGGCAGCGGCGACGATGTCGCCGCCGAAGGTGCGCCAGTGCACCTCCGAGCTGGTCAGCCAGGTGACGAGCGAGGTCACGGCCAGGACGAGTGCTGCGGCTGGGAACAGTCGCTTGGCCCGGCGCGCGTAGAAGCGTGGCAGCGAGACCCGCGTCGTCTTCTCGACCTCTCGGATCAGCACGCCTGTGATCAGGAACCCTGAGATGACGAAGAAGATGTCCACCCCGATGAACCCGCCGGGCAGGAAGGCCGCGCCGGCGTGGTAGATCAGCACGGTGCCGATGGCGATCGCGCGCAGCCCCTCGATGTCGAGGCGCAGGCCGTCGACCGGAGGCGCCGGGTGCGTCGGCCTCGATGTCGGCGACGGTGACGGTGGTGGGGGAGTGGTGGTCAGGGTCACCGGGTGATTCCGTCCGATCCTGGGCTGTGGGGCCGCTCCAATAATGGGGCGGAAGCAGGTTACCCGGTGATATGCTCCGGGCTGCAAAAGTACGGCAGGTTGTGGCGATCTTGATCTCAGGCAAGTGACACGCCTTCGAGCGGGGGCTCGCTCCTAGCGGAGTCGATGTGACGAGAAAGACCCTGAGACCAGATGACATCACAGCCCTTCGTGGGTGACCTCGGCCAGCTTCCGATTCTTCGGGGCGCTCATGGCGAGGACCGGCCAGACCTGGTTCGGATCGCGGCCGAGCTGAGCCGCACCTGGGTCGCGGCGTCCACCGTGGGGCGAGTCGCCAAGCGGATGGACTCACTCGCCAGCCAGGAGCTGATGAGGATCTACGCTCGTCAGCTCGACGGGCCCCGTGCGTCGCGTTGGGCCGCGGCCCTTGCGCACTGTGTCGGTGTGGCCCCCAAGAGCGTCGACGAGCTTGATGAGGCGCTCGAGACGCTGCTGGCGATCGCGAAGCGCGACCCACAGCTGTTGGAGCTTCACGAGGGGGAGCTCCTGTGTCACCTGCTGGTCGAGCGGGGTCGTGGCGAAGACTTCGCCGCCGTTCTGCCGCACCTTCGGCTCGATGATGAGGCCAGGGAGCACGCGGCGGTCGATCTCGCGAACCCGGCAGTGCGGCCGGCTTCGACCGAGGAGGCATGGCTCCGGCAGATCAACGACACCGTCATGTCTGGACTCGCTCCGCTCACCCTCGAGCCGGCAGCTGACGGAGCCTGTCCGTTCGACCGTCTTGCGGCGAGCATCGAGCCTGGGGTCGTCACAGGTCCGCCGGTCACGGTCGTCATCAGCTCCTTCCAGCCCGGCCCAGAGCTCCTGGTCTCGGTGCGTTCCATCGTGGCTCAGACCTGGCAGGACCTCGAGATCCTGGTCGTCGATGACGCCTCCGGCGGCGACTTCGAGGGCATCTATGCGGAGGCGAGCGCCTTGGACCCGCGGGTTCGGGTGATCACTCAAGAGCAGAACGGTGGCACGTACGTCGCTCGCAACCGCGCGATCGACGAGGCCACCGGCGTCTACGTCACCTTCCAGGACTCCGATGACTGGGCTCACCCCGAGCGCATCGAGCGCGAGGTGGCGGCACTGGAGTCACAGCGGTCGGTCGTCGCTGTTCGTACGATGGCGCTGAAGCTGTCCGACGACCTGATCGTGTCGCGGCGCCAGAACGTCGCCCGGCAGGCGGTCGCGCCGACCCTGATGTTCCGCAAGGACCAGGTCTGGCCGCTCCTGGGCTCCTTCGACCCGGTCCGGAAAGCCGCCGATACCGAGTTCCACTTCCGTATCGAGGCGGTGTTCGGCGACGGAGCCGTGGTGGACCTCGATGAGCCTCTTCAGTTCATGAGAATGAGCGCTGGAAGCCTGTCTCGAGACGAGTTCCGCCGAGGGTGGCGGCATCCGGCGAGGATGGTCTATCGATCGGCCCTGCTGGCCTGGCACGACGAGATCCGGCACGGAGCCTCGCCGTTCCTCGGACGCGACAGGAGAGCGTTCCCGGCCGCCAGGCGCTTTCAGCTGGCGCAGGGCCCCTCGCCGGAGTATGACCTCGTTGTCCTCGGGGACTGGCGACAGGACGGGCCGCGGCAACGCGAGGCGGCCGACTGGATCAGTCGACTGGCCTCCTCGCGGGCAGGCATCGCAGCGCCGCGCATCGCGGTCGTTCATGTCGAGTCCCTGAACTTCGAGCGGTTCCGGTCCGACCGCTACATCGAGCCGGTGCAGGACCTGATCGCGCGCGGCGCCGTCGAGAGCGCGAGCTGGGACGACAGCCTTGTTGCCAAGACGGTCGTCTGCATCGATCCGACGACCCTTTCCTTCCCGCCGCGCCTCGAGACCGGCATCCGGGCGGAGTCGGCCGTGATCATCACCGACCGAGACGAGTACGTCGTGGACGTGCCGCTGCTGACGTACGACCGTGGCTATGTCGAGTCCATGGTTCGCACGGCCTTCGGCGCCGAGCCCATGTGGAGCGTGCGGGAAGGCGGGAATGGGCCGGAGTCTCTGGGGCGGGTCACCCGCGCGCCGTTCCCGGCCGCGGTCGCTCCTCGCAACGCGCCACGCCTACGGTCGGGTCTAGGCAGCGTCGTCGTCTCGCTGTCGACGGTGCCGAGCAAGGTCGAGCTCGACCGTGCCGTGGACGTCGCCCACTCCCTCGTCGAGTCGGGGTTCGACGTTCGCATGCGCGGTGTTCCCTATGTGCGAGCCTGGATCTTGGAGAGCCTCAAGGGCCGAGCGTTGCCGGTCATCTTCGACGTCGGTCAGACCACTGACTCGGTGATGTTCGCAACGGCCGAGCATGTCGTCATCACCCAGACCCAGCAGACGGTTGTCCAGCGTCTGGCGGCTGAGGCAGCAGCCGCGGGTGCGGTTGCGCATGTCCCGGCGGGGAGCAGGATCGAGGCGCCGGCCAACAGCTACCTTGCGGCCGAAGACCTCGTGGACGCGATGACCAATGCGCGCGAGGTCTCACAGATTGCGACTGTGCCGGGCGGCGAGCCGCCTGAGGCTGCCCTGTGGGCCTGGTTCGACGAGATCTGCGGTGGAGATGTCGCGCTGACCGGCTGACCCTCAGAGCCGGTCGGTGCCCGATCGCTTGGCGGCTTCGAAGCGAGCTGCGTCGATGGCGGCGAGGACACGGCGCTCGGTCAGTTCGACGCGGGCTGCCGTCGCCAGGGTGTGGTCGTTGATGGATCCGTTGACCTCGGTGTTGGCGCGTCCCCAAGCCCTGGTCACCAGAAGGGTGGCGCTGCCGAACCCGGCGACGGCGAGTCCGAGAGCCGCCAGCGCAGCCTGCTCCTGCCCCAGGATGGCCATCGCGGTGGTGGCAAGACTGAGAACCAGACCTCCCGCAGCAAGGGTCTTGGACAGGGTGAGACGTGTGGGGACGCGTGCCACGGTAGTAGCTCCTCGGTGACGCATGGGGCAGCCAGATGCTGCCGGGGGTGTGCCGAAGGATACCTGTGGGGGTGCCCTTGGTGCTGTTCGCCCGTGGAGTCGAATCGCCCCAGGTGACATGTAGCCGTTGCCTGGCGTTCATCTGCACATCGTCTGGCGGGCGCTCGCAGTCATCCGGCGTCGCTACGCTCGCGCGGTTCGCCGCCGTCGGCGGCCCGTTTCGTGATCCCCCAGGAGCTCTCCGTTGTCCTCGTTGCGCCATCACCCGGTCCTGCGGTCCGCGGCCCGCCGTCTTCCCGCCCCGCTCAAGGAGCAGATCAGGGCGGCGCTGGGCCGCCGTGAGCGACGCGGCCGTAAGCCGGTCATCGGGCTCGCCGGGTTCTTCGGGGCAGGCAACTACGGCGACGAGCTGTTCCTGTCGGTGTACGAGCAGTACTTCGGCAAAGAGTTCGAGCTGCGGGTGCTGGCCGACAACATGACCAAGCCCTACTACGACCGGCCGCTGCCCGAGATCGTCGACGAGGTGGACGCCATCCTCATCGGCGGCGGGGACATCCTGCAGTCGTGGCAGGCGGACCCGCGCTACTTCAACCACAAGATGCTGGCCAAGCCGGTCTTCGTGGTCGGTGTCGGGGTGCCGATCTACCGCAACACCGAGATCAAGCCTCACATCATCGAGAGGCACAGGAAGTTCCTCGAGCACCCGAACGTGAAGTTCATCGGCGTCCGCGACCAGCCGACCGCCGACTGGATCCTCGAGAACATCTCCGCCGACCTGGACATCAAGGTCGCTCCCGACATGGTCTGCTCGCTGGACCTGCCTCCGGCGACCAAGCCCGAGGGTGCGCCGATCCTCGGCGTGGTCACCCGCTACCGGCCCAACCTGGAGGAGCCCGACGACTACTCGCGCGTCGAGGAGATGGCCGGCAAGGCGATCGCGGAGGGGTGGCGCGTACGTCACCTCATCCTCGGCACGATGGAGGTCGGTCGCCGCGACGTGGCCAACGCCGACGCCCTCGACATCCCGGGCAAGGAGGTCGTCTACACCGAGGACCTCGACGAGCTCACCCGGGCGATCGGGGAGTGCACCGCGTTCGCGAGCATGAAGTTCCACGGCTCGGTGGTGGCCACGATGTACGGCGTGCCGTCGATCGTGATGATCGCGACCAACAAGAACCGCAACTTCATGAAGCGCATCGGCCTCGACGCCAACGTCTCCGCCTTCGACGCCCCCGACCTGGCCGAGCGGTTCACCGAGCGGGTCGTCCCGGATCCCGAGGCGGTCGCCGGTCTGCGTACGGCCGCGGACGCCCACCTGCGGGAGCTGCGGGCCGAGGTGAAGCGGACGCTGGGGCTCTGACTCCGGCTGTCGTGGGGGCCGAGGTCCCCAGATCGACGGACCCGGCGGGTTATCCTCGACCCGCTGGGGTTCCCCTGAGCAGCGGCGATTAGATTTGCTGGCTCACCTCAGCCACGCTGATGTGTTGCGAACTGTGTACGACCACGTGGTCCTGAGCCGGGGGAGAAGCCGATGTACCTCAAGCGTCTGACGCTGAAGGGTTTCAAGTCGTTCGCCTCCGCGACGACCCTCGAGCTCGAACCGGGGATCACCTGCATCGTCGGCCCCAACGGCTCGGGCAAGTCCAACGTGGTCGACGCGCTCGCCTGGGTCATGGGTGAGCAGGGCGCCAAGAGCCTGCGCGGCGGCAAGATGGAGGACGTCATCTTCGCCGGTACGGCCGGCCGTGCCCCGCTGGGCCGTGCCGAGGTCTCGCTGACGATCGACAACACCGACGGCGCGCTGCCGATCGAGTACGCCGAGGTCACCATCTCGCGCACGATGTTCCGCAACGGCGGCTCGGAGTATGCCATCAACGGCAGCCCGTGCCGGCTGCTCGACGTCCAGGACCTCCTGTCGGACTCCGGCATCGGCCGCGAGATGCACGTCATCGTCGGCCAGGGCCAGCTCGACACGATCCTGCGGGCGACCCCGGAGGACCGCCGCGGCTTCATCGAGGAGGCCGCCGGCGTACTCAAGCACCGCAAGCGCAAGGAGAAGGCGCTGCGCAAGCTCGACTCCACGCAGGTCAACCTGGACCGGCTCCAGGACCTGCTCGTCGAGATCCGCCGCCAGCTCAAGCCGCTCGGCCGCCAGGCAGAGGTCGCCCGGCAGGCGCAGACGGTGCAGATGGACGTACGCGACGCCAAGGCCCGCATCTACGCCGACGACCTGGTCACCGCCAAGACCGAGCTCGACAAGGAGCTCGCCGACGAGGGTGCGCTGCTGGCCCGGCGGGCCGAGGTCGAGGAGACCATCGCGGAGGGACGCGAGCAGGAGGCGGTCCTGGAGGCCGCGCTGCGCGAGGACCTGCCGGCGCTGGCCGCCGCGCAGGAGACCTGGTTCGCGCTGAACTCGCTGCGCGAGCGGCTGCGCGGCACCCAGTCGCTGGCCTCCGAGCGGGTGCGCAACGCGGCTGGCTCCGAGGACCTGGAGGTGCGCCAGGGGCGCGACCCCGAGGAGCTCGAGGCCCAGGCCGAGGTGGCGCGCGAGCAGGAGGAGACCGCCGACGCCGAGGTCGAGGAGCTTCGCTACTCCCTCGAGGAGGCCGTCGAGTCTCGTAAGGAAGCAGAGGACGCCGCGGCCGAGGAGGAGCGCCGGGTCAAGGGGCTCGAGCGCGCCGCCGCCGACCGCCGCGAGGGGCTGGCAAGGTTGACCGGTCAGGTCAACGCGCTCAAGTCGCGGGCCGCTGCCGCCGACGACGAGGTCGGGCGCCTGACCGCCGCTCGCGAGGAGGCGCTGGCGCGCGCCGAGCGGGCCCAGCGCGACTTCACCGCATTGGAGACCAAGGTCGCCGGGCTGGACGCGGGGGAGGAGGGCCTCGATGCCGAGCACGAGGCAGCTGCCGCTGCCCTCGAGGACATCGAGGAGCGACTCGCCAAGCTCCAGGCCGAGGCTCAGCAGGCCGACCGGGACCGCTCGACGCTGGCCGCCCGCAAGGACGCCCTGGAGATGGGCCTGAACCGCAAGGACGGCGCCGGCGCGCTGCTCGGCTCCGACCTTCCGGGAGTGCTGGGCTCGGTCGCCTCGCTGCTGGCGGTCCGCTCCGGCTACGAGGCCGCGGTCGCGGCGGCGCTCGGGACCGCGTCGGACGCGGTCGTCGTCGAGTCCGCCGAGCGTGCCGTCGGCGCGATCGAGCATCTCAAGACCGAGGACCTCGGCCGGGCCGGGCTGCTCCTGGGCGGCTCTCCCGAGGAGACCGGCGGCTGGCCGGCGCTGCCGGCCGGTGCCGAGTACGCCCTGGACGTGGTCGAGTGCCAGCCGGTGCTGCGGCCCGCGGTGGCGCGGCTGCTCGACAAGGTCGCGGTGGTCGAGGACCTCGCCACCGCTAGGGCGCTCGCGGCGGAGAATCCCGAGGTCACCGCGGTGACCCGCGAGGGCGATCTGATCGGGGCCCACTTCGCCTCCGGCGGCTCCTCCAGCGTACCCAGCCTGATCGAGGTGCAGGCCGCGGTCGACGAGGCCACCGCCCAGCTCGCCGAGGCCAATGCCGTCTCCGAGCGGGCCACCTTCGAGACCTCCCGGCTCGAGGCCGAGCGGCTGGCAGCGCAGAAGCGCGTCGACGTCGCGCTGGCCAAGCTGCACGAGTCCGACGCGACCCTGGCCGCCGTCGCCGAGGAGCTCGGCCAGTTCGGCGCGCAGTCGCGTGCGGCTCGTGGCGAGGCCGAGCGGCTGCTGGCCGCCGTCGAGCAGGCGCAGGAGGCGCGCGAGAACGCCGTCGCCGGGCTCGCCGAGCTCGAGGAGCGCCTGGCGATGGCCGAGGAGGACCCCGAGGACGAGCCCGATCTCAGTGCCCGCGACGGGCTGGCCCAGGCCGCCCGCGACGCACGACAGCGCGAGATGGACGCGCGGTTGGCGCTGCGTACCTCCGAGGAGCGTGCCCGCGCACTGGCCGGCCGTGCCGACGGACTGCTCCGCGCGGCCCGTCAGGAGCGCGAGCAGCGCGCCAAGGCGGCCGCCCGCCGTGAGCAGATGCGTCGCGAGGGCGAGGCCGCGCGAGCGGTCGGCACCGCGGTGGCGTACGCGCTGGACCGTCTGGAGGTCTCGGTGCAGCAGGCCGCTCGCGCCCGCACCGAGATCGAGGAGTCCCGCGCCGGGCGCGAGCAGGCGCTGCGCGAGTGCCGCTCGCTGCTGCGCAACCTCGGCAAGGAGCTCGAGGAGCTGGTCAACTCCGTCCACCGCGACGAGATGGCCCGCGCCCAGCAGCGCATGCGCATCGAGCAGCTCGAGGAGCGGATCCTCGAGGAGCTCGGTCTCGACGCCGAGGCAATCGTGAAGGACTACGGCCCCGACCAGCTGGTCCCGCAGCACCCCGACGAGGACGGCAACGAGCGCGAGCCGATCGCCTACGTCCGTGCCGAGCAGGCCAAGCGGCTCAAGATCGCCGAGAAGAACCTGCGCGCGCTGGGCAAGGTCAACCCGCTGGCCCTGGAGGAGTTCGCCGCCATGGAGGAGCGTCACAAGTTCCTCACCGAGCAGCTCGAGGACCTCAAGCAGACCCGCAAGGACCTCCTCGACATCGTCAAGGAGGTCGACAACCGCGTCGAGCAGGTCTTCACCGAGGCCTGGGAGGACGTACGCGTCGCCTTCGACCACGTCTTCGCGCGGCTCTTCCCGGGCGGTGAGGGTCGCCTGGTCCTCACTGACCCGGAGAACATGCTCACCACCGGCATCGAGGTCGAGGCGCGGCCGCCGGGCAAGAAGGTCAAGCGGCTCTCGCTGCTCTCCGGTGGCGAGCGGTCCCTGGTGGCGGTCGCGTTCCTGGTGTCCCTGTTCAAGGCGCGGCCGAGCCCCTTCTACATCCTCGACGAGGTCGAGGCCGCGCTCGACGACACCAACCTCGGCCGGCTCCTGGAGATCTACGAGGAGCTGCGCGAGTCCTCACAGCTGCTCGTCATCACCCACCAGAAGCGCACCATGGAGGTCGGCGACGCCCTCTACGGCGTCACCATGCGCGGCGACGGTGTCACCACCGTCATCTCGCAGCGGTTGCGCGACGCCCAGCCTGCCTGAGTGTTCCCGCGCGTCGAGCCGCGCGCGAGCACGACGCCTGACCCTGAAGGGCCGCCAGCGGCGACTGCGAGACCGTCCTCAACATCGAGGAGGCACGGCAGCACCGACCTCAACCGGCTGAACGGCATGCTTCCATGAGCGCGTGATACCGAGACACCGCGGCGCACGCGTGCTCACCTCGGCCGCGCTCGCTGGGTCAGGGGTTCTTGCCTACCTGGCAGCGTGGCAACGCTGGTCCGGGGTGTGTCCGCGTGGTGGCTTCGACGAACCTGCCTGTCTCAAGCGGCAGGACCACCTCTACGACTACCAGTGGCCGGCCAGCCCGTGGCATCCGATCGGGCATGCAGCTGAGCTCTACGGGCTCTCGGTCCTGTTGCTGGCCGTCGCGGCGTTCGCACTGCCGTTCCTGCTGGCGCCCACCTTTCGTCGGCTCATCCTGTGGCTGCTCGCCGTCATCCCGGCTGCCGTGCGCGCCGGCACCGGCGTGCTGGCCTTGGCATCTGGGATCGCGGGCAGGCCGGTCTCGGTTCCGGACTTCGACCTGACGGCGCTGATTGTCGTTGGCGTGCTGTGGCCCATCGCGCTGATCATTGCTGCCCTGATCGCAGCGGGTGGGTCCATCCCGACTGGATGGCCCGAGGCTTCCGAAGACCGGCCGTCCACCGCACGGTCCGTGAGCACGGTGGTCACAGCGCTGCTGATCGCCGCGACGACTGTGCTGCCGACATACTTCCTCGTTGGTCCAATCGCTGCGGGCTATGTCTCCCACGACACAGCCCCCTGGTCTGAAGCTCCCGCTGGCGCGCTCCTCGTCCTTGCCGCCATCGTCATGTGGCCGGCGACGACGAGTGTCACGGCTCGGAGGTCGACCAAGGGTGCTCAGCCTGAGACGGCGCGCGTGTCTTGATTGCTGGCTCACCCATGCTCGCGGCTCAGCGCCCGCGGCGGGAGGAGTGGATGAGGCTGCAGGTCGACGCGACGTACGCCGCAGAGTGCGCAACGCACGTAGACGACCCGGCCCTCCGAGGTCTGATGGCTGGACTCGGTGAGCCAGCCGTGGTCGTGGGTGGCGTCCGTGTGCCGGGACTCCTCTGTTGCGCTGTCGGTCATGCTCGCCACTCTGCTGTAATGGTCTTATGCATCTCAACCCTTACGGCGAGTACGCCGTGCTCATGGCCGCCTCGCTCGCCGACGACTGGCCCGAGGACCGGGC
This sequence comes from Nocardioides sp. NPDC087217, assembly GCF_044744805.1. Taxonomy (NCBI): domain Bacteria; kingdom Bacillati; phylum Actinomycetota; class Actinomycetes; order Propionibacteriales; family Nocardioidaceae; genus Nocardioides; species Nocardioides sp. NPDC087217. The sequence goes on from NZ_JBIUZB010000011.1 coordinate 34,118, forward strand.
CGGTATCGAGGCTCGGACCAGGGAGTTCGGGATGACGATGGACTTCGGCGAGTCTCCGGATGACCACGCGCGCACTCGGCACGTGATCGACGAGTGGCTCCGCGTCGTCGACGCGCCGGAGCCGGGCGAACGGGCGCGGTTGCTCAACGAGCTGATGGCGCAGGCGACCGCCTATCCGAGGCTGACGGATCACGGGCGCGAAGGGTGGCACATCCACTACCGCGATGACACCAACGACTCCCTTCCCGACGTGCTGCGAGCGGTGATCAGCGTGGGCACGGCGCTGCACCTGACCACCCGGGGTATCCATCGGCTGGGCCGGTGCGAAGCGGGGAAGGTGGAGGGGGACCCGTGTTCGGCGGTGGTCGTGGACGTCACCCGCAACGGACGGCAGCGCTACTGCTCGGTCCGCTGTGCCAACCGCGCGGCGGTCCGCCGACACCGCGCCCGACACTCCATGACTGCCTCCTGATCGACGTACTGAGGTCGAGCCGCTGACGGCTGGGGCGAACGAGGGGCACACTGGCCACATGATGTCTGTGCCAGACGGGGGCCGTCCTGAGCTGCGAGTGCGCCTCGCCGCCGAGACCGCCAGCGTGCCGGGTGCGCGCAGATTCGTCACCGACGGCCTCGTGGAGTGGGGCCGTGAGCATCTTGTCGATGATGCCGCCCTGTGCATCACGGAGATGGCCGCGAACTCGGCCCTGCACAGCGGCAGCCCCTACATGCACATCCGTCTGCGTGACCTCGAACCGGCCGTACGGCTCAGCGTCGAGGACGACGGCGCGCTGGTCCCGCTCCCTGCCGTGGCCCCGCCCCCGGTCGAGAGCCAGGGCACCACGGGACGCGGCTTGGCCATCGTGTCGGTGCTGGCGGAGTCGTGGGGGATCGATGAGCGTGCCGACGGGCGGCGCATCTGGGCCGAGCTCGCCGGCGACGGCGTCGAGCACGACGTACGGCCTCCCGCGGTGGAGTTCGGTGAGCAGGCGCTGCCGGAGCCGGCCGCCCTTCCCGCGGACTGGGTCACCGTGCGGCTTCCCGCCTGCCCGGTGCAGCTGGGGCTTCAGATCGACCAGCGCCTCGACGATCTGGTCCGGGAGCTCCAGCTCATCGACTCCGAGGACGGCCCGACTCCGCCGCGTGAGCTCGGCGAGCTCATCGAGCGGCTGGTGACGCGGCCGGCATTCGCGCGCCACCTGGGACGTCGTACCGCCCTGGACGCAGCCGCGGCGGGGCTGGAGTACGTCGACGTCGAGATGACCCTTCCCCGTGAGATGGGGCCTGTGGTCCGTGAGCTGCTGGCCGCGGACAACCTGGCCGACGAGCTCGGGGAGACCCACCAGCTGCTCACCCTGCGCTCCACGCCCGAGATGGTGTCGCTGCGAACCTGGTTCACCGAGAGCATCGTCGGCCAGGCGGAGAACGACGCCGACCCCGTGCCGTACGACGAATGGGTGAAGGCGAGAGGCGGCCCTGGCTGACGGCGTCTCGACGGGCTCGGCCACCAGCAAGGGTGGGTTCGATGAACCGTCGATGAACCCGTGATGAAGGCATGCGGGGAAGCCGTCCGAGTGGTCAAAGTGGGCTCTTTTGCCTGCCTAGAATCCTGCGGTCACCGGCCAACCGGGGCACCGGCGAGACGTGGTCTCGACGTTCGGGGGATCGTCACGGTTAAGTACTTTGAGGACCCCCACATGCCTTCGACCCTGCTGTCGTTCCCCTACTACCGGAGCAACCCCTACCTCACGATGCTCACCGTGGCACCGCGGGCGGCGGGCTGGGACGTGGTCGAGGGAGTGCAGGGTCTGCACCGGCTCGAGGCGCGCGCGGAGCACCTGGGGCCGGGGGACGTGCTCCATGTCCACTGGACCTCGCCGGTGACCGCCGGCTGCGAGAGCGTCGAGGAGGCCTGGGCGAACGAGGCCCGGTTCGAGGACGTGCTGAGTGGCCTGCGCGACCGTGGCGCCGACGTGCTGTGGACGGTGCACAACTCGATCGCTCACGAGGCCGACTACGTCGATGTCGAGCTCGCGGTCGCCAAGGCGCTGGCGAGTTACGCGACCCGGATCATCCAGCTCAACCCGGCGACCGTCGAGGAGACCGCGGCCTACTACGCGCTGCCGCCCGACAAGGTCGTCGACCTGCCGCACTCGTCCTACCTCGGCGTCTACCCCGACGGCGGTGACGACGTCGCCTCGCGCGAGCGCATCGGGGTCCCGCAGGGGGTGCCGACGGTCGGCTTCATCGGTCAGATCCGGGCCTACAAGGGCCTTGACGTGCTCTGCCGGGCGGTGGAGATCGCGGCCGAGCAGGTGCCCGACCTGACCTTCGTCGTGGCCGGCAAGGTGGTGCCCGCCTCCGACGTGGAGACGGTCGAGGAGATGCTCTCGGCGCCCAACATCGTCAAACGGCTCGGCTTCGTCGAGACGGCCGACTTCTCCGACTGGATGCGGGCCAGCGACGTCGTCGCGCTGCCGTACCGCCGCATCCTCAACTCCGGCTCGCTGCTGGCCGCGGGCACCTTCGGTCGTACCGCCCTGATCCCCGAGGACACCCCGGTCGCGCGGCAGTTCGCCGATCAGCCATGGGTGGTGACGTACGCGCCGGAGCCCGATGAGCCGGTGGCGCTGGCGGCGGCGATCCTGGAGGCCCTGGACGGGCAGGAGTCGCGGCATCGGGCCGCTCATGAGTTCACCCGTGCGTACACGCCCTACGACATGTCGCGCGACTACCTGCGGCTGCTCGACGGGCTGTCGAGCGATCTGGCCGGCGATCTGGAGGGTGCAGCCCGATGACCACGCCTGAGCTCTCCGTCATCGTCCCGACGCACGATGTCGGCCTGTGGGTCGGCGAGCTGCTCTCCTCGATCCTCGAGGACCAGTCCACGCCTGCCGATCCGGTGGACCTGGAGGTCATCGTCGTCGACGACGCCTCGACCGACGAGACGTTCGAGATCGCCGAGGCGTACGCCGCCCGCGACCCGCGCCTGACGGTGGTCCGCTCGCCCGGGAAGGGCGGGGGACAGGCGCGCAACCACGGTGTCTCGCTGGCCAGGGGCCGCTTCCTCGCGTTCGCGGACGGCGACGACCTGGTGCCCCGCGGGGCGTACGCCGCGATGCTGCGCAAGACGCGGCAGACCGGCTCGGACATGGTCGTCGGCCGGTTCTTCAAGCTCTTCAGCGACCGGGTCTGGTGGCCGGTGCGGGCATGGCCGGCCTTCGACGAGGAGCGCACCCTGGTGACGCTGTCCGACGTGCCGTCCGCGCTGCGCAACCGGGCCTGCTGGAACCGGGTCTTCCGGCGCGACTTCTGGGACACGGCCCAGATCTCGTTCCCCGACGCCTCACGCTCCAACGACATCGAGCCGATGGTCCACGCGCTGACCACCGCCCGCTTCGACATCGTGACCGAGACGGTCTACGTCTACCGCGACCGGCCCGGACCGGGGTCGATGACCGCGAAGTCCCACTCGCCGGCCGGGATCATCAGCTATCTCGAGCAGGAGCTGCGCTGCGCCCGCCGGATCATCGAGCTCGGCGACCCGCAGGTGCGCGCGGAGTACGCCTCGCTGATCTTCGACGCCGACGGCTGGATGGCGATCGTGCGCGCGCTGCGGGGCATGTCCGTGATCGACCCGGAGGCGCTGGAGCCGGCCCGGGTTCTGGTCGCCGAGCTGGTCGGACTCTTCGACGACGGTGTCGTCGACGGCCTCGAGCGCGACAAGCGGTGGGGCTGGCGGCTCGTCGAGTCGGGCCAGTGGGCCACCGCCGCCCGGCTGATCGGCGAGGACGTCCGTTGGGGCGACCGGGCGGTCGCCGACATCCTGGAGACGCTGCAGCTGGTTGCCGACAGCGGCGTGGTGCCGCTGCGTACGCTCCAGCGGCCGCTGGTCAACGCCGTCGCGACGATCTCGCTGGGCGACGAGACGCTCGTCGGCGACGACCTCGCCGACCTGGTGCTCAAGCACCGCGACCTGTTCACGGTGGTTGCCGAGGCGGTCCAGGCAGACGAGGCTGGTGAGGCCGGTGTGGCGCTGGGCTGGCGGCTCGGCCGGATCATGGCGGCCCTCGACGACGGCCCGGAGCTGCTGCGCCAGGTGGTCTCGGGCGCGACCGACCCGGTGACCGCCACCTCGCTCTCGCTCGTCGACGGCCGCGCCCACCTGCACCTGACCCACACGATGGTCGTGCCCGATAGGCTCCGCGTCGTGTTCCTCCACGACCGCCGGCGCCGCACGCTGGACTACGGCGCCGCCGAGCTCGCCTCGGGCAGTCTCGAGGTCGCGCTGCCGACCGCCGCGCTGTCGGGCGGTCGCTGGCGGATGCGGTTCGAGGGCCGCGACGCGCTGGGTGAGTTCGACGGGCCGGTGATCATTCACGAGGACGTCATCGGCGAGCGGATCGGCGAGCGTGCGCAGATCGTCGAGCTCGACGGTCGCCCGCGCCATGGGATCGAGATCCCGCTGACCTTCGGCGAACGGGGTGTCCGCAAGGCACGCCGCGTCGCCGGCCGGATCGTCCGCAGGGTGCGCCGGTGACCGCTGTCGCCGTCGCGCCCGCCAAGGACGGGCAGCCCGGACAGGCCGGGCAGCCCGCGCGGGACAAGCGGCCGGAGATCCAGGCGCTGCGTACGGCCGCGGTGCTGGGGGTCGTGCTCTTCCACCTGTGGCCGGGCGCGATCCGGGGCGGTTACGCCGGCGTTGACGTCTTCTTCGTCATCTCGGGCTTCCTGATCACCTCCCACCTGGTGCGAGAGGCCGCCAAGCCGGGCGGGGTGCGGCTGGGCGCCTTCTGGGCGCGCCGGATCCGGCGGCTGCTTCCGGCGGCGCTGCTGGTGCTCGTGTGCAGTGCGGTGGCGACGTACGTCCTGGTGCCGGAGGCCCTGTGGCAGCAGTTCCTGCGGGAGACGGTCGCGGCCGCGTTCTACGTGGAGAACTGGCAGCTGTCCTGGGCGGCGGTCGACTACCTCGCCGCCGAGGACCCGCCCTCGCCCGCGCAGCACTACTGGTCACTGTCGGTCGAGGAGCAGTTCTACTTCGTCTGGCCGCTGCTGATCGTCGCGGCGGCGCTCCTGACCCGGCGACGGCCGAAGGTGCGGCTGACGGCGATCCGGGCCGTCTTCCTTGCCGTCTTCGTGGTCAGCTTCGTGGCCTCGGTGTATGTCACCGCGACGGACGGCGCCGACTCCTACTTCGTCACCTACGTGCGCGCCTGGGAGTTCGCGGTCGGCAGTCTCATCGCTGTGCTGCCGTTCTCCCTCAAGCGCGTGCCCGGGCGCTGGGCGCCGTACGCAGCGGTGGCCGGCTGGCTCGGGGTGTTCGGCGCGCTGTTGCTCTTCAACGACTCGCTGCCGTTCCCTGGCTGGGTGGCGCTGCTGCCGGTTGTCGGCACCGCGCTGGTCATCTGGGCGGGCGCGCCCCGCGGCGTCGGGATTCGGGTCGTCGGCCATCCGGTCGTGCAGTGGATCGGGACGGTCTCCTACTCGCTCTATCTGTGGCACTGGCCGCTGGTGGTCGTGCTCCCCGAGACCGGCCCCGTGCTCGGCACCTGGGTCCGTGAGCCGCTGATCCTCCTGGTCACCATCGGCCTCGCGGCCCTGACCTACCGGTTCGTGGAGACGCCGTTCCGCACCGGACCGATCTTGGCGACCACCCCGCGGGCCTTCCTCTTCGGGGCGCTCGGAGCGGCCCTGGTCGCCGCCGTCGCGGTCCCCGGGATCCTGCACGGGCGCAACCTGGTCGAGGAGAGTCGCGCCCAGGCTGAGGCGCTCGCATCGGGAGACACCGAGTGCTTCGGCGCCGCCGCCCTGATGGAGGGGTGCCGGAACCCGGAGCTCGACGGCGTACTTCTCCCTGCGCCGATCGCCCGCAAGGATGACACCGGCCGGGCCTACCGGTGCTACCTCCCCGAGATCGAGACGTACGCCGCCGACGCCCGCCCCGAGGTCTGCCACCTCGGCTCCGACGACCCGGATGCGCTCAGGGTCGCGCTGGTCGGTGACTCGCACGGCGCTTCGCTGATCCCCGGCCTGACCCGGGTCGCCGAGAGCTCAGGATGGTCGGTCGACACGTTGGTCGCCAACGGCGGTGGACTGCTCCCGGCCACCGCGGGTGACCCGCGCCGCGCCTACCGCAAGGCGTTGATCGAGCAGCTCGACCAGGGGGCATACGACGTCGTGCTGGTCACCCAACGCCGCAATCCGAACCTCGCGGCCGGCGAGCCGAACCCGGCCGTCGACCAGCTCGCCCAGGCCTGGAAGCCGATCCTCGAGCGGGGCACGAAGATCATCGCGCTCGCCGACAACCCGTACCTCACCCCCGAGGCGGCGACCTGCCTCGACGAGATCGAGACGCTCGCGGACGCCGGCGCGTGCGAGATGACCCGCCAGGAGGCGTACGCCACCTCTGACCCGCTCGCCGAAGCGGTCCGCCTGGCAGGGCCGGGCGCTTCGCTGATCGACCTCTCTGCGGCCTACTGCGACGAGGACCGGTGTCCCCTGGTGGTCGGCCACGTTCAGGCCTATCGCGACCGGAGCCACATCACCGCGACCTTCTCGATGACGCTGGCGCCCTATCTGGTCCGTGCGGTCGAGGACGAGCTCTAGGATCTAAGATCAGCGGCGATGAGCACTCCTGACCGCAAGGCCCCGACCCGCGCCGACTACGTGCACTGGCGCACGATCACCACCCGTTGGCGCGACGACGACGCGTACGGTCACCTCAACAACGCGACCTACTACGAGTACTTCGACACCGCCGTCAACGCCTACCTGTTCGAGACGACCGGCGTGAACGTGCGGAAGCTGCCGAAGATCGGGATCGTCGCGGAGACCTCGTGCCGCTACCTGCGCGAGATCGGGTTCCCCGAGCCGGTCGAGGCCGGGCTGGTCGTCGACAAGGTCGGGAGCTCGTCGGTCATCTACCGGATCGGGCTCTTCCAGGGGCCGGGCGAGGAGGCCGCGGCGGAGGGCAGGTTCGTGCACGTGTACGTCGACAACACCGACCCGTCGCGTCCGGTGACGCCGATGCCCGACGAGATCCGGGAGGCGGTCATGCCGCTGTGGCGGCAGAATTGACCTTGACAGTTGGGTGAACGTGCGTGGCGCCGTTCACCGCCACTCGGCACTGTGACAGTCTGACCCACTGCCGAAGCACGATCTAGAGCGTCTTGGGGGACCTTTAGTGGACGAAGAGTTGAAGCGCATCGCACGTGGCGGACTGCGCAGGGGGCGAGACCTTGCCCGCAAGGTCTACAACGACTCGCCCCTCTACAGCCGGGCCGACGACGTACGTCTGCTCGTCGACTGCCCGCTGTTCGACCACGAGTGGTACGCCGAGCAGGTCGGGCAGCGCCTCGACCGCAAACGCGCCGCCCGGCACTATCTCGAGCAGGACCCGGCCAAGCCCCTGGCGCAGCCCAGCCCGCTCTTCGACCCGGAGTTCTTCGTCGCGCGGCTGACCCCGCGGCTGCGCAAGCAGATGGGCGATCAGGACCCGTTCCTCTACTGGCTGCGCGCCGAGCTGTGGCTGCAGCCCACGCACCCGCTCTTCGACACCGACGGCTACACCGAGCGGCGCAAGACCGAGAACTTCTACGGCGGCGCGATCGGTCACTACGTCGACCGGGGCGCCCGCAACGGACGCCGCGCCAACGACTGGCTGGAGCAGGTCGACGGCCGGTTCCCCGACCTGCGCGACTGGATCCGCGACCGGCGCGCGGAGTGGCAGGCCCGGCAGGGCGGCCCGAAGACCTGGCGGCCGGACATCGACCGCGTCCCGGCTGCCCCCGCCGGTCGTGAGCCGGTCGGCACGGTCACCGTCATCGTCGATCTGGGCGCCTCCGACGAGCTCGCCCGGGCGACGCTGGACAGTGTGGCCACCCAGACCGGGGTGAGCACCGAGGTCATCGTCATCGACCGCGGCCTGACCCCGTCGGTCGCCGAGGTCATCCCTGAGGTCGTCCCTGGCGCCCAGGTGGTGCTCGGCGATCCGGACCGCGGCGAGCCCGGCGTGGTCGCTGCGTTCTCGCAGGTCAACGGCGACTTCGTCGCGTACGTCGCTGGGGGAGATGTCTGGAGGCCCGGCCGTCTCGCGCGGCTGGTCTCGGTGGCCGATGCGGCCGGGAGGCCGCTGGTCGCCGACGTGCTGGAGCGCCCGTGGCAGGCGGAGCAGCGGTTCGCCATCGACGTACCTCCGGCCTCGCCGGGACCCGACGTGCCCGGTCCGTTGATGCGGACCCTGGTCTCGCGACTGCTGATCTCCGCGCCGCTTCTGGAAGAGGTCGGTGGGCCCCGTGACGACATCGGCTTCGGCTGGGCCTACGACCTCGCGCTGCGGCTGACCTCGAAGGCGGTGATCGAGGTCGTGCCCGAGGTCGGCGTCGAGCGCCGCCAGGGCATCAACCCCCGCCGTCCGCGCCAGGACCGGCTCCCGCTCGACCCCTTCGACCTCGAGTCGTGGGAGGACGTCGTACGCAACCGGACCTTCATCGACTGGGCCGCGCTCGGTTCCCGCACGCCGGACCCGGACGTGGTCTCGGTGGTCATCCCCACCTACGACGACTCGCTGCTGACGGTGGGCGCGGTCGAGGCCGCGATGGAGCACGGCGCGGGGGAGAAGCGGCTCGAGATCGTGGTCTGGGACAACGGCTCCTCGGCCCGGGTCTCGGCGGTGCTCGACTCGCTGCCGCTTCGCTTCCCCGAGGTGAAGGTGGTGCACAGCACCGTCAACCACAACTTCGCGCTCGGCAACAACCTCGCCATCCCGTACGTCACCGGGGAGACCGTGGTCTTCCTCAACAACGACACCACGGCGCTGGCCGGCTGGCTCTCGCCTCTGGTCGAGGCGCTCGAGGATCCCGAGGTGCTCGCGGTCCAGCCGCTGCTGCTCTACCCGAGCGGGTCGGTGCAGTCGGCCGGGGTGGTCTTCCCGCCCTACGGCGGGCTGCCCTACAACATGCTCGCCGAGTATCCGCCCGAGGACGCCGCCGGCCTCGACGGTCACCGGTTCTCCGCGCTCACCGGCGCCGCGCTGGTGATGCGCTACCGCGACGTCGTCGCATGCGAGGGGTTTGACCCGATCTTCACCAACGGCATGGAGGACGTCGACCTGTGCCACCGGCTCGTCGCGCTGCGGCCGGGCTCGTTCCGGGTCGTGACCTCCTCCGAGGTCGTCCACCACGAGTCGAAGTCGAAGGGCCGCTTCGCCCGGGCCCCGCGCAACCGGCTGATCTACCTCGACCGCTGGCTCGGGCGCACCGAGCCCCGCGACGACGTCGCCGCCTGGGCGGCCTGCGGCTACCAGGTCGTCGGCCGGGCGGCGGCCGGCAACCCGACCGGCCCCGCGAAGACGTACGCCGCCACCCGCCCGATCCTCGCCCCGATGCCGCGCGCCTCGGTCGTCGAGGGCGTCCCGCAGCTGCGCTGGTCGATCAAGATCTCCGCGCCCGGCGCGCCGGAGGGGGAGCGGTGGGGTGACACCCACTTCGCCGGTGCGCTGGCCCGCTCGCTGCGCAGGCTCGGCCAGTCCGCGGTCGTCGACCACCACTACGAGTGGGAGCGGCCGAGCGCGCTCGACGACGACGTCGTGGTCACCCTGCGCGGTCTCTCGCGCTACTTCCCGGCGCCCGACGGCCGGATCAACATCGGCTGGGTGATCTCCCACCCCGACGCGGTCACCCGCGCCGAGGCGGCCTCGTTCGACCGGCTGCTGGCAGCCGGGCCGATCTGGGCCGAGCGGATGTCGGCGCGGTGGGGCATCCGCATCGACCCGCTGCTGCAGGCCACCGACCCCGAGCTGTTCAACCCCGACCGGGCGCTGCCCGACTCCGGTCACGCGGTGCTCTTCGTCGGCACCTCGCGCGACGTCGAGCGCCCGATCATCCACGACGCGGTCTCGGCAGGACTGCCGCTGTCGGTCTACGGCCACGGCTGGGAGCCCTACATCCCGCGCCACTACGTCAAGGCCCAGTTCATGTCCAACACCCGGCTCGGCGCCGAATACCGGGCCGCTGGGGTCGTGCTCAACGACCACTGGTCCGACATGCGCGACTACGGCTTCATCTCCAACCGGCTCTTCGACGCCGTCGCCTCCGGCGCCCGGGTCATCTCCGACGACGTCGTCGGTCTCCGCGACGTCTTCGGCGACACCGTGCAGGTCTACGAGACCCCCGAGGACCTGGTGAAGTGGTCCTCGATGCCCGACCCCTCGGTCGTCTTCGGCACCGACGAGCACATCCGCGCCGAGGCCGCCCGCATCCACCGCGACCACGGCTTCGACGCCCGCGCCCGGTCCCTCCTCGACATCGCGCTCGAGGAGCGCGCCAGGCGCGACCGCTCCTAGGGACCTGTCAGAGTGTCCGCATGACGAAGCTGTCGGTGATCCAGCTGCGCGAGCGGGACGCACTGGTCGATGACCTGAGGTCGCTCTCGCCCGAGCAGTGGCGCTCGGCCACCCTCTGCGGGGAGTGGGACGCGGAGGAGGTCGTCGCGCACCTCGGCGCCGCCTCGCGACTCTCGTTCGCGGCCTGGCTGCGCAGCATGATCGGGGCGCGGTTCGATCCGGCCGTGCACAACCGCAGGCGGCTCGAGGAGTTCCGCGGATCCTCGCCGGAGGAGACGCTCGAGATGTACGCCCGGATCGGACCCATCGCGCTGCCACGGAAGGAGAGCGTCGGCGGGCTGGGGGAGATGATCGTGCACGGCGAGGACATCCGGCGGCCCCTCGGCATCCGGCACGACCCCGACCCCGAAGGGCTCTCGGCTGTCGCCGGGTTCTTCGCCACCAAGGACTTCGCGGTCAACAGCAAGTCGCTGGTGCAGGGCCTTCGGCTCCGAGCGGTCGACGCCGAGTTCGTGGCCGGCGACGGCCCCGAGATCAACGGGCGCCTGCTCGACTTGGTCATGGCGATGGCCGGAAGGCGCGAGGTGATGGCGGACCTGCGCGGGGACGGTGTCGCTGAGCTTCTCGACCGGCTTAGCTGAACCCGCCGGGTAGTCCGGGGAGTTTCCGTCGCTCGACCGGCTGGTACGGACGGAAACTCCCTGGACTATCTGGTGGTTCCGGGTGGCCGTAAGGTGTCTGGTGCGATGAGGGCGGTACGGCACGGGGGAGATGGGTTGGGCGGCGACCGGAGCCGGCTCGAGCGGCTGATGGAGGAGTCACTCCGGGTCTCACCGGCGCCAGGAAGCCACTCGCCCGCCTGGCGCGCGAGCGTGACGCTGCTCGTCGGGCTGATCGCGCTGGCCGTGACCGGACACATCGAGCTGGCGGCGTACGCCTGTTTCGGCACCTTCGCCTCGATCTACGGCGGGCGCCAGCCTCTGCGGGGACGGTGGCGGACCCAAGCCGCTGCCGGGGCGCTGATGTGCTTCGCGGTCCTGTGCGGCGCGCTCGTGGCGACATTCTCGCAGCGGGCCTGGCTCGTCATCCCCATTGCCGCGGTCTGGGCTGCGGCCGGATCGATGCTCTCGGACCGGTTCGTGCTGCGGCCTCCGGGACCGATGTTCCCGGTGTTCGCGGTGGCGACCTGTGCCGCGCTCCCGGTGACCCCGTCGGGGGTCGTGGTGGCGGTCGGCGTGGCGGCCGCCGCGGCCCTGATCGCCGTGCTCCTCGGTCTGCTCGAGGAGCGGCTGGTCGGCAGCGGAGCCTCGGTCGAGGCGAGCCGTGGTGAGGTACGGCTCGACCACGCCACCGCGGTCGTCGTGGCGGTCGTGGTCGCCGGTACGGTCTCCACCGCGCTCGGGCTCAGCCACACCTACTGGGCGATGGTGGCCGCGGCAGTGCCGTTCGGCGTCACCGGGCTGCTGGCGCAGACGACCCGCGGGCTGCAGCGTGTGGTCGGCACCCTGGTCGGCCTGGTCCTGGCAGCGGTGCTGCTCTCGGTCTCCCTCCCCGCGCTCGTCGTCGCGGTGGTCGTCGCCGCGCTCCAAGCGGTCACCGAGTTGCTCGTCGGGCGTCACTACGGCCTCGCCCTCGTCGCCATCACCCCGCTCTCGCTGCTGATGGTCCAGCTCGGCCACCCACAGCCGGTCGACGCTCTGCTGTGGTCACGTTTCGTCGAGACGCTTCTCGGGGTCGTCGTGGGCCTTGCCGCTGCGCTTGCGCTTCGTGAGGTTCGGCGCCGCTGACCCGCCGAGACGTCACGCCGGTCGGCCGAGGCGTCACTTACGCCGGCCGAGGCGTCATGGCGGTGCCAAGTCGGCCGACCTAAGCGACGCTTCGGCCGTCCTTGGTGACGCTTCGGGCGATGGGGCGATGAGGTAGAGGATTACGCGCCGAGTCGGCGCAACCGCGCGCCTCGCTCGCTTCGCTTCGCTCCAAGGCGCGCAGTTGCGCCGACTCGGCTACACCAGGGCGCGCAGTTGCGCCGACTCGGCTACACCAGGGCGCGCAGTTGCGCCGACTCGGCTACACCTACTTCTCGAAGACTGCCTGGTCGAGGACGCGGCGCTCGTCGTCGGCCAGGACGACGAGCGCCTCGCGGGTGAGGCTGGTGCCTTCGCCGGTGGGGGAGAGGTTGATGAAGAACTCGTGCTTGACGGTGTCGTGGAAGGACGTCTCCCGCATCGAGATGAAGTCGAGGTCGGCGAGGTCCTGGAGCAGCAGGCGGAGGTGGTGGGGGGTGCAGACCCAGTTGTGGGTGTCGATGTAGCGCTCCCCGCGCTGGGCCTCGGTCCCACTCGCCTTCACGGCGTCGAGGCCGTGGGCGAAGGTGTAGTCGCCCTTGTGGCGCGGACCCCAGGCGGTGATGCCGCCGTGCTTGGCCGCGTTGAGCCGCTCCTCGATGACCGCGCCCATGGTGTGCACCGAGGACGGGTAGAGGGAGGCGTCGATGACGCGCGAGAGCGAGGCGCGCTCGCGGAACCGGTCGAAGCAGTAGCGGTGGTCAGGGATCACGAGGGCGAGCACGCCTTCGGGGTTGAGCAGCTTCTCGCACTCGTTGATGAAGTCGATCATCGAGGTCGTGTGCTCGATGACGTGGGAGGCGACGACGAGGTCGAAGCGCTCCGGGATCACGTCTGACCAGGGAGTTCCCGGCCGGAAGACGTAGTCGACCTCCTCGATGTCGTCGGGGTCGTACTGGGGGAAACCGGCATAGCGCTGAACCAGACCCTCGCGGTCGAGATAGTCGACGATGCGTACGTCATAGCCGTCCCGCTTGGGCAGGATCGCGTTGTGCGCGGGGCCGATCTCCAAGATCAGGGCGTCGGGCTTGACCCCGGCGAGCACCTGCTCGCGACGCAGCTCGAGCCGGTCCAGGCCCGGGATGGCCGGCACCGCTGTGGTGCGGTTTCGGTCGCCCTGCAGCCCCTCCACCTTCGTACGCAGCTTCTGGTTGCGCTGCTTGAGCTCGTCGATCCGGCCGTGCAGGCGCGCGGCCTCGGCGTCGGCGGCACGGACGGTCTGCAGACCTGCGGCGGCGAGGCCGCGGCGTACGGCGCCCCTGAAGGTGGGCAAGACAGGTCCTCCTGAGAAGAGAGTTTCAGCGTGTGCGGGGTGGGATGTAGGGCTCGGCCGCCAGTGCGGCCCGGCCGCGCTCGGCACCGAGGGCGTGCTCGTCGTCGGGCACCGCCTTGTCGTTCTCCGGATCGAGCACGTCACGCATGAGGTCGGGGATGAGCGATCGGCCGAGCACGATGTGCAGGTGGTAGGTCAGCCAGTCGTCGAACGAGTAGTCCCCGGAGAAGGCGCCGGCGGCGAGCTCGGCCCGGGTCGGCGTGCGCGCGAGGTAGGCGTCCTGCAACGTGCCGCTCAGGTAGCGCTGGTAGTCGCGCATCCCGTGGTGGCGCGGGCTCGGCTTCAGGTCGGGATTGGCCTCGTAGCCCTTGCCGGCGTTGATCACCTTGCGCTCCAGCTGGGCCCAGGAGCGCCAGGGGAGGTGGAGCACCTCGAGAGCGACCTCGTCGGGCGGCTGGCCGTTGCTCATCAGCGAGACGAAGTGGTTGCCCTGGACGACCTTGATGTCCGACTCGCCGCGGTGGATGGCGTTGGGCGTCGGATGCGCATGGAGCCCGACCGCCTCGAGGCGCTCGTCGGAGCGCCGGTCGCGCCACTGGAGCCGGTTGATGCCGCCGCCGGTCCAGGCGGGCGGGCCGACGAGGTTCTCGACCTCGACGGTGAAGGCGTTCAGCGACAGGGGAGTGGCCTCGAGCGCCTGGCGTACGGTCAGGCCCTTGTCCTTGGGCACCAGGAACTCGTCGGCGTCGAGGTTGAGGACCCAGTCGGCGCGGAAGTGGGTGCGGGCACGTCGGGCCATCGCGGTGACGACCTTGCCCTGCTGCTTCTCGTGGACGGGGTCGTGATGGAGCTCGACCCGTCCCGTGGCGGCGTAGCGCTCGAGCACCTCGGTGGTCCCGTCGACCGACGCGTTGTCCGTGACGATCAACGTGTCGACACCCTGGTCCAGGTGGTGCTCGATCATCGCGGCGACGATGTCGACCTCGTCCCGGACCATCATTGTCCCGATGATCCTCATGCCGTGAAACACTACCGGCCCGGTGGACGTTGTCGAGATCCCGCGCCGTACGACGGGATGCATCGGGCGCGGGCGCGCGTGCCCGCGCGTGCCGTTGTGTGCTCCGGGCGCGAGGTGTGCGAGGGTGGACGCCGTCCGTGCGTATCCAGAAGGAGGCTGGCCGAGCCAGTGACGACCATCCTTGTCATCTTCGTGGCGATGCTGCTCATCGTCGCGCTGGCCGGACTCGTGATCGTCTACACGGTCTTCCCCCACCGCGGACAGAAGATGCCGTACGCCACCAAGCTCGGTCAGGCGATGGAGCGGGCCGTCGACACGGCCCCCACGCTCAGCCCGGCCACCCGGCTGCAGACCCGCCGCGAGGACCGCCTCACCGAGCTGCTCGGTGAGCGCAAGCCAGGAACTACGGAAAATCAGGGCTAGTTTGATTGGATGAGGCCCATGGACATGGTCACCCTCATCGTCATCATCGCGGTCGCCGCTGTCGCGATCATCGGCGGCGGCATCGCCGGTCTGGTCGCCAGCACCCGGCGCCGCAAGGACCGTTCGCTGCCGACCGAGGCGGGGACCGATGTCATCACCCGCCCCGAGGAGCCGACGGTCGGGGAGGCCGAGCCGGAGACCGTGCCCGCGGAGCCCGCCGCGCCGGTCATCGAGAAGCCGGAGAGCACCGCCTCCCGCCTGGTGCGGCTGCGCCAGCGCCTGGCCGGCTCCAACGCGCTGGGCCGCGGTCTGCTCAACCTGCTCTCCTCCGACAGGCTCGATGAGGACACCTGGGAGTCCATCGAGGATCTGCTGCTCACCGCCGACATCGGCGTCGCTCCGACCCAGGAGCTGGTCGAGGGGCTGCGCACCCGGCTGCGCGTCGAGGGCGGCAAGGTCGACGCCAAGGCGGCGCTGCGTGACGAGCTGATCAAGCTGGTCGACCCGGGCATGGACCGCCGGCTCCAGGTCAGCGGCGCCGACGGCGCCCCCGGTGTGGTGCTGATGGTCGGCGTCAACGGCACCGGCAAGACCACCACCACCGGCAAGCTCGCCCGCATCCTGGTCTCCGAGGACCGCAAGGTCGTCCTCGGCGCCGCCGACACCTTCCGTGCGGCCGCCGCCGAGCAGCTGACCACCTGGGGGGAGCGCGTCGGCGTCGAGGTCGTCCGCGGCCCGGAGGGCACCGACCCGGCCAGCGTCGCGTTCGACTCGGTCAAGGAGGGCCTCGACACCGGCGTCGACACCGTCATCGTCGACACCGCCGGCCGGCTGCAGAACAAGGCCGGCCTGATGGACGAGCTCGGCAAGGTCAAGCGCGTCATCGAGAAGCAGACCCCGGTCACCGAGGTGCTGCTCGTCCTCGATGCCACCACCGGCCAGAACGGCCTCATCCAGGCCCGCGTCTTCAGCGAGGCCGTCGCGGTCAGCGGCATCGTCCTCACCAAGCTCGACGGCTCCGCCAAGGGCGGCATCGTCGTCGCTGTGCAGCGCGAGCTCGGTGTTCCGGTCAAGCTCGTCGGCCTCGGTGAGGGTCCCGACGACCTGGCACCGTTCACCCCTGAGGCCTTCGTCGACGCGCTCCTGGGCTAGGAAGGCGTGTCACATGGCAGGATCGCCGGTATGCGCCATTCACTCGCCGGCCGGGCCGAGACTTCCATGCAGGCACGACTGCTCGCCCAGCTCCGTGACGAGGGCCCGCTGTCGCGGGTTCAGCTCGCTGACCGGCTGAACGTCTCCCGCACCACGATCGCGGCCGAGGTCGGCCGGCTCACCGAGCTGGGCCTGGCCCACGAGGTGGGGCCGGCGGCCTCCCGGGGCGGCCGGCGCTCGACCCTGGTCGACCTCGCGCCGGACATCCGGTTCGTCGGCATCTCGATCGGCGCCACCAGCATGTCGGTGGGCCTCACCGACGGCCGGCTGTCGGTGATCGGCACCCGCACCCGGGCGTGCGACATCCGCAGCGGCCCGGAGAAGGTGCTCGCGACCGCCCTCGACGAGGTACGTGCGCTCCTGGACGAGCACGACGTCACCGAGCCGATGGGCGCGGGCGTCGGCGTACCCGGACCGGTCGACTTCCACCGCGGCGTCTCGGTGTCGCCGCCGATCATGCCGGGCTGGGACGGCTACCCGGTGCGCGACGCGGTCGCCCGGGAGCTGGGCTGTCCGGTCGTGCTCGACAACGACGTGAACGTCCTCGCGGCAGGGGAGCAGCACGCGGGTGTCGCCCGGACCGCTCGTGACTTCCTCTACGTCAAGATCGGCACCGGCATCGGCTGCGGGATCGTCGTCGACGGGGAGCTCTACCGCGGCGTCGACGGCTGCGCGGGGGACATCGGACACATCCGCGTCGAGGACTTCGGGCCGACCTGCGCCTGCGGCAACACCGGCTGCCTGGAGGCGTTCTCCGGCGGGGCGGCGCTCGCTCGCGAGGCGCTCGCCGCGGCCCGTTCCGGACGCTCGCCCGTGCTGGCCGAGCTGCTCGCGGAGAAGGGTGAGCTGAGCGCCGAGGACATCGCGATCGCGGTGGCCCGCGGCGACGCCCAGGCGGTGCAGCTCATCCGGGAGAGCGGACACCGCATCGGCCAGGTCCTGGCCAGCCTGGTCTCGTTCTTCAACCCCGGCCTGATCGTCATCGGCGGCCGGGTCAGCAAGCTCGGCCATGGCCTGCTCGCCGAGATCCGCAGCGTGACCTACCGCCGCTCGCTGCCGCTGGCGACAGGCAACCTCCCGATCGTGCTCAGCGAGCTGGGCGACGAGGGCGGCGTCATCGGGGCCGCCCACTTGATCAGCGCCTCGGTGTACGCGCCCAGCAGCGGCGAGGTCTAAACACCACTCTCGGCCGTCTCAGAGGCGCACTATCGTCCCATCTTTCGAAATCATCTTGCGAAAGTACGCAAGTCACTTGACGTGACCGGCGTCACATCGATACGTTCGCGGACGATCTCGCTCCCCTCCATGACAGCGAGAGAAGGAGATGGACCGTGCGCAGATTCACCCTCTGGAGCGTCGCCACGACCGTGGTCTCAGGGCTCCTGGTTCTCCCCCTCACGACGTCCGCGGACGCGGCCCCTACGGCCGCCCCTCCGCCGGACGCCGACTTCGAGAAGGTGACCCTCAACGACCGCCCCGGTGAGCCGATGGACCTTGCGGTCCTGCCCAACGGGGATGTCCTCCACACCACCCGGGCCGGGAAGGTCTGGCTCAACGACGCCGACACCGGCGTCAACAGCGTCGCAGCACAGTTCGACGTCTACCAGCACGACGAGGAGGGTCTGCAGAGCATCGCTCTGGACCCCGGATACAACGGCCGGACCAACAAGTGGGTCTACGTCTACTACTCGCCCCCGATGAACACCCCTGTCGACGACCCGGCCACGCCGGACGTCAACGAGGGTGACGCCCCCGAGTACGGCACGCCTGCCGACTTCGAGCCCTTCAAGGGTGCGATCCGGCTCTCGCGCTACCAGTACGCCGGCGGCAAGATCGACCTGTCCACCGAGCAGCAGATCATCGACGTACCGGTGGACCGCGGGCGCTGCTGCCACGTCGGCGGCGACATCGTCTTCGACTCCGCGGGCAACCTGATCCTCGCCACCGGTGACGACACCGACCCGTTCCAGTCCGACGGGTACGCCCCGCTCGACGACCGCGAGAACCGCAGCCCTGCCTTCGACGCGAGGCGTACGGCCGCCAACACCGACGACCTGCGCGGCAAGCTCCTCCGGATCAAGCCGAAGGCCGGCGGCGGCTACACCGTCCCTGCCGGGAACCTGTTCGCGCCAGGCACCGACAAGACCCGCCCCGAGATCTACGCGATGGGTCTGCGCAACCCGTTCCGGATCGAGATCGACCGGGAGACCGACCGCGTCTACGTGGCCGACTACTCGCCCGACGCCTCCTCCGCGAACCCGGACCGCGGCCCGGCCGGCCAGGGCAAGTGGACCGTCGTCACGAAGCCGGCCAACTACGGCTGGCCGCTGTGCGCGACCGCTGAGCTGCCCTACCGCGACTACGACTTCGCGACCGGGGTCTCGGGTCCGGCGTTCGACTGCGAGGCGCCCGTCAACGACTCGCGCCACAACACCGGTCTGACCCAGCTCCCGCCGGTGACGCAGCCGACGGTCTGGTACACCTACGGCCAGTCCGCGGAGTTCCCCGAGCTCGGCACCGGCGGCATCGCGCCGATGGCCGGACCGGCATACGACTTCCGGAAGTCCGCGACGAAGGACCCGCTCTCCGGCGCCTGGCCGGCGTACTACGACGGTGTCCCGCTGTTCGCGGAGTGGGGCCGGGACTACATCAAGGGCATGCGGCTCGACGCCGACGGCGAGCTCACCGGCATCGAGTCGGTGCTCTCCAGCTTCGTCACGGACAACGTGATGGACCTGGAATTCGGCAAGGACGGCTCGCTCTACATGCTCGAGTACGGCGACGGGTTCTTCAGCGAGAACGAGGAGGCCCAGGTCTCCCGGATCGACTACATCGCCCGCACCGGCAACCACAGCCCGAAGCCGGTCATCAGCGCCGACAAGACCGCGGGTCAGCCGCCGCTGACTGTCGCCTTCGACAGCGCCGGGACGACCGATCCTGACGGCGACAAGCTCGTCTACCAGTGGGACTTCGACGGTGACGGCACCTTCGACGCCACCGGGAAGACCGCCACCCACACCTACGAGGAGCCGGGGGCCTACCGTGCGACGCTGACCGTCACGGACAAGGGCAAGGCGGGCCGCGGCAAGCACGCCTCGGCGGACGTCGACATTGTCGTCGGCAACGACGTTCCGGTGGTGACCCTGACGACCAGCCCGGCGCCCGGCGAGGCGTTCCACTTCGGTGACACCGTCCAGTTCCAGGTCGAGGTGACCGATGACCAGGCCGTCGACTGCTCCCGGGTCTCGGTGACGTACGTCCTGGGCCACGACGAGCACGGGCACCCGCAGTCCACCGCGAACGGCTGCAGCGGCTCGATCGTGACGACCGTCCCCGGTGGCCACGACCCCGGGCAGGACGATCTGAACGCCGTCTTCGTGGCGGAGTACACCGACCCCGGCGAGGGTGACATCCCGGCGCTCACCGGCAGTGACGAGGTGGTGATCGCACCCAGCGAGTGACCCTCGCGATCGACCTGAAAGGGGCATCCGGCCAGCCGTGGCCGGGTGCCCCTTTCGGCTACTTTGTCCAATCACTTTTCAAAGTTCGACAGAAACTTTGCAGAAACCGCCGCGAAAGGGTTGTACAACGTGAGCGCGGTCACTAGTTTGTCTCTCGGTCACCGAATTCTGTGACTGCCATCACAGGCTGTGTCTGTGATGGACCCCTTCACCCCGGACAGGAGGCACCCGTGCGCGACGCAGACATCACCGTGCGGGTCTCCGCCACCGCCGACCCGGCGGCAGTGCGGGCCGCGCGGATGGGCCTGCTCCTGCGGTCGCTCCGCGACCGCGGCCCGCGCTCGCGTGGGCGCCTGGCCGAGGAGACCGGACTGACCCGCACGGTCGCGACCGGACTGATCGAGGAGCTCGCCGAGCTCGGGCTGGTCACCTGCGAGGACGCCGACCGTCGCGGCGCCGGCCGCCCCGGCGTCCAGGTCCGGCTCGTCGGCAGGTCGGTGTGCGGGGTCGGTGCGGAGATCAACGTCGACCATCTCGCCGTCGTCGCCGTCGACCTCGCCGGGTCCGTGATCGCCGAGTTCCGTCGCGGCATCGACGGACGCAGGCTTCCGCCGGAGGATGTGCTGGCCGAGGTCGCGGGCCTGGTCGACGACGCCCTCGCCGAGGCGCGGACCGCCGGCACCACCGTCGCGGGCATCACCATCGGTGTCGCGGGCCTCGTCGACACCGCCACGCAGCGGGTCACCCTCGCCCCCAACCTCGGCTGGCGCGACATCGACGCCGCCGAGGACGTACGCCGCCGGCTGGCCGCTGGCGCCGCGCCGGTGCCGCCGGTGCGCGTGGCCAACGAGGCCACCCTCGCCGCGACCGCCGAGCTCGACCCGGCCGATCCCGACCGCGCCGACATGGTGGTGCTCTACGGCGAGGTCGGCCTGGGCGGCGCGATCGTCAGCGGCGGGCGGGTGGCCCCGGGCCGGCACGGCTGGGCCGGCGAGATCGGCCACCTTCCGGTCGACCCTCGCGGTCGGCTGTGCGGCTGCGGCCGCACCGGCTGCTGGGAGACCGTGGTCGGCCTGCGGGCGCTGCTCGAGGCGGCCACCGACCCCGACGACCCGGTCCGCGACCCCGTGCTGACCCTGGAGGAGCGCCTCGCCACCCTGGTCGAGCGAGCCCGGCTCGCCGACGGCCGCACCCTGGCCGCGCTGGACGAGGTCGGGACCTGGCTCGGCACGGGCGCCGCCGTCCTGGTCAACACGCTCAACCCGGGCACCGTCGTGCTCGGCGGCTACTTCGCCGTGCTCGGCGAGTGGCTGCGCCCGGCCGTCGAGGCGCGGCTCGCCGCCGACGTCCTCGCGCCGCGTGCCGGTGGCACCCAGGTCGCGATCTCTGCCTTCGGCCCCACCGCCGCGGTACGCGGCGGCGCACTGGTCTCCCTGGAACCGGTGCTCTCCGACCCCACCGTTCTCGCCGACCTGCCCGAACTGCACGGAGGAACCCGATGACCCAGACCCCGAAGCCGTCGCCGGACGGCCCCGCCGCCAGCGCAGACGGGGGTGACGTACTGCTCGAGATGACCGGGATCGTGAAGCGGTTCCCCGGCGTGCTCGCCCTCGGCGGCGTCGACCTCGACGTCCGCGCGGGGGAGGTGCACTGCCTTCTCGGCCAGAACGGCGCCGGCAAGTCGACCCTCATCAAGGTGCTCTCGGCGGCGTACCAGCCCGACGAGGGGGAGATCCTCTGGGAGGGCGAGCCGGTCCGGCTGACCACGCCGGTCGCCGCCATGAAGCGCGGCATCTCGACGATCTACCAGGAGCTCGACCTGGTGCCCGGGCTCACCGTGACCGAGAACATCTTCCTCGGCCACGAGCTCGCCACCGCCGGGTTCAGCCGCCGGGCGGAGGCGACCCAGCGGGTGCGTACGCTCCTGGCTCGGCTCGGCCACAGCGAGGTCGACCCGAACCGTCTGGTCGGCGACCTCTCGCCCGCCGGGCAGCAGATCGTCAGCATGGCGCGGGCGCTGTCCCACGACACCCGCCTGCTCATCCTCGACGAGCCGTCGGCGGTTCTCGACCAGGAGGAGGTGGACAACCTCTTCCGGGTGATGCGCGGCCTCACCGCGGAGGGCGTCGCGATCATCTACATCTCCCACCGCCTCGAGGAGATCCGCCAGATCGGCGACCGGATCACGGTCCTCAAGGACGGCCGCACCGTGGCGACCGGGCTCTCGGTCGAGGAGACCCCGACCCGGGAGCTGATCACGCTGATGACCGGCCGCCAGATCGAGTACGTCTTCCCAGAGCGCCCCGCGATCGCACCCGGTCGGGACGGCACGCCGGTGCTCGAGGCCACCGGCCTGTCCGGCGACCGCTTCCACGACGTCGACCTCCGCGTCCACGCCGGCGAGATCGTCGGTCTGGCCGGCCTGGTCGGCTCCGGCCGCTCGGAGATCCTCGAGACCGTCTACGGCGCCCGCCGCTCCAGCTCGGGCACGGTCACCGTCAACGGCCGCCGGCTGCGCCGCGGCTCGGTACGCGCCGCGGTGGCCGCCGGGATCGGCCTCGCCCCGGAGGAGCGGAAGAGCCAGGGGCTGCTGCTCGACCAGGCGGTCTACCGCAACGTGACCGTCTCGTCCCTGAACCGGTTCTCCAAGGGCAGCTTCCTCGACACCGGCGCCGAGCGCCGCGCCGCCGAGGAGCTCAGCCGCTCGCTCGACGTACGCCCGGCCGGGGTGGACCGGCCGGTCCGCAACCTGTCGGGCGGCAACCAGCAGAAGGTCGTGCTCGCCCGGTGGCTGCTGCGCGACTGCAAGGTGCTGCTCCTCGACGAGCCCACCCGGGGCGTCGACGTCGGGGCACGCACCGAGATCTACAACCTCGTCCGCCGCCTGGCCGACGAAGGTGTCGCCGTGGTCGTGGTGTCCAGCGAGGTGGAGGAGGTGCTCGGTCTCGCCGACCGGGTCCTCGTCATCAGCGAGGGCTCCGTCGTCCACGAGGGACCCGCCACCGAGATCGACGAGTCGAAGGTCCTGGACCTCGTGATGGAAGGAGAGGTCGCATGAGCGACACCCCCACAGACGCTGTGACCCCGGTGGACACGGTCCGGGTGGAGAAGGAGGCTGCCGGAGGGCGGCGGGCGGAGCCCGGCGGCGTCGCTCGGCTGCTGCGCGGCGGCGCGGGCCACAACCTCGGCCTGGTCCTGGCGCTGGCGCTGCTGGCCCTGGTCGGCGTCATCTCCGGCGGCGACCGGTTCGCCTCGGTCGACAACGTGATGACGATCCTGCGCCTCGCGGCGGTGATCGGCGTGGTCAGCATCGGGATGACGTTCGTCATCACCGGTGGTGGCATCGACCTCTCGGTGGGCGCGCTGGTCGCGCTCTCCTCGGTCTGGTGCACGACGCTGTCCACGCAGGCCATGGCCAACGACTACCACTGGATCTTCATCGTCACCACGGCGCTCCTGGTCGGCGCGGGCGCCGGTCTGATCAACGGCCTGCTGGTGGCGTACGGCGGAGTGGTGCCGTTCATCGCCACCCTCGCGATGATGGCCAGCGCCCGCGGTCTGGCCGAGATCATCTCGGCGCGCAAGACCCAGATCCTCAGCGTGCCCGGCTTCACCGACGCGTTCTCCCGCGACATCCTCGGGATCTCGGTCCTGGTCTGGATCTTCGTCATCGTGGCCGTGATCGGCTGGGTCGTGCTCAACCGCACCACCTTCGGCCGGCGCACCCTGGCCATCGGCGGCAACCCGGAGGCCTCGCGCCTGGCCGGCATCAACGTACGCCGCCACACCGTGCTCCTCTACGTCCTCGTCGGTGTCTGCTGCGGCATCGCCGCGATCATGCTGGTCAGCCGCACCACGACCGGCAGCGCTACCCACGGCGGGCTCTACGAGCTCGACGCCATCGCCGCGGTCGTCATCGGCGGCACCCTGCTCGCCGGCGGGCGCGGCACCATCGTCGGCACCGTCTTCGGGGTGCTGATCTTCACGACCCTCACCAACGTGTTCGTGATCAACAACCTCTCGATCTCCGCTCAGGCCTTCACCAAGGGCCTGATCATCATCGCCGCCGTGCTGCTGCAGAAGCGGTTCGCTCGACAGCCAGGGTCATGACCGCCCGACACCACCCAGCCAGCCGTCCACGGCTCTCGGACCAATCCCTTCTCCACCTCGCACGATCTAGGAGCACTTCCATGAAACTGAAGTCCACAGCAAGAATCGTCGTCGCCGGTCTCTCGGTGCTCGCCCTCTCGGCGTGCATCAGCAACACCCCCGAGAAGTCCGAGAACGTCGGTGGCACCTCCAACGCCAAGGCCGGCTCCAACGACGAGAAGGGCGACACGGTCGTCATCGGCTTCTCGGCCCCCGCCGCCGACCACGGCTGGATGGGTGCGATCAGCGAGCAGGCCAAGACCGCCGCCGAGGCGTACGAGGACGTCGACCTGCGCCTGGCGGAGGGCACCAACGACGTCAGCCTGCAGATCAGCCAGGTCGAGACCTTCATCAACGACAAGGTCGACGCCATCGTGCTGCTGCCCTTCGACGGCGCTGCGATGACGCCGGTGGCTCTCAAGGCGATGGAGGCCGGCATCCCGGTCATCAACGTCGACCGTGAGTTCAACGACCCCAACGCCGCCCGGGTCACCGTGCTCGGTGACAACTACGGCATGGGTGTCTCGGCCGGTGAGTACGTCTGCGAGCAGGCCGGCGGCAAGACGGACGCCGTCGTCGCCGAGATCGCCGGCATCGACTCGCTGCCCCTGACCCAGGACCGCAGCAAGGGCTTCAAGGACGCGCTGGCCAAGTGCGACCTCGACGTCGACAACCGGGTCGCCGCCGACTTCACCGTCGAGGGCGGCGAGAAGGCGGCCTCCAACCTGCTCCAGGCCGCGCCGAAGATCGACTTCCTGTGGAACCACGACGACGACCAGGGCGTCGGCGTCCTCGCCGCGATCAACAACGCCGGTCGCGACGAGTTCACGATGGTCGGCGGCGCCGGCTCGGCCAACGCGATGCGCGAGATCGAGTCGGACAAGGGCGTCCTCAAGGCGACGGTCATCTACCCCTCCACCCAGGCCGCTGACGGCATCAAGCTCGCCCGGCTCCTGGCCCAGGACAAGGCCATGTCCGACCTGGTCGAGGTGACCGTGCCGCGCACCATCCAGCTGGACGCGCCCGTCGTCACCAAGGAGAACGTGGACGAGTTCCTGCCCACGGCCTTCGAGTCCTGATCGAGCCCGACCCAGTCAGACCGCAAGATCGCTCCGCGCTCGGGCGCGGAGCGACACCACCGAAACACAGGATCGAGTTCCGATGACCGAGCAGAACGCCACGCTCGGGGTGGGGATGATCGGCTATGCCTTCATGGGCGCCGTCCACTCCCACGCCTGGCGCAGTGCCCACCGCTTCTTCGACCTTCCCCTGACCCCGCGGATGCAGGTTCTCTGCGGCCGTGACGCGACTCGCGTGGCGGAGGCCGCCACCCGGTTCGGCTGGGAGGAGAGCGTCACCGACTGGCGTGACGTGATCGCCCGCGACGACGTCGACCTGGTCGACGTGTGCACGCCCGGCGACACCCACGCGGAGATAGCGATCGCCGCGCTCGAGGCCGGCAAGCACGTGCTCTGCGAGAAGCCGCTGGCCAACAGCGTGGCCGAGGCCGAGCGGATGGCCGCGGCCGCCGCGGTGGCCGCCGAGCGTGGAGTGCGGGCGATGGTGGGGTTCACCTACCGCCGGGTGCCCGCCATCGCCCTGGCCCGGAAGCTGGTCGCCGACGGTCGTCTCGGGGAGCTCCACCACGTACGTGCGCAGTATCTCCAGGACTGGCTGGCCGACCCCGAGACCCCGCTGAGCTGGCGCCTCGACAAGACCAAGGCCGGCTCGGGTGCGCTCGGCGACATCGGCGCCCACGTCATCGACCTGACCCAGCACATCACCGGCGACCGGATCCTGGAGGTCTCCGGGATGCTGGAGACGTTCGTCAAGGAGCGCCCGGTGGCAGAGACCTCGTCCGGGCTCTCCGCCACCGCTGGCACCGAGCGCGGGCCAGTCACCGTCGACGACGCCGCGGTGTTCCTGGCGCGGTTCGCCGGGGGAGCGGTCGGCTCCTTCGAGGCCACCCGCTTCGCCACCGGCCGCAAGAACGCGATCCGGATCGAGATCAACGGGTCGAAGGGCAGCCTGGCCTTCGACTTCGAGGACATGAACGTCCTGCACTTCCACGACGCGACCCTGCCGGCCGCCGAGGGCGGCTTCCGCCGGATCGTCGTCACCGAGCCCGAGCACCCGTGGGTGGCCGCGTGGTGGCCCCCGGGCCACGGCCTCGGCTACGAGCACGGCTTCACCCACCAGGTCGTCGACCTCGTCCGGGCGCTCGGCGAGGGCGCCGAGCCGACGCCGACGTTCGCCGACGGACTCCAGGTGCAGCGCGTTCTCGCCGCGGTGGAGACCAGCTCCGACACCAGGACGTGGCAGGAGATCCCCACCTGATCCACCCGGGGCCGCTCGGCCGATTCCAGCCTGTTCAGACCGTTGAGCACAGAAGGGATACGCACATGAAGCACGGATCGAGAAGGTTCCGGACGCTGATCGCGGGAGTCGGGCTGGTGGCGGTGGCCGCCTTCGCCCCGGGCCTGACACCGGCGCCGGCCGCGAGCGCGGACCGCTCTGAGGTGAGCGAGGGAACTGGGACGTACGACGTCCTGGTGTTCTCCAAGACCGCCGGGTTCCGGCACGGCTCCATCCCTGACGGCATCGCGGCGATCGAGAGGCTGGGGGCCGAGAACGGCTTCACGGTGACCGCCACCGAGGACGCGGCGGTGTTCAACGACACCGACCTGGCGGCGTACGAGGCGGTGCTATGGCTCTCTACGACGGGTGACGTGCTCGACTCCGGTCAGCAGGCCGCCTTCGAGCGCTACATCCAGGACGGTGGCGGCTATGTGGGCGTGCACGCCGCCTCCGACACCGAGTACGACTGGCCCTGGTACGGCGGCCTCGTCGGTGCCTACTTCGCCGGCCACCCTGCCCAGCAGACCGCGACGGTGAAGGTGCACGCGCACAACACCGCGGCGACGGCCGAGCTGCCGAAGCGGTGGACGCGCTGGGACGAGTGGTACAGCTTCCGCGACCGTCCGGCCGACTCGATCCGGGTCCTCGCCGACCTCGACGAGACCAGCTACAACCCGGGCCGGTTCGCCATGGGTGACCCGCACCCGATCGCCTGGTGTCACCGCTACGACGGCGGCCGGGCCTTCTACACCGGCATGGGCCACACCTCGGAGTCGTTCACCGAGCCGGAGTTCCTCTCCCACGTGCTCGGCGGCATCCAGATGGTCGCCGGTGCCGCCCGCTTCCGCTGCGAGGCGGACAGATGAGCGGACTGATGAGCGGGCGGGTCGGGCTCTGGCTGGTCGGTGCCTGCGGGTCGGTGGGCGTCACGACGACCGTCGGCGCGCTGGCTGTCCGGGCCGGGCTCGCAGGGCGGGTCGGACTGGTCGCCGAGCAGCCGGAGATCGCCGCCGCCGGGCTGCCCTCGTTGGACGATCTGGTGATCGGTGGGCATGACCTGCGGGCGGACCCGTTGCTGAAGCGGGCCGAGCGGCTCGCCGCGGGCGGGGTCGTTCCCGCCGGGATCCTGCCGGCGATCGCCGGCGAGCTGGAGGAGGTCGAGAGGCGACTGCGTACGGGCTATGACCCGGCGGGCGCCGAGCCGCAAGGTGTCGCGGTCGAGCGGCTGACCGCCGACCTCGTCGCCTTCCGCGAGGAGCACGGGCTCGAGCGGGTGGTCGTGATCGACGTGGCGAGCACCGAGCCGCCGGCCGAGGTCGTCGACGGCGGACCGCTCGCCGACCCCGACACCCTGGACGCGGCGCTGGCCGCGGGGGAGTCCCCGCTGCCGGCCAGCTCCGTCTACGTCCTGGCCGCCTACCGGGCCGGCTGCCCGGTGGTCTCGTTCACGCCCAGTCCCGGGCCGCGGCTGCCGGTGCTCGTCACCCTCGCCGAGCGCGCCGGGCTCCCGTGGGCGGGATCGGACGGGAAGACCGGGGAGACGTTGCTGAAGTCGGCGCTGGCGCCGATGTTCTCGACGCGGGCGCTGCAGGTCAACGCCTGGGCCTCCTACAACATGCTCGGTGGCGGTGACGGCGCCACGCTCGCCGACCCGGCCAACGCGCAGAGCAAGCTCGTCACCAAGGCCCAGGGGCTGGAGGCGATGCTCGGTCACCCGGTGCAGGGGCCGATGCACATCGACTACGTCCCCGACCACGGCGACTGGAAGACCGCCATCGACCACGTCTCCTTCGAGGGGTTCCTCGGGGTGCGGATGTCGCTGCAGTTCACCTGGAGTGGCTGCGACTCCGCGCTGGCCGCGCCCCTGGTGCTCGACCTGGCCCGGCTCGTCCTGCGCGCGCAGGAGGCGGGGGAGAGCGGACCGCTTCCGTTCGGGTTCTTCTTCAAGGACCCGGCCGGCTCCACCGAGCACCGGCTCGGTACGCAGTGGGAAGAGCTGGTCGCGTGGTGCGCTCGGGTGGGCGCATGACATCTCGCGCCCGAGCCTTCGCCGAGCTGGTCCGGCTGCCGGCGGCCCTCACCGTGCCGGGTGACACCCTGGCCGGTGCCGCCGCGGCCGGTCCGCTGCGGGCCCGCGCGGTCGCGATGCCGGCCGCCTCGGTGGCGCTCTACTGGGCCGGGATGGCGCTCAACGACTGGGCCGACCGGGACCTCGACGCCGTCGAGCGCCCCGAGCGGCCGATCCCGTCGGGCCGGGTCAGCCCGCGGCAGGCGCTCGGGGTGGCCGTCGGGCTGACCGCGGCGGGTGTCGGGCTGGCCGGGCTCGCAGGCGGGCGTCCGGCCGCGGTGACGGCGGCCGCCCTGGCCGGGACGGTGTGGGCCTACGACACCGTCCTCAAGGACACCTCGGCCGGACCGGTCGCGATGGCCGCGGCCCGTGGCCTCGACGTGCTCCTCGGCGCGAGCGCGAGCGGGCGTACGCGCGCCGGGCTGGTGCCGGCCGGCCTGCTCGCCGCGCACACCGCCGGGGTCACCCTGCTCAGCCGGGGCGAGGTCCACGGCACCCGTCCCGTCACCGCGACTCTCGCCGGGGCGGTCACGGTCGTGACCGCCGTCGCGGCGGCCGGCCATGGGCGGGCGGCGCTGCCCGTAGCCCTCGCCGCGACGTACGCACGCAGTGTCGGTTCCGCGCAGCTGGCCGCGGTCTCCTCGCCGGATGCCGGTACGGTCCGGCGCGCCACCGGCGCCGGGATCCGCGGGATGATCCCGCTCCAGGCCGCGCTCATCGCCCGCCGTTCGCCGCTGGCCGCGGTCGCGCTGCTGGCGGCCGGCCCGATCGTCAAGGCCGCCTCGAAGGTGGTGTCACCGACATGAGCACGACGAGCACATTGCGCTTCGGCTACGGCACCAACGGCATGCACAGCCACCGGCTCGAGGACGCGCTGAGCCTCCTGGCCGCGCTGGGCTACGACGGGGTCGCGCTGACGCTCGACCACCTTCACCTGGACCCCTTCCGGCCGAACCTGGCGGGCCGGGTCGCCGAGGTCGGCCGACGGCTGGACGAGCTCGGCCTGTCGGTCGTGATCGAGACCGGCGCTCGCTACATCCTCGATCCGCTCCGCAAGCACTACCCGACGCTGCTCCACCCGGGACCGGACGCGAGCCGTCGGGTCGACTATCTGCACCGGGCGGTCGAGGTGGCTGCCGACCTCGGCGCCGAGGCGGTCTCGTTCTGGTCGGGCACCCTGCCGGACGGAGTGGACGAGGACCGGGCCTGGGGACGCCTGTGCGACGGGGTGTGGCGGGTCCTCGACCTCGCCGGTCGCCGCGGCGTCGTGTGCGCCGTCGAGCCCGAGCCCGGGCACTTCGTCGACACCCTCGACTCCGTGATCGAGCTTCGCCGGCGCCTGGACGACCCGGAGCTGCTGCGGGTCACGCTCGACCTCGGTCATGTCGTGTGCAACGAGCCGCGGGGGATGGCCGAGACCATCCGCCTTGCCGGTCCGCTGCTGGCCAACGTGCAGGTCGACGACATGGTGGAGGGCGTCCACGAGCACCTGGAGCTGGGCACCGGCGAGGTCGACTTCGCCGCCGCGCTC
The DNA here is from genome assembly GCF_044744805.1 of Nocardioides sp. NPDC087217. NCBI lineage: Bacteria > Bacillati > Actinomycetota > Actinomycetes > Propionibacteriales > Nocardioidaceae > Nocardioides > Nocardioides sp. NPDC087217. Next base: position 63,794 of record NZ_JBIUZB010000011.1, read on the forward strand.
GGCACCCTGGTCGAGATCGGCTACACCGGGCTCGCCGCGCTCGAGCTGCCCCGCCAGTCCCACGCCGCCCCGGTCGTCGCCGAGCGCTCCCTCGCGTTCCTGCGGGAGACCCTCGAGGACCTGCCCCGACCCGAGGAGGTGGGCGCATGAACGAGAAGCTGCTCGCCGAGTGGTGCGCCGAGATCGAGACCGACCCCACCCGGATCAGGACCCGCTTCCCGGCCGCGGCCAGGGAGATCGGCCGCACTCCGCGCACCTCGCCGGAGCCGGGCGCGGAGCGGGTCGAGGACGACGTACGCGTGCGGCTGCTGCTGGCGCTCGGCCGTGGCCTGGCCGGTGACCCCGACGCGTTGAGCGTCGAGGTGCACGACCTCTACCGCTTCGGCGACGCCGACGAGCGGCGGGCGGTCCTGATCGGCCTCGGGCACCTCGAGGAGGCGATCGGCGATCGTGCCGTCGACCTGCTCCACGACGCGCTGCGCACCAACGACCCCCGCTTGGTGGCAGCCGCGCTGGGGACGTACGCCGCTCGTCTCGATCCCGCCGCGTGGCGTCAGGCCGTCCTCAAGTGTCTCTTCGTCGGCGTACCTCTTCGTCTGGTGGCCGGCCTCGACAGGTCGGACGACGAGCTGCGCCGGATGGTCGCCGACTATGCCGCCGAGCGGCGCGCGGCCGGCCGCGAGGTGCCCGCCGACGCCCTCTCCTTCCTGCCCGCCCCCACCCAGACCGCTCGGGAGTCCTGATGCGCATCTTCGACCCGCACATCCACATGACCTCGCGTACGACCGACGACTACGAGGCGATGTACGCCGCCGGCGTCCGTGCCCTGGTGGAGCCGGCCTTCTGGCTCGGCCAGCCGCGGACCAGCGTCGACTCGTTCGTCGACTACTTCGACGCGCTGGTCGGCTGGGAGCGGTTCCGGGCCTCGCAGTTCGGCATCGCCCACCACTGCACGATCGCGCTCAACCCGAAGGAGGCCAACGACCCGCGCTGCACCCCGGTGCTCGACCTGCTGCCGCGCTACCTCGCCAAGGACGGGGTCGTCGCGGTCGGCGAGATCGGCTTCGACTCGATGACCGAGGACGAGGAGAAGGCGTTCGGCCGCCAGCTGGAGCTGGCCCGCGAGTTCGCGCTGCCCGCGATGGTGCACACGCCCCACCGCGACAAGCTGGCCGGAACCCGCCGCACCCTCGACCTCGTCGAGGCGGCCGGGATGGAGCCCGGGATGGTCGTCGTCGACCACCTCAACGAGGTGACCGTCGACGTCGTCGACGAGGCCGGCGCCTGGATGGGCTTCTCGATCTACCCCGACACCAAGATGGACCCCGACCGGATGGTCGCGATTCTCCAGCGCCGAGGTCTCGACCGGGTGCTGGTCAACTCGGCCGCCGACTGGGGCAGGAGCGACCCGCTGCGCACGCGGGCGACCGGCGAGGCGATGCTGGCGGCCGGCTTCACCGAGGACGACGTCGACCGGGTGCTGTGGCGCAACCCGGTGGAGTTCTTCGGCCAGAGCGGACGGCTGCTGCTCGACGTACCTGCGGCCGACCAGGGTGCGACCTTCGCCGGCAACTCGTTGCTGCGAGGTGAGCGGGCATGAGGTTCCGGCACCGCGACGGCACCGTCGTCCACCTCGCCTACTGCAGCAACGTGCATCCGGCCGAGGACGTCGACGGGATCCTCGACCAGCTCCGCCGCTACGCCGGCGAGGTGCGCGCCCGGCTCGGCGTGCAGCGGCTCGGCCTCGGTCTGTGGCTGCCCGCCGCGACCGCGCACGAGCTGGCCGGCGACCCGGCCACCCTCGACCGGTTGCGCACCGGCCTGGACCGCCACGGCCTGGAGGTCGTCACGCTCAACGCCTTCCCGTACGCCGGGTTCCATGCTCCGGTCGTGAAGCGCGACGTCTACTCCCCGGACTGGTCGACCCGGCGCCGCCTCGACTACACCCTCGATTGCGCCCGGGTGCTGTCGGCGCTGCTGCCAGACGATGCCGTACGCGGCAGCATCTCGACGCTCCCGCTGGGCTGGCGCACCCCGTGGTTCACCGACCGCGACCGGGCGGCGCGCGAGCTGATCGGCGAGCTCGCCGACGGCCTGGCCGGCATCGAGGCCGAGCACGGCCGGCCGGTGCGGGTCGGGTTCGAGCCCGAGCCCGGCTGCGTCGTGGAGACGACCCGTGACGCGGTCACCCGGCTCGCCGGACTGGCCCCCGACCACCTCGGGATCTGCGTCGACACCTGCCACCTCGCCACCCAGTTCGAGGACGCCACCGAGGCGCTCGACCGGCTGCGCGTGGCCGGGCTGCCGGTGGTCAAGGTCCAGGTCTCCGCGGCCCTGCACGCCGATGACCCGAGCGATCCGGCGACCCGGGAGGCTCTGGCCTCCTACGCCGAGGACCGCTTCCTCCACCAGACCCGCGAGCCGCGCGGGGCGCGGGTGGACAGCCGTGACGACCTGCCCGAGGCGCTTGCCGGCCATCGCCCGCTGCCGGCCGAGCATCCCTGGCGAGTGCACTTCCACGTACCTCTCCACGCCGATCCGGCCCCGCCGCTGCGCAGCACCCGCGACCACCTGGCGGGCACGCTCGACGCGCTCCTCGGCGGCCCGGTGGCCCACACCGACCACCTCGAGGTCGAGACCTACACCTGGGGCGTACTGCCCGAGCAGGTCCGCCCCGACGGAGACGCCGGCCTGGTCGCGGGCATCGCGGCCGAGCTGGCCTGGACCCGCGACCGGCTCCTCGAAGCCGGTCTCGAACAGCTGCAGGAGGCATCGGCATGATCGAGCACAACGAGAAGCTGCTGGTCATCGACGTGGTCGGGATGACCCCCGAGCTGCTCCAGCACATGCCGCGGGTGCGGCAGGTGGGGGAGTCGGGGTTCACCGCCGAGCTGGGCACCGTGCTGCCCGCGGTCACCTGCTCGGTCCAGTCGACCTTCCTGACCGGCGCGCTGCCGCGAGAGCACGGCATCGTCGGCAACGGCTGGTACTTCCGCGACCTCGGCGAGGTGCTCCTGTGGCGCCAGCACAACGCGCTGGTGCAGGGCGAGAAGCTGTGGGACGTCGTCCGCAGGCGCCGTCCCGGCGCGAAGGTCGCCAACATCTGCTGGTGGTACGCCATGGGTGCCGACGTCGACACCACGGTCACCCCGCGCCCGGCCTACCACGCCGACGGCAAGAAGTCGCCGGACTGCTGGACCTGGCCGCCCGAGCTCCATGACACCCTCACCGCGGAGCTGGGCCCGTTCCCGCTGTTCACCTACTGGGGTCCCACGGCCTCGATCAAGAGCTCGGCATGGATCGTCGCAGCCGCGCGCAAGGTCATGCCCGACCACGACCTCACCCTCGTCTACGTCCCGCATCTCGACTACGACCTGCAGCGGTTCGGCCCCGACAGCCCGCAGGCGGTCCAGGCGGCCCGCGATGTCGACGCCACCCTGGCGCCGCTGCTCGATGACGCCGACGCCGCAGGCGTACGCGTCGTACTGCTGAGCGAGTACGGCATCACCCGCGCCACCCGGCCGGTCGACGTCAACCGGCTGCTGCGCCGCGAAGGCTTCCTGCACGTCCACCACAACGCCACCGGCGAGCTGCTCGACCCGTGGACGTCGCGGGCCTTCGCGGTCGCCGACCACCAGATCGCCCACGTCTACATCAAGGACCCCGCCGACCTGGAGCGGGTCCGGGACCTGCTCACCGGGCTCGACGGTGTGGCCGAGGTCCTCGACCGCGCCGGCCAAGCGGCGTACGGACTCGACCACGAGCGCGCCGGCGAGCTCGTCGTGGTGGCCGAGCCGGATGCCTGGTTCACCTACTACTACTGGCTCGACGACGCGAACGCGCCCGACTTCGCCCGCGGCGTCGAGATCCACAAGAAGCCCGGCTACGACCCCGCCGAGCTGTTCCTCGACCCCGAGGACCGCTGGGTCAAGCTGCGCGCCGCCACCACGCTGGCCCGTAAGACGGCCGGGCTGCGCTACGCCATGAGCGTGGTGCCGCTCGACCCCGCCCCGGTCTCCGGCAGCCACGGCCGGCTGCCGGACGACCCCGCGCACGGCCCGGTGCTCGTCTGCTCCGACGCCTCCGCCAAGCGCGACCGGTTCGAGGCCACCGAGGTCCGCGACCTGCTCGCATCCCTGCTCCCCTGAACTGCTCCCCTGAGGAAGGACAACCACACCATGACCCGACCGATCACGCTCTTCACCGGCCAGTGGGCCGACCTGCCGTTCGAGGAGGTCTGCCGCCTCGCTTCCGAGTGGGGGTACGACGGCCTCGAGATCGCCTGCTGGGGCGATCACCTCGACGTCTGGCAGGCCGCCGAGGACGAGACGTACGTCCAGGCGAAGCTGGACCTGCTGGAGAAGCACAACCTCAAGGTCTTCACGATCTCCAACCACCTCAAGGGCCAGGCGGTCTGCGACGATCCCATCGACCAGCGCCACAAAGACATCCTGCCCGCGAAGATCTGGGGCGACGGCGACCCCGAGGGCGTACGTCAGCGGGCGGCCGAGGAGATGAAGATGACCGCCCGGGCGGCGAAGAACCTCGGGGTCAAGACGGTCGTCGGCTTCACCGGCTCCTCGATCTGGAAGTACGTCGCGATGTTCCCGCCCGTCACCCAGGAGATGGTCGAGGCCGGCTACCGGGACTTCGCCGACCGGTGGAACCCGATCCTCGACGTCTTCGACGAGTGCGGGGTGCGGTTCGCCCACGAGGTCCACCCCTCCGAGATCGCCTACGACTACTGGTCGACCGTCGCGACGCTGGAGGCGATCGGCCACCGCGAGGCGTTCGGGCTCAACTGGGACCCCAGCCACATGGTGTGGCAGCAGGTCGACCCGGTCGGGTTCCTGTGGGACTTCCGCGACCGGATCTACCACGTGGACTGCAAGGACACGAAGATGCAGACCGGCAACGGCCGCAACGCCCGGCTCGGCTCCCACCTCGCCTGGGCCGACCCGCGGCGCGGCTGGGACTTCGTCTCGACCGGCCACGGCGACGTGCCGTGGGAGCAGTGCTTCCGGATGCTCAACTCCATCGGCTACGACGGCCCCATCTCGGTCGAGTGGGAGGACGCCGGCATGGACCGCCTCGTCGGTGCCCCCGAGGCACTCGAGTTCGTCCGCCGGCTCGCCTTCGACGCCCCTGACGCCTCCTTCGACGCCGCCTTCAGCACCACCGACTGACTCGACCCCGAGAGTTCGACAACCCCGAGAGGAAACCCCCATGTGTTACGGATTCGATGGTGAGGGCGCGCTGCGCCGCTCGCTGGAGGAGCGTGGCCTGAGCCGTCGCTCCATGTTCAAGGGCGCCCTGGGCGCCGTCGCCGGCGGTGCCGCGCTGGCGGCCGTTCCGGGTCTGCTCTCGCCGGCCGGCGCTGCCGTGGCGGCCAAGCGCGGCGGGTGCCGAGTGCCTCCGGGCCGGATCAGCATCCAGCTGTGGACCGTCCGCGACGCGCTGTGGGGCGACCCGGGCTTCGATGCGACGCTGACCTCGATCGCCGAGATGGGCTACCCGCGGGTGGAGCAGGCTCTGGGCTACTTCGACAAGACCGCGGCCGAGCTGCGGGCCTTCTACGACGGCCTCGGCATCCGCGCCTCCTCGTCCCACGACGGCATCAGCGCCACCCCCGCCGAGCTGCAGACCAAGCTGCAGAACGCCGCGACCCTCGGCCAGCGCTACATGGTGGTGCCCTACCTCGCCTCCAACTCGCTCTCGGAATGGCAGACCTGGGCGGAGCAGATGAACGTCGAGGCGGCGGCCGCCAAGCGCTACGGGATCGCCTACGGCTACCACAACCACGCCCACGAGTTCACCACCGATCTCGGCGGCGGGGTGACCCCGTGGGACATCCTCACCACCGAGCTGGACCCGAGGCTGGTGCACCTCGAGATCGACATCTACTGGGCCGTGACGGGCGGGGTCAACCTGGGCCTGTCCAACGACGACGCCGTCGACTTCGCGATCGACACCATCAAGTCGGGCCCGCAGCGGGTGCGGCAGTACCACGTGAAGGACCGCAACCCCACCACCGGCGACCACGTCGATCTGGGCACCGGCTTCATCGACTTCGCCAAGGTCTTCGCGGCCCACGAGGTCGAGGAGTACATCGTCGAGAACGACACCCCGGAGATCAGCCCGCTCCACACCGCGGAGGTCGGCTACTCCTACCTGCGTGGCCTGCGCTACTGACGTACGCCTCTGGAGTACGCCACACCTGACTCGGCAGCCGCCCCCGACCCTCCCTGCGGGGCGGCTGCCGTCTCCTCCCGGACACTCGGTGAACCCTCCGAGAAGTCGGGATGACGACCGTCCCCAAACGGTCGGGTGCCCCGTGTCGGGTGCTGCGAACCCTCGGTGAGGGTCATAGGCTGAAGACCATGCCATCGCCCCGGGTATCGCTGATCACCGCTGTCTACAACCCGCCCGCCGATGCCTTCGAGGACACGATCGCGTCGGTCCTCGGCCAGACCCATGAGGACTGGGAGTGGGTTCTCAGCGACGACCGCTCACCCGCGCCCTGGGTGCTTCCGCGGCTGCGCGAGCTGGCCGCGAACGAGCCGCGGGTGCGGATCGTGGAGCGTGCGGAGAACGGTGGCATCGTGGCCGCCTCGAACTCCTCGCTGGCCGAGGCAACCGGCGAGCTGGTCGCCCTGCTCGACCACGACGACGTGCTCGAGCCGAACGCGCTGGAGAAGATGGTCCGCGCCTACGACCGGTTCGAGGACCTCGACTACGCCTACAGCGACCAGGACCTGATGAGCGACGCAGGCGAGCTCCGAGACGCCTACTACAAGCCCGACTGGTCCCCGGAGCGGCTGCGGCACCACAACTACTGCACCCACTTCTCGGTGTTTCGCCGCTCGGTCGTGGAGGAGGTCGGCGGCTTCCAGGAGGGCTTCGACGGCTCCCAGGACCACGATCTCGTGCTGCGGGTCAGCGAGCGAGCCCGCCGCATCGTCCACGTCCCCGGCGCGCTCTACCACTGGCGCATGGTGCCGGGCTCCGCCGCCGCGGACAACCAGGCCAAGCCGTACGCCTGGGACGCCGGCGTACGCGCCGTCCAGGCCCACCTCGACCGGCTCGGGATCCGGGCCACGGCCTCGCGCGGCGTCTCGCCCGGGCTCTACCGCGTCGAGCGGGAGCCCGACCTGGACACCCCGGTCAGCGTCATCATCCCGACCATCGGCACCAGTGCGATCGTGTGGGGCGAGAAGCGCGCGATGGTCGTCGAGACCGTCCGCTCCGTGGTCGCCTCCACCAAGCACCGCAACGTCGAGTTCGTGATCGTCTACGACACCCCGACCCCGGCCCCGGTGCTGGAGGCGCTGCGGGCGATCGAGGGTGCCGACATCAAGCTCGTCGAGTTCACCGAGAAGTTCAGCTTCAGCGCCAAGTGCAACGTCGGTGCCGCCCACGCCACCGGTGACGTCCTGATCTTCCTCAACGACGACATGGAGGCCTACTCCGAGGGCGTCATCGAGAACCTGATCGCGCCGCTGCGCGAGCCGGACGTCGGCATGACCGGTCCGAAGCTCCTCTTCGAGGACTACCGCATCCAGCACGCCGGCCTGGTCTACGGCAGTGGCACCATCACCCACGCCTACTACCGCGCGCGCCCCGAGGAACGCGGCAACCACGGCGAGCTGCACATCAACCGGGAGACCTCCGCGCTGACCGGCGCCTGCGTTGCGATGCGGCGCGAGGTCTTCTTCGACGCGGGCGGTTTCAGCGAACGGCTCCCGGTCAACTACAACGACGTCGACCTGTGCCTCAAGGTGCGTCGCTCACTGGGCCTGCGCCTGGTCTGGCTCCACGACGTCACCCTCTTCCACTTCGAGTCCGTCAGCCGCGACAACGCGGTCCACGACTGGGAGAAGGACTTCATCAACAACCGCTGGGGCAACTACGAGTACGTACGCGAGGCGTACTCCAACGGCGTCCGCTGACCCGGCTGTGATCGCCGAGTCGGCGCAAATTGACCAGATTCACCGCCGAGTCGGCGCGTCATAACGAGCCGACTCGGCCGATCTTGGTCAGGACGAGCCGACTCGGCGGTCAGCCTTGGGCTGCGCGGCGGAGGCGGCGTACGACTCGTCGGCCGAAGTTGCGCACCGGGTGGCGGGTGGCGTAGGTCAGGTCGGCCTCGAGGCCAGCTACCTTGCTGCGCAGTCGCTCGATGCGCTCGCGGCGGCGCCGGTTGACCTCGCGGGCCTCGCGCAGCTGCTTGGACAGGGTGCCGACCCGGGCCTGGGCGGAGTTGGCGGAGGCCTGGATGCCGAGGATGTGGTCGCGGGTGGCCAGCCGGGAGCGGGTGACCTCCTCGAACTTCTGGGTGTGTACGTCGCGGAACCGGACCTCGTCGGCCGGGACGGCCTGGACGAGCTCGGGAGCGGCCGGCGCGACCTCGCCGTCGGCGAGGGGCCGGGCGGCGAGCTGGAACTGGTAGACCAGCGCGTCGGGCTGCAGGCGCACCCACTCCACGGCGACCTCGGGGAGCAGGCCGGGGTCGACGGAGACCTCGACGTTGAGCGGGTCGGCCGTGGTGCCGCGCAGGTCCTCGACCGCGTAGCCCGCCTCGGTGAAGAGCTGCAGCAGCCCCTCGCGTGAGTAGAACTTGATGTGGGTGCGGTCCAGGAGACCGGTGTCGGTGGTCTGCCAGCGGCCCTGGAGCAGGGCGAGGCGGACCGAGCCGTGGGTGACGTTGGGGATCGAGATGACCACCTGGCCGCCGGGGGCGAGCAGGTCACGGGCCTGCTCGAGCGCCGCCCGCGGGTCGACGAGGTGCTCGAGGACGTCGGCGAAGATCACCACGTCGAAGGAGCCGGGCTCGACCATCTCGGTCAGCGGGGTCGCGTCGAGGTCGGCGACGACCACCCGCTCCAGGACCTTCTCGGCCAGGCTCGCCGCCTCCGGGTCGATCTCGATACCGGTGACGGTGCAGCCGCGCTCGGTGAGGATCCGGCCGATCTCACCGGTCCAGCAGCCGACGTCGAGGACCCGCTTCCCACTGCCCGCCGAGACGGCGGACTCAGCCAGGTCGATGACCTGCACATGGCTGGTGTTGCGGTGATCGAGGTCGATCTCGACGGCGTAGTGCGACATGCGACGAGGGTAGCGACCTTTGGTGGCGCCGCGCGGGTCCGGCACGGGTGATTTACGGGCTGTTTCGACGCTTCGGCGACGTACGGTGAAATGGTCTGTTACACAGTGGAAACAGATGCTTCGGGGTGTCGAAACGTCCCCGGGTGAAGGTGGCGGCGAAGATGACAGGATCAAGGACCTCTGGAGGCGCCCTCTCGTGAAGCTCGTGACCGCAGTGATCAAGCCCCATAAGTGGGAGGACGTGCGCGAGGCCCTCGAGGCCTTCGGCGTGACCGGCATGACCGTCTCCGAAGTCTCCGGCTACGGCCGGCAGAAGGGTCACACCGAGGTCTACCGTGGCGCCGAGTACGACATCGCCCTGGTGCCGAAGATCCGCATCGAGATCGTCGTCGAGGACGAGGATGCCGCGGACGTCGTCGGGATCGTCGTGAAGACCGCACAGACCGGACGGATCGGCGACGGGAAGGTCTGGCTCAGCCCGATCGAGTCCGTCGTCCGTGTTCGGACCGGTGCACGTGATGCCGAGGCGCTCTGACTAGGCTTCGTCCGAGTGCCGGTCCATCGAATCCCACCGGAGGAGAGAAATGAAGCTCGTCACCGCAGTGATCAAACCCCACAAGTGGGAGGACGTTCGCGTCGCCCTCGAAGCTGTCGGTGTCACCGGCATGACCGTCTCCGAGGTCTCCGGCTACGGCCGGCAGAAGGGTCACACCGAGGTCTACCGCGGCGCTGAGTACGACGTCGCTCTGGTGCCGAAGATCCGCATCGAGATCGCCGTGCCCGACGAGGAGGTCGAGTCGGTGGTCAGCGCCATCGAGACCTCGGCGAAGACCGAGCGCATCGGTGACGGCAAGGTCTGGGTCTCCCCGTTGGAGACCATCGTGCGGGTCCGCACCGGCGACCGCGACGACGCCGCGATCTGACATCGTGAACGGGGCTGGGCATGAGCGAGCGCCAGCGAGCGACAATCAGAACTGTCGCGCCGCCGCGTTCGTATCCTGGCCTCTCTCGACGAACGCGGCGGCGTGACGGCTGAGGGCCGGGCGGCGCGCACAGCCGAGGCAGACGAGCAGTGCGCCAAGGCGTACGCCGCAGCGGGCGGCCCCGAGGTCGGGGTCGCCCTCGTCGCGGTCGGAGGATACGGGCGCGGGGAGCTCGCGCCGTTCTCCGACTGGGACGTGGTCCTGGTGCACGACGACGCCGTCTCGCCGGGTTCGGTGGCCGAGCAGGTCTGGTATCCGCTCTGGGACACCGCGCCCAAGCTCGACCACTCGGTGCGGTCGTTCTCCGAGATGCTCTCGTCCTCGACCGGTGACCTCCGGGTCGCCCTCGGGCTGCTCGACATCCGGCACCTGGCCGGCGACCGCGGGCTGGTGCTACGGCTGCGTACGACGATGCTGGCGCACTGGCGCAAGCACGCCCGGGCCCTGCTGCCCGAGCTGAGGACGATGAGCGTGGAGCGACACCGGCGTGCCGGTGAGCTCGCGCACGCCTCGGTGCCGGATCTGAAGGAGATGTACGGCGGGCTGCGGGACGCGGTTGTGATCAAGGCGATCGTGGCGACCTGGCTGGTCGACGTGCCCGCGGTCGACCTGGAGAAGTCGCGCCGCGCCCTGCTCGACGTCCGTGATCTCGTGCAGGAGATCGGCGGGCGGGCCACCGACCGGGTCGTGCCGGAGATGTGGGACCAGCTCGCCGAGCGGCTCGAGCTGGCCGACGCCCGCACGGCACAGGCCCACGTACGCACCATCGGCCGCCGCCTCACCCATCTCTCCCGCCTGGCCTGGCGGCGGGTCGACGGGGTCCTGGAACGCTCGCGGCCCGGAGCGCCGCGCCGCCCGCGGCTCGCGCCGCTGGGCAACGGTCTGGCGCTCGCCTCGGGCGAGGTGGTGCTGGTGCCGGGCGCCCGTCCGTCGCGGGATCCGCTGATGCTGCTGCGCGCCTCGGCGCTCGCCGCCGAGCAAGGGGTCGCGCTGGCGCCGCCGACCGCTGCGCGACTGGCCCGGGACACCCCGGCGCTGGCCGAGCCGTGGCCGGAGGAGGCGCGGCATCTCTTCGTACGTCTCCTGGGTGCCGGACGCGGGCTGCTCGCGGTCTGGGAGACGCTGGAGGAGACCGGCGCGGTCTCCCGGATCCTGCCCGAGTGGGAGCGGATCCGGCTCCTCCCGCACGCCTCGATCATCCACCGCTTCACCGTCGACCGGCACACCATCGAGACCTGTATCGAGGCGGTCGCGCTGCTGCCGCGCGTGGCCAGACCCGATGTGCTGCTGGTCGCGGCGCTGCTCCACGACATCGGCAAGGGGTCGCTGACCGAGCACAGCGTCGCGGGCGAGCCGATCGCCCGCCGGATCGCCTCCCGGATGGGCTTTCCGGAGGAGGAGGTCGACCTGATCTCGCAGTTGGTGCGCTGGCACCTGCTGCTCTCCACCACCGCGACCACCCGGGACCCGGACGACCCCGCGACCGTCGACCTGGTGGTGGACACGATGGGCGATGCCGAGGCGCTCGCCCTGCTCACCGCGCTCACCGAGGCCGACGCCCGGGCGACCAGCACCCAGGTGTGGAGCACCTGGCGGGCCCGGCTCATCCTCGACCTCGCCCGCCGGGCCGCGCGGGTCCTCGACACCGGCGCCGCCGCGGTGGAGCGGCCGCAGGCCGCGGTGGAGATCCCCGAGAGCGTACGTTCGGGCTCGGCCTCCTTCCGTGCCGAGCCGCTCGCCGACGGCGCCCGGGTCTGGGTGATCGCGCCCGACCGGCTCGGCCTGCTCGCCGACCTGGCCGCGACCTTCGCGGTCGCGCGGCTGCCGGTCAGAGCGTGTCGTGCCTGGCAGCAGGGCGGTTTCGGGGTCAGCGTGTGGGACCTCGACGACTCTTATGTCGACGCTGCGGTGCTGCGCACGCGCTTCTCCGCCATCACCGAGGGCCGCCTCGACCCGGCCACCCGGCTGGCCCCGAGCGCGGCCGCGCGGGGGAGCGAGCCCTCGGTCGTCGTACGTCCCGAGGCATCCAGCAAGGCCACCGTCCTCGAGGTGCGCACCATCGACCGTCCCGGGGTCGTCTACACCGTCGCCGTCGCGCTGGCGCGGATGGAGATCGCGGTCCGCTCCGCCCACATCTCCACCCTCGGCCCGCAGGCCGTCGACGTCTTCTACCTCCAGGAGGCCTCGGCCGGGGCCCTCGCCGAGCACCGGGCGGCCGAGGCGGCCCACGCGGTCCGCGCGGCCCTCGAATGCTGACCGAGGTATCTCGGTCAGCATCCAGCACGCGCCCGCCGGATATCACGCCACGTACAACAGTTCGTTAGGCTTGGCAGGACAACCACTCTGCTGAAGGACCGCCTTGTTCGCCACGCTCTCCGACCGGCTCGCCACGACGTTCAAGAACATTCGGGGCAAGGGCCGCCTCACCGATGCCGACATCGACGCCACCGCTCGCGAGATCCGCATCGCGCTGCTCGAGGCCGACGTCGCGCTGCCGGTGGTGCGCGAGTTCGTCGCCCGGGTCAAGGAGCGGGCGCGCGGCGAGGAGGTCAGCCAGGCGCTGAACCCCGCCCAGCAGATCGTCAAGATCGTCAACGACGAGCTGGTCACGATCCTGGGTGGCGAGACCCGCCGGCTCCGCTACGCCAAGACCGGCCCGACCGTCATCATGCTCGCGGGTCTGCAGGGTGCCGGTAAGACCACCCTGGCCGCGAAGCTCGCGCTGTGGCTGAAGGAGCAGGGCAAGGCCCCGCTGCTGGTGGCCGCCGACCTGCAGCGGCCGAACGCGGTCAACCAGCTCCAGGTCAACGGTGAGCGCGTCGGCGTCCCCGTCTACGCGCCCCAGCCCGGAAACGGTGTCGGCAACCCGGTCGACGTGGCCCGCGACGCCGTCGAGGAGGCCAAGCGCAAGCTCCACGACGTGGTCATCGTCGACACCGCCGGCCGCCTCGGCATCGACGAGGAGCTGATGAAGCAGGCCGCCGACATCAAGGCGGCGGTCAACCCCGACGAGGTCCTCTTCGTCGTCGACGCGATGATCGGTCAGGACGCGGTCAACACCGCGCAGGCCTTCCTCGACGGCGTCGGCTACGACGGCGTGGTCCTCACCAAGCTCGACGGTGACGCCCGCGGTGGTGCGGCGCTCTCCATCGTCCAGATCACCGGCAAGCCGGTCATGTTCGCCTCCAACGGCGAGAAGATGACCGACTTCGACCTGTTCCACCCCGACCGGATGGCCGGCCGCATCCTCGACATGGGCGACATGCTCACCCTGATCGAGCAGGCCGAGAAGACCTTCGACCAGGGGCAGGCCGAGAAGGACGCGGCCAAGATCGCGACCGGCGAGTTCACGCTCGAGGACTTCCTCAAGCAGATGCAGCAGCTGCGCAAGCTCGGTTCGATGTCGAAGCTGATGGGCATGCTGCCGGGTATGGGCCAGTTCCGCGAGCAGCTCGACAACTTCGACGAGCGCGAGATCGACCGGATCCAGGCGATCATCCAGTCGATGACCCCGGCCGAGCGCGCCAACCCGAAGATCCTCGACGGCTCCCGCCGCGCCCGCATCGCGAAGGGCTCGGGCCGCCAGGTCTCCGACGTCAACCAGCTCATCCAGCGCTTCACCGAGGCGTCGAAGATGATGAAGCAGCTCGCCTCCGGTGGCGGCATGCCCGGGATGCCGGGCGCGCCCGGCGCCGGCTTCGGCAAGCGCGCCGGCGCCAAGCAGGTGGCCCAGAAGAAGAAGGGCAAGGGCGCGCGCAAGTCCGGCAACCCGGCCAAGGCCGCCCAGCAGGCGAAGGCGGACGCCGAGAAGAAGCCGGCCGCAGCCAACCCGTTCGGCACGCCGGGTGGCGAGGAGATCGACTACGAGAAGGCCGCCGCCGAGCTCAATCTGCCCTCCGACTTCTCCAAGTTCCTCAAGTAAGAGGCCCCTCCAGGTGAGCACGGTGCTCGTCGTCGACGGCGCCAACGTCGTCGGCGCCCGCCCCGACGGCTGGTGGAAGGACCGCGCCGGCGCGGCGCGCCGGCTGCACGAGGCGCTGCTCGTCGCCGATCTCCCGCAGGACCGGATCGTCCTGGTCCTGGAGGGACAGGCCAAGGGCGGCGTACGTCCGGGCAGGGACGCCCACGTGCACACGGTCCACGCGCCCAAGGACGGTGACGCCGCGATCGTCGGTGTCGTCCGGGAGGCGCTGGAGAAGGGTGACCGGGTGACGCTGGTGACCGCCGACCGGCTGCTGCAGGCTCGTTGTGGCGGTGCCACGGCCCTGGGACCGTCCTGGTTGCTTGACCAGATCTGAGGAATTCGCAGGGTTACGCACGCGTAGCCATTGACCGCGATTGTGATCACCGTCACGCTGGGAGCGCTCTCACGAGCCGCGGCACCCCAACGCCGAGGTGCCGACAGATCACTCTCAGGAGGCCTGTCCCGTGCGATCACACAGACAGCGCGGCGCGATCGGCGGAGCCTCGGCTCTCGCCGGCCTGCTCTGCGCCACGCTCCTCGTAGCCCCAGCGTCCACCGCAGCGTCACCCACTGTGTCCACCGATGCGCTCACGCGCTCGGACCACGCGCTGCCCTACAAGAACCCACGCCTCGCCACCAAGACCCGCGTCGCCGACCTTCTCGCCCGGATGACGCTGGCCGAGAAGGTCGGTCAGATGGCCCAGGCCGAGCGAGCCGACGTCGCCGCGAACCCCGGCCAGATCGCCGAGCTCGGTCTCGGCAGCGTGCTCTCCGGCGGCGGCTCGACCCCCGCCGAGAACACCCCGGAGGCCTGGGCCGACACGGTCGACGCCTTCCAGGAGCAGGCGCTCTCGACGCGGCTGGGGATCCCGCTGCTCTACGGCGTCGACTCGGTCCACGGTCACGGCAACCTCAACGGTGCGACCGTGTTCCCGCACAACATCGGCCTCGGCGCGACCCGCGACCCGAAGCTCGCCGAGCGGATCGGGCACATCACCGCGGAGGAGACCCGAGCCACCGGGCCGCAGTGGACCTTCGCCCCGTGCATCTGCGTCGCCCGCGACGACCGGTGGGGGAGGACGTACGAGTCCTTCGGGGAGAACCCGAAGCTCGCCTCCCAGATGGCGCAGATGATCGAAGGGTTCCAGGGCGACAAGGGTGAGCTCGACGATCCCGACCGCGTCCTCGCCACCGCCAAGCACTTCGCCGGCGACGGCTTCACGACCTTCGGCACCGGCGAGGGCGACTACACCATCGACCAGGGCATCACCCAGGCCTCGCGCGCCGAGTTCGAGAAGCTGGCGCTCTCGCCGTACGTCACCGCCATCAAGAAGCACGACGTCGGCTCGGTGATGCCGTCTTTCTCCAGCGTCGACTGGACCGAGGACGGTCTCGGCAACCCGCTCAAGATGCACGCCCACGAGGAGCTCGTCACCGGCTGGCTCAAGGAGAAGCAGGGCTTCGACGGCCTGGTGATCTCCGACTGGCGGGCGATCCACCAGATCCCGGGGACGTACGCCGAGCAGGTCGCCATCTCGGTCAATGCCGGCGTCGACATGTTCATGGAGCCGTTCTCCGGTGACACCGTCGGCTACCCGCAGTTCATCGAGACGCTGACCGCCGCGGTCGAGGACGGCGCCGTCCCGATGGCCCGCATCGACGACGCGGTCTCCCGGATCCTGACCGCCAAGTTCGACCTCGGCCTCTTCGAGAAGCCGTTCACCGACCGGCGCAACATCGACGAGATCGGCAGCGCCGCCCACCGTCGCGTGGCGCGCGAGGCGGTCGCGAAGTCGCAGGTCCTGCTCCGGAACAGGCACGCGCTCCCGCTCTCGGGCGGCGACGACGTCTACGTCGCGGGCAGCAAGGCCGACAGCATCGGCGACCAGGCCGGCGGCTGGACGATCACCTGGCAGGGCAACTCGACCCACCAGATCCCCGGCGACACGATCCTCGACGGCATCGAGTCCGCGGCCCGCGGCGAGGTGACCCACTCGCCCGACGCCTCCGCGCCGGTCCCGGCCGGGGCGCACGGTGTCGTGGTCGTCGGCGAGCACCCGTACGCCGAGGGCTTCGGTGACATCGGCGGGCCCCGCTGGGGCTACGACCCCGGCGAGGGCGGCGTGCAGCGGCCCGCGCTGACGATGCACCTCAGCGACGCCGACACCGCCGCGATCGAGACGGTCTGTGCGGCCGCCGCGACCTGCACGGTGCTCGTCGTCTCCGGGCGACCGATGATCATCCCGCCGGGGCTGCTCGGGCAGATCGACGCCCTGGTCGCCTCCTGGCTCCCGGGCAGCGAGGGCAAGGGCGTCGCCGACGTGCTCTTCGGCAAGCGTCCGTTCACCGGGAAGCTCCCGGTGACCTGGCCCCGCTCGATCGACCAGGAGCCGATCAACATCGGGGATTCCGACTATGACCCGCTGTTTGCCTACGGACACGGCCTGAAGACTCACCGATAGCGAAAAGGCCCGGTCCGAGTTCTGCGAATCCTCGATTCGCGACGCTTGGATCGGGCCATTTCGGTGCATGATTCGTGCATGCAGACGCTACGCGTAGACGTATCGGGACGTGCGCTCAGCTTCCCGCCCGACAAGATCGTCCGAATAGGGCGTTCGATTGATGCCGACGTGGTGCTCTCGTCCTCCTCGGTCTCCCGCGCTCACGCGGAGCTGCGCCCGGACCCGTCCGGGTGGAAGCTGGTCGACGTCGGCTCCGCCGGAGGGACGTACGTCTCCGGCAGCCGCGTCACCGAGGTGCCGTTGACCGGGGCGACCGAGATCCAGCTCGGCCCGGCGGGACCGGGCTCGACGATCACCGTCACCCTCGACGACGCACCGGTCGCGGCGGGTGCTCCGCGTGCCCAGGCGCCGGCGCCGCCGCCTCCGCCGGCCGGGTTTGCGGGGCCGGGTGCCACCGCGGCCCCGCCCTCGGGAGTGCCTGCAGCGGCCCCGGCGGCGTTCAGCCATCAGCCGCCCGCACCGCCGGCGCCCCCGGGGCCCGACGACATCTCCGAGATGACGATCGCGCCCGGGATGGCGCGGCCGGCCGCTCCCGGTCAGCCGCCGACCGCGCCGACCGGACCCGACCTGTTGCTGGTCGCCGAGGGCAAGGAGCACCGCTTCCGCCACCCGGTCACCGTGACGATCGGCCGCGCGGCCGACAACTCGGTCGTGCTGGAGGACCAGGGCGTCTCGCGCCAGCACGCCCGGCTGGTGGCCACCCCCGGCGGCTGGACCTTCGAGAACGGCTCCCAGACCGGGTCGTTCCTCAAGGGGAAGCCGCTGGTCAGGGAGGAGATCGACGAGGAGACCGAGATCCGCCTCGGCCACCCGGTCGCGGGCGAGATCCTCAAGGTCATCCCGATCTACGCCGCCGAGGTCGAGGTCGCCCGTGCCGCGGCGAAGCGCCGCAACAAGCTGCTGCTGTGGGGCGGGATCGGCGCCGCGGCCGCGGTCGTGGTCATCGGACTGGTGGTCGCGATGTTCGTCGTGCCCGGCGGCGAGTCGGCTGCCCAGGACACCGGCCTGACCAAGGACGAGCTCAACAGCGCGCAGCGGGCCGCCGTCTGGATCACCTACGCGCCGACCGAGGACACCATCGCGATGGGATCCGGGTCGATCGTCACCGAGGACGGCAAGATCCTCACCAACGCCCACGTCGCCGACCCGGCGAAGATCCCGGAGTACGCCGCCAAGGGCGAGGTCTCGCCCGAGGTCGTCAACATCCACATGACCGACCCGGCCGAGGGCTACAAGGTCGGCGAACCCGACTACATCGCCAAGGTCATCGAGTCCGACGGCGAGGTCGACAGCGCGGTCGTGCAGATCATCGCCGACGGCGAGGGCAACCCGGTGAACCCGTCCTCGCTGGACCTGCCGACGATCTCGCTCGGCGACTCCGACGCGGTCGACCGCGGCGACTTCATCGCCACGATCGGCTTCCCGATGCTGCCGAAGGAGAGCTTCGCCGACAAGGAGGGCGTGCTCTTCCAGCCGCCGACCGTCGCGGAGGGCAACGTGGCGACGATCCTCTCCTTCGAGGGCGAGGAGCGGGCCGTCTTCGACGTCACCGCTCGGATCTCCAGCGGCAACTCCGGTGGCGCCGCGGTCAACGACGACGGTGAGCTCGTCGGCGTACCGACCTCCATCGGGTGGGACGAGAGCAACGTCGTCACCGGCCAGGTCATCCCGCTCGCCCAGCACTTCCCGATCCTCGAGGCCGCCGGCGTGAAGGTGCCGCGCAACTAGGTAACCTGCGTCACATGACTGCTCTGTGCTTCTCCGGCCCGGTCCTTCCCGATGGAGAGGTGCGGGACCTCTACGTCCTCGACGGCCGCATCACCTACGAGCGGCCGTCGGGGGCGGAGAGCGGCGCATCGGGGTGGATCGTCCCCGGCCTCGTCGACGCCCACTGCCACATCGGGCTCGGGCCCGACGGCGCCGTCGACCAGGAGACGGCCGAGGCCCAGGCGATCGCCGACCGCGACGCCGGCGCGCTGCTGCTTCGCGACGCCGGCTCCGCCGCCGACACCCGCTGGGTGCAGTCCCGCGAGGACCTGCCTCGGCTGATCCGCGCCGGCCGCCACATCGGACGTACGAAGCGCTACATGCGCAACTACGCCGACGAGGTCGAGCCCGACGGTCTGGCCGAGGCCGTCGAGCGGCAGGCGCGCTCCGGTGACGGCTGGGTCAAGCTCGTCGGCGACTGGATCGACCGGGCCGAGGGAGACCTGAAGCCCTCCTTCCCGGCGGAGTCGTTCGCCGAGGCGATCAAGGTGGCCCACGACAACGATGCGCGGGTCACGGCGCACTGCTTCGGCCACGAGGTCCTGCCCGGCCTGATCGAGGCCGGGATCGACTGCATCGAGCACGGCACCGGCCTGACCCCGGACCTCGTCGAGGCCATGGCCGAGCAGGGCACCGCGCTGGTCCCCACCGTCGCCCAGCTGGAGATCTTCCCTGACCTGGCCGCCGCCGCAGCACCCAAGTTCCCGACGTACGCCGCCACCATGGAGGACCTCTACGCGCGCCGTCGGGAGACGATCATGAGCGCCTACGAGGCAGGGGTCGCCCTCTACGCAGGCTCCGACGGCGCGGGAGACCAGCTGCACGGCGTACTCCCGACCGAGGTGCTCGCCATGCACCGGCTCGGTCTTCCTGCCGACGTCGTGCTCGGCGCCGCCTCCTGGCGCGCCCGGGAGTGGCTCGGCCACAACCCCGGGCTCGCGGAGGGTGATCCCGCCGACTTCGTCGTCTACGACAGCAACCCCCTCGACGACCTCACCGTGCTGGGCCGGCCGGCCGCCGTCGTACTCCGGGGGAAGGTCTACGCCTGAGATTTCGCCGCTCCCGGCCACCTCTGGCAAACTGAGTTGTGTGTCCTGTGCGCAGGGACCCTCTCACCCAGCGCAACAGTGCCCGCCGAAGTTGCCTGACGGGTGTCCCCACACCGACACGGGCCTCTTCACCCATATTCGATTCCAAAGGAATACCACCAACAGTGGCTGTCAAGATCCGCTTGAAGCGCCTGGGCAAGATCCGGGTTCCGCAGTACCGCATCGTCATCGTCGACTCGCGCAAGAAGCGCGACGGCGCTGTCATCGAGGAGATCGGTCTCTACCGTCCCAAGGAGGAGCCGAGCTTCATCCAGGTCGACTCCGAGCGCGCCCAGTACTGGCTCGGCGTCGGCGCCCAGCCGACCCCGGCTCTCGAGGCGATCCTCAAGGTGACCGGCGACTGGCAGAAGTTCAAGGGCCTCCCGGGCGCCGAGGGCACCCTCCGTGTCGCCCCGCCGAAGCCCGACAAGCTCGAGCTCTTCAACAAGGCCCTTGCCGAGGCTCACGCCTCCGCCGGTGCCGAGGCCGTGACGAAGAAGTCCGCCAAGAAGGCCGAGGAGCCCAAGGCTGAGGAGCCGAAGGCCGAGGAGCCCAAGGCCGAGGAGCCCAAGGCCGAGGAGACCCCGGCCGCCGAGGCCGAGGCCTGAGCAGCATGCTCGCCGAAGCTCTCGAGCACCTCGTCCGAGGAGTCGTCGACAACCCGGACGAGGTGAGCGTGCGCGACAAGCAGCTTCGTCGCGGCTCCGTCCTCGAGGTCCGGGTCCACCCCGACGACCTCGGCAAGGTGATCGGCCGCGGCGGCCGCACCGCCACCGCGTTCCGTACGGTCATCTCAGCGCTGGCCGGCAAGGGCGGCGCGCGGATCGACTTCGTCGATGTCGACGGCGGTCGCTGAGCACCGGCTGCACCAACTCACGACAGGCGCCATCCCCGTTGCGGGGGTGGCGCCTGTTGCTCATTTCGGGAGCCGGGCGCCGTGTAACACGTCGTTCGTAGTACTACTCGCCCTATTGGAACGACCGGATAGTGCTACGAACAACGTGTTACAGCGAGCCGGCAGAACCACGTTGAGGAGTTCGGCCCGACGTACGCCACCCTCTAGGCTCACCTCGTGGAGTTGATCGAGGTGCTGGTCGGACGGATCGGCAAGCCGCATGGCATCCGGGGGTTCGTGACCGTCGAGGTACGCACCGACGAGCCCGACCGGCGGTTCGCCGAGGGCACGGTGCTGCGGGCGCAACCGCCGAAGGGATCGGCGTACGCCGCCAAGCAGCTGACCGTGGAGGGTGCCCGTTGGCACGGGCAGGTGCTCCAGGTCGCCTTCGAGGAGATCACCGACCGCAGCGATGCCGAGGCCGCCCGCGGGACGCTGCTCTTCGCCGACGTCCCGGCCGAGGAGACTCCCGAGGATCCAGACGAGTACTACGACCATCAGCTGGTCGGCCTGACCGCCTTCGACGAGGAGGGCCGCGAGCTGGGCACGGTGAAGGCGCTGGTCCACGGGGGAGCGCAGGACCTGCTGACGATCCGTACCCCGGACCGCCGCGACGCGCTGGTGCCGTTCGTGAAGGCGCTGGTACCGGTCGTCGACCTTGCCGAGAAGAAGGTCGTCATCGCCGACCGCCCCGGCCTGGTCACGCCCTTCGCCGAGGACGAGGACGAGGACGACGCCAGGTGAGGCTCGACTACCTCACCATCTTCCCCGACTACCTTGCGCCGCTCCGGCTGAGCCTGCCGGGCAAGGCGATCGAGTCCGGGCTGCTGGACCTGCACGTCCACGACCTCCGCGCGTGGGCGCACGACAAACACCGCACCGTCGACGACACCCCCTATGGCGGCGGCGCCGGGATGGTGATGAAGCCCGAGCCGTTCGGCGAGGCCTTCGACGAGCTGGCGATCGACGGCGCGACGGTGATCGTGACGACCCCGAGCGGCGAACCGTTCACCCAGGCCTTGGCTCGGGAGCTGTCGACCCGGGACCGGCTGGTCTTCCTGCTCGGACGCTACGAGGGCATCGACCAGCGCGTCCTCGACCACGCCGCCGCCCGCGCCGAGGTCCGCGAGATCTCTCTGGGCGACTACGTGCTCAACGGGGGAGAGGTCGCCGCGATGGCGATCACGGAGGCCGTCGTACGCCTGCTCCCCGGGTTCATGGGCAACGCCGAGTCGCTGGTGGAGGAGTCCCACGAGGACGGCCTGCTGGAGTACCCGGTCTACACCAAGCCCGCCGCCTGGCGTGACCTCGAGGTTCCGAAGGTGCTGCTCAGCGGCGATCACAAGCGCATCGCGCAGTGGCGCCACGACCAGGCGGTGGCCCGGACCGCCGTACGCCGCCCCGACCTGCTCCACGCCTCCCAAACAGCCACGGAGTGGGGGATCGTGCCCGCCGTACGCGCCGATGTCCCCGAGCTGCACACGCTGCAGCTCGCCTGCTGGGTGCAGGAGATGCACGACAACCCCGGCGTCGAGATCCCGCCGCTGCACGAGTCGCTCGAGGACACCGTGCGTGCGCTGGAGACGCACGACGTCTACGTGGTCCGCTCAGCGGGGCGGCTGGTCGGTTCGGTCCGTGCCCGGCTCGAGGGCGACGTGTGGGAGATCGGACGGCTGATGACCGCCCCGGACCTCCAGGGGCGAGGCCTTGGGCGTCAGCTGCTGGACCACATCCAGGCCGTGGCCCCGGCGACCGCCACGACGTACTCCCTTTTCACCGGAGCGAAGAGCGAGCGGAACCAGAGGATCTACAAGAAGGCGGGTTTCCGGCTGCGCCGTGACCTCGACGCGCCGCCCGGTGCTGTGATCCTCACCAAACCCAGGCGAGCAAGTAGATAACAAGTCACGTACATCAGTGGCCTGTTACGTGTCTGTAACATAAAGAGTTTGTTACCGAAACGAGGGCTCGACAGGATCCGGCGAAACGTGTGCTCGGCTCACGCGATCCGAACCCCGACCCTATGAGGTACGAATGACTACCGATCTTGCATGGCAGCTGCTGTGTACGGCACTCGTGCTCTTCATGACTCCTGGTCTTGCCTTCTTCTACGGCGGCCTCGTGAAGTCGAAGAGTGTCGTGTCGATGATGATGTTGAGCTTTGGCTCTCTCGGCCTGATCACCCTGCTGTGGGTGCTCTACGGCTTCAGCGGCATCGGAGCCATCTCCGAGTCCGGCTTCACGAACTTCTTCGGCAACCCGTTCCAGGACTTCGGTCTGACCAGCGCCTTCAGCGACCTGGTCACCGAGTTCGACGACGGTACGCCGGTCGAGGAGTCGACCAACTTCTTCGGCGGCCTCGCCTTCGGCGGCTCGTTCGCCATCATCACCGTGGCGCTGATCTCGGGTTCGATCGCCGACCGGGCGAAGTTCTGGCCGTGGCTGCTCTTCGCGGGCATCTGGGCGACCGTCGTCTACTTCCCGGGCCAGGCCTGGGTGTGGGCCCTCAACGCCGACGGTGACTACATCGGCTGGATCGGCAAGTGGGGCGCTCTCGACTGGGCCGGTGGCACGATCGTCCACCAGGCCGCCGGTGCCGCCGCGCTCGCGCTGGCGCTCGTCCTCGGTCAGCGCAAGGTCGGCTTCTCCAAGGAGGAGACGGCTGCTCACAACGTACCGCTGGTCCTGATCGGCACCGCGATCCTCTGGTTCGGCTGGTTCGGCTTCAACACCGGCGTCCCGGGCACCACCCAGGGCCAGACCACCCTGATCTTCCTCAACACCCTGATCGCCCCGGCCGCGGGTCTGATCGGCTGGATCATCGTGGAGAAGTTCAAGGACGGTAAGTCCACCGCCGTCGGCGCCGCCTCCGGTGTCGTCGCCGGTCTGGTCGCGATCACCCCGGCGTGTGCCCACATCGCGCCGATCTGGGCGATCCTCCTCGGCCTCCTCGTCGGCGTGGTCTGCTGCCTCGCCGTCGAGCTGAAGTGGAAGCTTGGCTTCGACGACACCCTCGACGTCGTCGGCATCCACCTGGTCGCCGGTTTCATCGGCTGCGCCTACATCGGGTTCTTCGCCCAGGTCGGCGG
Source organism: Nocardioides sp. NPDC087217 (assembly GCF_044744805.1). Classification (NCBI taxonomy): domain Bacteria; kingdom Bacillati; phylum Actinomycetota; class Actinomycetes; order Propionibacteriales; family Nocardioidaceae; genus Nocardioides; species Nocardioides sp. NPDC087217. The sequence continues at coordinate 87,204 of NZ_JBIUZB010000011.1, forward strand.
CACCGGCCTCTTCTTCGGCGGCGGCATCGACCAGCTCGTGAAGCAGGTCGGCTCCTCGGTCGCCGTGATCGCCTTCGCGTTCATCGTCGCCTACGTGGTCGGCATGGCGATCGAGAAGACGATCGGCTTCCGCGCCAAGGAGGAGGACGAGGTCGCCGGTATCGACCTCGCCATCCACGAGCCCGGTTACCAAGAGGTCGGCTGACCTCTTCAGGTTCCACGAGGCCCGTCCCGGTTCGCCGGGGCGGGCCTCGCGGCCTAGGGACTGGACGAACAGCCTCAGCGCGGTCCGTACGGAAGCTGCCTGGCCTGGTGCTGGATGCGGGCGCTGAGGTCCTCGACCTCGGCCAGGACCGCCGGTGCGACCCACACGGGGGAGCGGCGGGTGCGCTTGGCGCGGGTGAGGATCCCGGCCTGCTCCAGACCGTCGATCGTCTCGGTGGGGTCCTCGATCCCGAGGTTCTTGGTGACCAGTTCGGCGTTGAGGATGGGCTCCTCGGTGAGCAGGTCGAGAAGACGGTACGCAGCAGACCCGGGCCGTGGGTCACCGGCCGCCTCGCCCCAGCCGCGCCGGATGCTCTCCAGTGTCTCTGCCGTCTTCCACGACTCCGTCGTCGCGATCGTCGTCGAGGCGGCGAGCATCGCGATGATCGTGGACGCGGTGCCGGCCCGGTAGTCGTTGAGCGCGGCGAAGTAGCGGTCGCGGTGCGCGACGAGCGCCGACGCGATCGGGACGGCCAGGTGGCGCGAGGCGCGGCGTCGGCGGAGCACGGCGTGGATGAGGGCACGCCCGATCCGGCCGTTGCCGTCGATGAAGGGGTGGATCGACTCGAACTGGGCGTGCACGATCGCGGCCTGGGCGATGGGGGAGAGGTCGTCGCGGTTGGCGAAGGCAACCAGGTCCTCGATGTAGTCGATGACCGTCTCCGGTGGCGGTGGCACGTGGAGGGTGTCGCGGGGCGCGTAGTCGGAGCCGCCGACCCAGTTCTGCACGACGCGGAACCTGCCGGCGTTGGCCGCCTCGTCGGGATGGCGTGCGAACAGGTCCCGGTGGGCGCGCAGAATCGCGTCGGAGGTGATCTTGCGGGTCGTGTCGGCCTCGCTGATCAGCCGCTGCATCGCCTGGGTCGCGGATGCCATCGAGGTCGCCGAGGAGTTGGCGCCGATGCCGAGCAGGGCCCGGCCGTAGTCGGCCAGGCTGGCCTCGACGTGCTCGATCTTGGAGGAGTCGATCGCCTCGGTACGCAGCTGCAGGTGGTTGAGCCCGTCCATCGTCCGGCCGTGGACCAGGTCGAGATGGCGGAGCGCGCCCGCGCTGGCGGTCGTCATCGCCGCCACCGGCCGCTCCAGCGCCAGGTCGAGATCGGCGATGTGCGGCGGCAGCGCCACCGTGACCTCACGCAGCAGCCGGTCCACGCGCGGGCCGCGCGGGATCCGCTGCTTGTAGGGGAGCGTCACGTAGGTGTGCGGTGGCCAGTCGGTGTCGGTCACGGGGGCATCCTCGCATGCGGCACCAGTGCGCCGCGTACGTCTCCGTGCTCCGCTCGGTCGTCGCGATTCCCGGCGGTCCACGGCGCTGTGGCAGACTTGTGGGCCGGTCCAGTCGGCCGAAGCACGCTCCGAAGATGACACCCGGAGGTGTCGCGACGGGCTCCTGCCACAGGGGGAACCGTACGCCGCCGGCCAACGTGGCTGGACCACCGCCAAAGATCGCCCTACCAGGGGCATGGATGACCGCGATCGGCCTGTGGCGAGCGTGAGGAGAAATGATGAGCAACGTACTCGCTGAGGTCGGCAACGCCTCCAAGCGCGACGACCTGCCGGAGTTCCGCGCCGGTGACACCGTCAAGGTTCACGTCAAGGTCGTCGAGGGCAACCGGTCCCGCGTCCAGGTCTTCCAGGGCGTCGTGATCCGCGTCCACGGTTCCGGCATCGGCCGCACCTTCACCGTCCGCAAGGTTTCCTTCGGCGTGGGTGTCGAGCGCACCTTCCCGCTGCACTCCCCGATCTTCGAGCAGATCGAGGTCGTCACCCGCGGTGACGTCCGTCGCGCGAAGCTCTACTACCTGCGCAACCTGCGCGGCAAGAAGGCGAAGATCAAGGAGCGCCGCGAGGCGTGAGCCGGCTGGGGCTTGATCGGCGGAGCGAAGCGACGCCCGATCTGCCCCAGACCGAGGCGTGAGCCTCGGAGGTCTGAGGGTTTCCTGAGCATTGCGAGTCGATGAGGCTCGTTGTGGAGGGAGTCTCTAGACTCACCGCGTGACTTCGAACGACCGCGATCCTTCCGTCGGCGTCGGGCCCCAGGCCCGCTGGGACGGGCCCGAGATGGGGGGATCGCGGTCGTTCTCGTCTTCTCCTCAGGCCCCGCGCTGGGCCTCTGAGCAGCCGGGCCCGGCCGCCGGACCGCGCCGCGAGGAGGAGCACAAGCCCCGCCTGTCGGCCTGGCAGGAGGGCATCGTCCTGGTCGTGCTGGCCATCCTGGTCGCGATCGTCGTGAAGGCCCTGTTCGTGCAGGCCTTCTACATCCCCTCGGAGTCCATGGAGCCTGGGCTTCAGGGCGGACCGTCAGTGGCGACCGACGATCGAGTGCTGGTGGAGAAGCCGTCCTACTGGCTGTCGGGCACGCCGCAGCGCGGCGATGTCGTGGTCTTCTCCGACCCCGGCTCCTGGCTCGGTGTCGACGAGTCGGCCGGCCCCAGCAATCTCTTCGGCAAGGCGCTCGCGGTCATCGGTCTCTACCCCGAGGGCGGCCACCTGGTGAAGCGTGTCATCGGGGTTCCCGGCGACGTCATCGAGTGCTGCGACAAGCAGGGCCGGCTGATCGTCAACGGCGTCCCGATCGACGAGCCGTACGCCCGGCCCTCCGAGACCAAGTGCGGCCGCCCCAACAAGGAGGGTGAGTGCTTCGGGCCGATGCCCGGCAACCGCCACTGGGAGGCCGGTCCGGTGCCCGAGGGTTCGCTGTTCGTGATGGGTGACAACCGGGCCAACTCGGCCGACTCGACGGTGCACATGTGCACGGCCAACGAGACCGACTGCGCGCTGGTGCCCTGGGTGCCGGAGGACAACGTGGTCGGCAAGGTCGTAGCCTTGGGATGGCCGTTGGACCGGGCGAAGTGGATCCACCGGCCCGAGAGCTTCGAGGACGTGCCGTCACAGTGAGCAGTGCGCCAACCTTGCGCGTCGAGCGGTCGATGCTGCGCGACGGCGTCACTCATCTCGGTGCCGTCGACGAGGTGGGGCGCGGCGCGCTGTGCGGGCCGGTCTCGATCGGGATCGTGGTGATCTCCGCGGCGACCCGCACGGCACCCCAGGGCGTACGCGACTCCAAGCTGCTCACTCCCGAGGCTCGCGAGATGCTCGCGCCGAAGGTGCGCCGCTGGGCCGTCGACTCGGCTGTCGGGCACGCGCTGGCCTCCGAGATCGACGAAGTCGGGATCATGGCCGCGATGCGGCTGGCCGGTCAGCGAGCGTTGAGTGCCCTGGACGTACGTCCGGACGCGCTGCTGCTCGACGGCAACCACAACTATCTGACCCCGCCCGTGCAGGAGGGCCTCTTCGGAGAGGTCTCCCAGATGGTGGAGGAGGTCGAAGTGCCGCCGGTGACGACGATGATCAAGGCCGACATGAAGTGCGCCGCCGTCGCCGCCGCCTCGATCCTGGCGAAGACCTCGCGGGATGCGCTGATGGTCGCGCTCCACGACGAGTATCCCGACTATGCCTGGGCCGACAACAAGGGCTACTCCGCGCCCGCTCACATCGCGGCGCTGGAGCGCCTGGGACCGTCGGCATATCACCGCCGCTCGTGGAGTCTTCCCGGCTCGTCGCCTGTGTTGGCCTTAGAGTCTTAAACCATGAGCGCGGAGGATCTCGAGAAGTACGAGACCGAGATGGAGCTGACCCTCTACCGCGAGTATCGCGACGTGGTCGGCATCTTCAAGTACGTCGTCGAGACCGACCGCCGCTTCTACCTGTGCAACCAGGTCGACGTGCGAGCGCGTACGGACTCGGGAGACGTCTACTTCGAGGTGTCGATGAACGACGTCTGGGTGTGGGACATGTACCGGCCGGCCCGGTTCGCGAAGGCGGTCAAGGTGCTGACCTTCAAGGACGTCAACGTGGAGACCCTCAACCCGACCGACATCGATCAGCCGCTGGACTGACGCCCGGCTGATCTCGGGCCAATTACCGTCCACAGGGCGATCTCGATCCGGGGTTATCCCCAGGCGCCACGGAACCAGCCCGGATTGTCGGTGCTCGCGATGAGTCTGGACCTCGAAGCCGAAGGGCAGGAGGTCCATGATGAGTTCAACGGCGCCGGCGCGGATCGCGCTGGGAAACTACGGCGAATCGGTCGCCGAGAGGCATTTGGTCGAGGCGGGCATGACCGTGCTCGACCGCAACTGGCGATGTGCCGATGGGGAGATCGACCTGGTCCTGCGAGAGGGCGACACCCTCGTCGTCTGCGAGGTGAAGACCCGCAGCCATGACGGGTGCGGCACTCCGCACGAGGCGGTCGACAAGACCAAGCTCGACCGGCTGAAACGGTTGGCGATCGCCTGGTTGGAGCAGCACGACGTGCGAGCGCCGGGGATCCGGATCGATCTCGTCGCGGTGATGCACGCGCCTCGTGGTTCGGCGCTGGTCGAGCACGTCAGGGGCCTGTGATGGGATACGCGCGAGCTCATGGCGTCGCCCTTCGGGGCGCGGTCGGCCACTTGGTCGACGTGCAGGCCGATGTCTCGCCCGGCCTGGTGGGGGTGACGCTGGTCGGTCGTGCCGACAGCGTGCTGGCGGAGGGACGCGACCGGGTCCGGATGGCGATCATCAACTCAGACCTCGAGTGGCCCGCGACCAAGCGGATCACGGTGCTGCTCTCGCCGGCCGACCTGCCGAAAGGCGGCTCACACTACGACCTCGCGATGGCGTTGGCGATCCTCGCGGCCGGTGGCGAGCTCGAGACGATCGGGCTGGAACGCACGGTCTTCATCGGAGAGCTGGCGCTCGACGGTGGGCTGCGGCCGACCTCCGGTGTGCTCCCGATGGTGCTCGCCGCCTCCCACGCCGGGATCGCTCGGGTGGTGGTGCCGGAGCCGCAGGTGGCCGAGGCGCGGATGGTGCCGGGGATGGAGATCCTCGGGTTCCGGTCGCTGGGCCAGGTCGTCGCCGAGCTGCGCGGCGAGCCGGTGCCCGACGCGCCGCCGGTCGCGACCGGCACCGGCGGCAGCCTGCTCGGCTGGCGGGGTGACCGCAGGCTCGACGACATGGACATGTCCGACCTTCGCGGCATGCCCGAGACCCGGTACGCGGTCGAGGTCGCGGCGGCCGGTGGACACCACCTGCTGCTCAAGGGACCGAAGGGCTGCGGGAAGACGTCGATCGCCGAGCGGATCCCGACGATCCTGCCCGATCTCTCCCGCGAGGAGTCGCTGGAGGTGATGGCGGTGCAGTCGCTGGCCGGTGTGCTCGACGTCGACCGAGGGCTCCTGACCAGGCCGCCGTTCGCGGCTCCCCACCACGACGCCTCCAAACCCGGCATCGTCGGCGGCGGCACCGGCCGGGTCCGCCCGGGCCAGGTCTCGCTGTCCCACGCCGGCGTCCTCTTCCTCGACGAGTTCCCGTTGTTCAAGAGCGACGTGATCGAGTGCCTGCGCGAGCCGCTGGAGAGCGGCGACATCACAGTGTCGCGAGGCGAGGAGTCGGTGACGCTCCCGGCGCGCGCCCTGGTCGTGCTCGCCGCCAATCCGTGCCCGTGCGGCAACTACGACGCCTCGATCACCAAGGACGGCTGCATCTGCAGGTCCAACGAGCGCCAGTCCTACGAGCGGAAGGTCTCCGGACCGATCACGGACCGCATCGACATCATCCGCACGCTGCGGCCGATGTCCGAGCAGAACCATGACCCGTGGGGCTCGGAGACCAGCGCCGACATCCGCGAACGGGTCACGGCGGCCAGGCGCCGCCAACGTGAGCGCTACGCCGACTTCGGGTGGCGGTTGAACGGGCAGGCCAGCGGGATCGCGCTGCGCGACAACTGGCCGCTGCCGCCATCGGCCGAGGCGCTCATCGATTCACGCATCTTCTCCGGCGCTCTGACCCGTCGCGGCGCGGTGCGCGTGCATCGCCTCGCGTGGACGGTGGCCGACCTCGCCGGCGTCGACTGGCCGGGCGTCACCGAGACCGAGACGGCGCTCGCGCTGCGCAACGGCGGCTCGCTCACGGTCTCGGCGTTCGAGGGGAGGTCGGCATGACCGCGGCGCCCGTCGCACCGACATTCACCGATCTCGAGCGCGAGCGCCTGGCCCGGATCGCGCTGACCCAGCTGATCGAGCCCGGCACCCCGCTGCTCGACACCTGCATGGTGGGTTCGACCGCCACCGAGGTCTACCGACGCTTCGCCGAGGAGGACCCCGACCTCGGCGACGACGGCCTCGAAGCCAGGCTGCGGCTGGCCCAGATCCACCCCGACCGCGACCTGGAGCGGGCGGCCAACGCCGGGTTCCGCTACGTCATCCCCGGCGACGAGGAGTGGCCCACCCAGGTCGAGCGGCTCGCCGGTCAGGAGCCTCTTCAATACCGCACCGGCACCCCGCTCGGCCTGTGGGTGCGGGGACCGCTCCTGCTCAGCGATCTCGACCGGTCGGTCGCGATCGTCGGGTCCCGGGACGCGACGGCCTACGGAGCCGACGCCGCGGCGCGGATCGCGGCGGACCTCGCGGTCAACGACTTCGTGACGGTCTCCGGGGCAGCGGTCGGCATCGACGCGGCCGCACACCGGGGCGCGCTCACCGGCCCACCGGGGAGCACCGTCGCCGTGCTCGCCGGTGGCGTCGACGTTCCTTACCCGCTGCGCAACCGGCGCCTGATCGACGCGATCGCCGAGAGCGGAGCGGTGATCTCGGAGATCGCTCCCGGGTTCCCCGTGACGCGCTACCGATTCCTCTCCCGCAACCGGATCATCGCCGCCCTTGCCCGGGGCACCGTGGTCGTCGAGGCGGCAGCGCGCAGCGGCTCCCTCAATACCTCCCACTGGGCCTACAGCATCAACACACCCGTGATGGCGGTGCCCGGTCAGGTGGGCGCGATGACCTCGGTCGGCACCCACGAGCTCGTGCGTAGCGGCAAAGGCGTCCTGGTCACCGACGGACTCGACGTACGCGAGCTCGTCGGCGACATCGGCGAGGCGGTCCCCGAGGAACCCCGTGGCCCCGTACGCCGCCGCGACTCGCTCACCTCCGTCGAGAAGCAGGTCCTCGATGCGGTCCCGGTGAGCAGCCCCTCGTCACAGCTCACCATCGCGAGGTCGGCATGCCTGCACCCGAAGACGGCCGGCACCGCCCTGTCGCGGCTCGAGGCGCTCGGTCTCGTCGAGCGGTTCCCCGAAGGGTGGCAGCTGGCCCCGGGCGCGGCTCGCACCTGAGGCCCGAGCAAACACCTATCCTGGCTCGGGTGAGCGCTGAATCCGAGGGGGACCCGGAAGGCGAGTCCGCTGAAGCGGAGCTTCCCGAGATCTACGCCGCGCTGCTCGGGGACTATGAGCGACACCTCAGCGCCGAACGCGGGCTCTCCGACCACACGGTCCGGGCCTACCTGGGCGACATCCGCAGCCTGCTCGACCACGCCGGCCGCATGGGCCGCACCGAGCCCGAGGCGATCGACCTGCGCACGCTGCGCAGCTGGCTGGCCAAGCAGCAGACGACCGGCCACTCACGTACGACCCTGGCCCGGAGGGCCACCGCAGCCCGGGTCTTCTGCGGATGGCTGGTCCGGACCGGCCGGGCGCAGGTCGATGCCGGTGCCGCGCTCGGCTCGCCCAAGGCCCACCGGACGCTTCCGCCCGTACTACGCCCCGACGAGGTCGAGTCCCTCATCGCCGCCGCCATCACAGCGGCCGAGGACGGCACGCCGGTCGGGACGCGCGACATCGCCGTGCTCGAGATGCTCTATGCGACCGGCGCCCGCGTCGGCGAGCTCGTCGGCCTCGACCTGGACGATGTCGACTACGAACGCCGCGTCATCCGGGTGCTCGGCAAGGGACGCAAGGAGCGGATGGTGCCCTTCGGCGGCCCCGCGGTGCGGGCGCTCGACCGTTGGGTCGTCCGTGGCCGCCCGCAGCTGGTCACCGAGTCCTCCGGCCCGGCTCTGTTTCTCGGGGCCCGCGGCGGCCGGCTCGACCAGCGAGCCGTACGCACCCTCGTACACCGCCGCCTCGCCGACGTGCCCGGCGCCCCCGACCTCGGCCCCCACGGCCTGCGTCACAGCACCGCCACCCACCTCCTCGAGGGAGGCGCCGATCTGCGCTCGGTCCAAGAGCTCCTCGGTCACGCCAGCCTGGCCACCACCCAGATCTACACCCACGTCAGCAGCGACCGGCTCCGCAAGGCCTACCGTCAGGCCCACCCCCGCGCCTGACCCGCCGAGACGTCACCCGCGTCGGCCGAGTGTGTAGTTGTGGCGGGCCGAGAAGTGAGTTGTGGGCGACGAAAGTCGAGCTTCGTCGCCCACAGCTACTGTTTCGGCCCGCCACAACTGCGGATTCGGCCTACCGGACCGGGTCGCCGCGCCAGAGGGGGAGGAGCCGGACCGGCTGCGGTGCGTCGACAAGCAGGAGCGGGTCGAGGTAGACGTCGTCCGCGTTGCGGATCCAGCCCCAGTGCAGGCAGGCGGCGGGGAAGCAGTGGGAGCCGGCGATGCCGAGTCGGCCCAACGGCGCTCCGGCCGCGACCGGATCGCCGACGGCCACGGTGGCCACGACCGGCTCATAGGTGGTCCGTGTGGCCCCGTGGTCGACGCTCACGACCCGTTTGCCGGCGATCACTCCGACGAACGCGACCGTCCCGGCCATCGCGGTACGGACGACCGCGCCTGGCGACCCGGCCAGGTCCACGCCGCGATGCCCCGCACCCCACGGAGCAGCTGGGGGGTCGAAACGACGCACGACCTCCGGCTGCGGCGCCAGCGGCCATTCGCCTCGGGGGACCTCGTCGGCTTCTCCGACCGGGCTCGGACCCTCGTCGTGACCCACTGCCCCACCCAGCGAGGCGCCGGACGGCGCCACCTCGGCACGTGGCGTTCCGAGTGCTGGGCCTGCCGGGGCGATGAGGACGACGAGGAACAGGGCCGCGACGAGGGCGCGGGCCCGGTCGGAGAGGCGGTTCGAGGTCATGACGAGCAGACAACCCCGGATCGGGGACCCGCACAACGAGCGGCGTACGTCCTGTGGATAACCCCGTCCCGAGACAGCCCTGTGGACACTGATCGGCCCGCGCCGGTGCCGGTCACGGAGGATTGGCCCGAGACACCGGTCGGCGGCTAGTCTTGGACCGGCAGCCCCTTGTGGGCTGACTTCGCACGCCAGCAGACCGCGACGGTGTCTCGCTCCGAGACGCCGGTCGCCCGCGGGCGCGGCCCTCAGTCCCGAGCAGAATGCTCAGGTCGGACCGCGTGCAGGCGTCAGGGCCCATCAGCACTGATGGGCGCGAAACTGAAAACCCGACCGGCTCGCGCCAACACCCGCCCGACCTCGAGAAACGCAAGGTTGAGCCACCAGCGGTGCACACGCGGGCCACCACCTAGGAGAAAAAACATCATGGCAGTCGTGACCATGCGCCAGCTCCTCGAGAGCGGCGTCCACTTCGGACACCAGACCCGTCGCTGGAACCCGAAGATGAAGCGGTTCATCCTCACCGACCGCAACGGCATCTACATCATCGACCTGCAGCAGTCGCTGGCCTACATCGACCGCAGCTACGCCTTCATCAAGGAGACCGTGGCCAAGGGCGGCACGATCATGTTCGTGGGCACCAAGAAGCAGGCCCAGGAGGCCATCGCCGAGCAGGCGACGCGCGTCGGGATGCCCTACGTCAACCAGCGCTGGCTGGGCGGCATGCTCACCAACTTCCAGACCGTGCACCAGCGGATCAACCGCCTCAAGGAGCTCGACGAGGTCAACTTCGACGACGTCGCCGGCTCGGGCCGCACGAAGAAGGAGCTCCTGCAGATGAAGCGGGAGCGCGACAAGCTCGAGAAGACCCTGGGCGGCATCCGCGAGATGGGTCGCACCCCGTCCGCCGTCTGGATCGTCGACACCAAGAAGGAGCACCTCGCTGTCGAGGAGGCTCGCAAGCTCAGGATCCCGATCGTCGGCATCCTGGACACCAACTGCGACCCCGACGAGGTCGACTTCCCGATCCCGGGCAACGACGACGCCATCCGTGCGGTCGGCCTGCTGACCCGCGTGGTCGCCGACGCTGTCGCCGAGGGCCTCATCGCCCGCTCCGGTGGCAAGACCGAGGGCACCGAGGGCGCCACCGCCGAGGAGCCGCTGGCCGAGTGGGAGCGCGAGCTCCTGGCGACCCCGGCTGCCGAGGAGACGAAGGCCGAGGAGACCCCGGCCGCCGAGGCCCCCGCCGCCGAGGCTGCTGAGACCACCGAGGCCCCGGCCGAGGAGACCCCCGCCGAGACCCCCGAGGCCCCGGCCGAGGCCTGAGCCTCATCGTCCACCCAAAGCCACTTAACAAGTCAGAGGAAGACACGCATGGCTTACACCGCTGCCGACGTCAAGAAGCTCCGTGAGCTGACCCAGGCCGGCATGATGGACTGCAAGAAGGCGCTCGACGAGGCTGACGGCGACTTCGACAAGGCTGTCGAGATCCTTCGCGTCAAGGGCACGGCCAAGGCCGCCGCCCGCGCCGCGGAGCGCACCACCTCGGCCGGCCTCGTCGCCGCGTCCGGCAACGCTCTGGTCAGCCTCCTCTCGGAGACCGACTTCGTCGCCAAGAACGAGAGCTTCGTCGCTGCTGCCCAGCAGATCGCCGAGGCCGCCGACGCCAACAAGGTCAACGACCTCGAGGCCCTCAAGGCCATCTCGCTCGGCGACAAGACCGTCGGCGAGACCGTCGAGGAGCTCGCCCGCACCATCGGCGAGAAGATCGAGCTCGGCCAGGTCGCCTACTTCGAGGGTGAGACCACGGTCTACCTGCACAAGAAGGCCTCCGACCTGCCGCCGAGCCTCGGCGTCCTGGTCGCCTACGAGGGTGACGAGGCCGCTGCGAAGCAGGCCGCCCAGCAGGCTGCCGCGCTCAAGGCGCAGTACCTCACCTCCGACGAGGTGCCGGCCGACGTGGTCGACGCCGAGAAGGACGTCCTCACCAAGAAGACGCTCGAGGAGGGCAAGCCCGAGGCTGCCGTTGCCAAGATCGTCGAGGGTCGGATCAAGGCGTTCTTCAAGGAGATCGTCCTGCTCGACCAGGAGTCGGTCTTCGAGTCGAAGAAGTCCGTCAAGCAGGTCCTCGACGCCGCCAACACGCAGGTGAAGCAGTTCGCCCGCTTCGACGTCGGCGCCTGAACCGAGCCTGACTCCGCGCCAACGGCGCGCGATCAGTTAGGTTGAGCAGCAACGTACGACGAAAGGGGCCGGTCCGATGAACCGAATGGTGATCATCGGACCGGCCCTTTCGTACGCCACCCCTACATGCACCACCCCGCACGACGTCGCCCCAGGAAAGGCCACGGCATGACCCGCTACCAGCGCATCCTGATCAAGCTGTCCGGAGAGAACTTCGGCGGTGGCGAGGTCGGTGTCGACCCCATCGTGGTCGCCTCGATCGCCAAGGAGATCTCCGCTGTCGCGGCCTCCGGCGTGCAGGTCGCGATCGTCGTCGGCGGTGGCAACTTCTTCCGCGGCGCCGAGCTCCAACTGGCTGGGATGGACCGGTCGCGCGCCGACTACATGGGCATGCTCGGCACCGTCATGAACTGCCTCGCGCTGCAGGACTTCCTGGAGAAGGAGGGTGTCGACACCCGCGTGCAGACCGCTATCACGATGGGCCAGGTCGCCGAGCCCTACATCCCGCGCAAGGCCATGCGTCACCTCGAGAAGGGCCGCGTCGTGATCTTCGGCGCGGGCTCCGGCATGCCCTACTTCTCCACCGACACCGTTGCGGCGCAGCGTGCCCTCGAGGTCCACGCCGAGGTGGTCCTGATGGCCAAGAACGGCGTCGACGGGATCTACACCGCCGACCCGAAGAAGGACCCGACGGCGACGAAGTACGATGAGATCACCTTCGGTGAGGCCCTGCAGAAGCAGCTCAAGATCGCCGACGCCACCGCGTTCGCCCTCTGCATGGAGAACAAGATGCCGATCGTCGTCTACGGTGCCGAGGACGAGGGGGCGGTCTACCGGATCGTCCAGGGTGAGAAGATCGGTACGCTCGTCACCGCTGGCTGAGCGGCACGAGCCCACACGCCACCCACACCCACAACACTTACGAGCGCACAGGAGCATCCGGTGATCAACGACATCCTCAACGAGGCCGACAGCAAGATGGTGAAGTCGGTGGACTCTACGCGTGAGGACTTCGCCACGATTCGTGCTGGCCGGGCCACCCCGCAGATGTTCAGCAAGATCCTGGTCGACTACTACGGCACCCCGACGCCGATCCAGCAGCTCGCCTCGTTCACCAGCCCCGAGCCTCGGATCATCAACATCGCCCCGTTCGACATCGGCGCGATGGCCAACGTCGAGAAGGCGATCCGCGACTCCGACCTCGGCGTCAACCCGTCCAACGACGGCAAGATCCTGCGTGCGGTCTTCCCGGAGCTGACCGAGGAGCGCCGCAAGGAATACATCAAGCTCGCCAAGGAGAAGGCCGAGCAGGGTCGCGTCTCCGTGCGTCAGGTGCGCCAGAAGGCCAAGCAGGGTCTCGAGAAGCTCGAGAAGGACGGCGAGGCCAGCAAGGACGACGTCACCGGTGCGGAGAAGCGCCTCGACAGCCTCACCAAGAAGCACACCGACGCGATCGACGAGCTGCTCAAGTCCAAGGAAGCCGAGCTGCTCGAGGTCTGAGCCTGCGACCCTGCGACGAAGTCGCAGGGTCACAACGCGAAGAGATCGAGCGAGCGCGCCGCTGAGCTTGCGAAGCGGCGACCGCGTGTCGAGATCCGGCCAGTGACGCAGTCGAGCCCTACAAGCGCCGCGGCCAGGATCCAGAGGAAAGACCTGAGCATGAAGGAATCACTCGTGAGTCAGACGCCGCCGTCTCCTTCTCCGTCAGCTTCCGAGCCGCCGAAGAAGGACTACGGCCGCGCCGGCCGCAACCTGCCCGCGGCGATCGGCTCTGCCGTCGTCCTCTTGGTCGCCATCGCGCTGAGCCTGATGTTCGTGAAGACGGCGTTCATGCTGATCGTCGTCGGCTGTGTCGTCGCCGCGGTGTGGGAGCTCCACCGAGGCCTGATGGCCAAGGACATGGACGTCCCCGAGCAACCGCTGATGATCGGCGGCACGGTGATGGTCCTGGTCGCGTACTTCCTGGGCTCCGACGCGCTGGTCACGGCCACCGCGGTGACCGCTCTGGTGATCATGCTGTGGGTGCTGCGGCGTGGGGTCGAGGGCTACGTACGCACCTCGGCCGCGGCCGTCCTCACCCTGTTCTACCTGCCGTTCCTGGGCTCGTTCGTCGCGCTCATGCTCGGCGAGGGCGGCGGCTGGACCTCGGGCGGCCTCTCCGACGACGGCGTACGCGGCATCATCGTCTGGGTCCTGCTCACGATCATGTCCGACATCGGCGGCTACGTGGCCGGGGTCCTCTTCGGCAAGCACCCGATGGCGCCGGTGATCTCCCCGAAGAAGTCGTGGGAGGGCTTCGCCGGCTCGGTGGTCTTCACCGTCGCCACCGGCGTCGGCCTGGTCGTATGGCTGCTCGACGGTGCCTGGTGGGTCGGTGTCGCGCTCGGCGTGGTCGCCTGCGTGATGGCCGTCCTCGGTGACCTCGTCGAGTCGGTCATCAAGCGCGACCTCGGCGTCAAGGACATGAGCCAGATCATCCCCGGTCATGGCGGCCTCATGGACCGTCTCGACTCGCTCCTGGCGACCGTCGCCCCGGTCTGGCTGATCCTCCACTACGCCGTCTTCTGAGCAGGCCCAGCCCCGATGCTGTTCCTCGTACGCCACGGACGACCCATCCAGGTGCGCGGCGTCGCCGCGGAGCAGTGGGAGCTCGACCCGGCCGGGTTCGACGACGTCTGGGCTCTGCGTGACCGGCTGCCGGCCGGCGCTGCGTGGTACTCCTCGCCCGAGCCCAAGGCGCAGCAGACCGCCCAGCTCCTCACCGACGGCGACGTCGGTGTGGTCGAGGCCCTCCGTGAGCACCGCCGCGGTGAGGCCTGGGTCGACGACTTCCACGCCACGGTCGAGCGGGCGTTCGCGGAGCCGACGGTCCCGGCGTACGACGGCTGGGAGCCGCTCGAGGAGTGCCGCGCTCGCGTGACGAAGGCGGTCGCCGGGATCCTTTCGGCACACGCGGGCGAGGACGCCGTGCTCGTCGGTCACGGCACGGCCTGGACCGTCCTGGTGAGCGAGCTGACCGGCACGCCGCCAGATCTCGCCCGGTGGCGAGACCTCGGCTTCCCGGACCTGATCACCGTCGACGCCTGACCGGCTTGAATCGCCCGGAGTTCGTCGCGGCAGCGATTCTTTACCAAGGATGACGTGGTTCGGCGCTACGGTTGAAGAGTGACCGAGCGTCCCGCGGACCTCGACGTGGACTCCGATCCAGACGTCGAGGCAGATCACGGCCCGGAGGAGGAGTCCTCGGGGTCCGGTGGCCTGTGGGCATGGCTGCACGACTCGCACCCAACCGTTGCGGCCCTGGTCGGCTTCTACATCGGCCTGGCGTACGCGATCCTCGTACCCGGCACCTGGGGCGCCCTGCTGACGTGGGTCGTCGGGCAGGAGCGGGCCGAGGAGCTGTTCCCGTGGGTGGCGCTGACCCTGCTGGTGCCGCTGGCCCTGCTCATCCCGCGCAAGACCCGCCGCCTCGCCGAGTTCGTCTGGCTGGGGATCATCCTCACCGTGCTGGTGGTGGTCGGTGTCGGCTCGCTGGTCTTCTGGATCCTGCTGAAGACCGGCTGACCAAGCGGGCCGGATCCAGGTTTAGCCGTACGCCGCACCGCGATGGGACAATGGATGCGTGACCGAGCCCGACCCTGCGAACGTACCGGCCCCGCACAGCCCTGAGGCCGAGGCAGCCGCGATGGAGGGGCGCCGCCTGCCCCTGGTGATGGCTCCGCCCAAGGGCCGCGGGAAGCCGCCGCGCCACCTCGCCGACCTCGACCTCGCCGGCCGTCAGGACGCGGCGAAGGAGGCCGGGCTCCCGGGGTTCCGGGCCAAGCAGCTCTCGGTGCACTACTTCGAGCGGCTGGTCGACGACCCCGAGAAGATGACCGACCTCCCGGCCGGCCAGCGCCAGGAGCTGGTCAACACCTTCCTGCCCGACCTGATGACACCGATCCGTCAGCAGGAGGCCGACAAGGGCACCACCG
This sequence comes from Nocardioides sp. NPDC087217, assembly GCF_044744805.1. Lineage (NCBI taxonomy): Bacteria > Bacillati > Actinomycetota > Actinomycetes > Propionibacteriales > Nocardioidaceae > Nocardioides > Nocardioides sp. NPDC087217. Next base: position 102,525 of record NZ_JBIUZB010000011.1, read on the forward strand.
TCAAGACACTGTGGAAGCTCTTCGACGGCGCTCTCGTCGAGTCGGTGCTGATGCGCTACTCCGACCGCGCCACGGTCTGCATCTCCTCCCAGGCCGGCTGCGGCATGGCCTGCCCCTTCTGTGCGACCGGCCAGGGCGGCCTCGAGCGCAACATGTCGACCGCCGAGATCGTCCACCAGGTCGTCGTCGCCGCCCGGCAGATGGCCAGCGGCGAGATCCCCGGCGGCCCCGGTCGGCTCTCCAACGTCGTCTTCATGGGCATGGGGGAGCCGATGGCCAACTACAAGGCGCTGATGGGTGCGGTCCGCCGCCTCACCTCGCCCGCCCCCGAGGGTCTGGGGCTCTCGGCCCGCCACGTGACCGTCTCCACCGTCGGCCTCGTACCCCGGATCAAGCAGCTCACCGAGGAGGGCATCCCGGTCACCCTCGCCCTCTCGCTTCACGCACCCGACGACGAGCTGCGCAACGAGCTCGTCCCGATCAACACCCGCTTCTCGGTCGCCGAGACCGTCGACGCCGCCTGGAACTACGCGCGCGTGACGAAGCGCCGAGTCTCCATCGAGTACGCCATGATGCGCGGCATCAACGACCAGGCCTGGCGCGCCGACCTGCTCGCCGACGTCCTCAACTCCTACGGCGACTGGGGCTGGGTCCACGTCAACCTGATCCCGTTGAACCCGACCCCTGGCTCCAAGTGGACCGCGAGCGACCCGGCCGACGAGCGCGAGTTCGTACGCCGCCTCGAGGCCAAGGGCATCTCCACCACCGTCCGCGACACCCGCGGCCGCGAGATCGACGGCGCCTGCGGCCAGCTCGCTGCCGCGGAGTAGTGGCGGAAACAAGCAATGAATTCAGTTCGTGGTGCGGTCCTCGATGACGGGCTGTTCGCTCTTGGCGGATTGGGCGAGCATGACCCGAAACACCGCGTTGTCCAGCCCGCGGACTTGTAGGGCCTTCCCCACGAATCGAGCTCCGAGTGCCGTGGCTCGGTCCAATGGGAATGCTGCTCGGACGTAGGTGTATGCCTGGTCGAGGCTCTGCTGGGTCGTGGCCGTGAAGATGCGCTCGGCGGTCTGCTGAAGACGCGCCTCGATCCCGTGCCGATCGGTTCCTACCAGTTCCCCGTCCCGCTTGACGACCCGACCGTCAACCATGACTAGCTCGACGTCGCCCGCTCCGGCTTGTACGACGACGGTCTTGACCGGGTCGAGGAGAGGTGACAGGTGGTGTTCGGCGGTCCGCACCAGGATCAGGTCGGCGCGTTTCCCGACCTCCAACGTGCCCACCTCGTTCTCCAAGCCGGCCGCGCGAGCGCCCTCGATGGTGGCCGCGCGCAAGACGTGCTCCGTGTTCAACTGCAACTTCTCGGGCATCATCCTGTGGGCACCGAGCTTGTCGTTGGCGGCCATGCGCCCGGCGGCAAGTGCCAAGCGCATCTGGGTGAACAGGTCCCCCGAGCCACCCGACACGATGTCCACTCCTAGGCCACAGGCCACTCCTGCGTTCCGTGCGGCGGGCCAGATCGGAGTCCCCATGCCCATCTGCATCTCGCTCTCCGGGGTCACCGAGATTGAGGCGCCGATGCTCGCGATACGTGACAGGTCTGCCTGGGATAGCACGTTGCCGTGCACGAAGAGTGTGCGGTCGTCGACCAGGCCCTTGTTCAGCAGCCGGGTGACATAGCGAGTGCCGCGGGCGAACGGCCCGTTGGCGACGTGAACCGAGAACCGATGCGCGTCGAGACGCCGGGCAAGCTCCACCTCCGGGACGGTGTACTGCAGGGGCGCGAAGAGAAAATCGCTGCCGCTGATCCCGAACCGGATCAGCCCGTCGCTGACGGGAAGCCTCTCGGCGCGAAGCCTCTCCGCGTCCTGGTGGCGCCAACGAGAGGTGAAGGTACGTTCGGTCTCGATGGGTACGTCGGGGTCCGCCACATCGGGCAAGCCGTAGCAGTAGACAGCCCGGATGCCCGCATTCTCCAGACCTGTGAGCAACGCGTCGGCGTGGTCCGGGGTGGCGACCAGGTGGGCATTGTCGACCACCGTTGTCACTCCAGCGTTGAGCGCATCCAATGCGCCGGCGTAGTTGCCCAGCTCCGCGTCACCAGCGGTGAAATGCGGCGCGTAGCCGTATCGCACTTGGGCCATGTAGTCGTAGAGGCTTCCGTCGGCCAAGGTGGCTCGCAGGAGCGACTGCCAGGTGTGCCGGTGCGTGTCGACCATGCCGGGCATGACGATTCCTTCGCGCGCGTCGATCACCTCGGCATCGGTGACTCCGAGATCTTGCCCGATCGCGGCGATACGGCCGTCCTCGACCAACAGTTGGTTGATCCCAGGCGGAGCTGGCTCAGCCAGGGTCAGCAGGGTCGCGTTGGTGATCAGTGTTCGTCGGGACATACATCCACCTCTGGTCGTGTGCAGCTGGAGACGTTGACGGTGCCAGTGCGGGTCGATAACGGCGATTGCTGCTGGCAGAGCACGTCGTGCGGGGCGGGAAGAGTCGCTCGCGGCTCAGGCGGAGCCGCGGCGCGGGCGAGCACCGGAGCCTCTTTCACGTGGCAGAGGCCTCAACAGGGAAACCGCGGCCTCGGCCTCGCTGATCATGTCTCCCGAGGAGATCGAGGCGAGATAGCCGTCTGGACGCACCAGGAGCAGCGTGTCCTCGCTGACTCCGTATGACTCGCGGAAGCTTCCGTTGCCGTCGGTCAGGACAAGATCGGCGGTCGAGGACAGTGCGTCGACAGCCACCGTCCTCAGGGCCGCCCCGGTCGCTGGCCACTGGATCTGGTTCAAGGCCCGAGCTGCGCCGTCGCCGTAGGCGACGGCTGTGAAGTGTGGGCCTCGGTAGGCATCGAACATCCTGGCGGGCCTCCCCTCGGCATCGACCATCACGGCATCTGGCGCACGGTCGCCGACGTCGAGCTGCTTGGTGGTCTGTTCAGCGGTAGCCGCCAGTGGACCGCCTCGATAAGTGATCCCGAGCTGCTGTTCGTCCTTGCCGCGACGGATGCTCGCCGGATCGAGTTTGCCGATGGCCTCGTACTTCTTCGTCGACAGACCGAGGACTCCGGCTGCGATGGGCTGGCGCTCGGCCTCATAGGAGTCGAGAAGGGTGTCAGGAGCTCCCGCGAGGACCTGGCCGAGCTTCCATCCGAGATTGTAGGCGTCCTGGATGCCGGTGTTGAGGCCTTGGGCTCCTGCGGGGGTGTGCACGTGCGCTGCGTCCCCTGCGATGAAGACCCGGCCCTGGCGATAGTGGCTGGCGAGCCGGATGTTGGGGCGGAACACCGACCGCCAACGTACGTCTTGGAGCTCGACGCCGGATGCGTGGGTGTGGGCTCGGATCCGCGTGTTGATCTCGGCCAGGTCGGTGGGCGGGTTCTCGTCCGGCGCGAGCCGGACCATCCACTGGAAGAGATCGCTGTCGGGCAGTGGGCACGCCGCAACGAAGCCCCCACGGAGCCTGGGCCACATGTGCCACCGGTTTCGCGAGAGCCCCGTGGTGGTGGCGTCGACGATGAGGATGCGGTCCTGCTCGTCGGTTGAACCGATGAAGTCGATGCCGAGCGTGGTGCGAGTCGTGCTCGCCCCACCGTCGGTGCCCACCAGGTATCGGGCGGTGACGTGTTCGACGCCACCGTCCGTGGCGAGGGTCGCGGTGACCGCCGTGGCGTCTTGGGTGAATTCGGTGATCTCGGTGCCGTACTCGACCTTGCCGCCCAACTCGACAAGCCGAGCGTGAAGCGCTGCGTCGGTGGCGAACTGAGGAATGAGCCACGTGTTGGGATATGGAACGTCGGCGGTGGCCGCACGGTTCTTCATCATGCTCCACGGGATCACAGCGCGACCGAGGTGGATTCCGAGCTTGGGATACAAACTCCCGTGGTGGACGACGCGCGAGAGGACGCCGAGATCGTCGAGCACTTCGAGTGTTCGGGGCTGGAGTCCCTTTGCTCGGGAGCCTTCAAAGGAATGTGGCGCCTTGTCGACGATCCGGACGTCAAGACCGCGACGGACCAGGTCGATCGCCAGCGCCGAGCCGCTCGGACCGGCGCCAGCGATGAGTACATCGATCGCGGTGTCTTCTGCCTTCATTGCTCAAGCCGTTCTGTTGGGTTGGTCGTGAACGACGCGACCAAACTCGCTACCGCGTCGGGTCGCTCGAGTGGCGTCATGTGTCCGCACTGCGTGATCACGTGACACTGTTGGGGCCGCAGGAGCGTGCGAGCCTCTTCGAGGCTGTCGATGGGGGTGACGTGGTCGTCGTCGCCCCAGATGAGCATGGTGGGAATGTCCGAGCGACCGGTGCTACGGAAGAGCTCGGCCCGGCCGTGCAAGGGCAGATTCTGCAGCGTGGAGAACAACGCGTACATGGAGCCTTGGTAGCGGAAGGCGTCACGCACCATGCGCGTCAAGACTGCCGCACTTGCCTCGTCTCGCACGTTGTGGCCCAGATGGCTCTCCAGGAGTCGCCGTCCGAGCCGTCTACCGACCAACGCGGCAAGTGGATCGCTCTTGAAGAGCCAGCGGCTCGCCGGGGCGTCGGACAGCCCTGCCGGCCCGGCAAGAGTCAGGCTCTTGATATCCGAGCGACCCGCCACGTACGCCATCGCGATGACCGCGCCCATCGAGGTCCCGACAACGTGGTGAGGTGGGAGTCGAAGCGTGTCCACGAGCTCCGTGAGCTGGCCGACGAAGAGTGCCTCGTCGTAGTCACCGATCAGTCGCTGCGAATACCCACGTCCATAGGCGCTGAACGCGAGCGTTCGGAATCCCAAGCCGTGCAGGTGCTCGGCCAGGCCGTCCCAGTAGAACAAGGGAACGGTCAACCCTCCGGTGAGGACGACGGTCTCGCCGTCCTCGGGGCCAGCCAACTCATAGTGCGTCACGCCGTGGGAGAGCTCGATGAAACTTCCGCGGAGGTCACGCCTCGCCCGGTCATCCAGGAGGAGGTCCTCTCCTTGACCGACGAAGTACCTCATGGTCGCGCCCCGTCCTGCCTCGTGCGACCGCTGTGGGGGTCCGGCTGGCCTCCCAGGAAGTCGCGGATCCGCGCGGCGACCCACTCTGGGTCCTCTTCGGGCAGCAAGTGGCCACCGGTCGGGTGGGTCAGCTCGACCGCCCCCGGGATGTCCTGACCGAAGTGCTGACCATCGATCGACGCGCTGCGCAGCACCATCGTCGGTACGGCGACGAGGGGAATCAGGTTGCTGCGGTCCTCCTGGTCCGTGTTCGCGAGGTCGACGAAGGCGGACCGGTTGCCGGGAAGGCTCATCATGGCGTGGACTCGGTCGACCATCGCCTCATCCACGATCGACGGTCGGCCGACGAGAGCGCGTAGGTTGCCTTCGGTTGCCCGCTTCGGGAGCCAGCGCCGCAGCAGCGGTCGGAGGATCGGGTTGCGAGCCAACCGTATGCCCGTCGGAAGCGACTTCTCGGGATAGCCCGTCGCGTTGATGAGCACCAGGCTCTCCACACGAGAGGGTTCGGCCAGAGCAAGGTTCCAGCCGATGTTCCCGCCGAGCGAGTTGCCGACGACCGAGAAGCGTTCCACGCCGAGCTCGGTCATGAGCCCAGCGACCGTGTCGACGTACGTCGAGACCCGGTAGTCCCGGTCGGGGCGCGGCCCGGTGAAACCGAAGCCGGGCAGATCGGGAGTGATGACGTCGAATGACGTGGAGAGGTGCTCCGCGACGCGCTCGAACCCGTGATTGGAGGAACCACTCCCGTGCAACAGCAGAAGCGCGCGTCCGCTGCCGGAGCGCTTGAAGTGCAGACGCACGCCGTCGACGAAGGCGAACTGAGAGTCCGGGTCCGGACCGAGAAAGGAAGAGTTCATAACGGCTACAGTGTTGTCGTTATTGTTCGAGCTTGTCAATACCTATCGGCTACGATGTAACCGATATGAACCCACACTCCGATTCCGTCACCAGTGCCGAACCGACCTCAGGTCCCGACAGTGACGCCTCTGCTTCGGGCCGCTCGCGCGGCCGTCCGCCCGTCCCCAAGGAACGAATCGTTGCGACAGCGCTGAAGATCGTTGACGAAGAGGGTGCCGATGCGCTCTCGCTCCGCGTTCTGGCCCAACGGCTGGACTCGAGCACCGCGACGCTGTATCGACACTTCTCAAACCGGGCCGAGCTGATCAACCACCTGATCGATCACACCTTCGGCGGGGTCCCCGTTCAGGCCGCTGAGCTACGAAGCCTCGGCTGGGAAGACGCGTGCCGGGCTATGGCGACCTGGATGTTCGAGAATCTCCGGAGCCATCCGAACATCGCACCCCTGCTGCTCGCCCAGGCCCCCACAGGTCCCAATGCGATGGCAATGCGGGAGATGGCTCTTCAGGTGCTTCTGGACGACGGGTTCTCGCCACGTGTCGCGATCCGCTGCTACGCGACGCTCGCGCGATTCGTCCTGGGTTTCGCCATCCAGCTCAACGGCGATGAAACAGAAGACGCAGCACTCGCCGAGGCTCTTCGGAACTCCGGCGAGGACAACCTCCCGGCGACAAGCGCCGTGGCCGCCTTTGGCCCGGTTCCCCTGGATGACGAGTTCAGCTTCGGCCTCGACCTCCTGTTGACCGGACTGGCCCAACAGCGGTCGCGCTAGGGCATCTCCGCCACCGTCCGCGACCCCCGCGGCCGCGAGATCGACGGCGCCTGCGGCCAGCTCGCTGCCGCGGAGTAGTGGCTCAAGCCCCTGGCGCGGGCCGGCGCTCGTGGCCGGGTCGGCCTCGGGTGCGGCGGACGTCCTTCATCTCCGACTCGTAGAGGTGCCGCTTGCCCTCGACGAGAGTGTCGCGAGCCTCCTTCTCCAGCCGCTTGAACGTGGCGTAGTAGCCGTCGTCGTACTCCTCGACGATCTGAAACGTCCACCGGCCGTTGAGCACGTTGAGTCCTACGAGCTCGCGCTCGAACGTGTCCGCCAGCTCGGTGTGGCCGGCCTCGCGCAGCTGCTGGACACCCTTGCCGAGGGTGAGGTCGGCGGTGCCGGTGATGCGATGCATCGCGTACAGATGACCTCGGGCGATCTCGATCGCTTCGAGCGCCTCGCTGATGGAGCCGAGCGCCTCGACGGTGAGGTCGTCGACGCCTTCGGGCCGGATGTGCTCCTCATCGGTGGTCATGCCGTGATCGTGGCAAATCGAGCGAGCGGGCGGCAAGCCCTGGATCTCTGAGAGTCACACGGTGTTTCCGCTGATGACACCGCCCGGACTATCTGTCGCCCGGCACGGAGTTCTGGCCACGGGAGGTTCACCGACCCGTCAACCAAGTCGGGGGTCACGTTGCCGGACGGCGCTCACGATCGGGAACATGAGCATCAGCCTCGATCGGGTCCCGCTGGTCGCCGCCAACTCAGAGCCGCTCCGTGTCCTCATCGTCACGGAGTCGTTCCTGCCCCAGGTCAACGGCGTGACCAACTCCGTACGCCGCGTGCTGGAGCATCTTGCGATCGACGGCCACACCGTCGAGGTCGTGGCCCCCACCGGGCCCACCGAGTACGCCGGGTTCCCGGTGACCCGCACCCGGGGCGCGACGTTCTGGGTCTACAAGGACTTCCGTGTCGGCCTGGAGACGCGGCGCAAGCTGCGCGCGGTGATGCGCCGGTTCAGCCCCGACGTCATCCACGTCGCCTCGCCCGCGCTGCTCGGGCGGCAGGCGGTGCTGGTGGCCAAGGAGCTCGGCATCCCGAGCGTGGCGATATACCAGACCGACCTGGTCGGCTTCTGGGACAAGTACAAGGCAGTCGGTGGCCCGCAGGCCGCGGCGATGCTCACCCGTCAGGCGCACTCGGCCGCCGACCGCACCCTGGCACCGAGCTCGTCGGCCCTCACCCAGCTCGAGGGCCTCGGCGTACAGCGCACCGGGCTGTGGCCGCGCGGTGTCGACGTCGAGCTGTTCCACCCGAGTCGCATCGACCACGACCTGCGCTCCCAGCTCGCGCCCAACGGGGAGACCATCGTCGGGTACGTCGGCCGTCTCGCCCAGGAGAAGGAGCTGCACCTGCTGGCTCCGCTGGCGCACAACCCGGCGTACAAGGTCGTGCTCGTCGGTGGCGGCCCGCAGGAGCGCGAGCTGCGCCACCTGCTCCCGAACGCGACCTTCATGGGCGTGCTGCAGGGGGAGGAGCTCGGGGCTGCGTACGCCTCCCTCGACGTGTTCGCGCACACCGGCTCTCACGAGACGTTCTGCCAGGCGGTCCAGGAGGCGCTCGCCTCCGGGGTCCCGGTCGTCGCGCCGCGCTCGGGCGGGCCGCTGGACCTGGTCGCCGACGGCGTCACCGGGTTCTTCTACGAGCCCGGCAGCCGCGACGACCTCGGCTCCCGCGTCGCGCTGCTCCACAACGACCCGCAGCTGCGGCTGCGGATGGGGCGCGAGGCCCGCAAGAGCGTCGCGCACAAGTCCTGGGGCGCGGTGAACGCCGCCCTGGTCGACCACTACCGCGACGTCATCCGGGCGCGCCGGCTGCGATGACGTCGAGGACCTCCTCGTCGGTGTCGACGAGGTGGATGTGGCCCTCCATCGCACGGCCACGGGCGAGGGCCTGCAGGAGCGGCCAGACCGGCAGCTCCTCGGTCCAATAGCTCCGCCCGACCAGCACCATCGGCGCGACCGCGCTCGCGTCGGCGTAGTAGTTCTCGCAGGCGTCCTGGAAGACCTCCTGCACGGTGCCGCCGGCACCGGGCAGGAAGACGATCCCGCCGTCGCAGACCTCCAGCAGCACCGCCTCGCGCGTGGCGTTGCGGAAGTACTTCGCGATCGCCCCGGCGAACACGTTGGGCGGCTCGTGCCCGTAGTGCCAGGTCGGGATCCCGAGCGACCTTCCGGGCTTGCCCTCGACCTGGTTCCGTACGTCCAGAGCGACCTGTGACCATGACCGGATCGAGGGCCGGAACGACGGCACCGCGGCCAGCGCCGCGAGTGCATCGTCGAGCACCGTCTTCGGCGCCCCTGCGAGGAAGGCGCCCAGGTTGGCGGCCTCCATCGCTCCCGGGCCGCCGCCGGTGGCGACCACATGACGGCTCGCCAGGTGCTGGGCGAGGCGGGCGGCGGTCGCGTAGCCCTCCTCGCCCCGCCGCAGCGCGTGCCCGCCCATCATCCCGATGATCCGCGTGCCCTCGTCGCGTCGCGCCCGCACCCATGCCTCGAGCGCGGCGTCGATCGCATGATCGTGCAGGGTGATCGCGAGCTCGTCGTCGGCGTCGAGCGGCTGCTGCAGCCAGGCGTACGCCCTCGCATCCAGGCTCCGCGCATAGACCGGGTCGTCGTAGAGCTCCTCGGCGGTGTAGAGCCGGGATCGGTAGACGTCGACGGGTGCCTCGGGGATCACCGGCATCACCAGCGCGCCCTCGTCCTCGGCGTAGTCGCCGTCCCCGGGTGCGAAGGTGCATCCGAGGAACGTGGCCCCGGCCAGCTCGGTCTCGCGCAGGGTCTCCGAACGCGAGCTCAGGTCCAGCGACCGCAGCCGCCACCCCCTCAGACTGCCGGCTCCAGCCGCCAAGTGCCCGTCGAGCTCGTCCACCGACTCGATGTCGACATGCCGTCCCCGGTGATGCTTCATACCGAGAAACCTACCGACTCACAGTGGCCAGGAGACTCCGGTCAGGCGCTCGGACTCGGTCCACAGCTTACGAGCGAGCTCGGGGTCGGAGGCGACCGCGGTGCGGCCGACGAGGGTCGGGCTGCCGCGGTACTCGCCGAAGCCGTCCGGCCCGACGTAGCTCCCCGACGGAAGGTCCTGGCTGGCTGCGTACAGGGTCGGAAGTGCGCCCGCCTCCGCGGACTGCGCGACGACCCGGTTGCCGATCGCCATGAGGGCATGCTTGACCAGGTTTCCGGTGTGGCTCTGCAGGTTGGTCGCCGCGTAGCCCGGGTGGGCGGCGTACGCCCGGAGCCCGGTGCCCTCCAAGCGCCGCTGGAGCTCGAGGGTGAAGAGCAGGTTGGATATCTTCGACTGCCCGTAGGCCCGCTCGGTCCGGTAGTCGCGCCGCTCCCAGTTGAGATCGTCGAGGTCGAAGCCGCCCCAGCGGTGGGCCGAGGAGGCGACCGTCACGACGCGGTCGGTGATGTGGGGGAGCAGCAGGGTGGTGAGCGCGAAGTGTCCCAGGTGGTTGGTGGCGAACTGGCTCTCGTAGCCGTCGGTCGTGAGGCGCTTGGGCACCATCATGATCCCGGCGTTGTTGATGAGTACGTCGATCTCACCCTCCCACCCGTCGGCGAAGTGCCGCACTGAGCTGAGGTCGGCCAGGTCGAGCGCCCGCACCTCGGCGCTGCTGCCGATCGCGGCGGCCACCTCCTCGCCGGCGGCGACGTTGCGTATGGCCAGGACGACGCGGGCGCCCTTCGCGCCCAGCTGGGTGGCGACGACGCGGCCCAGGCCGCTGGTCGCGCCGGTGACGATGACGGTGCGGCCCTCGAAGGACGGCAGCCGTTCGGAAGTCCACTTCTGTTCGGTCATGGAACCAATCTAGGCGGTGCCAAGAATCTTGACAATGTCTAAATCGATGAAGTCTCGATAAGGTGTGCCTGATGACCGAGACGATGACCCGCTACCACCACGGCGACCTGCGCGCCGCGGTGCTCCGCCGTGCGGAGGAGGTGCTGCGCGAGTCGGGCACCGACGCGCTCTCGCTGCGCGGCATCGCCCGCGATCTGGGCGTGAGCCACGCCGCGCCGAGCGCCCACTTCCGCGACAAGAACGCGCTCTTCGACGCACTCGCGGTCGCCGGGTTCCGGCGGCTGGGCGAGGTGATGGATGCCGCGTTGGCCACCCGCGGCTCGCTCGCCGACGACCTGGTGACCTTCGCCTCGGCCTACCTCGACTTCGCCACCGACAACCCGGCACTGCTCTCGGTGATGTTCGCACGCAAGCACAGCGAGACCTCCGGCGCCGAGATCGCCGAGGCTGTCGCCGCCGCCTTCGCCCACCCCACCGCCCTGCTCACCGAGGGTCAGGCCCGCGGTGAGGTCATCGACGGCGACCCCGAGGTCATCGGGGTCACCGTCCTGGCCGCGATCCAGGGCCTCGCCACCTTCGTCGGCTCCGGTTTCGTGACGCCCGAGCAGTCGCAGCAGATGCTGGAGGACGCCGTCGCCACCCTGATGCGCGGCCTGGCCCGCTAGCTCTCAGAAGGCGTGGGCCATCAGGTCGGCGTAGACCTCCTGCTCGTCGACCTCCAGGCCCCGGGCCTGGAACCACTTCGCGACGTTGGTGATGTCGCGTAGCAGGAAGTCGAAGCCCAGCGGGTTGCCGACCAGGTCGATGATCTGGGGGAGATCGATGATCACGAGCCGGTCCTGCTGGGCCAGGATGTTGTACGGCGAGAGGTCACCGTGGACCAGGCCGGCCTGCACCATCGTGGCCAGCGCGTCGACGAGCCCGTCCCACCACATCTCCAGGACGTGGTGCTCCGGTCGGGTCTGGGCGAGCCGCGGCGCCGTCTCGAGCTCGCCGTTGCCGTCGTCGACCGCGATCCACTCCATCAGGATCTCGGTCCCGTCGATCTGCACCGGATAGGGGACCGGGAGGCCGAGATTCCAGCAGCGTACGAGCGCGTTCCACTCGGCGTTGGCCCACTCGGCCTTGGCGACCTCGCGGCCGAAGGTCGAGCCCTTCTTCAGCGCGCGCTCGTCACGGGAGCGCTTGACCGAACGGCCCTCGGTGTACGTCGCGGCCCGGTGGAAGGTGCGGTGGTCGGTGTCGCGGTAGCGCTTGGCGACCATCAGTGCCTCCTGCTCGGGGAAGAGCGGGTCGGCCCGTACGACCAGGAAGGCGTCGGCCTCCTTGCCGGTCTTGAGGATGCCGAGCTCGGTGTCGATGGCGCCCTGAGAGGTCACCACCCAGTCCGGGCGCGGCTCCGGTCCACGCGAGAGCGGCTCCACGGAGAGCCAGGTGGACCAGCGTTGTCCGTCGTCCAGGTCGTCGTACGCCTGGAAGTCGAAGACGAAATTCGAGTCGATCCCCTGGAGAGGATCAGCGGAGATGTTCTCCTGAGTCACTTCGGGTGCTCCTGATACGAGAGATGTGGTCTGTGGGCAGGCACAGGACAACGACAGTCATGGTCTGCTCCTCTCGATCAGGGGCGCCTCGTGGACGAGGACGCCGGTCGCGCTCCATGGTGGAGGACCGCGACCGGCGTACGCAACAGGTTTATCGGGCTATGGCGAGACGAGCCACATGTCGTCGTTGCCGAGCATCAGGACCCGGCCGTCGTCGAGCCCGTAGGGGACGGACCCGTACGGAGCCGCCAGCCGTGCCGTCTCTTCGCCGGATCCGGAGTCGACGAAGGTGTGCGTGTAGGCGGGCAGCTTCCGGCCGATGGCAAGGCCGGCCACCCCGTCCGGACCGTTCTCGAAACGATCGATGATCGGCCCACTGACAGCCACGCCGGGGTAGAGCCGCTTCGATTCGTCGACCGAGCCTCGCGACCTGCGGTCCAGGTCCTGGCTCCACAGACGCTTCCCGGTCGGCGAGAACGCTGCTATCCGGTCGCTCTGGATGAGTACGACCGCGTCAGGGGCCGGCTTCAGCAGCTGCCGATCGTCGGATTCGGAGGCCGGATCGACCTCGACCTGAAATGCGGATGCCCGTCGACCCTCGAGGTCGGCGGTGACGACGTCGTAGGCGCGGCCGGAGAGGTTGGTCACGTAGATCCGGTTGGCGAAGACGTCGACGATGGGGAAGCCGAGATCCGGGCAGGGCGTGGAGGTCGTCCAGGCTCGGACCCCGGCCCGGACGGCGGAGAAGGTGCAGGTTCCGTCCTTGCGGGACATCCCGACCAGGAGGTCACCGACCTGGGCCGCGACGTGATCGTCCATGACGGCGACCGGTGCTCCCCAGCGCTTGCCGTTCCGCACCTGGAAGGCCGAACGTGTCTCGGGATCGATGTCGACCGGAACCGTTGGGACTCGCTGGACGAGCCGACTGTCGTCGAGGGTCGTGACGCCGACGACGGCCGGGATGCCGAGATCGAGCGACTCTCGCGAGGTGCTGGACGTGATCGTTCCCGCGGCGTCGAAGTGCACCAGGGTGCATCCCTCGTCCTCGGCGCACCGAACAGCATCGAGCTCGCCGTCGGTGCTGATGGCGATCGGCATGTGGAGGTCGTCGAGAGTCTGGTGCCACACCTGGTCGCCGCTCCGGTCGTACATCGCGAGGCCATCGATGCTGACGACCGCCACGTCGCCGCTGTCCCCGACCCGGGCCCAGGTCCCGTCCAGGTAGTCCTCGGCGATCTCCCGCCCGCTGGACAGTTCGCGGATCGTGAGCACGTCGTCCTCGTAGGTGTAGATCCGGTCGCGGACCACGACGGCCTCGTCACCGCCATCGCTGATCTCGACGTGCCAGGCCACGTCGCCGGCGACCAGGTCGTGGGCTCGCCAGTGGGCGATTCCGACGATCAGAGCGCAGGCAGCGACGAGGACCGCTACCGAGATGAGCGTCTTCTTGGCGCCCGACGACACTGCCATGACTTCCCCCGAGATCCTGGATGCGACAGCGGCAGCGTAGCCGTTTCGGTCCGGAGGGTCAGTGACCGCCGACGAGCGGCGCGACGGCGCGGGCGACCAGCGAGCCTTTGCCGGTGGCGGTCTCCTCGGCGTCGGCCATGGTCATCGCGCGCAGACCGGCGTTGACGCCGAGCCAGCGCAGCGGCTCCGGCTCCCAGCGTGGTGAGACGTGACCGACCCAGGGGAGGGCGGTGAGATCGGACTGGGTGCCGAGGACCAGGTCGCGCAGCGTACGGCCGGCGAGGTTGGTGGTCGCGACGCCGTCGCCGACGTAGCCGCCGGCGTGCGCGAGGCCGCTGGCGGGGTCGTAGCCGACCGAGGCGTGCCAGTCGCGCGGGATGCCGAGGACCCCGCCCCATCTGTGGGTGATCTTGTGGCCGCGTACGGCCGGGAACAGCTCGACCAGGGTCTCCTGCAGGCGACGGTGGGTGCGGAGGTCGGAGGAGTCCGCGTGGGTGATCTTCGACCCGAAGGAGTACGGAGCGCCCCGGCCGCCGAAGACCAGCCGGTCGTCTGCGGTGCGCTGCCCGTAGATCAGCAGGTGCCGGCCGTCGGAGAAGGTCTCGCGCTCCTCCAGACCGATGCTCGACCAGACCAGATTGGAGAGCGGCTCGGTGGCGATGATGAGGGAGCGCACCGGGATGACCTCGCGCTCGAGCCCGGTCAGTGTCGGGGTGTAGCCCTCGGTGGCGCGTACGACGACGTCGGCGGTGACGGCATCGCGCTCTGTCCGCACGAGGTGCGGCTCGATCGAGGTGACCCGGGTCTGCTCGTAGATCGTGACCCCGCGGGCCTCGACGGCACGGGCCAGGCCGCGGACCAGCTTGGCGGGATGGAGCGCCGCACAGTCGGGGGTGTAGGTGGCGCCGAGGGTGCCGGTCGCGGCGAGCCGCTTCTCGGCGGCGGCCTGGTCCAGCAGGGAGATCTCGGCGTCACCGAGCCCCCAGGAGCGGGCGTGCTCGACGTCGTCGCGGGCGCGCTCGAGCTGGGCGGCGGTACGGGCCACGACGACGGTGCCGCCCTTGGCGATGTCTGCCTCGATGCCCTCCGCCTCGGTGACCCGGATGACCTCGTCGACGGTCGCCCGCATCGCCCGGTCCTGGGCGAGAGCGGCCTCCCGGCTCGAGCCCGCAGCCACCTTGTCGAGCGAGGCGGGGAAGAGGGCCGAGCACCAGCCGCCGTTGCGGCCCGAGGCCCCGAAGCCGGCGACCTCGGCCTCGAGGATCGCGATCTTCAGGTCGGGCCGGACCTCCGCCAGGTAGTAGGCCGCCCACAGGCCGGTGTAGCCGGCGCCGACGATCGCGACATCGACCTCGAGGTCACCCATCAGGGCCGGGCGCGGCTCCCAGGAGTCGCCCGCGGTCTCGTGCCACAGGCTGATGTCGGAGTAGGTCACCGGGCCACCTCCGTAGCGCAAGCGCCAGAATACGGATGTGGCCCGGTGAAAGACTCACGGGTCGCTCGCTGGCGCTCGCTCACCGGACGCCCCAGGCGTACGTCTGCTTGTGCAGGTGGAGGTACATGAACGTCTCGGTGCTCACCACGCCCTCGATGGCGCGGATCTTGCTGGAGACGAGGTTGAGAAGGGCCTCGTCGCTCTCGGCGACGACCTCCACGAGCAGGTCGTAGGAGCCGGCGGTGATGACGATGTAGTCGACTTCGTCGAGCTTGCCGAGCTCGTCGGCGATCCCCTCGATCGGTCCGGACGTGCGTACGCCGATCATGGCCTGTCGCGCGAAGCCGAGCTCGAGCGGGTCGGTGACGGCGACGACCTGCATGACGCCGCTGTCGACGAGGCGCTGCACGCGCTGCCGCACCGCGGCCTCGCTCAGGCCGACCTCCTTGCCGATCGCGGCATAGCTGCGCCGCCCGTCCTGCTGGAGCTGCTCGATGATCAGCTTGTTGACCTCGTCGAGGTGAGCGCCCCCGTTGCGCTTGCGAGTGGTCATGGCGCCCAGTCAACCTGCTTGCTGTGGCCTGATGCAACGAAATCCGTCGTGTGTAACGAACAATTTCCATGATTCCGTACATTGTGTGTGGCTGAAGGCCTCTGAAGTTGTCATAGTGGGCGTCGTGAACCATGTCTCGCTGACCGATGCGAAGCCCGCCGTCTACTGGCTGGACGACCCGGCAAAGCCAGCGCCGCTGCCGCCTCTGCTCGGGGTGGAGTCGGCCGATCTGGTGGTCGTCGGAGGCGGGTACTCGGGGCTGTGGACGGCTCTGCTGGCCCGCGAGCGGTTTCCGTCGTGGTCGGTGGTGCTGCTGGAGGCCGGCCAGTGCGGGGACCAGGCATCGGGCCGCAACGGCGGCTTCGCCGAGGCGTCGTTGACACATGGCTTCTGGAACGGTCTGGAGCGCTGGCCCGACGAGCTCGCGACCCTGGACCGGCTCGGCCAGCAGAATCTCGATGAGATGGCGGCGACCATCCAGGAGCACGGGATCGACTGCGACTGGCAGCTCACCGGTGCGCTGAACGTCGCCACCCGTCCGCACGAGGTCGACGACCTCGCCGAGTGGTCGACCGCGCTGACCGAGCACGGCATCAAGCACCGGCTGCTGGACGAGATCGGCGTGCGGGACGAACTCAGCTCGCCGACCTACCTCGGCGGCTTGGAGGTGGTCGGTGACACGGCCACGATCGAGCCGGCGCGGCTGGCGTGGGGTCTGCGGCAGGCTTGTCTGGACGCCGGTGTGGTGATCCACGAGGGCTCCGCGGTCACTGGTCTCGAGCGTGACGGTTCGGGGATGCGGGTATCAACGATCGCAGGGTCGGTCCGGGCCGGGCGGGTGGCACTGGCGACCAACGCCTTCCCGCCGCTGCTGCGGCGGCTGCGGATGATGACCGTGCCGGTCTACGACTACGTACTCATGACCGAGCCGCTCTCCGCCGCGCAGATGGACGCCATCGGCTGGACGAACCGGCAAGGCGTCAGCGATTCCGCCAACCACTTCCACTACTACCGCCTGACCAGGGACAACCGGATCCTGTGGGGCGGCTACGACGCGATCTACCACTTCGGATCGAAGATCTCACCGGAGCTGGAGACCGGCGCCACCCACGACAAGCTGGCCGGCCACTTCTTCGAGACCTTCCCGCAGCTCGAGGGCCTCCGCTTCACCCACCGCTGGGCCGGCATCATCGACACCTGCACCCGCTTCTCGGCATTCTTCGGCAAGGCGTACGCCGGCCGCGTCGCCTACGCCCTCGGCTACACCGGTCTAGGCGTCGGAGCCACCCGCTTCGGCGCCCAGGTCATGCTCGATCTCCTCAGCGGCGAGCAGACGGAACGTACGTCGCTCGAGATGGTGCGCTCCAAGCCGCTGCCGTTCCCGCCCGAGCCGGCGCGGTATGCCGGCATCTCGATGATGGTCCGCTCGCTCGGGAAGGCTGATGCCAACGGGGGCCGTCGCGACCTGTTCCTGCGGACGATGGATCGGCTGGGGCTGGGGTTCGACTCCTAGGTCAGTTGGTCCGACGTTTGTGGCTGATCGTTCTTCTCATAGTTAGGGCCGCCGACCCGTTACGGATGGTGTTCTCGCCGGATCCCGGAGTAAAGGACGGCCTGCGGCCGCCGGCTTCGCCGGTCGCCTTCGGCGATCCTTGACACCGGGCTCCGTCGAGAATTTTGGCTGGCTATCGGGTCGGCGGCGGGGTTTGGCGCGGATTCCTTGGGTTGGGTACGGGCTTGGGAGTCCGGGGCCGGTGAGTCCTCGAGGGTGAAGGGCTTCTCGTGCTTGTACAAGACGATGACACCTTGTGAACGCGGCGGAATCAATCGGTCGAGGCAACGCTGAGTGAGGGAGTGTTGTCATGCCGAAGGTGTTTGCGGCTGAGGTCCGAATCCGGGTGGTGGATCTG
>NZ_JBIUZB010000012.1:0-103030 GCF_044744805.1 Nocardioides sp. NPDC087217
CGGCGGCACCACCAGCGCCGAGAACCTCCAAGGGCTGTGCGAGAGGTGCAACCAAGCCAAGGAAGCCCTCGGCTGGCAGGCCAGACCAGGACCCGCCGGCACCATCATCACCACCACGCCCACCGGGCACACCTACATCAGCCCACCACCCGACATCTGGCCACAACCCCCACCAACCTGGTCCCGAGCCGAGTTCGGACTGCGCGACGTACTCCTCGAACACACCCTCGCCGCCTGAGCCATGTCGCGCTCAGGCGAGGGGGAGGAGGTCGCGTTCGGCGAAGACCTTCTTGGCGGTGAAGGTGGCGTTCAGGGCGCGGGGGAAGCCGCAGTAGACCGCGGAGTGGAGGAACGCCTCGATGATCTGTTCGGGGGTCAGGCCGACGTTGAGGGCGGCGTTGATGTGGACCTCGAGCTGGGGCTCGCAGCCACCCAGGGCGGTGAGCATGCCGAGGGTGACGAGCTGTCGGTCTCGCGGCTCGAGGCCGGGGCGGGCGTAGATCTCGCCGAAGCCCCAGGCGACGACCTGGTGGCCGAGCTCCGGGGCGATGTCGGCCAGCGCGTCGATGACTCGAGCACCGGCCTCGCCGTCGATCGCATCGAGGATCTCGCGTCCGTGGTCGTGGCGGGCGGCGCGGGAGATGGGGTCCTGGGCGGGGTTCTCGAAGGTCATGCCGCGCACGCTAGGAGTTGGAGCGCACTCGAAGTCAACGGACCGAAGCAGGCGTCAGGAGGCGTACGCGATCTGCTCCTGGATCTCGAAGCGGAGACCGTCGGCGGCGGCGATGTAGACATCCTGGTCGACCAGGTTGCCGTGCATCCGCATGAGGCCGCGGGGGCTGGAGTAGCTGTGGCGGTCGCTGAGCCGCAGCGCGGGCTCGACCTCGAGCCCGCCGCAGGCGTCGCCGATCTGGCGCAGGAACATCAGCGACTCGTAGCAGGACTCGCCCACAGCGTTGAGCGAGGGCGCGTACTCACCGAAGCGGCGGTAGTAGCGCTCGGCCAGGTCGGCCGACTCGGGGGTGGTGAGGCCGTCGAAGTAGGCAGCGGCCGCGAAGACGTTGGCGTTGGCGCCGGCGCCACCGGCGAGCAGGGTGTTCTCCTCGACCGCGGGGCTCAGCCGGGTCAACGACGAGCTCAGCCCGGCAGCGGCGAACTGGCGATTGAAATGCACGGCGTCCTGCCCCATCAGCAGCATGATCACCCCGTCCTGCTCGCCACCCTCGAGGCCACGCAGCACACCGGCGAAGTCACGGGTCCCCAGCGGGACGTACGTCTCGCTCACGACCTCCGAGGGCGATCCGCGCAGCGCGGCCCGGGCCGTGGACCCGGTGACGCGTGGGAAGACGTAGTCGTTGCCGACCACCGCCCAGCGGGAGACGCCGTGGTTGGCGCGCATCCAGGCGGTGGCGGGGAGCAGCTGGTTGACCGGGCGCTCGCCGATCATGAAGACCCCAGGAGTGTCGTCACCGCCCTCGTGCATGGCGGCGAAGGCGTAGAGGGCGCGGCCGCCGACGCGCGCGGTGATCGCCTGTCGTACGGCGGAGATGTGCCAGCCGGCGATGGCATCGACCCGGCCGACCTCGACGAGCCGAGCGACCTCGGCGGCGACCTCGTGGGGAGCTCGACCCGCATCGATCGCGACCAGCTCGACCGGCCTTCCGGCGATCCCGCCGCCGGCGTTGAGCTCCTCGGCGGCGAGCTCGCCGCAGGCGAGGCAGCCTGGGCCGTAGATGCCGGTCGGGCCCTGCATCGGCACCACGAACGCGATCGAGAGTGCCCCCGGCGGACGCGGTGCGAGGCCCAGCAGGGCATGGGGCGCCGGGGTGAACGACGGCGGAGACATCGGCACCTGCTCCCAGACGAACCAGACCAGCTGAAGCGGACGGATGACTCACCATTGAGCCGATGGATGGTTAGGGTACGGGAGTCGGGCCCTCGGCGCAGCGGGCATCCATGCAGACATTCGTGGGAGGACGCCATGGAGGTGGCCGAGACGGCCGTCACGGATCTCGCCGTGCTGCTCGCCCAGGCACAGCGCCGGATCGAGCGAGCGCTCGCCGAGGCGTACGCCGAGTTCGACCTCACCGCGGAGCAGTGGCGCATCCTCAGCGTGCTGCTCGACGATCCGGGCCAGACGATGACGCGCCTCGCCGACGGCGCCGCGCTCCCGGCCGGCACGCTGACCAGGCACGTCGACCGGCTGGTCGAGCGCGGGCTGGTGCTGCGCAAGATCCATGCCGAGGACAAGCGCCGCGCCGTGGTCGCGCTCTCGCCGGTGGGCGCCTCGGCTGCCCGGGAGATCCGCGCCCGCCAGCAGACCGAGGCCGTCGCCAGGGTCGCCCGCGATCTGCGTACCGTGCTCGAGAAGCTGCCCTGAGCCCGGCCGACTGAAGGCGTTTCCATCTGGAAACAAATCGTCGCGGGGTCCGACACATCCGCGAAACAACCCGTCCCTAGATTCCTTCCATTCGAGAGCAATTGTCCGATGGAAGGACCCCCATCCCGTGCGTACGAAATTCTCGAGCCGCCTCCTCGCGGCCAGCTCGGTGCTCGCCCTGGGCATGACCGCGACCGCCTGCGGCGGCGCCAAGACCGGTGACTCCGCGACCAGCGAGAGCTGCGTCGACACCAGCGGCGACACCATCAAGATCGGCTTCCTCAACTCCCTGTCGGGGACGATGGCGATCAGCGAGACGACCGTCTTCAAGTCCCTGTCCATGGCGGCCGAGGAGATCAACGCCGACGGTGGCGTGCTCGGCAAGAAGCTCGAGATCGTCAGCGAGGACGGCCAGTCCGAGCCGACCGTCTTCGCCGAGAAGGCGACCAAGCTGATCCAGGACGACTGCGTCGCGGCCGTCTTCGGTGGCTGGACCTCCAGCTCGCGCAAGGCGATGCTGCCGGTCTTCGAGGGCAACGACGCGCTGCTCTTCTACCCGGTGCAGTACGAGGGCCTGGAGTCCTCGCACAACATCTTCTACACCGGCGCGACCACCAACCAGCAGATCATCCCCGCTCTCGACTTCCTCAAGCAGGAGAAGAAGATCGAGTCGATCTTCCTGGTCGGCTCCGACTACGTATTCCCGCGCACGGCGAACAAGATCATCAAGCAGTACGCAGCCGCCAACGGCATCGAGGTCCTCGGTGAGGAGTACCAGCCCCTGGGCTCGACCGACTTCGGCACGGTCGTCGACAAGGTCAAGGCCGCCGGCGCGGACGCGGTCTTCAACACCCTCAACGGCGACTCCAACGTGGCCTTCTTCAAGGAGTACAAGGGCAAGGGCCTGACCGCCTCGGCGATGCCGGTGCTCTCGGTCTCGATCGCGGAGGAGGAGGTCCCGGGCGTCGGCGTGGGCAACCTCGAGGGGCAGTACACGGCCTGGAACTACTACCAGACCATCGACAGCCCGGCGAACCAGAAGTTCGTGACCGACTTCAAGGCCGCCAACGGCGCCAAGGCGGTCACCTCGGACCCGATGGAGGCTGCTTACACATCGCTGCACCTGTGGAAGGGCATGGTCGAGAAGGCGGACTCGTTCGCGGTCGAGGACGTCATCGACGCCTCCGACGGCGTCACGTACGACGCGCCCGAGGGCACCGTCGAGGTCAACGGCGAGAACCACCACATCGCCAAGACCGCGCTCATCGGCCAGGTGAACTCCGAGGGCCTGATCGACACGGTCTGGTCGAGCGACGAGCCGATCGAGCCGGACCCCTACCTGAAGTCCTACGACTGGTGGAAGAACTAGCCCGTTGGACGCGCTCCTCGCCCAGGTCTTCACCGGCATCTCCGCCGGTGCGGTCCTGCTCCTCATCGCCCTCGGCCTCACCCTGACCTTCGGTCAGATGGGCGTGATCAACATGGCTCACGGCGAGTTCATCATGGCCGGCGCGTACACCGCCTATGTCGTCTCGACCATCGTCGCCAGCACCGAGCTGAGTCTGCTGATCGCGCTCCCCGTGGGGTTCGTGATCGGCGGGCTGCTCGGGCTGGCGCTCGAGGCGAGCGTGCTGCGGTGGATGTACGCCCGTCCGCTGGACACGCTGCTGGTCACCTACGGCGTCGGCCTCGTCCTGCAGCAGGTCGCGCGCGACATCTTCGGGGCTCCGGCCAAGGAGGTGCCCGCGCCGAGCTGGCTGGACGGGTCGATCCCGATCCTGGGCTACGACTTCCCCCTGACCAGGCTCTTCATCATCGTCCTGGCCGCCGCGTGCGTGGCCGCGCTGCTGGCGGTGCTCCGGTTCACCGCCCTCGGGCGGCAGATCCGGGCGACCGTCGGCAACCGCGACCTCGCCGAGACCATCGGCATCTCGACCCGCCGCACCGACCGGGCAACCTTCTTCATCGGGTCCGGCCTGGCCGGTGTCGCCGGGGTGGCGCTCACGCTGCTCGGGTCGACCGGCCCCAACCTCGGCACGTCCTACATCGTGCAGGCGTTCCTGGTGGTCGTGGTCGGCGGCATCGGGCACCTCAAGGGCACGATCGTGGCGGCTCTCGGGATCGGCCTGCTGCAGGCGTTCCTCGCCCACGCCCTGACCGGCTCGGTCGCCCAGGTGATCGTCTTCCTGGCGATCGTCGCGTTCCTGCAGCTGCGCCCGCAGGGCATCCTCTCGGTCCGGACCAGGAGCCTGGCATGAGACTCTCCAACCTCAGATGGGCCTATCCGTACGTCGGCTGGCTGCTGCTCGCGGTCGCCCTGCTCGTCCTCGCCCCCGCGGTCCTGTCCGACTTCCGCCTCGGCCTGCTCGCGAAGTACTGCTGCTACGCCATCGCTGCGGTCGGCATCGGTCTGGCCTGGGGCCGTGGCGGGATGCTGGTGCTCGGCCAGGGGCTCTACTTCGGGATCGGCGCCTACGCGATGGCGATGCACCTCAAGCTCGCCGACGCCGGCCCCGGCGGGGTGCCGGACTTCATGGCGCTCTACGGCGACGCCACGGTGCCGGCCTGGTGGGAGCCGCTGCGCAACGGCGGGCTCGCGCTGGTCGTCATCCTCGTCCTGCCGGCACTGGTGGCGGGCCTGCTGGGGCTCGCGGTCTTCAAGCGGCGGATCAAGGGGGCGTACTTCGCCATCCTGAGCCAGGCGCTCGCCGCCGCCTTCGCGATCCTGCTCGTCGGCCAGGTGAAGACCACTGGCGGTGCCAATGGCCTGAACAACTTCCAGGGCTTCTTCGGGTACGCCCTGTTCGATCCCGCCAACAAGCGGATGCTCTACTTCATCGCCGCCGGGATCCTGCTGATCTCGATCCTGGTGATGGCCTGGCTCTACAGCACCCGCTTCGGCGAGCTGCTGGTCGCCGTCCGCGACGGCGAGGAGCGGGTGCGGTTCCTGGGCACCGACCCGGCCAACGTCAAGCTGGCGGCGTACGTCATCGCGGCCGTCCTCGCCTCGATCGGCGGCGCCCTCTTCGTGCCGATCGCCGGGATCGTCTCGCCCGACGACGTCGGCGTGGTCGCCTCCATCGGGCTGCTGGCCGGGGTGGCGCTGGGTGGGCGGGCCTCGCTGCTCGGTCCGGCCGTCGGCGCGCTCCTGGTCGGCTACGCCGAGACCTCGCTCTCCGAGGCCTTCCCGGGGTCGTGGTCCTACTTCCAGGGAGCCCTGTTCGTGCTGGTCATCCTGCTGTTGCCTGGTGGGCTGGCGCAGCTGCTGGGGCTGGTCGGTCGGCTGAATGTTCGCCGAGGTAACTCGGTGGACGATCACTCTCCTCGTGGAGTTCCACGAGGGAAGCAAGGCGAGACCGAGGTACCTCGGTCAGCATCCGAGGAGGCGGCAGCGCGATGACCCTGACGGTGAGCGACCTGCGGGTCGAGTTCGACGGTTTCGTGGCGATCGACGGGGTCTCCCTGACCCTCGAGCCGGGCCGGCTGCACTTCCTGATCGGTCCCAACGGCGCCGGGAAGACGACGCTCGTGGACGCCCTGACCGGCCTGGCGAGCGGAAGTGGTGAGGCGCGCTATCGCACACGCGATCTGCTCACGCTGGCATCGCACCGGATCACCCGCCTCGGGGTGGGACGTACGTTCCAGACCGCCACGGTCTTCGAGGAGCTGAGCGTGCTCCAGAACCTCGACATCGCCGCCGGAGTGCACCGGGCGCGGTGGCGGCTGATGCTGCCGCGGCGCGGGACACCCGAGCAGGTCGCCGAGGTGCTGGAGACCGTGGGGCTCACGGAGCTGGCGGACCGGCCCGCGGGCGTGCTCTCGCACGGGCAGAAGCAGTGGCTGGAGATCGGCATGCTGCTGGTCCAGGACTCCTCGGTGATGCTCCTCGACGAGCCCGTCGCCGGGATGTCGGCCGAGGAGCGCGAGGAGACCGGGGAACTGCTGCGCCGGATCAGCCCGGAGCGGACGGTCGTGGTCATCGAGCACGACATGGACTTCGTCCGCCGGTTCGCCGACGTCGTCACCGTCCTGCATGCCGGGAAGGTGATCGCGGAGGGCACGGCTGCCGAGATCCGGGCCGACGCCGAGGTGCAACGGGTCTACCTGGGTGACACCGTCGCCGGGGTGACCGAGACGAGCGCGGGAACAGGGGAGGACGCCTGATGCTGAGGATCGAATCGGTCACCGGCGGCTACGGCCGCACCACCGTGCTTCACGAGGTCAGCCTCGAGGTTCCGACCGGCGCCGCAGTGGCGCTGATGGGACACAACGGCGCCGGCAAGACGACCCTGCTCAAGGCGGCGGTCGGGCTGGTCCGGGCCAAGAGCGGCCGGGTGCTGCTCGACGGCGAGGACGTCACCGCGCTGCGACCGAGCGCACGGGTCAAGCGAGGTCTGGGCTACGTCCCGCAGGGCCAGCAGAGCTTCGGCGACATGACCGCGCTGGAGAACCTCCAGCTGGTCGGCGACCGGGCCGGGATCAGCGAGATGATCGACCTGTTCCCGGCGTTGAAGGACCTCCTCGGGCGACGCGCCGGGCTGCTCTCCGGCGGTCAGCGCCAGCAGCTCTCGATCGCGCGTACGCTGCTGACCAGGCCGCGGCTGCTCATCCTCGACGAGCCGACCGAGGGCATCCAGCCCAACGTCGTCGCCGAGATCGAGCGGGTGATCGCCGAGCTCACCGGTCGCGGCGACCTCACCGTGCTGCTCGTCGAGCAGCACGTCGGGTTCGCCCTGCGTACGGCCTCTGCCTACTACATCCTCGAGTCCGGCCGGATCACCGCGAGAGGTGACGGCGGCACCGAGGCGCACGATCACGTCCGATCCCAGCTGGCCGTCTAGGCCGGCCGTCCAGAGAGTTGGCGAGATGCATCTGACCCCGTCCGACACCGAGAAGCTGCTGCTGTCCGTGGCTGGGATGGTCGCTCGCGACCGGCTCGCCCGTGGGGTGCTGCTCAACTACCCCGAGTCGGTGGCATTGCTGTCCACCTGGGTGATCGAGCGCGCGCGTGAGGGCGCCCTGGTCTCCGACCTGATGACGCAGGGCCGCGGCGTGCTGACCCGCGAGCAGGTCATGCCCGATGTGGTCGACATGCTCGTCGAGGTGCAGGTCGAGGCGACCTTCCCCGACGGCCGCAAGCTCGTCACCATCCACCAGCCCATCGCCTG
Organism: Nocardioides sp. NPDC087217; assembly: GCF_044744805.1. Classification (NCBI taxonomy): domain Bacteria; kingdom Bacillati; phylum Actinomycetota; class Actinomycetes; order Propionibacteriales; family Nocardioidaceae; genus Nocardioides; species Nocardioides sp. NPDC087217. The sequence goes on from NZ_JBIUZB010000012.1 coordinate 7,549, forward strand.
AAGCGGAGATGTCCATGCAGTCCAGCGGTCCCGGAGCCGTACGCGTCGCCGACGGCACCATCCGGCTCAACACCGACCGGAGCGAGTCGGAGCGGCGTACGTTGGTCGTCCTCAACACCGGCGACCGGCCGGTCCAGATCGGCTCCCACATCCACCTCCCCGAGGTGAACTCCGCCCTCGCGTTCGACCGCGAGGCGGCCGAGGGGTTCCGGCTCGACATCCCGGCCGGCACCTCGCGCCGGTTCGAGCCGGGCGCGTCCCGGGAGGTCGCCATCGTCGCGCTCAAGGGTGCGCGTCGTGTCCCGGGCATCCAGATCAAGGAGGCGTGATGGTGGAGATCAGCAGGAGCGAGTACGCGGCGCTCTACGGCCCCACGACCGGCGACCAGGTGCGCCTCGGTGACACCGACCTGTGGATCGAGGTCGAGGACGACCTGACCGCCGGTGGCGAGGAGTCGGTCTTCGGCGGCGGAAAGTCGATCCGCGAGTCGATGAACCAGTCGACGGTTTCCTCGGCCGAGGGCGCCCTCGACACAGTGATCACCAACGCCCTCGTGCTCGACCACTGGGGCATCGTCCGTGCCGACGTGGGGATCCGTGGCGGAAGGATCGTCGCCCTGGGTCGCTCCGGCAACCCCGACATCGCCGACGGCGTCCACCCGGACCTGATCATCGGGCCCGGCACCGACGTGGTCAGCGGCGAGGGGAAGATCCTCACCGCCGGGGCGATCGACATCCACGTCCACCTCCTCTCCCGTTCCCAGATCGTCGAGGCGATCTCGACCGGGACCACCACCGTCGGCGGCGGAGGCACCGGACCCTCGGAGGGCTCCAAGGCCACCACGGTCACCCCCAGCCCGTGGCACCTGGAGACCGTCCATCGCGCGCTCGACGACATGCCGGTCAATCTGCTGCTGATGGGCAAGGGCAACACGGTCTCCGCCGCCGCGCTGGCCGAGCAGGCGCTGGCCGGAGCCGCCGCCTACAAGGTCCACGAGGACTGGGGCTCGACCCCGGCCGCCATCGACGCCGCTCTCAAGGCGGCCGACGAGCACGGCCTGCAGGTCGCGCTCCACTCGGATTCGCTCAACGAGGCGGGCTACCTGGAGTCGACCGTCGCCGCGATCGCCGGCCGATCCATCCACGCCTTCCACGCCGAGGGCGCCGGGGGAGGGCACGCGCCCGACATCCTCTCGGTCGCCTCGCTGCCGTACGTCATCCCCGGCTCCACCAACCCGACCCTGCCGCACACCGTCAACACCGTCGCCGAGCACCTCGACATGCTGATGGTCTGCCACCACCTCAACCCGCAGGTGCCCGAGGACCTGGCCTTCGCCGAGTCCCGGATCCGGGCAACCACGATCGCCGCCGAGGACGTGCTGCACGACATGGGCGCGCTCTCGATCACCTCCTCCGACGCGCAGGCGATGGGCCGCATCGGCGAGGTCGTCTGCCGCACCTGGCAGGTCGCCCACGCGATGAAGGCGCGGCTCGGCTCGCTGGGTGGGAAGGCGGACAACATCAGAGCCAAGAGGTACGTCGCCAAATACACGATCAACCCCGCCATCGCCCACGGGATCGCTGCCGAGGTCGGCTCCGTGGAGCCCGGCAAGATGGCCGACCTGGTCCTGTGGGACCCACGGTTCTTCGGCATCCGGCCCGAGGTCGTCATGAAGTCCGGCGCCCTGGTCTGGGGTGCCCTCGGCGACCCGAACGCCTCCATCCCGACCCCGCAGCCGGTGCTCATGCGGCCGACGCTGGTGGGGCCGGGAGCGGACCACGCGGTCTCGTTCGTCGCGCCGGCCGCGCTGGAGACCGGCCTGGCCGACCGTCTCGGCCTGCGCCGCCGTCTCGTCGGAGTCTCGCCCACCCGCGAGATCGGCAAGGCCGACATGGTCAACAACTCCGTGACCCCCGAGATCCGGGTCGAGCCCGAGACGTTCCGCATCCATGTCGACGGCGAGCTGATCGAGCCCGCCCCCGCCACCGAGCTGCCGCTGACGCAGCTCTACTCGATGTTCTGAGCCCGATGTCCGACGACCTGCTCATGATGCTGCTCTCGGACGCCCGCCTCCCGGTCGCCGGCCACACCCAGTCGGGCCAGCTGGAGGCAGCCGTACGCTCCGGGCTCACCGCCGAGCAGGTGCCGGTCTTCATGCGGTCGCGCCTGGCCAGCGTCGTGCGGGTCGAGGCGGGCACGGCGGTGGTCGCGCTGCACCGGCTGCGCGCCGGTCTGCCGCTGGAGCCGGTCTACGACGCCTGGGCGGCCCGCACGCCCGCGGCCCCGATGCGCGACACCTCGCGCACCCTCGGCCGCGCGCTGTTGCGGCTGGTCAAACGCCTGTTCCCGGACTCGCCGCACGTCACGGAGGTGGCCGGGATCGGGCGTCCCTGCCGCCCACTCGTCCTGGCCGCCGCGGGCGCCACCGGTGGCATCGCGCCGGCCTCGCTGGGCCGGCTGGTGGCGTACGACGACCTGCAGACCGTCGCCTCGGCATCCCTCAAGCTGCTGCCCCTCGACCCGCTCGACGCCACCTCGTGGGTGCACGAGCTGCTCCCCGAGGCCGACCGGCTCGCCACGGAGGTCGCCCCACTCACCGATCCCCAAGACATCCCGGCGCCCAGCGCGCCCCAGCTAGACCTGTGGGCCCAGACCCACGCCCACACGACCAGGAGGTTGTTCAGTGCCTGAAAACGCGACGAAGAACGACAGGGGGCTGCGCATCGGCGTGTGCGGTCCGGTCGGGACCGGCAAGAGCTCGCTCATCGCGCTCCTGTGCCGGGAGCTGTCCGCCGATCTGGAGATCGGCGTAGTCACCAACGACATCTACACCGACGAGGACGCCCGCTTCCTCCGCTCCGCCGGTGTGCTCGACCCGGCCCGCATCCGGGCCGTCGAGACCGGCGCCTGCCCCCACACCGCGATCCGTGACGACGTCACCGCCAACCTGATCGCCGTCGAGGAGCTCGAGGAGGACTTCGCGCCGCTGGACGTGGTCCTGGTCGAGTCCGGCGGCGACAACCTCACCGCCACCTTCTCCCCGGCGCTGGTCGACACCCAGATCTTCCTGATCGACGTCGCCGGCGGCGGCGACGTCGCCCGCAAGGGCGGCCCCGGCATCGAGCGCGCCGACCTGCTCGTGGTCAACAAGACCGACCTGGCCCCGTACGTCGGTGTCGACCCGGTCGCGATGGTCTCCGACGCGGGGTCGGTGCGTGAGGGCCGTCCGGTCATCGCGCTCTCGCGCACCGATCCGGCCTCGGTGGAGGCGCTGGTGACGTGGGTGAGGTCCGAGCTGGCCCGGCACCGCGGCGGCGCCCTGGTTCCGGCCGACCCGGGGCCGATGGCGCCCCACTTCCACGCGGACGGCACCAGCCATGTCCACACCCATGACCACGACCATCAGCACGCCTGAGACCGCCAGCGGCTCCCTGACCCGGGTGCGGGTCGGGGCGGTCGACGGCGGCCGGGTGCGCGTGGAGACCGACGTCACCGGACCCGCGACGGCTCCGGCGCTGCGTCCGATGCTGCTCGCCAGCGACGCCCGCTCGGCGCGGATCTCGCTGGTCCCCGACGGCGCGATGCTCCTCGCCGGCGACCAGGTCACGGTCGAGGTGGAGGTGGGGGAGGGCGCCAGCCTGACCCTGGTCGAGCCGGCCGGGACGGTCGCCTACGACATGGACGGCGGCCACGCGTCCTGGACGGTCGCGATCACCCTCGCCGCCAACGCCAGCCTGGTCTGGGCGGGGGAGCCCTTCGTGGTCTCCGCCGGCGCCGACGTCACCCGCGACACCCGGGTCACCCTCGCTCCCACGGCGAGGCTCGCCCTGCGTGAGACCCTCGTCCTCGGCCGTCACGGCGAACGACCCGGCCGGGTGGCCACCACCTGGTCGGCCCATCTGGACGACGGGTGCCCGCTCCTGGTTGAGTCCCTCGACCTGGACGCGAGCTCGCTGGCGCCCGGACTCCTGGGTCCGCATCGCGTGCTCGCGTCGGTCACGGTGCTCGGCGGGGACGTACCGCCCGACGCCTGCCCCGACGGACGTCTCGACCTGGAGTGCGGCGGCACCCTGTGGCGCCACCTGGCCGGCGAGACCCACGAGGTCCCGGCCGGACCCTGGGAATGCGCCACGACTGGTTGATGTTTCAACGGCGTGACTGACATCGAGTTCGGCCTGGACACCTTCGGCGGGGTCACCCGCGACGCCGAGGGCAAGCCGCAGCACCACGCGCAGGTGATCCGGAACATCGTCGAGGAGGGCGTGCTGGCCGACCAGGTCGGGCTCGACTTCTTCGGCGTGGGCGAGCACCACCGCCGCGACTTCGCCGTCTCCAGCCCGGAGATGGTGCTCGCCGCGGTCGCCTCCCGCACCGAGCGGCTACGGCTCGGCTCCGCGGTGACGGTGCTCAGCTCCGACGACCCGGTGCGGGTCTTCGAGCGGTTCGCCACCCTCGATGCCGTCTCCCAGGGCCGCGCGGAGATCGTCGCCGGGCGTGGCTCGTTCACCGAGTCGTTCCCGCTGTTCGGCTTCGACCTCGCCGACTACGAGGAGCTCTTCGAGGAGCGGCTCGAGCTGCTCGCCGCCCTGCTCAAGGAGGAGAAGGTCACCTGGGAGGGGCGCACCCGCGCGGCGCTCACCGACCAGGAGGTCTTCCCGCGCACGGAGAACGGCCTGACCGCATGGGTCGGCGTCGGCGGGAGCCCGGAGTCGGTCGTACGCACCGCCCGCCACGGCTTCGGCCTCTTCCTGGCGATCATCGGCGGTCCCGCCGACCGGTTCGTGCCCTACATCGACCTCTTCGAGCGCGCCCAGGACGAGTTCGGCGTGCAGCGCCAGCGCGTCGCCGTCCACTCGCCCGGGTTCGTCGCGGCGACGGACGAGCTGGCGCGCGAGACCGTCTACGAGGGCTGGCTCGCGATGCGCACCCAGATCGGTCGTGAGCGCGGCTGGCCGCCGCCCTCGCCCGGCGACTTCGAGCGCGAGATCGAGGGCGGGTCCCTCTACGTCGGCTCGCCGGAGACGGTCGCCAGGAAGCTGGCCGGCACCATCAAGGTGCTCGGCGTCGACCGCTTCGACCTGAAGTACGACCAGGGCCAGGTGCGCCACGAGGACCTGATGGGCTCGATCGAGCTCTACGGCACCCAGGTCGTGCCGCTCGTCAAGGACATGCTGGGCTGAGCCGGGTCAGCCCAGCTCCTGGTCAGCCCAGCCAGCTCGAGATCGGGTGGATCGCGAAGTAGACGGCGAACATGACCGCGACCAGCCACATCAGCGGGTGGACGGTCTTGGCCTTGCCGCGGACGATCTTGATGAGCACGAACGCCAGGAAGCCGGCGCCGATGCCGACCGAGATCGAGTAGGTGAACGGCATCAGCGCGATCGTCAGGAACGCCGGGATGGCGATGTCCACGTCGGCCCAGTTGATGTCCTTGACCTGCTGCATCATCAGGAAGCCGACCAGGACGAGGGCCGGCACCGCCGCCTCCGACGGGATGATCTCGACGAGCGGGGACAGGAACGTGGTGAGCAGGAAGAGCACACCGGTCACGACCGCCGCCAGACCGGTGCGGGCGCCCTCGCCGACGCCGGAGGCCGACTCGACGTAGGAGGTGTTGGACGAGACGCCACCGGCGCCACCGGCCGCGGCGGCCAGCGAGTCGACGACCAGGATCGAGCGCGTACGCGGCGGAGTGCCGTCCGCACGCAGCAGCCCCGCCTCGGAGCCGATCGCGGTCATCGTGCCCATGGTGTCGAAGAAGTCGGCGAGCATGAGCGTGAAGACCAGCAGCACCGCGGTCACGATGCCGACGTTCTCGAAGGAGCCGAGCAGGTTGAACTCGCCCAGCGTCGCGAACGAGGGCCAGTCGACGATCTTGTCCGGGAAGGCCGGCACGTTGAGCGCCCAGCCGGTCGGGTTCTCTGCGCTGCCCTTGCCGATCCCGGCGATCGCCTCGACGACGATCGCGAGCACCGTGGTCGCCGCGATCGAGATCAGGATCGCGCCGCGCACCTTGCGCACCCACAGCGTGATCACCAGGACCAGGCCGATCACGAAGACCAGCACCGGCCAGCCAGCGAGCTGCCCCGTCGGACCCAGCTGCACCGGAACGGTCGTGTTCGCGGCGTCGGGGATGCGGCGCACGACCCCGGCATCGACGAAGGCGATCAACGCGATGAACAGACCGATGCCGACCGAGATCGCGGTCTTTAGCTCACGCGGCACGGCGTGGAAGACGGCCTCGCGGAACCCGGTCAGCACCAGCACGAGGATCACCAGACCCTCGATCACCACCAGCCCCATCGCGTCGGCCCAGGTCATCTGGCTCGCGATCGAAAAGGCCACGAACGCGTTGAGCCCGAGCCCGGTCGCCAGCGCCAGCGGGTAGTTGGCCACGACGCCCATCAGGATCGTCATCACGCCCGCCACCAGCGCCGTACCCGCCGCGATCGCGGCCAGGTTGTCGCCGCCGTTGCCGCCGAGGAGGTCGCCGTTGACGTCCTCCGCGAACCCGAGGATCAGCGGGTTCAGCGCGACGATGTAGGCCATCGTGAAGAAGGTGACCACCCCACCTCGCACCTCCCGCCCGACCGTCGAGCCACGCGCACTGATCTGGAAGAACCGGTCAAGAGCGTTGGTACGTGCTGGGGTCGAGGTGCTCACGCCCCGCATCTTCGCAGATGCGGGGCGTGAGGCGTCGCTGGTGGTGTGGGTCAGTCGGTGTGGTAGATCGGGAGGTCCGCCTCGGCTGTGCCCCACGCGCGGTTCGGCTCGGAGGCGACGTCGATGCGGACGGTGCCGCCGCGGGTCATCACCGACTCGGGCAACCAGGACTGCGTACGTTCCCGCCCGTCGAGGGTGACGGACTGGACGTAGATGTTCTCGGCGCCGGCGCCGGGGGACTCGATGGTGATGTCGACGCCGTTGCCGCGGTGGATCACCACCCGCTCGAAGATCGGGCTGGAGAGCAGCATCTCGGCGCGGGCGGGGTCCTGCGGGTAGATGCCCATCGCGGAGAAGACGTACCACGCCGACATGGTGCCGAGGTCGTCGTTGCCGGGCAGGCCGCGTGGGCCGGTGCCATAGGCCAGGTCGGCCATGGCGCGGACCGTCTCCTGGGTCTTCCAGGGCGCGCCGAGCGCGTTGTACATCCACGGGACGTGGATGCCGGGCTCGTTGGTCGGGTCGTAGCGCAGCGCGTCGCCGCCGGTGTATTGCCAGGAGCCGTCGGCCTTGTGGAAGAACGCGTCCAGCCGCTGGATCGCCCGCTCCCGCCCACCGACGGCCTCCGCCAGGCGAGCGACGTCGTGCGGCACCATCCAGGTGTACGTCGCGCTGCTCCCTTGCGCGAAGCCGGTCTGCGTCGACGGCGTGAAGCCACCGACCCAGCTCCCGTCGGCGTTGCGGGCCTGCTGATAGCCGCCCTCGGGCGTGGCGGCCGGGTTGAACGTGTGCTGCCACCAGCCGGCCCGCTCCATCAGGGAGTCCGTCTGGGAAGCGGAGGCGCCGAGGCGGCGGCCCCAGTCGGCGAGCGCGTAGTCGGCGACGGAGTCCTCGAGGGTCTCCGCGGCGCCGCCCCAGCATCGACAGGTGTCCTGGGGTGCGTACCCCTTGGCGAGATACTCGGCCAGGTTCGGCCGCTGGCCGATGCACTGCCCGGGGCAGCCGTAGCTGGACAGACCGTCGGGGTGCGGCACCGTGGCCTGGCGGACCAGGGAGTCGTAGGCGCCTCGAGCGTCGAAGTTGCGCACCCCGAGCGCGTAGAAGCCGGCCAGCGTGGGCGCGCTCGGGTCGCCGGTCATCACATGGGTCCAGCCGCTCAGGTGGACCCAGCGGTCCCAGACGCCGCCGTGCTGGCGGGAGTAGGCGTGCAGGGAGCGGGCGAAGTCACCGGCCACCCGCGGCTCCAGGAGCGCGAGCAGCTGGGTGTGGGCCCGGTACTGGTCCCAGCCCGAGAAGTTGCCGTACTGCGCCTGCTGGCCGCGCTCGATCCGGTGGACCTCCTGGTCGCTGCCCCAGTAGGTGCCGGCCACGTCGGAGATCACGTTGGGCTGCAGGTAGGAGTGGTAGAGGCCGGTGTAGAAGGCGGTCTGCTCCTCGTCGGTGCCACCGGAGACCTCGATCGAGGAGAGCGCCCGGCGCCACTCGGCCGTGGCCTCCGCGGCGATGGAGGAGACGGTGTCGCGTCGCCCGATCTCGGCGGCGAGGTTGGCCTCGGCGGCGGACTGGCTGGTGTAGGAGATCCCGATCCGCATCCGCACGCTCTGGTCACGGCTCGGGTCGAACGAGACGTACCCGCCCGAGCCCTGGCCCTGGCGGGCGGCGCCGGTCTCGTAGCCCTCACCGCCCCGCGCCTCGGTCGAGCCCGGCTGGAGCTCGCCGTTGACCCAGGTGCCGTGGCCGGAGAAGCCGCGGTCGAACTGCGCGGTGAAGTAGAGCCGGTAGTAGGAGCGCTTGTTGCTCCCGCCGCCGTTGCCGCGCCGGCCGCAGAAGGCGCCGGTGAGCACCGAGCCGCTGACCGTCCGCTTCGCCTCGTCGATCCGCGTCACCGCCGTCTCGCTGCCGTTGAGCGAGTTGGAGGTGCGGAAGAGCAGGTTCGCAGGCTTGTCGGCCGGGAAGGTCAGGTCGCTGACCGAGGCTCGCGTGGTCACCGCGGTGTCGACCTCGGCGCCGTTGGCCAGGCCCAGCCGGTAGCGCCCCGGCTCGGCCAGCTCGTCGGCGTGGCTGAAGTTCGAGGCGTACGTCGCATCGGTCACGTCCGCGGTGGGCGAGCCGGTCATCTCACCGGTGTGCGGGAAGATCGGCACGTCCCCGGCGGCGCCGGGATGGCAGCCCGCGCCGTTGACATGGGTCAGGGAGAAGCCGCGCAGCCGTGTGGTGTCGTAGGAGTAGCCGTTCGACGCGGCGGTGTTGGTCTGGTCGCCCGCCGTGGAGGTCGGGCTGAAGGAGAGCATCCCGAAGGGGCGTACGGCTCCGGGGTAGGTGTTGCCGCCGTTCGACGACCCGATCAACGGGTCGACGAGCGCCACCGGATCACCGGCGGGCGGCGCGGCGGCCCGGGCCGCCGAGAACGGAGTGAAGGCGCCGCCGAGCAGCGCGAGGGACAAGGCACACGTCGCGAGAACCCGCATGGCGGAGAACGATTCCAGAGGAACGTCCTCCGCCGTGCGGGTTCAGGTGAGAGCGAGTTGAACTCAGGCAGTCCACTCGGGGTAGTCGGTGTAGCCGGCCTCGCCGCCGCCGTAGAAGGTCGACAGGTCGGGCTCGTTGAGCGGGAGGCTCTCCGCGAGGCGCCGGGGCAGGTCCGGGTTCGCGATGAACGTACGCCCGAACGCGGCGGCGTCGATCAGGTCGGCCTCGAGGAGGCGGGCGGCCTTCTCGGGGGTGTAGGAGCCGGCGCCCACGATCGGGCCGGGGTGCGCGGTGCGCAGCTGCTTGCGGTAGTCGTCGGTCAGCTCCGGACCGCCGGCCCAGTCGGGCTCGGACAGGTGCAGGAAGGCGATGCCGCGCTTGCCGATCTCGGTCGCCAGGTGGAGGCCCATCTCAGCGCCCTCGGGGTCCTCGAGGCCGTTGAACGAGCCGATCGGGGAGATCCGGATGCCGACGTGCTCGGCGTCCCACGCGTCGATGACGGCGTCGAGCACCTCGAGAGCGAGCCGGGCACGGTTCTCGAGGGAGCCGCCGTAGGAGTCGGTGCGCTCGTTGCTGCTCGCGCTGGCGAACTGGTGGAGCAGGTAGCCGTGGGCGGCGTGGATCTCGACGAGGTCGAAGCCGGCCTCGCGGGCGTTGCGGGTGGCGCGACGGTAGTCGTCGATCACACCGGCGATCTCGGAGGTCTCCAGGGCGCGGGGCGTGGGGCAGCTGACCCGGGTCGGGGTGCCGTCCTCGCCGCGTACGGTCGTGCGGTTGCGGTAGGGGAGCGCCGAGGCGCTGACCGGGAGGTTGCCGTCGTGGAAGGACTCGTGGGAGACCCGGCCCGTGTGCCACAGCTGTGCCGCGATCCGGCCGCCCGCCTCGTGGACGGTGTCGGTGACGTGTAGCCAGCCCTCGACCTGCTCGGCCGAGTAGATGCCCGGGGTGTCCATGTAGCCCTTGCCCTGCGGCGAGATCTGGGTGCCCTCGGACACGATCAGCCCGGCCGAGGCGCGCTGCCGGTAGTAGTCGGCCATCAGCGGGTTGGGTACGTCGCCGGGCCGGCTGGCACGCATCCGGGTCAGTGGCGCCATCAGGACGCGGTTGGGGAGGGTTGTCGAACCCAGGCTCAGCTGCGAGAAGAGTGAAGTCACGAGGTGCTCAACGTAAGCGAGCGCTCATATTGTTCCCGGCGACGCCGGAGCGGTCGAGCCGGCGATGACCAGCGCCCCCATGACGCCCGCGTTGTCGCCGAGCTCGCTGGGGACCACGTCGAGCGCGGCAGCCGTGTCGGGCTGGGTGAAGCGGTCGATCGAGTCCTTGATGCCGAGGACGAAGGACTCCGACTGGCGCATCGTGTCGCCCACCACGATCAGCGCCGGGTTGAGGTGGTTGCACAGGTCGGCCAGCACGCGGCCGACCGCGCGGCCGGCGTCGTCGAGGATCCGGTTGACCCGGATGTCACCCTCCTGGGCGAGCTCGAGCAGGCGCTCGACGGTGAGCGTCTCGTCGTAGGCGGGCTGCAGCAGCTCGACCAGCCGGGACCCGCCGAAGGCCTTCTCCAGGCAGCCGCGGTTGCCGCAGCGGCAGATCGGCCCGTTGTCCTCGAAACGGACATGGCCGATCTCGCCGGCGATCCCGGTGATCCCGCGGTAGAGCTTGCCGGCGAGGACCAGGCCGGCGCCGATGCCGCTGGACGCCTTGACGTAGATGACGTCGTCGACGTCGCGCGCGGCGCCGTACTCGACCTCGGCGAGCGCGCCGAGGTTGGCGTCGTTCTCGATCTGGACGGGCAGGCCGATGCGGCGGGCGAGCTCCTCGCCCGGGGCCAGGTCCATCCAGTTCCCGAGGATGGGGGAGACGACGATGCCGCTGTGCGGGTCGACGGGGCCGGGGATCCCCATGCCGACGCCGAGGACGCGGTCCTTCTTCGGGTCGATGTCCACCTCGGCCAGGCATTCGCGCACGAGGGCCGCGGCACGGTCGATGGTCTCGACCGCGGAGTTGTCGACATCGAGCCGGATCTCGTGGTCGATGAGCGGCTTCGCGGCGAGGTCGGCGACCGCGACGCGGACGTGGCGATGGCCGATGTCGACGCCGATGAGGGTGCCGGGAGAGCCGTTGATGGTGAGAAGTGACGGGGGTCGTCCGCCGCCCCGGGCCAAGGCGGCGCCGGTGGTCTCGACGATCTGCTCGGAGGCGAGCAGCTCCTGGACGATGCTCGACACGGTGCTGCGGGAGAGTCCGGTGCGCTGGGCGAGCTCGGCGCGGCTGACCGGCGCCGACCGTCCCAGCAGGTCCAGAACCTGGGAACGGTTGGCGACGCGCAGCCGCGATTCCGGAGTGGTCATGGGCGTGACTGTAGGTGATTATGTCGATTTGCGACAGATCTCAGGTTGAAAACGTCCTGTGTTATGCGTTGACTGGACAGAACAGAGAGGCGTACGTTTTCCCGGCACGCGACCGCGAGTAACCCAGATCACACACCGACGTGGCGGTCGCGCAACCGGAGGATCAAAGATGAACGCAACGCGTAAGGCCCTGGCCGCCGGCCTGGCCGCCCTGAGCCTGCTGGCGGTGTCCGCCTGCGGAAGTGACAACGAGAGCGGCAGCACCGATGAGGTGGAGGTCTTCACCTGGTGGGCCGAGGGCAGTGAGAAGGCCGGGCTCGACGCCTTGGTCAAGGTGTTCGACGAGCAGAACCCCGACCTGAAGTTCGTCAACGGTGCCGTCGCCGGTGGCGCCGGCAGCGACGCCAAGAACGTGCTCCAGTCCCGCCTGCAGAACGGTGAGCCGCCGGCCACCTTCCAGGCGCACGCGGGTGCCGAGCTGACCGACTACATCAACGCCGGCCAGATCGAGGACCTCACCGACCTCTACGAGGAGAAGGGCTGGAACGAGCAGTTCCCGGAGGGCCTGCTCGAGCGCCTGACCCAGGACGGCGGCATCTACTCCGTCCCCTCGAACATCCACCGCGCCAACGTGCTCTGGGCCAACCCGGCCGTCCTGGAGAAGGCCGGTATCGAGGCCAACAAGACGTACGACTCGCTCGACGCGTGGATCGCCGACCTGAAGACGATCAAGGCCAAGGGCATCATCCCGCTCTCGATCGCGACCGACTGGACCCAGGTCCACCTGCTCGAGACCGTGCTCCTCGCCGATCTGGGCGCCGAGGCGTACAACGGTCTGTGGGACGGCACGACCGACTGGGGCGGCAGCGAGGTCAAGGACGCTCTGGCTGACTACAACACGCTTCTCTCGCTGACCAACACCGACCGCCAGGGTCTCGACTGGCCGGACGCTACCCAGCTGGTCATCGACGGCGAGGCCGCGTTCAACGTCATGGGCGACTGGGCCGAGGCCGCCTTCCAGGAGCAGAAGAAGACGCTGGGCACCGACTACACCGCGGTCCCGGTCCCGGGCACCGACGGCGTCTTCGACTTCCTGGCCGACTCGTTCACCATGCCGGTGGACGGCCCCAACCCCGAGGGCACCGAGGCCTGGCTCGACACCATCGCCAGCGACGAGGGACAGGTGGCCTTCAACAAGGCGAAGGGCTCGATCCCGGCCAGCACCACGGCCGACACCGCGGACTTCGGTGAGTACCAGCAGACCGCGATCAAGTCGTGGGGTGAGGACGAGATCGTGTCCTCGCTCGCCCACGGCGCCGCGACCTCGGTCAACTGGCTGACCGACATCACCGCCGCCGTCGCCAAGTTCGGCAGCAACAAGGACGTCGCCGAGCTCCAGGAGGGCCTCGCCGAGGCCGCCGAGGACAACAAGCCCGAGTGACCCCGGGCTCTCCCGAGCCTGACGAGATCATCTGGTCCGAGGGGTTGCGGCCGCACCAGCTGCCGTGGCCCCTCGGCCGCCCCTTGTGAAAGGACGGACACATGTCCTCCACGGTGCCCAGCGCCGTCAAGCGGCCCCGACGGCCCAAGGGCCGCATCGGCGGCCACGGGTGGGTCGCACCCGTACTCCTGATCCTGCCGACCGTCATCGTCATCGGTGTCTTCGTCTACGGCCTGATCGGGTCCAACATCAACACGTCCCTGCAGGACCGCCACAACATCGGGCCGTCCCAGGGTTTCGCCGGTCTGGACAACTATCGCGACCTGTTCGCCGACGACGACTTCATCTACTCGCTGCGCAACCTGCTGCTCTACACCGCGACGTTCCTCATCGGCACCCTGTGCCTGGGGTTCCTGTGGGCGTGGCTGCTCGAGCGCAAGGCCCGCGGCGAGTCGCTGTTCCGGGCCATCTACCTGTTCCCGATGGCGGTCTCGTTCGTCGCCTCCGGTGTGGTCTGGCGCTGGCTGCTCAACAACGCCGAGGGTGACCGTGCCTCCGGCCTGAACCGGCTCTTCGACACCCTCCACCTCGACTTCCTGCAGAACCCGTGGTGGACCCACGAGCGGTGGGGCATCCTCGCGATCGCGGTTCCCGCGATCTGGCAGCTCAGCGGCTATGTGATGGCGCTCTTCCTGGCCGGCTTCCGTGGCATTCCCGAGGAGCTGCGCGAGGCGGCCCGGATGGACGGCGCCTCGGAGTGGCAGCTCTACCGCCACGTCATCTTCCCGCAGCTGAGCCCGGTCGCCCTCTCCGCGATCATCATCATCGGCCACATGTCGCTGAAGGTCTTCGACCTGATCATGGCCATCGCGGGCCAGACCAACTACACGACCCAGGTGCCGGCCACCCAGATGTGGATCGAGTTCACCCGCGGCGACTACGCGAAGTCGGCCGCCATCGGCACCATCCTGCTGGTGATCGTGGCCATCCTGATCGTTCCCTACCTCGTCTCGACCTACCGTCAGGAGCGCCGCCGATGACTACCGATGCCATCCCGGCAGCCGTCGCGAGCAAGATCCCGGGCGAGCGTTCGCGCGGGATCTGGCGCGCCGTCAAGTACGTCCTGCTGATCACCTTCGCGCTGATCGTCCTGCTCCCGGCGTACGTGCTGCTCGTCACCAGCTTCAAGGGTCTCGGCGACGCGACCCCCGCCAACGCCTGGAAGCTCCCCGAGTCCTGGGAGACGGCCGGCTGGTCGCGCGCCTGGGAGCAGCTCGGGCCGGCCCTGGGACGTACCTTCGCCATGGTCATCCCGGCCTCGATCATCTCCTCGGTGCTCGGCTCGATGAACGGGTTCGTGCTCTCGAAGTGGCGCTTCCCGGGCGCCGACGTGGTGTTCACGCTGATCCTGTTCGGGATGTTCATCCCCTACCAGGCCGTGATGGTGCCGCTGGTCCAGCTGATGAGCAACCTCGGCGTCCCCTCGGGCGTCCCGAGCCTGATCGTGCTGCACGTGGTCTACGGCCTGCCGATCACCACGCTGATCTTCCGCAACTACTACGCGGGGGTCCCGGTCGAGCTCGTCGAGGCCGCTCGGGTCGACGGCGCCGGCATGCTCCGGACGTACGCCTCGATCATCCTGCCGATCTCCGCGCCGGCGTTCGTGGTGGTGCTGATGTGGCAGTTCACCTCGGCCTGGAACGACTACCTGTTCGCGCTCTTCTTCTCCACCTCGCGCAACGGGCCGGTGACGATCGCGCTCAACTTCCTGGCGAGCGGTCAGCTCCAGGACTACTCCGCCAGCATGGCGGGCGCGCTGATCGCGTCCGTCCCGACCCTGATCATCTACATCCTGCTCGGCCGCTACTTCGTGGGCGGGCTGATGGCAGGCTCGGTCAAGGGATGATCGATGCGGACGCCGAGTGCCGCCGGCTGGCCGGGTTCGCCCGGCCGTCGGCGGCCTCGCCGGCCGGCTTCTGGTGGCTGGACGAGTCGGGTCGCCCGGACCCGGCCGAGCCGGTGCACACCTGGATCACCGCCCGGATGACCCATGTCTTCGCCCTCGCGCACCTGCGCGGGGACGCGGACGACGCCGCCGACCTCGCCGCTCACGGCGTCCGAGCCCTGTGCGGCGCACTGCGCGACGACGAGCTCGGTGGCTGGTATGCCTCGGTCTCGGCCGAGGGTGAGCCGGTCGGCACCCTCAAGGAGGCCTACGCCCACGCCTTCGTGATCCTGGCCGCGAGCAGCGGCGTCGCGGCCGGTGTGCCCGGTGCGGACGCGCTGCTCGACGAGGCGCTCGGGGTGATGCAGCAGCACTTCCTCGACGACTCCGGCCGAGTGGTCGACAGCCTCGAGCGCGACCTGGCGTCGGGGGAGGCCTATCGCGGGGCCAACTCCAGCATGCACACCGTGGAGGCGTTCCTGGCCGCGGGTGACGTCACCGGCGACGCCGCCTGGCACCAGCGGGCGCTCGCGATCGCCGAGCATCTGATCCACGATGTCGCCCGCTCCCACGGCTACGACCTGCCCGAGCACTTCGACCTCTCCTGGTCGCCGCTGCCGGACTACAACGCCGACCGTCCCGGCGACCCGTTCCGGCCCTACGGCTGCACGCCCGGGCACCTGCTGGAGTGGTCCCGGCTGCTCCTGCACCTGGACGCGACCCTGCCGGACGCGCCGTCGTGGCTGGTCGAGGATGCGCGGGCGCTCTTCGCGCGCGCGGTCGAGGTCGGCTGGTCCGCCGACGGCGAGACCGGCTTCGTCTACACGACCTCGTGGGACGGAACGCCGGTCACCCGGCTACGGCTGCACTGGGTGGCCGCGGAGGCGCTCGCCGCCGCCGGCGCCCTGCACACCCGCACCGGCGAGACCGGCTATGACGAGTGGCGCCTGCGGTTCGAGGCGTACATCGAGACTCACCTGATCGACCGCGAGCTCGGCAGCTGGCACCACGAGCTGGACGAGCACAACCGTCCCTCGCACGTGATCTGGCACGGCAAACCCGACGTCTACCACGCCTACCAGGCCCTGCTGCTCGCCCGGATGCCGCTCGCCCCGGTGCTGTCGGTGCAGCTGCGCCGGTAGCCTCAGGCCGCCTGGAACGAGCGACGGGAGAGGCCCAGGCCGTAGCCGTCCAGGGTCGTGGTGACTGGGGCCGTCGGGTCCGTGGCCGCGCCCAGGGTGACGAAGAGCGGGGTGAAGTGCTCGACGGTCGGGTGGGCGTACGGCATGCCGGGGGCGGCGGTGCGGAACCTGGCCAGCTCGGCGACATCGCCGCGGTCCAGGGCCTCGGCCGCCCAGGCGTCGAAGTCGGAGGACCAGCCGGCGGGCTTGTTCTCGGTCATGGACTCGCGGGTGAGGTAAGGCAACCCGTGGGTCATGTGGCCCGAGCCGACCACGAGCACGCCCTCCTCGCGCAGCGGCCGCAGGCGCTCGCCGAGGGCGAGCAGCTTGTCGGGGTCCTCGGTGGGCAGCGAGAGCTGCACGACCGGGATGTCGGCGGCCGGGTACATGATCTTCAGCGGCACCCAGGCGCCGTGGTCGAGGCCGCGGCGGGTGTGCTGGTGGGCGGTCTCGGCGTCGGGCATCAGCGCCGCGGTGGTGCGGGCGAGCTCGCTCGCGTCCGGGGTGTCATAGCGCACCGAGTGGTAGATCGGGTCAAAGCCGCCGAAGTCGTAGACCAGCTCGTCGGGATGGGTGGCGCTGATCGAGAGCGGCGCCGACTCCCAGTGGGCGGAGATGACCAGGATGGCCTTCGGTCGGGGCAGCGACCGTGCCCAGGCGTGCAGCGGGTCGAGCCACTCCGGGCTCTGCAGCGGCAGCGGGCCACCGCCGTGGGACAGGTAGAGGCTCGGCAGCGGCCCGTCCGCCGGCGTCCAGACGCGATGCGGGTCGGCCGCCTCGCGTGCCTGGACCGTCCGCAGGTGCTGGGCGAACGGATGCGTCTGCGGGAGGCGGGCGTCCGCGGCGGCGGTCGTGCTCTCGGGTGCGGTGGTCATGGCGGTCTCCTGCGGTTTGACCCAATAGTTGTTGCTTGAACTAACTCTAGAGGACCGTTGTTTGTTCCACGCAACTTTCTGCGGCACACTCCGTGGCGTGGAGGGCAACTGGCTGTCGCCGGCGGAGCGGGCGGCATGGGTTCGCCTCATCGCTGTGCTCGAGCTCCTCCCGGGTGCCCTCGACTCCCAGCTGCGCCGCGATGCCGGCCTGACCCATTTCGACTACGGCGTGCTGGCCATGCTCTCCGAGGTGCCGGACCGGACCCTGCGGATGACAGAGCTGGCCGGCTACACCAACTCGACGCTGCCGCGGCTCTCGAATGTGGTCAAGCGCCTGGTCGACCGCGGCCTCATCGAGCGCCACACCTGCCCGGGCGACCGCCGCGCGACCAACGTACGTCTCACCGAGGCGGGCCACGAGAAGATGGTCGCCTCCGCTCCTGGTCACGTGGACGCGGTGCGGGAGTACGTCTTCGACTCGCTGAGTCCTGAGCAGGTGGACCAGCTGGCCGAGATCGCCGGGACCATCCTCGACCGGCTGGATCCGACCGGAGCGAGAAGGCCGCCGATCGACCCGGAGGCTGGTTAGGGATCCAGGGGAGGGGATGGCGCCCGGCCGCTGGGTCGCGTTAGGTTACCCTAACCTTGGTTGGTGGCTCGGCGCCGACCTGACCCGAGCGCAAACCTGAAGGAACCCCCGTGAACCGTCGTTTCCGTATGGGCCCACTCGCGGCCGCCGCCGCCCTTGCCGTCCTCACCCTCACCGCCTGTGGCGGCTCCACCGATGCCTCCGACGACGCTGACGGTGCCGGCTCGGCCTTCGTCTACGAGGACGCCCGTGGCAAGACGGTCGAGATCGACGGCACGCCCGAGACGATCGTCGCCCAGGCCAGCGCCGCCGCGGCGCTGTGGGACAACGGTCTCGAGGTCGACGGCGTGTACGGCGACCTGCCCGATACGGAGAACTACCTCATCGGCAACCTCGACGTCTCCCAGACGAAGGTCCTGGGCAAGGCCTTCGGCGAGTTCAACGTCGAGGAGTACGCGGCGATGAACCCCGACCTGCTGATCGACATGACCTTCGACAAGAAGACGCTCTGGTACGCCGCCGAGGTGGAGAAGCAGGTGGAGAAGCTCGCGCCCACCATCGGGATGCCGCTGACCGGGCTCTCGGTGACCGAGCAGATCGAGGCCTTCAACAAGCTGGCGACGGACCTCGGCGCGAAGCCGGAGGTCGACGACGCGAAGGCCGAGTTCGACGACGCCGTCGCGCGGATCAAGGCGGCCGTGAAGAAGAACCCTGACCTCACCGTGCTGGCCGTGTCGAGCTACGGCGAGGAGATCTACTTCGCGAACGCTCCCGAGCACCCCGACCTCGCCTACCTCGCCGAGCTCGGCGTGAAGTTCCCTAAGGTGACGCCCGACGAGCAGGGGATCTTCGAGCCGGTCAGCCTGGAGAACATCGGCAAGTACCACGCCGACCTGCTCCTGGTCGACGCCCGCGACACCGGCGGTCTTGCGGAGCTCGAGAAGAAGGACATCTTCAAGCGCCTGCCCGCCGTCGCCGGCGGTCAGCAGGACCTCTGGTACCCGGCCGCGCCCTACAGCTACCAGGCGTACGCGAAGATCTTCAGCGGGTACGCCGACCAGCTCGAGGCCGCCCAGGTCCTCGAGCAGGGCTGACGGGCACGACGTGCGTCTCAGTGACCTCGCCTCGGGCGAGGCCGTCACGGCGCGCGCGGACCACACCAGGGTGCAGGTCCCGCGTGGGCGTGCGCCCATCGCCCTCCGGGCGACGGCGGCGGTCGTCGACCTCGCCCTGGTGGCCCTGCCGCTCGTCGTCGGCGCGCTGGTCGTGCACTCGCTGCGTGACGCGAACGGTGGCGGCACCGTGGACCGGGTGGTCTTCGGTGGCTTCGCGCTCGCCGTCGCGGCCGCCGTCCTGGTGTGGAACCGCGGGTTCGCCGAGGGCAGGCGGGGCGCCTCGACCGGCAAGACCTGGCTCGGGCTGATCGCCCGGGGCCGCGACGGCCGCCCGCTCGGCGTACGCCGCAGCCTGCTGTTCGCGCCGCGACAGGTCGTGCGCCGGATCACGGCCATGGACGAGGGCTTCGCCGAGATCGAGGTCGATCTCACCCCGGCGAAGCTGCGTCTGCGCCGAATCACCGGCCTGCTCGCGCTGCTGGTGATCCTGGCGGTCCTGCTCCTGGCGAGCGTCGCCGTCGGTTCCCGGCCGCTGAGCTTCGGTGAGATCTGGCACGGTCTCCTCCCGCCGTACGACATCACCCCCACCGAGGCCGACCTGATCGTCCGCGACCTGCGTACGCCCCGGACCCTCCTCGGCCTCGTCACCGGCATCGCGCTCGGCCTCGCCGGCGGGCTCATCCAGGGACACACCCGCAACCCGCTCGCCGACCCCGGAATCCTCGGCGTCAGCGCCGGTGCCGCGTGCGCGGTGGTCCTGGCGATCACGTTCCTGGGCGTGACGAGCCCGGTCGGCTACATCTGGTTCGCGCTCGCGGGTGCTCTGATCACCAGCCTCGCCGTCTTCGGGCTCTCCGCGGTCGGGAGCGGCAGCCCTTCGCCGGTCTCCCTCGTCCTCGGCGGCGCTGCGGTGGCGGCCTTCCTCTCCGCCATCACCTCCGCCGTGGTGCTTCTCGACCAGACCACCCTCGACGCCTACCGCTTCTGGATCGTCGGCTCGGTCGCCGGCAGAGGACTCGAGATCCTGGTGCCGCTGCTGCCCTTCTTCGCCCTCGGCTTCGTGCTCGCCATGGTCAACGCACCCGGGCTCAACGTAATCAGCCTCGGCGAGGAGGTCGCCCGCTCGCTCGGCACCAACGTCGCCCTGAACCGCACCCTCGGGATCACCGCGATCACCCTGCTCGCCGGGGCGGCCACCGCGGCCTGTGGGCCGATCGCGTTCATCGGCCTCGCCGTACCCCACATCGCGCGGGCGTTCACCGGGCCGGACTACCGGTGGCTGCTGCCGTGCTCCGCCCTGATCGGGGCCGTCATGCTCATCACCTGCGACATCCTCGGCCGGGTCGCCGCGCGCCCCGGCGAGCTCCAGGTCGGCATCGTCCTGGCTCTGGTGGGCTCGCCGTTCTTCATCGCTCTCGTACGCCGCCGGAAGCTGGTGACCCTGTGACGACGACGCTCGTGCCCGGCCGTCCGCGCTTCGGGTGGGGGCCGGTGACGATGGTCTGGCGCCCCCGCCTGGTCACGGTCAACGTCGGCCTCCTCGTGCTGGTCTTCCTGCTGGTGTGCCTCAACGTCGGCCAGGGCGACTACCCGATCAGCGTGCCCGACACGGCCGCGGCGATCCTCGGCGGTGGCAACGAGGCCGAGCGGTTCATCGTCTGGGACCTGCGCCTGCCGCGCTCCGTGGTCGGCCTCCTCGTGGGCGCCGGCTTCGCGATGTCGGGGGCGATCTGGCAGTCGATCACCCGCAACCCGCTGGCGAGCCCGGACCTGCTCGGCATCACCGCCGGCGCCAGCGCCGGGGCGGTCGCGGTGATCGTCTTCGGCGGCACCGCCTTCCTGGGCACCACCATCGGGGTGCCGGCGGCGGCCATGGGGGGCGGTCTGCTGACCGGGGTCGTGATCTACCTGCTCGCCTGGCGACGGGGGATCGAGGGCTTCCGGCTGGTCCTGATCGGAGTGGCCGTCAACGGCATCCTGCTCGCACTGACCAACTGGATGCTCGTCATCGGCGAGATCTGGGACGCCCAGGAGGCGACCGTCTGGCTCAACGGGTCGCTCAACGGCAGGGGCTGGGACGACGCCGTGCCCGCCGCCGTCGCGGTCGGGGCCATCGGCATGGTCGCCCTGGCCTCGACCTTCCAGCTCTCCGCGCTCAAGCTGGGCGACGACACCGCCCGCGCGCTCGGCGTACGGGTGCAGCTCAGCCAGTCGGTCCTGCTGATCGCCTCGGTCCTGCTCGCCGCCATGTGCGTCACCGCGGCCGGACCGATCGGGTTCATCGCCTTCGTCGCACCCCAGGTCGCGCTCCGCATCGCCCGCACCCCTGGGCCGCCGCTGATCGCCTCGGCGCTCACCGGCGCCGCCCTGGTGGTGGGCAGCGACTACGTCGCGCGCGTGCTCCTGCCCGTCGAGCTCCCGGTCGGGATCGTCACCACCGCCATCGGAGGCCCCTTCCTGATGTATCTGATCATCCGCACCAACCGGAGGCTGTCGCGATGAGCGAGCACCAGATCACGGCGGAGGACCTGGTCCTCGCCTACGGCGACCGGGTCGTCGCAGACGGTCTCACCACCGAGATCCCGTCCGGCAAGGTCACCACGATCATCGGCCCCAACGGCTGCGGCAAGTCGACCTTCCTGCGGGCCGTCGCGCGGCTGCTCAAGCCCCGCTCCGGGCAGGTGCTGCTCGACGGCAAGGCGATCACCTCGATGCGTACCCGTGAGGTCGCGAAGGTGCTCGGCATCCTGCCGCAGTCGCCCACCGCGCCCGAAGGCCTCACCGTCGCCGACCTGGTGGCCAAGGGGCGTCACCCGCACCAGTCGTGGCTGCGCCAATGGTCCAGCGACGACGAGACCGAGGTCGACGCGGCGCTTCGGCTGACCGGGATGCAGGAGCTCGCCACCCGCCCCGTGGACGAGCTCTCCGGCGGGCAGCGCCAGCGGGCCTGGATCTCGATGGCCCTGGCGCAGGAGACGGAAATCCTGCTGCTCGACGAGCCGACCACGTACCTCGATCTGGCTCACCAGGTCGAGGTGCTCGACCTCGTGGACAAGCTCCACGCCGACCTGCAGCGCACCGTCGTCATGGTCCTCCACGACCTCAACCTGGCGGTCCGCTACAGCGACCACCTGATCGTGATGCGCGAGGGGCGCATCGTCACCTCCGGCGCGCCCGACGAGCTCATCACCGCCGAGCTGCTCCGCGACGTCTTCGGACTCGACAGCCAGGTGCTCGTCGACCCGGTCTCGGGCCGCCCGATGATCGTCCCGATCGGCGTGCGCCGCTCCGCGCCCATCGTCCAGCACTGAACGTGCCCCGGAAGACCGGGGAACGCCATGATGAAAGGAAACCACGTGCGCAAGCACCTGTCCGGCGTCGCTGCCATGCTCGCCGCCGCCCTCGTCCTCACCGCCTGCGGCGGCAGCTCCTCGGGAGAGGAGGCCGCCGCCGAGACCCGCGAGGTCAAGCACGCCAAGGGCGTGGCCGAGGTGCCCGTGGCCCCGAAGCGGGTCGTGGTCCTGGACACCGGAGAGCTCGACGACGCGCTCGCGCTCGGCGTGAAGCCCGTCGGTGCCGTACGCATCGACGTGGCCACCGACTTCCTCAGCTACCTCGGCGACCAGACCGAGGGGATCGAGGAGGTGGGCACCATCTCCGAGCCCAACCTCGAGAAGATCGCGGCCCTCGACCCCGACCTCATCCTGTCCAGCACGGTCCGCCACGAGGCGATCTACGACCAGCTGAACGCGATCGCCCCGACCGTGCTCGCGCCCGACCTCGGCGACACCTGGAAGGACAACTTCCTGCTGTACGCCGACGCGCTCAACAAGACCGACGAGGCCGAGAGGATGCTCGCCGACTTCGAGAGCGACGCCGCCGCGCTCGGCCAGACCGTCGGCACCGGCAAGACCCTGTCGATCGTCCGGTTCCTCCCCGGCCAGATCCGGCTCTACTCCGACAAGTCCTTCTCCGGCGTCATCCTCGACGACATGGGCCTGACCGTCCCGGAGCAGGCGGTGGGCGAGGACACCTACCTCGAGATCTCGCCCGAGCAGGTCACCACCGCCCAGGCGGACCACCTCTACGTCAGCACGTACGGCCCGGAGGGCGACACCGACAAGGCCAAGGTGCTCGGCGGGCCGCTGTGGCAGCGGATCCCCGCGGTCGAGTCCGGTCAGGTCCACGACATCAACGACGACCTGCTCAGCGGCATCGGCATCCAGGCTGCCCAGCAGATCCTCGCCCAGTTCGAGAAGGAGCTCGGCTGAGCTGACCACGCGGACGCCGGTATCGAGTCGCACCGAGCTGCGCTCCATACTGGCGTCCATGCGGTTCGACGAACGCTACATCGCCCGGGTCACGCTCGATCCGCGCCATGACACCGGTCGATATCCGTTCACCCTGCCGGTCGTCCGCGAGCTGGCCGGCGGGGACGGGATCGACTTCGACGAGCGGGTCACGTTCCTGGTCGGCGACAACGGCACCGGGAAGTCGACGATCATCGAGGCGATCGCGGTCGCGTCCGGGTTCAACGCCGAGGGCGGCTCCACCTCCTTCCGGTTCGCCACCCGTGCGACCGAGTCGTCGCTCGCCGACTACATCATGATCGAGCGCGGGCTCAAGCGGCCGCGCAACGGATACTTCCTGCGCGCGGAGTCCTTCTACAACGTCGCCACCGAGATCGAGCGTCTCGACCAGGCCGAGCCGGAACCGCTCCTACCCGCGTACGGCGGAACCTCGCTGCACGAGCGCTCCCACGGCGAGTCGTTCCTCGACCTGGTGATGCACCGGTTCAGGCCCGACGGCCTCTACATCCTCGACGAGCCCGAGGCCGCGCTCTCGGTGAAGGGCTGCCTGGCGCTGGTCGCGCGCATCATCGAGCTTGCCGACGAGAGATCCCAGTTCATCATCGCCACCCACTCCCCGGTCCTGCTATCGGTGCCCGGAGCGAGGATCCTGCAGTTCGACGAGGACGGGCGGATGCAGCAGGTTTCCTACGACGACGCCGAACCGGTCAACCTGACGCGTCGGTTCCTGGCGAATCCGGAGCGATATCTGCGGTACGTCCTGGAGGACTGATGAACATGGCCGCGGGTTCTGTGGTGCTAGTGCCTTGTGCCTGGGTTCCAGCGTGGGTGGGGCCAATACGTTGCTTGGGTTGGGAGATTTAGAAGCAGGGTGTCTGGGGTGGGTGCCATTCGGGTGTCTTGCGGGCTTCCAGCAGCGGTCTGGGTTTGGTTGGGGATATCTGTCCCTGATTGGGTTCATTGGTTTGCGTTGTGTGGTAGGCTCGGCGCAGGCGTAAACGTGAAGGCCGACCACCTCGAAAGAGGCGTGCCCTATCCACCCGAGACACAACGGGGGTGGGGTAATCCAGGGGAACCAGGGGCGTGCACGCTGAGCTGCGAGGGTAAGTAATAGCCCGTACTGCCGGGCCTCCGAGACCAGCGAACCAACCGGGATTCTGCACAGGCAGAAACCCTTGAGTTCGTACGTCGGGAGGTGACCGGTTCGATGACCACGCTGCAACAGCCCCAGCACCCCGTGCTGGGGGCGGTGGTCGCGGTCACTGCCTCGCTTGCCCGTGTCTCTGAGGCATGTCCGGTGTTCATGGCCACCGGCCAGAAGGCCACCGCGCTGCTCGAGATCGCTCGCGCGAAGGCGCAGTTGGCTGAGCTCGAGCTGCGGGTGCTCGCCACGGCCGGTGATGTGGCCGCCGAGTCCGCGGCGCGGGATGTCGCGGCGTGGTTGCATCACCACACCCACCAGCGCCCCGAGACCCTCCGCGCCGACCTCCGGCTAGCTGAGGCTTTGGACAGGACCTATCACCAGGTCGCGGAGGCGATGCGCCGTGGTGCCTGCAACCCGGCCCAAGCCCACGTGATCGTGAATGCCCTCGACGACCTGCCGGCAGATCTCGACCACGAGATCAAGACCACGGCCGAAGAGGCCCTGGTCGGCTACGCGACCCGGTTCGACCCGACCCAGCTGCGTCGCCTGGGTCGCCGGATCCTCGACGTCATCGCCCCGGAGATCGCCGAAGCGGAAGAGGCGAAACGCCTCGCCGCCGAGGAAGCCCACGCCCGCAAGAAGACCCGACTCGCGATGCGGCGTCTTGGGGACGGCACCACCCGGATCACGGCGGTGGTCCCGGACGCAACCGCGGACCGGCTGGCCACCGCCCTGGAGGCGTTCGCCTCACCCCGACGCGATGACGGCACCCGCGCCGACACAGGTGAGTACCTGCCCTACGACCGCCGCCTGGGACGCGCGTTCTGCCAACTGCTGGAGACCCTCGACCCAGCCCGGCTGCCGATCCACGGCGGCGATGCCACCACGGTGATCGTCACCATCGACCTCGACCAGCTCCGCAAAGAAGCCGGCATCGCCCAGATCATCGGTGGCAGCCCGATCACCGCCGCCGAAGCCCGACGGCTGGCCTGCACCGCGAACATCATCCCCGCCGTCCTCGGCGGCGCCTCCGAGGTCCTCGACCTGGGCCGCAAGGAACGCTTCTTCACCGCAGCCCAACGCCGAGCCCTCCTGCTCAGGTCAGCGACCTGCGAGGCCGGGGGCTGCGACATCCCCGGCACCTGGGCCGAAGCCCACCACTGGATCGAATGGGCCCAAGGCGGTGCGACCGACCTCGACAACGCCGCCCTGCTCTGCAGCCATCACCACCACCGCGCCCACGACGCCGCATACCTCCACGAACGCCTCCCCAACGGCGACATCCGATTCACGCGCCGGACATGAGCCGAGACCGTGGTGACGCCTTCGGGTAGTGTCCGGGGCATGTCGAGTCCCGAGTCGGACAGGTCGGGGGCTGCCGGTCACACCGCCAGCCCCGTGAACCGCTGAGCAGCGCCACCCGCCTTTCGTGCGGGTGAGTGCGGCGTACTCCGGGCTTCCGGCCGTGGTGACCAGAAGCGTCCCTGTGACCTCTCACCTCGGAGTACTCGATGCCTCTCGCTCTCTACCTGCTCGCCCTGGCGGTCTTCGTCATGGGCACCTCTGAATTCATGCTCGCTGGGCTCGTCCCCGCGATCGCCGCTGACCTGGACGTCTCCGTCGGTACGGCGGGTCTGCTGACCTCTGCGTTCGCCGTCGGCATCGTCGTCGGCGCTCCTGTGATGGCTGCCTTCGCCCGACGCTGGCCGCCACGGCTCGCGCTGCTCGTCTGTCTGCTCGTGTTCGCCGGTTGCCATGTTCTCGGGGCGGTCACGCCCGCGTTCCCGCTCCTGCTCGCCGCCCGCGTGCTCAGCGCTTTCGCCAATGCGGGCTTCCTCGCGGTCGCCCTGAGCGCGGCCACCAGGCTCGTGCCCGGGGACCAGAAGGGACGCGCGCTGGCGATTCTGCTGTCAGGAACGACGATCGCCATGGTGGCGGGCGTTCCGGCCGGGGCGCTGCTCGGCACCGCGGCCGGGTGGCGGACGACCTTCTGGGCGATCGCGCTGCTGTGCGTTCCTGCGGCCATCGGGATCCTCCGGGGTGTCGGGTCCGCTCCGGGCGGGACCGACGTCACCCCCGGGCTGCGTGCCGAGCTCGGCTGGCTCCGCTCGCCCCGTCTCCTCCTCGCGATGGGCCTCGGTGCCCTGGTCAACGGCGGCACCTTCGCGGCGGTCACCTACCTGGCGCCGGTCGTGACCGGGACCGCGGGCCTGGCCGAGGTGTGGATCTCGGTGATGCTGGTGATGTTCGGGGTTGGGTCGTTCCTCGGCGTCACGCTCGCCGGGCGGCTCTCGGACCACCGGCCCGGCCTCGTGCTCGCCGTGGGCGGCCCGCTGCTGCCGGTCGGCTGGATCGCGCTGGCGCTCGCCGCGCCTCGTCCCGGGCTCCTCCTCGGCCTGGTCCTCGTCCAGGGCATGCTGGCGTTCGGGGTTGGCAGCACCTTGATCGCGCGGGTGCTCTACGCCGCCTCGGGCGCGCCGACGATGGCGGGGGCGTACGCGACCGCGGCCCTGAACACCGGAGCCGCGGCCGGGCCCGTGCTCGGTGCTCTCGGCCTGGCGACCGGAGCGGGCGCGCTGGCACCGGTGTGGGTCGCCGCGGCGCTGACCACGCTGGCGCTCCTGGTCATGCTCCTCTCGAGGCGCGCGTTGATGACGTCGGTGCCCGCACGCCTCGGCTAGTGCGACTCGTGCTCGCGGTGCACCGACACCTCGCCGTCGAGCTCGAGGGCGATGACGGTGCACAGCGGGTCGAGGACGTCGTCGGTGGTGAAGACGTACTCCCAGCCGGGGACCTCGTGGAGGCCGCCGATGCGCTGATGGTCGAGCTCGGCGCCGGACCCGAGGACGTACGCCTTCAGGACCTGGTTGCGCAGGCCGCGGACCACGACGTAGTCGTTGGGCCGGTCCAGGACGTAGAGGAACAGGGTCCGGCCGTCGGCCGAGACGGCGGTCGGACCGTAGAAGTGACCGTGGGGGAGACCGCGGCGGATGCCGTGGACCGCGGGGGAGTGGCGCGCGACCCACTCGCCGAGTGCCTCGAGCCGCTCGGTCTGCTCGGGCGTGATCGTGCCGTCCTCGCGCGGCCCGACGTCGAGCAGCAGGTTGCCGCCGCCGCCGATGGTCTCGACGAAGGTGCGTACGAGCTGGCGCGGTGACTTGTGGTTGTGGTCCTGCGGCTGCCAGCCCCAGGAGTCGTTGATGGTCAGGCAGAGCTCCCACGGGCCGTCCGGCGGCACGATCGGAACACCCTGTTCCGGGGTCACGTAGTCGCCGTGGCCGAGCATCCGGCCGTTGACGACCATCTCGGGAGCGAGGTCGCGCAGCTCGGCACGCAGCTCCCGCATCCGCCACTGCCGCTCGTCGCGCTCCCACTCGCCGTCGAACCACAGCAGATCCGGTTGGTAGCGGGTGACCACCTCCCGGATCTGGGCGCGGTGGAACTCCAGGTAGCGCTCCCAGCGCTCGGGCTCCTCCGCACCCGGCCGCGGCACGGCGTACGGGTTGTCCTGCACCACGTGGTGCTGCACCTCGGGCCGCACGGTCGCGTAGTCGGGATGGGACCAGTCGAGGTGGGAGAAGTAGAGGCCGACCTTCAGCCCTCGGCGGCGTAGGGCCTCGACGAACTCGGCGACGAGGTCACGGCCCGCCGGGGTCCGCTCGACCACGGAGAGGTCGTTGGCGTCGGTGTCGTAGAGCGCGACCCCGTCGTGGTGCTTGGCGGTGAGCACGGCGTACGTCGCCCCCGCCCGCTCGAAGAGCTCGGCCCAGGCGTCGGCGTCGAACCTGGAGGCGGTGAAGCCGTCGAGCTGGGCCATGTAGTCGGCGTAGGGGACCCGGCCGTCGTAGAACGACCAGGACTCCGCGACGCCGTCGACGCTGTAGATGCCCCAGTGGACGAAGATGCCCAGCTGGGCCTCGGGGAACCAGGACGCGATCGGCATGTCCGCTACCCCTCGTGTCCGGCGACGACGGCGCGGGTGTGCGCAAGGGCGTGCTCGCGCAGGGTGGTGCCGCCTCCAGTGACGATGCCGATGCTGAAGCCGTCCCACATCGCGCGCAGGCGTTCGGAGACGGCCTCACGGTCGGGCACCTCCGGGAGCGCCGCGGCGAACAGCCGGACCAGGTCGGCGTGCCACTCGTCGTCCATCGCGCGCTGCGCGGCGGCGAGCTCGGAGTCGTACGGCGCCCGTGCCCACAGCTCGAGCCAGAGGAGCCAGCGCGGGTCACGCTCGTCGAGGGCGAGGTAGACGTCGGTGAAGGAGACCAGCGCGTCGACGCCTCCGGAGCCGTCCTTCTCGGCCTTCTCCAGGATGGGCGCTCGCTGTGCTGCGTACTCGTTCTCGCTCCATCGCAGGGTCTCGAGAAGCAGGCCGTTGCGGGTGCCGAAGTAGTAGAGGAGGTGGCCTCCGCTGGTGCCGAGCCGGGCAGCGAGGGAAGCCATCGTCACCTTGGCGAGCCCCTGCTCGGCCACCATCTCCAGAGTGGTCGCGAGCACCTGCTCGCGCGGTCGTTCCAGGCGTCTGTTGGAGCGTGTGCGCGTCACCTCGACAGTGTCTCCTTGTGCTCGCTCGGTGAAATCTTCGGTCCCACCCCTTGACTCTAGCGGTGATCTGGGTCACTTTGAATGCCGTTCAAAGTTTTGTACAGCGTTCAAAACACGCTGTACCCTCATCACAAGGAGACCCGCGATGATCGAATCCATGCAGGTGAGCCCCGACGGGGTGAAGCCGGCGCAGGAACGGCGGCGGCTCGCGCGGGTGCTCGGACCCGGCGCCGCGGTCCTGCTGGTGCTGTCGTGCATCACGCCCGCCTCGAGCCTGTTCATCATCGTCCCGGAGCTCTTCGCGACCCAGGGGAGCGGCGCGGTGCTGGCCGTCGTCGCCGGCTTCGCGGTCTCGATCGCGATCGCCGCGTGCTACGCCGAGCTCGGCACCCGCACCGCCAGCTCCGGCGGTGAGTACGCGATGGTCACCCAGACCCTCGGCAAGTCGATGGGCTGGCTGACGTTCTCCCTGGCGGGCGTGCTGCTCTGGCTGATCCCGCCGATCTTCGCCCTCGGCACCGCCGACTACCTGGCCGACCTGGTGGAGCTGCCGCGGGCCGCGACCGGTGCGATCGTGATGCTCCTCTCGACCGCGACCGCGATCCTCAACATCAAGGCCAACGCCGTCGTCACCGGCACCTTCCTCGCCCTCGAGATGATCGCGGCCGCCGTCGTCGTCGTGCTCGGGCTCGGCCACGTCCAGCGCGGTCCCGGCGAGCTGGTCTCGCCGCACGTCATCGGTGAGAACGGCCTGGAGCCCTTCACCCTGGCGATCCTCATCTCCGGTCTCGCCGTGAGCACGTTCCTGGTCAGCGGCTTCGGCACCACCGTCTACCTCTCCGAGGAGATCGTCGACCCGCGTCGCAACGTCGCCCGCGTCATCTTCTGGACCCTCGGCCTGGGTGGCCTCGTCATCCTCATCCCGACCGTGACCACGGTCCTCGCGGTCGACGACCTCAGCGATCTCGCGTCCGGCAACTTCTCCCAGTGGGTCGCCGCCTGGGGTGGCGAGCGCGTCGCGGTCGCCGTGAACGTCGCCATCGCCATCGCGATCCTCAACGCCGTCATCGTGATGGTGCTGCAGAACGCGCGGGTCGTCTACGCCTCCGCGCGCGACCGCTCCTGGCCGGCACCGGTCAACAACGTGCTGACCAGGCTGCACCCCCGCTACGCCACCCCGTGGCTCGCGACCCTCGTCATCGGCATCCCCGGAACGATCCTGGCGGGTGCCGTCGAGATCGAGTCTCTGCTCGGCGTGACCTCGGTGGTCATGTCCACGATGTACGTCGTGGTCGCGATCGCCGCCCTCCGCGCGCCTCGACTGGCACCGGCTGCCGAGAGCTGGAGGATGCCGTTGTGGCCGTTGCCCCCGCTGGTCGTCATCGGTGCGATCGGCTACGCGCTGGCCGGCTCCGCGCGGATGGACGTCCTGATCACGGCCGGCGTCGTGGTCGCCGCCCTCGCCTACTACTACGTCTACCTCGCCCGCCGACCGGGCGAGCGGTTCCTGGTCGTCGACCCGACCGAGGACTGAGTACGACCGACGTATCCAGAGAAACGAACGAGAGAGAAGAAGCCATGGCTCGCTACGGAACCCAGTTCGGCCCCGACATCACCTTCCTGGGTGTCGACCGGTGCGACTGGGCCGACCCCGCGACGTACGAGGGGGCCGATGTGGTCATCCTCGGTGCCCCCTTCGATGGAGGTACGTCGCACCGGTCGGGCACCCGGTTCGGCCCGCAGTTCATCCGGCAGACCTGCTACCTGGCCCACGACGGGTCGCGGCCCTCGCTCGCGATGCGGGTCGACGCGCTCAAGGATCTTCGCGTGCTCGATGCGGGCGACGTGGAGATGTTCTCCGGCGACGCCGAGCGCTCGGTGCGCGACCTGCAGGAGGCCGTCCACGCCGTGACGAGCAACGGTGCCATCCCGCTGGTGCTGGGCGGCGACCACACGATCGCCTGGCCCGACGCCGCCGGCGTCGCCCAGCACCTGGGCCAGGGGCGCGTCTCGATGATCCACTTCGACGCCCACGCCGACACCGGCGACATCGAGTTCGGCTCGCTGATCGGGCACGGCCAGCCGATGCGCCGGCTCATCGAGTCCGGTGCGCTGCGTGGCGACCGGTTCCTGCAGATGGGGCTGCGTGGCTACTGGCCCGAGCCCGAGACGCTGGACTGGATGGCCGAGCAGGGCATGCGGTCCTACGAGATGACCGAGATCGTGCACCGCGGCCTGGAGGAGTGCCTGACCGAGGCCTTCACCATCGCCACGGACGAGTGCGACGGGGTGTTCCTCTCGGTCGACATCGACGTCTGCGACCCGGGCCACGCGCCCGGCACCGGCACCCCCGAGCCGGGTGGCCTGACCGCGCGTCAGCTGCTCGACTCGGTCCGCCGGATCGCCTACGAGCTGCCGGTGGTCGGCATCGACGTCGTCGAGGTCTCCCCGCCGTACGACCACGCCGACATCACCTCGTTCCTCGCCAACCGGGTCGTCCTCGAGGCGCTCTCCGGTATTGCCCGCCGCAAGCGCGACGAGGCCGACGGGACCCGCTGGGACCCGAGCCTCCCGCTGCTCGCCCAGCGTCCCGACCGCCGCCCCGACCAGCGCCCGACCGACAACCAGGAGAACTGACATGACCACCCACGACGTGATCGTGGTCGGCGCCGGCGTGACCGGCCTGACCGCGGCCTGGCGACTGGCCCAGGCAGGCCAGGACGTACTCGTCCTGGAGGCGCGCGACCGTGTCGGCGGCCGGCTGCGTACCGAGGCGCACGGTGCGCCCGGGGAAGAGGCCGATTTCGAGATCGGCGGCCAGTGGGTCTCGCCGGACCAGGACGCCCTGATCGGGATCCTCGACGAGCTCGGCCTGCCGACCTACCCGCGCTTTCGTGAGGGCGAGTCGCTCTACGTCGACAAGGCGGGTGTGGCGCATCGCTTCGGCGACGAACTGCCGGTCGGCGAGGGCACCTCGGCCGCCATCGCGCAGCTTACCAAGACGCTCGACGCGCTGGCCGCGGCCATGGACCCGGCCCGGCCGTGGGAGCTCGACGACGCCGACCACCTCGACAGCATCTCGTTCCGGGCCTGGCTTGAGCAGCAGTGCGACGACCCGGTCGCCGTCGACAACGTCGCCCTCTACATCGGGCCGGCGATGCTGACGAAGCCCGCCCACTCTTTCTCCGCGCTCCAGGCCGTGCAGATGGCCGCCAGCGCGGGGTCGTTCAGCAACCTCGTCGACGCCGACGTGATCCTCGACCGCCGAGTCGTCGGCGGCCTGCAGCGGGTGCCGCTGACGCTGGCCGAGCGGCTGGGCGATCGCGTCCGGCTCGGCCAGGACGTCACCCACATCGAGTGGGACGAGGACGGTGCCGTCGTCCACGTCGGCAGCGAGATCCATGCCGCCCACCGGCTGGTACTCGCGGTGCCGCCGACCCTGGTCAAGCGGATCCGGTTCAGCCCCGAGCTTCCGGCCGAGCACCGGATCGCCCGCGAGCACCAGTCGTTCGGGCTGGTCATCAAGGTGCAGGCGCAGTACGAGACGCCGTTCTGGCGTGCCGACGGTCTCAGCGGCACCGGCTTCGCTCCTTGGCAGCTGGTCCACGAGGTCTACGACAACACCCCCGAGGGCGAGCAGCGCGGGACGCTGGTCGGCTTCGTCTCCGACGAGCGCGCGGACACGGTCGGCCGGCTCTCCGACTCCGAGCGACGCCGTCAGGTGCTCGGGTCGCTGGCGGCGTACTTCGGGGACGCGGCGCTCGAGCCGCTCACCTTCGTCGAGAGCGACTGGCAGCACCAGGAGCTCACCGGCGGTGCATACGGGACGAGCTTCGACCTGGGTGGCCTGACCCGCTGGGGCGCGGTGCTGCGCGAGCCGCTCGGGCCGATCGAGTTCGGCAGCAGCGACGTCGCCGGCCACGGCTTCCAGCACGTCGACGGAGCCGTACGTGTGGGCGAGGAGATCGCTCGCCGGATCGGCGGCCGCTGACCGAAAGGTCTGTCAGAGGTCTGCGCGGATGCAACGTGATCGCAGCGAAGCGGCACCTAGCCTCCGACCGGGCGCGCTCATCGTGGGGGTGAGCGCGCCACCCCTCGAGAAAGGTCCACCCTTCGTATGCGCCTCCTCCTCATGGGACCTCCCGGTGCCGGCAAGGGCACCCAGGCCGCCGTCATCGCCGAGCGGTTCGCCGTGCCGGCGATCTCGACCGGCGACATCTTCCGGACGAACGTCGTCCAGCAGACCACGCTGGGCGTGGCGGCACAGACCTACATGGACGCGGGCGAGTATGTCCCGGACGAGATCACCAACGCCATGGTCGCCGACCGCCTCGCCGAGCGTGACTGCGCCGACGGGTTCCTCCTCGACGGGTATCCGCGCACCCCGCAGCAGGTCGTCGAGCTCGACTCGCTCCTCGAGCTCTCCGGCGCCGGGCTCGACGCGGTGGTGCTGCTCGAGGCGGACCCCGACGAGCTGGTGAGCCGGCTCCTGGCCCGGTCCGAGGAGCAGGGCCGGGCCGACGACACAGAGTCGGTCATCCGCCGGCGGCTGGAGGTGTACGCCGCCGAGACCGGTCCGCTCGCCGCCGGCTATGCGGAGCGCGGCCTGCTCGCGAGAGTGGACGGGCTGGGCCCGGTCGACGAGGTCACCGAGCGGATCCTGACCGTGCTGACGTCGGCGGCCGCTCAGCGGACGGCGACCTCGGCGCCGTAGCGCTCGACGCAGAAGGCCGAGAGCCGCTCGGCCAGGCCGGCGAGCGCCTCGGCGGCGTGGTGCTGGGGGTCCCAGGCTGCGTACAGCCTGATCCGCACCCGGCCTGCCGGTGCCTCGATGTGCAGGGGCACCAGCCCGAACCGGGGGTCGTCGGAGACGACCGCGATCCCTCGGCCCGAGGCCGCGAGCGCCTGAGCGACCTGGGCGTTGGACACCTCGAGGACGTCGCCGTAGCCCACGGCGGCGTCCTCGACCGCTGCGTCCAGGAGCGGACGCGGACGCAGGTCCTCGGTGAGGAGCACGAGCGACCGCGTCACCAGATCGCGTACGTCCACGGACCCCCGCCCGGCCCACGGATCGTCGGCGCGGACATAGGCCCACACCGGCAGCACGGCGAGCGCGCGCGAGGCCAGCGACCGGGCCGGCGGCCGCGTGACGATCGCCAGGTCGGCGCCGGCGCGGACGGCGGCGACCGCGCCACGCGGATCCAGCTCGCGGACCATCGCGACGGGGTCCTCGGGCCCGAGCGTCGCCAGGAACGGCGCGAGCACATCGGTGAGCGTCGTGGTGGGCACGGCGAGATGGAGCTCGTCGAGCCGCCCGGAGGCGAGCACGCCGACCGCGCGCTCGAGGTCGTCGGCGTGCGCGAGCAGGTCCCGGGCGCGGGGGAGGAGATCCTCGGCCGTGCGGGTGAGACGCAGCCGCCGTCCCTCCCTCGCGAACAGCGGAACACCCAGGTTCGTCTCGAGCTGGCGCAGCTGGCGCGACAGCACCGGCTGGGTCACGTGCAGCACCTCGGCGGCGCGGGTCGCCGAGCCCGCGTCGGCGGTGGCGACGAAGTAGCGCAGCAGCCGCAGATCCATGCTCACGAGACATGATTGTAGTAGTCAAAAGGTCTTGGACGACATGTGTTGCCGAGGCTCATGCTGAAGCCATGACCGAGTCCTCGACCCTCGAACAGTCCCGTCTCCTGCGTACGCCGCTTCCCGGCCCGCGCTCCCAGGAGCTCATGGCCCGCAAGGTGTCGGCCGTGAGCCAGGGCGTGGCCACGACCATGCCCGTCTTCGCCGCGCGCGCGGCCGGCGGGATCGTCGAGGACGTCGACGGCAACCGCTTCATCGACCTCGGCTCCGGCATCGCGGTGACCACCGTCGGCTCCAGCGCCGCCAAGGTGGTCGAGGCGGTCTCCGACCAGGTGGCGGCCTTCACGCACACCTGCTTCATGGTCACGCCATACGAGGGCTACGTGGCCGTCGCCGAGCAGCTCGCCCGGCTCACCCCCGGCGACCACGAGAAGCGCACCGCGCTGTTCAACTCCGGCTCCGAGGCCGTCGAGAACGCGGTCAAGATCGCCCGCTCGTTCACCGGCAAGGACGCGGTCGTCGTCTTCGACCACGCCTACCACGGGCGCACCAACCTCACCATGGCGATGACCGCGAAGAACATGCCCTACAAGCACGGCTTCGGGCCGTTCGCGGGCGAGGTCTACCGGGCGCCGATGTCCTACCCGTTCCGCGACGCCGCCGAGATCGACGGCAAGCTGGCGGCGGCCCGGGCCACCTCCCTGATCGAGACGCAGGTGGGCGCCGAGAACCTCGCCGCCGTTGTGATCGAGCCGGTCCAGGGCGAGGGCGGATTCATCGTCCCGGCGCCGGGCTTCCTCTCCGCACTGGCGGACTGGTGCCGCGCCAACGACGTGATCTTCGTGGCCGACGAGGTGCAGTCCGGCTTCGGCCGCACCGGCACCTGGTTCGCCGTCGAGCACGACGACGTCGTCCCGGACCTGGTGGTCAGCGCCAAGGGCATCGCCGGCGGCCTGCCGCTCTCCGCGGTGACCGGTCGCGCCGACGTCATGGACGCCGTCCACCCCGGCGGTCTGGGCGGCACCTACGGCGGCAACCCGCTCGCCTGCGCCGCCGCACTGGCCGTGATCGAGACCATCGAGGCCGAGGACCTGCTCACCCGGGCCCGCGAGATCGAGACGCGTCTCCTCGGAAAACTCCGTGACCTGCAGGCGAGCGACCCGCGCATCGGTGACGTACGCGGCCGGGGCGCGATGATCGCCGCCGAGTTCGTCGACCCGGCCACCGGCAACCCGGACGGCGCGGTGGCGAAGGCCGTCGCCGCCTACGCTCACAGCCAGGGTGTCATCACCCTGACCTGTGGCACCTGGGGCAACGTCATCCGCTTCCTGCCCCCGCTGAGCATCTCCGACGAGCTGCTCGACGAGGCCCTGGACGTACTCACGACCGCACTCGAGGAGACCAAGTGACCACCAGCATCGAGACCAGCTACCTCGACTCCCTCGAGCCCGGCAGCGGGGTCCTCGTCGGCGGCCGGTGGCGTCCGGGCACCGCCGGCGTCTTCGCGGTCGAGAACCCCGCCACCCGCGAGCTCGTCGCCGACGTCGCCGACGGCAGCACGGAGGACGCGACCGCGGCCGTCGACGCGGCCGCCGCGGCGCTCCCGGAGTGGTCGGCCCTGCCGCCGCGCACCCGCAGCGACCTGCTCAGCCGGGTACGCGACCTGATGCTGCGCGATGCCGACGAGCTCGCCGCCCTGATCGCGCTCGAGAACGGCAAGTCCCTCGCCGACGCCCGCGGCGAGGTCGTCTACGCCGCCGAGTTCTTCCGCTGGTACGCCGAGGAGGCCGTGCGCCCGCACGGCGACTTCGGGTCCTCGCCGGCCGGTGGCACCCGCACCATCGTCACCCACAAGCCGGTGGGCGTGGCCGCCCTCGTGACGCCGTGGAACTTCCCGGCCGCGATGGCCACCCGCAAGATCGCTCCGGCCCTCGCGGCCGGCTGCACCGTCGTGCTCAAGCCCGCCGCCGAGACGCCGCTGACGGCCCTCGCGGTCGCCCGGCTGATCGCCGAGGCAGGCGTGCCGGAGGGCGTCGTCAACGTGGTCCCCGGAACGGACGCTGCCGGCATCGTCAGCACCTGGCTCGCCGACTCGCGGGTCCGCAAGATCTCCTTCACCGGCTCGACCGGCGTCGGCCGCATCCTGCTCCGCCAGGCCGCCGACCGGGTCGTGAACACCTCGATGGAGCTCGGCGGCAACGCGCCGTTCGTGGTGACCTCCTCGGCGGACATCGACGCCGCGGTCGAGGGCGCGATGGTCGCCAAGTTCCGCAACGGGGGACAGGCCTGCACCGCGGCCAACCGGCTCTACGTCCACGCCGACGTCGCCGAGGAGTTCACCGCCCGCCTCGGCGCGGCCGTGGAGGCGCTCCGCGTCGGCCCCGCCGAGCAGGGCAGCGACATCGGCCCGCTCATCTCCGCGAAGGCGTACGCCACCGTCACCGGCCTCGTCGACGACGCCGTGGCCGCGGGAGCCGTGATCGCCCACCGCACCGAGATCCCGCAGTCCGAGGGCTACTTCTACCCGCCGACGGTCCTGACCGGCGTAGCGGCCGACTCGCCGCTGCTGCGCGAGGAGATCTTCGGGCCGGTGGCCCCGATCGTGGTCTGGAACGACATCGAAGAGCTGCTGGCCTCCGTCAACGACACCGAGTTCGGCCTGGCGGCGTACGTCTTCGGCGAGATGGGCGAGGCGCTGCACGTGGCCGAGCGGATCGACGCCGGGATGGTCGGCGTCAACCGAGGCCTGGTCTCCGACCCGTCCGCGCCGTTCGGCGGGGTGAAGCAGAGTGGCATCGGGCGCGAGGGCGCGCGGGCCGGTCTGGAGGAGTACCTGGAGACGCAGTACCTCAGCGTCGCCTGGTGATCTGCGCCTCAGGAATTGGCCGAGCGCAGGCCCTATCCACGATGATGTGACCCAGGCCACCCGCACACCCTGCGGGTGGTCCCTCGGGACAGCCTCACCCGGCAGTCCCGGCACAACGCTCCAGACGGACCACCAGCGCCGCCCGGCAGATTGAGGAGTCACACCTATGACCGCAGTGTTCGAGCCCGGGACCTCGTTCGAGGCCTACGACCTGGCAGACCGCTATCGAGTCGGAGCCGGCCCGGTGTTGCTCACCGGGATCCAGGCGATCGCGCGGATGCTCGTCGAGCAGCGGGCCCTCGACCAGCGCCGCGGCCTGCGGACCGGCACCTTCATCTCCGGCTACCCGGGCAGCCCGCTCGGCGGTCTCGACCAGCTGCTGCTGGGTCTGCCGAAGGAGATGGCCGACGCCGACATCACCGTGGTCCCCGGCCTCAACGAGGAGCTCGCGGCCACCGCGGTGTGGGGTTCGCAGTCCGCGGTCACCCTCGACACCGAGCGCTACGACGGCGTCACCGGGGTCTGGTACGGCAAGGGTCCCGGCGTCGACCGTGCGCTCGACGCGATGCGCCACGCGAACATGTACGGTGCCCACCCCACCGGCGGCATGCTGATGCTGGTCGGTGACGACCCGGCCGCCAAGTCGTCCACCGTGCCGGCCGTGAGCGAGCGAACCCTGGCGAGCCTCGGCATCCCGGTGCTGTTCCCGCGCAACGCCTCCGAGATCGTCGAGTACGGCATGGAGGGCATCGCCCTCTCCCGCGCCTCCGGCTGCGTCGTCGCGCTCAAGATCGTCGCCGACGTCGCCGACGGCGCCTGGGTGGTCAACCCGGAGATCGGCGTCCTCGACCCGGTCACGCCCAAGACCGAGTGGGAAGGCGTCCCCTACACCTACGAGCCGACCAAGATCGAGCTCTTCCCCGACCGGATCGTCGGTGCCGAGGCGAAGCTCTACGGCCCCCGGATGAATGTCGTGAAGGCGTACGCCGCCGAGAACCGGCTCAACCGGATCGAGGTCAAGGCACCGAACGCCAAGGTCGGCATCGTCGCCTCCGGCTCGTGCTACGACTCGATGCGCCAGGGCCTGAAGGACCTCGGCCTCGACCACGACGACCTGATGGCCGCCGGGATCCGGGTGCTGCGCCTGGGCATGATGTGGCCGGTCGAGCCGACCATCGTCTCGGAGTTCGCCGACGGGCTCGAGGAGATCATCGTCGTCGAGGACAAGACGTCCTTCATCGAGCAGGGCATCCGCGAGATCCTCTACGGCGCTCCCTCCGCTCCCGTCATCGTCGGCAAGAAGGACCGCAACGGTGTCCCGCTGGTTCCGCTCGACGGCGAGCTGACCGCCGGCCGCCTGCTCGCGCCGCTGCGTCGTGCGCTGAAGGGCCACGCCCAGCTGAAGGCCGCCGGGCCCGCCCGGATCGACCTGCCGCTCCTCTCGACCTCGCGCACCCCCTACTTCTGCTCCGGCTGCCCCCACAACCGCTCGACCGCGCTCCCGGACGGGAGCCTGGGCGGCGGCGGCATCGGCTGCCACACCCTGGTGACCGCATCCCAGCGTGAGGACAGTGCGGTCGTCGGCATCACCCAGATGGGCGGCGAGGGCTCGCAGTGGATCGGGCAGGCGCCCTACAGCCACGCCGGTCACACGTTCCAGAACGTCGGTGACGGCACCTTCTTCCACTCCGCGCAGCTCGCCATCCAGGCGTGCGTCGCGGCCGGGGTGAACATCACCTACAAGCTGCTCCACAACGACGTCGTCGCGATGACCGGTGCCCAGAAGCGGCAGGGCGAGGTCGCGATGGCGCAGCTGACCCACAAGCTGATGAACGAGGGCGTCAAGGCGATCATCGTCGTCGCCGACGAGCCGAAGCGCTACCGCCGCGCCCACTTCCCCGCAGGCGTACGACTGTGGCACCGCGACCGCCTCGACGACGCCCAGCGGGAGCTGCGCGAGGTCGAGGGCGTGACCGTCCTGATCTACGACCAGCACTGCGCCGCTGACGCGCGGCGTCAGCGCAAGCGCGGCACGATCGAGGCCCGCAACACCCGGATCGTGATCAACGAGGCCGTCTGTGAGGGCTGCGGCGACTGCGGGGTGAAGTCCAACTGCCTCTCCGTGCAGCCGGTCGAGACCGAGCTGGGCCGCAAGACCCGCATCGACCAGACCTCGTGCAACACCGACTACACCTGCGTCGAGGGGGAGTGCCCCTCCTTCATGGCCGTCGAGACCGACCCGACCGCGAAGAAGGCGAAGAAGTCGACCCCCGAGCCGCCGACGGTGGCCGACCCGGGCTATGGCGAGTTGGAGCGGACGTACGGCGTCTTCATGGCCGGCATCGGCGGCACCGGCATCGTCACGGTCAACCAGGTGCTCGCCACCGCGGCGCTGCGCGCCGGCTTCGGCGTGGAGTCGCTCGACCAGGTCGGGATGAGCCAGAAGGCGGGCCCGGTGACGGCGCACCTGCGGTTCGGCCCGGGCTCGATCGACCCCTCCAACCGGGTCACCCCGGGGTCGGCCGACGCGCTGCTCGGCTTCGACCTGCTCACCCTGGCCGAGGGCAAGAACCTCGCCTACGGTGACCCGGCGCGTACCCGTGCGGTCGTGTCGACCAGCAAGACGCCGACCGGGCCGATGGTCTACGACAAGGACATCGCCTACCCGGCCGATGACGAGCTGCTAACCCGGGTCAACAGCGCGACGTCCTCGCTGCGTGCCTTCGACGCACTGGCGGCCGCGGAGACCCTCTTCGGCAGCACCGCCGCGGCCAACTTCCTGCTGGTCGGTGCCGCCTACCAGGCCGGCGCTCTTCCGATCCCCGCCGAGGCGATCGAGGAGGCCATCGGCATCAACGGGGTCGCGGTCAGCGCCAACGTCGCCGCCTTCCGCTGGGGCCGCGCCTCGGTGGCCGCGCCGGAGGAGTTCGCCAAGGTCACCGGCACCGCGACCGCTCCGGTCGAGCAGATCGCCGTGCCGGCTCTCGAGGCCGCGACGTTCGACGGCGAGGTGCGTCGCCTCGCCGAGTTCCGTGCCCCGAAGCTCGTCGCCTTCCAGAACCAGGCGACCGCCCGTGACTACGTCGAGACCGTCGACCGGATCTGGAACGCCGAGCGTGCGGTCACGGAGGACACCCGCTTCTCCGAGGCTGTCGCCCGCTACCTGTTCAAGCTCACCGCCTACAAGGACGAGTACGAGGTCGCCCGGCTGCTCACCGCGCCGGCCGCCCTCGACGGTGTCCGCGCCGAGGTCCAGGGCAAGATCAGCTTCAAGCTCTCCCCGCCGGTGTTCGGGGCGTTCCTGAAGGGCCGCAAGATGACCTTCGGGCCGCGCACCCACTTCATGCTCCGCCTGCTGGCGACCATGAAGTTCCTCCGCGGCACGGTCCTCGACCCGTTCGGTCAGGCCCACGTACGCCGCACCGAGCGGGCCCTCCTCGCGCACTACTCCGCGCTGGTCACCAGCCTCGCTGAAGACCTCACCGAGGAGTCCTACGCCCGGGCCGTCCGCCTCGCGGAGCTTCCGGACATGGTGCGGGGCTACGAGAACGTGAAGATGCGCAACGTCGAGGCCTACCGCGAGGCGCTCGCCGCCGAGGGGATCGACCTGACGGTCTAGAGCACCTGGTGGGTGCTGGCCGGACCGTCACCCACGCCGAACGCCTCTGCCAGCCTCGACGGCGCACCAGCGCTGTCGAGGCTGGCCTCCACCTTGCGGATGTTGCGCGCCGACGGGTAGGCGAAGTAGGCCATCAGCACCAGCGAGATGGCCCCACCGATGACGTACGTCATCAGCTGTCCCTCGGTGAGGACGAAGGCCAGGGCGAGAGAGACGAGCGCGACGACCTCGCTGAGGACGAGCCGCAGGATCATCGAGGTCTGGTGCTTCTGCAGGCCCTCGCTGGTCGCCTTCTCCGGCGAGGTCCCAGGCGTGATCGGAACGGCGCGGAAGCCGATCGCCGAGCACAGCACGGCCAGGACCACGCCGGCCGCGACCTGACCGCCGATGACGTACGCCGAGGGCAGCTGCAGATCGGCATCGGGGATGCTGAGCGCGACGATGACCCCCAGGCCCACGACCATGGTCATGAACGCGAGCGCCATCATCTGTGCCGTACGTGCCAGCGGTGCGGTCATCTGAGCTCCTCCTCGACGGGTGACGACACGCAACCTAGCCGACGGTGGCCCGTGCGTCAGGTGATGGCGTCGTGCGGCGCGGCGGGCTGCCCCACCCGCGAGCGGGTGATCAGGAAGCCGAAGGCGGTCGCGAGGACGTACATCACGATGCTGTAGACCGCGGCGGGGATCGCCACGGTCGTGTTGTCGAGCACGCTGAGCGCGATGGTGAGGGCGACGGTGGTGTTGTGGATCCCGACCTCCATCGAGGTGGCGATCGCCTGCGGCTGGCCGAGCTTGAACACCCGAGCGCCGAGGTATCCGAGGCAGAGGCTCGCGCAGCAGAACAGCGTCACGACCACACCGATCTCGCGGAGGTAGTCGGCGATGTTCTCCCGCTCCCCGAGGATCGCGCCGACCGAGACCATGACCAGTACGACGATCGAGAAGATCCGCACCGGACGATCCGCCCGTGCGGCGAACGTCGCCGACCGGCTCCGCACCAGCATCCCGATGCCGACCGGAACCAGCACGATGGCGATGACCTGGACGACCTTGCCGAACTGGAGGCCCAGGGTGTCGCCGGCGTCGAAGTAGGTGATCGCCGCGTTGGTGATCAACGGGATCGAGACCGCCGCAAGCACCGAGTTGACCGCGGTCAGCGTCACGTTGAGCGCGACGTCCCCAC
Organism: Nocardioides sp. NPDC087217; assembly: GCF_044744805.1. Taxonomy (NCBI): domain Bacteria; kingdom Bacillati; phylum Actinomycetota; class Actinomycetes; order Propionibacteriales; family Nocardioidaceae; genus Nocardioides; species Nocardioides sp. NPDC087217. The sequence continues at coordinate 49,424 of NZ_JBIUZB010000012.1, forward strand.
GGAACAGGTGGCTGAACAGGTTCGCCGTCGTCCCGCCCGGCGAGGCGGCCAGCAGCATGACCCCCACGGCGATCAGCGGATCCACGTCGGCTGCCACGACGAGCCCGAACGCGATCATCGGCAGGACCACGATCTGGAGCGTGAGCGCGACGAAGACGGCTCGCGGGGTGCGTACGACCCTGCGGAAGTCTCCCGGGGTCAGGCTCAGGCCAAGTCCGAACATGATGATGGCCAAGGCGATGGGGAGGCCGACCGAGAGCAGGGCCGAGTCGTTCACTGTGTTCCTCCAGCGTGCGGGGCAGCCGCCACGATCGGCCGTATGAGATGTGCGTCACAGTGGACCATGCGGAAGAGGTGAACCACAGTCTTATCCCGACATTTCGCCCCGCAAAGAACGTATCCCCTGTCGCGAGCGGCCTTCTCGGCTCGCGACAGGGGATGTGCGGTGAGCATCGCCGGGCTCAGGAGAGCTTGTCGGCGACCTGGTTGAGGTTGGCGCGGAGCTTGGCGCGGTAGGCGTCGTGCTGCTCGGGCAGCCGGGCGTCGCAGAAGGCGGCCAGGTCGGTCCCGGTGACCTCGATGACCGGGCGTCCGGCGGCGGCCTCGGTCTCGAACAGGTCGAGGATCTCGCGCAGGACCTCGACGATGTCCATGCCGTCGCCGGCGGTGAAGCGCCACAGGTAGCTCTTCATCTCGCCATAGACGGTGCGGTAGTCGGTGGGCAGTGCGGCGGCGCGGGCTTCCATGCGCTTCCAGTCCTTCTTGTCACCTACGAGGCGGCTGAGGATGTTGTTCATGGTGGTGCTCCTTCTTCGATGGTTTCGGGTCCCGTGTTCGGGTCGATGGAAGAAGCGTGCAGCCCTGACGCTGCGTCAAGGTCAAGGACCGATCGAAGGAAAAGTTCTCGGCGCTCGCGCCCAGGTCGTGAGATGGCCCGTCGGGCTTTGGTGAGGCGGCCTAGAGTCTACTAAATTACGTGACTATCGTAGTTTGATCCCATCCCTAGGAGGTCCGCGTGGAGCGGCTTCTCATCTTCGCTCTGGTCGGTCTCGCGGCCCAGGCTGTCGACGGTTCCCTCGGCATGGCGTACGGCGTCACCTCGAGCACCCTGCTGGTCGCGACTGGTGTCGCGCCGGCGGTCGCCTCGGCGTCGGTGCACCTGGCCGAGGTCGGCACCACGTTCGTCTCGGGTGTCTCGCACTGGAGGCTCGGCAACGTCGACTGGAAGGTCGTGGCCAAGATCGCGATTCCGGGCGGCATCGGCGCCTTCGCCGGCGCGACCGTCCTTTCGAGCCTTTCCACCGAGAGCGCGACGCCCTGGGTGGCTGGTCTCCTGCTCGTCCTGGGCGTCTACATCATCGCCCGCTTCGTCTTCGGCAAGCCGCCGGTCTTCATCCCGGGACGTCGCCCGGGGCTTGGTCTGCTCGCGCCGCTCGGTCTCTTCGGCGGCTTCATCGACGCCACCGGTGGCGGCGGCTGGGGCCCGGTGACCACGCCGACCCTGATCTCCAGCGGCACTCTGCACCCGCGCAAGGTGATCGGATCGGTCTCGACCGCCGAGTTCGTCACGACGCTCTCCGCGAGTGTCGGGTTCCTCGTCGGACTGGCCGGAGAGGCGCTCGACTGGCGCGTCATCGCCGGCCTCCTCATCGGTGGCGTGATCGCCGCCCCGTTCGCCGCCTACCTCGTCAAGCACCTCTCGCTGCCGGTTCTGGGCGGTCTCGTCGGCAGCATCATCCTGATCACCAACGGACGTACGCTGCTGCGCAACTTCGACGCCGAGTCGGTCGGTGCCTACGGCCTGCTCTTCGCCGTCGCCGCTGTCATCGTCGCCATCGCGGTGCGCAAGGCCGGCGGCAAGATCGCCCCGGCGCAGGAGCCGACGCCCGAGTCCGAGGCCGCCAACGCCTGAGTATCGGCATGCCGGCGACCTCGTGGCCGGTGGAAAGTTCTTCCGATGTCGATGTCGAAGGAGAACGATGTGGTTCGACGCACAGGTGTCGGCCACCGAGAAGCGGTGGCCCCGAACTGAGGAGCACATCATGCCGCGTTTCATGGGTTTCGTGAGGATGGAAGAGGGAAACGGCCCGGCGCCGGAGGCCCTGTACAAGGCGATGGACGACTACATCGGCGAGCAGGCGGCTGCCGGACACTTCCTCGACGGCGGCGGTCTCTACGGCAGCGAGGACTCGGTGAACTTCCTGGTGGAGAAGGGCGAGGTCACCCGGGTCGACGGTCCGTACGCCGAGGCCAAGGAGGTCGTCGGCGGGTGGGCGCTGACGCGCTACGACACCCTCGAGGAGGCGATCGCCGGGCAGCGGGAGTTCGCGCAGCTGCACGCGACGTACTGGCCGGAGTGCAAGATCGTCGCCACCCTGCGCCAGGTCTCCGAGGCCGACTAGACGCCTGCGAGGACGATGCCTCGGCGGTCGCTCAGGCGCCGCCGAGGTTCAGGGAGGCGTAGGTCTCCTTGACGAAGCGGAGGTGGCTCCAGGTCTGGACCTCACGGACGCCGTCGAGGTCGCGGATGTGGTCGAGGACCCCGACAAGGTCGCCGGAGGTGGCGGTGTGGACCGTGAGCAGGGCGTCGTAGCGCCCCAGGGTCCGGGCCACGAACGTGACCGAGGGGAGCCGGGCGAGCTGTTCGGCGATCGGACGGTGGGCGGCGCCGTCGAGACGGAGGCCGATGCCGGTCGCCGTACGCCGCTCCTGGCCCGAGTGACGCACGACGGCGCCGACCCGGACGACATTGCCGTCGAGCAGCCGGACCACGCGGCGCCGGGTGCCGGCGGGGGAGAGGCCGACGCTCGCGGCCAGGTCGACGAAGGAGGCGCGGCCGTTGGCCTGCAGCGCGCGCAGCAGGGCGTAGTCGGTCTCATCGAGCGTCCCGGCGGCGGGTGCGGGCCCGACCGGGGCGGCCACGTCGCGGACGACCTCGGTGTAGAGCAGGGTCTCGGTGGTGACGATGCCGTCGATCGCGCGCACCTCGGCGAGGGCGTCGTCGATCCGGCCGATGTCCTTCGCCCGCAGCTCGAGGACCAGGGCGTGCTGGCCGCTGGTCATCGAGACCAGGGTGGTGTCCTCGCGGGCCGCGGCGGCCTGCGCGACCTGGGTCGCGGAGCCGTCCACGGTGACCGAGACGTGGGCGAGCACGTCATGACCGAGAACGGCCGGGTGGACGACGCCGCGGACGTCGATGTGGCCCTCGGTCAGCAGCCGCTGGACCCGGGTGGCCGCGGCTGATCGGGAGAGGCCGACCTGGGCGGCGATCTCGCGGTGGGTGAGGCGACCGTCCTCCTCGAGCAGGACGAGAATCGCCTCATCGGTGCTGTCGAGGACCCCGGGCGTGATTTCGTTCGACATTTTTTGGGAGCGTCTCCAATGTCGGATCGATCCTCCAGGCGGTCGATCTGATGCCATTATGACGGATCTTCCGAGCCTGACCGGCATATCGACAGGTATTACGGCCAGGTTAAGAACGAAACGATTGCGGCGGCGTTCCGGATGCTCTTACAGTGACGCAGATCTCGGCCGACCCACAGACCCAGGAGGCCTCGGTGTCCACGGAACCGATCACCATCCCCTCAGCCACGCCGACCCCGCCCAAGGTCACCGAGGTCGAGCAGCACGGCGTCGAGCCGATTCCCGACCCCGAGCGCAGCGCCCGCCCGCTGGACCTGTTCCGGCTCACCTTCGGTGGTGCCAACACGATCGCCACCGTGGTGCTCGGCAGCTTCCCGATCCTCTTCGGGCTCTCCTTCGCCCACGGTCTGATGGCCACGCTGCTCGGGCTGCTGCTCGGCGCCGTCGTCCTCGCCCCGATGGCGCTGTTCGGCCCGCGCAACGGCACCAGCAACTCGGTCAGCTCCTCGGCCCACCTCGGCGTGCACGGCCGGATCGTCGGCTCGTTCCTCTCCCTGCTCACCGCGCTCGCGTTCTTCTCGATCTCGGTGTGGAGCTCGGGCGACGTGCTCGTCGGTGGCGCCAACCGCGCGGTCGGGCTGCCGGAGAACGACCTGACCCTGGCGCTGGCGTACGGCCTCTTCGCCGTGCTCGTCCTGGTCGTGTGCATCTACGGCTTCCGGTTCATGCTGCTGGTCAACAAGATCGCCGTGATCGCCGCGACGCTGCTGTTCCTGCTCGGCATCGTCGCGTTCGCCGGCGACTTCGACCCCGGCTACGCCGGTGCGTTCGGCTCCGGCTCGGAAGCGTTCGGCGAGCCCGGCTTCTGGGCGGCCTTCGTCGGGTCGGCGCTGATCGTGATGTCCAACCCGGTCAGCTTCGGCGCCTTCCTGGGTGACTGGGCCCGCTACATCCCGCGCGAGACCCCCGGACGCTCCTCGATGGCTGCCGCGTTCCTGGCGCAGATCGCCACCCTCGTACCGTTCTGCTTCGGACTGGTCACCATGACGATCATCGCCACCCGCGAGCCGGAGATCTTCGCCTCCGGTGCGTACGCCTCCGGCCTGCTCGCGATCGCGCCGGGCTGGTACTTCGCGCCGGTCGCCCTGATCGCACTGATCGGTGGCATGTCGACCGGCACCACCGCGCTCTACGGCACCGGCCTGGACTTCTCCAGCGTCTTCCCGCGCTTCAACCGCGTCCAGTCCACGGTGCTGATCGGGGTCTTCGCGACCGGCGTCATCTTCATCGGCCGCTTCGTCTTCGACGTGGTCTCCAGCATCTCCGCCTTCGCCGTCCTCATCATCAGCTGCACCGTCCCGTGGATGATGGTGATGATGATCGGCTGGTACGTCCGGCGCGGCTGGTACGACTCCGACTCGCTGCAGGTCTTCAACCGCCGTCAGCGCGGGGGCCGCTACTGGTTCGCCCACGGCTGGAACTGGCGCGGCCTGGCCGCCTGGCTGATCGCGGCCGCCGTCGCGCTGACCTTCGTGAACCTGCCCGGTCAGTTCGTCGGGCCGGCCGCCCCCCTGATCCCCGGCGGGGTCGATGTCTCCATCCCGCTCGGCATGGGTCTCGGCGCGCTGCTCTACCTCGGTCTGCTCTTCGCCTTCCCCGAGCCGCGGGACGCCTACGGCCCCGAGGGAGCCCGGCTGGTGCCCACCGGACCGCCCGCGAACACACCGGTCATCTCGGTCGACGACGGGCCGGCGCCCGCCGCCACTGTCGTCGGCTGAGCCGAACCACCCCGCAACACTCGCACCACGCAAGGAGAACCACCCATGCCCATCGGGCCCGTCGACGCCTCCAAGAACCCCCGCTATGCCGGCTTCGCGACGTTCGCGCGGCTGCCCCGCCTCGATCAGGTGGAGCGGGCCGACATAGCGGTCGTCGGAGTGCCGTTCGACACCGGCGTCTCCTACCGTCCGGGCGCCCGCTTCGGCCCGGCGCACGTACGGGAGTCCTCGCGGCTGCTGCGTCCCTACAACCCGGCGCTGGACGTCTCGCCGTTCGCCTCGGCCCAGGTGGTCGACGCAGGTGACATCGCGGCCAACCCCTTCCACATCGAGGAGGCGCTCGACACGGTGCAGGCCTCGGCGCTCGAGCTCACCGCCGGCGGCACCAGGCTGGTGACGATCGGCGGCGACCACACCATCGCACTGCCGCTGCTGCGAGCCGCCGCCGAGCGGCACGGCCCGGTCGCGCTGGTGCACTTCGACGCCCACCTGGACACCTGGGACACCTACTTCGGGGCCGAGTACACCCACGGCACCCCGTTCCGGCGGGCGGTGGAGGAGGGCATCCTCGACACCGAGGCGCTGTGCCACGTCGGCACCCGCGGCCCGCTCTACGGCAAGAAGGACCTCGAGGACGACCGCCGCTTCGGCTTCGGGATCGTCACCTCCTCCGACGTCTTCCGGCAAGGCGTCGACGAGGTCGTCGAGAAGATCCGGAAGCGCGTCGGCACTCGGCCCGTCTACGTCTCGGTCGACATCGACGTCCTCGACCCGGCGCACGCCCCGGGCACCGGCACCCCCGAGGCCGGCGGGCTCACCTCCCGTGAGCTGCTGGAGATCCTGCGCGGTTTCGCCGGCCTGAACCTGATCGGCGCCGACGTGGTCGAGGTGGCCCCGGCGTACGACCATGCCGAGCTGACCGGCGTCGCGGCCTCGCACGTGGCCTATGACCTGGTCTCGCTGCTCGCGATGCGTAAGGCCGACGCGGAGCCCAAGGCAATTGGTACAGCGGGTCAGGCATGACGAGACGCAACGGCGGCGACGTCACCGTCGAGAGCCTGACCGCTCTCGGAGCGAGGCACGTGTTCGGCATCCCGGGCCAGCACGCGCTGGGTCTCTTCGACGCCATCCGCCGCAGCGACCTGACCTTCGTCTCCTCCCGGGTGGAGAACAACTCGGTCTTCGCGGCCGACGGCTACGCCCGGACGACCGGCCAGGTCGGGGTGGTGTTCTGCTCCACCGGACCGGGAGCACTCACCGCGTTGGGCGCGCTCCAGGAGGCGTACGCCGCCTGTGTCCCGATCCTGATGATCACCAGCCAGATCCCGCGTGACGGGCTCGGGGGTGCCTGCAAGGGCTACCTGCACCAGCTCGACGATCAGCAGGCCAGCGCCCGCAACGTCACCAAGACCACGGCCGTCGTCCGGGACGCGGCCGCCATTCCCGGCGTGCTCGCCGATGCGTGGGCCACCGCCCAGGAGACGCCGGCAGGGCCGGTGTGGGTCGAGATCCCGCAGGACGTCCTCCTCGAGGACGTCGCGGTGCCGCCGGTGACCGGTCTGACGGCGGCGGTGTGTGCGCCGCGTCGGCCTCGTCCGGAGATCGCTGCCGAGGCCGCACGGCTGCTGGCCGCTGCCGAGCGCCCGGTGATCCTCGCCGGGGGAGGCGTATGCCGCTCCGCGGGAGCGCCGCAGGCGCTGGTCGCCCTCGCCGAGTCCCTGGACGCGCCGGTGGTCTCGACCTCCGGGGGCAACGGCTCGATCCCGCTCGCGCACCCGCTGAGCGCGGGCGCGTGGATCGAGGACCGGTTCACCACCGACCTGCTCGACGACGCGGACGTCCTGCTCGCGGTCGGCACCTCCTTCGGCGAGGTGACCAGCAACTACGGCACCTTCGCCCCGCGCGGCCGGGTGATCCAGGTGGACGCCGAAGCCCGTGTGCTCGGCTCGAACCACGACGTGCTCGGCGTCCATGCCGATGCCGCCGCGGCTCTCGCCGACCTGGCCGCGGCGCTTCCCGGCGCCGGCTCCGAGCTGGGCCCGAGGCGATCCGGTGCCCGGGTCGCCCAGGAGCTGCGTACCCGGGTACAGGCCCGGCTCGACACCCAGGACCTTGCCGCCGAGCAGCGGCTGCTCGCCGATCTGCGTGCGGCCGTGCCCGACGACACCGACACCTTCTGGGACATGACCATCGCGGCGTACTGGGCCTGGTCGGCCTGGGACCCACGCTCCGGCGGCTTCCACACCGCGCAGGCGTCGGGCGGTCTCGGGCCGGCCTTTCCCTCCGCGATCGGCGCAGCCGTCGGGACCGGGCGGCGTACGTTCGCGGTCACCGGCGACGGTGGCGCGATGTACTCCATCGCCGAGCTCGCCACCGCCCGCCAGCACGACGCCGAGGTCACCTGGCTGATCATCGACGACGGCGGCTACGGGATCCTGCGCGAGTACATGACCGGGGCCTTCGGCGCTGCCACAGCCACCGAGCTCGCCCGTCCCGACTTCGTCCTCCTCGCCCAGGCGTTCGGTATCCCCGTACACGCCGCGACCCCCGAGACCGTCGGCGAGATCGTCGCCGGCACCTTCACCACCGGCGGCCCCGCCGTGGTGGTCCTTCCGACGACCCTCCGCATGTTCGCCGCCACCTGACCGCCCACCTCGATCTGGAGCCCCCACATGGATCTCACCATCATCGTCATCTACCTCGCCGCCATGGTCGCCTTCGGCTGGTGGGGCAAGAGCCGGACCCAGGACAGCTCCGACTTCCTCGTCGCCGGCCGCAGGTTGGGTCCGGTGCTCTACACCGGCACCATGGCCGCGGTCGTCCTCGGCGGTGCCTCGACCGTCGGCGGCGTCGCGCTCGGCTACGAGTACGGCATCTCCGGGGCCTGGCTGGTCGCGGCGATCGCGTTCGGCGTCCTGGCGCTGAGCCTGTTCTTCGCCGGCAGGATCCAGCGGCTGCGGATCTTCACCGTGGCCCAGATGCTGGCACTGCGCTACGGCGTCGGAGCGACTGCGGCCTCGGGTGTGGTCATGATGGCCTACACCCTGATGCTCACCGTCACCTCCACGATGGCGTACGCGACCGTGTTCAACGTCCTCTTCGGCACCGACCGGGTCGTCTCCATCCTGATCGGCGGCGTCATCGTGGTGATCTACTCCAGCATCGGCGGGATGTGGTCGATCACCCTGACCGACATGGTGCAGTTCGCGCTGAAGACCATCGGTGTCTTCTTCCTGCTCCTGCCCTTCACCTGGAACCACGCCGGCGGCCTGGACGGGATCAAGGCCCGCGCCGCGGACTCGGTCTTCGACCTCGGTGCGATCGGCACGGGGACGATCATCACCTACGTCGTCGTCTACACCTTGGGCATGCTGATCGGGCAGGACATCTGGCAGCGGGTCTTCACCGCCCGCTCGCCGCAGGTGGCGCGCTGGGGCGGCACCGCGGCCGGTGTCTACTGCCTGCTCTACGGTGTGGCCGGCGCGCTGATCGGTGCCGCGGCCTCCACCTTCATCACCGTCGACAACCGCGACGACGCCTACGCCACCATCGCCGAGTCGATCCTCCCTGTCGGCATCAGCGGCCTGGTGCTCGCCGCCGCGGTCGCCGCGATGATGTCGACCGCCTCAGGTGCGCTGATCGCGACGGCGACCGTGGCGCGCACGGATGTACAGCCGCTGCTCGCCCGACTCCTCGGACGCAACCCGGCGCGGGTCCAGGACGAGGCGGAGAACCCCGAGCACGACGTGCTCGCCAACCGGATCTACGTCGTCGTGATCGGCCTCGTTGTCGTCGTCATCTCGTCCCTTCTCAACGATGTCGTCTCGGGTCTGACGATCGCGTACGACATCCTCGTCGGTGGTCTGCTGGTCCCGATCCTCGGTGGCTTCCTGTGGCGCCGCGGGACCGGCGCCGGCGCGGTGACGGCGATGGTCGCCGGCACCGTCGCCACGCTGGCGACCATGGCGATCGTCGGCGACGTGCTCGCCAACGAGCCGGTCTACGCGGGCCTCGCCGCCAGCGCCGTGGCGTACGTCGTCGTCAGCCTGCTCACCCGGCCGACCGACCCAGCGGTGATGCGGGAGTGGACCAGCCGGCTCGCGGGCGAGGAGGTCCCCGGTGCGCCCCGTGGCGTCGCGACGACCGGGATCGTGGAGTAGGGACGCCGCCCGCGAAAGAGCGTTCAAGTGACCCGACTCAGGTGTAGCGCCACTAGGTCGTGCTCGCCCTGTTCCCGGGCAGCGGCGGCAGCACGGTTGCGATCTCTCGGCGAGAGGCGATGCCGAGCTTCGTGAAGACCTTCCGGAGATGCCACTCGACCGTGTGGTGGCTGAGATACAGACGGGCGCCGATCTCGGGATTGGTGAGGCCCTCACCTGCGAGGCGAGCGATCTGCTCTTCCTGCGCAGTGAGGGCTGCGGGCGCCGCGACGACCTTCGTGCGAAGCGTCGCCCCCGTGGCCTCGAGCGCGCGGCGGGCGCGCTCAGCGAACGCCTCCGCCCCGAACCGGGTGAGCATCTCATCGGCCGTCAGGAGCTGCGCGCGGGCGTCGACGTCGCGGTCTTCGCTGCGCAGCCACTCTCCGTAGACCAGATGCGCGCGCGCCAGCTCCATGCCGACCTCGGTCCGGGAGAGCCGTTCGATCGCCTCGAGGTAGAGGCTCTCCGCAGCCTCACCCTGACTGAGGAGGGCGCGGGAGCGCGCCTCGACACCCAGCCCCCAGTCCGTGCCGCTGGCCCGTGTCCTGTCCGAGAGCCGATCGAGTGCTTCGGTGGCGCGCGCGGTGTCGCCGCAACGTACGGCCGCTTCGACAAGCTCGACCGACGCCCACCAGGTCGTTCCCGGCTCTTCTTCGTGGCCGGCCGCCGCGCGGGCGGCAGTCATCGCCTCGTCGTACTGCTCGAGCCCGTTGCAGAGCACCGCACGAGCCCACTGTGCCACGGTGACGGCGGCTCCTTGGCCACGTGTCACGGCATCACCCATGATGGCGTCGAACAGCGTGCGGGACTCCTGCTCGCGGCCGCGGAAGGCGGCCAGAGCAAGTGGCATGACGCGCGCCGAGTCTCCGCCGGTCACGTCATAGACCATCGTCACCTCGTCGATGAGTGCCGAGGCAGCTGCCAGCTCCCCGGCGAGGAGGTGTGCGCATGCGCGCGCGTCGAGTGCAGCGGGGAGCTCGCTGAGCGCACCGGACTCGCGGGCCATCGCCACGTGCCGGGATGCGATCAGCCGCCAGCGTTCGTCGTCCCACAGATCAACGGCCATGACCGTGGCGAGCCAGAACCAGGGCGGCACCCCCTTGACGAGATCCATCTCCTCACTGATCGCCGCGAGGACGCGCTGCATCTTCGGCGTCGCGACCGCGTAGCCGTCGGTGAGGTTCAAGGCGACGGCATCCAGCAGATCGTCGGCGAGCCGTGGCGGATCCGCCGGCGGCGCGGCCAACGCCGCTTCACCTACCTCCTGTAGACCTTGTCGTCGCGCGAGACGGCCGGTGAAGATCGCGGCCGCGATGGCGTCGAGGTACGTCTCGCGAGCGAGCGGCACGTCGATCGGCTCGAGCCGGCGAGCGGCGGCGACCAGCAGGGTGGTCGCGTCGTTGCCGCGGTTCTGGGCGAACGCGAGGCTCGCCCGGAGCTGGTCGATCCGCGCGAGCATGAGCTCATCGGTGGGCCCTGCCCCGGCCATCGCCAGCAGGGCAGCTGCCGGTTCGAACGCGCCTGCCTGAAGCTTCGCCTGCGCGGCCTTCAGGGCACGCATCGAGCGTCGGGCCGGGTCTGGTGTGAGCTCCATCGCACGTTCGAGGAATGCGGCCACCGCGGAAGTGCCGCCACGCGCCAGGGCCCGCTCTGCCGAGCGTTCCAGCTCCGAGGCGACCTCCTCGTCGACGCTCGACGCGGCCTGCGCCCGATGCCATGCCCGGCGATCGGGATCGACGTCGGTGTCGATCGAGTCCGCAAGCGCTCGATGTGCCCGCTGCCGATCGTGCACCGAGGCTCCCCGGTACACCGCCGAGCGCACCAAGGGATGTCGGAACCGCACCCGGGTGTCCAGTGTGAGCAACTCTGCTGCGTCTCCGTAGGACACTGCCGCATGGACATCGATCCCCAGTCGCTCGGCCGCACGACGCAGCAGCGCCACGTCGCCCACCGGCTCGGCGGCCGCCGTGAGCAGCAGCAGCCGAGTCTCGTCGGGAAGGAGGTCGAGACGGCGTAGGAAGCCCTGCTCGAGCCGGCTCGACAACGGGGCTGCTGCTTCAGATCCCACGAAACCGCCGGCCAGCTCGACCTCGGTCCACCCCCGAGGCAGCTCGATGATCGCCAGCGGGTTGCCGCGTGCTTCGGCCAAGATCCGATCGCGCATCCGACGGTCACGTGGACCATGAGCGACCGAGTCGAGGAGGGTGCGGGAGTCGGGTGCAGGCAGTCCCGTCACGAAGAGCTCGGGAAGCCCGGTCAGGAGCGGGCTCGATGTGGGTTCGCGGACCGCGAACACCAGCACGACCGATTCCGCCAGCAGCCGGCGGGCCACGAACGACAGGGTCCGTGCCGATGCCTGATCCAACCACTGAACATCGTCGATGAGGCAGACCAGTGGCTGGCTCGCCCCGGCTTCAGCGAGCAGGCTCAGCGTTGCCAGACCGACCAGGAAGGGATCAGGCGGATCCCCGGCTCGCAGGCCGAAGGCAGAGGCGAGGGCAGCGCGTTGGGGCTCCGGGAGATGGTCCATGTCGGCCAGCAGCGGGGCACAGAGCTGGTGCAGGCCGGCGTAGGAGAGCTCCATCTCGGACTGGGCACCGGTAGCTCTTAAGGTCCGCAGTCCGCTGGAACGGTCCAGGAGGTACTTCAGAAGCTCGGTCTTGCCGATCCCCGCCTCGCCCCGCAGCACCAGGGCGGCGCTGCGCCCAGCGCGAGCGCTGGCCAGGAGATCGTCGAGGACCCGACGCTCATCCCGGCGGTCAAGCAGTCGGTCGCGGGTATCGCTAACGGTCACAGGCAGCCTTCACCAGAGAACAGCGGGAAGGAACGTCCGTTGAAGGCACTGTCCACGCACTAACTATCGCGCATGCCAGGGCCCAGGTCGACGACCGGGTGAGTTGAGTCCCCGAAATTGATGGAGCGCAGTCGCCCGCCCAGGTCGTCGCCGGCGTGTGCAGCGGACGAGGTGCGGCCGTCGCCTGATTCCGTGCGTGACTCAGCCGCGCCGATCCGTGCGCTCCTGCGTCACGACGGCTTCGTGCAGGCTCCGGAGTCGTGTCTCGTACGGCTCACGCTCCGGTTCGTCGTCCTCGGGGGCGTCGGAGCTCGCCTGGACGTGTGCGAGCTCGACGTCGATCTCGGCATGGAGATGGCTGTGCTCATCGGACATCGATGTTCCTCCTGTCACGGAGCTGGGCTTTGCGTGGTCGACATGATGACCACGCCCGGACCGGGTTTGTGACACGAGAGGATCCCTGATGACCCCGCTGAAGCACGCCCGTACCGACGTTCTCGACATCGCCTACCACGAAGTGGGGCCGGTCGCGGGACCGGCGGTCGTGCTGCTGCACGGCTATCCCTACGACGTGCACAGCTACACCGAGGTCGCACCTCGGTTGGGCGCACTCGGCTACCGAGTCGTGGTCCCCTACCTCCGTGGCCACGGACCGACCCGGTTCCTCGACCCGGCGACGTCCCGCTCCGGTCAGCAGGCGGCTCTGGGGGCGGATGTCATCGGCCTGCTCGACGCCCTCGACATTCCCGAGGCGGTGCTGGGCGGCTACGACTGGGGTGGCCGGGCGGCGTGCGTGGTCGCAGCACTCCGCCCCGAGCGGGTATCGGGACTGGTCAGTGTCAACGGCTACCTGATCCAGGACATTGCCGCGTCCGCCCAGCCGATCCGTCCCGACCTGGAGGCCGGTTTCTGGTACTTCTACTACTTCCTCACCGATCGAGGCCGCGCCGGCCTGACCGCCAATCGCCGCGAGATCGCTGAGGTGATCTGGCGTCGCAACTCCCCGGCGTGGGACTTCGACCGGGAGACGCTCGACCGCACCGCCGAGGCGTTCGACAACCCCGACTACGTCGAGGTCGTCCTCCACTCTTATCGGCACCGGCTCGGTCGGTCCGCCGGCGCGCCCGAGTACGCCGCGGCCGAGCAGGCCCTCGCGCGGCAGCCCAGGATCTCGGTGCCGACGGTCACCCTCGCCGGGCTGGCCGACGGTAACTTCCCGGTCGCGCCTGGACTCACCGACGTCGACCGGTTCGCCGGCCCGAGGCTCGACCGCCGCGTACCTCACGCTGGGCACAACCTTCCCCAGGAGGCTCCAGAAGCCTTCGTCCAGGCGGTCCTCGACGTCACGATGCTGGCGCGACGTCATGCAGACGCCGCGCCGGACGGCTCGTAGCGGTCGGTCCGACGGCCGCCAGCGGCTGAGTTCCCCACGTCGGATGGTCGAGACACTGCGCACTCACGCGATCCTCGGGGCCAGTTGTCGGTGGGCGGGCCGGGCCGGCCGACGCGCATGCGGCCTCATCGTCGACGCCGCGCTTTCGGCCAGCAGCCCTTCGAGAAGTTTCAGCTCACCGGTACGAGCAGCAACCAGGAAGGCGTCGGTGACCAGCCGATGAGCGTCCGGATCAACCTCGCGCCCCGGGTCGCCATCGAGCCGCTGCTGGGCTCGGCGAGCGAGCTGTCGCGCGTTGGCGGTGGTGGTCCGGAGCACGCCGGCGATGGCGTCGTACGGATAGTCGAACCCCTTGCGCAGCAGATATGTCGCCAGCTCGGCCGGGCTCAGCCTGGCCATCAGCTCACGTAGGAGCTCCTCGACGGTAGCCGCCTGCTCCGCTTCGCGGAGGGGGTCTTGGGCGGGAACGCCGAGATCGGCGAGCGGCAGGTCGGTCGGGATCTCATGGCGGTGCCTGGCCGACTGGATGACGTTGATCGCCAGATGAGTCGTGGTCGTGGTCAGGAACGCTGCCGGATTCTTGATGTCGCGCCGGTCGGTCCGTTGCCAGCGGAGCCAGGCGTCCTGGACCACGTCCTCGGCATTGGCGATATCGCCGGTCACACGCCGCGCGATGCGGAACAACTGGGTGCGCATCGCGAGGAAGATCTCGAGAGCCCGATCCAAGTCGTCGCCGGGTTCTGTCAGGACTGTGGCCTCTCCGCCTGGCGTGGACATCATGGGACTCCTCTTCGTGGAAGGCACCCTTCGGGTTCCGATGGATCCAACTCTCTGTCCACGAGGGGGTCTGGCGCGCCACGGGAAGTCCGTGGTCGATGCGTGGTGAAACCACGTGGGACGGCACCACGGATGCGACCACGCAGCCACGCACCGCACTCCTGTGCGTGGTGGCGCCCAGGGGAGTCACTCGACGGATCCACGGACGATGTCGCGCCGGACGTACGAGAGCCTCCGGGTGGGTGTGAATCCAGACGATTCACACCCACCCGGAGGCTCTCGCTACGTCAACGACCCGCCAGTGCTGCGGATCGCGAGGCTCGTCCCGACCTTCCTGGGACGGGTGGCTGGGGGAGGGGCCGCTCGCTCAGGCCGGGAGGCGTACGAGCCATTCGTCGACCGAGGTCGATCCGACCCGGAGATCCGGGAGCAGGACGGTGTCGCCAGGTTCGAAGACCGTGCCCAGATACTCGGCGGTGTGGTCCACGACCACGTGGCGCAGGTCGTCGGTGGCTCGCATCATCCGCGTGGCCACCTCGGGAAGGGAGAGTGTCTCCGGGCCGGCGACTTCGATCAGTCCGCGTCGGGGAGCGGCGGCGACGGTGCGGGCGACCACGCGAGCCAGGTCACGGGCGGCGACCGGCTGGAGGGTCAGGTTCGGGACGCGCGGGGCCGCCAGCTCCGGATCCGTGAGCACGCTGCCGCTCAGTGCCTCGAGCACGCTCGTGGACCTCACGATGCTGAACGGACCACCGTGGTCGCGTACCAGCTGCTCCTGTCTCTGCTTTCCGCGGAAGTAGTGGCTGTTCACGCGGTCGACGCCGACGACAGACAGGAGGAGGTGGTGCTTGACGCCGGCTGCCTCACCGGCGCGCAACAGATTGGTCGTGGCGGTGCCGAAGAAGCTCTCGGCCTCCGAGTAGGGGATGGCAGGGGGAAGGTTCATGGTGTCGATGACCACGTCCGCGCCTGCGAACGCCTCAGCGAGACCGAGACCAGTGAGGGCATCGATGCCGTGACGTGGCGAGGCGACGACGACCGAGTACCCCTGGTCGTCCAGCGCCTTGGATATGCGCGATCCGATGCGTCCGGCACCGCCGGCGATGACGATCTTCATGTCTAGTTGACCGGGAACCCGGAGGTTCTGTGACAACCGAATCTCTCCGGGTTGGGCCGGCGCCGGCGCTAGGCCCGAGCGCTGCCGATTCCGATGCCGTCCACGCCAGCGTCGAGCAGTGCGCCCGCGAGCTCGCGTCGCGACCTGATCTCGAGCTTCGTGTAGACCTTGCGCAGGTGCCATTCCACGGTGTGCGGGCTCAGGAACAGCTCGGCGCCGATCTTGGGGTTCGTCATCCCACTGGCGGCGAGGGTGGCGATCTGCGCCTCTTGCGCTGTCAGGTGGGCCACCGGTGCGATCTCGCGGGTTCGTACGTGCTCACCGGTGGCGAGCAGTTCGCGGCGAGCCCGCTCTGCGAACGCCTCTGACCGCATCCCGTCGAACATCTGGTGGGCTGTCCGGAGCTGCTCCCGCGCATCCGCCCGTCGGCGGACCCGTCGCAACCACTCACCGTAGAGGAGGTGGGAGCGGGCGACCTCGACCGTCACCCGGTCGAGGTTGAGCTCATCGATGGCGGTGCGATAGAGAGCGTCGGCCTCGTCCGCGTCGTCGGTGAGCAAGGCGCGGCTCCGCGCCTGGATGCCGCGAGCCCAGCCCGTGTCAGCCGCCCGGGTCAGCTCGATCAGCCGCTCGAGCGACTCCCGGGCCAGTCCCAGGTCTCCGCAGCGAACCGCTGCTTCGACATGCTCGACCAGAGAGAGGCCGGTGAAGTTGAAGCCGTCGTGGTCGATGCCCGCTCGTGCGGCCGCGAGCGCGTCCTGATAGCGCGCGAGACCGTTGTACAAGACAGCCTGCACATAGCCGGTGACGCCGAGCAGCGAGACCTCGCCGTGCTCGGTGGCGGTGATCCGAGCCTCCTCGAAGATCCCGGTCGCGGCGTCTTCGTCACCCCGCCAGGCGGCGAGGACCAGCGTGGCGTACGTGTGCGGGGCCTGGCCGGTCGAGGCGGCGATGGCATCGGCCTCCTCGATCATCCGAGCGGCTGCCGCGAAGTCGCCGTAGTGGATCTGGACACCGCCGTAGTAGATGAGCGCGGATGGCAGCACGCTCAGCGCCCCGACCTCGCGAGCCACACGCACCGCGCGAGCCGACAGGGCGTCCCAGGCCGGCAGATCCCAGCGGTAGTGGATGAACGACTCCAGCGCGACCGGAACCGACAGCAGCCAGCGCATGGCCGCGTCCCGGCTGGCGAGCTCCTCGTGGACGAACGGCTCGAACGCCCGCACCAGCGCCGGCACGCCGTCCTCGACCCCTTCGGCGAGCAGCGTCGAGATTCCGTCGAGGAGCAGGTCGGAGGCTTCGGACGCCGAAGGTGGCGCCCCCGAGGTCCGCGCCGCTATCGCGGCGGCCCGGGCACCGTGGGGGCCGTGCACCCGGCCGGCGAACACCGTGGCGCCGATCGCCTCGAGGTAGGTCTCGCGCGCCAGCGGCGACCTCGTGGCTGCGAACCGTGCCGCGGCGTCGAGGAGCAGCGGGGCGGCCTCATCGCTTCGGCTCCGCCCGAAGAGCATGCGAGCGCGCAGACGCGCCAGGCGGGCGCGGTCGAGAGGGCTGAGCGGGCACAGATCGGCAAGCGCCACCAGTTCGGCGGCCCGTTCGGGGGCAGCAGCCGAGAAGTACGCCTCAGCTGCGGCCAGCGCCCGCCGTCCGCGCTGCCATGACTCCGGCGTGAGGGCTGCGGCACGCTCCAACAGCACCGCTTCGGCGGCCATGCCACCGCGCTGGCGAGCGCGGTCGGCGGCCTGCTCCAGACCGAGGGCCACCTCTTCGTCGGGCCCGTCGGTCGCTTGGGCGGCATGCCAGGCACGGCGGTCCGGATCCTGCATGGCATCCGTCGCCGAGGCGAGTGCCCGGTGTGCTGCCCGTCGCTCCTCTGGCGTGGCCCCTCGATAGACGGCGGATCTCGCCAAGGGGTGACGGAAGCGTACGGACTCACCGAACTCGATGAGACCGGCCGCTTTCGCGGGGGCGGCGTCCAGCGGTACGTCGAGAAGCTCGGCTGCGCGAAGGAGCAGTTGTGCGTCGCCCACCGGTTCGGCTGCGGCGAGCAGCAACAAGGTCCGGGTGTTCGTCGGCAGCGAGTCGATACGCCGCGCGTAATCCTGCTCGACCCGGATCGACACCGAACCGGGTGTCGCGGCGTCGCGGCCGTAGGCCAGGTCCGCGGCCGTGCGACCCCGGGAGAGTTCCAGGAGTGCCAGCGGGTTGCCACGGGTCTCGGCGACGAGGCGGTCTTGGACGCGCAGCTCCAGCCGGCCATCGACGGATGCCGCCAGGAGCGCACCCGCCGCCTGCTTGTCCAAGCCGTCGAGCCGAAGCTCCGGGAGGCCGACCAGCGCGGTCGATCCCTCGGGGTCGCGGACGGTGAAGACTATCGCGACGGCCTCGGCGAGCAGGCGGCGCGCTACGAACTCGAGTGTCTGCAGCGAGATCTGGTCCAGCCAGTGGGCATCGTCGACCACGACCAGGACCGGCCGGGTCTCGGAGGCCCGGGTCAGTAGGGTCAGCACCGCCAGGCCGACCAAGAACCTGTCCGGCGGGTCGCCGGCCGCCATCCCGAACGCGACCTGCAAAGCGTCTCGCTGCGGCACCGGCAGACTGTCGACCGTCGACAGGAACGGGGCACACAGCTGGTGCAGGCTCGCGTAAGCCAGCTCCATGTCGGCCTCGATGCCCTGCGTCCTGGCCACCATCACGCCTGACGCCTTCGCCGCGACGTAGTCGAGCAGCACCGACTTCCCGATGCCAGCCTCGCCCCGGATCACGGAGACCGTGGACTTCCCCGCGCGCAGATCCGCCAACACCTCGTCCAGCATCGAGCATTCGTGGTGCCGGCCGACCAGGTTGGGCAGCGGGGTCGCGCTCATCGTGCTCCTGCAGGACTCTGGGCGCGCCACGAAAGGGAGCGCTCTCCAGGCCAACGGTATCGGTCCTGTCACAGCCTGTCGGCCGTCCGCTCGAGATCGGACGACCAGCCACCTGCAGTCAGGAGCCAAGAAGCTCGACGAAGCTCCCCGAACCAGGAGTCAGTCTTCCCACGCCAGGTCGACGTGCCGGATCCTGAAGAGCTGGTATCGGTCGCCCGGGAGGTGGCCCAGCTCTGCGATCCATTCCATGCCGATGCGCTTCGCGGTCGCCTCGGCACGCGCGTTGTCCGGCTGGACGATCGCGAACACCTCGGTGGCGCCGCCCTCGTGCACGGCCCAACGGATCAGCGCATCGCCCGCTTCGGTCGCGTAACCATGCCCCCAGGCCTCGGGCGCCAGCGCCCAGCCGATCGTGATGCTCTCGCTGGCGTGGGGTGCCTGCGTCAGCATGAGGGCACCGATGACCTCAGAGGTGGTCCGGAGGGCGACGGCCCAGTGCCCGAGACAGCTCGTGCTCGTACGGTCGTGGTCCATCCACTCAGCCAGCTGACGCTGCATGCCCTCGGACGACGCAGGCACGTCGACGCCGGGCGCAAGCCAGCGTTTGACCGACGCTGCGCTGTAGATGGCCAGCGCCGAGGCGAGGTCTGCCCGCTCCCACGGGCGGAGCATGAGACGCGACGTCTCGATGATGCGAGTCATGTGAACCACCTCTTGGTCGGATCGGGCGACGAAACCGATGACCGCGCAGGCGCCGCCTGTGTGACAGAAGTGGACGGTCACGGCGCAGGCCGCCCGGGTCCGTGTCACGCGTCGCAGGGCTGCCTGGTCGTCCTCATTGTCTCGATCAGCCACTTCCCGAGAGCAGGACAATGACCATGACCCCAACCACCCGCGCCGCCCGGCGCACGGCCCGCCAGCGTCGTCTTCGCGCCGCCATCCTCCTCAGCACGCTCACGCTCGGCGCGGTGGCGGCGACCCCGGCCTCTGCCCAGGCCGGCGGCGCCGAGCGCGGCGGCAAGCCTGCGATCGTACTGGTCCACGGCGCCTGGGCCGACGCATCCAGCTGGAACCAGGTCGTGCGCAAGCTGCAGTCCCAGGGCTACCCGGTCATCGCGCCGGCGAACCCGCTGCGATCGTTGTCCTCCGACTCCGCCTACCTGAAGGCGATCCTGGAGACGATCGACGGCCCCATCGTGCTCGTCGGTCACTCGTACGGGGCCAGCGTCGTCACCAATGCGGCGACCGGAGACCCCGACATCGAGGCTCTCGTCTTCGTGAACGGCTCCGTGCCAGCGGAGGGCGAGACCGTCGCTGAGCTCGCCGGTCCGGACTCGGCACTCTCGGTCTCCGACCCGACGACGATCTTCGACTTCGTGCCCGGCGACGTACCGCCGGGGCCGGAGAGCGACGTCTACCTGAAGCAGTCGACGTTCCTCGAGTCCTTCGCGACCGGCCTCACCCGGGACCGGGCGGCGGCACTGTGGGCCACCCAGCGACCGGTGACGCTCGGAGCGCTCAACGAACCCTCTGGAGCCCCCGGCTGGGCCACGATCCCGAGCTGGAACCTGGTCGGCACCAAGGACCTGGTCATTCCCGCCAGCGCCCAGCGGGCCATGGCTGCCAAGGCCGGCTCGACGGTCGCTCTCTTCGAGGAGGGCCACCTGGGCCTGATCACCGACCCGAACTCCGTGAGTCGCGTCATCGCCGACGCCGTCCGCGCCACCTCCTGACCCCGAACTCGCCACACACATGGAAAGGAAACACTGATGAACAAGCACTATCTGGAGCCCGAAGCCCAGCAGATGGCCGACGCCACCGCGCAGCCGCCGTACTTCTACGAGATGACCCCGGAGGAAGCTCGCAAGGTCCTCGATGACGTGCAGGCACAGCCCATCGAGAAGCCCGACGTCGACGAGAAGTGGATCTCGGTCCCAGCGCCGGTCGGCGACGTCCGTGTCCGGATCGTCAAGCCGGTCGGCAGCACGAGGGCGCTCCCCGCGATCCTCTACATCCACGGCGGCGGCTGGGTGCTCGGCAACGCCGGAACCCACGACCGGCTGGTTCGCGACCTCGCCACCGGCGTCGAGGCCGCGGTGGTGTTCGTCGAGTACGACCGCTCGCCGGAGGCCCGCTATCCGGTCGCGATCGAGCAGGCCTACGCCACGGCGCAGTGGATAACCTGGAACGGCGCCGAGGAGGGCATCGACGCGACTCGCATCGCAGTCGCCGGTGACTCCGTCGGGGGCAACATGGCTGCGGCCGTGACGATCATGGCCAAGCAGCGCGGCGACGTGACCTTCTGCCACCAGTCGCTCTTCTACCCGGTCACCGACGCGGCACAGGACACCGACAGCTACGTCGAGTTCGCCGACGGCCCGTTCCTGCTCGCCAAGTCGATGGCGTGGTTCTGGAACGCCTACCTTCCCGACGAGGACAAGCGCGGCGAGATCACGGCGTCGCCGCTGAGGGCGACGCTCGAGGAGCTCGCCGGCCTACCCGAGGCGTTCGTCGTCGTCGACGAGAACGACGTGCTGCGCGACGAGGGCGAGGCCTACGCTCGCCGCCTCATCGAGGCAGGCGTACGCACGACGACCGTCCGGTACAACGCGACGATCCACGACTTCATGATGCTCAACCCCCTGCGCAGCTCGGCCGCCTCGACGGGCGCGATCGAGCAGGCAGTCCAGGTCATCCGCAAGGCCCTCGCGGCCTGAGTCGCCACCCCTACTGAAGGAGTAGAACCATGTCTGAACAGTCACCCCTCGTCGTCCTCGTGCACGGCGCGTTCGCCGAGTCTGCGAGCTGGAACGGCGTCATCGAGCGGCTCCACGGCCGCGGAGTCGACGTCGTGGCCGTCGCCAACCCGCTCCGAGGCGTACGGAACGACGCGACCTACCTGCGCGACGTGATCGCCGGTCTCGGCCGCCCGGTCCTGCTGGTCGGTCACTCGTACGGCGGCATCATCATCACGGGTGCTGCGGGCGCCGAGAACCCGTCGGTCGTCGGCCTCGTCTACGTCGCCGCATTCGCGCCCGACGAGGGCGAGAGCGCTTTCGAGCTGTCGTCGCGACAGCCCGGAAGCACGCTGGGCGAGGCGCTCACCGCCTACCCGGTCAGCAGCGGTGGCAACGAGCTCGCGATCCGCCTCGAGGCTTTCCACGAGCAGTTCTGTGCGGACGTTCCCTATGCGGTCGCCTGCCAGATGGCGCGCACCCAGCGTCCCGTCACCGAACAGGCCCTCAAGGACGGTCTGCCGACCGACCGGCCCGGGTGGAAGACGCTGCCGAGCTGGTTCGTCATCGCCGGGGACGACCGAAACATCCCGGCCGCCGAGCTGCGCGAGGAAGCAGCGCGTGCCGGGGCGCGCGGCGTCCGCGAGATCGCAGGCGCGTCGCACGCCGTCAGCGTGTCCCACCCGGACGAGGTGACCGAGGTGATCCTCGAGGCCCTCGCCGGCTGCGCGGCGGCCACCGCCGCCTGACCCCGATCCGCGGGTGGAGCGGCCGGTGACGCCGGTCGCTCCACCCGCGGTCCTGACTCTCGGGTTCCACCGAGGAGAGCGATGGTCCCATGGACGTGACGACCTGCCCCGAGTGCGGTCATCCGGCTGACGTGGTGTGGCGCGCCGTGGTCGAGAGCACCGACGGTCCGATCGAGCATGCCCGGATCAGCTGCCTGCTGGGTCACTGGTTCCTGCTGCCGGTCGAGCGGCTCGCCCGGGCGTGACTGCGACGCACCACCGACCACGCGGCAAGGCGCTGCGTGACAGCGGCAGGCAGGCGGAGGTGACGAACGGGTCCAGTCGCTCTCTGCTTCCGGCCTGGCGGCGCACCGCCCCGGTGAAACCCGGTGATTCCCGTCCTTACCCGCGACTCGACCTCCGCCTGCCACCCGAATCGACCGGACACACCCCGCCGATGTGACGTCACGGGGACGGGGCGTACTCGGTCGAGTAGATGACCAAACCCAACGGAGGAGACACATGCACCCCGCCCTGACACCCGGTGGCACGTTTCCGGACTACGAGCTGCCCGACCACACCGGCGTCCGCCGGCGGCTGAGTGAGATCCAGGGCGACGACCCGATGATCCTCACCCTCGCCCGGGGTTCGTATTGCCCCAAGGAACACCAGCAGCACCTCGACCTGGCGGCGTTCTATCCGAAGATCGCCGTCGCGTACGCGAAGGTTGCGACCATCACCACCGACCGGCCCCGCGGCACCCAGGAGTTCCATGACGCCGTGGGCGCCCAATGGCCGTTCCTGTCCGACCCGCACCGGACCGTGCAGCGCGAGCTCGGCATCCAGGAGTACACCGACCCGACCGACGACCCGATGATTCCGCACACTCTCGTGCTCAAGCCCGGGCTCGTGGTGCACTCGGTCTACAACGGCTACTGGTTCTGGGGGCGTCCGTCGACAACCGACCTCTGGCACGACCTGCGAGAGGTGACGCGTGAGATCCGTCCCGACTGGGACCTCACGGCCCCCGGCCTGCGGGAGCGCTGGGACGCCGGCGACCGGTCGCCCTTCTACGGATGGAGCAAGTGAGCCGCGGAGATACCGTGAGGCGCGGCCCAGCATTCACTGGGCTGCGCCTCAGGCGCTGACCGTGGCCTCGAGCCACTCATCGAAGCTCGGCCCGACCAGGCGCCCGCCCTCGCCGGGCAGCAGCACCCCGTCGCGCACCAGCTCGCCGACAGGTGCGCCGAACACGGTCACCGGGTCGCCTGCGCGCTCGGCGTAGGAGGCCGACAGGCGGGCAAGAGTCTCCTGGCGAGGACCGGCGACCTCGACGAGGTCATCCTCGATCTCGCCGGTGGCCACGGCGAGGAGCACCTCGACCATCGCGTCGACGGCGACGGGCTGCGTGACCAGGTCCGGCACGGTGGTGCGGTCGCCGTCGCGGCCCCAGCCGATCGCCTGGCGGGCGATGTCGTGGAACTGCGCGGACCGGACCACGTGCGGACCGGGTGCATGTGCGACGGAGGCCAGCTCCTGGGCGTACTTGGCGCGGTAGTAGCCGTCGAAGCCGGTGCCCGCCTCGGTCTCGGACTCGGCGATCTTGTCGACGCCGATGATCGAGAGGACGACGGTACGACGTACTCCCGCCTCGTGGGCTGCCGTGCCGAGGTTAGTGGCGGCCGCGGTGAAGAAGGCGGTGGCGCCGTCTTCGTCGAGCGACGGGCTCTGTACGACGTCGACGAGCGCCTCGGCGCCGGCCAGCGCGTCGGCGAGCCCGGCCGGCTGGAGTACGTCGGTGCCGGACTCCTTGGACAGGCCGACGACCTCGTGACCGGCCGCCTGGGCGGCCTTGGCCAGTGCCGATCCGACGAGACCGCTGACTCCGGCGATGGCGATACGCATGATGGTTCTCCTTGCTGGTGGGACGTTCACGGCCCGATGAGGCCGAGCTGGATGGCGATGGGGGAGAGCGAGAAGCCGCCGGCGACGAGGACGGCGACGGCCATGGCGGTCGCCTTCGCTGCCTGACGCCGCTTGGCGGTCAATGTCCAGCCGAGGGTCTGCAGGGAGCTCCAGGTGCCGTGCCACAGGTGCATCCCGAGGACGAGCATCGCGGCGAGGTAGAGGGCGGTGGACCACCAGACGCTGAACGTGTCGACCACCAGGTTGAACGGGTCGTTCGTCGGGCCGCCGCGTACGTTGACCTTGCCGATCGTGAAGTTGACCAGGTGCCACCCGAGGAAGAGGAAGAGCCCCAGGCCGCCGGTGAGCATCGTGCGCGAGGCGAGCGAGGAGGCACGCCGCGGCGGCCGGGCGGCGTAGCGGCCCCTCGCGCGTCGCGCGCGTCGGGCGAGGACGATCGCGCTGGAGACATGCGCCACCAGCGCGGCGATCAGCCCGACGCGCATGATCCAGAGCAGCCCTGAGCGAGGAAAGATCGGCTCGCCCAGCGTGCGCAGGTGCTCGGCGTACTCGTTGTACGCATCGTGGCCGCTGAACGCCTTCAGGTTGCCGTAGACGTGGCCGAGCACGAACGCGATGAACATCAGGCCGCTGATGGCCATGACGAGCTTCAGCGTGATGGTCGACGACCAGGCCCGGCGTCGCGATGTCGAAGTGTGCACACTCAGTCGACCGGGCAGGGTCGCCGTCTGTGACACCCGATCCATCTGAAAATGAGCATTGTCAAATTCGCTGGGTCGGCTTAGGGTCGGCTTGTCCGGTCCGCCTGGAGAGAAGTGGTCTGTCATGGTCAAGCGTTCTGCTGTCATCCGTGCCGTCGTGGTGCTGCTCGCGGCCTCGACCCTGCTGATCGCCCCACCGGCGCAGGCCGCGGGAGGCGTCAACGACGCCTCCTGCCGGCCATCGGCCGACCACCCCAACCCGGTCGTCTTCCTGCACGGCCTGGGAGCCAACAAGGACGAGGACCTCAACTTCCTCCAGGCCGACGTGGCGGCGCAGGGCTACTGCACCTACAGCCTGACCTACGGCACCGGTGCCTACGGTCCGTTCGTCGGCGGCGTCGGTGACATCGCCAGGTCGGCGGCTCAGATCAAGACATTCGTCAAGGGGGTGCTGGCGCAGACCGGCGCCGCGAAGGCCGATCTGGTCGGCCACTCCGAGGGAGGCTTCCAGACGCTCTACGTCACCAAGACGCAGGGGATCTCCGACTGGATCGACAAGGTCGTCGCCATCGCGCCGCCGACCCACGGGACAACGTTCGCCGGTCTCTACCGGCTCGGCATGGCCCTGGGCGCGGACGAGCTGGCCGGACAGGTCCTCACCACCTTCGGCTGCATCGCCTGCACCCAGCTGGTCACCGACGGCAGTGCCGTACGCACGCTGACGAGCGGTCCGATCGCGCAGCCCGGCGTGACGTACACGATCATCCAGTCGAGGTACGACGAGCTCGTCACGCCCACCGAGACCGCGTTCGTGCGCGAGCCGGGCGTCACCAACACCTACGTGCAGGACGTCTGCCCGCACGACCCGGTCGGCCACATCGGCGAGGCCTATGACACCAACGTGTGGCACATGGTGAAGAACGCGCTCGACCCGGCCGATGCCGCCCCCTTCGTCTGCTCGGTCGGGTCGCCCGGCTGATGGCGCAGGAGGGCCGTTCGTACGGCGGGCTGACCCGCGAGGAGCGTGACGCCCAGCGCCGCCAGCGGCTGCTGGAGACCGCCAAGGAGATCATCGGCACCCAGGGTTACGCGGCGACCACGATCCCGGGGGTCTGTGCTGCCTCGAAGGTGTCGACCCGGCACTTCTACGAGATCTATCCCGGCAAGGAGGATCTCTTCGTCGACCTCTACGACCGGATCACCGCCGACTCCTACGCCCGAGTCGCCGCGTCGTTGACGGCGACCGCCGGTGAGCCGATCTCCGAGCGGGTGCCGGCAGCGGTGCTGGCCTATCTCGACCCGATGCTCAAGGACCCGCGCGTCGCCCGGATCGCGTTCGTGGAGATCATGGGCGCGAGCCCGCGTATCGAGAAGCTTCGGCTCGACTACCGCGAGACTCTGGTCGAGATCGTGGGCACCGAGTGCACCGCCTCCGTGGGCCGGGGCGAGATCCGCGATCGTGACTGGCGCTTCGCCGCGCTGGCTCTGGTGGGCGCGGTGACCGCGATCGTCTACGACTGGGCGCTGCATCAGCCGCGCTCGAGCCGCGAGGCGCTCGAGACCCAGCTGGCCGACCTCGCGCTCGTCCTGCTCACCGCGGACCCTCCGACCTAGGTCGCCCGCGTATCTCCTCGCCACCTGGGTACCGACGAGGTGTACAGCGATGAGGAGGAACAACATGTTCAAGAAACCAGGATTGCTGGCTGCCTTCGGTATCGGCTACGTCCTCGGCGCTCGCGCTGGACGTGAGCGGTACGACGCGATGGTGGCCAAGGCACAGGACCTCTGGCACGATCCGCGTGTCCAGGAGAAGGCGCACCGCGCTCGGATCGTGGCCGAGGAGAAGGCCGACATGGCCAAGCACACCGTCCGGGACAAGTTGCCCGGCGACTCCACGTCGCCGTCGGCATCCACCCCGACTCCCCAGACGACGCCGAGCACCCCGCGTCCCCACACCACCTCGACGGACCCGGTGACCGACATGCCGCGGGGGTGGGAGTCGTGACGCTTCATCATCAGACCGACGCGTCGATGGGTGAGCTGGTCTCGCGACTCTCCACGGAGATGTCCAGCCTCATGCGAGGCGAGCTCGAGCTCGCCCGCCTCGAGCTGACCGAGAAGGCCAAGCACACCGGCAAGGGGGCCGGGGCGTTCGGCGCCGCCGGCCTGGTGGCTCTCTACGGTGTCGGGGTCCTGATCGCCGCGGCGATCCTCGCCCTCGCGCTGGTCATGGACGCCTGGCTGGCCGCGGTGCTGGTCGGAGTCGTACTCCTGATCATCGCCGGCGGCATCGCCCTGTTCGGGAAGAAGCAGGTCTCGGAGGGGACCCCGATGAAGCCCGAACGCGCCACCGAGAACCTCAGGCGTGACGTGGAGACCGTCAAGCACCGTCACGCCGAGGAGCACACCCCGAGGAGTACGTCATGACGCAGGACCATGTGCGCCGGCCCGCCGAGGCCGGCGACGACAGCATCGCCGCGGTCGAGGCCGAGCTGGACACCACCCGGCACGAGATGGCCGACACCCTCGACGAGCTCGCCGCCCGGCTGGACGTGAAGACGCGGGGGAAGGAGAAGGCTCACGAGGTCAAGCAGCGTGCGCAGGTGGCTGCCAGGTCTCGGGACGTACAGATCCGGAGCGGCATCGTCGCCGCGATCGTGCTCAGCCTGATCCTGATGCTGGCCCGGAGGAAGCGCCGCCGGCTCAGCGACTCCGCCGAGTAGGCCGGGTCAGCCGGTCGAGAAAGGCGACGAGCAGCGCCTCGCGCATCGCGGCGGAGGCCAGGTCGAGCATCGCGTTGACCTCGGCCATCCGCTGCGGCAGCGCGAGGCGGTGTCCTGAGCTTGTCGAAGGGTCGCGCTCTTCGCTCTCTGCGCCCGCGGCGCCGACGAGCCCGGCGGCGAGCAGCAGGCCGTCGAAGTCCTCCTCGGACAAGGAGAACGGGTCGAGGTCGCCGATGAACGTGGCGACGGCCGGGTCGACGGTGACCGGGCCTGCCGCCACGGCGGCCTCGACCGCCTCGCCGAGAGCGGCGAGAAGCTCCGGTACGTGGGGGAGCGTCGCCGCGCTAACCGACAGGTGGATCGTGGCGGGGGAGCCGGCGAAGGACATCTGTGGCTGGACGTACCAGCCACGCGCCGCCATCTCGTCGCAGACCGTGAACGGGTCGCAGCTGCCGTCGGTGGTGAGCGCGAGAAGCGTCGAGTCGGGGGTGCTGACCACGGCGAGCTCGGGCATCTCGCCGACCCCGTCGCGGATCCGGTCCACCGCCTCGAAGACGTCACGGGCGAGCCGCTCGTACCCCTCATCGCCCAACGAACACAGCACCGCCCAGGCACCGGCCAGCGGTCCGCCCGACTTCGTCGACTGCATCGTGGAGTTGAGCATGGTGTAGCCCGGCCAGGCGGCCGAGGCGAAGAACTGCGGCCGCCTCAGCTCCGGGGTGCGGTGCAGCAGCACCGAGGTGCCCTTGGGGGCGTAGGCGTACTTGTGCAGATCGACCGAGATCGAGGTGACGCCCTCGACCGCGAACGTCCAGGCCGGTACGTCCCGCCCCAGCCGCGTCGCATAGGGCAGCACCCAGCCACCGATGCACGCGTCGACGTGGCAGCGGATCCCGCGTTCGGCCGCGGCGGCCGCGATCGCGGTGACCGGGTCGATGACCCCGTGCGCGTAGGACGGCGCCGAGGCGACGACCAGGACGGTGCGCTCGTCCATCGCCGCGGCCATCGCGGCCGGATCCGCCCGGAAGTCGGGCCCTACCGGCACCAGCACCGGCTCGACCCCGAAGTAGTGCGCCGCCTTGTGGAAGGCCGCGTGCGCCGTCGACGGCAGCACCATCCGCGGCCGCTCGATCCCCGGATGGGCGTCGCGCGCGGCCTGCACCGCGAGCAGCACCGACTCGGTGCCACCGGAGGTGACCGTGCCGACCACGGTCTCGGGAGCGTCGAGGAGGTCGGCGGCCGTGCCGACCACCTCGGTCTCCATCCGGAGCAGGCTCGGGAAGGCCGTCGGGTCCAGGCCGTTCGAGCCGGCGTAGGCCGCGACCGCGTCGCGGCCGATCCGG
Organism: Nocardioides sp. NPDC087217; assembly: GCF_044744805.1. Classification (NCBI taxonomy): domain Bacteria; kingdom Bacillati; phylum Actinomycetota; class Actinomycetes; order Propionibacteriales; family Nocardioidaceae; genus Nocardioides; species Nocardioides sp. NPDC087217. The sequence continues at coordinate 77,868 of NZ_JBIUZB010000012.1, forward strand.
TCGATGTCGGGCAGGCCGGAGTCGTAGACGTAGGCCAGCGTGCGGCCACCGTGCACCGGCAGGTCGGCGGACTGCATCTCGCGGAGCTGGGTCAGAGCGTCGGTCATACGGTCACGGTCCCATCCTTGTCGCCGTCGACGTCGTCGGCGGTGAGCGAGTAGCGGCGCAGCCAGAGCAGGCTGAGGAGAGCCAGGCAGGCCGGCAGGACCGAGAAACCGAGAGTGATCGCGGTCAGTGCCGAGTCCGGCTGGGCGATATCGCTCCCGGTCGAGGAGCGGTAGCCGCCAAGCGCGAGCACCGCGGCGTAGACGCCGGGCCCGAGCGCGAGCCCGAGGGTCTCGCCGGCGGTCCAGACGCCGGTGTAGACGCCGATCCGGCTCGACCCGCTGCGCCGGGCGTCGACGGCGGCCGCGTCGGGAAGCATCGCCATCGGGAACACCTGGCAGCCGGCGTACCCGGTCCCGACGAGCACCACCGCGACGTAGACCAGGGCCACCGGTGCGGTCTGCGCGGTCGCGGCGAGCAGCGCACCGGCGGCGAGGACGACCGAGGCGGCGACGTACCCGTTCTTCTTGCCGATCCTGGCGCCGAGCGCGGCCCACGCGGGGGTGAGCAGCAGCGCGGGGCCGACGAAGCAGACGAACAGGATCGTCGCCGCGCCGTCGCGGCCGATCACGTCGCCGGCGAGGTAGTCGACGCCGGCCAGCATCGCCCCGAACGCGACCGCCTGGATCACGAATGTGATGAGCAGCCGGCGGAAGTCGGGCGCCGCCGCGACGATCTTCAGCTGGTCGCGCAGGCTGCCCGGCCCCGGCTGGACCGTGTGGACGGGCGCCCGGCGGGTGCCGACGTACGCACTGAAGACTCCGGCCAGGATGAGCACCGCCATCACCACGCCCATCACCCGGTAGCCGTCGCGGCCACCGACGGCGTCCCGGATCATCGGCGCGGTCGCGCCGGCGAGCAGGATGGTGAGCGCCAGGATCGCGACCCGCCAGGTCATCAGCCGGGTGCGCTCGTCATAGGACTCGGTCAGCTCGGCGGGCATGGCGACATACGGCACCTGGAAGAACGCGTACGCCGTCGCGCAGGCCAGGAACAGGATCAGCACCCACAGCGCCTCGAGCCCGGTCGCCATCGACGGCGCCGCGAACAGCAGAGCGAACGTCACCGCCAGCGCGATCCCGGCCCGGCGCAGCCACGGCCGCCGCGGGCCCCGTGGATCCACCGTCCGGTCGCTGACCCGGCCCGCGATCGGGTTCAGCACGACATCCCACGCCTTCGGCGCGAACACGATGAAACCCGCGGCCAGCGCGGCGATGCCGAGGCTGTCGGTCAGGTAGGGGAGCAGCATCAGGCCCGGGATGGTGCCGAACGTGCCGGTCGCCACCGAGCCGGAGCCGTAGCCGATCCGTACGCCGAGCGGGAGGGTCGGGCTGGCGGGCATGCCCGACATAGTGCCGTGGTCGGGCCCCCGGCGCCTGCGAACGCAACAATTCGCTCTGGCGGGGGAGCTGACGACGTCGTCCGGAGGTCGAGCAGACCAGTCGGCTCGCCCGGCGCTGGCCGGAGGAGCCGACATGGGAGGAATCGGTCAGCGGATCGAGCGAATCGCGTTCTCGATGAGGGCGAGGGTCTCGCGAGGGTGCGACTGGAGCGCCACGTGCGACGACCTCACCCTCACGATCTTGGCGCCTGCCCGCTTTGCCATGAACTCCTGCGCGGCGGGCGGGATGGTCTTGTCTGCGGTCGCCAGGAGGTACCAGGAAGGAACGGTCTTCCATGCGGGTTCCCCGGACGGTTCGGTGAACGCTGCGAGCGAGAACGGACGCTGGGAGGCGTGCATCACCGTGGTGGTGCTGCGCGGGAGGTCGCCCGCGAAGGCGTCACGGAAGATGCTTGCCTTCAGGTAGAGGTCGACGCCAGATGTGCCGTCGGGTAGCGGGTAGGGACGGGCGTCGAGTGCATCCTCGGTGACCAGGGTGCCAGGAAACTGCTGGACGAGCTGGGCGACCGGTTCGTGGGCGTCGGGCGCGAAGGCCGCGACGTAGACGAGGGCCTTGACGTTCGGGAGGTCGGTTGCCGCGTTGGTCATGACGGCGCCGCCGTAGGAGTGGCCGACGAGGACGACGGGGCCCGGGATCGTCTCGAGGATGCTGCGCAGGTACGCCGCGTCGGAGGAGAGTCCGCGCAGCGGGTTCGCCGGCGCGATGACCGGGTAGCCCTTGTCAGTGAGCTCCCCGACCTCCTGCTGCCAACCCGACGCGTCGGCCCACGCACCGTGGACCATGACGATCGTGGGCTTGGCACCCACGGTCGAACCATGCTGGCTTGTCGTGTCGGGGGTGCGTCCGGTCGCCGAGGCGCCGCTGCCTGTCGTCGCGAGCATCGAGCCCGTGACGAGGATGGCCACGAGTGTCGCAGCGAGGGCGCGACTGTGGCGGAGGGTGAACTTCATGTCGGGTGTTCCTTTCGGTCTTCGGGTGATGCCCGCTGCCTACAGGTCGATCGCCTTGGCGGCGCGCTTGATGAGGTCGGCGACCGCTTCGGGCTGCGAGACGTAGACGGAGTGGCTGGCGGCGACCGTCTCGACGGACGCACCGGCCCGTGCGGCCATGCCTTCCTGGGCAGCGGGCGGGATCATCCGGTCATCGGTGGCGATGACGTACCAGCTGGGCTTGGACTGCCACGCCGGTTCGGTGACGGCGGTGCTGAGGGCCGCTCCACCCCAGGGGATCTGGGAGTCGGCCATGAACCGGGCCTGGCCGGCCGGCAGGTCGGCGGCGAACGCGTCGTGGAAGTGGTCACGATCGACGACGAGCGAACTGTCCTTGCGGGGGACGATCGGCGGGGCCGGTGTGTTCGGGTCGGGCTCGGCGAGCATGGACGCGACGGACTCGCCCGCGTCGGGCGCGAACGCCGCGACGTAGACGAGGCCGGCGACCTGCGGGTGGGTTCCTGCCTCGGTGATCACGACGCCGCCGTACGAGTGCCCCACGAGCAGCACGAGTCCGTCCTGGGCCTCGATGACCTGATGCACCTCGGTCACGTCCTCGGCGAGAGACCGCGTCGGATGTTGGGTGACCGCGACATCGAGACCGGCGTCGGTGAGGATGTCGTGGATCGGCTGCCATCCGGATCCGTCCACGAACGCTCCGTGGACGAGGACGACGGTCGGGTTGCTGCTGTTCATCGGTTCTCCTTGATGTCGGAATGGGTGAGAGGTCGATGTCCCGTCGCGAGGGCGAGTTCGGGTCGCGAGGATGCCTGCTGAAGGCATGGACCCGTTCGTACGCCGAGGTCACGCCGAGTCCCAGGAGGAGACCGAGCGCGCCACCGAGCACGACGCTGATCCAGGCGCTGCGGAGGCCGGCCGCCAGGTTGCCGTCGAAGTAGAACAGCGAGCGGGTGCCGTCGATGATGTGCCTGAACGGGGAGATCTCGGAGAACCAGCCGACGAAGGGTGGAGTGGCTTCGAGAGGCACGGTCCCGCCGGAGGACACCATCGCGAGCGCCACGAAGAAGAGGGTGTTCATGAGTGCGCCGACTCCGGGGCCGAGGGCTGCGAACACCGCGAGAGCGCTGGTGCCGATCGCGGCGATGACAGCCGTCGAGTAGAGCCAGAGCGTGATCGAGTCGGCCGCGGTGACGCCCAGCAGGGCGGCGACGACCTGGACGATGGCGGCGGCGATCGGCGCCGCAGCCACGACGATCGCGACCTTGCCGAGGAACGTGCTCCGGCGGGAGAGGGCGGTGTAGGGCCGGCGCGCGACGAGGGGGCCGATCTCGCTGGGGATGAACCCGAGGGCGGAGTCGACGAGCGGGCCGACCAGCGAGGCGCCGATGAATCCCAGGAGGACGAGGATCAGCGAATAGTAGAAGGCGCTGGTTCCCATCCCGGCGTTGTCCGGAAGCGGATCGTAGGGGCGCGAGACGATGTCGAAGGGCTGGGACAGCAGCGCGACGTTCGCCGGAGGTAGGGCTGTGGACGCATCGCTGTGAAGCAGCTGGTCGCCGAGTGAGTCTGCGGCGCCGTGGAGAACCGGCGTGAGGTTGCCGAGCAGCAGGCCGTTGCTGAGACCGCCGTCTCCGGCGTTGGTGAGGATCGTGACGGTGGGGACGGTGGTGCTGTCGGCACCGGGTCGCAGGCTCCTGATCGAGTCGTCGAAGTCCGCAGGTATCACCACGGCACCGGCGACCTGGTCCTCCTGCATGGCGACAGACAGCTCGTCGCGGCTCATCCGGGTGACGGCGAGTGCCGCACCCGTGCCGTGCTCGATCGCCGTGGCGACGCTCTCTGCCGCGCCATGATCTGCATCGCCGATCTGGCGCTCGACGACGAGCCCGACAGGCAGGTTGCTGAGGTGTCCTTGAGGGTCGACCGTGCCGGCCAGGTAGACGGCCGGCAGGATCGCGGCCAAGCCGACGATGAGGAGGATGGGCGTCAACCAGGTGCGTCGTGCGGCAAGCGGGCGGTACGCCTTCATGATCTGTCCTCAGCCGGTGAGGCGGTCGCCTGGTCGTTCGGCTCGGGCAGGTGTCGCCGGAAGACCCGGTCGAGGATGGCCCGGGTGGATCGACGGCTGAGGATGGAGCAGTTGCTCTGCGAGCTGAGGATCGAGCAGTTGCTCTGGTGGCTGAGGACGGAGCAGTTGCTCTGCGAGCTCAGCATAGACATCGCCGACATCCAGGATCCGATCGAGCCGACGGAGAGGACGGCGCCGATGGATCCCACCGAGGCGATCGAACCGATGCTGCCGACGGACAGGATGGAGCCCTGGGAGCAGATGGACAGGAACGAGGCTTCGGAGCGGTACGACAGCATGTCGGTGGACTCTCAGGCCACTGCGGACAGCGTGGCGGCCAGTGGCTGCGGAGGGGACACGCGGGGCACGGTGACCGCGAAGAGCAGGAGCCCGGACGCGGTGAGCGCCAGACCGGCCCATGCGGTCGAGAGAGCACCCCATCCGGCGTCGAGGACGAGGGCACCGCCGACCGCGCCGAGCGCGTTGGCGAGGTTGAGCGAGGCGAGGTTCACGGCCCCCATCAGGGTGGGCGCCTCGGGTGCGTACCGTGTCAGAAGGACCTGGATGGTCGGGATCGCCATCATCGTCGAGGCACCGACTCCGAGCAGACAGGGCAGCAGGACGGCAAGGTTCTCGCCTCCGACCGCGATGACGGCCAGGAAGACCAGCACGACGGCATAGCCCAGGATCAGCCCTCGGTACTCGTACTGGTCGGCAAGGCGGCCACCGATCCAGTTCCCCAGGGCCATACCGACCCCGAAGACCGCCAACGCGACAGGGATCCAGGACTCGTCGGCCGCGACAGCGTCGGTGATGTACGGGCCGATGAAGGTGTAGACGGCGAAGATGCTCGAGATACCGAGCGCGGCGATGGCCATCGTCACCCACACCATGGGCCGCCTCAAGGCGCCGAGCTCCTGTCTGACCGATCCGCCGGCGAGGGCGCTGGTCCGGGGAACGAAGACCCAGATGGCGATCCCGGCCAGCAAGCCGACCACCGAGACGACGAGGTAGAGCGCCTGCCACCCGACCTGTTGCCCGATGAAGGTGCCCAGAGGAGAGCCGAAGATCGTCGCGACGGTCAGGCCCGCCATCACCGTCGCGAATGCCTTGCCGCTCTTGCCCGGGCCGTACGCGTACGCGGCGACCACCGCGCCGGCGCCGAAGAAGGCACCCTGGACGGTGCCGGTGATGAAGCGGGCCAGGATGAGAACTCCGAGGTCGGACGCGGCGGCGGACAGCAGGTTGCCGACGATGAAAAGCATGACCAGGGCGAGGAGAAGCGAGCGTCGATTGAGTCTGGCCGCCGCGATGGTGAGCGCCGGCGATCCGATGACCACGCCAAGGGCATACGCGGTGATCGCGTTCGTCGCTGTCGGTACCGATACGCCGAGATCAGCCGCGAAGAGCTGGACGATGCCGTTGCTTCCGAACTCGCCGGATCCGATCGCGAAGGTGCCGAGTGCCAGGGCGAACAGGATGAGCGCGTCGCGCTGATTCGGGGCCTGTGCGGGATGCCGCTTCTCCTCGGCTCGGCACTGCGCGGTGTAGGCCTGTTCGTGCATCGTCTTGTCCTCTTCCTGTGCCGGCGAACCCTCGGTCAGTTGGAACCTACGAAGTGCCACTGGATGATCCGTGGAGATTTCGTGGATTCCGGTTCGTCGCAGACGTATGCGCCCCGGTCGGCGTACGCCTAGGCTGATGACGAGGCCCGGTTTTCGGGGTGTGGGCCGTTCGCCGGCGCGCCCTTAGGACTCACGATGGAGCATTCCTCGAACACCGAGAGATCGGATCCGGGCAGCGCCGTGCGCCTTCAGATTCTCGGCCCGTTGCGTGCGTATCGCGATGGTGTCGAGCTCGAGACCGGCCCGCCGCAGCAGGGCTACCTGCTGGCGCTGCTCCTGGCGAGGGCGGGCCGACCGACGAGCATGTCCGAGCTCGTCGACCTCCTCTGGGACGAGAACGTCCCGATGTCCGCCATCAACACCGTCCAGAAGCACATCGGGGCCATCCGCCGCATGCTCGAACCCGACCTTCCGGCGCGCGAGGCGGGGAGCTTCATCGTCCGCAGAGGTGGCGGGTACGCCTTCGTCGGGCGAACCGCCACGGTGGACCTGATCGAGTTCAGGTCGCATGTCGACAGCGCGAGAACCCACCTTGCCTCGGGCCGTCGCGACGCGGCGTTCGAGCAGTACGCCCAGGCACTCGGGCTCTGGCACGGTCCTGCAGGCGACGGCCTCGGCCTGAGCACGACCGCCTCACCACTGTTCGCCGCCATCAACGATGAGTTCTTCGACGCCTGCGTCGCTGTCGGGGAGCTGGCCCACACCCAGCGGCTTTCCACACAGATTGTTCAGCCCCTGCGGCTGGCCGCGTGGATGGCGCCGCTCCACGAGCCGGTTCAGGCCAGCCTCATGACGGCCCTGGCGATCGCCGGCAAGCAGGCCGAGGCACTCTCCGTCTTCGAGACCGTTCGGGCTCGACTGGCCGACGACCTCGGGGTGGCCCCGAGCGAGGCGCTACAGGCTGCCCGAATCCGGGTCCTGCAACAGGCTCGCACGCGCAGCGATGAGCAGAGCGATCAAGGAGGGGGTGCGCCGCTCATCGGCCGCGGCGAGGAACGCCTGCTGCTGGCCCGGTCGCTCGAGTCGGCGTCGGCGGGCAACGCGGCCCTGATCACGGCCGAAGGCGAACCCGGGGCAGGCAAGACCTCGCTCTTCGTCGAGTTCACCGACGACGCCGAACGCCGCGGAGCGCTCGTCGTGTGGGGACGATGCCTGAATCACGAAGGTACGCCGGCGCTGTGGCCATGGAGCCGTCTCATCTCAGACCTCCTGGCGAGCCAGCCGGAGCCCGTTCGTGCAGGGCTGGGCAGCGGCGAGATCGAACGCCTCCTCGACCCACGCCCGGACAACCTTCTCGGTGGCGCGGTGCTGCCCGACAGCGGCGCTCAGTTCCGTCTGTTCGAGCAGACCGTCGACCTCATCCGAAGAGCCTCCGTCGATCGACCGGTCGTGCTGGTGATCGACGATCTGCAATGGGCTGATGTCGCGTCACTGCAGCTGTTCAGACACGTGGCGACCCAGCAGCCGGACGGTGTCGTCCTTGCCGGCCTTCTGCGTGATCGCGCTCCCGCTCCCGGCGACGGACTGAGTGGAATGCTCGCGGCGGTCGGACGCCTGCCCCATCACCAGCGCATCCAGATTGGCCCGCTCCAACCGGCCGAGGTGGGCGAGCTCGTCCGTCGCGAGACCGGACGGGCACCGAGTCCCTACGTCGCTCGCTGCATCCAGGCGCGCACCGAGGGGAACCCGTTCTTCGTGCGCGAGCTGGCTCGTCTCCTGGCCGACAGCGATCTCGATGCGGCGGCCGGTGAGGACGCTCTGGCGCGCACCGGCGTCCCGTCCACGGTGCGTGACATCGTACGAGACCGCCTCGCCGGCCTCGACCAGGAGACGAGGAGGATCGTGGAGATCGCGGCGCTCGTCGGGCGAGAGGTGGATCTTCGCCTGCTTGCTCGCGCAGCCGACGTCGAGGTGTCCGCCTGCTTGGCGCTGCTCGCCACCGCCGATTCCCAAGGCCTGCTGGAGCGGAATCAGGACAGGCCTTTCTCCGTACGCTTCGTGCACGATCTGGTTCGCGAGTCGGTGCACCAGACGACCTCGCGGCTCCTCTCGGCCGAGCGGCTGCACCTCCGGATCGCGGATGCGTTGGAGGGGACCCACGGAGACGACGACGCGGTCACCGAGCGAATTGCCCACCATCTGTGGCTGGCCGGCGCGCTCGCGGACCCGACTCGAACAACGACCGCCATCGTCCGTGCCGGACGTAGAGCCGTTGCCCAGTCCGCCTTCGACGCGGCGGTCCCGCATCTCGAGGCGGCCGCCGGCCTCGCACGATCGGCCGGTCTGCTCGAGCTCGAGCTGTCCGCGCTGTCAGAGCTCGTTGCGGTCATCGGGATGCAGACGGGCTACATGGGAAGCGCAGACGCCACCCTCGACCTGCTCGAGCGCGCCGAGCGGGCCGCCCGAGAACTCGGCCGAGAGCGAGAAGCGGCCGACTTCCTCTTCTCCCACTGGGCCGCTCACTCACAAGCCATTCAGCTCGATCGCAGCGGTCAGCTGGCTCATCGGCTCCTCGCGGACAGTGAACGATCCGAGGATCCGGTCGTGCAGGCGTACGGCCGGCACGCGTGGGGGATTCATCAGTGGGACGTCGGAAACATCGGCGAGGCGTACCGACACCTCAGCGCGTCGAACGCTGTCGTCGCCGAACGGGCGAAGTCCCTCGATCAGGACCAGTTGCGGCATGACTTGCAGCTGCTGTCGCCGGCGATGCTTGCGCTCAACACCGCGTTGCACGGCAAGGTCGATGACGCCCGCGTCATGTTCGATCGAATCGAGAACGATGCCGGCAACCACTCCTACGACGTCACTGTGTGGTCCGCGTTCGCGGTCACGGCCGCAGCGCTGATGGCTGACCCGTCATGGACTCTTCGCGCTGCCGAGAGGGGCATCGCAGCAGATCCGGAGTACTCGTTCCGCTTCCTTGGCGCCTACCAGCGGCTAGGAGAATGCTGGGCCCACGCCGTCACTGGCCGGAACGTCGATCAGTCGCTGGCTCAGGCGGAGGCACTCATCGAGTCGAACCTGGCCAACCCTCCACGGTCGGGCCTGGCCACCTGGTTGGCGCTGCTCAGCGAGATGTACCTCGCGAACGGTCGGGTTCACGAGGCTGCAGACGCTCTCGGACGCGCTGACGCGTCCATCGAAACGTACGGGCAACGCTACGCCGCTGCGTTCGTGCAGCTCATGCACGCGAGGCTGAGGCTCGCCATCGGGGATCCTCAGAACGCGGTGTACGCGGCTGCAGGACAGGCCCGAGCGACAGCGATCGAGCAGCAGGCGTACCTGTTCGTCCACCGCTCGGACGACTTCCTCGGGCTGGCTCGAAGTTCGTGACCCGGAATGGTGCCGTGGCTGGGGCCCTGACGTCCGGAGACGCTGGAATCCACTCCGGCGTCACCACAGGTAGCGGCGTACGAATGCCTCCTTGACCGGTCCGCCGTGGGCGAACGCGGCGTCCACGGTCTCCTCGAGCGTGAGCGCCGAGAACGAGGTGTCGCCGTCGACGAGAAGGTCCGCGTACGCCGCAGCTGCCTGCGTGAAGCTCACGTTCCGAGCCGGGTGGAGCAGCACGTAGCGGGTCTGGGGCGTCCACTGGTCGGGGTGGTTCCGCAACGAGAGCGCGAGCAGGTGGTCGCGCCAGATCTGGCGCAGCGCGGTGTCGAGGACCTTGTCCTGCCAGCCCGGTCTGAACACGCCGGACGCCTCCGCGACAGCGATCAGGAACTCGGTCTGGTCCTCGTGCCTTGCGACGGCGTCCGGTCTGTCGGCGGGCGGCCTGGGGTCCTTGGCGGAGTGCTCGTGGTACTTCGTCTCGACGCCGACCACGGTCAGCGGTGCGTTCGGCCGCCCGAGCACCAGCGCGACGTCGAAGGCGGTGCGGTCACGGGTGTAGAGGTCGCTGCCTCGTCCCGGAGACCACTCGAAGAGGATCGCCGAGGGCTCGGCGTCCGGCACGCCGAACAGCTCGGCGAGCCGGCGTCGGGAGGCATGGTTCTCCGGCAGGGACGCCTCGCCGAAGAGGTTGAACGCCATCGGCATCGACGAGAGCAGATCGCGGTAGAGCCGTTTCGCGTCGAGGGTCTGGTGATCCTGCTTCTCCGCGACCCGCGCCCGGGCGATCCGGTGGATCTCCGGGGTGAGGAAGTTCGCGCCCGCCTCCGCGTCGCCGTCGCCGAGCTTGGTGCCGTTGGGGATGTCCTCGACCGGGGTCTCGTCGAAGGTCCGCCTCCCCGCGTGGGTGCCGAAGGAGACGATCCCGAGCTCATCGACCGCCCAGCGGTGCTGCCGCCATCGGGCCTCCCGCTTGAACGCGGTCATCATCTGCCCGCCCGCCTTGTCGGCGTCGAACCAGCAGCCTGCGTCCTTCAGGTCATCGTGCGACGGCATCATCGATGTCACCGTGATCGTCCTTCCTCGGGGGATGCCGTGATCATCGAGGCCCGAATCCTCCGCGCGCGGCCGCACGAATCGGCTCATACCTCGCGTTGGGTACGTGGTGCTGATCCCGTCCTTCGTCGGCAGGCTCGACCCCGGGTCGTGGAGGTGCCGAGTAGGTTGGCGCCATGCCGCTCGAGACCGGTGCTGTCGCGCCCGACTTCACGCTCCCCGCCCAGGACGGTACGTCCGTCTCCCTTGCTCCGCTGCTCGAGAAGGGCCCCGTGGTGCTCTTCTTCTACCCGGCCGCCGAGACGCCGGTGTGCACCAAGGAGGCCTGCCACTTCCGCGACCTCGCCGGCGAGTTCGAGGAGATCGGTGCCCACCGGCTCGGGATCAGCAAGGACAGCGTGGAGAAGCAGGCCGGCTTCGCCGCCAACCACGACCTCGACTATCCCGTCCTCTCCGATCCCGCGGGGTCGGTCGCCGAGCTCTACGGGGTGAAGCCCAGCCTCCTCGGCAAGCTCGGGCCGCTGCAGCGTACGACCTTCGCCATCGGCACCGACGGCCGGATCAAGGCCGTCGTCGAGGGGATGCTCAAGGCCGAGATCCACGCCGATGAGGCCCTCGCCGCGCTCAGGGATGACGTGGAATGACAATCGCCGTCACCGGGGCCACCGGCTACGTCGGCGGTGCCGTCGCCCGTGCGCTCGGCGGTTCAGGCGCCACACTCCGACTTCTCGTACGTGACACCGCCAGAGCCCCCGAGATCCCGGGGGCCGATGCGTTCGCGGTCACCTACGGCGACAGAGAGGCCGCGGTGCAGGCCCTCGACGGCGTACAGACCGTGCTCATGGTCTCGGCAGCCGAGTCGGCCGACCGCCTGGAGCAGCACCTCACCTTCGTCGACGCCGCCGCGTCGGCCGGGGTCGAGCACATCGTCTACACGTCCTTCTTCGGTGCCGCGCCGGATGCCGTCTTCACGCTCGCGCGCGACCACTTCGCGACCGAGGAGCGGATCAAGGCGAGCGGGATGGGCTACACCCTGCTCCGCGACAACTTCTACCTCGACTTCCTTCCGTCGCTGGTCGGCGAGGATGGCGTCATCCGGGGTCCGGCCGGCAGCGGGCGCTTCGCGGGGGTCGCCCGAGCCGACGTGGCGCGCTCCGCGGTGGCGACACTCACCGCGCCGCAGCAGCACCGAGGGCTCACCTACGACCTCACCGGCCCCGAGGCGCTCACGATGAGCGAGGTCGCCGACATCCTCACCGAGTATCGTGGCAGCGAGGTGCGCTATCACGACGAGACGATCGAGGAGGCCTACGCGTCGCGTCGCCGCTGGGAGGCGCCCGACTGGCAGTACGACGCCTGGGTCTCCACCTACACCGCGATCGCCGCCGGGCAGCTCGACGGAGTCAGCAGCGCCGTGGCCACGCTCACCGGGCGTGAGCCCTTGAGCCTTCGCGACCTCCTCGCCGCCGGCGAGTAGTGCGGGCGCTGGCGAGCCCGGCCTCTCGACCACAACATCTCCGGGGATTGCTCGTCGCCATGCCGGGTACCGCCTCGGCATGGTTGCATTCGGATACACGCTGATGACCGAACAGGCGGGCCCGAGTGACCTCGTGCGCCACGCCGTCGCTGCCGAGGAGGCGGGTTTCGACTTCCTTGCGATGAGCGACCACTACTCGCCATGGCTGGTCGAGCAGGGGCACGCGCCGTACGCATGGAGCGTGCTGGGCGCGGTCGCGCAGGCCACGCAGCGGATCCCGTTGATGACGTACGTGACCTGCCCGACGATGCGCTACCACCCCGCGGTCGTGGCCCAGAAGGCCGCCACTGTGCAGGCGCTCTCGGACGGTCGGTTCACGCTCGGCCTCGGCAGCGGTGAGAATCTCAACGAGCACGTCGTGGGCGCCGGCTGGCCGGCCGTGCACACCAGGCACGAGATGCTTGCCGAGGCGATGGAGATCATCTCCGCACTCTTCGACGGCGAGCTCGTCGACTACCGAGGCGAGCACTTCGAGGTCGATGCTGCCCGGCTCTGGGACCTACCCAGCACCCGGGTGCCCGTCGGGCTGGCGGTCGGCGGCCCCCAGGTGTCCGAGCGTTGCGCCGCCCTGGCCGACCACCTGATCACCGTCGAGCCCGATGCGGCTCTGGTGAAGGCGTGGAACGACGTCCCGGGAGCGCCGAGCATCGGATCCGGTGACACCCGGGCCATCGGCCAGACCCCGATCAGCTGGGATCCCGATGACGCGGACGCAGCCATCCAACGCGCTCACCACCAGTTTCGCTGGTTCGGCGGTGGCTGGCCGGTCAACAGCGAGCTTCCGACCACAGCGAGCTTCACCGCGGCCTCGCAGTTCGTACGCCACGAGGACGTCGCCTCGTCGATCCCGTGCGGTCCCGACATCGATGTGATCACCGACGGGATCCGGCCCTTCTGGGAGGCCGGATTCACCGATGTCGCTCTCGTCCAGGTCGACGGGTCGACGAACGACCAGTTCCTGGCCGAGGCGGCCGGACCTCTGCTCGACGCACTGCGCTCGGCGTCGGGCTGAGGCCCGCCCCCCGGGCAGGGGAGTCAGGGCTTGAAGACGACCTTCACCATCCCGTCGGACTTCTCCTGGAAGGACTTGTACGCCTCCGGAGCCTCGGTCAGGGGGAGATGATGGGTGGCGAACGAGTCCACTCCGAGCGGGTCGTCGTCGCGCTCGAGGAACGGCATCAGGTCCTCCGTCCAGGCGCGTACGTTGGCCTGACCCATGCGGATGCCGACCTGCTTGTCGAAGAGCTGCATCATCGGGAACGGGTCCATCGCGCCGCCGTAGACGCCGGCGATCGAGACGGTGCCGCCGCGGCGTACGGCGTCGAAGGCGGTGTGGAGCGCGGCCATCCGGTCGACGCCGGCAGCCTGCATCACCGGGCGGTTCACGACTCCCGGCATCGTGGCCAGCAGCTTGGTCATCCCCTCGACGATGGGCGAGCCGTGGGCCTCCATCCCGACGGCGTCGATGACGGCATCGGCTCCGCGTCCATCGGTGAGGTCGCGTACCCGCTCGGCGACGTTGCCGGAGTCGAGCTCGATCGTCTCGGCCCCGCGCTGCCGCACCCTGGCGAGCCGCTCGGGCTCGCGGTCCACGCTGATGACCCGGTGGCCGGCCTCGAGCGCGAAGCGGCTCACCATGTCACCGATGGGACCGGCGCCGAGGACCAGCACCGTGCTCTCCGGGTCGGGGTCGGCGTACTGCAGTGCCTGCCAGGCGGTCGGCAGGACGTCGGAGAGGAAGAGGAACCGGTCGTCGGACGGACCGTGCGGGACCTTGATCGGCAGCTGGTTGCCGAAGGGAACTCGCAGGTACTCCGCCTGGCCGCCCGGGACCTGGCCGTAGAGCGAGCTGTAGCCGAAGAGGCTGGCGCCGGTGCCCTGGTCGTGGTTCTGGGTGGTCTCGCACTGCGAGTGCAGGTTGTGCCGACACATCCAGCAGGTGCCGCAGCTGATGTTGAACGGCACCACGACGCGGTCGCCGACGCTCACCTCGCGAACCTCGGGGCCGACCTCGGCCACGATCCCCATCGGCTCGTGCCCGACCACGTCGCCCGGAGTCATGAAACCGGTGAGCACCTCGTAGAGGTGGAGGTCGGAACCACACAGTCCCGTCGAGGTCACCTCGACGATGATGTCGTCGTTCTCGATGATGTGCGGATCAGGGACGTCGTCCACTCGGATGTCGCGCCGTCCTTGCCAGGTGACTGCCTTCATGGATGTGCCTCCTTCGGATCGAGTCACCCCTGCGGTACCCGGATCCGGCGATTCGAGCCTGGCGAGCGGCAGTGCTGAACCCGGTTGCGATGGGTACCGGTGAGGCTCACCCAGCAGACCGGCCGCAGGGAGGGCGTGGACAACATGAAGGTGGTCGTCATCGGCGCGTCGGGAAACCTCGGCAGCGCCACCATCCGGGCACTCACCGCCGACGGGGCCGCCGAGGTCGTCGCCGTCGCGCGTCGGGCTCCCGACGGGCCTCGGACCCACGAGCATGCCTCCGTCGAGTGGCGGGTGGCCGACGTGTCGACGGCCAACCTGGAGCCGGTGGTGGAAGGTGCCGACGCAGTCGTGCACCTCGCCTGGAAGTTCCAGCCGACACACCGGCCCGAGGAGACCTGGGCCACCAACGCCGTCGGCACGCGCAGGGTCCTCGAGGCCGTGGCCCGGGCAGGTGTCCCGGCTCTCGTGTGCGCCTCGTCGGTGGCGGCCTACTCGCCGGTCCATCACAACGATCCGGTCGACGAGACCTGGGAGACCGACGGGGCCTCCTCCGCCGGGTACTGCCGGGAGAAGGCGTACGTCGAACGGGTCCTGGACGCCTTCGCCTGCGTCCACCCCGAGGTCCGTCTGGTCAGGGTCCGGCCCGCATTCGTCTTCCAGCGCTCGGCCGCCAGCGAGCAACGCCGCATCTTCGGCGGCGCCCTGGCGCGGCCGGCGCTCCTGGATCGGCGGCGCATCCCGGTGGTGCCTGTGCCTGCCGGCCTGCGGTTTCAGGCCGTGCACGCCGGCGATGTCGGCCGGGCCCTCGCCACGGCAGCGACCACCGATGTGACGGGCGCGTACAACCTGGCCGGTGACGGTGTCATCGGCCGCGACGAGCTCGGCGAGCTGATGGACGCTCGAACGGTCGAGGTCCCGCCGCGTCTCGCGCGTCATGGCCTGGACGGTGCCTGGCATGCCCGGCTCGCGCCGGTCCCCGGCAGCCTCCTGGACGCGGTCATGCAGCTGCCGCTGATGTCGACCACCCGCGCCGAGATGGACCTCGGTTGGCAGCCGCGCCACTCGGCCATGGACGCGCTCGAGGCCGTCCTGTCCGGGATCCCGCAGAAGGCGGGCAGCGAGCTCCCGCCGTTACGACCCTGACGTCCAGACAAGGAGCAGCCATGAACGACGACATGTTGCACGCCTACCTGCAGCACCACTGGGCAGGGTCCAGCGCCGGAGCCGCGATGTTCGAGCGAGTCAGCCGCTCGCACTCCGACACCGACGTGGCCGCCCGGGTACGTCAGCTGGCGACCGAGATCGACGAGGACCGCGAGCAGCTGCGGCAGATCATCATCGCGACCGGAGCCACCCCGTCACGCATCGCCGCCACGACGGGGCGCGCGATGGAGTTCGCCGGCCGGTTCAAGCCGAACGGACGGCTGGTGCGGCGCTCGCCGCTCTCGGACCTGTTCGAGCTGGAGGCACTGCGTGACGCGGTGACCGCCAAGCGGGCCGGATGGCAGCTGCTGCGTGCCGCCACCGAGGACGACGCACGTATCGACCCGCTCCAGCTGGACGAGCTCATCCGCCGCGCCGACGACCAGATCGCCCGGCTCGAGGACCTGCACCTGCGGGTGGGCCGTTCGGTCATCGGCGCTTGACGGCGGAGCCCGCCGGAGCAGCCGACCGACAACCGAGGGGACCGCCGAAACCACCAGGACCCTGGCCCGCGACCTGGCTCACCTCGCGGGTCTGCTGGCCTCCTCGCCCTATCCGGCAGGGAGTGATCGAGGAGGTACCGCTCAACACGTCATCGATCAGGGCACGACATGCCCAGCCGCCCGGAACATCTCGTACCACTCCGCGCGGGTCAGCGGGAGGTCGGAGCCCTGCGCCGCAGCGGCGACTCGATCGGGTGTGGTGGTGCCGAGCACCACCTGCATGTTCGCCGGGTGCCGGGTGATCCATGCGGTGGCGATCGAGATGGGCGAGACGTCGTACTGCTTGGCCAGACGGTCGATGACCTGGTTGAGCTCCACATACTCGGGGGATCCGAGGAAGGGACCCGTGAAGAACCCCGCCTGGAACGGCGACCAGGCCTGCACGGTGATGTCGTTCAACCGGCAGTAGTCGAGCGTGCCGACGTCCCGGCTGATCGACTGGTCCAGGGACGCCATGTTGGCGGCGACACCCTGCGCGACGAGGGAAGCGTGGGTCACCGAGAGCTGTAGCTGGTTGGCGACGAGTGGCTGCTGCACCGAACGGCGGAGAAGTTCGATCTGGCCGGGTGTGTGGTTCGAGACGCCGAAGGCTCGGACCTTCCCGGAGACGGACAGCTCGTCGAAGGCCCTGGCGACCTCGTCGGGCTCGACGAGTGCGTCGGGGCGATGGAGCAGGAGGATGTCAATGTAGTCCGTCCCGAGTGCACGCAGCGATCCGTTCACCGATTCCATGATGTGCTCATAGGAGAAGTCGAAGTACGGACCCTGGCGGACGATCCCGCACTTGGTCTGGATGACGAGACTCTCGCGCTCTGCTGATGTCAGTCGCATGGCCTCAGCGAACCGGCGCTCGCAGCCGTGCAGCTCCGACCCGTAGACATCGGCATGGTCGACGAACGTGATGCCGGAGTCGAGCGCCGTGCGCACCAGCGCCCGGACCTCGTCGTCGGACTTCTCGTCGATCCGCATCAGGCCGAGGACGACGTTAGGGGCGAGGATGTCGGTCCCGGGCATGGTGAAGGTCTTCATCTGCAGAGTCCTCTCGTCAGGCCGCGGCGGCCGAGAGCCGCGCGATCTCGTCGGCGGTGAGCGACAGCTCGGTGGACCGGGCGGAGTCGTTGATCGACTCGGGGCGCGAGGCGCCGGGGATCGGGATCACGACCGGTGCCAGCGCGAGCTCCCACGCGAGGGTCACCTGGAACGGCGATACACCGTGTGCTCCGGCGATCTCCTCGAAGGCGTGGTACTCCGCACCGAGCTCGCCGGAGCGAGCCAGCGATATGCCCCCGAGCGGGCTCCAGGGCAGGAACGCGATGCCGAGCTCGGCGCACAGTTCGAGCTCGGGCAGGGAGGAGCGGAAGCGGGGCGAGAACTGGTTCTGCACGGACGCGAGTCGGCCGCCCAGAATCTCGTTGGCCTCACGGATCTGGTCGGGGTTGGCGTTGGAGATGCCCGCGAGCTCGATCACACCCTCGTCGAGCAGGTCGCGAATCGCGCCCACGGAGTCCGCGTACGGGACCGCCGGGTCGGGTCGGTGGAACTGGTAGAGGCCGATGGCCTCGACGCCGAGTCGCGCGGCGGATTCCTTGGCCGCACGCTTGATGTAGTCGGGATCTCCGTTCTGCGTCCAGCTGCCGTCACCTGGACGCAGGTGACCACCCTTCGTGGCGACGAGTACGTGCGAGGTGTCCTGGCCGTAGGTGCGCAGCGCCTTGGCGATCAGCTCCTCGTTGTGGCCGACCTCGTCGGCATCGCGGTGGTAGGCGTCCGCGGTGTCGATGAGAGTGACGCCGGCCTCGAGGGCTGCATGGATCGTGGCCAGCGAGCGTGCCTCGTCGGGGCGTCCCTCGATCGACATGGGCATGCCGCCGAGACCGATCGCGTGGACCTGACGGCTGCCGATTGTGCGGTTCTGCATGGGGGTGAGGCTCCTTGCTCAAACGATGTGGGCAGCGGCTGCCGCCCTCAAGGACCCTAGGAGACGCTAATCTAGAAGTCCAACAACTCTTTCTCATCCTTCTCAGAAGCGGAATCGATCAATGGAGCTTCGTCAGCTGGAGTACCTCGTCGCGCTGGCAGAGGAACGTCACTTCACCCGAGCCGCGGAGCTGGCCCGGATCTCCCAGTCGGGGCTCTCCGCTGCCATCCGCAATCTCGAGGAGGAGCTGGGCACCAAGCTGTTCGAGCGAACCACGAGACGGGTCGAGCCAACCGAAGCCGGCCACGCCCTCCTGCCCCATGCGCGTTCGATGCTGCGCCAGGCAGCGGCCGCGCGCGACGCGGTCGTTCGGGCCTCACACGAGCTGTCGGGGCAGCTGCGGGTCGGGGCGGAGCAGTGCCTGGGAATCGTCGACGTCGCCGAACTCCTCGAGCGCTTCAACGCCCGGCACCCTCAGGTCGAGGTCGCCTTCACCCAGGCCGGCTCGGACGAACTGCTGAAGGCACTACGGGAGCAGAGTCTGGATGTCGCCTTCGTCGCCGGGGCTGACCACGTGGGCGCGCTCACCCGCATCGAGCTCGGACGCGACTCGCTCGTTGCCCTCCTGCCCGCTGGGCACCCGCTGGGCACCCGCTCGTTCGTCGAGCGGGCAGACCTCGCGGACGAGAGCTTCGTCGACTTCCATCCATCATGGGCGGTACGACACCTCAACGACAGTTCGTTCTCCACGGCAGGTGTGGCGCGCCGAGTGCGCCTCACCGTCAACGACGTGCACACCCTGCTCGACTTGGTGAACCGGGGAATGGGAGTGGCGATCGTGCCCCGACATGTGGCCGCAAAACCCCAGGCCCAAGGGCTGACCGCGTTGCCACTACGGGCGGACGCCGGGCCGGACTGGGTCGTCTCGCTGGTCGCCGCCGGATCGAGCCGGGCCGACTCGCCAGCGCCCCACTTCGTTCGCCTGCTCCGCGGGTCCTCCGCCGATGGCGAGGGGAGGGGCGTCGCCCCGTTGCGTGATCGCATGCGGGCAGCGGCGGGCGCAGATCCGCCTCAACGAGACGACCCCTGACCCTGGAAGACGTTGGAAGACGTTGGAAGACGTCTTCGCAGGTCAGGGGCCGCTTCATCGCGCCTGACGAGTGGTTGTCAGGCCGCTCGACATCAGATGTCGTAGTAGAGCTCGAACTCGTGCGGGTGCGGCCGGAGCTGGATCGGGAGGATCTCGTCGTTGGTCTTGTAGTCGATCCAGGCCTCGATGTCGTCCTTTGTCCCGCGCTCGGAGAGCGGTGACCGTCGTGCTGTTCCGACGCCACCTGCGAGCAGCACCGCGACGCCGGATACTCGGACCCCGGAATCGCGTTCGTGGAGGTCGTGACGGTGGCGGGGAATCACTTCCGACGGCACGCGGCAGGGTTCTGGTGCAGCTCCACGTTGTCCCTCACGATCTTGCGGTCCACCCAGCTGTTGCGAGCCACCGAGAAGTTGCCGGCGTAGGAGTTTCTGAGCACACGCAGGGAACGCACGTGATTGCCGACGACGCGGAGGTTGTTGCACGCCTTGTTGTCCCGAACCATCAAGGTCCCCCGATTGTCGCGTACCACGAGATTGTTGGCGATCGACATCTCGCAGATCGCCACGTTGCGGGAGTTGCGGACCATGAGGTTTCGTCCGGCGACCGGGTCCACGCGGCACCCGGCGGCCCCGATGGTGACGCGTTCGACGACGTTGCGGACGTGGACGTTCCGGCCGAGGCTCGTGTCGGTGATGCTGACCACCCTCGGTGCACCGGTGGTGCGGACATTGCCGGTGATCCGGGACATGGTGATCACGCAGCGGGCGTCGTCCGGGATGACTACGTTGCGGAACGTCCGGTGGTGGTAGCTGCCGTCGCAGACGAGGTCGGGTGGCAGCGCCTGGGCGCTGAGGACCGGCCCCAACACGGGTGCGAGCGCGCCGATGAGAAGGAAGACGAGGAGCTGCTTCATGGGAACCCTCCGAGTCCGGGCGATATGTGTCTTCATGACGCGCCAACAGGAACATGTGTTGCACCCTGAGCCGGTGCGGCGCGGGACAGGTTCCGGATCGGAGCGTCAGACGAGTTCACACCACGCGTACGCGGGTCTTGACCTTGGTGAAGTCCCAGACCTCAGCCGCCATCGTGGCGCTGAGCCGGATGCAGCCGTCGGAGGTCTTCTCGTCGGTGCCGAGATACCAGTTCGGGTGGATCTGACGACCCGTCCGCATGCTCACCGGCACCCGGTGGAAGGCAACGCCGCAGGGCGCGAACCGGACGAAGTGGTAGAGCCACTGCGTGCCGCTGTAGTTCGTACGCGGGTTGCCGCGCGCCGGTCGGCCGCAGTACGAGCCGGTGGTGTACCACTGCTTGTCCAGCCATTCCGCGTCGATCATCCCGCCCTGCGCGCGGATGGACCCGTCTGCGCGCACCAGCCAGACCCAGTCCTGTCGCTGGCTGATCACGATGCGGCGCCCGGTCCCGGTGCTCGCCGGCACCGGCCGTACGTCACACCGCTTCGCCGTCGCCGCCATCAGCCGTGTCCGCGTGGTGGTCGTGAACTGACCGCTCGGGCTCAGGCGGTGGCGGGTCTGGAAGCGTACGACGGCCGTGCGGGTGTGGTCGTCCACGCGGCCGTCGACGCGGCCGACGTTGCAGCCGAGGCCGGCCAGCCGGGTCTCCCACCGCTTGATCGTCGTGGCGGTGGCGGCGTTGCCGGGGCTGACCACCACGGCGGCCGCCGCCAGCGCTACAGCGGCGACGAGGGGGAGAACGAGGACGAGGGTGGAGCGGCGTGTCCGAGATGCGCCGGCTATGGTCGCGAAGATTGACACCGGGCGAGGCTACGCGACATTCGCGCTCCAGGCAGACGCTGTTGCCCGGTTGTTGACCAGATGACGCGTACGCGGGTGGTGCTGCCGGCGGTCCAGGCCTAACGGGTGGGGGGCATCGCCCCGCTCAGCCGTACGCAGCCCGTGGCAGGTATGCGAGCGCCCACGATTCGGGGCCACCCTGGGGCCAAAGGACAACGAAAAGCGGTGGCTGACGCTGAAAGGACGCCGAAAGACGTTCTCTCAGGTCAGCCACCGCTTTCAGCAGACGCTGACAGACGCTGGAAGCGCCGGCTCAGATGTCGTAGTCGAGCTCGAACTCGTGCGGGTGCGGGCGGAGCTGGGTCGGGAGGATCTCGTCGTTGGTCTTGTAGTCGATGCCGGGCGGTATCCAGCATCTCGTCCCCACCGAACCCGCACGGTCCCTGTGTGAGTGAGCCGTCGGTAGAGAGGCATGCGGATGTTCACCGTGATCGATAAGGGCTCGAAATCGGGCGGAGCACCGAGGTCCTGAAGCTCGCCTCGCAGCCTGACCGCACTCTCGTGGTCGGCGTTCTTGGTCAGAGCTGCTGGTTCCTCGGCTCCTTCGGCTGCTGGGTCAGCTGATCACGGTGGGTCGACGTCTGCGGAGCGACAACGCCATCAGGTCGTCGCGACGAACACCTGGCCCGAGAAGCCACGTTGCGCGTTCTTGCGCCATTGACGGTCGCACCCGACGCCCGTGGTCACGCGACGCCGTGGTCACTCGCCTGAAGGCCGCAGGCAACGCCGTCAGCAGCAGCCATGTCGTTGCCCCGGACGCCGCTCATAACACAGACGACTCCTGCTTCTCGGTACAGAATGAGGCCGAGATACCGCGCCTGATCGGCCCGCAGCTCGCTGACCGGCTGCGTCTCGACCAAGCCCCTCTCGTTCAGCGCCGACTGCGAGAACGGTGTGAGGCACCCGCGATCGCCCCGAGAATGAATCCGTAGCCGTGCGCGTACGCCTGTTTGCCGCCGGGATCATCGACGTGGTCGGGCACGTGATCGGGATCGATCACCTCCGAGTACCCCTCATCGGCCAAAACGTTGATGATCCGGGCATGATCGACGTCGCCCTCGTCCGGCCAGACCTCGATGAAGTCGTTGCGGTTCCCGATGATGTTGCGGAGGTGAATGTTGAACACTCGATCGGTGCGGGCAAGCCGGCGCACGATGTCGTAGATCTCGGCTCGCGGGTTCCACAGCATCTCGGCCAGCGTGCCGACGCAGAGGTTGAGGCCGTGGTACGGGCTGGAATGCATGCTCAAGAACTTGAACAACCCCTTCCCGCCGGGCGCGCTGAGGACGTTCTCCTCAACTCCGCGATAGCCACCAGGCGGCGTCCCGGGGTCCTGCGGGTGGCACGCGATGCGCACCTTCAGTTCCTCCGCGACCGGCACGACCCGCTCGAGGAAGTAGTCGATCCGTTCCCAGAAGTCGTCGGCGGAGACCTTCCCCGCAATGGTGTCGGGCTCCGAAGGGTCCAGATCTGCCGCACGGAACTGACGCGTCGTCGACCCACCCCGCAGCTCGACCTCTCCGGTGCTGATCACCCCGGTGAGGCTCATGTTGTACTTGACCAGACCGACTCCCGCCGCCGCGCACGCCTCGAGACACTTGTGGATGTCATCGATGTCTCGATCGCGCTCGGGACTCTTCCCCAGCATGATCGCGGGACGGTCTTCGCGGTCGATCAAGGTGGATCCCAGGAACGGCAACGTCGCCGCGTGCATCTCGAGACCCGGCTCGCTCTCGATGAACTCCTTGGTCTGCGCGACCTCCGACGCCAGCCAGTAGCCGCGGCCGGACTCGATGGGCGGGTCGGGCGGATAGCCCCAGACCTTCTCTACCCCGTGGCGCCTGAACTCCTGCAACGTCGCGGCACTGGATGCGCGCCGCTGCGTGCCGAGCACCATCCGTGGCGGGTGGTTGGGGGGCGATGCCGCAGCCCCTGGTTGCGCACCGACCAGCGCGCCGCTTCCGACGGCTGAAGCGGCACCTGTTCCTGCTGCGACTGCTCCCATGCGTAATAGCGATCGGCGGTCGACTCCGTTGCCCATAGCCTTGCTCCCAACGAGAGATGGCGAGTGCCTCGCCCGGCACACCCGGCGAAATGCCTGGCCTCAACGACATTAGGAAGCGGGACGCGAGCACGTCCAAGACCGGCTGAGCATGGCGCCATGCCGCATTCGTATGACGCACATCACACTTTCCGATCGCCGCCCGTGATGCAGCTGGGGTATCGCGTGATCCGGAACTGGGCTTGGACGAGTGATGTGGGTCACACCTAATGTGCCGAGCAGCGCTCGGGCCGGAATGTGAGCCCGCCTCCCGGTCGATAGATCGTGGCAAGGCGGTTCGAGAGAAGGAACGTCGTATGCCAACCTCAGGATCAGAGTTCGGCGTCGCGAAGCGTCGTGCCACCGTCACATTCGTCGTCGCTTGCTTCGTCATCCTCATCACGAGCCTGGCTCCCGCACCGGCTCACGCCACGCGGAACGGGGACTCCGTCCTGCCCCTGATCGAGCGCACCGTCGAGGTGAACGGGCACCTCCGGACCTTCTGGGTCTACGTGCCCACCGACTACGCCGAGTACCGGCTCGACGATCCGAAGGACGACCCGATCGTCACCGTCGTACCACCCGATGGCGTCTCCGGCGACGCGTTCGCCCGCGAATCCGCGTGGACCCAGGTGGCGGAACGCCAGGGCTTCATCGCCATGTTTCCCGACGCCGGCGACGACGGTTGGCGAACACGCGGCTCAGGCGTCCTCGAGGATGCCGACCTCGTGAATGCGGCCACGGTGGCGGTGCGCAGCGAGTGGAAGGGCGGCGACCTCAATACCTACCTCGTCGGAGAAGGCTCGGGAGCAGCGGTGGCGAACGTCGCCGCCGTGCGTGCACCGCAGCAGTACGTCGCGACCGCCAGCCTCGACGGTGCTGGGAGCACGCAAGACCTCGAAGGTGCCAATGTCGCGCCCGTGGGTAGCCGGACACCGTCATGGCAGATCAGCGTCGGGTCGCAGCTCGACCGAGCAGAGCAGGCGCAGGTCGACTATTGGAAGACGCAGAACGCCACCGACCGATCTACTCGCGACCGAGACCCTCGCTTGACCGGCCCGAGCGTGACCTACTACAGCAGCAAGGACCGGCTCAGTCAGGTGCGTGTGTCTTCGGTGAAGAGAAGCAGCGACCTCCGCGGCATCCGGATCATCACGGCGATCTACGAGTCGTTCTTCCACCCGGTCATGCGCTTCGCCGACCGCACCTCCACGAACGGCACGCTCACGGCATACCGGTCGATTCGTGAGCTCGGACTCACCGAGCACGTGACGGTCGTCGCCGGCCAGGAGCACCGCTGGCTCGCTTACGTTCCCCGGCGACACCGCTCCGGGCAGCACGCCACGAAGCTGCCGCTCGTCGCCGCCTTCCACGGCCGCAACGGGTCCGCGCGTTACCTCGCGCAGCAGACGCAATGGGCCGATGTCGCCGAGGCTCGCGGGCTCGTCGTGGTCTTCCCGCACTACGGCGCGCCGGCAGGCACCGAGCCGACCGCGAACGTCGGGTGGGCAACGAGCATCAGCGCGGACAACCCCGACGTCCCGGCAGCGCTCGGCATCATCGACGACGCAGTCCGTCGCTACAGCATCGACACCACCAGGATCAGCATCACCGGCGTGTCGCAGGGTGCAGCCTTCACCAACCGCCTCGCGGTGCAGTATCCCGAGCGTTTCGCGTCCATCGCGCCCTGCTACTCGGGTCACCTGAGCGCCTCTTCCTACCAGGACCTGGCGGTCGTCCGTCGAGACGTGCCGCTCCCCACTTGGCAGTGCCGCGGCGCCGACGAGCTGCCCGCTCAGTTCCCCGGCGGAACTGTGGGCGAGACCGCTGCGCGCACGTTCTGGCGCGAAACCGTGAACAAGAACGTGGGACCGGCAACGACGCAGGTCGACGGGAGGTACACGACGGAGATCTTCGCCGACGGGCTCGCCGAGTACCGCTGGACCGTCAACGACGACATCGGCCACTTCATGCCCCGCAACCTCTCGTTCAAGCTGTGGGACGAGTTGATGTCGAGGTACGCACGCAACGCCGATGGAGTGCTGGTGAAGCGGGGCTAGTGCAAGGGTCAACCGCTGCGGACCGCCGTCGTCGGCGCTCCCTGATCGGGGCCCGCGACGAATGACAGGTCGCGCCGACCGCCATTGCCTCTCCGAGCGGCCGTGGGAGACTGTTTGGCCACCTTTGGTCAGACGCTGATGAGGGCGATCTCAACCGGTCGAAGCAACGGTTGGTCAAGCTGCTGGATTGAGCAGCTGGGCCAGCCGTTGGGCTGGCGTCTGTAGGTCAAGGGTAGG
>NZ_JBIUZB010000013.1:0-76967 GCF_044744805.1 Nocardioides sp. NPDC087217
CCGGGACCGACCTGGCCGCCTTCTGCGACGCCCGGCTGCCCGAGCAGCACGACGCCTACCGCGCCAAGCTCCGCGCCAACCTCAACCAGGTCGCCTCGAAGCTGGCATGAGTCAGGGAAGGTCGAGGAAGGCGTACTGGGCGACCTTGTGCGGAAGCTGAACGACAGGGCCGCGTTTGAAACCGAAGTCGTCGAGCCTGGCGAGGGAGGCCTCGTTGGAGGCGTCGGGCTCGACGACGGCACGACGGGCGCCGGACTTGGAGATGACCTCCTCGATGAAGAACTCGAGGACCTCCTCCGTCCGGCCCTTGCGGGTCGGGGTGTCGGCGAGGAAGAGGTGGACGCCGATGTCGCCGGGGCGGCGATCGTAGAAGGTGCCGAGCTCGTCGACCTCGGGGTCCCAGGTCTGGAAGAGCGCGACCGGATCGCCGTCGAGCTCGACGATGTACGCAGCCAGATGGGGCTGCTCCTGCAGCCAGGTGTAGATCTCCTCGATCTCCTCGCGCGGCTTCTCGACCATGCCCCAGAACCGGGCCCGATCGTCGTGCAGCCAGCCGCACAACAGGTCGATGTCGGCCGACGGCTCCAGGTCACGAATGGTCAGGGGCATGTCTTCTCCTCGGTGAGCAGGGACCAGTTGGTGACGACGCGGACCGCGCCTCCCCTGGCCCAAGCGTCGTGCTGATCGATGTGGTGGGGGCTGTCCGGGGATCCGCTGACGCCGAGGGGTACGACCCAACGGCTGTTGTCGCGGTCAGCCAGATCCCAGGCGTAGCGCGCCACCGAGCCCCGGACGGTCACGGTGGTGCCCGGGATCCAGGCGTTGCAGCGCACCGTGTCGGTGTCGCCGGACAGAGGGGTGGCGGGAGCGGTCCGCGTGTGCGGGAGGTCGAACTGCTCCAGCGCGTGCAGCGGCCAGAAGCGGTGTTCCTCGGGCCAGGGCGCCGGGTCGCTGTCGGCGCCGCGTACGGCCTTCGCGGCCTCCCCGACGAGCGCTCGCGGGTCCAGACCGAAGGGCTTCTCCGCGGCCAGGATGATGTGCAGGGCGCCGGCCACCCGCGCGGACAGGCTGAACCACGGCTCATAGAGGGGCCCGTGCTCCGACGGCTCCCGCAGCGGCGCGAGCACCGGTGCCGCGCAGATGCGGTCGACGACCTCGGCACGCAGCGCGGCGTACCAGGCGGCGCCCGGAGAGCCGTCCATCGCGCCGTCCCACCCGGCCAGCGCCTCGGGTCGCAGATCGGCCGGGACCAGCCCGAGCAGCGGCGCGCCGGCGGTCTGCGTCGTGTCGGCGAGGACCGCCACCGCCTGCTCAGCGTCGAGGGGTCCCGCTTCGTCGAGGAGCTGCGCGATCCGGTGCGCCCGGAACGGCGGCGCGAAGCCGGCCGCGAGCACGTCGAACTCCGGCATGCACCGGTCGTTGGCGGTCACGACGGAACCATCCGCCGAGGCCGTACGCCGCGGAAGCGGGTCGACCCAGCCGGTCCACTCCCCCGCCTCATCCCGCCGCGGGACCCGGCCGCCGACAGTGTGGACGACGTCGCCGGCCACGTCGGCGATCACCCAGTTGTTGACCGGCTCGACCCAGTGCTCCACCGCGGCCTCGACATCGGCGACCGAACGGGCTCGCAGCAGCGGCAGCAGCGCACCGAAGCCGAGGTCGGCGAGCTCGTGACCGGGTGAGCGCAGCACCTCTCCCCAGCCCTCGTCGTAACCGCCGAGCACGACCGGTCCACGGTCGGTCTCCAGGATCTCGACCTCGACCGGCTCCTGGTCGCGGACGAGCACCGTCTCCACGCTGCGCCGCACCACCTCGCCGCCTGAGCGCAGGTCGACGCGGTGGAGATCCTGATAGTCGGCCATCGCGTTGGTGATCCCCCACGCGACCTGACCGGCGTGCGCGAAGTGCTGCACGCCGGGTACGCCGGGGAAGGTCATCCCGACGACATCGAAGGGGTCGTCGGGGTCGGTGCAGGCCAGCCGCACCTGGAGATAGACGTTGGGCGCCTCGAAGACGCGATGCGGGTCACCGGCCACGAGCGGCAGACCGGACCGGGTGCGGCCGCCGCCGACGGCGTACGCGTTGGAGCCGCCGGACAGGCCCTCGGTGCGGAACAGCTCGGCGTCGGCGCCGAGCACCCGCGCCGCTCGGGCGCCGAAGAGCTTCGAGGGGAACGACCCGAAGAGGATCTGCTGCACCCAGAAGACCGCCAGCGGCGTCCACGGCTGCCAGGTCCCTGGCGCGGGCCCGAGCCCATCGGGCCCGTCGAGCTCCGGGCAGGGCGCCCCCTCCAGGCCGGAGCGGACGCCCTCGACGTACGCCGTCAGGAACGCCTGCGTCTCCGAGTCGAGCCGCTCGTAGGCCGCCTGCGCCACCGCCTCCAGCCGAGCGCGGCGGGCGAAGGCGTCCCACTCGAGCCCGGCCGGTCCGAGCAGCTCGGCGGTGCGGCCCTCGCCTCGCAGCCGCTCGATCTCGAGCTGCCACCCGCGGTCCCGCGCGGTGGCCCAGCCCTGCAGCCGGGCCACCTCGGCGAGCGAGGCACCCCGCACATGCGGAATGCCCCACTCGTCCCGAAGGAGAACGCTCATGCCGCCACATCCGTAGCGCAAGCGCCAGAGTACGGACGCGGCGGCATGTTGACCCCATGACTCGCTCGCTCGCGCTCGCTCATGCGATCGGGTTGGCCAGCGTGCCGGCGAACATGAGCGACTCGGCCTGGTCGGTGATGTCGACCATCTGCAGGGTGTTGCGCAGCTGGAGCCGGTTGAGGCAGGAGTGCCGGAAGCGCGGGCGGAGGAAGTCGTAGCGCGCGACCGCGTCGGCCAGCTCGGGGTGGTCGGCGGCATGGTCGACGATGCAGGCCCGGGCCTCGGCCCAGAACTCGGTCTCCGGCAGCACCCCCTCATCATCGAGGATCGCGGCGACGTAGCGCAGCACCCCGTCGAAGATGTCGGTGTGGACGGCCAGCGCCTTGACGTCGTCAGGGAAGGATCCGCGGATCCGGGAGACCTCCTCGGGCAGCGGCAGGTCACCCATCACCGCCACCTCCTCGCCGATGTCCTTCATGAACATCCGCACCGGGACGTGGTCGCGCAGCACCATCACCAGGTTCTCGCCGTGCGGCATGAACGCCAGGTCGTACGCCAGCAGGCAGTGCACCAGCGGGCGCAGGTAGGCGTCGAGGTAGCTGCGCACCCATTCGCGGGCGGGCAGCCCGGAGGCACGGACCAGCTCGGCCGCGTACGAGGCACCGGCGGCGTCGCGGTGGAGCAGCGCCGCCATCGTCGCGCACCGCTCCCCCTCGGAGAGGCGCGGCACCGGCGACTCCCGCCACAGAGCGGCGATCATCTTCCGGTAGGGCGACGGGTTCGGCAGGGAGTGGAACACGTCGCCGGTCCAGCCGATCGAGGCGAGCTCGCGCAGCACCCCGAATCCGCGCTCCTTCAGCTCCGCGTCGCCCTCCACCAGGTCGGCGACCCAGTCGTTGATGACCGGCGTCGCGGCCATGTACGCCGGCGATAGCCCCCGCATGAAGCCCATGTTCTGAATCGACAGCGCGGTCTTGACGTAGTGCCGCTCCGGACGACTGGTGTTGAAGTACGTCCGGATCGACTGCTGCGGGCGGTGGACGTCCTCACCCTCGCCGACCAGCACGATCCGTCGCGCGGCGACGTCGGTCGCGAAGGTGACCGCGAGCTTGTGGCGCCACTGCCACGGATGGACCGGCAGGTAGCGGAACCCATCCGGGTCCAGCCCGAGCCCGCGCAGCTTCGCCGCGAACCGGGCCAGCGTCGCCTCGCCGAGCTCGGCCTCGTAGAGCGCCTGCTCGTCCTCGCCGCGGCCCAGGGCCAGGTGGGACTGGTCCCGGGAGACGGCGACCCACAGCAGGCTCAGGTCGTTGCTCGTCTCCGGCGCCCAGCGCGCGTGGTCGTCGATGTCGAAGCCGATCCGGCCGTTGTTGGCGACGAAGGCCGGGTGGCCCTCGCTCATCGCACCTTCGACGCTCTGGTGGTCGGCGTCGACCAGGTCGGCGGCGGTCAGCGTCTGGTGCTCGAGCTTCCAGCAGGCCGAGGCGATGGTGGCCGCCAGCTCCTCCAGGTAGGTCGGCAGCAGCTTGTCCGGGATCCCGAGATCGGGCGCGAACTCGGCGACGAACGCCTGCGCGTCGACCTCGGCCTCCTCACCTCCGCTCGTCCGGACGATCGAGGCCGGGTCCACCACCCAGTGCTCGAGCTGGAAGCGGCGCCCGGTGAACGCGTACGTCGAGGTCGGCCCCTGCAGCTCCCAGCCCGTGTCGGTGGCCACGGGCGCGATCATCCGCTCGTGGCTGAACTCCGCGATCGCCTTGGCGACCAGGTGGCGGTGCGCGACGCGCAGGTTCTCCGGGCGCAGGTGGGCGGCTGCGTACATCTCCCTGGTGCAGACCGAGAGCATCGCGGTCTTCTCCCCGATGCTGATCTCGCGCAGCTCGACGAAGCCGGCCTCGGTGTTCTTGCGCCGGATCGCCTCGTTGCGTACGTCCGGCTCGACCACCACGCGACGCACGCCGGGGTCCGCGAAGCAGTGCCGCATGACCGCCCGGAAGACCCGGGTGGTGTAGCCGGTCACGGGCTCACCTGAGGTAGGCGCGACCAGGACATGCATGCCCAGGTCGCCGGCGGCGAGGTCGGGCACCTGGGTGATCCCGGCGAGCTCGCTGCGGGCGGGGTCGTAGGTCTCGACCAGGAACGCCGGCACACCGTCGACCCGGCCGAGCCAGGCGTCGTGGTGCGGGTGGCCGGCGATCCGCGCGTACTCCGCGGCGACGTCCTCCAGCGTGGCGTCCAGCATCATCCAGTACGCCGAGCGCGGGTGGGTCACCCAGGAGTGGACGGTGGCGAGGTGGGCCTCGATCTCGAGCGGCTCGATCGTGATCCTCATCGGTTCTCCTCCGTGGGCTGGCTGTGCTCTCTCAAGATCCGGCTGGGCTGAATTTTGAACCGGTCCGGGACGCCGAACTCCTGGAAGGCGACCCGCTTCTCGACGGGGTACGGCTCCCGGCCGAGGATGGCGGCGAGGATGACCGAGCTGCGGTACGCGCCCATGCCGAGGTCGGGGGCGACGAAGCCGTGGGTGTGCTCCTCGCCGTTCTGCACCCAGATCTCGCGGTCGGCGGTGTCGACCGAGAAGGTCGAGCTGGCGGCGTAGCGCCCCTGCTCGTCGAGGCGGAGCCGGTCGCGGACGGGCTCCAGGAACGCCGGGATGCCGGCGCGGTAGCCGGTGGCGAGGACGAGCGCCTCGGTCGCCATCTCGTAGTCCTCCTCCTGCTCCACGTGGTGCAGCGCGAGGTGGTAGCCGCTCTCGGTCCGGGTCACGCCGCGCACCTCGGTGTTGGTGAGCAGCGTGGTCTCGGCCGCCTCGGTGACCGACCGGGTGTAGAGCGCCTCGTGGATCGCGTCGATGGTGTCGCCCGAGATGCCCTTGTAGAGGCTCTGCTGCGCCTTCAGCAGCCGCTCACGCTTCTCGCTCGGAAGCGCCTGGAAGTAGGCGGAGTACTCCGGGGAGGTCAGCTCGAGGGTGAGCTTGGTGTACTCCATCGAGAAGAACCGCGGGCTGCGGGTCAGCCAGGCCAGCTGGTAGTCGTGGTCGGGCTGGGCGGTCAGCAGGTCGAGGTAGACCTCCGCGGCCGACTGGCCGCTGCCGACGACGGTGATGCTGCGCCGGGTGACGAGCTCGTCCTTGCGGGCGAGGTACTCGGCGCTGTGCAGCGCCGGCCCCTCCGCGGCCACGACCTCGGCCGCACACTCCGGGACGCGTGGGGTCGTCCCGGTCCCGAGCACCAGCCGCCTGGTCCGATGGGTCTCACCGGAGGCGGTGGTCACGACGTACGTCTCCCCGTCGTGCTCCACCGAGGTGACCTGCTGGCCGAAGCGCACCGAGTCGAGCCGCTCGGCGACCCACTGGCAGTACTGGTTGTACTCGCGCCGGTGGGGCAGGAAGTTCTCGCGGATGTAGAACGGGTAGATCCGGCCGGTCTGCTTGAGGAAGTTGAGGAAGCTGAACCGCGAGGTCGGGTCGGCCATCGTCACCAGGTCGGCGAGGAACGGCACCTGCAGGGTGGCCTCGTCGAGCATCATCCCGGGATGCCAGTCGAACCGGTCGCGGCCCTCCAGGAACAGGCAGTCGAGCTCGTCGATCGGGTCGGCGAGGGCGGCCAGGCCGAGGTTGAACGGGCCGAGCCCGATGCCGATCAGGTCGTGGATGCGGGAATCGGTGAACACAGTGGTGGGCGTGGTCATCGGGCGACCTCCGGAACGGCGCGGCCCAGAGAAAGGCCCAGCGTACGGACCTGCTCGATGATCTCGAGTACGTCCTGCACGGAGGCCTTGGGGTTGAGCAGCGTCAGCTTGAGGAACTGCCGGCCGTCGACCTTGGTCGCGGCGACGACGCCGCGGCCGCCGCTCCACATCTCGGCGCGGATGCGGCGGTTGAGATCTCCCAGAGCCTCCTCGTCCAGGTGCGGGTCGACGTAGCGGAAGACGACCGTGGAGAGCTGCGAGGGCGTGACGACCTCGATGTCGGGCTGCGCGCTGAGGATGTCGTAGACCTCGCGGGCCAGGTCGATCACGGTCTCCAGGTAGGCGCCGATCTGATCCGGGCCCATCGTGCGCAGCGTCAGCCACAGCTTGAGCGCGTCGAAGCGGCGGGTGGTCTGCAGGGACTTGTCGACCTGGTTGGGGTTCTCCGACTCGCGTGGGTTGAGGTAGTCGGCGTACCAGGAGGCGTGCTGCATGGTCGCCAGGTCGCGGACCAGGAGCGCGCTGGAGGAGACCGGCTGGAACCAGGTCTTGTGGTAGTCGATCGTGACCGAGTTCGACCGCTCGATGCCGTCGAGCAGGTGGCGATACTTCGGCGAGGCGAGCAGCCCACCGCCGTACGCCGCGTCGACATGGAACCAGACGTTGAAGTCCTGGCAGGCGTCGGCGATGGCGTGGAGGGGGTCGATGACGCCGAAGTCGGTGGTGCCCGCGGTGGCCACGACCGCGGCCGGGACGAGGCCGTCGACGACGCACTCGTCGAGCGCCTCGCGCAGAGCGGCGACGTCCATCCGGTGCTCGGCGTCGGTCGGGATCGCGATCGCGGCGGCGTCGCCCATGCCGAGCAGGCGAGCCGACTTGGCGATGGAGAAGTGGCTGTCCGCGGAGGTCAGGAAGCGCAGCCGGTCCAGAGGTACGCCGCGGCGCTCCGCCTCACCACGGGCCAGGAGCAGCGCCTGCAGGTTGGACTGGCTGCCGCCGCTGGTGAAGATGCCGTCGCGGGTCGCCTCCGGGTAGCCCGCGCGAGCGGCGGTCCAGTCGATGAGACGACGTTCCATGAACGTACCGCCCACGGACTGGTCGAAGGTGTCCATCGAGGTGTTGACGGCCGCGATCAGCAGCTCCCCGACGAGGGAGGGGATCACGACCGGGCAGTTGAGGTGGGCGGCATAGGAGGGGTCGTGGAACCAGACCGCATCCTGGAGCCACAGCTTGCTGACCTCGGCCAGCGCTGCGGCGCCGTCGACGAGGGGGTTGTCCAGGTCGACCTCGGCGACCGGTACCGCTGCCTCCTCGGGCGAGATTCCGGTGGTGGGACCCTCGAGAGTGGCGAGCTGGTCGACGAGCAGCCGGATTGCTTCGGTGATGCCGCTGGTGTACTCACGAGCATTGTCGGGGTGGAACAGATGCTCCAAGTGCGGTGCGCTCACTGGTCTCCTTCGACACGGGGGGATTAGGTTAGGCGAACCTAAGTGAGGCTACCCTAAACGCGTCCCCGCCAGACAGGTGGGCCAGAGAGAGGACGATCACACCCGTGCCGCACTCCCCCACCCGGGCCACTCGCGTGCTCGCAGGTTTCGCCTTCGCCTCCCTCGGCAACGGCCTGACCCTTCCGTTCCTGTACGTCTACATGGCCCAGGTCCAGGACCTCGGCTCGTCGACCGCCGGCTGGATGTTCGCGTGGATGGGCCTGGTCGGCCTGGCGGCCGCCCCCGGCGTCGGCGCGCTCCTCGACCACTTCGGGCCTCGCGCGGTCCTGATCGCCGCGCTGATCGTGGAGTCCGTCTCGATCGGATCGCTCGGCTTCATAGACGGGACCGTGCCGACGATGGCGGTGCTGGCCGGCGTGGTCGTGGGCGCCTCTCCCCTGTGGCCGGGCACGACGACGCTGCTGGCCGGGATGGTCCCGGCCGAGGACCGCGAGCGGGCCTACGGGTTCGCCTTCCTGGGGCTGAACGCGGGCATCGGCGTGGGTGGTCTGGTCAGCGCGTTCCTCATCGACGTCGCGCGTCCGGAGACGTTCCAGGTGCTCTATCTGTGCGACGCCGTCGCCTATCTCGTCTACGCCGCGGTGCTGGCCTTCCTGGTCCGCTCCCCCGCCCGTCCCGCGGAGAACGACGCGGACGACGCGACCGCCGGATCCTGGGGCGAGGTGCTGCGCGATCGGCGTGCGGTGGCCCTGGTCGCCTGTGGGGTGCTCGCGGTGACCTTCGGCTACGGACAGCTCGAGGCCGGCGCGACCGCGTACGCCGTCGATGTGGCCGGGGTGCCGGCGACCGCGCTCGGCTGGGCCTTCGCGGCCAACGCCGCCGTGATCGTGTGCGGGCAGGTGATCCTGCTGCGGCTCACCTCCGGGTGGCGGCGTACGACCGCACTGGCGTGCGCCGTGCTGACCTGGTCGCTGGCCTGGAGCGTGCTGGCGGCCGCCGACCTGATGCCCGTCGCCGGCGCGGTGGCCGCCGTCGTGATCGGCCTGGCCATCTTCGGCCTGGGCGAGACGCTGTGGGCGCCGATCGTGACCGGGCTGGCGAACACCATCGCCCCCGACCACCTGCGCGGCCGCTACAACGCCTCCCTCGGTCTCACCCTGACCCTCGGCCAGATCCTCGGACCGGCGCTGGCCGGCTCGCTCATCGGCAGCGGCCTCGGCCACCTGTGGGCGGTCGTCGTGATCGGCGGCACCCTCACCGCGGGCCTGGTCCTGACCCGGCTCCGGTTCCTGCTCACCGCGGCCGAGGACGGCGCCCCGGAGGCCGAGACCCTCCGGGAGCCCGTCCAGGTGGCCGCCGACTAGCCTGCGGAGCGGTATCCCAGCCGGCCGCGGGTGGCGACGATGACGATCGCCGCGCCGATCCCCGCGGCGAGCAGCACCGCGAGCTGGAACCGGTCGGCGTCGACGCCCGGGAAGAGCTCGGTGGAGGCGACCGAGGCGTAGTTGTTGACGCTGGTGTGCAGCAGCATCGCCAGCGGCAGGCTCTGACCGGTGCGGTTGAAGACCCAGGTCATCACGATCCCGAAGGTGACGCAGAAGGCCGTGAAGACGAGCGGGGCGTACCAGCGCACGTCCGGCCAGCCGGCCCAGTCGGTCAGGAAGAGCGGCATGTGCCACAGCGCCCAGATCGGGCCGAGCACGAACGCGGACCCGAGCGGTCCGACCTTCCGCTGCAGCCGGGGCAGGGCGAAGTCGCGCCAGCCCGGCTCCTCGGCGAGGCCGGTGGTGATCATCTGCAGGATGAGCCCGGGGACGTACGCCACCAGCACGATCAGCCACGCCTGCGACGGCGCCGCCATCTGCCCGCCGACGGCCTGGGTCGCGACGATGATCGTGGCCGGCACGCCGATCAGGATCCCGGCGTACCAGCGCCAGCTGGCCCGCCAGCGCCACATCCCGACGACCCAGGCCCGCAGGCCGGCCCGGCCGCCGACGAGCCCGGTGACCAGCGCCGCGCTGCCGATCGGGCCCAGGTACGCGCCCGGGAGCATCCCGAGGAGCTGGCCGCCAATCATGCCGCCGGGGAAGGTGAGGTCCCAGACGCCGAGGCCGCTGTTGGACAGGACGTACGGTGTCCAGGCCAGCCAGCTCGCCGCGAGGGCCAGCACGAAGAAGGTGGAGAGCTGGTGGCGGGTGACAAATGCTCGTAGGCCCTGATCCGGTTCGGTGACGGGCCCGGTCACGGGCTGGGTTGTGGTCATGGTCGTTCCCTTTCGGCGTTGGTCGCTTTCCTGACCTGAAACCTAGGAACGGGGCCGGTCCGGTCGCGCCGGGCAAAAGAGCGAACCTTCGCACTTGCATCGAAAGATGCTGGCGACCGGGACCGGTTGCGGAAAGGATGATGGCGTGAGCGACGAGACGACGCGGATGGTGCCGCGACTGATCCCACCCGTGGTGGTCTGGCTGGTCACCACGGCACTGCTGGTGGCCGCGCCCGGCCTCGACTCCGCCGACGCCGAGATCGGCGGGAGCCCCGCGCTCGGCAGCGCGGGTTGGTGGGTCGCGCTGGTGGTGCTCACCGCACAGGCGGTCGTGCTCGTCGAGCGGCGCTCCCGGCCACTGGCGGTGCTGCTGGTCGTGGCCGCCGCCTCGGTCGTGCTCGCGGTCAGCGGCGCGGGCGACGCCACCAGCCTCGCCTCGGCGGCCGTGCTGGTCGCGGTGTGGTCGGCGGTGACCTCGACTCCGCTCCCCCGCCGGATCCGGGCCCTGGCCGGGGCACTGACCGGGGCCGGGCTGCTGGTCGCGCTCGGCACCTGCCTGAGCCAGACGAGCATCGGCCTTCCGGCCGGCACCGCGGTCCTGGCCGGTCTGGTCCAGGGTGCGGGCGTGATCGCCGCTCCGGCGCTGCTCGCCGTCACCGTACGCGCACGCCGCGACGCGCGGTCGGCCCGGACCGATCTCGCGGACGCCGTCGACCGGGAGCAGTCCGCCCAGATCGCCGCGGCGATCGCGGAGGAGCGTACGGCGATGGCCCGCGAGCTCCACGACATCGCCGCCCACCACCTGACCGGCATCGCGGTGATGACGGGCGCGGTCGAGCGGCAGATCGACACCGACCCGGCCGGCGCGAAGGAGTCCGTACGCCAGGTCCGCACCCAGAGCACCGCGATGCTGCGCGAGCTGCGTGGCCTGGTCACGCTGTTGCGGAGCCCGGGGCAGGCCGGGGAGGCGAGCGGGCACGAGCGCCTGTCCCAGCTGGGCTCGCTCGTCGACGACGCCCGTCGCGCCGGGCTCGAGGTGTCGTTCTCCCTCCTGGGGACCGGTTCCGTCACCGAGAGCGTCGGGCCGCTCGCCCAGCTCTCCGCCTATCGCACCGTGCAGGAGTGCCTCGCCAACGCAGCCCGGCACGCGCCGGGCGCCCGGTGCGAGGTGGTCCTGGACGCCCGGGATCCGGCCGAGGTGGTGGTGACGGTGCGTAACGGGCCGCCACCGATCCCCGCCGAACCGCCGCGTCGGCGTGGCCTGGGCCTGGTCGGCATGCAGGAGCGCGCCGACCTGACCGACTCGACGCTCGAGGCCGGACCGACCGCCGAGGGCGGCTGGCAGACGCGGCTGCGGATCCCCGCCACCGCCACCGCGGAGGTGGCCGGATGATCCGGGTCGTGGTCGCCGACGACCAGCCGTTGGTGCGTGCCGGGCTGCGTACGCTGCTGGAGACCGAGCCCGACATCGAGGTCGTCGCCGTGGCCGAGGACGGTGCCGCCGCGGTCGAGCGGGCGCTGGCGCTGCGGCCCGACGTGGTCTGCATGGACATCCGCATGCCCGGCCGCGACGGCATCAGCGCCACCCGCGAGCTGTGCGGTCCCGACGTCGCCGATCCGATCCCGGTGCTCGTCCTGACCACCTTCGACATCGACGACTACGTCTTCGGTGCCCTCGAGGCCGGCGCCTCCGGCTTCCTCCTCAAGGACGCCGACCCCGATGCCATCGTCGCCGCCGTACGCTCCGTCGCCGCCGGCCACGGCACCCTCGACACCTCGCTGACCCGGCGAGTCCTCCGCGAGGTCGTCACCCGCAGGCGTACGCAGCCCGTGACCGCAGCGCGCGCCAGCGAGGTCCTCACGACCCGCGAGCTCGACATCCTTCTCCACCTGGCTGAGGGCATGTCCAACGAGGAGATCGCCCAGGCGCTCGTCCTCGAGGTCTCCACGGTCAAGTCCCACCTGGCCCGGATGATGCCCAAGCTCGGCGTCAAGTCGCGCCTTCAGGCCGCGGTGTGGGCCTACCAGTCGGGGCTCGTCGAGCACTGACTCAGATCAAGCCGGTCTCCTGCGCGACATGGATGGCGCGGGAGCGGCTGTCGACATCGAGCTTGGTGAAGATGTGCGCGAGGTGGCTCTTCACGGTGGCCTCGGTGACGAAGAGCGTGCGCGCGATCTCCTTGTTGGTCGCGCCCCTGGCCAGGTGCCGCAGCACCTCGATCTCGCGATCGGTGAGCCGCGGCAGCGGGCTGCGCATGCCCTTGAGCACCCGGGTGGCCAGGTCCGGAGCGAGGACCATGTCGCCGGCGGCGGCGCGGTGGATGCCCTGGACGATGACCTCGGGGTCGACGTCCTTGAGCAGGTAGCCGGCGGCCCCGGCCTCGATCGCACCGAGCACCTCGGCGTCGCGGTCGAAGGTGGTCAGGATCAGCACGGCCGGCGCCGGGTCGAGGGCGCGGAGCGCGATCGTGGTCCGGATGCCGTCGATCCCGCTTCCCAGGCGAAGGTCGCACAGCACGACGTCGGGATGGAGGTGACCGGCCAGGGTGATCGCCGCCTCGCCGGTGGCGGCCTCCCCGACGACCGTCAGGGCGTCGCCCGCCTCGATCACGGCGCGCAGGCCGCTGCGTACGACCGGGTGATCGTCGACGAGGAGCACCGTGGTCATCGCGACCCCTCGATGTGGATCGGGAGATGCGCGGAGACCGCGGTGCCCTCACCGGGCGTGCTCTCCACGTCGAGGCCACCGCCGAGCTCGCGAAGACGGGCCCGCATGAAACGCAGCCCATAGCTGGACGAGCCGGCATCGGCGTCCTGCTCCCAGGCAGCGACATCGAACCCGTCGCCATCGTCGCTGATGTCCATACGCACCGAGTCACCGTCGTCGACCAGCGTGACCACGACCCGCGTCGCCGCGGCGTGGAGACGTACGTTGGCGAGGGCCGACTGGGCGGTGCGGAGCAGCGCGACCTCGACCTCGGTCCGCAGCAGCGGGAGCGTGTCGTCGACGTGGAGCTCGGCGTGCAGCCTGGCCTCGTCCCTCGTGCGGTCGAGCATCCGCCGGAGCGCCGAGGCGAGGGCGGCGTCCTCGAGCTCGGCCGGTGCCAGGGCCTCGACGATCCGACGTACGTCCGCGAGGCTGTCGCCCGCCAGCGCCTCGACCTGCGCAAAGGTACGCGAGGACTCCGGGTCCGTGGTGCGGTTGCCTCCGGCGTGGGTGAGGAGCCGGATCGAGGAGAGCGCCTGCGCGATGGTGTCGTGGATGTCTCGCGAGATCCGGGTGCGTTCGGCGATCGCTCCGGAGTGTCGCTGGGCCAGCAGCAGCTCGTCCTGCAGCTCGGCCATCTCCTGCTGCGCGCTCCGCAGGGACGTCACGAGCCGTTCTCGCTCGGCGGCGTCGCGGAGGAGCTGCAGGTATCCGCGGGAGATGCCGAACGCGAAGATGCCGCCGATGAGCGGGCCGAAGACGTCCGCGTAGCTGGTCGTGCCACGGTGCAGGATCGGGGCCACGACCACCACCACGAGGATCGCCGCCGAGAAGACCAGGCCCCAGCGCAGCGGCAGCAGATGCCCGGCGAGCAGCCAGAGCAGGAACGCGAGCCAGACGAACTCGTCCGAGACCGCGACCGCGGCGACCCAGATCACCGCGAAGCCGAGCAGCCACCACACCGGGAGCCGCGGCGAGCCCGTCCTGGCAGGCAGGATCGTGCCGGCGGTGTGCCACCCGAGGATCGCGAGCCCCGAGACGACCGCGGCGGGAAGCGCCACCCCCTCGCCGATCGCCCTGCTGACGCCGATCGCCGTCAGCACGACCACGATCACGTGCTGCCCGATCTCCATCGCCCGCACCGTCGAGGCGGCAGGGGTCGGGTGCGAGGCCCCGGGCCGCCTCAGCGGCGCGTGTACGACACTCATGTGCTCGATTCTCCCCCGGTCCTCTGCAGTCGTCCCGGCCACCAGATGCGGTCGCCCACCAGGGCGAAGATCGCCGGCACGATCACCGTACGCACCACCAGGGTGTCCACGAGCACGCCCACACCGACGATCAGGCCCAGCTGTCCGAGAGTGACCAGCGGCAGCACACCGAGAGCGGCGAAGACCCCGGCGAGGACGATGCCGGCGCTGGTGATCACACCGCCGGTGTGGGCGACGGCCTCGACCACCCCCACTCGGGTGCCGAGCCGCCCCGCGTCCGCGCGCGCCCGGTGGACGAGGAAGATCGTGTAGTCGATCCCCAGCGCGACCAGGAACAGGAACGCCAGGATCGGCACCTGCAGGTCGAGCGCCTGCTGATCGAAGATGACGCGGCTCAGCCAGGCCCCGGCGCCGATCGCGGCGACCGCGCTGGCGAGGTTCACCAGGAGCAGCAGTCCGGGCGCCACCAGGGAACGCAGCAGGACCAGGAGCACGAGGAAGCTCACCACGAGCACCAGCGGCGCGATCAGCAGCAGGTCGTCCTCGCTCCCCTCGGCGGCGTCGAGCTCGGTCGCGACCGCGCCGCCGACGAGTGCCTCCGCGCCCTCGATCGGGTGGACCGCCTCCCGCAGGTCGGTGATCTGGTCGAGACTCCGCTCGGTTCCGGGCGAGAACTCGCTGGTCACCATGATCTTCGTCGACGCCCCGTCATCGGTGACTCCGGCCGGCTGGGCGCGCACCACGCCCTCCACGCCACCCGCGATCGAGGCCACCTCAGCAGCGGCCGCACTGTCGGCGAGGATGTAGATCGGCTGGGCCTCGCCGGGCGGGAAGTGCGCCGAGAGCGTCTCCAGACCGGCGGCCGACTCGGACTGCACCCGGAACTTCTCGCTCTGATCGAGCCCGACCGACGTACCGGAGAGGCCGGAGGCCATCACCGCGAGCAGCACGAGCCCACCCAGCAGGCTCGCGACCGGGCGCTTCACCACCCGCGACGCGACCGCGCGCCAGACCCGGCCCTGGTCACGCGAGTCACCCGGGCGAGGGACGAACGGCCAGAACAGTCGTCGCCCACACACCGCCAGGGCAGGCGGAAGCACGAACAGCACCGCGACCAGGGCGATCAGCAGACCGATCGCCGCGGGCACCCCCAGCCCGCGGGTCATCGGGATCGTGGCCACGACCAGGGTCAGCAGGGCGAGCACGACCGTCAGGTTGGAGGCGAGGATCGCGAGCGCCGTCTTCCGCCAGGCAGTGCTCAGCGCCAGCCGGTCGTCCTCGGTCCGCTGCAGCTCCTCCCGGTACCGCGAGATCAGCAGCAGCGCGTAGTTGGTCCCCGCACCGAACACGAGGACGCTGACGACGCCGGCGTCGAACCCGAAGTCCCACAGCGCTCCCGCCGCGGCGGTGACCCGCCCGGCGAGCGCGTCGGCGAGGGCGACCACGACCAGCGGGACCAGCCACAGCACCGGCGAGCGGTAGGTGATGATCAGCAGCACCGCCACGATCAGGACCGTCACCAGCAGCAGCGTGAGGTCGGCGCCGTCGAAGGCCGCGGCCGCATCAGCCCCGAACGCCGGCCCGCCGGTCACCTGCAGCACCAGCCCGTCGGGAGCCTGCCCCGCGACATCGGCTCGCAGCGCCTTGATCACCCTCGCCGTCTCGGCGTTGTCGGCGCCGACCGTGATCGGCACGGCGAGAGCCGCGGCTTCCCCGTCCTCGCTGAGCATCGGACCGGCGGAGTCGGGCGCGGCCTGCGCACCGACCTGGACGCCGAGCCCCTCGAGGCCGTCGAGATCACCGCTGGAGAGAGCACCCTCGTCCTCGCGGGAGGCGACGACGAGCACGGACTCACGATCCGCACCGGGGAACTCCTCCAGCAGCGCGCTCACCCGCGTCGACTCCGACCCCACCGGCGCCTGCCCGGTCCGCGCCGGGGCCTCCGCACCGGCGAAGGCCCCGAAGAGCACCCCCATCACGACCACCGCGAGGCCGAGCGTCACCCAAGCCCCACGGCGGGAGGTCAACCTGTCTGCGAGATGCGGACGAGCACCCGACCGCGTACGAACCAGAGAATCTGCCATGCCGACAACTCCACCAGCGGCGTCGTCCCAGATCATCGCGAGCAGGACTGAACCAGGAATCATCCATTTGGCTGATGCCGGCGGGCCGGAGCGGTCAGGGACCGGCCACGGAAGGCTTGACCGCGAGCACCGGGGAGGTGGCATCGAGCAGGATCCGCTGGGCGGTGCTGCCGAAGACCAGCTTTCCGACCGGTGTCCGCGCACGCAGGCCCAGGACGATCAGCCGCGCGTCGAGCCGCTGGGAGACCTGGATGACGGTGTCGCTGGGGTCACCCAGGTCTCCGCGCTCGACCTCGACCCGGCCGGCGAGCTCCGGCCACCGACCTTCGAGCTCATCGGCGTCGGGGACCCGCTCTCCGCGCACGGCGGGCACGATGACCACGGTCTCTCCCTCTCGGGACTCGGCGACCGCGGCCGTGACGGCGGCGTGTCCGGGCGGGGTGTCGGCGTAGGCGACGACGATGGTCATCGGCGTTCCTTTCGATGATGCGTGGACGGGCGAGAGGTCGGCGCGGTCACTGCAGCAGGCCCATCGGCAGGTCGACCGGCAGCAGCGACGGCAGGGCCAGCAGCACGGCGCCCAGGACGAGGGTGTAGATGATCGCCGTACGTGGCCGGGTGCGGGCTGCGTACAGGAGGAACACCGGGGTGAACACCAGGGTCGCCGCGAGGTAGCCGCCGAGCATGACGAGGACCAGGAACGCGGCCATCGCGACAAAGGTGCGCATGGCGATCACCAGGTCGTGACGCCGAGCCAGGGCCCGGGCGTCGACCGCGTGGTCCACTCGGGTGGCGACCATCGTGGCACCGGACCCACCCGTGGGTTCGACGCTGTCATCGAGCGTGTCACGGCGGGTGTCCTGCCGCCTCGCGCGCAGCTCCTGCCAGGTCAGGATGAGTGCCGCGGCCAGACCGCCGATCGCTACGAGCCGCGGCATCAGCGCGGCCTCTGCGGAGAACGACCCACTCACCCACAGCGCGCCGGCGAAGACCAGCACCGCGACGATCGCGACGGCGCGAGACCAGGGCGTACGGGCCAGCGAGCCCTCGAGCTCGTCGCCGTGCTCGTCATCGCTCTCGTGCTCGTCCCGATGACCGTCGTCGGCAGCCCCCGAGGCTCGCCGAACCCTCTTGATCAGGGACCACGCCAGCGGCACGATCAGCAGCGCGGCGAAGACGAGCACGCCGGGTCGCGCGACCCAGGAGGCGCCGTCGTACAGGCTGGCGGTCAGGTAGTAGTAGCGCTCCATCGGGATGGCCAGGACGAAGCCGATCAGGAACGGAGCCCGCGGCATCCCGGTGGCCTTGAGGAAGAAGCCGACCACGCCGAGCGCGACCATCACCCACAGGTCGCCGATCTGGCCACCCTCCTGGAACGCGCCCAGGAGCATCACCACGAGAAGACCGGGCCCGAGCACGGCGAAGGGCACCTTGGTGAGCTTGGCGAGCGAGCCGGTGGCCAGGAAGCAGAGGAAGGCTCCGGCGACCGAGGCGATCGCGAACGCCCACACGATCAGGTACATGAGGTCGAGATGGTCGGTGACGATCGCCGGCCCCGGCTGGATGCCGTACGTCAGCAGCATCCCGAGCAGCATCGCCGACGGCACGCCGCCGGGGATGCCGAAGAGGAAGGTCGGGATCAGGTCGCCGGCCTCGACGGAGTTGTTGGCGCTCTCCGGACCGACGATGCCGCGGGGGTCGCCCTTGCCGAACTTCCGCTTGTCCTTCGCGGTGGCCACTGCCTGCCCGTAGGCGAGCCAGGTGCCGGCGGTGGCGCCGACGCCGGGCAGCACGCCGGCCCAGATGCCGATCAGCGCGCCTCGGATGACATGGGTCCAGTGGGTCAGCCACTCGCGGATGCCGGATCCCCAGCCGCCGGTGAGCTCCACCGGCTTCTCGGTGACCCGTCGCTGCCCGACCCGGCTGGCGATCTCGGCGAGCCCGAACACACCCAGCGCGACCGCGACCAGGGAGATGCCGTCGCTGAGGAACAGCGACCCGAAGGAGAACCGCTCCTCGGCGGTCGTGGGCGAGGTGCCGACGAGACCGAGCAGGAGTCCGAGC
Organism: Nocardioides sp. NPDC087217; assembly: GCF_044744805.1. Lineage (NCBI taxonomy): Bacteria > Bacillati > Actinomycetota > Actinomycetes > Propionibacteriales > Nocardioidaceae > Nocardioides > Nocardioides sp. NPDC087217. The sequence goes on from NZ_JBIUZB010000013.1 coordinate 18,053, forward strand.
AGTCCGGCGGTCAGGCCCTTGACGACGTTGCCGCGCGAGAGCACGGCGGCGAGCGAGACCCCGAGGATGGTCAGCATGAACAGCTCCGGGCTGCCGAAGGACAGCACCAGGGGCCGGGCCAGCGGAATGGCGAGGGTGAGCCCGACCGCCCCGATCAGGCCGCCGGCCATCGAGGAGAGGAAGGCGAGCGACAGGGCGCGTTTGGCCTGTCCTTGCCGCGCCATCGAGTAGCCGTCGAGCATCGTCACGCTGGCCGAGGCGGAGCCGGGCGCGCCGAGCAGGACGGCGGCGACCGTGTCGGAGGTGTGCACCACGGCCAGTGCTCCGATGAGCATCGCGAGCGCGGGCTCGGGCTCCATTCCGAACGTAATCGGGAGGAGGATCGCCACCGCGCCGGTGCCACCGAGACCGGGGATCAGGCCGATGACCAGACCGGCCACCACGCCGACGGCGAGCATCATGAGGAGCGAGGGATCGGCCAGGGAGGCCAGGGCCGAGAAGGCTGCGTCAGTCATGTGTCTGCCCTCAGTCGATCGTGATGTCGTAGTCGGTCTCGAGCAGCTCGAGGACGTCCTCGCGGACGCTCTCGTCCACCTGGTACGCCTCGCCGATCCGTTCGGGGAGGTCGGGTGAGGCATCGAGCGGATAGCCACCGAGCACCTCGGCGGCGGACTTCTGGAACGCGGGATCGGCACCCATCTCGTCGGCCGTCGAGCGCAGCAGCTCGACCGCCTCGTCCGGTGTGTCCTCAGGCACCCAGAGCGCCTTCTGGTAGGTGTAGGTCAGCGCCAGGATGGCGCGGTAGGTCTCCAGCGCCTCGGGATCCGGCTGCTTGCCATGGAGCTTCTCGTACGCCTCGACGACGGTCGGCAGGTCCGGGAAGTTGGGATCGCGCACGATCTCACCGTCCTCGTTCACCTGCCCGAGCGAGAAGAGCGGCACCGCGGTGCCGTCCTCGACCAGCGGCTCGACCGCGGGCCCGTACGACGAGGTCGTCTGGTAGTCGATGTCGACCTCGCCGCGCTGGAGCGCGAGGTTGACCGGTCCGCGGCCCTCGAAGCCGAAGGTCGAGTCGATGTCGGCCGAGAGCAGGTCGAAGGCCAGCATCGTGGTGAGGTCAAGGCTGGTCGCCGCGATGCCACCAAAGATGAGCGGCTTGTCCCGGTCGACGAGGTCCTCGATGCCGTCCACCCCAGCGCCGGTCCGGGCGTAGACCACCGCGCCGGTGCCGTTGGCCAGGACCGGCCGCAGCTTGTTGAAGTCGTAGCGCACCGCCGGCATGTCGAGGAGGTAGGGCACCACCGTCGAGGCGGTGCTGACCAGCACCTCGGTGCCGTCGGTCTTCGCCGAGGTCATGAAGTGGTTGGTGCCCAGGATCCCCTCGCCGCCGTCGTCGTTGACCGGAGCCAGGCCCGGGGAGCCGGGCACCGCCTCGGTCAGCTCGGCTCCGACGAACCGGGCCCAGGTGTCTGTGCCACCACCCTCGGCCAGCGGGATCATCATCTCGACGGTCTCACCCGAGTAGTCGCCGTCGGCCGTGGAGGCGGCCGGGTTCAGGAAGTCCCCGCCCAGGACGGAGACGCCCACCGCCAACGCGGTGAATCCGGCGAGGACGGCTACGGCGAGTCGTGGAGTCGGCGCAGGTCGCTCCGGCGGGTCCTGCGTCGGGCCGGCATCCTCGTCTGCGGTCGTGGCGACGTCCTCTTCTTCGACGTGCTGGGTCATGAGTTCCTCCAGGTGTAGCGAGCCTCACACGGGCATCCCGTGTCAAGGGGTCAGATGGTCAAGCCGATGCGGACGGCAGGAGCGGTGGATCCGGCAGCACGACGGATCCGTGGGCGAGACGGCGGTAGGTGCGTACGACGCCGACGACAGGGACGCCGTCGTGCTCCTCGGCGAAGGTGCTCACGCTGCCCGCGGGAGTTCCGAGCCGCAGGCCGGTGGCGGGCCTCCCCGCGGGGACGAGGTCGTGAACGACCGTGCCGGGGGCGTCGGCGGCCAAGGTCAGCGCCACCGAGCCGGTCACCGGAACCGCCGGATGGAAGCGCCCCATCGACAGCATGCGCACGGTCAGGTCGGTGTGCTCCTCGCTCGCCGGGTCGGGGGCGGCGACGAGCGCGAGCTTGGGAACGGCACGGGCGACGGCATCCGGCGTCGGGGCGAGCCCCATCAGGACACCGGCTTCCCGGCGTACGGCATCGAGGCCGGCCAGGAGGCCGGGCACCAGATCGAGGTCGGCGATGTCCTCCTCGCCGCGCACACCGAAGTCGGCAGCGTTGGCCGCGACGACCGGCGCGCCCGCGTCGATCAGCGTGACGGTCACCCCGCCCACGGTCTCCGGCAGGACATCGCGCAGATGACCCGTCGGGAAGAGCCGTCCGGTGCTCCGGCCCGCCGGATCGACGAAGCCCATCCGCACCGGCGCGCCGAGGAAGGGAACGCCGGGGATCGCCTCGGAGGCCTCCTCGTCGAGTACGCCTCCGGGGGTCGGCACGCGCTGCACGATGAGCTGGTCGGTGTTGGTGTTGAGGACGCGGACGGCCGTCTCCGGCGTGCCGGTGCTCACCCATCCTTCGCGGATCGCGAACGACGCGACCACCGCGGAGCAGTTGCCGCAGTTGCTCCCCCAGTCGACCTTGGCCTCCTCGATGCCGACCTGGGCGAACGTGTACTCCACATCCACCCCGGGCGTCGCCGAGGGCGCGAGGATGACCGCCTTGCTCGTGGTGGACGTACCGCCGCCGACGCCATCGACCTGGCGATGGTCAGGGCTGCCGTAGATCCTCAGCAGCACCTCGTCGACGGACAGGTCCGGGACGTTCAGGTCGTCGCGACGGAAGACCCAGCACTTGCTGGTGCCACCCCGCATCCAAGTCGCGGCGATCTCGCGCATATTGCCTCCTCAGCCGAGTCGTCCGGGCTGTCCGGACCCACACAGACTGGAGCGAGGTGACTTGTAGCACAATCACGAGTTCGAACATGAGCATGAAGCAAAACTGCACGCTCATCGGACGGCTCCGGGCCGCCTTCGCGTCCCGCTGCGCGTCTTCGCGGCTGAAGCAGCACTGCACGGCCCTACATGGCCATGTAGCACGACTTCATGCAGACTGGGGCCGTGCTCGACATCAAACGACTGCAGATCCTGTTGGCGATCGTGGAGGAGGGGTCCGTGACCAGCGCGGCCGCGGCGCTGGGCTACACGCCTTCGGCGATCTCGCAGCAGCTCCTCAGGCTCGAGCGCGAGGCCGGGCAGCCGCTCCTCGACCGCCACGCCCGAGGCATGACCCCGACGGACGCCGGCCTGGTCCTCGCCACCCACGCGCGCAAGGTCCTGCGCCAGCTGGCGGCCGCCGAGTCGGACCTCGCCGACATCGCTGGCGTACGTCGCGGCAGCGTCACCCTGGGCACCTTCCCCACCATCGGCAGCTCGTTCCTACCCCTGGCGGTCCGGCGCTACAAGGAGCTCTACCCCAACATCGCGCTGACCATCCACAGCGGCCGCGAGGACGATCTCGTGCGCATGCTGGAGGAGGGCAAGGTCGCCATGTCCCTGCTGTGGGACTACGCCTGGGAGCGGGTCGACAACGACGAGCTGGTGCTGACCGAGCTCTTCACCGACCCCACCGTGCTCCTCGTCGGCGCCACCCACCGCCTGGCCCGGCGGCGTACGGTCCGGATGGCCGATCTCGCCGAGGAGCCCTGGATCATCCGCGCGGGAGGACACCCTGTCGTCGAGGTGCTGCAGCGGAGCGCCGTCGCCGCGGGCTTCACGCCGACCATCGCGTTCCAGGCCAACGACTACCAGGAGGCCCAGGCCATGGTCAGCGTCGGACTGGGCATCGCGCTCGCTCCCCGAACGGCCACCGTCAACCAGCATCCCGACGTACGCGTCATCTCCCTGGGCGACTCCGCGCCGCCCCGGCGCGTGCTCGTCGCGCACCGGACGGGCCGGGTCCGCAGCGCGGCCGAGCTCGCCCTGCACGACGTGCTCGTGGAGACCTCGTCGACCTACTCCTGATCAGCCACCCAGAGGGCGCAGGCCGATCTCGGTGAGCCGCCGACCCCGCCGCCGGAGCAGGTCCTGGAAGGCGGCGGCGAGCGTCGACGGACGGCGGTCGAGCCAGCAGGCACCGATGTGACGTACGGCCTCCGGGTTCGTCAACGGGACCTCGACGCAGCCCGTGGCCCCGTGCGGGTCACGGGGCGCCAGGCTCACCCCGAGGCCGGCCGAGACGAGTCCTCGGAGCGTGGCGAGGTCGTCGCCCTCGAAGCCGATCGTGGGCGTGACGCCGCTGGCCTCAGCGAGACCCTCGAGCAGCGTACGCATCCCATAGCCGCGCTTCATGCAGATGAACGTCTCCGCGCCGGCCTCCTCGAAGCCCACCCGGGCACGTGTCGCCAGGCGATGGCCGGGCGGTACGACCAGGACCAGGGGCTCGGTGTGCAACCGCCACTGGCGCATGTCGGAGCGATCGTCGAGCGGCGAGATCAGCGCGACCTCGGCGGTGCCGTCGGTGACCGCCTCCAGGCACCGCGGTCGCGAAGTCTGGATCAGGTCGACCGATGTGCCCGGATGCTCCTGCAGGAACGCCTTGACCAGCGCCGGTACGACCCGCTCGCCGAGCGTGCTCTGGAACGCGAGGGCGATCCGTCCTCGCGCGCCCGACTCCTGAGCCTGCACCGCCTCGATGCCCGCCGTGGCCGCGGCGACCGCGGCGGCTGCGTGCGGGGCCAGCGCCTCCCCCGCCCTGGTGAGCCGCAGACCCCGCCCGTGTCTCTCGACCACGTCCACGCCGAGCTCTCGACCGAGGCGCGCGAGCATGCGGCTCACCGTGGGCTGCGGCATCTGCAGCAGGTCGGCGGCGGCGTGCGTCTGCCCCGTCTCGGCCAGGGCCGCGAGGGCCGGGAGCATCGGCAGGACGTTTCGCGCGGTGGCATCCACACTCGTCATTGTATGCAAATCCGCATTATTAGTGCGTCACTGATGCATTGGACGCACGGTTTCGGGCTCTTTAGCGTGACGAGGATGAGCGATCAGGCTGCGACCGACCCGGGACATCGACGCGTGCTGGTCGCGCTGGTCGCGATCGGGATGACGACGTTCGTGCAGCTCTACTATCCCCAGGCGCTGATCCCGGCGATCAGCCGCGACTTCGCGGTCGATGCCTCCCAGGCCGCCCTGACCGTCTCTGGGGCGACGATCGGTCTCGCCGTCGCCGCGCTCGGCTGGTCGTGGATCGCCGACCGCATCGGCCGGGCCAGGGCGATGACGATCGCCATCGTCGCCGCGGCGGCCGTCGGGCTGGTGCTCCCGCTCGTGACCTCGTTCCCCGTCCTGGTCGTCCTCCGCGTCACCCAGGGCATCGCTCTGGGCGGCACCCCGGCGCTCGCCCTCGCCTACCTCAGCGAGCAGGTCGGCCGACGCGACGCGATGGCCGCGGGCGCGACGTACATCTCCGGCACGGTCGTCGGCGGAGTGGCCGGACGGCTGATCGCCGCGCCGATCGCCGACGTGAGCGACTGGCGTGTGGCAGCGTTCGTCGCAGGATGCGTCAGCGCGCTCGGCGCCGCCGTCGCAGTCACCGCACTCCCGCCCGAGCGCCCCCGCCCAGCAACGACTTCACGCCCGGCCGGTGTGTGGCCCGGGATGGTCGCCAACCTCACCAACCCCGGCCAGCTGGCGCTCTACGCACAGGCGTTCTTCCTGATGGGCGCACAGGTGGCCGTCTTCAACTACCTCGGCTACCGGCTCGAGCTGGAGCCGTTCTCCCTGCCGCCGGCGCTGACCGCGGTGATCTTCCTGGCTGGCCTCTCGGGTGCCGTCTCGGCCCGGCTCGCAGCCACGCTCGCGGGACGCTTCGGTCGCAGAGGCGTACTCCTGGCCTCGTCGCTGACCATGGTCGCCGGAGCCACACTGACGATCCCTGACCGGCTGCCCTCAGTCCTGATCGGACTGCTGCTGTTCACCACTGCGTACTTCTCGGCGCACTCGATCGCATCGGGCTGGGTGGGCCCGATGGCGACCAGCGGGATCGCCCAGGCCACCTCGCTCTACACGCTCTTCTACTACGCCGGCTCCAGCCTCTTCGGCTGGCTCGGCGGCCTCGCCTTCGCGGCCGGCTGGACCGGCACCGCGAGCATGGTCATCGCGATCACCCTGATCGCGTTCGCCGCCGCCCGCACGCTCCTGCCCGAGACAGCGAAGCAGGATTCAGATCCGAGACGAGAAGTGGTGGACGCAGAGGGACTCGAACCCCCGACATCCTCCTTGTAAGTCAGATGCGGCGAGGCTACCCCTACTCCCCCACCCTGATGCTCACCGTGTTTTCGTCATGGTTGTTCATGGCTCTTCGGGACCGTTTCGAGAGCACCGGGGACACCACGGGGGCACGGCTGGGAGTCTGCATCGCGGGGGCGAGGCGTCAACCATTCCGGCACCTGGCCCCCTTGGCGGGGGTCTGGGGGCTTGCCCCCACGCTGCCCAACATATCCGAACTCCGGAGCATCGCGGGGAATGTCCCTGCCGGCCAGCAGCGCCCCCTCCCCCTCGTCATCAGCCAAACAAGTTTCCCCGGCCGGAGGGTGAGTAGCGTCGGCTACGAGATCAACAGTCTAAGGACGCCGATCACCACGATTCCGACGTACGCCCCGATTACGAGTACGACGGTTCCGAGCAGGATGATGCCGACCCATCGCCAAGGCCCTGTTCTCTCGAGGAGCAGCTTGCGGAGCCCACGGATGCCCAATCGCAGGACGAGGACGAGGCCGATCAGCACGCAGACGGCGACGGCGAACAGGATGTGGGAGATGACGCTGGAGCTCAGTGAGCCAGCTTGGCTGAGGATCACCGGCGGGACGCTATCGGGAGCACGTGGCGCCTGGGGCGGGTTCGGCTGATCCGTTGAGCTGCTGTGGCTGGAGAGTGAGCGCTTGGTCTACGGACTGGGCGCTCTTCTTCATTTGCGCGGCACGTAGGGGGACCGGCCGCCAGGCCGCACGCCCCCGGAGGCCGCGCACGCGGCCGAAGGCCGCCTTGAGTCAGTAGAGAAAGTTCTCACGGCTAGGCCTCTTCAGCTCGTCGTCTAGCCTCATCTCGCAGCGTCTCCAGTACAAGCGCACGGCGATTTTCCGGGGTCGGTTCGATGGTCCATTGCCCCGCAACGTTGCTTCCGTCTGCCAGGCTAGCGATCTCGTCGGCGAGTACGGCCAAGGCCTCGTTGACGTCGACGAAGCGTTGGACCTCGTCAATCGGGAACTCATTTAGCTTCTGGACCACTTCGGTTCCGCCGTAAAGAGTTGACTCTGGGACCATGCGCATAAGAGTGGCAAGCATCCCCCACGAACTGACTTGCGACCTTATGAAGTGTTGGCATTCGGTTTCTGCCAGATGAAGCCACGGCCAAATCAGTTTCATTACGTTGTCCGGGACGTCGTCGGCACTACCCCAGTCGCCTTCATGGAAGCGCTTCTTGATACTCGCCGCCGCGGTTTCGACCGCCGCGTCACTCCAGGACGCAAAGCTTACGCCTGAATGATCGCCACTTGTAGCACCTGGTCGTGTAAGGCGTGCGATCTCCCAAGCCAGAAGCGACGTCGTTTCGGGGTCGATCGCTAGTTTATCGAGAACACCAGGACCCTCCTCGGGCGTCAATTGAAGTATTGCGTCCCGAGTCATGAACTCTAAGCTCCGTCGCGAGTTGTCAAGGAGACCACCCCCGGGTTGAACATGGCTCAACTGGGAGCAAGCGAACAAAAGTACAAGTTGCGGATCTGCCAGTCCCTTTCGCAAGAGTGCGCGTATCTTGCGTGATATACGGGCTGTATCTGACGGAAACTGCTCGGCGACCTGAGCGTGTGAATCGGAAAAACTTGGATCGCCCGGATCGAACGCGCACCTTACCGTGGAGTCTCGAACGTCCTCAGACGGCACGGAGAACGCGAAATAGCGGTCGAAATAGTCGACGTGCGCCACCCGGCGCTTCTCGTGCAATTCCTGGTCTGCCCCATGCTCTTCCACCTGGTTTATGGATGATCTGACGCAGGCGAACAACGCCTTAAGTACTTCGATAACCACCTGACTTCGTCCCGCTGGGACCTTCGATTCTTCCAACTGCTCGGCCCAGTAGGCAATCGCCGCTGTTCCCTTCAAGTCGGAGGAAGTAACGGATGAACTGGTGAGTGCTGCCTTGTTTCTGTAGACGTATCGATATGCGTGGGGCTCGAACGTGCGCAACCAAGTCAAACAAAGGAAGTCGACGAAGTCGACCTCTTGACCCAGCGTCGGATAAAAGGCGTCGACTTGCGCAAAGAATCTGCGAATCGCCCTTGGCGTATCCAGCCGCTCATGGAGAGCGTCGCTGTATGTGACACCAAGACGGTTAGCTTCCTCCTCGTCCAGCACCAAATTGTTCCCATTGAGAACTACTGCCAGTGCCTCATTGACCAACTTAAGCGATTGATTCTCCCGCAGAGGAGGAAGGTCCAATCTAACCTGCACCATCTTCTCGAGATAGTCTTGCGCCCGCCTTGATTCATCGCCGACAAGGTCAGTTTTCATCAGCACATCAAGAAGAGTCCGCTCGTCATAGCAGAGAAGGTAATAGACGTTCGGGAGTCTGCCGACGAATCGCACCAATTTGAAAGTCATGAGGAGTTCGCCCGGAGAGAGCCTGTCGAGATCATCGAGAATCATCAAGACCGGATGATCCAATTGACTAAGCGCAGACTCGGCCTTGATCTTCGTTGCGTTGGTGCTTGTATCGCCGGCCACTACCTTCGAAAGTGATGAGATTGCACCGCTAGCATCGACGCCGACAACTCCACCGACCTTCCCGATTGGGCTAATGGCTTCTCCGAGACTCCCGATTGTCTCTCGCTTCCTCTTCCATTTTCTGTCCTTCGGCAGGACAGAACGAAGCTCACGGAAGAACGCAACCTGCATTGTGTCGGCATCTGGGTAAATCCAAGGCGTAAACTCCGCAATAATCCATTGGTCGTTCGACTTCTTCAGCATGTTCTTCGCCATGCTCACCACGGAGGACTTGCCACTGCCCCATGGGCCAACGACCGCCAGAACGCTTGACTTCGCTCCATGCCCTCGGATCGTCTGAATTACATCGACGACGTGACGCGCGTATCCCGCGCGGTCGAGGACATCTTCCGACTCATCGGCGAGTTCGTCGTCACCAAAGAGTGTCTGACTCAAGACCCATCTCCTCCGACGCCGGACAGCGTCCCTAGACAGCGGCTAGCCTGCCATCGACATGGTTGCTCATACCGCCGCCTCGTACCGGCTGATTGCGTATCGAACACGCGGCCATACCCAATGATGGGTATGGCCGTATAGGACATCTTGCGTCTTCCACGCGTGAACCTCGAATGACGAGCGGCCCGGATCAGCGCGTCGTCGGCTCCGCCGCGACTGAGAAGCTCGTGTAGCGCTAGCGTTAGTCGAGTGTCTGAAGTATTGAACGCTGCCCGCGCTGAGGCTCGTCGACTGATTGAGCCGTTGGGCCGGCGGTGGCAACACCTCGCGGCGGTCGGGCGCAAGGCGGAAAGTCTCGGCTCCGACAGCAGCTTGGACACCGACCTCCTGGCGGCTGCGTGTTGGCTGCATGACATTGGCTACGCGCCCGAGTTGGTGGACACCGGGATGCATGCGATTGACGGCGCGCGCTACCTGCGGCGTACCGGCTGGGATGAGCGCATCGTGTCGATGGTGGCCCACCACTCCTGCGCTGTCCTCGAGGCTGAAGAGCGCGGTCTGGGTGCGGAGCTCGAGGAGTTCACGCGTCCGCCCGGCGAGTATGAGGATGCAGTGTGCTTCTGCGACATGACGACCGGGCCAGACGGGGCGACCGTTGACGCTCATGATCGCCTGGATGAGATCGAGGTTCGTTACGGGCCGGATCACCTGGTGACGCGGTTCATTCGAAGGGCGCGACCCGAGATTTTGAGCGCCGTCTCGCGCGTCGATGACCGGCGTACGAGCGGTGTCTGGTCGGCGTGACTAGCTTGACGCCTGGTCGATGTGAGGCCAGCGCTCGTTAAGTGCCCAGTTGATACGGATTCGCTGGCTCCGGTCCATCTGGAGGTCGGGTACCTTCGCGGCGTCGACCCACTCGACACTCAGGCTCTCCTTGCTAGGAGTCGGCTCGCCGGAGAGGTAGCGGCCTGCGTAGATGACGGTGAACTCCTGGCGGACCTCGCCGTCTGAGGTGTACTCGATCCGGTGGAGCGGGTCGGTCCAGATGCCGACCAGATCCGTGATCGCGACAGAGATTCCGGTCTCCTCGAGCGTCTCCCGAGCTGCGCACTCCGTGAGCGATTCGCCGGGGTCCATCGCTCCGCCGGGCATGGACCAGTTGCCGTTGTCGTCGCGGCGAATGAGGAGGATTCGGCCGGGCCGTGAAGGTGGGACGTCGTCTCGCCTGGCAGCGCTCGGCCGTCATCGCCTGGGTGGCCGATCAGCAGGAGGTCGCAGCATGAGTGTTCAGCGATACACCACCGCTGACGGCAAGGTCCGTTACCGGGCGCGGGTGAAGCACCACGGCCGCGAGGTCGCTAACCGTGTCTTCGACCGCAAGCGTGATGCGGAAGCCTGGGAGGAGGAGCAGAAGAGGAAGCTTCGCCTCGGTGAGTGGCACGATCCCCGGCGCGGCCGCGTGGCTCTCTCCGTGATCGCCGCTGACTGGCTCGATGCTCGTCAGACGCTCAAGCGGAAGTCTCAGGCGCTCGAGCTGATGGTGTGGAAGCGCCACATCGAGCCGAAGTTCGGCAAGGTCCCGGTCGCTGCGATCACCAAGTCCGACGTGGCGATGTGGGATGGCCGGCTGGTTGCTGATGGTCGCTCGCCTTCGTCGGCTGCGCGTTACCTCGGTGTCTTCCGCCGGCTCCTGGCCTTCGCGGTGGAGGACGGACGAATGACGGTGAACGTTGCCGCCACGGTAAAGCCTCCAACAGCGGGACACGTCAAGCGCGAGGGCCAGTTCCTCAGCCGTAAGGAGATTCACGACCTCGAGGCTGCCTGCGCGGGACGCTACGCCGAGATCGTCCGGGTGCTGGCGCTCTCCGGCCTCCGCTGGAGCGAACTCGCCGGCCTTCGCGTGGGCGATCGGGTGCGCGTACCTGGCCAGGGCCTGAGACTTCAGCGCACCGTCATGGCCAGCAGCGACAAGGGCGTGCTCTTCGTCGACACCCTCAAGAACAAGCGCTCTCGCACGGTTCCCCTGGTCGACGAGCTCGTGCCGATCATCGACAAGTGGTCCGAGGGCAAGAAGGGTGATGACTGGCTCTTCGATGCGCCAAAGGGTGGCCCGCTGAGCGAGGCGAACTGGAAGCGGTCTGTCGACTGGGCCGAAGCGATCAAGAAGATCGGACGCCCGGCCCTTCGGGTCCACGATCTCCGCCACACCTGCGCCTCGCTCTGGCTGGGTGCCGGCGCTGACCCGAAGGTGTTGCAGCGCAACCTGGGGCACGCCTCAGCGGCCATGACGATGGACCTCTACGGCCACCTGATCGATGACAACCTCTGGGACTCCGCCAAGCGGCTCGGGGGCATCCTGGCGGCATCTGAGGCCGACGAGGAGCCGGGAGAGGATGAGGACGATGACGAAACAGGGTCCTGACCTGGCGAAACAAGGTGGTGGACGCAGAGGGACTCGAACCCCCGACATCCTCCTTGTAAGGGAGGCGCTCTACCAACTGAGCTATGCGTCCGAAGCGGCCCCAAGAGTACGCGATCAGGGGCGGGCCGGACCAACCGGGCCTGCGTACCAACCCTGAAATGGAAGTTGAGCCGCTGACGTCTCGGGTCATCAGCGGCTCAACACCTCAAGAGTAGATCCCACCCAGGGCATAGGAAAAGCCATGTAACCAGCCTGTTAACGGACCTTTGATGACCCGTAAACTACTTCCTCACGCCGCCGCGTGGAGCTGCCGGAGATGCTCGCCGAGGTCGCGGCCGTCGGCGTTGTCGTTGTGCACGGCCCACCGCACGACGCCCGACTTGTCGATGATGTAGGAGGATCGTCGCGGGGCACCGGTGCGGTCGTTGAAGACGTCGTAGGCCTGGGCGACCTCGCCGTGCGGCCAGAAGTCGGAGAGCACCGAGAAGTTGAGTCGGTCGGTGTCGGCGAACTGCCGCAGGGCGTAGACCGGGTCGCACGAGATCGCCAGGACCTCGGTGTCGAAGGTGACGAACTCGTCGAGCCGGTCACGCAGTCCGCTCATCTCGCCCGTGCACACGCCCGAGAAGGCGAAGGGGAAGAAGAAGATCGCCACGGCCTTCTTGCCCTGGTAGTCCGAGAGGGTGACATCGGCGCCGAACTGGTCGCGGAGCGTGAAGTCCGGAGCCGGACCACCGATCTCAAGTCCACTCACTGCCCTGCCGCCCTCTCGCCGTTCGATTCTGCCGCCTCGATGTCCCAGGTGGCCAGCTCGCGACGGAGCACCTTGCCGGTCGCGTTGCGCGGCAGAGCGTCGGTCACGACGATCTCGCGCGGCACCTTGAACCGAGCCAGATTCTCCTTGACCCAGTCCTTCAACACCGCATCGACGTCGCCCTCGGCGCCGGGAGCCAGGACCACGAACCCGCGCAGCCGCTTGCCGAAGTCGGCGTCGTCGACCCCGACGCAGGCAGCGTCGGCGACGAGCGGATGGCGGATGAGGCAGTCCTCGACCTCCTGCGGGAAGACGTTCTCGCCACCGGAGACGATCATGTCGTCGTCGCGGCCCTCGACGTAGAGCCGGCCGTCGGGCCCGAACCGCCCGACGTCCCCGGTCGCCATCAGACCGTCGACGACCTCCTTGCCGCCGCCGCTGGTGTAGCCCTCGAAGAGGAGACCGTTGCCGACGAAGATCCGGCCGGCCTCACCGTCGGGCACCGGGACGCCGTCGCCGTCGAGGATCTTCATTCGGGTCCCCCACGGCACCTTGCCGGCCGAGGTCGGGGCCTCGCGCAGGTCGACGGGGTCGGCGATCGAGGCGTAGGAGACCTCGGTCGAGCCGTAGACGTTGTAGAGGCTGTCGCCGAACCGGTCCATCCACTCCAGCGCGAGGTCGCCGGGCAGCGCCGAGCCGGAGGACGCGACGGCCTTGAGCCGGGAGGCGATCCCCTCGAGGTCGTACGCAGCCAGCGTCTCCTCCGGCAGCGACAGGATCCGCTGCATCATGACCGGGATGACCACGAACGAGTCGGCCCGGGTCTCCGCGAGGGTCGCCAGCGCATCCTCCGGGTCGAACCGGCGGCGCAGGATCATGGTGGTGCCGAGCAGCTCGGCGAAGAGCAGGTGGGCGATCCCCCAGGTGTGGAAGAGCGGCGCGGCGATGAAGCAGCGCCAGCCGTCCTTCATCGGCATCCGCGACATCAGCGCGATCGCCGCGTCGACGCCGGCCTCCTGACGCGGCGCCGACTTGGGCGCTCCCGTCGTTCCGGAGGTGAGGATCACGATCCGCCCGTGCCGCTTCGGCGGCGCTACCGGCCGCGCATCGCCGGAGACCAGCGACTCGAGAGTCTCGCCAGGATCCGAGGAGTCGACCCACGCGACCAGCCTCGTGGCCGAGGTCGCCGAGGACAGCAGCCCGGTGAACTCCTCGTCGTGGATGATCAGGGCGGGCTTGTCCCGCTCCAGCACCCCGACGAGCTGCGGACCGGCGAAGGCGGTGTTGAGGTAGAGCGCGTCGGCGCCCAGCTTCGCCACCGCCAAGGTTGCGTCGACGAACCCGCGGTGGTTGCGGCACATGATCGCGACCCCGTCGCCCTCACGGACCCCCCTGGCCGCCAGGGCCCGGGCGATCGCGTTGGAGCGGCGGTCGAGCTCGGCGTACGTCAACGAGCCGAGCTCGTCGATGAGCGCGGTGCGTCGCGGATAGCGGTGGGCGAGGCCGATGAACCCTCCGGCCGGCCCGGTGCCCCAGCGCGCCAGCGCCAGGCCGGTCCGTGCGAGCCCGAGGGGGTTGACCGGCCGGACGATGCCGGAGCCGGCCAGGATCTTCGCCGCGGATCCGGCGGTGCGCGCCTTGGCAGCCGTAGTCGAGAACACCGTTGGGAGTGTAGCCACGCTCACGCTAGGTCTCCTGTGGGTGTCCATCTGCCCGGTCGAAGCGGAGCCCGAGAATCGCCGCCATCAGACAGGAGTCTTCGGCGCCAGCAGACGCGTCGCGGCCCAGTCCTTGCTCACAGATGCGGTGGTGGTCTGGGACAGTCCGGCGATCGGCGCGGCCTCGGCGATGTCGGCCGGGTCGACCGCGCCAGGGCGGCCCACCTTCGGCGTCAGCAACCAGATGACTCCGCCACCGACGAGGTCGGTCAGCGCGTCGACGAGCCCGTCGACGAGGTCGCCGTCGTCATCGCGCCACCACAGCAGCACGGCGTCGACCACGTTGCCGTAGTCGCCGTCGACCAAGTCCGCGTCGACGGAATCTTCGATGGCGACCCGCAGCTCGTCATCAGTATCGTTGTCCCAGCCCAGTTCCTGGATGACCATGCCGGACTTGAGGCCCAGCCGGTCCGCAGGCCCTGTGGCTGCGGTCGAGCTCACGTGTCGTTCCTCCAAAAGCTTGATGTCCACGCCGCTTGCATGAACTTGGTTGGTGGTAGTCCAGCGGAGAACGCTGGTCCACGCAACCCCACCCGCCTGTCATTCGCTAGATAACGGCGTGTCGGAGGCCTTTCAGGCCCTCGGATCGAGCAGATGGAGCAGTACGTTGCGATCCTGCGCCGTCCCTGCCGACGGGTGCTCGGCGAGGCGCACCTCCGGTCCCTGCCAGTCGTTGGCGGACAGCTCACGGGAGAGCGAGGCGAGGTGGCTCACCTCCTCGATCGAGCCGCTCCAGCGCGCGGGACCGGCGTGGTCGAGCATCGTGGTGGCGATGGTGAGCACGTCTCCGTCGGAGATCAGCTCGACGATCCGGCCCTGCTGCGGCCAGTCGATCAGGGACGGAGCGGTGACCTCCCACCAGGAGCCGCGGGGCTTCACCGACGTACGGTGGGTGTGCCCGTTGAGCCAGAGCACAGCGCTCTCATGGCGTGAGACGGTCTGCTCGATCTCGTCGCTGAGCACCCGGCGGCTGCCGCCGGCGCCGCTCATGTCGTTGACCAGCGAGGCCACGTCGTGGTGGCTGGCGATCACCGCGAGCCGCTCGTCGTAGTCGGTGGAAGCGAGCACTGCGTCGAGCCACTCCAACTGCTCGGCGTCGATCGATCCCTGGAACCCGCCGGCCGGGTTGACCGTGTCGAGGACGACGAAGGTGACCTCGTCGTTGACGTCGTAGCGGTAGTAGGGCTTGCCGCCGGCCTTGAAGCCGTGGCCCGGCGGCTTCGCCTCGTCGTGCACGTGGGAGTCGACGAACTCCTGCAGCGTCGTCTGCCGGCGACGCCGGTCGGGGGTCACCTCGTACGGCTCGAGCTCGGCCAGCATCCCGAGCGCCACCGGGTCACCGGAGATCAGCCCAGCGATGAGCTTCGCCTTGGCCTCGTCAGTCCAGTGGTCAGGCATGGCGATCGCCTTGAGATCGCCGACCGCGACCTCGCCGATGGCGGAGCTTCCCGGCACGGTGCCCTGCAGCAGCCCGTCGTGGTTGCCGTTGACTGCCAGCCACGGTACCTCCAGCCCGGGCGAGTCGATCGCCCGGCGCACGGCCTTCAGCAGCCCGGGGACGAGCGGGAAGCCGTGGTCGCCCCGGCGCATGTCGTACGTCTCGCCCTGGGGGTGCCAGAAGCGCTTGTCCGGCAGCGTGGCGACACCTTCGTAGTGCAGCATGTCGCCGGAGTCGGGGGTCAGCCGGCCGCCATCGAGCAGGGTCAGATACCAGTCGAGCTCGTTGTACTGCCCGTTGTCGGTGTTGTCACCGGTCGCGATCGCAAGATCGAGCGGGCCACCGCCGACGGGACCCTCGGTGATCTCGTTGACCGCCTCGACCATCGCCGCGCCGACCTGGGCGGTCAGCAACTCCTGGGCCCGGTAGGTCCCGATCTCGTCGATCAGCTCACGGGTCGCGGTGTCGGGGTCCATGAGCCGGTCCAGGACCTCGACCCGAGCCGGCGACTGGTGGTCGCAGATGTGCATGTCAGATAGGTGCGCGACCGTCAGCACCGGGTCGCCCAGATCCTCGGGCCTCCGCGCCAGATCGGTGCGCGAGATGTGGCGCTCCTGCGGCCCTTCGGCAAGACGTACGTAGGTGCCCTTCCGGCCACCCGCGACGATCCGCCCGCTCTCGCTCGTGACACCCATCTAAGCCGCCTCTTCTCCCTCACGACCGGCCGCCGCGGTTCGTGCGCGAACGATACTCCCCCTGGCCTGATCGGCGCGGCTCCGGTGGACGCGCTCCGACCTCACTCCCCGATTGTCTGCGCGGCAAGGTCCAGGCTGAGCGAAGCCAGACCTTCGACAGGCTTGAATCCGAGCCTCCGGTAGAGACCGAGCGCAGCGTGGTTGTCCGGCTCTGTCACGAGGGACAGTCGTGTAGCGCCCGCCGTCAATGCCGCCCCGCGGACTGCATCGACCAGCGCGGCGGCCACTCCTCGGCGACGAGAACCGGGGAGCACGAATAGGTCGCGCAGTTGCCAGAACTGTCCCATGACCAGCGATGCGGGGATCGCGTGGCTGGTCGCCAGGCCGATTGGAGGTGCGTCCGCCGGCGAGTCCCCCGGCACCGCCGTGTAGAGCGTGAGGATGTTCGACCGAACCATGTCGGTGAGCCAGCCGAGGGTGCGATCGTCCCCGTCTGGCTGACCGTAATGGCGCCGGTACTGGTTGAACAGGATGCTGGCCGCCACGAGGGTCTCCGCGGTGTCGCAGGTCAAGACCCGCAGCGTCTCTCGAGGGGTCGTCACAAGTCGATGATCGCAGGGAACCGCACGCCCGAACAGGATCAGCCGAGCACGGTGCTCGAGACGTTCGTTATGCAGCGAGGGTGAGGGGTGGGTCGAGGTCGTTGCTGATGTCGATGGTGCCGACCGGGGTGACGATGTACTCGTAGCCGTGGGGGCTGCGCCATCGGTAGACGCCCGCTCTGAGGCGGTGATAGCGCCAGCCGTGGTGGGTCTTCATCCGGTGGTGTTGTCGGCACAGCGGGGTGAGGTTGCGGCTGCTGGTCGGGCCGCCGTCGCGGTAGGCGACGCGGTGGTCGAGGTCGCAGTGCTCGGCGCGGGCTTCGCAGTACGGGAACGAGCACTTGTGGTGAAGCAGTTCGGCCTGGCGCCGCTGGCGGACGGTCGGGATGTAGCCGGCGGCTTCGATGTCCTCGGCGAGGTCGACCACGATGATCGGCTTGATCACGGTGCCCGGGGTGGTGGCCCACTGCTGGAGGCGCTCGATGCTGGCCAGGCCACGGGTGTTGGCGAGGCGGGCCAAGCCGGTGCCCGAGAGCTCGCGGGTGTCGGTGTGGATGACCAGCTCCACCACCCGAGCAACGCCAGCCACACCGGGCACTCCGTCGAGGGAGCCGGAGTTGTAGGCACGCCCGAGGACTCCTAGTGCGGCCGCGCGTCGTACGTCCAGGCTCGCGGTCGCGTAGTCGTCCTGGTCGAGGAGCCCGTGCGCGATCGCTGCGACAGCCTTCTCCAGATCCAGGGCGTCGGCGGCGTCGAGCACACCGTCGAGATACCCCAACGCGAGCACGGCTTGGCCTTGTTCGGCACCGGTGGCAACGAACGGGGTCGTCTCGGTGGTGGTGATGGTGACCGAACGGTGCTCGACCGCATCCGACTCCGCGACCGCAGCAGCGACATCGGGTTTCGAACAGGGCGGCGGCCTGGGTGATCATCCGCTCTAGCTGCCGGGTCCCGACCTGGTGGGCATGGGCCCCGATCTGCTGGTCGACCCACGCAGCAGCATCGGCATCGAGGTTTCGGGTCAGGTCCGCGATCCGGCGGGCCCGCCAGGCCAGGAGGGATCCGTCCAGGATCCGCGCCCAGACATGCTTGAGCCGGTAGCGCAGCTCGACCGCGTCGCCGAGGAACCTCTTGCCTGCCTGGGTGGAGCGGCCCAGCACGGCCGCGAACTCCACCGCCGCAGCCTCCGACACCAGTGGTGCCCCGGGCCCGGCCAGGGGCAACATCCGGTCCCCGAAGGTGTCCCCGTCCAACCGCGCCGACTCTTCGCGGTCCTGGACCGAATGCAGCGCCGCGAACCGTGCGGCGGCGATCAGCACGTCCCGGTCAGCCTGCTCCGCGACCGCACGCGACGTACGCACCGCAGCCAGCAGGCCGCTGGTGGTGTCGTCGGGGTCGAGGAGTGCTTCCATGCCCCAATTTTACCAAGTTCATGCCCAGAAGAGAACGCTGTTTCCGCAGGTCAAGTGGCATATTTACGCCATCTCAAGAGCCGTGTTTGGCGTGTTGCGCCACCCCTTCCGCGACCCCTGGACCCGCGCTGTCAATGGCCGGCTCCCAACCCAATCCGAAGCCTGACAGGGCTGGCCGCCGACCCGATAGCCAGCCATCTTTTTCGAGGTGGTGGCCGGAGTCCAGGACCGCCGAAGGCGGCCGGCGAAGCCGGCGCCCGAAGGGCGTCATCTCGACAAGCTCGATACATCGCCTTGACGCCGGCCGCCACCTCGAAGACCCTCCCGAAAGGTCGGCGGCCAAGATCGCGGCAGCGAAGCAACACCGACCCTTCAGGAGGCCCGACGAGGCTCACCCGAGGTAGACGGTCGCCTTGCCGTACAGGTTGCGGGTGACGGTGGAGAGATAGGCACTCGCGTCGGACGAGCCCAGGTTGTAGGTGTTGAACACCCCGTACCCCTGAGAGACCGTACGAGAGGCGAGCGAAGCGGCGGTCGAGGACGAGGTGCCCTGGATGTTGATGGCCGCGGGCGCCAGCGAGGGCTTCCCGAGACCAGGCACGTCAGGCACACCCCAGGTCCCGTAGTAGGGGTTCCAGGCGTAGTCGAGCAGGTCACCGGCGTTGACCCCGCCGTACGAGAGCCGCGAAGCGGACGGCCCGATGAAGTAGAGCGTGATCAGCTTGTCGGGAATCCGCGAACGCAGTGCCTCAAGGAGGTAGACGAACGAGAAGTCGTTGGGCTGGCCGGTCCCGTTGGCACCGTAGTTGGACCACTCGTCGTCGAAGTCGATCCCGTCCAGGCCGTACCGGGTCACCACCGCGGCGAGCTGGTCGGCGAACGCCTCGGCGGCGGCGCGGTCGGGGAAGTTGGCGAACCCGGCGCCCTGGTGGTTGCCGAGCACCGAGAGCAGGATCTTGATGCCCTTGGCCTGGGCCGGGCGGATGTGTACGTCGGCGGCGTCGAGCTGCGCCTGCACCTGCGGGTTGTTGTAGAGGTAGGCCCGCTGGCCGTCGTAGTTGATGTTGGCGGCGAAGATCAGGCCGATGTCGAAGACGTTGCCGCCTCCGGCGAGCTCGTACTTGGCGACGTTGCCGACGCTGTAGTTGTTGACCTCGACATAGCCGGTCATCAGCGTCGGCGACGCGAGCGGGCGCGCCGCGTTCGCCGACGTGGCCAGGCCGGTGATCGCACCGGTGGCACCGATGGCGGCCGCTCCGGCGCCGAGGAGCATGCGTCTGCGTGAGATGTGGGGAACTGACATGGTGCTCGTCTCCTTTAGTTGCGGTGGAACCTCAGGGTGCGGACCTCGAAGGCACCGAGACTGAGCGGGACGACACCGCCGTCAGCGCTCACCTCCGCGATCGGGTCCTCCACGAGCGAGATCTCTTCGACCCGCCCGAAGCTCTCTCCGACGCGCAGCTCCCCCTGCGTACGCGCGCCGGTGGACTCGTAGACACGCACGACCAGATCGCCGGAGCGGTCGGCGGCGAGCTTCACGCTCGAGACCACCAGGCCCTCGCCGGAGACGGTCACCAGCGGCGCGACCTCACGGGCTCCCGACACCGGACGGGCAGGCGTGTTGAGCGCGGCCCCCGCCTCGGTCGCGGCCTCGACCGAGGCGCCGATGACCAGGCCGTACCGGTGGGTCTGCACGCCCTGGTCGGTCTCCGGGTCGGGGAAGCGGGGCGCCCGCAGCAGCGAGAGCCGCACCTCCGTGGTCAGGGCCGAAGGACGGGTGACGTCGAAGCCGTACGTCGAGTCGTTGACCAGCGCCACCCCGAACCCCGGCTCTGAAGCCAGCACCCAGCGGTGCATCGAGGTCTCGAACTTCGCCGCCTCCCAGGAGGTGTTGGTGTGGGTCGGGCGGCGGTGGTAGCCGAACTGCGTCTCGGCGAGCGTCTGCTCGGCCTTGACGTCGAGCGGGAAGGCGACCTTGAGGAACTTCTCGGTCTCGTGCCACTCGGTGCTCTGCGAGATCTCCAGCACGCGCGACGCCGGCGCCAGCGAGAGCACCTGCGTGGTCGAGGAGTCGGCCGAGATGGGCCGCTCGATGACCAGTCCGTCGGGCGTCACCGAGATCGAGGTGACCTCGCGCAGGTCGGTGACCCGGTTGCGGTAGAACCGGTCCACGTCCCAGGCGTCCCACATGTTCGGGAAGTCCTGGTGGAGCTGGAGCAGGTTGGCCTCGGCCCCGGCCGGGATCGCGTCGCGCCCGGTCGCCAGATCGAGCGCCGAGGTGATCAGTCCCTCGGCGGACACGGTGACCCGGACGATGCCGTTGTCCAAGACGTACGTCCCGCCCTGCTCGACCACGGAGACCGCCGCCACCGGCTCGGCCGCCGTGACCGCCCCCGAGCGCCCGTCGGCACGCAGCGAGACCGTGCCTTCGCCGGCGAGCGCGGTGAGCGCCCGGTCGATGAGGGCGGTGGCGGCCTCGGCGACCCGGGCATCGTGGGTGGCTGCCTCGCGGTGGACCCAGGCGATCGAGGTGCCCGGGAGGATGTCGTGGAACTGCTGCAGCAGGATCTGCTGCCACAGCGCGTCCAGCTCGTCGTAGGGGTAGTCGACCAGGCCACGCAGAGCGGCGGTGGCCGACCACAGCTCGGCCTCGACGAGCAGGTGCTCGCAGCGCCGGTTGCCCTGCTTGGTGAGGTGCTGGGAGGTGAGGGTGGCGCGGTGAAGCTCGAGGTAGAGCTCGCCGACCCACACCGGCGGGTCGGTCAGCTCCTCCCGGGCCGAAGCGAAGAAGTCGTCGGGGTGGCGCCAGGACACCTGGGCGGAGCCCTCCAGATCACGGAGCCGGCGGGCCTTGCCGGCCATCTCGCGGGTGGTGCCGCCACCGCCGTCGCCCCAGCCGACCGGCGCGATCGACCCGGTGGCGAGCCGGTTCTCGCGGAACTGGCGCGACGCCTTGGCCACCTCTTCGCCGGAGAGCCGGGAGTTGTAGGTGTCCATCGGCGGGAAGTGGCTCAGGATGCGGGATCCGTCGATGCCCTCCCACTCGAAGGTGTGGTGGGGGAACTTGTTGACCTGGTTCCAGGAGATCTTCTGGGTGAAGAACCACTCGAACCCGGCCCGCTTCATCAGCTGCGGCAGGGCCGGTGAGTAGCCGAAGGAGTCCGGCAGCCAGACGCCCTTGCAGCGGATCCCGAACTCGGCCTCGAAGAACCGCTGGCCGTAGAGGAACTGCCGCACCAGCGACTCCCCCGACGGCATCGTGGTGTCGGACTCGACCCACATGCCACCCAGCGGGATGAAGCGACCCTCGGCGACCGCGGCCTTCACCTTGGCGTACACCTCGGGACGGTGCTCCTTGAGCCACGCGTACTGCTGGGCGCTCGACATCCCGTAGCGGAAGTCGGGGTCCTCGCCGAGCAGCTCGGTCATCGAGGAGGTGGTGCGGGCGACCTTGCGGATCGTCTCGCGCACCGGCCACAGCCAGGCCGAGTCGATGTGGGCGTGGCCGATCGCGGCGATCTGGTGGGCGGAGTCGTGCGAGGTCGCCTCGAGCACCCCGGTCAGCACCGAGCGGGCCGAGGCCGCCGTCTCCGCGATGCGCTGCAGGTCGACCCGGTCGAGGGCGTCGTCGATGGCCTGCAGGATGCGGAACTTGCGCGGCCCCTCGGGCAGTTCGACCTGCAGCTCGTGGAGCGTCTCCAGGTCGAGGCAGAGCTCGAAGACGTCCTGCTCGAAGACGGCCAGCTCGATCCGCCGGGTCGTGTAGAGCTTCTTGGGCGAGGACGTCTGGATGTCGCCTTCCTGGGTGGGCAGGAAGGGGTGGTAGTCGAGCAGCACCGGGTTGGCCGCGGCCTCCAGGAAGAGCTCGACCTCCTCACCGCCGACGGCCTCCGACGCCACCAGCACCCACTGGTTGCGCGGGTTGAGGCTCTTGATCGGCTCGCCGTCGGGTGTGTAGACCAGCCCCTCGCACTGGAAGCCGGGCATGTTGACGTCGAAGCCGAGATCGCAGACCAGCTCGACCCGGCGCCCGGCCCACTCAGCCGGGACCGTTCCGGTGATCCGGAACCAGGTCGTCCCCCAGGCAGGGCCCCAGTCGGTGCCGACCTCGACCGTCTCGTACGCCAGGGCCAACCCGTCCGCGGGAGCGATCGGCTCCCCCGGAAGCTCGTGCCACTCGACGCTCACGGGCGCCGCGGCGGTGTGGACCGCCGGCCACAGGCGCTCCTTGAGGACCCGGCTCACGCGGCCTTCGGTGAGGTGTACGTCGTCGTGCATCAGTGCTCGTCCTGTCTGTTCTCGAGGTCGTCTTCGATGAGCTCCAGCTGCGTGAGCACGCAGTCGGACAACGCGGTGAACCGTACGGCGCCCGCCACGACCGGGTCGCCGCGCCTGATCCGGAAAACCCTGGTCTGACCAGCCCAGACGTACGTCTCGCCAGCCCGCTCCTCGCGGGCGACCGTCACGCCGCCGGCATCGAGGTACTCCAGCACCCACCCGATCTCGCCCATGAGGGCCGAGGTGACGGTGTAGAGCGACAGCCTCCGCTCGCCGGCCAGCGTCACCTCCACCTGTTCCCCGGCCGACAGGGCCACCTCGGTCTCGCCCAGGTCGTCCACCAGCGCCGAAACTGCACTCGTTGCGGCCGAATCGGTAGTTGTGGGCGACGAAAGTAGAGCTTCGTCCCCCACAACTGCGGACTCGGCCACCAGTTCTGCAGATTCGGCGAGATCGACGATCGGCTGACACGTTCCGGAGATGACCGAGGCTGAGGGTGGGCGCGAGTCCTTCGCCCAGCCACATGGCACCTCGGAGAGCTCGATGACCAGGCGGGCCCCATCGACCAGGCGGGCGTGCGGGATCGAGATCTCGTCCCAGGGCGCGCCGTCGAGCATCACCGAGCGGATGTATCCACCGGTCCCGACCGCCTCGATCACGATCTCCTTGCCGCCGGCAGGCCGCAGCACGGTGCGCCGCACCGACGGCGGCACGATCACGTAGGAGGCCGAGCCGGGCACCAGCGGGTAGAGGCCGATGGTGGCGAAGACGTACCAGGCCGACATCTGGCCGTTGTCCTCGTCACCGGGATAGCCCTGGCCGAGGTCGGAGCCGACGAAGAGGCGGCCGAGGCACTCGCGGACGATCCGGTGGGCGTCGTCGTGGCGCCCGGCGAACATATACATGAACGGGATGTGGTGGGCCGGCTGGTTGGAGAGGCCGAGCATCCCCATCCGTACGTCCCGGGCCTCCGTCATCTCGTGGATCGCGAACCCGTAGTGACCCGAGAGCGATGCCGCGCCGGTCTCCGGACGCGCGAAGAAGGCGTCCAGCTTCGCCCCGAGAACCGCCTCGCCGCCATGCAGCTCGGCCAGCCCGGCGCCGTCGTGGGGCGCGGTGAAAGCGGTCCCCCAGGCGTTGGTCTCGGTGTAGTCGTGACCCCACTCGTCGGGATCGAAGCTCTCGCGCCAGCCGCCGGCCGGGGTTCTCCCGATGAAGAATCCGCGAGAGGTGTCGAAGACGTGGCGGTAGCCCAGCGCCCGGCGCGCGAAGTAGATCTCCGCAGCGGCCAGGTCCTCATCCGCCCGGTCCGCGTTCAGGACACCTGCTAGGCGCGAGATCGCCCAATCGTTGATCGCGTTGTCGAGCGTCCAGGACATGCCCTCGTGGGTCGCGGTATCCACGTACCCACGGAAGATCGCGCGCCGCAGCCCCTTACGCCCGACCCGTACGTCATCGGCCGGCACGGTCGCGTTCTTCAGCGCCGAGGCGTACGCGGTCTCCAGGTCGATCCCAGGGACGCCCCGCAGTGCCAAGTCGGCGAGGACCGTGTCGAAGGTCGTGCCGGTCATGCAGTCCTCGGCGGCCGGGGCGCTCCAGCGCGGAGTCCAGCCACGGTCGCGGAAGTGCTCGACGAAACCTTCGGCGAGCGAGCCGGCGCCGGCCGGGTCGAGCAGCGCGAGCAGCGGCCAGGCGGTGCGGTAGGTGTCCCAGAATCCGTGGGTCACCGTCATCGGCGCGTGCCTGACCGTGGTCAGGTCGTAGGGCGAGGTGTGCGCGTGCGTGGGCCCCTCGCCGTAGCGGTTCGGGTAGAGGAAGAGCCGGTAGAGGCCGGAGCGGATCGAGACCAGCTGATCCTCGCTTGCCCCCTCGACCTCGACGGTCGCCAGCGCCCGCTCCCAGGCCGCGCGCGCCCGCGCCGCCATCTCGTCGAAGCTCCCGGCAGCCTCGAGGTTGGCTGCCGCCTGCTCGTCGCTGACGGTCGAGATCCCGAGACGTACGTCGACTGCCCCGGCACCGTTCAGCGCGATGTGGCCACGGAGCCGGCCGGCGCCCAGACGCAGCTGGGAGGTCCCGGCGACGCGGAGGTGGATGTGCTGGGCAGGCTTGCCCTCGCGGTCGGCGAGGAGGGCGCGCACGATCGCCTCTCCCCGGTTGTTCTCGCAGGTCAGCGACCGGATCTCGCCGTGGTGGTCGAGCACCAGCGAGCGGGCTCCGGTGAGCCGCATCCCGAGCGCGAAGTCGCCGGGGACGAGCTCGGCGGTGACCCCACCGTCGAGCGCGACCGCGTAGCGGTGTGGCCCTGCCTCCTCGTCGGCGTGGTCGAATCCCAGTGCGCGTGCGCGCCGGTCGTCGTCGGGCTCGGCGAGCGGGCTCGGCATCAGCTGGAAGACCCCGTGGTCGCCCATCCACGGGCTCGGGATGTGCGAGGTCGCGAACGCCTCGATCGCGGGCCGGTTCGGTCCGCCGGTGGTGTCGCGGTTGTGCGCGTGCCAGGCGTAGGGCCAGTTGCCCACGTCGGCATTCGTCATCGGCAGCCCGAAGACGCCTCCGTGCGGCAGCCCGACCAGTGGCGCGTTGTTGCCGCGCGAGAACCGGTCGCTGGAGTGGGTCCCCCGGCGGATGTCGACCTGGTCGAGCGGCGCCGCCGGGAAGGGGCGGGCGGGACGTACGCCGACGTCGTCGACCCACACCCGCAGCGGCACCTCCGCGGCACGGACCACGACCAGGAGTCGCTCGATCCGCCGCCCGGCCAGCCCGGTCAGCGCCACCCGCCGCAGGTTCCACTGGTCGACCCACGCCCGCTTCCCCTCCCCCTGCGCAGCCGGCGTCAGCGCCTGCCCGTACTGGTCGACCAGCCCGACCTCGCTGAGCCGCCGCCCGTCGTCGAGCAGCCCGTCCACACAGACGTACGTCGAGTCCCATCGCCGCTCATCCGTCGACGCCGACTCCGGAAACACGACGAACCGAAGCTCGTCCCCGTCGGCCACCTCGATCGGCGCCTCCAGCGGAAGCTCGGCCTCTACCTCGCCTCCGCCTGGCGACACCTCGAGACACCAGGCGTCAGGCGACGAGTGACCGACGCCCGCTCGCGCGTTGACAGGGTCGACCGGCCCGTTCCCGAGAGTCAGGCTCATGCACTCCTCCCGCTGGTCGAGCCGGATTCGCGAGGGACGAGCGAATCCGTGTCGAGACCAACACGGTCCCCGGCCGCGCTCGATGGGACTGTGTTGGTCTCGACACCGGCTCGCTGGCGCTCACCGGGCTCGACCAGCGAGGCGACGGCGCCGGCGAAGCTGCCGCTCGCGGGGAGCAGGGGCAGGATCACCGTCTGGTAGGCGTGATAGACGTCCGGCTTGCCGGGCCAGACGGTGTCCGAGGGCCGGTTGCGGGCGTCGAGCTCGTGATGCCACGAACCACCCTTCCGGTCGACCAGATGCTCCTCGCAGTAGGCCCACCATCGACGTACGTCCGCCAAGGCATCAGCAGAACCGGTGTCACGGAAGAGCGTCCAGGCCGCCGCGACCGCCTCGGCGGCGACCCAGTGCATCCGCTCACGCACCACGGGCTGGTCGGCGAAGTCGGTCGTGTAGACGAAGCCGGGAGCGCCGTCGACCGACCACCCGCGCGAGGCCGCCGCGGCGAGCAGCGACTGCGCGTCCTCGAGCAGCCACGACGGAGCCTCCGCCCCGAGCAGCGTCCGCGCGTGCAGCGCCAGCCGAGCCCACTCGAAGAGGTGCCCGATGGTGACCCCGTACGGCCGGAACGGATGCCCCGGCTCGTCGATGTTGTAGTCCAGCTCCACGGTCCATGCCGAGGAGAAGTGCTCCGGGAGCCGCCAGTCGTGCTCGCGCGCGAAGCCGTGCACGACCCGCTCCAGGATCCGCAGCGCACGCTCGAGCCAGACCCGGCGCCCGGTGACCTCGGCGACCGCGAGGAACGCCTCGACCGCGTGCATGTTGGCGTTCACGCCGCGATAGCCGTCCAACGTGGACCAGTCGGCGCTCCACACGTCGAGGATCATGCCGTCGTCCTCGCGCCAGAACCGCTCCTCCATCACGCTCAGCGCGTCCTCGAGCAGCGCCTCCGCGCCGGGGTGGCCGGCGGTGTACGCGGTGGTGGCGGCGAGCACCACGAAGGCGTGGGCGTAGCCCTCCTTCACGGTGCTCATCACCTCGCCGGTCTCCGGGGAGACCGCGGAGTGCCAGCCGCCGTTGTCGTCGTCGTGGAGAAGCCCGGTCAGGGCGGCGATCCCATGGTCGACGTACGCCGAGGCCCACCCTTCACCGCGCAGCTGCGCGAGCCCGAAGACGTGCGTCATCCGGCAGGTGATCCAGGTCTCGACGGGCCGGTCGGGAGAGAGCCGGCCGTGCTCGTCGAGCCAGCCGAAGCCGCCGCCCTCGTGACGGGACCCCCGCGCGAAGGCCAGCAGGCGCAAAGCCTCCTCCTCGAAGCGGGCGATCTCGGCGGTGGTCAGTTGCAGGTCGGTCATCCCTTGATGGCCCCTTCCTCGACCCCGCGGAAGAAGTAGCGCTGCAGCACCGCGAAGACGATCACGATCGGGACGAACGAGATCATCGTGCCTGCCGCGATCAGGCGGGGGTTGTTGGTGAATGTGCCCGACAGATACTGCAGGCCGACGGTCAGCGTGAGGTTCTCCGGGTCGGTCAGCACGATCAGCGGCCACAGGAAGTCGTCCCAGGCCCCGATGAACGCGAAGATCGAGATGACGCTGAGCATGCCGCGTACGCCGGGGAGGTTGACGTGGATCAGCCGCTGCCAGGCGTTGGCGCCGTCCACCTTGGCGGCCATCTCGAGCTCGTCGGGGATCGCGGTGAACGCAGCCCGCATCAGCAGGACGTTGATCATCCCGATCATGCCCGGCAGCGCGACGCCCAGCAGGGTGTCGGTGAGCCCGAGCGAGCGGACGGTGACGTACTGGGCGATGATCGTCGCCTCGCCCGGCAGGATCAGGGTGGCCAGCAGCGCACCGAGCACCAGCCGGCTCCCGCGGAAGCGCAGCTTCGCCAGCGCGTAGCCCGCCATCGTGGCCCCGATGACGTTGCCACCCACGACCAGGATCGCGACGATGATCGAGTTCATCGCGTAGTCGACGACCGGGACGACCTCGGCGACCTTGGTGTAGTTGGCGAACGTCGGGTCCTCCGGGATGAACCGCGGGGTAGCGGTGTAGATGTTCTCGTCGATCCCCTTCAGCGACGTCGACAGCTGCCAGAGGAACGGCAGGATCGTGATGACGAGCACCAGCGCCAGCAGCGCGTAGCGCAGCACGACCTCGCCCACGGACATCCGGTGGAAGGCGTACGCCTTCTGCTTCTCAGCCATCGACTCAGCCGTCCTTCCTGTTGAGACGGACCAGCAGCACCATCGGTACCAGGGTGAGGACGAAGAGCAGCAGGCTCAGCGCGGAGGCGTAGCCGAGGTGGCCGGTGAAGCCGGTGGAGTACATCTGGATCAGCATCACCACGGAGCTGACCCGGCCTCCCGGTCCGCCGGTGCCGCCGGTCATCACGTAGAGCTCGGAGAAGACCCGCAGCGAGGAGACCGTGATCAGGATGGTGATCAGCAGCATCGTGCCGCGTACGCCGGGCACGGTGATGCTCCAGAACCGGCGCACCGGGCCGGCGCCGTCGACGGCGGCCGCCTCGTGCAGCTCCTTGCCGACGTTCCCGAGCGCGGAAAGGTAGATGATCATGTAGTAGCCCAGGCCCTTCCAGACCGTCAGGCTGATCGCGCTGAACAGCAGCAGCCAGCGGTCGGTGAGGAACGGCAGCGGCTCCTGGACCACCTTGAGCGCCTGCAGGATCGCGTTGATGGCGCCGCGGTCGTCGAGCATCCAGTTCCAGATCAGCGCGACGACCACCGCCGAGGCGACGACGGGGGTGTAGAACGCCACCCGGAAGAAGGTCAGGCCGGGCAGCTTCTTCTCCACCAGCACCGCGAGCAGCAGCGGCAGCATGGTGAGCAGAGGTACGCAGACCAGCATGTAGAGGACCGAGTTGGTCAGGGCGTAGACGAGCTGGTCGTCGTCGAGCATCCGCTCGAAGTTGGCGAGCCCGACGAAGTCTCCTCCGCCGAGCGGCTTCTTGTTGGTGAAGGCCATGTAGACCGTGTTCAGCGCCGGATAGAGGTTGAACACGCACAGCCACAGGGTCGCGGGCGCGACGAGCAACCAGGGCGTGAACCACTTGTGTTCACGCACCCGGCGGCTCATCCCGGTGGAGTCGGGCACGGTGGAGTCCGTCACTGCGCCAGCAGCTTGTTGCACTCCTCGACGGCGTTGTCGAGGGCTTCCTGTGGCGTCGCGTCACCGCTGATGGCGAGGCCGATCTGCTGGTCGATGATGGTCGCCATCGCCGGCGAGACCTTCGGGTTGTTCGGGATGGCGGTGGTCAGGGTCTTCAGGCCGGTGACCTTCGCCTTGGCGGCGACGGAGCCGTCGTCCTCGGTGAAGTAGGGGTCCTCCTGCGAGGCGACGGTGCTCGGGTAGACGCCCGGGGCCAGCTTGGCGAACTCGCGCTGGTTGTCGGGGTTGGTCACGAACTGGGCCAGCGCGTTCGCGGCGGCGAGGTTCTTGCTGTTGGCGTTCACTGAGAGGCCTTGGACGTAGAGCGGGCCGTCGCCGAAGGCCGGCGAGATCTCGGTCCCCTTCGCGAGGGTCGGGTTGGCCTCCTCGAGGCCGGAGATGTTGGAGCTGCCCGTGGTCCAGGCTGCCTTCTCCTGGTTGTAGAGCTCCGCGTTGCCCTGGAAGGTGTCGGTGAGGATGTCCTTCGGCAGCAGCCCGTCCGCATAGGCGTCGGCGTACTTCTGGACGAGCTCGACGGCCTCGGGAGTGTTGAAGGTGAGCTCTGTGCCGTCCTCGTTGAAGATCGGTACGTCGGCCTGCTGCAGGTCGTTGAGGCCGGGCTTGCGGGTCATCAGGTAGACCTTGCCGCCGGACTTCTCCTTGAGCGTCCTGGCCTGCTCGATCAGCGAGTCGAGGTCGGTGGGCAGGTCGGCCGGGTCGAGCCCGTTCTCGGCCAGCATGTCCTTGTTCCAGTAGTTCACGTCGGTGCCGAGGTACCACGGGTAGCCATAGGTGCCGTCGAGGCCGTCGTACCGGTAACCCTGCAGGCCACCTTCGACGAAGGTCTCCTCCAGGTCGACGTCGGTCTTCTCGAGGTCGAGGAGCTGGTCCTGCTGGGCGAGCGGAAGAGCGAAGTCCGGCGGCAGGTTGGTGACATCGGGGAGGTCGCCGGAGGACGCCTGGGTCAGGACCTTCTGGTCGTAGCCGTCGCCGGGCTGATCGAGCCAGGTGACCTCGACACCGGGGTTCTCCTTCTCGAAGTCGGCGATCACGCCTTCGACGTAGTCGGTGAACTTGGGCTTCAGCGCCCAGGTCTGGATCGAGACCTTGCCCTCGATCTTGCCCTCGAGGTCACCGGCGGACGGCTCGTCACCGGCCCCGCAACCCGTCGTCGCAGTGATGCCCATGGCCAACCCAGCGGCGACCCCCACCAACCGGCGTACGCTCATTTCTGGCTCCTTGCTGAAAGCTTTTGATAAAGCGGTTAAGTTCGGGCCGTACTATTCACCGAACGAGGTGTGCCGTCAAGGCATCCGTGTGAGGGGCGCCACAATCGCCTCCGGCCTCGTCCCAGGAAGGACTTGTCGATGGCACGACCCACGATCGCGGACATCGCAGAGCGCGCCGGCGTCTCCAAGGGCGCGGTCTCGTTCGCGCTCAACGGACGGCCGGGAGTCAGCGAGGAGACCCGGCGGCGCATCCTCGCCGTCGCCGACGAGATGAACTGGCGCCCCCATCGCGCGGCCAGGTCCCTCGGCAACGCGCGCGCCGGAGCGGTCGGCCTGATCCTGTCCCGCCCCGCACGTACGCTCGGCCTCGAGCCGTTCTTCGGGCAGATCGTCTCCGGCCTGCAGGCCGGCCTGGCCGAGGACGGCACCGCGCTGCAGCTGCTCGTGGTGGAGGACCCGGAGGCCGAGATGGCCGCCTACCGGAACTGGACCGCCGAGAGGCGGGTCGACGGCTTCGTGCTCCTCGACCCGCTCATCGACGATCCCCGGTTCGCGGCGCTGGAGGCGCTCGAGGTCCCGGTGATGGTGCTCGGTGGGCCGCTCGAAGACACGTCGCTGAGCTTCACGTGGGCCGACGACAGCGAGGCCATGCACGAGGCGGTCGACTACCTCGCCGCGCTCGGCCACCGCCATGTCGTCCACGTCGCCGGCATGCCGCAGTTCCTGCACACCAAGCGCCGGATGGACGTGCTCACCGAGGCCAAGGAGCGCCACGAACTGGCCGAGGTGGTCTCGGTCCCGACCGACTACAGCGACTCCGAGGGGGCGGTCATCACCCGCCGGGTGCTGTCCCGGCGGGATCGGCCGACCGCGATCGTCTACGACAGCGACGTGATGGCCGTGGCCGGCCTGGGCGTCGCGCTGGAGATGGGCGTACGCGTGCCGCAGGACCTCTCCATCCTCTCCTTCGACGACTCGCTGCTGGCCCGGCTCACCCACCCCTCGCTGACCGCGCTGACGCGCGACACCCAGGGATGGGCCGCCGAGGCTGCCCGCGGGCTGCTCCGGCTGATCGCCGACCCGACTCTCGCCGTCCGCCATCAGTCGAGCACCCCGGTGCTCGTCCCACGGGAGAGCACGGCTCCGCCCGCCGGACACTGATTGCCTCGGTTTACTTAAACGGTTTATATTGCGCGGGTGCCAGCTCTCCCGACGCCCTCAGCCCCTGCCCCGTTGCGCTTCGGCGCCAACCACGTGCCCTCATCCGGCTGGTTCTACTCCTGGCTCGACTTCGACGCCGCCCAGATCGCCCGCGACTTCGACGACCTCGCAGGTCTCGGCCTCGACCACGTACGCATCTTCCCGGTCTGGCCCTGGATCCAGCCCAACCGCTCGCTGATCCGGTCCGCGGCGGTCGACGACGTGCTCACCACCATCGACCTGGCCGCCGCCCGCGGGCTCGACGTCTGTGTCGACCTGATCCAGGGCCATCTGTCCAGCTTCGACTTCCTGCCCTCGTGGGTGCTCACCCACCACCAGCGCTCGCTCTTCAGCCACCCTGAGGTGCGCACGGGCCTGCGCACCTACGTCGACGCCCTCGCCGGCGCGGTCGCCACCCGGGACAACGTCTTCGCGCTGACCCTCGGCAACGAGGTCAACAACCTGTGGCCGTCCAACCCGACCACCATCGCCGAGTCCCGCTCCTGGGCCCAGGAGCTCCTCGAGACCGCACGCAAGGCCGCCCCCGGCGTGCTCTGCCTCCACTCGCTCTTCGACGACGCCTTCTACGCACCCGACCACCCCTTCGGGCCCGCCGACGTCACCACGCTCGGCGACCTCAGCACCGTGCACTCCTGGGTCTTCAACGGCGTCGGCGCGATCGACGCGCCTCTGGGTCCGGCCACGCTCACGCATGCCGACTACCTGGTCGAGCTCGCCGCGGCATACGCCGCCGAGCCCGGGCGCCCGGTCTGGCTCCAAGAGATCGGCGCTCCCCTGCCGGAGATCGGTCCTGAAAGCGTGCGCGAGTTCGTCACCGGCACCGTCGACCACGTCGTCCAGAACCCGGCCCTGTACGGCATCACCTGGTGGTGCTCCCACGACCTGGACCGATCGCTGGTCGACTTCCCCGATCGCGAGTACGACCTCGGTCTCTTCACCGTCGACCACCGCCGCAAGCCCGTCGCCGAGGCGCTCGCGGAGGCGATCGCGGCACACAGCGGCCCCCGCGCCGAGCTGGTCACCCGTCAGCGGGTCGAGTGCCCTGTCGACCTGATCCGCGAACCCGAGCGCCGCGCCGAGGTCGCTCCCGGCAGCGACTTCCACCGCGCCTGGGTCGCCGCCCGGGTCGACGGGCCGGTCGAGATCGTCCCGCCCGCCCCCTCCTTCTGACCTCCGCCGGCGGTCTTCGTCCGGCCTCTTGACACGACGCGTGACTTTGATCACACTCTAGTCACTCCAGTGTCGAACCGGTTCGAAAGTCAGGTAGCGAGTTGGCCACCATCCAAGACGTAGCGCGGCACGCGGGCGTCTCGCGGAGCACCGTCTCCTACGCCCTCTCCGGCAAGCGCACGATCTCGACCGAGACGCGAGAGCGGATCGAGCAAGCCATCCGCGAGCTCGGCTTCACGCCGAACGCCGGCGCACGCGCACTGGCCACCTCGCAGACGATGGTGCTCGGGCTGCTGCTGCAGTTCCATGAGGACGAGTTCGCGCCGGCCATGCTGCAGTACGTCCTGCCGATCTCCATGCGAGCCCGCGAGCTCGGCTACGACATCCTGATGGTGACCGACCCCGACGGCCCCGCCGCGATCCACCGGATCGCGGACTCCCGCATGGTCGACGGCATCGTGCTCCTCGACGTCACCGCCGAGGACCCCCGCCTCGAGGCGCTGAGAGCGGTCCGCAAGCCCGGCGTGCTGCTCGGCCTCGCCCACGACACCGCCGGCCTGGACTTCGTCGACCTCGACTTCGGCGAGGCGGCCAGGATGCTCGTCGACCATCTGCACGAGCGCGATCACCGCGAGCTGATCCTGATCGCGCCGCCCCACCACGTGGTCGAACGCGGTGGGACGTACGCCTGGCGGTTCCGCGACGCGGCCGTCGAGCGCGCGGCGCGACACGGCATCCAGATCCACTGCTACCACGGCGAGTCGCGCCAGCCCGCGATCGGCGAATCGGTCAACCGCATCCTCGACGCACACCCGACCGCGACCGGCCTGATCGTCCACAACGACGCGACGGTCGCCGCGCTGCCCTCGATCCTGAGCGACCGCGGGGTACGGGTCCCCGAGGACCTCAGCGTGGTCAGCCTCTACTCGCGTGACTTCGGCGAGGAGTTCTCGCTCCCCTATACAGCCGTGGACTCGGCCGCGGACGAGCTCGGACGCCAGGCGGTCTCCCGGCTGATCGGCCGGGTCACCGACCCGGCCACGGCCGGACCACCGATCGTCCGGTTCGTCACCCCGGTGCTCCGTGACCGCGGCAGCACCAGCTGACACCACCGCCGGGATCGTACGGAGCGCCTCGTCACGCCCACTGTCGAACCGGTTCAACAACTCCACGCAATGATGCGAAAGGACACGAGATGAACAGCACCCCCAACCAAGGCCGCCCCCACGGTCGTACGGCCGCCCTCCTCACCGCGGCCGCCCTGACCATGTCTCTGGCGGCGTGCGGCTCCTCGGACGAGTCGGGCGAGGTCACCGAGATCGGGTTCTGGGACCCCTACCCGCAGTACGACGACAGCTCGGACTGGGCCAAGTACGTCCAGTCGTGCGCGCCGGAGGGCACCACCATCAAGCGCACCGCCGCCCCGAACACCGACCTGATCAACAACCTCACGACGGCCGTCCGCGAGGACAACGCACCCAACGTGGTGTTCCTCGACAACCCGGCGATGCCCGAGGCCTCGGCCTCCGGTCTGCTGGTCCCCATCGACGAGGTCGGCCTCGAGGCGACCGACGCCGACGCCAACCTCGCCGGCCCCGGGACCGTCGACGGCGAGACGTACGGCGTCCCCGTCGGCGCCAACACCCTCGGCCTCTACTACAACGAGAAGGTCCTCGCCGACGCCGGTGTCGACCCGGCGAGCATCACCGACTGGGCGAGCCTGAACGCCGCACTGAAGAAGGTGACCGGGGCCGGTCACCAGGGCATCACGTTCGCGGGCGTCCCCGGAGAGGAGGGCACCTTCCAGTTCCTTCCCTGGTTCTGGGGATCCGGCGCCGACCTGTCCGACCTCGGCTCGGCCGACGCCATCGAGGCGGGCCAGCTCGTCTCGGACTGGATCGGCCAGGGGTACGCCCCCAAGTCGGCCATCACCGACAACCAGTCCGCGTCCTGGGACCTGTTCCTCACCGGCGACTACGCGTTCGCCGAGAACGGCTCCTGGTTCGCCCAGGCAGCGACCGAGCAGAAGTTCCCCGTCAAGATGATGCCCATCCCGAGCCAGGACGGCGGCGCAGCGCCGGTGCCGACCGGCGGCGAGTTCGGCGTGGTGCCGCTGCACAAGGAGAACAGCGACGCCCACTACGCCGCCGCGAAGGAGGTGCTCGACTGCCTGCTCAGCTCGGAGACGCAGGTCGAGACCGACGACATGCTCGGCTACTTCACCGCCGCCGAAACCACTCGCAAGCAGCAGATCGCCTCCACGGAGCACTACCAGCCGTGGGCGGATGCCATCTCCAGCGCCCAGGGCCGGACCACCGAGCTCGGCACCGGCTATCTCGCGACCTCGGCCGCGTTGTCGAAGGCCGAGCAGGCCGCGCTCAACGCCGCCGGCGACGCCGGTGAGGTCGAGGACGCGTTCGAGACCGCGGCGCAGGAAGCCAAGGGCAACTGACCCGCGCCCGGATCCCGGAGAACGGACAGAGAACAGTGACCAGGATTCCTGCAGTCTCGACGTTGGAGCGCCGGGCGGCACCGGAGACGGTGCCGGCCGCGGCGCCCCCTCCCCGACGCCGACATCACCGCAGCCGCTGGGCCGGCGTGGCGTTCGTCGCGCCGCTGGTGACGTACCTCGTGGTCTTCTACGCCTACCCGCTGGTCGAGAACGTGTCGATGAGCCTGCACCGCTTCACCCGGGCGACGTACGTCACCGGCGAAGCGCCCTTCGCCGGGACCGACATCTACCGCGAGGTGCTCACCGCGCCGCAGTTCTGGCCGATCATGCAGCAGACCGCGATCTTCGTGGTCGGCTCCCTGGTCTTCCAGTACGTCATCGGGCTCGCGCTCGCGACGTACTTCCACCGCCACTTCCCGCTGTCGGTGCTCCTGCGTGGGCTCTTCCTGGTCCCGTGGCTGCTCCCGATCATCGTCTCGGCGACGACGTGGCAGTGGATGATGGACGCGGACTCGGGCATCGTCAACCGGTTCCTCGGTGCTTTCGGCATCGACTCCGTCTGGTGGCTGAGCGCCGACAACTCGCTGTGGGCCGTGATGATCGCGAACATCTGGCTCGGGATCCCGTTCAACCTGGTCATCCTCTACTCCGGGCTGCAGAACATCTCAGCCGAGCTCTACGAGGCGGCAGCTCTCGACGGCGCCGGCCCGTGGCGCCGGTTCTGGTCGATCACGTTCCCGCTGCTGCGGCCGGTCAGCGCGATCACGTTGCTTCTCGGCTTCGTCTACACGCTCAAGGTCGTCGACATCATCTGGATCATGACCGCCGGCGCCGGGTCGTCACAGACGCTGGCGACCTGGGCGTACGGGATGGCGTTCGGCAAGGGCACCTCGGCAGTCATCGAGTACTCCCAGGCGTCCGTCGTCGGCACGATCCTGCTGCTCGTCGCTCTGCTCATGGGTCTCGTCTATCTCGCCGTGCAGCGCAAGGAGGAGGCCTGAGATGCACACCTCGACACCGACCACACCGATCACACCGACAGCACGGACCGCCTCGGCCTGGGTGAAGACCGGCATCGGCCTCGTCCTCACCGCGCTGATGCTGTTCCCGCTCTACTGGATGGTCAACGTCTCGCTGATCCAGCGCGACGCCATCCGCAGCGGCGGCCTGTTCCCGACGTCGTTCACCCTCGACCACTACCGGGTGGTGCTTCAGGATCAGCTGCCGTATCTCGGGACGAGCCTGATCATCGGCATCGGGACGGTCGCGCTCACGCTGCTCGTCTCAGCTCCGGCCGGCTATGCGATGTCGTCGCTGTTCGTCCCGGGCCGGCGGGTGCTCAACTTCTGCCTCATCGTGGCGCAGATGGTCCCCGGCGTCGTGATGGCGCTGGGCTTCTACACCGTCTACACCGACCTCGGGATCCTCGACACCGTCCCCGGCCTGATCGTCGCCGACTCCACGATCGCGATCCCGTTCGGCGTCATGCTGTTCTCCGCGTTCATGGCCGGCATCCCGCGAGACCTCCTCCACGCCGCGGCCATCGACGGCGCGAGCCCCTGGAAGACCTTCACCCAGGTCGTCCTGCCGATCTCGCGCAACTCGGCGGTGACCGTCTCGCTGTTCGCCTTCCTGTGGGCGTGGTCGGACTTCATCTTCGCCTCCACCCTCAACCGCGAGGGCGGCTCGCTGCGCCCGATCACGATGGGGCTCTACGACTACATCGGCTCCCAGAACCAGGAGTGGGGCCCGCTGATGGCGACCGCCGTCGTCGCCTCGATCCCCACCGCCATCCTGCTCGTCGTCGCCCAGCGGTACGTCGCCGCCGGCGTGACGGCGGGCGCCGTCAAGGACTGAAGGACACCCCACGCATGCCGCTGCACGACACCTCGACCGAGGCCGCCTTCGACGTCCGGGAGATCCCGTTCTCCCGGCGCGGCTCCTGGCTCGACCTCTCCCCCGTGGTCGCCCTGCACACCCGCACCGACACGATCCACCTCGTCTCCCACCGCAACGGGTTCCACGGCGTGCTCGCGCTGCGGCCGGAGCGCAGCGGCCTGCCGGTCGAGACGACCTGGTCCGCGAGCCCCGCTGTCCTGACCTGGGCGCGGGAGGACGGCCGAGTCGAGGCGGCCTTCGCCGGCCCGGACGCCGTACGCCTCCGCGGCTCCGGCCTCGCGCTGCGGCTCGGCGATGCCGCTGCCGGGCTCACCCCGTTCACCGGAACGTACCTGTTCACCGACCCGAGCGACGGCGCGGTCGTCTTCACCAGCTACGAGACCGGCCACCGCTACCGCGTCACCGTGCTGCGCGGGGAGCACTCGGTCGAGGGCTCCGAGGCACTGGGCGAGGCGACGAGGTCGATCCTGCTCGGAAGCGACGGCGGCGACTGGGAGGCCGAGGTACGCGAGGCGACCTCGCAGCAGACAGCGCCCGCGGAGGCAGCGACCTTCGAGGAGGTCGTCGCGGACTCGACAGCAGATTTCGCCGGCTACCTCGACGACCTCGCCCCGTGGCGTGACGCGCGCACCCCGGCGGCCGCACTGGCGGCGTACGTCCTGTGGTCGGCGACGGTCGCCCCCAGCGGTCTGCTGGGTCGGGAGTCGGTGCTGATGTCCAAGCACTGGATGGACAAGCTGTGGAGCTGGGACCACTGCTTCAACGCGATGGCGCTCGCTCCAGGCCGTCCGGACGCCGCTCTCGACCAGTTCCTCGCGCCGTTCGACCACCAGGACGACCACGGCGCGCTGCCCGACTCGGTGACGCACACCGAGGTCCTCTACAACTACGTGAAGCCCCCGATCCACGGCTGGGCGCTGAGCCGGCTGCGCGCGACCGCGGCACGGGCCCTCGCCACCGACGAGCTCGAGCGCATCCACGACGGCCTGGTCCGCTGGAGCAGGTTCTGGCTCGACTCCAGGCGACGGCCCGGCCACGACCTGCCCTACTACCAGCACGGCAACGACAGCGGGTGGGACAACTCCACGACGTTCGACCTCGACCGGGTCGTCGAGTCACCCGACCTCGCCGCGTTCCTCGCGGTCCAGCTCGAGGTCCTCGCCGACCTCGCCGACGAGCTCGGGCATCCCTCGGCCAGCTGGCGCAAGGTCGGCGACGAGCTCGTCCGTACGCTGGTCGACCAGCTCTGGACGGGCGCCGAGTTCGTCGCCGTGGGCGCGCTCTCGGGCCGCCGGAGCACAGGGTCCAGCCTGCTGAACCTGCTGCCGCTGGTGCTCGGGGACCGGCTCCCGTCCGACATCCGTACGACGATGGCGGACCGGCTCGGCGATCACCTGACCGACTACGGACCTGCCACCGAGCCGGTCTCCTCGCCCAGCTACCAGGACGACGGCTACTGGCGAGGCCCGATCTGGGCGCCGTCGACCGCGCTCATCGAGGACGGCCTGCGTCGCAGCGGGTTCCCGGCCGTCGCCGACGTCGTCAGCGAGCGGTTCAGGGCACTGTGCGAGAAGTCCGGCTTCGCCGAGAACTTCGACGCTCGCACCGGCGCGGGGCTGCGTGACCGCGCCTACACCTGGACCGCCGCGGTCTACCTCCTCTTCGCCGCCGATCACGTTCGGCGGTCGTGACCCCACAACAGAAGGAGCTACCGATGAGATCACCCTTCACGTCCACACCACCCAGGACGGCCACCGCGGCCGCGGCCGCCGCGGTCGCCGCCGTCGCGCTGGCCGCACCCGGCGTGGTCCCACGCGCCGGTGCCGCCGAGGTCACCGTGCCCGACCCGGTCGTCCACTACGCCTTCGACGACGACCCGGCCAGCGGGACGGTCGCCGACGACTCCGGCAACGGGCTCGACGGCACCTTGGTGAACGGCGGCACCGCCGACACCGTCCCCGGAGACGGCGGCGGCCAGGCGCTGCACCTGCCTGGCGGGCCGTCCTCGTCGGACGGCGCCTACGTCACCCTCCCCAAGGGCGTCCTCGAGGGACGGACCGACCTCACGGTCACCGCGCGGGTGAGCTGGGACGGAGGCGGCGGCTCCTGGCAGCGGATCCTCGACCTGGGCAAGGACACCAGTCGCTATCTGTTCCTCACTCCCTCGAACGGGTCGGTGCTGCGTACAGCGGCCGTGGCGGGAACCGGCGCCGAGGCGACCAACTCGGGTTACGCCCCGCTCCCGGAGAAGTCCTGGCATACCGTCGCCGTCACCCTGGACACCGAGTCGGACCGGCTCACCACCTACCTCGACGGCGCAGCCGTCGCGGCCACCAGCACGAAGATCACCGCCTCCGATCTCGTCGTCGGCGCGTCGACGAGCGGGTTCCTCGGCAGGTCGATGTTCCCCGCCGACAATCTGTTCGGCGGCTCGATCGACGACGTGACGGTCTACGGTGCGGCACTCACCCCGGAGCAGCTCGGCCAGGCCACCGGAGTCACCCCTCCGACGATCGTCGAGCCGACCGAGACGTCCTTCGACGTCTACACCGACGTCGGAAAGGAGCCGGACCTGCCGGCCTCGGTACGGGCCACGTTCAGCGACGGCTACGACCGCGACGTACCGATCGCCTGGGACGAGGTGGATCCGGCGAAGTACGCGGACCGCGGCACCTTCACGCTGGCCGGCACCGCCGCCGGGCGGGCGGTCTCGGCCGAGGTGACCGTCCGCTACGAGAACCAGGTCGACATCGACCTGGCCGAGCCCACCGGCGATGTCATGGGTGGCGCGTCCGGCACGCTCTACGGGGTCTACGGCAAGGACCTCCCCTCGAGCAACCTGATCGACGGGATCAACCTGCGTACGGTGTCGACCAAGGCTCAGGACGGTCCGCAGCACCCGGGCGCGGACGCCCTCGAGGTGCTCGAGCCGCTCGTGGACGGCTCCGGCGGCGACGTCTACATCTACATGACCGACATCTACCGCGGGTTCCCCTACCAGTGGCCGGGCGACACCCCGCAGGCCAAGCTGGACGACTTCAAGGCCAAGATCAGGACCCAGGTCGAGCAGGTCAAGGCGCTGCCGGAGAAGTACCGCAGCCACGTCGTCTTCGTGCCGTTCAACGAGCCCGAGGGCAACATGTTCGGCACCGGCGAGTGGAGCTACAACAGGGTCAGCTGGCTCAACGACCCGCAGCACTACTTCAAGGCCTGGGACGAGGTCCACGCCCTCATCAGGAGCGAGCTCCCCGACGCCCGGATCGCCGGTCCGAACACGAGCATCCTCTACGACCAGGTGCAGGGCTTCATGAAGCACGCGCTGGCCAACGACACGATGCCGGACGTGATCACCTGGCACGAGCTGAGCAACCCGGCCTCGATCCGGACCAACGTGGCGAGGTTCCGCGGGTGGGAGGACACGATCTACCAGGGCACCCCGTACGCGGGGAAGCATCTGCCGATCAACATCAACGAGTACGCGTTCAACTACCACACCTCGGTCCCGGGTCAGATGATCCAGTGGGTCTCGGCGCTCGAAGACAGCAAGGTCGACGGCGACATCGCCTACTGGAACATCGACGGGAACCTGTCCGACTCCGCCGTCGAGGCCAACAAGGCCAACGGGCAGTGGTGGCTGCTCAACGCCTACAGCCAGATGACGGGCCAGACGGTCAAGCTCACCCCGCCCCGCCCGAACGAGAGCTACACGCTGCAGGGCGTCGCGGCCCTCGATCGCGATCGACGACGGGCAGAGGCGATCATCGGGGGCGCCGACGGGGAGTCCTACGTCGACTTCGACGGGGTCGACCCCACGACGTTCGGGTCCAGCGTGCACGTCGCCGTCAAGGAGATCGGCTGGTCGGGTCAGCTCGGCGACAACAGCGGCCCGGCCGAGGTCGCGGAGATGAACCTCCCGGTCAGTGACGGCGGTGTCGGGTTCTGGTTCGGCAAGGACGGCGTCCCCGCCCTCTCGGCCGAGTCCGCTTACCAGATCATCGTCACGCCCGGCGCCAACGCGACGGCCGAGGCCGCGCCGCCGCAGCTGTGGCGAGCGACGTACGAGGCCGAGGACGCCGCGCACTCTGGCTCGGGTTACTCCCGCAACGGGCCCGAGGGCAGTCCCTCCAACCTGGGCGGCTTCTACACGTCGAGCTCGTACAACGTCGGCGGCATCCGCACCGACTCGAACGTGAAGCTCGACTTCGCCGTAGACGTGCCGAAGGACGGGACCTACGACCTGAGCGTGTTCGCGAACTCTCTGAACACCTACGGCCTGGTCAAGGACCAGGGTCCGACCAACGCCTTCATCACGGTCGACGGCAAGCAGGAGCAGGAGATCCATCTGCCGCTCGGCTACAAGTGGGTCGTGTGGGACCACGCCGACACGACGGTCGACCTGACCGCCGGGAAGCACACGATCTCGATCGCGGCGCGGAGCCTCGACGGCACCGAACGCACCCGAGGAGACGCGATCATCGACAAGATCGACCTCTCCTTGTCGAACCCTGCCGCCACGCAACGCACCTACGAGGGTGAGGACGCGACGCTCACCGACGGAGCACGGGCCGACTACTCGAAGGCCGGGGTGTCCGGGTCCGGCGCCGCAGACCTCGCCCGCGGCACCGCGACGTTCTGGGTCTACTCGCCCGACGACGGCGAGCACCGCCTCCGGTTCGACACCCTCGGGTCGGGGCGCATCCGGCTAGCGCTGAACGGACAGAATCTCGGGGTCGTCACCCGGCCGGTGTCGCGAGACGTGTTCCTCTCCGGCGGCATCAACAAGATCACCCTGACCGCGGAGCAGGGCCGGCTACTGGTCGACCGGTTCCGTGTCGGTCCGTCGGCGAGCACGCTGAGATCGGTGACCACCCAGGCCGAGGACGGCGCGCTGAAGGGCTCGGCGAAGGTCGCGCCCTACTCGCTCGCCGACGGCGGCAAGGCGGTCACCGGTGTCGGTGGCGACCCGGGCAACGGCAACGCACTGACGCTGGCCACCACGGCACCTCGGGCCGGGACGTACGCGATCACGGTGCGCTACTCCAACGGCGAGCAGTCACCCGCCTCGCACTACAACCCGGACCCGCTGGCCCGGCACGCCGACGTCAGCGTCAACGGCGAGAAGGCCCGCCGGGTCTGGTTCCCGCACAGCTTCCACGACAACGGCTTCTGGACGTTGACGTTCTACGCAGAGCTGAAGCC
This sequence comes from Nocardioides sp. NPDC087217, assembly GCF_044744805.1. Lineage (NCBI taxonomy): Bacteria > Bacillati > Actinomycetota > Actinomycetes > Propionibacteriales > Nocardioidaceae > Nocardioides > Nocardioides sp. NPDC087217. The sequence goes on from NZ_JBIUZB010000013.1 coordinate 60,054, forward strand.
GGGCGAGAACACGCTGTCCTTCCGCTCCGAGGAGCTGCCGGACTGGAACGGTGAGACCTACATCTCCGACCGCTATCCGGAGCTGGGCCTTCGGTCACCGTGGGCCCCGAACCTCGACCGGATGACGGTGACACCGCTGGCCGCGGACTGAGTACGCCGCGGCCGCCCCTCCGGGCGGCCGCGGCTCCATCTCAGTGCGCTGAGTGTGCGACCTCGCGGTCAGCAGCCTGGCTGCGCTTCCACGTACGGAAGCTGTCCTCGTTGTTCCCGCGGCGCCAGTAGCCGGAGATCGACAGGTCGCCGCGCGGCACTCCACGATCGCGCAGCAGGTAGGGGCGGATCCGCTGCATCGTGACCTCGGCCTCGCCGTGCACGAACGCGTGCACCCGGCCGAGCAGCCAGGGCAGCTCGCGGACGACGACCTCCAGAGGCGGGTCGATGGTGGCGTCCAGCCAGCGCACCTCGACCCCGGCCGGCGCCTCGACCTGCTGGAGATGCTCCGCGGAGGGCACCTCGATCACGGCATAGCCGACGGCGTCGGCCGGCAGCGCCGCCAGCGCCGCCCGGATCGCGGGCAGACCGGACTCGTCGCCGACGAGCAGGTGCCAGTCGGCGGCCGGGTCCGGAGCGTACGTCCCGCCCGGCCCACGCACGGTGAGCACGTCACCGGGGCCGGCGGTGGCGGCCCATCGGCCGGCGACGCCCTCGTCGCCGTGGTGCACGAAGTCGATGGCCAAAGTGCCCTCGGCGACCGAGGGGTCCAGCGCCGTGTAGGTGCGGCAGACGGTCGAGCCGTCGCCGACCGGGATCTCCAGACGCACGAACCGGTCGGTGCAGACGCTGCCCTCGAACGCGGAGAGGTCCTCGGCGCGGAGATGGACGCGGGTCATCCCAGCACTGAGACGCCGGGTCGAGGTGACCACGACCCTCGTCTCCGGCTTTGTCTCCGGCTTCACCGCGCGAAACATGAGGGGAGCCTAACCTAATTTCCGAGAAATGCGGATGATGGCCCGCGCACTGCCCTAGAGTTGCGCCGTGCTCTACTCCGCCGGGTTCGAGTTCGAGTATGCCCTGGTGACGGAATCACCCGACGTAGGCGCGGGCACGTTTCGCGACATGGGCACCTTCCATGACTTCGTGGATCTCGACTTCGACACCCTCCAACGCGCCCTTGCCGACGGCTCCGGCACCACCGACGAGGACCTCGTCCGCGGTGACCTGGGGATCAAGAGCGGCTACTGGTACCTCGAGGGCGACGAGCGGTTCGACGCCGACGGCACCTTCACGACGATGCTGGTCAAGGGCGTGGAGATCCGCACCCCGGTCTGCTCGAGCACCACCGAGGCCGCCGACCGGCTGATCGATCTCCAGGACGACATCTCCAAGCGCCTCGCTCCCATCGGCCTGCAGCTGGGCATCGTCGGCTTCAACCCGGTCCGGGAGGCGTACGTCCTCGACCCGCCGCTCAACGAGTGGGAGCGGGCGATGCGGGCCGAGCATCGTGAGTACGACCACGCCGAGGTCTCCAACCTGAGCTACGGCCCCGACATCAACCTCTCCTTTCCCGGGTTCTCCGCGGAGCAGGTCGTCGAGGTGACCCGCCGGCTGACCTCCTACAGCCCCTTCATGGTGCCGTTCAGCTTCAGCTCGCCCTTCCACGCCGGCCGGGCGTGGCGCGGCCCCAGCAAGCGCACCTACGAGCGCACCTGGCGACGCGTGGCGGCGCGCTGCTTCGTCGAGCCGCCCGCCGGCGCCGAGCCCACCATGGTCCACCCGCCGCGGATCCCACGCGAGGAGGGACGCATCGAGTTCAAGGCCTACGACGCCTTCCTCTCCCGCGACCTGCTGCTCGCCGGCGCGGCACTGACGCTCGGCGTCTGCCTCGCCGACGACCTTCCCGGGCTGGCCGACAAGCCCAGTCGCGACCTGCACCAGCGGGCCGCGACCGCGGGGTTCACCGACCCGGAGATCGCCGCCGGCGCCCGTGAGGTGCTCACGGCGGCCCGCCGGGCACTCACCGAACGTGCTGGCATGCGGGACGAAGTCGGCCACCTCGCCTGTCTGGACCAGTTGCTGAGCCAGGAACGGACCCCAGCCGATAGCCTTCTGGACGCATATTCGCGCACCGGCCTGATGTACCACCCGGAAGGACTTCGTTGACTGATCTGCCCGCCGACCTGACCGCTGAACATCTTGCAGAGGCCGACGTGGCGATCTGCGGAGCAGGCCCGATCGGCGCCGCGACGGCCATCTTCCTGGCCCGGCCCGGCCTGCGCGTGGTCCTCATCGACCACGACCCCGCCGACGATCCCGCCCATGTCGCGACCTACCGCTATGCGGGCGGCAGCATCCGGTGGACGTGGCCCGACCCGGTCAAGCGGGAGATGACGACCCAGACCGAGCAGTTCATCCGCGGCGCCGCGGACGGCGCGGAGCTGGACATGATCGAGAACACCTACCACCTGCTGCACACCGGAGAGCACATCCCTGCGCTCAACGTCTCCGCGACCGGGCTTGTCGGCATGCTCCGCGACCAGGCACAGGAAGCGGGAGCGACGTTGGTCGACGCGCTCGTCACCGGCGTACGCCCTGACGGGAGCGGTCATGTGGTCGAGACCTCGCGCGGCGCGATCCGCGCCCGCCGGGTCCTGGGCGCGATGGGCGCGGCGAACGCATCGGTGTTCCCGCAGGTCAGCGCAGAGGCCGAGAAGCGCCAGCTGTTCGTGCTCGACCTCCCGGTTCCCCCCGAACGGGAGCAGCTGCCCCACACGATCGTGCCGATCGGCGACGGCTTCGGGTATGTCTTCGTGAAGCTCATCGACGGCCGGCTGCGCGTCGTCGTCGGGCAGGAGGACATCGTCGAGGACGAGGACACCTCGGGCCCCGTCGACCACTGGAAGGAGATCCTCGACAGCGGGCTCGCCACGACGCTCCCGTGGCTCCGCGATGCCCGCGTCGACGACATCCTCTGGGGTGTCGACACCGCACAGAAGACGCTGGTGGTCGACGAGCCCAGCCCAGGCGTCCTCGTCGCCAACTGCGGCAGCGCCATCCGCTCCGCGGCCTGGCTGGGACGTACGCTCGCCGAGCGACTCGCGCTCGAGACCGCCTGATCATCGGCCGCGGCCGAGGTGAATCCTTTTGCCCGCTGGACCACTCCTGTCTGCGATAGCCCGCGCCGCGGGCAGAACAGAGAGGAACACACGTGATCGAGGTAGGAAGCACGATCGAGGACACCTCCGTGCGGCTGAGCGACGGCACGGCGGCCGATCTCCTCGGGGAGGGCCACCGGGGCACGCTCGTCTACTTCATGCGAGCCACGACCTGCATGATGTGCAACGCCCACGTACGCACCCTCACGTCCAACGCCACGGACTTCCGCGACCGGGACCTGCGGGTCCTGATCGCCGTCCCCGAGGAAGCAACCACGGCCCAGGCCTGGGCGGACCGGCGGCAGATCCCGTTCCCCGTCGTCCCCGGCCTCCACGGTGACCTCGGCCTCGCCCGCCGCCTGCTCGGCTCGATGATGCAGTCCGGAACCATCGTCGTAGACGCTGTCGGCCGGGTCACGTACGCGGACATCGTCACCATGCCCACCGGCGGATACCGTCACCGCGACGTACTCGCCGCGCTCGACGCCCTGCCTCAACGCGCGGGGTGATCGTGCCGAACCAGCAGACGCGCCGTCCGTGGCCCGACACGGCCGTCATCCGGTCAGCGCAGGCCGGCGACGTGGCCTCGATCTCGGTGCTCATCGAAGGGGCACATCCACACGTGCGGCGGTTCGCCACGTCGCTGTGCATGAGCGAACAGGATGCAGAGGATGCCACGCAGGAGGCGCTGGTCATCCTCTATCGCAAGATCGGGACGCTGCGAGCGACCGGAGCGTTGGCGTCATGGATGTTCACCATCGTGCGCAACGAATGCGTTCGTCGCTGGACCATCAGCAGGAGGCACGTCCTCGCCGAGGTGACCGATCTGCCCCTTCGAACGAGCTCGTCGGCGGAGGAGGCCGCCTTGGCGGAGATCGAGGCTCGTCAGGTCTCCGCGGCCATCGCGAGGCTTCCGGCCGACCAACGGCAGGTGCTGCTGTTGCGCGACGTACACGGCTACAGCGGCAGATCGGTCGCGAGGCACCTGGGGTTGAGCCTGCCGGCGATGAAGTCGCGCCTGCATCGAGCCCGAGCAGCGCTCCGGGCCGGCCTCGAAGAGGTGGCCTAGCCGTTCAGCTCGGCACGGGTCGGCGGGTTGGCACCGGCACGCGAGACGGTGACCGCCGCCGCCCGGACGCCGTGGGCGAGCACCTCGCGACGGTCGCGCTCGAAGTCGTCCCAGAGCGCGTCGACGAGGCCCGCGGAGAAGGTGTCGCCGGCACCGATGGTGTCCACGACCGTCACCTTCTCGGCCTCCACGTCGATCCGCTCGGACGTGGTGATCCAGCTGGCGCCGTCGCCGCCGCGGGTCACCGCGACCGCACCTGCACCGAGCTCGAGCAGCCGCGCGGCCGCCTTGTCGAGCCCGACCCCGGGGTAGAGCGTCTCCAGGTCCTCGTCGCTCGCCTTGACCACATCGGCGTACGCCGCCGCCCGCTCGATCCGCGAGACGACCTCCTGGCCGGTTCCGGTCAGCGTGGGCCGCATGTTGATGTCGTAGAGGACCCGGACGGAGTCGGGGAGCCCGTCGAGCAGCTCGAAGACCGTCTCGGCGCCCGGCGAGAGCACCGGCGCGAGCGATCCGACGTGGACGAACCGCGGCGTCCCCACCGTGATCTCGCCGAGCTTCCAGTCCAGGTCGAAGACGTACGTCGCCGACCCGTCGGCCGCGATGGTGGCCTGCGCGGTCGAGGTGCGGGCCAGCACGTGCGGGTCGCACGCCATCACAACACCCGAATCAGCCAGATGAGCAGCCAAGGAGCGACCCCGAGCATCATCGGCGAACGAAGCCGCATACCGCACCGGTCGGCCGAGCCGGCCGAGCGCCACGGCGACGTTGGCGCCGCTCCCGCCGGGGTGGTCCCGGGTCACGCCATCGGCGGTCGTGACCACGTCGACCAGCGCCTCACCTACCACCAAGACGTCGGCAACGGCATTGTCACGATCCAGGCTAGTCACGGCGGCAGATTAGCAACTCGGCGTACGAACGATTTTTCCGGGGTTGACCAGCAGAAACCGCCTACTGTCCAGTAACCCACCGCGGGTGGGCGTCCGCCCTCGACCGCGTGCGACCATTGAGGATGTGACCGAACAATCCACCGAGACGACTGGTGGTCCGCAGGGCCCGACCCCCGCCCAGCCGACCGTAATCCACGAGGGTCTACCGACCCAGCTTCCGGACATCGATCCCGAAGAGACCAGTGAGTGGCTCGGCTCGTTCGACGCGATGCTCGAGTCGAGCGGACGCGAGCGAGCCCGCTACATGATGCTGCGTCTGCTGGAGCGAGCCCGAGAGAAGTCCGTCGGCGTCCCCGCACTGCGCAGCACCGACTACATCAACACCATCCCCTCCGACCGCGAGCCGTGGTTCCCGGGCGATGAGGACATCGAGCGACGCATCCGGGCCTTCATCCGGTGGAACGCCGCCGTCATGGTCTCCTCCGCCAACCGCAAGGGCCTGGAGGTGGGCGGCCACATCGCCACCTACCAGTCCTCCGCGAGCCTCTACGAGGTCGGCTTCAACCACTTCTTCCGCGGCAAGGACCACCCCGGCGGCGGCGACCAGGTCTTCATCCAGGGCCACGCCTCCCCCGGCATCTACGCGCGTGCCTTCCTCGAGGGCCGGCTCAAGGAAGAGCAGCTCTTCCGCTTCCGCCAGGAGGTGCAGCACGGGGTCGGCCAGGGCATCTCCTCCTACCCGCACCCGCGCCTGATGCCCGACTTCTGGGAGTTCCCGACGGTCTCGATGGGCCTGACCGGGATCAACTCGATCTACCAGGCGCGGTTCAACCGCTACCTGCAGAACCGCGGCATCAAGGACACTTCCGACCAGCGCGTGTGGGCCTTCCTCGGCGACGGCGAGATGGGTGAGCCCGAGTCGCTCGGCGCCATCCGGGTCGCCGCCCGCGAGGAGCTCGACAACCTGGTGTGGGTGATCAACTGCAACCTGCAGCAGCTCGACGGCCCGGTGACCGGCAACGGCAAGGTCATCCAGGAGCTGGAGTCCAACTTCCGCGGCGCCGGCTGGAACGTCATCAAGGTCATCTGGGGCCGCGAGTGGGACCAGCTGCTCGCCAAGGACGTCGACGGCGCCCTGGTCAACAAGATGAACTCGACCCCCGACGGCCAGTTCCAGACCTACTCGGTCGAGACCGGTGCGTACGTCCGGGAGAACTTCTTCGGCTCCGACCCGCGCCTTCGCAAGATGGTCGAGCAGATGAGCGACGAGCAGATCCGCAAGCTTCCCCGCGGTGGTCACGACTACCGCAAGGTCTACGCGGCCTTCGACGCGGCCACCAAGACCGTCGGGCAGCCGACCGTCATCCTGGCCCACACCATCAAGGGCTGGACGATCGACGCTCTGGAGGGCAAGAACGCCACCCACCAGATGAAGAAGCTGACCATGGCGGACCTGAAGAAGTTCCGCGACCGTCTGCTCCTGCCGATCTCCGACAAGGAGCTCGAGGCGACCTACGAGCAGACCGGCGCGGCGCCGTTCTTCAACCCGGGTCCCGAGTCGGCCGAGATCGAATACATGATGGAGCGCCGCAAGCAGCTCGGCGGTCCGCTCCCCCAGCGCCGGGTCGAGTTCAAGCCGCTCACCCTGCCGGGCGAGAAGGTCTACGCCGAGCTCAAGCAGGGTTCCGGCAAGAACAAGATCGCCTCCACGATGGCCACCGTCCGGCTCCTCAAGGACTGGATGCGTGACCCGGAGATCGGCAAGCGCATCGTGCCGATCGCCCCCGACGAGTACCGCACCTTCGGCATGGACGCGATGTTCCCGAGCGCGAAGGTCTACAACCCCGGCGGCCAGCAGTACGAGAGCGTCGACCGGAAGTTGTTGCTCTCCTACAAGGAGTCCGCGCAGGGCCAGCTCCTGCACGAGGGCATCTCCGAGGCGGGGGCGCTGGCGTCGGCGACCGCTGCCGGCACGGCGTACGCCACCCACGGCGAGCCGATGATCCCGTTCTACATCTTCTACTCGATGTTCGGGTTCCAGCGCACCGGCGACTCGATCTGGGCGATGGCCGACATGATGGGCCGCGGCTTCCTGGTCGGCGCCACCGCCGGTCGCACCACGCTGACCGGTGAGGGTCTCCAGCACGCCGACGGTCACTCGCCGCTGCTGGCGGCGACGAACCCGGCGGTCGTGCACTACGACCCCGCGTTCGCCTACGAGGTCTCGCACATCATGCAGAGCGGCCTCGAGCGGATGTACGGCTCGACCGAGGAGCACCCGAACGGCGAGGACGTCATCTTCTACCTGACCGTCTACAACGAGCCGGTCAGCCAGCCCAAGGAGCCCGACAACGTCGACCTCGAGGGGATCCTGAAGGGCATCCACCAGGTCTCGACCGCCGAGGGAGACGGCCCCAAGGTCCGCCTGCTCGCCTCCGGCGTCGGGTTCCCGTGGGTCGAGGAGGCTGCCCGCATCCTCGAGGAGGACTGGGGCGTCAAGGCAGACACCTGGTCGGTCACCTCGTGGAACGAGCTCGCCCGCGACGCCATCGAGGCCGAGCAGTGGAGCCTCAACCACCCTGGCGAGACCCCGCGCACGCCGTACGTCACCGAGAAGCTCTCGGCGTCCAACGGCCCCGTCGTCGCGGTCTCCGACTACATGCGGGCCGTCCCGCTGCAGATCGCCCGCTGGGTGCCCGACGACTACCGCGTACTCGGCGCCGACGGGTTCGGCTTCGCCGACACCCGCCCGGCCGCGCGTCGCTTCTTCCAGATCGACGCCCAGTCCGTCGTCGTCCAGGCCCTCCAGGCCCTGGCCGAGGCCGGCGAGATCGACGCCGCGTTGGTGAAGAAGGCCTTCGACACCTACCGCATCGACGACCCGACGGCGACGAAGGGCATCATGCAGGAGGGCGGAGACGCCTGAACTCGTGGCGCCGAGTCGGCGCATCTGACCCCGTGTCTGGCGAAGCGAAGCGAGCCAGAGGGGTCGGATGCGCCGACTCGGCATGTCATCAGATGTACTAAGCGCAAGAATGGACAACGTGACCGCAGTGATTCCTCCCACCCGCCGGCGCACCGCGCAGGCGCTGCGGCGCGCGACCGGCCGGCTGGCGACGGCCGCCACGTCGCGCATGGACGACGCGATGCCGTGGTTCAAGGACCTCTCCGCGAAGAACCGCTCCCTCGTCGGCCTGATCGTGCAGGCGGGCATCAAGGAGTTCGTCGGCTGGTACGGCGGCGGCGCCTCCGCCGACACCGCCAAGCCCGACTTGGCCGCGTCGATGTTCGGCGTCGCGCCCCGTGCGCTGACCGGCATCATCACGCTCCAGCAGACCGTGGACCTCGTACGCCTCTCCATCGAGGTGGTCGAGGCCAACATCGACCACCTCCTCGGGCCCGAGGACGCCGCCGACGTCCACGAGGCGATCGGCCGCTACGCCCGCGAGGTCGCCTTCGCCACCGCCGAGGTCTACGCCCGCGCCGCCGAGCAGCGCGGCGCCTGGGACGCCCGGCTCGAGGCGCTCGTGGTCGACGCGGTCCTGCGTGCCGAGACCGACGAGGTCGTCCTCTCCCGGGCCAGCGCGCTCGGCTGGGACGCCGACCTGCCGCTGTGCGCCGTGCTGGGCCACGCCCCCGACGGCGTCCGCCTCGACGCCGCCATGGAAGAGGTACGCCGCCGCGCCCGCGCCCACGACCTGCACACCCTGTGCGCGGTCCAGGGTGACCGCCTCGTGGCCCTGCTCGGCGGCATCGAGGACCCGCTGGAGGCAGCCGAGCGCATCGCCGACCTCTTCGCCGACGGGCCCGTCGTCGTCGGACCGATGGCGGCCGGGCTCGCCACCGCCGCCGAGTCCGCCCGGGCCGCGCTCTCCGCCTACCGGGCCGCGCCCGGCTGGCCCGACGCACCACGCCCGGCACGCAGCCAGTCGTTCCTGCCCGAGCGTGCCCTGGCCGGCGACGCGTGGGCCCACCGCTACCTCATCGAGAATCTCTACCGGCCGCTGGTGGAGGCCCGCAGCACCCTGATCGAGACGCTGGCGGCGTACTTCGCCGCCGGAGGCGGCCTCGAGGCCACCGGGCGCACACTGTTCGTGCACCCCAACACGGTGCGCTACCGGCTCAAGCAGGTCGCGGAGCTCACCGGGTTCCTCCCGACCGACTCGCGCGACGCTCTCGCCCTGCAGGTTGCCCTGATTCTCGGCCGGCAACAGGACCACTGAGGCTGGCAGCGACGCAAGTTGTAGAACCCCTACAAGATTGCGGGAGAGATATTCGTTGCCGCTGAAGGTGAACCGACACCCCTCCAGACGGGACTATCGTTGCGTGCTCGTCATTGTCGCCCCAGGACAAGGTGCTCAGACACCAGGATTCCTCACCCCGTGGCTGGAGGACCCCGCTTTCGCCGCTCGTATGGAGTGGCTCTCAACCGTCGCAGGCATCGACCTGATCGACTACGGCACCAATGCCGACGCAGAGACCATCCGCGCCACCGAGATCGCCCAGCCGCTGCTGGTCGCCACCGGCCTGGTCGCGGCGCTCGAGCTCTTCCCGCAGCCCGCGGACGCCTTCGGCAAGATCGGAGCGGTCGCCGGCCACAGCGTCGGTGAGATCACCGCCGCCGCGGGCGCACGCGCGATCAGCGCCGAGCAGGCGATGGTGCTCGTCCGCGAGCGGGGCAAGGCCATGGCCGAGGCCGCCGCGAAGACGCCGACCGGCATGACCGCGGTCCTCGGCGGTGTCCGCGAGGAGGTGCTGGCCGCGATCGAGAAGCACGGCCTCACCCCCGCCAACGACAACGGCCCCGGCCAGATCGTCGCCGCGGGCACCCTCGAGCAGCTCGAGGCCTTCGCCGCCGATCCTCCCGCCAAGGCCCGGCTGATGCCGCTCAGCGTCGCCGGCGCCTTCCACACCAAGCACATGGAGCCCGCCGTCGGCCACCTCCGCCGGCTGGCCCAGAGCGTCTCGACCCACGACCCGCGTACGCGCCTGATCAGCAACAAGGACGGCCAGATCGTCCACGACGGCGCCAAGGCACTGGACCGGATCGTCGGCCAGATCGCCAACCCGGTGCGCTGGGACCTCTGCCTCGACACCATGTCCGACATCGGCGTGACCGGCATCCTGGAGATGCCGCCGGCCGGCACCCTGACGGGGATCGCCAAGCGCGCCCTCAAGGGCGTCGAGACCTTCGCCCTGAAGACTCCCGACCAGCTCGACGACGCCCGCGCGTTCGTCGAGAAGCACGGTGAGGCCAACCCGATCGAGACCACGCCGACCTGGCGCATGGTCGTCTCCCCGTCCAAGGGAACCTTCAAGCTCTCCGAGACCGTGTCCGGGGTCGACGTGATTCCGGCCGGCGCCGAGATCGGCGCCATCGCCAGTCTCCGCGACACGATCGCGATCACGTCCGCCCACGGCGGCGAGGTCATCGAATGGCTCGTCGAGGACGGCGACCTCGTATCCCCCGGTCAGCCGCTGCTGCGGCTGCACCCGACAGGAGTCCAGCACTCGTGATCTCTGCCCCGACAGGTTCCCCGCACGCCCGCATCCTCGGCGTAGGCGGCTATCGCCCCACCCGGGTGGTCCCCAACAGCGAGATCGTCGATCTGATCGACTCCTCCGACGAGTGGATCCGCACCCGTTCCGGCATCACCGAGCGTCGCTGGGCGGGCGAGGAGGAGACCGTACAGATGATGTCGGTCACCGCCTCCCGCAAGGCGCTCGAGCACGCCAAGATCGGCATCGACCAGATCGACTGCGTCATCGTCGCCACCGTCAGCCACATGCGTCAGACGCCCGCAGTAGCCGCGCTGATCGCCGACGAGCTCGGTGCCGACCACCCGGCCGCCTTCGACATCTCGGCGGCCTGTGCCGGCTTCTGTCACGGCATCGCGATGGCGAGCGACTTCATCCGCGGCGGCAGCGCCCGCAACGTACTCGTCATCGGTGTCGAGCGCCTCTCCGACATCACCAATCCGCACGACCGTGGCACCGCCTTCATCTTCGCCGACGGCGCTGGCGCCGCGGTCGTCGGCCCGAGCGATGAGCCCGGGATCGGCCCGGTCGTCTGGGGTTCCTCGGGCGACAAGGCCGACCACATCCAGACCCCCGACTGGTTCGACGCGATCGAGGCGAAGGAGACTCCCTGGCTGACGATGGAGGGCAACCCCGTCTTCCGCTGGGCCTCCTACGCCATGGCCAAGGTCGGCCAGGAGGCGCTCGAGAAGGCCGGCATCACCGCCGACGAGCTCGACTGCTTCGTCCCGCACCAGGCCAACATGCGCATCGTCGACGCCCTGGCCCGCTCCATGAAGCTTCCGGAGTCGGTCAAGATCGCCCGCGACATCGCCACCATGGGCAACACGTCGGCCGCCTCGGTCCCGCTTGCTCTTGAGCGGATGATCGAGGAGGGTCAGGCTGAGTCGGGCGACACCGCCCTGCTCATCGCGTTCGGTGCCGGACTGGTCTACGCAGCCCAGGTCGTCGTCGTTCCGTAGTCTCGCACCACCCAGAGTTTCACCACACAAATCCGAGAGGAAGCACCACATATGGCCACCACCGAAGAGATCCGCTCCGACCTCGCCGAGATCGTCAACGAGGTCGCCGGCATCGATGTCGCCGACGTTCAGCTCGACAAGTCCTTCGTCGATGACCTCGACGTCGACTCGCTGTCCATGGTCGAGGTCGTCGTCGCTGCCGAGGAGAAGTTCGGCGTATCCATCCCCGACGAGCAGGTCAAGAACCTCAAGACCGTTGGCGACGCGGTGAGCTTCATCGAGAAGGCTTCCGCGAACGCCTGACGCGCCCCGGCGGCTCGGCCAACCCTCCCAGGCCGAGCCGCCGGATCTGCTTCACCTGACCCAACGCGCCAACACCTCACACGGAGACCACATGAGCAGCCGCACCCGAGTCGTCGTCACTGGATTGGGCACCACCAACCCGGTAGGCGGAGATGTAGCCACCACCTGGGATGCCTTGATCGCCGGCCGCTCCGGCATCCGCGAGCTCACCGAGGAGTGGGCCCAGGACCTTCCCGTACGCATCGCCGGCCGTGTCGCCGTCGAGCCGTCCGAGGTCCTGGAGAGGGTCAAGGCGCGACGCCTGGACCGCTCCGCGCAGTTCGCCGTGGTCGCCGCGGCCGAGGCCTGGAAGGACGCCGGCTTCGAGGGTACGGCCACCGAGGCCGGCCTCGACGGAGAGCGCCTCGGTGTCGCTGTCGCCACCGGCATCGGCGGCGTTACCACCCTGCTCGACAACTACGACACGCTTCTGGCCAAGGGGCCGCGCCGGGTCAGCCCGCTGGCCGTCCCGATGCTGATGGCCAACGCCTCGGCAGCCAACATCTCCTTGATCTACGGCGCCCGCGCCGCGGCTCAGACCCCGATCTCTGCCTGTGCCTCCGGCTCCGAGGCGATCGCCCTGGCCGCCGACCAGATCCGTCTGGGCCGCGCCGACGTCGTCCTCGCCGGTGGCACCGAGGCAGCGATCCACCCGCTGCCGATGGCCGCGTTCGCCAACATGATGGCCCTGTCCAAGACCGCCTCCGGCCCCGATGGTGGCGACCCGACCGCGGTCAGCCGCCCCTGGGACACCGCCCGCGACGGCTTCGTACTCGGTGAGGGCGCCGGCATCGTCGTGCTCGAGACGCTCGAGCACGCCCAGGCCCGCGGCGCCCGGATCTATGCCGAGGTCCTCGGCGCCGGTGTGACCGCCGACGCCCACGACATCGCCCAGCCCGACCCCGAGGGTCGCGGCGGCAGCCGAGCCATCAAGCGCGCGCTCGAGGACGGCGACATCGACCCGAACACCATCGTCCACGTCAACGCCCACGCGACCTCGACCCCTCAGGGCGACATCGCCGAGGGCCTGATGCTCCACGCCACCCTCGGCAAGCAGGTCGAGAACGTCGTGGTCACCTCGACCAAGTCGATGACCGGCCACCTGCTGGGTGGTGCCGGAGCCCTCGAGACCGTTGCGACCGTCCTGGCGATCCACCACCGCCAGTCGCCGCCGACGATCAACCTCGACAACCTCGACCCCGCGGTCGAGCTCGACATCGCCACCAAGGCACGCGACCTGCCGGTCGGCGACATCGCGGCCCTCAACAACTCCTTCGGTTTCGGTGGCGCGAACGTAGCGGTCGTCTACGGAAGCATCTGATGACCATCACAGCCCCCGCGGCTGTTGCCGCGAGGAAGCAGCAGAAGCTTCCTCGCGACCAGGATCCCCGAAACCCGCTGACCCGGCTCAGGGCGCTCTTCGACGAGGGCACCGTCCAGCTCATCTCCCCCGACGACGATTCCGGCATGCTGGCCGCCGTCGGCGAGGTGGACGGCACCCGGGCGGTCGCCTTCTGCTCGGACGCCACTGTCATGGGTGGCGCGATGGGCGACCTCGGCTGCCGCGTGGTCGTCGACGCCTACCACCGCGCGATGACCGACGGCATCCCGATCATCGGCCTGTGGCACTCCGGCGGCGCCCGGCTGGCCGAGGGCGTACTCTCCCTGCACGCGGTCGGCCGCATCTTCCACGCGATGACGCAGGCCAGCGGCAAGATCCCGCAGATCTCGGTCGTCCTCGGCCCGGCCGCCGGCGGCGCTGCCTACGGTCCCGCCCTCACCGATGTCGTCATCCTCGGCCCCGAGGGCCGCATCTTCGTGACCGGTCCGGACGTCGTACGCTCCGTCACCGGTGAGGACGTCGACATGCTCCGCCTCGGCGGTCCCGAGCCGCACGGCCGCCGCTCCGGCGTCGTGCACATTCTCACCGAGTCCGAGCGCGAGGCGCTTGACAAGGCCCGCACGGTCACCGCTCTCCTCGGCTCCCAGGGTGGCCTCGACGTCGCCGCGGTCGAGGACAAGGACCTCTCCGAGCAGCTGCCCGAGTCGAAGAAGCGCGCCTACGACGTGCATCCGCTGGTCGAGAACATCCTCGACGAGGGCACCGCACAGGAGCTGCACGCTCGCTGGGCCCCCAACATCGTCACCGCGCTCGGTCGCTTCGGCGGCCGCACCGTCGGCGTCGTCGCCAACAACCCACTGCGGCTCGGCGGCTGCCTCGATTCCCTCTCCGCGGAGAAGGCCTCCCGGTTCGTACGCCTCTGTGACGCCCTCGGCGTCCCGCTGATCGTCGTCGTCGACGTCCCCGGCTACCTGCCCGGCGTCGGCCAGGAGTGGGACGGGGTCGTACGCCGCGGAGCCAAGCTCCTGCACGCCTTCGGGGAGTGCGTGGTCCCCCGGGTCACCCTGGTGACCCGCAAGACCTACGGTGGCGCCTACATCGCCATGAACGCCCGATCCCTCGGTGCGACCAAGGTCTTCGCCTGGCCGGGCGCGGAGGTCGCGGTCATGGGCCCGGTGGCCGCGATCCGCATCCTGCACCGCCGTAAGCTCGCCGAGGTCGCGCCCGACCTCCGTGCCCAGGTCGAGGCGGAGCTCGCGGCCGAGCACGAGCGTCTCGCCGGTGGTGTCGACAAGGCTGTCGAGATCGGTGTCGTGGACGAAGTCATCGAGCCGTCGGCGACCCGCAGCGCGATCGCGGCCGCCTTCGAGGAAGCGATCCAGACCGTCGGCGTACGCCGCGGTGCTCACGGCAACATCCCGCTCTGACCCGAACCACGCCGAGTCGGCGCGTCCTGACCGAAAACAACGCCGAGTCGGCGCGTCAGGACGCGCCGACTCGGCGTTTTCGTGGCCGTGCTCTGCGGCCGACGACGGTCGCTCAGACGACCTGGTGCAGCCAGCGTACGGGCGCGCCCTCCCCCGCGTGACGGAACGTCTCCAGCTCGTCGTCCCACGGCTTGCCGAGGAGCTTGTCGACCTCGAGCTCGAGCGTGGTGTCACCGAGGGCGGCCTTGACCACTGCGGCCTTGAGCCGGTCCTCGGGGATCATGATGTCGCCGTGCATCCCGGTGACGGCATGGAAGACGCCGAGGTCGGGGGTGAAGGAGTAGCGCGCACCCTCGGAGGTCGAGGTGCCGTCCTCGGTGACCTCGAAGCGCAGGTGCGTCCATCCCTTCAGCGCCGACGCGATCGCCGCCGCGGAACCGACCGCACCGGACCAGAAGAGCTCGGCTCGGTAGGTGCCGGCCTGGGCGGGCTGCGCCGTCCAGTCGAAGTTCACCGGCGCACCTAGTACCCCCGCGACGGCCCATTCGATGTGAGGGCAGAGCGCGGAGGGAGCCGAATGCACGAACACAACGCCTCGTGCGATGCCACGCGAGGCGCTCGGGTCCTTGATCTGAGTGGTCACCGATTATCTCCTTCGTTGCGGCGCGAGCTACGCCTTCCCCAGCGGGCTCGATCATGCGTGAAGGAACATCTCGGTGATCACACGGATGTAGTTGTACATCTATTCTTACCTACCGCGCCCAGGATCTCCAGTATCGGAGCAAAACGGCCAGTGGCGACCGGCATAGCTGCCGATCGCCACTGATTGCGCGTTTGAGACGGACCTCAGTCCCTCTCGACCGTCTTCTCGAGGGCCTCGGCCCGCGCCGCGGCGTCGGTGATCTCGTCGGAGTCGATCGCGTAGGTGCGGTGGAACCAGGTCAGCGCGTCCTTGTCCCGGCCAGCGTCCTGGAGCGTGTCTGCGTACGCGTAGCGCAGCCGCACGACCCAGGCCTCGCGGCTCTTGTTGTTGAGCGGCGACTGCTCGAGGATCCGCAGGGCCGCGTCGAACTGGCCCATGTCCCGGCGAGCGCCGGCCTCGACGATCGTCATCTCGGCCTTCGCCGGCGCCTCGAAGTTCGCCACCGACGGGCTGTGCGCGAGCTTGATCGCCTGCTCGGGCTGGCCGAGCGCGCGGTGGCAGTCCGCCATGATCGGCAGGTACGCCGTCGCGCCGTTCATCCGCTTCGCCGCACGCAGCTCGGCGAGTGCCTCCGAGTAGTGGCCGGCAGCGTACGCAGCCTCGCCCAGCGCCTCGCGAATCACAGCGATCCGCTGCGTACGCGACTTCGCCGCCTTGGCGTGCTGGTAGGCGAGCTCGGGGTCGGAGTCGATGAACATGTCAGCAGCAACCAGGTGGCGGGCGATCCGCGCCGCCAGCTTCTCGGGCAGACCTCGCAGCTGAGCCGAGATCGCGCGGTCCAGCTCCTTGCCGGTGACCTCCTCCGGCAGCTCCGGACCGTCGTAGATCCGCTGATCCGCTGTGCGCTCCTCACGCGGCTCGTCGAAGCGGCGCTGCGGCTTACCACCGGGCTTACCGCCACGATCCTTGGAGTAGCCACCCTTGCGGTCGCTGCTGCCACCACGCTTCGGGCCGTCAGAGCGCTTCGGGCCGTCCGAGCGGCCGCCGGCGCGGGGGCCGCTGCGTCCGGTCGACGGCTTGCCGTCGCGACGCTCGTCGCCTCCGCGGCCACCGTCACGACGCTGGTCGCCTCCGCGACCGCCAGCGGCGCCATCACGGCGATCGCTGCTCCGTCCAGCACCAGGCCGACCACCACTCGGTCGACCAGCGCCCGGCTTGCCGTCACTCGATCGGCCGCCTCGGCCACCGGTCGATGAATTCGAGCTCTTCGGACGCCCGGGGCGTCCGGCGGGCTTACCGCCTCTGTTGCTACGGCGCTCGTCAGCCATAGCTGCCTTCCTCACTGCTGCTTCCCGCAGCCGACTTCGAACGATCCGAGGACCATCGCGTTGACAAACTCAGTGCCAGTAAAAGCAGTAGAGGCCGCCCCAAAGGGCGGCCTCTACCTGAAATTTTGTCCGGCGGCGTCCTACTCTCCCACAGCCTCTCGGTTGCAGTACCATCGGCGCTGAAGGGCTTGACTTCCGGGTTCGGGATGGGACCGGGTATT
>NZ_JBIUZB010000014.1:0-63650 GCF_044744805.1 Nocardioides sp. NPDC087217
CCGCCGGCTTCGCCGGCCGCTTCGCGGTCCTTGACACCGGGGCCCGTCGAGAAAAGATTTGGCTGGCTATCGGGGCGGCGGCCCGGGTGTGGCGCGGAGAGATTCTTACGCGTTTGGGTTGGCGTTGAGAGGTGTGAGGGTGGCCCTTCGGGCCACTTACCATCCACAGAAACGAGGTCGTTCGCTCACCGCGAAACTGGTCTCTGACCAGGGAAAATAGGTGGTCATACAGGGGTGGGGAGCGTAGAATCGGGCACATCACAGCACACCTCTGAAGGAGAGGACAGCGATGAGTCTCGGCCGCGACATCGACCACTGGGGCACCAACCCCGGGGATGCGATCGACGCTGCCTTGACCGCCATCGAGACCGCCCTCCACGACCTTCTCGCCACCGATCCCGCCTACTGGCGCACGGAGCAGAAGAAGGACCTGCTGGCACGGTTGGAGAAGCTCCAAGCCCAACAAGCCGCCCTGAAACTGAGAGTGCTCGCCACGGCCGGTGACATCGCTGAGGAGACCGGCGCCAAGGACGCCTCCGGGTGGATGCGGACCGAGTTGCTCGTCGATAAGGGCGTGGCTCGCTCCCAGATGAAGCTCGCGGCGGCGGTCGCGAAGTACGACCTCGTGGCTGACGGCCTGGCCGAGGGTGTGGTGTCCCAGGACAAGGCCCGGGTGATCACCCAGGCGCTCGACAAGATCGAGGCCGACCCCGCCGCCAGCGCGGAGGACCTGGCCCTGGCCGAGAAGCTCCTGGTCGATTACGCGATCCGGTTGACGGCGAATGAGTTGAAGATCGTCGGACGCCGGATCCTGGCCGAGATCGACCCGGAACGATTCGAGCAGGCCGAGGCCAAAGCGCTCCAGCGCGAGGAAGAGCACGCCCAGCGGCGTACGTTCTTCTCCACCCGCGACAACGGCGACGGCACCATCGACATCCACGCCCGCGTCTCCCGTGCGGTCGGGATGCGGCTGCGGACCCTGTTGGACTCGTTGGCCCAGCCGAGGAAGCTCTCCGCCGAGGACAAGGGCCGCAAAGCCCCCTACGACCGCTTGCTGGGTCAGGCGTTCGCCCGGGTGGTCGAGACCTACGACGTCGACCAACTCCCCAGGCACGGTGGGCACGGGACCACGGTGTTCATCACGATGAGCCTCGAGGACCTTCGCAAGGATCTCGGCACCGCCGCGCTCGGCTTCGATGGGGAGCAGATCACCGCTGCTGAGGCCCGCCGGATGGCGTGCAACGCAGATCTTGTTCCGGTGGTGTTGGGCACCGACTCCGAGATCCTCGACTTCGGGCGCACCGCCCGGTTGGCGTATCCGGTCCAACACAAGGCACTCCGGCTGCGAGACAAGTGTTGCCAGGCCGAAGACTGTGATGCACCAGCCGCCTGGACCGAGGCACATCACCTGAGACCATGGTCCGCAGGCGGCCGAACCGATCTGGCCAACATGGTCTTGTTGTGTGCGAGTGACCATCGCCGGATCCACGATCCCGACTACACCTATGAGCGGCTCCCGGATGGGCGGATCCGGTTCACTCGGCGCACCCGAACCAGCTGATCCCCGGGCTGGCCTGTGCGGCCGTGTCCGTACTCATCCGAGCCCACGACGGGGCGATCGCTGATCCGCGTCCTCATACAGTCGTGTCGTGCCACTCCTGCCGGGTGGCCAACCTGCCGATGCTCCGCGCCGGGCAGGGCTGATCCGGACGGCGCTGCAGTTGGCGGTGCGGGCAGTCCGCGGCGTATCAATCGCCACCTGATGACCCAGCTCGTCCGCCCAGGCGACCCGCCTCAGACGGCCATGACCAGGAGCCACCTGAGGCAGCAGCATCCGCCATGCCCAGGTCATCGCCCCCTCCTCCTGGCGGCATCTTGTGAAGCATTCACAAGATGCCGCCAACTGGTATAGGCACCGAGCAGACCCTTCACCCACCAGGACTCACCGGCCCGAGATCCCAAGCCCGTACCCAACCCATGGAATCCGCGCCACACCCCGCCGCCGACCCGATAGCCAGCCAAAATTCTCGACGGAGCCCGGTGTCAAGGACCGCGAAGCGGCCGGCGAAGCCGGCGGCCGCAGGCCGTCCTTGACTCCGGGAGCCGTCGAGAACACCATCCATAACGGGTCGGCGGCCCAGCCCGAGACGGGACACCAACCCCGCCAAGTCCGAAGATGAGCAACAGGTAGGAGAGGATGGGCGGCATGCGCGTCCACATCGGCTGTGACCATGCCGGTCTCGAACTGAAGTCCCACCTGATCAACCGTCTGACGGAACTCGGCTACGAGCCTGTCGACCATGGCCCGTTCGTCTACGACGCACTCGACGACTACCCGGTCTTCTGCATCCGGGCGGCCGAGGGAGTGGCCCGGGACCGGGCGCAGGGGCTGGACAGCCTCGGGGTCGTGATCGGCGGGTCGGGCAACGGTGAGCAGATGGCGGCCAACAAGGTGACCGGCATCCGCTGCGCGCTCGCGTGGAGCGAGGAGACCGCCAAGCTCGCCCGTGACCACAACAATGCCCAGGTGGTCGCGGTGGGTGGCCGGATGCACAGCCTCGAGGACATGACGAAGTTCGTCGAGATCTTCCTGGCCGAGCCGTTCAGCGAGGACGAGCGGCACGTACGCCGCATCGACCAGCTCCACGCCTACGACGCCGACGGCGTACGTCCGCCGCTTCCCGACTCGGCCAAGGGCCTGGGGCCCGCCGAGGACCAGGACTGATCCGGGGATGCCCGAGGGGCACACCCTCCACCGTCTCGCGCTCGATCTGAGCGACGCCTTCGCTGGCCAGCAGGTCAGGGTCAGCAGCCCGCAGGGTCGGTTCGCCGACTCCGCCGCGCTGCTGGACGGCCAGGTCTTCACCGGCGCCGAGGCGTGGGGCAAGCAGCTCTTCCTCGAGTTCCCGGCGGAGCAGTACGTCCACATCCACCTCGGCCTCTACGGCAAGCTCGACCTGAAGCCGTACGCCACTGAGCCGCCGCTACCCGTCGGCCAGGTCCGACTCCGGCTGACCGGCAGTGAGACGTACGCGGACCTGCGCGGCGCCAACACCTGCAACCTCGTCACCGCGGCCCAGCGTGACGCGGTGGTCGCGAAGCTCGGGCCGGACCCGCTGCGCGACGACGCCGACCCGGGCCGCGCGTGGGTGCGGATCAGCCGGAGCCGTACGACGATCGGTGCGCTGCTGATGGATCAACATGTCCTCGCCGGAGTCGGCAACGTCTATCGGGCCGAGGTGCTCTTCCGGCACCGGATCGACCCGATGCGCCCCGGCAACACCCTGCGCAGGCAGCAGTGGGACGCCATCTGGGACGACCTGGTCGAGCTCATGAAGCTCGGCGTCCAGAGGAACCGCATCGACACCGTCCGCGATGAGCACACCCCCGAGGCGATGGGCCGTCCCCCGCGTCAGGACGACCACGGTGGCGAGGTCTACGTCTACCGCCGCCACGGCCAGCCCTGCCTGGTGTGCGGCACGAGCGTACGGACCACCGAGCTGCAGCAGCGCAACCTGTTCTGGTGCCCGAAGTGCCAGCGCACGTACCGGCCCCGGACGAGCGTAAAGAAGTAGCCCGCACTACTCTCCGGCCTGCGAGAACGACCACGCAGCCCCCACCTCGAGACCTAGAGTGAGGCCATGTCGAGCCATGCCTTCGCAGACCGCCTGCGGAGCAACGCGATCCGCCGCAGGTTCCGTGACCCGGAACTGCGAGCGGTGCTGTGGCTCGGGCTGCTGACCATCGTCCTGACGGTCCTCGCGGCGGCTCAGACGGGCTGGCTGCAGGTGGTCCCGGTGGCGGTCCTCACCGTGCCGCTGCTGCTCGGAGCGGTGCTGCTCGGGCCCCGTACGCTCAGCTGGTTCGTGGTCTTCGTGATGGTGATGATCGTGGTCGCCGCCAGCCAGGTGACACTCTCCGACCGGGACGCCGCCGCCATCGGCGTGCACTTCCTGCTCGGCGCGATCGTCCTGTTCGTCGCGATGCGCCGCACCTACCTCGGCGTCGGGGGCTTGAGCGACGAGCTGATGCTGCTCGACCTGACCCACAAGCTCGACCAGGGTGCGATCCCGCCGATGCCTCACGGATGGCTCGCCGACTCGGCCGTCCTGCCGGCGGGCGGCACCCGGTTCGCCGGCGACTTCGTGGTGGCCGCGCGGGAGGCCGACCGGCTGGAGATCGTCGTCGTCGACGTCTCCGGCAAGGGGGAGCGTGCGGGCACCAGAGCACTACAGCTCTCTGGTGCGTTCGGCGGCCTCCTTGGCGCCGTATCGCCTGCCGAGTTCCTGCCCGCCGCCAACCGCTACCTGCTCCGTCAGGACTGGCAGGAGGGCTTCGCGACCGCGATCTACCTCTCGATCGACCTCGGCAACGGCGCGTACGAGATCCGCACGGCCGGCCACCCGCCCGCGCTCCTACGCCGCGCAGCCACCGGCCGCTGGGAGGAGGCCGAGAGCAACGGCCCGGTGCTGGGGCTCATCGACGACGTCGAGTTCGACGCCTGCGAGGGAGTGCTCGGAGTGGGCGACATGGTGATGCTCTACACCGACGGCGTCGTGGAGGCACGGGGTGTCGACCTCGAGCGCGGCATCAGCAACCTGGTCGCCACCGCCGACCATCTCGCTGTCACCGGACGAGGCGGGGGAGCGCGCCGTCTGCTCGAAGGACTGAGCGCCAGCTCCGACGATCGCGCCCTCGTCGCGGTCGGGCGAAGGTGACCGAACCAACGCTGCGAACCGACCGGTAGGGGAGCCGGTTACAGGTGTGAGCCAGATCTATGGCAGGATTTCGCAGGTCGCACGAGGGCGCTGGCTCTCGCGTGCGCGGATGTAGCTCAATGGTAGAGCCTCAGTCTTCCAAACTGATTACGCGGGTTCGATTCCCGTCATCCGCTCCAAGTGCCATTCCCGCTGATTGGGGAGGGGCCCTTGACGGGGCGTAGCGTAGTGGCTAGCGCGCCTGCTTTGGGAGCAGGAGACCGCAGGTTCGAGTCCTGTCGCCCCGACATTTCATTGCCCTGCACGCGACATCATTCTCAGAAACAAACGACAGGAGACACCCTGTGAAGAGCGCCGTCGAGACGTTGAGCCCGACCCGGGCCAAGCTGACCGTCGAGGTGCCCTTCGAGGAGCTCAAGCCGAGCCTCGACGCGGCGTACAAGCAGATCGCCAAGCAGATCAACGTTCCCGGCTTCCGCCGGGGCAAGGTCCCGCCCCAGGTGATCGACAAGCAGGTCGGCCGCGGCGCGGTGCTCTCCGAGGCGGTCAACAACGTCCTCCCGCAGATGTACTTCGACGCCCTCCAGGAGAACTCGCTCGAGCCGCTCGCGCAGCCCGAGATCGAGGTCACCAAGCTCGAGGACAACGAGACCCTGGAGTTCACCGCCGAGGTCGACGTCAAGCCCGAGATCACGCTGCCCGACTACGAGGGCATCGAGGCCAAGGTCGAGGACATCGAGCTCACCGACGCTGACGTCGAGGAGCAGATCCAGGCGATGCGCGAGCGCTTCGGCACCCTCAAGGATGTCGAGCGCGCCGCCGCCGACGGCGACTTCGTGGTCATCGACCTGAAGGCGACCAAGGATGGCGAGGACGTCGAGGGCGCCGAGGCCGTCGGGATGAGCTACCAGGTCGGCAAGGGCGGCATGCTCGACGGACTGGACGAGGCCATCGTCGGTCTGTCCGCCGGCGAGTCCAAGGACTTCAAGAGCACCCTCGTGGGCGGTGAGCTGATCGGCCAGGAGGTCGATGTCAACGTCACCGTCAACCAGGTGCAGGAGCAGGAGCTCCCGGCGTACGACGACGACTTCGCCCAGCTCGCCAGCGAGTTCGACACCGTCAAGGAGCTCGAGGAGGACGTCCGCGGCCGCCTCGGCAACGGCAAGCGCCTCGAGCAGGCCGCCGCCGCCCGTGACGCCGTCCTCGAGGCCCTCTTGGAGCAGGTCGAGATCCCGCTGCCGGAGAGCATCGTCACCGACGAGCTCAACGCGCGCCGCGAGGGCATCGAGCAGCAGCTCGGCTTCGCCGGCCTCACCTTCGAGAAGTACCTCGAGGACGAGGAGCAGACGATCGAGGAGTTCGAGGCCGACCTCGAGCGCCGCGTTCGTGACGCCGTCGCCGCCCAGCTGATCCTCGACCAGATCGCCAAGGAGAAGGAGATCGGGGTCGAGCAGCAGGAGCTGACCGAGCACATGATGCGCCGCGCGCAGCAGTCCGGTCAGGACCCGCAGGAGTTCGTCAACCACATGCTCGAGCACAACCACGTGCCCGAGCTGGTCCAGGAGATCCTGCGCGGCAAGGCGCTCGCCCAGCTCGTCGAGGCCGCCAAGGTCACCGACGAGTCCGGCAACCACGTCGAGCTGAAGAACCTCCGCCCCGACGGCACCATCGGTGAGGACGAGCCCGAGGCTGACGCCGAGGCCCCCGAGGAGACCGAGAAGGCTGACGCCTGATCACCCTCAGACGTACGTCACAGCGCCCCTGCCTCGCGGCGGGGGCGCTGTCGTTTTCACCCGACTCGGCGCTACTGGGCGTCGAAGTTGTCCGTCGGGTCGCCCGATACCTCCAGATGCTTGGCCGCGCAGTCGGTCTTCGACAGGCCCTGCTCGACACACCACTCCAGTGCGGGTGTGGAGGTGTCACTGGGGTGGGGCACCACGACGGCGTACATCCCCGGCTTCACGTACGAGCTCGGCCACTCGCCGGTGTCGAGGAGCAGCGCCTCGGGGTGGGCGGTCTTGATCTTCTGGTAGCGGGTCAGCGCCTGGTGCCAGTCGGCGTCGCCGCCGTCCCCGGCACCGACCGCCGCCAGCTGTGGGATCCAGGTGCCGATGAGCTTGGTGGCCGCTTCGGTGTCGAGGCGGGAGATGCGGAGCAGCTGATGCTCCGGCGGGGCGTTCGGGTCCACGGAGGGCACGCTCGACGGCTCGCTCGTGGGGCTGGTCGAAGGTTCCGGCTCCGCTTCGGACTGCACAGGGCCGGCCCCGTCCTTGCCGAAGATGAATCCGAGCACTCCGGCGACGAGCACCAGCACCACGATCATCACCAGGATCGGCGCGGTGCGGCCCTTCCGTTGCGCCGGGGGTGGCGAGGCGGCGTCGTCGAAGAAGTATCCCCGCGTGCTGCGACTCGTGGTCGCGTCGTCGCCGAGCTCGTCCACGAAGAGCGGACGGTGCTGCTCCGGAGGAGCCAGGATCGAGGTGCCGCAGCCGATGCAGAAGACGGCCCCGGGAAGCAGCGCGTCGCCGCACGACTGGCAGTGTGATCCCATCTCCTTGCTCACACTCGGACACCCCCTTCCCTATCCGACGGTAACCCGCGAAGGCCGCTGTAGTCACGCAACACCAGCAACAACAGCATCACAGACACCATACGTGTGAGTGAACGCAAACGTACTGAATGTGGGCGCGACGGTGTGATCTGAGACACAGGCGGGCCGGACAGTGGGCACAGGTGATCCGCTCGGCGGGGCAGAGGCCCTACGCTGCCAGCGTGACCTCCAGCCCTGAGACCGTCCGCGCCGTGGTGCTCAACGTCGAGGACGCTCCGGTGGACCCCGACGCCGAGGAGCTGCTCGACCGCGGTCAGGGCAAGGTGGCCGGCCTCGTCGGTCTGGCGAAGCTCGCCTGGCGCATCACGGCCTTCGCCCGTCGACCGTTCGCGGCCCCGTTCGCGCTCGCGACCCCGATCATCCGCGGAGTCGTCAACACCGACTCCGGACCCGCCGTCGCGGTCCGGCACCAGGGTCGCATGGTCAGCCCGAAGGAGTGGGCCGCCGCCCAGCGCCAGGTAGGGACGAGCCCTCGGATCCTGGTCCTGATCCCGCCGGCGGGCAAGGACGAGACCGTCTGGGACGAGGGTTCGCAGGCGACCGGGGCGACGTACGCCGACCGGCTCGCCGAGCTGCTCGGCTGGATGCCGCTGCACATGCACGTGTCGGCCGGCAGCAAGTCGGTGCCCGCCGCGGTGGCGCTCAGCAGCCGGATCCAGGCGTGCGTCGACGCCCTCGCGGCGGAGCCGCGCATCGTCCTGGTCGGCTACGCCGGTGGTGGTCTGATCGCCCGCAACGCGCTCGGCGTGGCGACCGCCGGGACGCGCCCGTGGACGACGTACGTCTCCGAGCTGATCGCGCTCGGCACGACGCCCTACGCGGTCACCTCGGCCCCGATCTCGGGTGGGGTCGGCAAACAGCTCGACGAGCACCTCGCCGGGATCGCGGTCGTCGGGGCCGACGAGGCGATGCTGCCGCCGCGCCCGGATGTGGACTATCTGCTGGTCACCGACAAGGCGACCTCGCGCCCCAACCGGGTCGGGCGACTCTTCGGGGAGATGCTGTGGTGGCGGCACAAGACGCCGCTGAGGTCGCGGCGGGTGCGCGACCTGTTCCCGACGGCGGAGCGCTTCACGCTCTCGACCGCCGAGACGCCGCTGTCGAACCATCCGGCGGTTCACGACGCCCTGCTGCGCTGGCTGGCATAGCCGTGGGGATCGCGGCGCCGCGCGGATTGCGACGCGATCGCCAATAGTTCTGCCGTCGGCGAACAATGGCACACCAGCCGTGGAACAACTGGATGTGGCGGCTAGTGTCGATCCTGTGAACATCGACTCCAGCGCGGCTGACGCTCATGCCGGTGCCCCAGGGCTCTCCCCGAGCCTGGGCGGCAACGGCGGCGGTCTGAGCCTTCTCGACGACAACATCTACAACCGACTGCTGCGGGAGCGCATCGTCTTCCTCGGCTCCGAGGTCCGCGACCAGAACGCCAACGCGATCTGCGCGCAGCTCCTGCTGCTCTCCGCGGAGGACCCCGAGGCCGACATCTTCCTTCACATCAACTCGCCCGGTGGTTCGGTGGATGCCGGTATGGCCATCTACGACACGATGCACTACATCCCCAACGACGTGGCGACCGTCGGCATGGGCCTGGCCGCCTCGATGGGCCAGTTCCTGCTCTGCGCCGGCGCGAAGGGCAAGCGCTACGCGCTGCCGCACGCGCGGATCATGATGCACCAGCCCTCCTCGGGCATGGGTGGCTCGGCCTCCGACATCAAGATCCAGGCCCAGCAGTCCCTGCACATCAAGAAGGTGCTGCTCGAGCTGATCAGCGAGCACACCGGCCAGAGCGTCGAGCAGGTCACCACGGACGCCGACCGCGACCGCTGGTTCACCGCTGCCGAGGCACTCGACTACGGCCTGGTCGACCAGGTCATCAGGAGTGCCAAGGAAGCCTCCGACGAAGGCCGCCCCGCCCACAAGAAGGACTGAGGACATGAACTACTACATCCCGCAGTGGGAGGAGCGTACGTCGTACGGCGTCCGCCGGATCGACCCCTACGCCAAGCTCTTCGAGGACCGGATCATCTACCTGGGCACCCCGATCAGCGACGATGTCGCCAACGCGGTCATCGCCCAGCTGCTCTGCCTGCAGTCGATGAACCCGGACCAGGACATCTCGATCTACATCAACAGCCCCGGTGGCTCGTTCACGGCCTGCACCGCGATCTACGACACGATGCAGTTCATCAAGCCGGACGTGCAGACCGTCTGCATCGGTCAGGCCGCCTCGGCCGCCGCGATCCTGCTCGGCGCTGGTGCGCACGGCAAGCGGATGGCGCTGCCCAACAGCCGCATCCTGATCCACCAGCCCTACACCGAGGGCACCTTCGGCCAGACCTCTGACATCGAGATCCAGGCCAACGAGATCCTGCGGATGCGTGAGCTGCTCGAGAAGATGATCGCCGACCACAGCGGCAAGTCGATGGACGAGGTCAGCCACGACATCGAGCGAGACAAGATCCTCACCGCCGCTCAGGCGGTCGAGTACGGCCTGATCGACTCGGTGCTCGAGTCGCTCAAGACGCCGGCTCTCGTTTGACCATCGGGCCCCGCGCCGCTCCCACATTGAAGGCGCGGCGCGGGGTACCGTCAGTAACTATTCGGACCTAGCAGCACAAGTCGGGGAAGGAAGGCCACTCGTGGCACGCATCGGCGACGGAGGTGACCTGCTGAAGTGCTCCTTCTGCGGGAAGAGCCAGAAGCAGGTCAAGAAGCTCATCGCGGGTCCCGGCGTCTACATCTGCGACGAGTGCATCGACCTCTGCAACGAGATCATCGAGGAGGAGCTCAACGAGGGCTCCGAGGTGGAGATCGCCGACCTCCCCAAGCCGAAGGAGATCTTCGACTTCCTCAACTCCTACGTCATCGGGCAGGAGCAGGCGAAGAAGTCGCTCGCGGTGGCGGTCTACAACCACTACAAGCGCGTCCAGGCCGGCCTGCAGCCCGGTGGCCCGCAGGGCCCCGGCAAGCACGCCAAGGAGGAGCAGGTCGAGGTCGCCAAGTCCAACATCTTGGTGATCGGCCCGACCGGCTGCGGCAAGACCTACCTCGCGCAGACGCTGGCCCGGATGCTCAACGTTCCGTTCGCGATCGCGGACGCCACGGCGCTGACCGAGGCCGGCTATGTCGGTGAGGACGTCGAGAACATCCTCCTCAAGCTGATCCAGGCCGCCGACTACGACGTCAAGAAGGCCGAGACCGGCATCATCTACATCGACGAGATCGACAAGGTGGCCCGCAAGGCGGAGAACCCCTCGATCACGCGTGACGTCTCGGGTGAAGGCGTGCAGCAGGCGCTGCTGAAGATCATCGAGGGCACGACCGCCTCGGTGCCGCCGCAGGGTGGCCGCAAGCACCCGCACCAGGAGTTCATCCAGATCGACACCACCAACATCCTCTTCGTGGTGGGTGGCGCGTTCGCCGGTCTGGAGCACATCATCGAGCAGCGGGTCGGCAAGAAGACCCTGGGCTTCACCGCCGAGGTGCGCGGCAAGGCCGAGAAGGAGTCCGAGGACCTGCTGAAGCTGGTGCGTCCCGAGGACCTGACCAAGTTCGG
Organism: Nocardioides sp. NPDC087217; assembly: GCF_044744805.1. Taxonomy (NCBI): domain Bacteria; kingdom Bacillati; phylum Actinomycetota; class Actinomycetes; order Propionibacteriales; family Nocardioidaceae; genus Nocardioides; species Nocardioides sp. NPDC087217. Next base: position 10,889 of record NZ_JBIUZB010000014.1, read on the forward strand.
GCTGATCCCGGAGTTCATCGGCCGGCTGCCGCTGATCGCGAGCGTCGAGAAGCTCGACCAGGCCGCGCTCGTTCAGATCCTGACCGAGCCGCGCAACGCGCTGGTGAAGCAGTACCAGAAGCTCTTCGACCTCGACGGCGTCGACCTCGAGTTCACCGAGGACGCGGTCACCGCCATCGCCGACAAGGCCCTCGAGCGTGGCACCGGTGCCCGTGGCCTGCGGGCGATCATCGAGGAGGTTCTCCTCTACGTGATGTACGACGTGCCCTCCCGCGGCGACGTGGGCAAGGTGATCGTGACCCGCGAGGTGGTCGACGACGGCGAGATGCCGACGCTCGTTCCTCGCGAGAAGGAAACCAAGAAGAAGTCCGCGTAGCCCGTTTGGGTCATTTTCCCCGCCCGGGTCGGTATTGGCCCGGGCGGTCGGACACAATACGCACTGATGATCATCTGTACCTTTCCAGCTCCGTCACTCGGTAGGGAAGTGGGCACGTGAGGTTCCAGAGGGGCCCGGTGATGGCCTACGCCGCCGTAGTGCTCATCGGCCTGCTCGTGGTCATCCAGACCCTCAGCCCGGACATCTCCGCGTTGCACCGGGTGCCGCGTACACTCTCGGGCCAGGCCGACTTCACCGTGATCCCGCCGGCGCCGTCGCCCGGAGTCTCCGGGGTGTCGACGATCCCCAGCAACACGCCCGATACGGACCGGAAGAGCGACCCGGAGGACTCCGCCCCGCCGAAGAGCCGCGAGGAAGAGAAGCCGGACAGGACGCCGTCCGCGCCCGCTGAGCAGCCCGAAGCACCGCCCTCCGAGGAGCCGACGACGCCCGCCGACCCCGGTGAGGGCAACGGCAACGGCAAGCCGCCCACGCTGGTCCCGTCCGTGGGGCCGATCCCGGGGATCATGGCGCCGCTGCTGTGGCCGTTCGTGGCCGAGGAGGACGCCCGCCCCGTCGACGAGGCCGTGCCGATGTTCCTGCGGCAGCTGATCGCTGCCGACGCCGGCGTCCCGGTCGAGGATCTTCCGCTGGAAGAGCCCAAGGACGACCGGGAGACCGATGAGGCGACCGCGGAGTCGAAGGAGCCCGACGCGGAGTCGACCAAGCAGGAGTCCGAGGCCGAACGGGTCCTCGAGGACGCCTGCGAGCTCACCGCCGCGATCGCCGAGGACGTCAAGACGTTGCCAGGAGCGAACGACGCTCCCGAACCCGAGGCCACGCCGGAGTGCGACGAGGCGTGCGCTGAGTCGAAGACACCGGTAGGGTCGTCGCCCGCAGCCGAACCCGAGGCCACCACCGAATCCGCTGAGCCGTCCGACACCGAGCCGTCCGACGCTGAGACGACGGACACACCGGAGCCGGAGGAGCCGAAGGAAGGCAGCAAGGACGACCAGACTTGTGCCGAGAAGTCGGTGCAGTAGGGATCACTCCGATGGCGACCGCACCACGCCAGAGTGACCGGCCGAGCGAGTCCCCCCGGGCGCTTGGCTGGAGTGAGGGACGAAGCAGGCCCCGGAACCGCATCCGCGGTCCGGGGCCTGCTCCGTCGTTGGGCTCCGTCGGTCTGAGGCTCAGTCCTCGGGGACCTCTGCCAGCTCAGCGGTGACGGAGATCTCCGTCGCGTTCTCGTCGACGGTGAAGAAGAGGTCGCCGACGATGTTGCCGACCCGCTTGAGGTCCGGCGCGGCGGCCTCGGCGTCCTTGACCAGCTTGGCCGGGCCGGTGACCTCGGCCTTGGCCAGCGGGTGACGCATCTTCACCTTCGCGGTCGACTTCGCTCCGCGGATCCCGGTCAGGGTCGCCGCGACGGCATCCAGCGCCGCCGGGTCGGCGGCGGCAGCGGTGCCGAGCTCGAGCTCACGCGGCCACGAGGAGGTGTGGATGGAACCGGTCTGCCACCACGACCAGACCTCCTCGGTGACGTACGGCAGGAACGGCGCCAGCAGGCGCAGCTGGACGTGGAGAGCCGTGGCGAGAGTCGCGCGAGCGGACTCGGTGGCGAGACCGCCGTCCTCGTCGTAGGCACGCTCCTTGACCAGCTCGAGGTAGTCGTCGCAGAACTCCCAGAAGAACTTCTCCGAGGTCTCCAGCGCCGTGGAGTAGTCGTAGGCCGTGAAGGCGTCGGTCGCCTTGGTGATCGTCTCCTTGAGACGGGCCATCAGCGCGCAGTCGACCGGCTGGGTGATCGCGACCGGGTTCAGCGTGGTCGCGCCGACGTTGCCGAGGACGAACTTGGAGGCGTTGAGGATCTTCATCGCCAAGCGGCGACCGACCTTCATCTGGGTCTCGTCGAACGGCGAGTCCATGCCCGGGCGGGTCAGCGCGGCACGCCAGCGAACCGCGTCGGCGCCGAACTTCTCGAGGATCTCGGTCGGGACGACGACGTTGCCCTTCGACTTCGACATCTTCTTGCGGTCGGGGTCGAGGATCCAGCCGGCGATCATCGCGTGGCTCCACGGGACGGTGCCGTCCTCGAGGTGGGCGCGGACGATGCGGCCGAAGAGCCAGGTGCGGATGATCTCGTGGCTCTGGGTGCACAGGTCCATCGGGTAGACCCGGCTGAACAGGTCGGGGTCGGCCTCCCAGCCGCCGGCGATCTGCGGGGTCAGCGACGAGGTCGCCCAGGTGTCCATGACGTCCGGGTCGCCCTGGAAGCCGCCGGGCTTGCCGCGCTGTGCCTCCTCGTAGCCGGCCGGGACGTCCGTGGACGGGTCGATCGGGAGCTGGTCCTCGCTCGACAGCAGCGGCTTGTCGTAGTCGGGGTTGCCCTCGGCGTCGAGTGCGTACCAGACCGGGAACGGGATGCCGAAGAAGCGCTGGCGGGAGATCAGCCAGTCACCGTTGAGGCCGCCGACCCAGTTGTCGTAGCGGTGGCGCATGTGCTCGGGCAGCCAGGTCACGTCACCGCCGCGGGACAGCAGCTGCTCACGCAGCTCCGGGTTGCGGCCGCCGTTGGTGATGTACCACTGTCGGCTGGCGACGATCTCGAGCGGCTTGTCGCCACGCTCGTAGAAGTTGGCCATCCGCTGGGTCTTCTTCGGCTCGCCGTCGAGGTCACCGGACTCGCGGATCATCGCGACGACGGCCTCGCGGGCCGAATGGACGGTCTTGCCCTTCAGCTCCTCGTACGCCGCGACCCCGGCCTCGGCGGTGATCCACTCCGGGGTCTCGCGGGAGAAGCGGCCGTCGCGGCCGATCAAGGCACGTGCGGGAAGGTTGAGCTCACGCCACCACTGGACGTCGGTGAGGTCACCCCAGGTGCAGCACATCGCGATGCCGGCGCCCTTGTCCATCTCCGCGGCCTCGTGAGGCAGGACGGGGATCTCGACGCCGAAAATCGGGCTGGTGACGGTGCTGCCGAACAGGTCCTTGTAGCGGTCGTCGTCGGGGTGCGCGATCAGGGCGACGACGCTCGGGATCAGCTCGGGGCGGGTGGTCTCGATGTGGACCGGGGTGCCGTCAGCGCGGTGGAAGGCGACACGGTGGAAGAAGCCGGGGTAGTCCTTCGCCTCCAGCTCGGCCTGGGCGACGGCGGTCTGGAAGGTGACGTCCCACAGGGTCGGCGCCTCCTGCAGGTAGGCCTCGCCGCGGGCCAGGTTGCGCAGGAACGCCTTCTGCGAGGCGGTCTGGGAGACCTTGCCGATGGTGGTGTACTGCTGGTCCCAGTCGAAGGAGAGACCCAGGGTGCGCCACAGGTCCTCGAAGACCTTCTCGTCCTCGACGACCAGCTGGTTGCACAGCTCGACGAAGTTGGGTCGGCTGATCGAGATCTGGCGCTTCGGGTCCGGCTTCTCCGGCGGGGTGAAGTCGGGGTCGTAGGGGAGGCTCGGGTCGCAGCGGACGCCGAAGTAGTTCTGGACCCGGCGCTCGGTCGGCAGGCCGTTGTCGTCCCAGCCGATCGGGTAGAAGACCGACTTGCCGTTCATCCGCTGGAAGCGGGCGATCAGGTCGGGGTGGGTGTAGGAGAAGACGTGGCCGACGTGCAGGCTGCCGGAGACGGTCGGCGGCGGGGTGTCGATCGAGTAGACGTTCTCCCGCGGCTGGGTGCGGTCGAAGGCGTACGTCTTCTCGTTCTTCCACTGCTCGGCCCACTTGGCCTCCAGGCCCTCGAGGACCGGCTTGTCCGGTACGGCGACTACGCGCTGCTCAGCGGGCGTAGTCGTCTCCGGTGCGGTCTGCGTGGGCGTGGTCTCAGTCATGGGACCAAATCCTATGGGCGCGCGGGGGCTGGCGCGAAACCGGTTGAGACCGGCGTTGCACACTCGCCATGCTTCGGTCATGGGCACCATCGACTTCTTCACCGACGCAGCCGAGTTCCTCGCCGTTGCGAAGGACTATCTCGCCGCGGAGCCGGTGACCGCCAACGTCGTCGCCACCAACGCGGAGAAGGCGACCCGGGTGGAGCAGGAGGGGCCGTACCGCTGGTTCGCGGTCGCTCGCGAGGGTGGCCGGGTCGTCGGTGCGGCGATGCGGACGGCCAACTTCGAGCCGTACCCGCTCTACGTCTGCCCGATGCCCGAGCCGGCGGCGCTCGAGCTGGCGCGTGCCCTGCACGCGAGAGGCGAGTACGCCGGTGGGGCCAACGGCGCGCTCCCGGCGGCCCGGACGGTCGCCGAGGAGACCGCCCGGCTCGCGGGTGGGCGGGTGAGCGTCGCGATGGCGTCGCGTCTGCACGAGCTCGGCACGCTGGTGCTGCCGTCCGGAGTGCCCGGGAACGCCCGCCCGGCGACGTACGACGACCTCGAGCTGTGCCGGGAGTGGCTGGCCGACTTCGGGCACGCGGCCCGGGAGCAGTCCACGAACAAGGCCTACGCCCACGAGCACGCAGCGGTCGGCGAGGACGAGGTGCGGCGCCGGATCGAGGAGTTCCTGCTGCTGTGGGAGGTCGATGGTGAGGTCGTGTCCCTGGTCGGCGCGACGCCGCCGGCGCACGGCGTGGTCCGGATCGCGCCGGTCTACACGCCGAAGGAGCAGCGGGGCCACGGCTACGGCACCGCGGTGACCGCCGAGGCCTCACGCCTCCTCGGCGCCGACGGCACTCGGCTGTGCCTGTTCACCGACGCCGACAACCCCGTCTCCAACCACGTCTACGCCAAGATCGGCTACCGCCCCGTCGTCGACATGGCCAACCACACGATCGTCGACTGACTCGCCGAGTCGGCTCGAACTTACGAGATTCCGCGCCGAGTCGGCTCGTTCGAACGAGCCGACTCGGCGCGAGTTGCGGTCAGGATGAGCCGACTCGGCGTCTCAGTCGACGGTGAAGCGGCGGCCGAGGTAGTGGTCGACGGCCGGCCAGATGTGGCCCTCCGACTCGGCGGCGTTGGTCCAGCGCAGGGACCAGCCTCCGCCGGTGGCGGTGGTGATGTCGGCGGAACGGCGGCCGCTGCTGCTCTGCTTGAGGTGGAGGGCGCGGATCTGGTCCCAGGGGAGGTAGGCGGCGTTGGAAGCGGTAGCCAGCTCGGCGGGAGACCTGTCCAGGGCGCGCTGGATCAGCTTCCTGCCGGGTGATCCGGAGGTCACCGAGGCCAGGCCTGTGGCGAGCCGGTCGGAGCCGGAGGGCTTGAGCAGCATCAGGCCGGTTTCGGTCACCAGGAGCGTACGGAAGCCGTCGCCGGAGATCGGGGCCAAGGCACCGATGTAGCCGTCGGGCGTCGTCGGAGCCGACGTCTCGGCGTCAGTGAGCGCCGGCGTCTCGGCGTCGACCTGCGCGTCGAGCTGGTGCACCCAGGCGCGTAGCGCGGCGGCGTAGCCGGGGGAGCCGAGGGCCTCGTAGGCGAGCTCCTCGGGGTCGACCTCCTGGCCGGCGATGTCGACCAGCCGCCAGGGGCCGGCCCAGCTGAGCTCGTAGCGCGCCTTGTCCTCGCCGACCAGTTCGTGGGCGATGGCGGCACCGAGGAGCCGGGCGATGACCTTCCGCTTCGCCTCGGCGTCTTCGACCTCGACCAGGTCCAGGAGCGTGTCGAGGTTGCCGGAGGCGATCAGGTCGAGGGCACCGCGGACGGTGGCCGGCACGATCTGGTTGTCCTGCATCGCGTTCAGGAGCGTCTCGGCGTTGATCGCCGCCGCGCGGGCGCCGGCGACGCTCACGATCTCGGCCATCGGCGCCGGCGTCAGACCCGAGCCGGCGAACGTCTTGTCCTCGAGGGCGAGGAAGTTCTGGGACGGGTAGCGCAGGATGCTGGCGGCGTTGCCGGACTTGTCCGCCTCGTCCGCGGAGGCCATCGACTCCAACCGCTCGATGCGCTCCGACAGGGGAGGGTGGGAGTCGTAGGCCGACGTCTTCGCCTCGAGCGGCGCCGCGCTGATCCTGGCGAGCTCCTCGAGCCGCTCGGGGTCGCTCATCAGGTTCGTGAAGTTGTCGAAGAAGCGCGTGGGCCGCAGACCGTAGTGGGTGCCGGCCTCGACGTACTGCTCCAGATAGATGTGCCAGGCGGCGTCGAGCGCGGGGAGGGTCCGCAGCGTGGTGGCCGCGGTCCGTGGCCCGGCGACGGTCGCGCTGAGCCGGTCGGCGTCGATCTCATGGGCGTGCGCGAGCGGGCGGGTCAGGGAGAAGAAGAGACGGGCGTACGTCCGGAACGGTCGCTTCACCAGCGGGTTGGAGAGGCCCGCGGCGACCTCGGCGATCGCCAGGCGGCTCCGGTGGATGAGAGCGCCGAGCCGGGTGTGGCTGGTGCTGTGGTGGCCGAGCTCGTGGGCGAGCACCGCGTGGAGCTGGTTGCGGGAGAGGCCCTGGAGGAGAGGTACGCCGAGGAACATCCGCCGGGTCCCGGTCCTGAGCCCGAGCAGGCTGGTCTCCTCGCTGACCGCCGCGTTGACCTCCGGCACCAGCCGGATCTCGTCGGGGGCGCGGGTCCCGGCGGTGGCGGCCAGCGCGCGGACCTCCGCCCACAGCCCGGGCTGTTCCTGCTCGGTGAGGACGAGCCCGCCGGGGTCGCCCGAGGTCCGGGGGCGCCGCCGTGGGGCCATCTGCTGACCGACCAGCGCGAAGGCAGCCAGGACGTAGGCAACGGCCAGGAACGAGACCGCGAGAGCAGCCCGGAGCGTACGCATGAATGGTGGACCTTGTGGGGGGATGGGGTTCAGTCCGAGATGAGTGGGAGGGTAGCGGGTCTGGCAATTCGCTGGGAAGCGCGTACGCCATAGACTCGACCCGATGAGTGAGACTCCCGCGCCGCGTCTGGCGGCCACGATCGAGGAGGTCTGGGAAGCGCTGCAGTCGCGCTGGCCCGAGACCCGGCTCGAGCCTTCCCTGGACCGGATCCGCGCCCTGCTCGAGATCCTCGGTGATCCGCAGAACGCCTTCCGGATCATCCAGCTGACCGGCACCAACGGCAAGACCTCCACCTCCCGGATGATCGACACGCTGCTGCGGTCCCTCGACCTGCGCGTGGGGCGGTTCACCTCGCCCCACGTGGAGCGGATCAACGAGCGGATCTCGATCGACGGCGAACCCCTGACCGACGACGAGTTCGTGGCCGCGTTCAACGACGTCGCCCACTACCTCGGCATGGTCGACGACGACCAGCCGCACCCGCTGTCGTTCTTCGAGTCGATGGTGGGGATGGCCTACGCCAAGTTCGCCGAGGCCCCGGTCGACGTGGCCGTGGTCGAGGTCGGGCTGGGCGGCGGCTGGGACGCGACCAACGTCGCGAACGCCGATGTCGCGGTGGTCACCCCGATCGCGGTCGACCACGCCAAGTATCTCGGTGACAACCCGGTCGCCATCGCGCGCGAGAAGGCCGGGATCATCAAGCCGGGTGCGGTCGCCGTGATCGCCGAGCAGTCCGTCGAGGTCGCCGCGGTGCTGGATCAGCACGCGGCGGAGGTCGGCGCCCGGCTGCTGTGGGAAGGCACCGACTTCGGGGTCGTCTCCCGCACCCCGGCGGTGGGCGGACAGATCCTCACGCTGCGCGGGCTGCGGGGGGAGTACGAAGACCTCTTCCTGCCCCTCTACGGCGCCCACCAGGCGCAGAACGCGGCGACGGCGCTGGCCGCGGTCGAGGCGTTCCTGGGAGACACCGTGCTGGCCGACGAGCTCGTGCGCGACGCGTTCGCCAAGGTCGACTCGCCGGGCCGGCTGGAGATCATGCGGTCGTCCCCGACGGTCCTGCTGGATGCCGCCCACAACCCGGCCGGCGCCGAGGCGACGGTCGCCGCGCTCGAGGACTCTTTCTCGTTCTCCGGTGTCGTCGGCGTCATCGGGGTGATGGGCGACAAGGACGTCGAGGGCCTGCTCGCCGCCTTCGAGCCCGTGCTGGAGCACCTCGTCGTCACCCAGAACTCCACCGAGCGTGCCCTCCCGGCCATCGAGCTCGCGAAGGTCGCCGTCGACCTCTACGGCGAGGAGCGGGTCTCGGTGGTGCCGCGTCTGGCCGACGCCATCGACGCCGCGATCGGCCTGTCGGAGTCCTCCGGTGGCGGCTCGATCTCCGAGGGCGCGGTGCTGGTGACCGGCTCCGTGGTGACCGCCGGAGAGGCGCGTACGCTGCTGGGCTCGCGTGGCCCGGCCGCCCGGTCGGCCGCGACCGCCCGGGTCGTCCCGACCGCCGACCCCGAGCTGGAGGCCTACCTGGAGGCGGACGCAGATGGCGAGTGAGCGGGAGAAGTCGCCGCGGCGCGGGATGTGTGCCGCGATCGTCTCGATGGAGGGACTCGCGGTCGCGCTGGCCGCGCCCGTGATGATCTCGATCGGCGGGGTCTCCGCCGGGCTGGCGCTCCCGCTGGGCCTCGGGTTCTTCGTGGCCTGCATCGTGGTGGCCGGCCTGCTGCGCCGCCCCTGGGCCTACTGGCTCGGCTGGGCGCTGCAGGTCGTCGCGATCGGGATGGGCTTCCTGATCTCGATCATGTTCGTCGTCGGTGTGATCTTCGCGGTCCTGTGGGGCATGGCCGACATCCTCGGTCGCAAGATCGAGAGCGAGCGTGCCGCGGCCTTCGAGGCGTTCGACCGGATCGCCGCCGAGGAGAGCGCTGAGGAAAGCGCCGAGGAAGTGGCCGGGGAAGAGGCCGAGCCCAGGTAGGTTGGCTGCCGTGGAGGAGCGCGACGAGCTGCAGATGGCGACCGACGACGAGACGGCCACCGACTGGGCACTGTGCCCGGCGTGCGGCAACGCGCTGGTGCTGCGGCGGCCTCGGACGCGTACGGCTCACTACGCGCACAAGGCCGGGGAGTCGTGCCGGCTCGTCGGCGCGCAGCTGCGGCGCACCAGCTCCGGGTGGGCCGTCGGCGGTGGCGAGGACGACCCGGACAGCCTCGAGAACCTCTTCGACCTGATCGAGGACGACGCACCGGGCCGCTAGCGCGCGAGGGCCCCGGTGAGCGCTGCGAGCGCCTGATCGAGCTCCGCGTCGGTCACGCCGCCGAACCCGATCACCAGGCCGGTCAGGCCGCTGGAGCGCGCGTAGGTGGAGAGCAGGTTGATCTCGAAGCCGGCGGTTCGGGCGGCGTCGCGGGCTCTGCGCGCATCCGTCTCGGGCAGCAGCCAGGTGGAGTACATCCCGGCGAGCGGGCCGGCGAGGGTGGCGTACGGGCTCATCGCCTCCGCCACCCGCGGGGCGCGTTCGGCGTAGACGCGGCGGGCGGAGCGTACGGCCCTGTCCAGCCAGCCGTCGCGGAGCAGCGTCAGCAGGGCGCGCTGCGAGGGCCAGGCGGCGCCGGCGTGGGTGATGGTGCGGCGGCGCACGATCAGCTCGTGCAGGTCGGGCGGCGCGACCAGCCAGCCGAGACGAAGCGTCGGGACCACCGACTTCGCCGCGGTGCCGAGATAGACCACGCGGCCGCGGTCCAGCGTCGCCATCGCGGGCACCGGTGCGACGTCGTAGCGGAACTCCGAGTCGTAGTCGTCCTCGATCACCACCGCGTCCGCCCGTCTCGCGGCCTCCAGGAGAGCCAGCCGGTCGGCCGCCGGCATGACGCGTCCCAGCGGGTGCTGATGCGCCGGAGTGACGTACGCCGCGACCGCAGGCCCCAGGTCGGCGACCCTGTCCACGGCCGGCAGGTCGATGACCTCGCGACCGTAGGTGAGCACCGTCTCGGCCGCCGCCCGGTATCCCGGATCCTCCACGGCGACCGGCCCTTGGCGCAGCTCCGGCAGGAGCGCGCGGAGCCCGTCGCTGGTGCCCGCGGTCACGATGATCTCGTCGGGGTGGAGGTCCAGGCCGCGGGTGCGTCCGAGTCTCGCCGCCAGCGCCTCGCGCAGCTCGAGCACCCCTCGCGGATCGTCGTAGCCACGCGGGGGAGTGGCCACCGAGACCTCCCGCCACGCCCGCCGCCATCCCGGCTCCAACCGCGGGTCGAAGAACGGCGTGCCCGTATCCAGCCGAGACGTCACCCGCGTCGGCCGAGGCGTCGCCCGCGTCGGCCGAGGCGTCACGCCCGTCGGCCGAGAGGTCACGCCCGTCGGGCGGGTCGCGGTGACGTACGTCCCGGATCCGCGGCGCGCCTCGAGCCAGCCCTCGGCGGTGAGCTGGTCGTAGGCCTGCTCGGTCACCGCGCGCGAGACGCCCAGGTCTGCGGCGAGCGCACGACTCGAGGGCAGCCGGTCCCCGGTCCCGAGGGTGCCGGCGAGGACCAGGGCGCGCACCTGGGCGGCGAGCTGGGCGGGGAGCGGCTCGCCGGAGGTGCGGTTGAGGGTCACGGGGAGCATCGGTCGAATGGCCTGTCGGAGTAGATCAGAATTGGCCCGTGCGTGCAGGCCACTTCGCTACCAGGATGGTGCCATGAGCACGACGTTGTCACCCACCCCACGCACCCGGATCAGCCGCGGGAAGAACCGCGCCGTCCCCGACCGCGAGCGCCTGCACGCGTTCCTCGGCGAGGCGCTCATCGCGCACCTGGGCGTCACCGTCGGGTCGGGCGAGGAGGCCCATCCGGTCGTCCTGCCCACCGCGTACGGTTTCGATCTCGACGGCCCGGACGCAGGCGGGTCGCTCTACCTGCACGGCTCGGTGGCCGCCGGCTGGCTCGCGCGGGCGCTGGAGCGCGACGTGTGCGTCACGATCACCGAGCTCGACGGTCTGGTCGCGGCGCGGAGCGGGTTCCACCACTCGATGAACTACCGCTCAGCCGTGGTCATCGGCCGCGCGCGCCTGGTCGAGGATCCGGATGAGCGCGAGCGTGCCCTCGCCCTGGTCGTCGATCAGATGATCCCTGGCCGCTGGGAGACCCTGCGTCCGGCCACCCGCAAGGAGCTCGCCGCGACCGCCGTACTCGCCCTCCCGCTCGCCGAGGCATCCATGAAGGCGCGCGCCGAGGGGCCGGTCGACGACCCCGCCGACATCGACTCCGGCACCTGGGCCGGCGTGATCCCGATCCACCGTGTCGCCGGCACCCCGGTCACCGCCGAGGATGCGACCGGGCCGGCGCCGGAGGATGTCGTACGCCGCGCCGCCGGGCTCGGAGCCGCCCAGAGCCCCGCGAATCGGTAGTTGTGGCGCGCGAGTCCGCAGTTGTTGCGGGCCGAGAACGCAGCTGTGGGCGACGAAACTCCACTTTCGTCGCCCACAACTGCAGATTCGATCTACGCAACTACGGATTCGGCCGCAACAACTGCGGATTCGGCGGGGTCAGCTGAGGCCGGCGCGTCGGAGCGCGTCGGCCATGGCGCTGTTGGCGGGCGCGGACGAGCCACGCCCGCCACCCTGCCCACCACGGTTGCCACTGGGGCGCCCGCCGCCCTTGCCGCCACCGTTGCCGCCGCCCTTGGGTCCGCCCTTGCCCTGGCCACGCTGGCCACCGCCGGGGCGACCCGAGCGGCCGCCGGACTCACCCTTGGCGGGAGCATCCGCGGGAGCGTCGTCGTTGAGCCGGAGCGTGAGGGAGATCCGCTTGCGGGCCTCGTCGACCTCCAGAACCTTGACGCGCACCACGTCACCGGAGCGGACCACGTCGCGCGGGTCCTCGACGAACTTGTCCGACATCGCGGAGATGTGGACCAGGCCGTCCTGGTGGACGCCGATGTCGACGAAGGCGCCGAAGGCGGCCACGTTGGTGACGGTGCCTTCCAGGACCATGCCGGGACGCAGGTCGGCGATCACGTGCACCGACTCGGAGAAGGTCGCCGTGCGGAACTCCGGCCGCGGGTCGCGTCCGGGCTTCTCGAGCTCGGCGAGGATGTCGGTGACCGTCGGCAGACCGAACTTCTCGTCGACGAACTCCGACGGCTTCAGCGACTTCAGCGCAGAGGTGTTGCCGATCAGCGACCCGATGTCCGCCGACGCCTTGTCCAGGATGCGGTTGACCACCGGATAGGCCTCCGGGTGCACGCCGGACATGTCGAGCGGGTCGTCGCCGCCGCGGATCCGGAGGAACCCGGCCGCCTGCTCGAACGCCTTCGGGCCGAGCCGCGCCACCTTGGTGAGCTCGCGGCGGGTGCGGAAGGGGCCGTTGGCATCCCGGTGGGCGACGATCGCCGAAGCGAGCGACTCGGTGATCCCCGAGACCCGGCGCAGCAGGGGAGCCGAGGCGGTGTTGAGGTCGACGCCGACGCCGTTCACGCAGTCCTCGACGACCGCGTCCAGGGACTTGGAGAGGCCGTATTCGGGCAGGTCGTGCTGGTACTGCCCGACGCCGATCGACTTCGGCTCGATCTTCACCAGCTCGGCCAGCGGGTCCTGAAGACGGCGCGCGATCGACACGGCCCCACGCAGGGACACGTCGAGATCCGGAAGCTCGGCGGAGGCGTAGGCCGAGGCGGAGTAGACCGAGGCGCCCGCCTCGGAGACCATCACCTTGGTCATCTTCAGGTCCGGCAGCAGCTTGAGCAGATCGGCGGCGAGCTTGTCGGTCTCGCGCGAGGCGGTGCCGTTGCCGATCGCGATCAGGTCGACCTTGTGCTTCGTGCACAGCTTCGCCAGCGTCGCCAGCGATCCGTCCCAGTCGCGCCGCGGCTCGTGCGGGTAGACCGTCGAGGTGTCGACCACCTTGCCGGTCGCGTCCACGACGGCCACCTTCACGCCCGTCCGGATGCCGGGGTCGAGGCCCATCGTCGCCCGGGTGCCGGCCGGCGCGGCCAGCAGCAGGTCGCGCAGGTTGTCGGCGAAGACTGCGATCGCGGACTCCTCGGCGGCGGTGCGGATCCGGGTGCGCATGTCGAGCTCGAGGCGGAAGAGGATCCGCGTACGCCAAGCCCACCGCACCGTCTCAGCCAGCCACTTGTCCGCAGGACGGCCGGAGTCCGTGATCCCGAAACGAGAAGCGATCGAGCGCTCGTAGTCGGTCACCTCACCCGGCTCCGGCTCCTCGGCGTAGGGGGAGAGGGTGACGTCGAGCACCTCCTCCTTCTCCGCGCGCAGGACGGCCAGGGTGCGGTGCGAGGGCAGCGAGGCGTACGCCTCCGAGAACTCGAAGTAGTCGGAGAACTTCGCCGCAGCCGGGTCGTTCTCGCGCCCCTCGCGGACGCGGGTCACCAGACGGCCCTGCTTCCACATCCGCTCCCGCAGTGTGCCGATCAGGTCGGCGTCCTCACCGAACCGCTCGACCAGGATCGCGCGGGCGCCGTCGAGCGCGGCCTTCACGTCGGGAACGTTCTCGCCAAGGAAGCCCTCGGCCACCACGTTCGGGTCCTGCGACGGGTCGCCGAGCAGACCGTCGGCCAGCGGCTCGAGCCCGTTCTCGCGGGCGATCATCGCCTTCGTACGCCGCTTCGGCTTGAACGGCAGGTAGATGTCCTCCAGCCGCGCCTTGGTGTCGGCGGCGAGGATCGAGGCCTGCAGCTCGGGGGTGAGCTTGTCCTGCTTCGCGATCTCGGCGAGCACCGCCGCACGCCGCTCCTCCAGGTCGCGCAGGTAGCCGAGACGCTCCTCCAACGTACGCAGCTGGGCGTCGTCGAGGCCGCCGGTCACCTCCTTGCGGTAGCGCGCGATGAACGGCACCGTCGAGCCCTCGTCGAGCAGGGCGACCGCTGCGGTCACCTGCGCCGGGCGCACCCCAAGATCTTCGGCGATGCGGGCCGGGATGGCGGCCATCGAGTCTGCGAGCGTCGGAGCTGATGGGGTTGTCGTCACGGAGCGCCATCCTGCCCCATCCCACCGACATGGTCTCAACGTGGCTCGACGGCGCCGGGCCCGAACGTGCCCGGACCGACCCTCCCCGATACGCTCGGCCCCATGACGCAGCGCACGTTCGTGATCCTGAAGCCCGACGCCGTCCGCCGGGGCCTGGTGGGGGAGATCCTGTCCCGCTACGAGGCCAAGGGCCTCTCGATCGTGAAACTGGAGCACCGCACCATCGACGCGGGCATGGCCGACGAGCACTACGCCGAGCACGTCGAGCAGCCGTGGTACCCGCCGCTGCGTGACTTCGTCACCTCCGGCCCGCTCGTCGCCGCCGTCCTCGAGGGTGACGAGGCGATCGAGGTCGTCCGCGCGCTCAACGGCGCCACCGACGGCCGCAAGGCCGCCCCGGGCACGATCCGCGGCGACTTCTCCCTCTCCAACCGCGAGAACCTCGTCCACGGCTCCGACTCGCCCGAGTCGGCCGACCGCGAGATCAAGCTCTGGTTCGGCGCCTGAGACGACCGAGCGAGGTCGAGCGGCGAGCTTGCTCGTCCGCTCGTGCCGAGCGAGGGAGTAACCGCGCGAAGCGCGGAGACGCCCGAGGAAGTGAACGATCGCGCCGGTGAATCCACCGGCGCGATCTCTCGTTCCACCGGTCTTTCGACGGTGTCCGGAACCAGGTATCCCCGGCTTCGGCGGCGTGGATGCACCCCGTATCGTTGCGGTTTCGGCGAGCCTCTCCGGTTTGGGGCTCGGACCTTCGTAGCCTCGTCGGCAGGCCCGCATCCTGCAGCACAGATCCCCGACGCGGCGCCCCGGGAACGCGAGGACGTATGGCGAGCATCATTGGACGTGACATGGCGGTGGACCTCGGCACCGCAAACACACTCGTCTACGTCCGCGGCAAGGGTGTCCTTGTCGATGAGCCGAGTGTGGTCGCGCTCAACAAGAACACCGGCGAGATGGTCGCCGTCGGCCATGAGGCCAAGAAGATGCTGGGACGTACGCCTGACGACATCGTCGCGCTGCGACCGCTGAAGGACGGCGTGATCGCCGACTTCGAGGCGACCGAGCAGATGCTCCGCTACTTCATCCATCAGGTCCACCGCCGCCGCTACTTCGCCAAGCCGCGGATGGTCATCTGCGTCCCGTCCGGGATCACCGCGGTCGAGATCCGCGCGGTGAAGGAGGCCGGCTACCAGTCCGGCGCCCGGATGGTGAACATCATCGAGGAGCCGATGGCGGCCGCGATCGGCGCCGGACTCCCGGTGCACCTGCCGACCGGCAACATGGTCGTCGACATCGGCGGCGGCACCACCGAGGTCGCGGTGATCAGCCTCGGCGGCATCGTCACCTCGCAGTCGATCAGGACCGCCGGCCACCAGCTCGACAACGCGATCATGACCTGGCTGAAGAAGGAGCACGCGCTGCTCCTGGGCGAGCGCACCGCCGAGGAGGTCAAGATGACCCTCGGCTCGGTCTGGCCCCTGCCCAACGAGCCCGAGGCCGAGATCAGGGGACGCGACCTGGTCAGCGGCCTGCCGCGCACCGTGACCGTCTCGAGCGCCGAGGTGCGCAAGGCGATCGAGGAGCCGCTGCACGACATCTTCGACGCGGTCCGCTCCACCCTCGACCAGACGCCGCCCGAGCTGGCCGGCGACATCATGGACCGCGGCATCGTGCTGACCGGCGGTGGTGCCCTCCTGCGCGGGCTCGACGAGCGCCTGCGCCACGAGACCGGCATGCCCGTCCACGTCGCCGAGTCCCCGCTGACCTCGGTCGCGATGGGCGCCGGCCGCTGCGTCGAGGACTACGACGTGCTCCGCCCCGTCCTGGTGAACGAGAACAGGAGATGGTGACGTGTCGTTGCTGAGCCCCCGCCCCAGCGAACGTCTGCGCAAAGGGCTGGAACAACGCAAAGGCCCCAAACCCATGGTCCGTACGCCGCGGGAGAGGCTCAACCGCCGCGGCAGCCTCGAGACCAAGGCCGGCGGCGGAGGGCCGAAGCGCTCCTGGCTGATCGCGCTCGTCCTGTGCTGCGCGACGCTGGCCACGCTCGACCAGACCCCCGTCCTGGAGCCGGCCCGCGCCGCGGTCGGCGAGGTGATCTCCCCGCTGGAGACCGGCGCGGCGATGGTGGCCCGCCCGTTCACCGACATCCCGGAGTGGTTCGACACCCGCGACGAGCTGCGCGACCGGGTCGCCAAGCTCGAGGCCGAGAACTCCACGCTGCGCCGCCAGGTCGAGGTCACCGACTACGGCCGCGCCAAGCTCGCCGAGTACGAGTCGATCACCCGCGCCGCCGAGGACCTCGGCTACGCCATGGTGCCGGCGCGGGTCACCGCCTACGGCCCCGCCCAGACCTTCAACCGCACCGTCACCATCGACGCCGGCAGCGCCGCCGGGATCAGGTCCGACATGTCGGTCGTGACCGGCGACGGCCTGGTCGGCCGGGTGCTGCGGGTCACCAAGACCTCGGCGACGGTCCTGCTGATCGTCGATGCCGCCTCGGTCGTCGGCGGACGCGTCGGCGGTGAGGACCGCAGCGGCAAGAAGTCCGGTCAGGTCGGCATGGTCCGGGGTTCCGGCGCGGTCGCCGGAGGCGCCAACGCCGGTCTGCTGACCCTCGACCTCGTCGACCAGTCCACCACCCCGCTCAAGGGCGACACGGTCATCACCTGGGGTGACGGCCGGGCCGCTCCGTACGTCTCCGGGCTGCCGATCGGCGAGGTGACCGACAGCTTCGAGAGCGTGCGTGACTCCTCGCAGACGGTCCGGATCAAGCCGTACGTCGACTTCGGCTCGCTCGACGTCGTCGGTGTGGTGGTGCCGGGCGACACCATGAGCGACCGCGCCGTCGTCACACCGGAAGGAGAGCTGCGATGAGCGAGATGGAAGGCCGCGCCTCCGGGGCCGCTCCGGTGCTGCGCAACGTCCTGGTCGGCATGCTGGTCGTCATCGCCGTCGTCCTCCAGCTGAGCGTCGCGCCGGCCTTCGCCATCCGCGGGATCACCCCCGACCTGGCGCTCCTGGTCGTCCTCGCGGTCGCGCTCACCCGTGGCGGGCAGGCCGGCCTGGTGACCGGGTTCGCCGCCGGCGTACTCCTCGATCTGGCCCCGCCCGCCGATCACACCGCGGGCCGCTGGGCGTTGGCCCTGCTGATCGTCGGCTACGTCGCCGGCCGCGTCCGCGAAGGCAGCATCGGCGAGGGCAGCATCCATGGCGGTCTGGGCCGTCCCAGCGCGATGACCGTGATGGCCACGGTGGCCACCTGCGCGTTCATCGGGGTCAGCATCTTCGCGGTCAGCGGCCTGATCCTCGGTGAGGCGCCACTGACGCTGCTGCCGACCGTGGCGATCAGCGTGGGCTACGACCTCCTGCTGGCGCCGCTACTGATCCCGGCGCTGCTGTGGCTGATCGGCAAGGGAGATCTCTGAGATGCCGCGGAGCACGTCTCGGGGGGCACGACTCTCCACCGCGCAGGTCAGCCGGCTGCGGCTGATCGTGATCCAGGCGCTCGTCTTCTCGCTGCTGGCCACGCTCGGGGTCAGGCTCTTCTACCTGCAGGTACGCCACGGCGACGCCTATCAGGCCGCCGCGGCCTCGCAGTCCAAGCGCGAGATCGTGCGCCAGCCGGTGCGCGGCATCATCGTCGACGCCCAGGGCCGGCCGATGGTGACCAACCGCTCCGCCTGGGTGGTCAGCCTCGACCAGGGCGTGCTCGACGGGCTCGACGACGACGACAGGAAGACGCTGATGGCCCGCGTCGCCAAGGCCGTCGACGTGTCCCCGAAGAAGCAGAACGAGGCGATCGCCAACTGGTCCGGCACCCGCTACCAGCCGGTCCCGATCGCCACCGACGTCTCCGAGTCGACCGCGCTGCGCATCCTCGAGCAGCCCGAGGACTTCCCCGGGGTGGTCGCGGAGAAGCAGACGCTGCGCTCCTACCCGAGCCCCTTCGGCATCAACGCCGCCGGCGTGCTCGGCTATCTCTCCCCGATCACCGAGGACGAGAACGACAACGCCAAGGAGCGTGGCGACGAGTCGCTCAACATCACCTCGATGGTGGGTCGCTCCGGTGTCGAGAAGGAGTACGACCAGTGGCTGCGCGGGATGCCCGGCTACGACACCGTCACCGTCGACTCGCTCGGCCGAGAGATCGGGCGCGGCGACTCGGTCGCCTCCCAGCCCGGCGACACGCTGGTGACCAGCATCGACGCCAAGGTGCAGGGCCGTGCAGAGAAACTGCTCGCCGAGTCGATCGAGACCGCGCGCAACACCTTCGACAAGATCTCCGGGCGCAACTTCGAGGCCGACTCCGGCTCGGTCGTGGTCATGGAGGCGCAGACCGGCCGACTGGTCGCGATGGCCAACCAGCCGACGTACGACCCCGAGGAGTGGGTCGGCGGGATCACCCAGAAGCAGCTCGACAGGCTCTACTCCGAGAAGGCGGGCTACCCGCTGTTGCCACGGGCGACGCAGGGTCAGTTCGCGCCGGGTTCGACGTGGAAGCCGTTCATGACGGTCGGCGCGCTCAACAACGGCTACAGCCGCGACACCCTGCTCAACTGCTCCAGCGGGCTCCAGGTGGGCAACCGGGTGTTCAAGAACTACGAGTCGGGCGCCTACGGGTTCATCGACTTCGCCAAGGCGCTCCAGGTCTCCTGCAACACGTTCTTCTACCAGGTCGGGGTCCACTACTGGCAGAAGTACGGCGCCAACCCCGCCGACGTCAACGCCAAGGACCCGCTGGTGGAGACCGCCAAGGCCTTTGGCTTCGGCAAGCGCACCGGCATCGACCTGCCGGGGGAGTCGACGGGCCGGATCGCGGACCGGAAGTGGAAGGCCGAGTACTACCAGGCCATGAAGGGCTACTACTGCCGGATGGACGAGAAGAAGAACGCCCCCACCGACTTCCTGCAGCTCTTCGCCCACGAGTTCTGCATCGAGGGCAACTACTACCGCACCGGCGACGCGGTGAACTTCTCCATCGGCCAGGGCGACACGATGGTCACCCCGATCCAGCTCGCTCGGGCCTACGCGTCCCTGGCCAACGGCGGCACCCTCTACGAGCCCAGGATCGGGAAGGCGGTCGTCAGCGGCGACGGGACGGTGGTCGAGAAGATCGATCCCAAGGTCGCCGGCAAGGTGAAGATGTCGGCCAAGAGCATCGACTACGTCAACGAGGCGCTGCTCGGCACTCCCCAGTCGGGCTCCCTGGCCTGGAAGTTCGGCGGGTTCCCGCTCGACGAGGTGAAGGTGCGCGGCAAGACCGGCACCGCCGAGGTCACCGGCAAGCAGACGACCGGCTGGGTCGCGACGTACAACAAGAAGTACGTCGTCATCATGACGATCTCCCAGGGTGGCACCGGCTCGGGCTCGGTGGGCGATGCCGTACGCAAGCTGTGGGAGACGCTCTACGGGATCGAGGAGGGCGGCGCCGAGGTGCGGCCCGACAAGGCCGCGATCCGGGGCATCGACCCACCCAGGAACCTGCCCGCATTCGGTGCCGACGGCTCGATCGTCGCCCCGAAGGACTGAGGGGTTGAGGGGCAGAGCATGAAGAACGACGTGATGGCCTTCGTACGCCGCATCGACCTGGTCCTCCTGGGCGCGGTGCTGGTCCTGGTGTCGCTCTCGGTGTTGCTGGTCTGGTCCGCGACCATCCACCGGGACGCGATCACGGGCGGTGACACCACCGCCTACCTGCGCAAACAGGCGATCAACGTGGCCGCCGGGCTGGTGTTGATGGTGGGCGTTGTCGCGACCAACCACCGCTGGGTCCGGCTCCTGACGCCGGTGGTCTACCTGGGCGCGGTGGTGGGGCTGGTGCTGGTGCTCGTGATGGGCTCCACGGTCAACGGGTCGAAGTCGTGGGTGGTCCTCGGGCCGGTGCAGGTCCAGCCCTCGGAGCTGGCCAAGCTGGCCGTCGTCATCGCGATGGCGCTGGTCCTGGCCGAGCGCAGCGAGGGCCGCTGGCGGGCACGGGTGTCGCTGGGCGACGTGGTCGCGATGATCCTGGTCGCGGCGGTGCCGATCGTCCTGGTCCTGCTGCAGCCCGACCTTGGCACCACGCTGGTTCTCGGTGTGACGGTCTTCTGCGTGCTCGCGGCCGCGGGCACACCGCGGCGATGGCTCGCGCTGCTGGCGTTGACCGGCGTGGCGGGTGCGACGACGGTGGTCGCGACCGGGGTGCTGAAGCAGTACCAGATCAACCGGTTCATGGCGTTCACCGATCCGTCGCTGGATCCTCGCGGGGCCGGCTACAACGTCCAGCAGGCGCGGATCGCGATCGGCGACGGCGGCATCTTCGGGCAGGGCCTGTTCCAGGGCTCGCAGGCCCGTGCGGGCTTCGTCCCCGAGCAGCACACCGACTTCATCTTCACGGTCGTGGGGGAGGAGCTCGGGCTGGTCGGCTCGCTGCTGGTGATCGGGCTGATCGGTGTCGTCCTGTGGCGCGGACTGCGGATCGCGGCGCGTACCGACGACCTCTTCGGGCGGGTGGCGGCGGCCGGGATCGTGTGCTGGCTCGGCATCCAGAGCTTCCAGAACATCGGCATGTGCCTGGGCATCATGCCGGTCACCGGGGTCCCGCTGCCCCTGGTTTCCTACGGTGGTTCCTCGATGATCGCGGCGCTGCTGGCGGTGGGTCTGCTGCTCGGCATCTCGGCCCGTTCGCGGCGCACCGGTCTGGACCGGTCCGGACCACTTCAGGACCTCCGCTCGCGTGATCGCCTGCAGGTTGCTGCAGTGCGAAAAGATGTCGCGTTTCATCGAAATTAAACTCGATTACGTTCCCTCCCGGTTGCCCTACAGGGCATCTGTGACCCCTTGCAGCCCTCATCCCGAGGCTGCTTGACGACGGGAGCAGTAATCGTGAACCGACCCCACAGAATCCAGCGCCTCGGCGCACTGGCAGCAGCGACGGTCACCGCCGTCGGTGCCGCCACCACCATCCTGGCCATGTCCGGTCCCGCCGGCGCAGCCGACAGTCCGGCACCGCTGATCGGTGCCGAGAAGTCGACGGCCATCGACAACTCCTACATCGTCGTGATGAAGGGCAACGGTGCGGCGGCCAAGGCCAACGCCGCCGACGCCCGGGCGCTCGCCAAGGAGAAGGGCGGCTCGGTGAAGTACGC
The DNA here is from genome assembly GCF_044744805.1 of Nocardioides sp. NPDC087217. Lineage (NCBI taxonomy): Bacteria > Bacillati > Actinomycetota > Actinomycetes > Propionibacteriales > Nocardioidaceae > Nocardioides > Nocardioides sp. NPDC087217. The sequence continues at coordinate 32,021 of NZ_JBIUZB010000014.1, forward strand.
CTACGACAAGGCGATCACCGGATTCTCTGCCACGCTCGACGCCGACGCGCTCGACGCGCTCCGCAGCAACCCCGATGTCGACTACATCGAGGCCAACCAGGTCGTGAAGGCCAGCGGCGACCAGGCCAACCCGACCTGGGGGCTCAACCGGATCGACCAGCGCAACCTGCCGCTGAACTCGAACTACCACTACGACTACACCGGCTCTGGTGTGAAGGCGTACATCATCGACACCGGCATCCGGTCCGCGCACGCGGACTTCGGTGGCCGGGTGACCTCTGGCTACACCGCCATCGGGTCCAGCACCGAGGACGAGAACGGCCACGGCACCCACGTCGCCGGTACCGTCGGCGGGTCCACGTACGGCGTCGCCAAGAACGTCACGCTCGTGCCCGTCCGCGTGCTCGACGCCTCCGGGTCCGGCACGACCGCCGGCGTGATCGCGGGTGTGAACTGGGTGACCTCCAACCACACCTCCGGTCCGGCGGTCGCCAACATGTCGCTCGGTGGCGGGGTCTCCTCGACCCTCGACTCCGCGGTCTCCAGCTCGATGGCGGACGGCGTCACCTACGCCGTGGCCGCGGGCAACGACTCCGGTGCGAACGCGTGCAACGGCTCGCCCGCCCGGGTGGCCGGAGCCCTGACCGTCGGCTCGACGACCAACACCGACGCCCGGTCGAGCTTCTCCAACATCGGCTCGTGCGTCGACCTGTTCGCCCCGGGCTCCTCGATCACCTCGGCGTGGCACACCTCCAACACGGCGACCAACACCATCTCCGGTACGTCGATGGCGACCCCGCACGTCGCCGGAGTGGCAGCGCTCTACCTGCAGGCGAACCCGACGGCGTCGGCCTCCGCCGTCGCCTCGGCGATCAACGCCAACGCCACCACCGGCGTGGTCACCTCGCCCGGGACCGGTTCACCCAACCGCCTCCTCTACTCGCTGTGGAGCGGTGGCACCGACCCGACGGACCCGCCGACCACGGGCAACCTGCTGACCAACCCGGGCTTCGAGTCGGGCGCGACCGGCTGGACCGCCTCCTCCGGCGTGATCGACAACTCGAGCGGCGCGCCGGCGCGTACGGGCTCTTACAAGGCGTGGCTGAACGGCTATGGCACCGCTCGCACCGACACGCTGTCGCAGTCGGTCACCCTGCCCACGACCGGCAAGACCCTGTCGTTCTACCTGCGGGTGATCACCAACGAGACGACCACCTCGACGGCCTACGACAAGCTGACCGTCAAGGTCGGGTCGACGACGCTGGCGACGTACTCCAACCTGAACGCGAGCTCGTCGTACTCGTTGAAGTCGTTCTCGCTCGGGTCCTTCGCCGGCAGCACCGTCACGCTGACGTTCACCGGCACCGAGGACTCCTCGCTCGGGACCAGCTTCCTGATCGACGACACCTCCATCGCCTGATTCGAGCCCTGAGGGCCTGATCTCGGCTTGACCGCACCGGGTCGCTCGCGTAACGCGGGCGACCCGGTGTGTTGGGTTACAGGCCATTTTTCCCGCCCTGTTTATGGGCTGTTTATAGGTGTTCACCTTTGGTATCTGCACGTTGCTGCAATGCGAAGAGTTGGGTCGTTACGGGCCCTACGTAACGTGATTACGTGGTTGACCGAACGCTTCGGGTTGCGGCCGTAGGGAGGGCGCAGGGCGTTCGGCCGGCACGTGCGACGTCTGCGCGTGGGACCACCTACAGGCGGTTCCCAAGTCCGGTGCAATGAATGGTTGTGGCCCCATCGGGCCGCACGATGACGGGAGTCAGTTCGTGAACCGAACCATCAAGAACCGGGCCTTCAAGGCGCCGGCAGTCATCTCCGCCGTGGCTGTGGGAGCAGCAGCCTCGGCGATCGCCTTCACCGTCCCGGCAGGTGCCGCGGACAGTCCGGCACCGCTGCGCGGCGCGGACGCCTCGACCGCAATCGAGGGTGAGTACATCGTCGTGATGGAGAAGCAGGGTCGCAGCGACGCGGCCAGGTCCGAGGCCAAGTCGGTGCGCAGCGACGCCCGCGACGCCGGTGGAGACGTACGGAAGGTCTTCAACACGGCGTTCAACGGCTTCTCGGCCTCGCTCGACAAGAAGGCGCTCGAAGAGGTCCGCTCCAACCCGGACGTCGCTTACGTGCAGGCCAACCACCGCTACACCACCCAGGGTGACCAGGCGGACCCGACCTGGGGCCTGGACCGGGTCGACCAGGCCGCGCTGCCGCTCGACAAGAACTACCACTACGAGCAGACCGGCGCCGGCGTGACCGCCTACATCATCGACACCGGTGTCGCGACCGACCACTCGGAGTTCAGCGGCCGGATCGGTGAGGGCTTCGACGCGGTCGACGGCGACACCGACCCGGCCGACGGCAACGGCCACGGCACCCACGTCGCGGGCACCGTCGCCGGCACCACCTACGGTCTGGCCAAGGAGGCGACGATCGTCCCGGTCCGCGTTCTCGACGACCAGGGCTCCGGCACCACCGAGGGCGTCGTCGCGGGCATCGAGTGGGTCACCGAGAACCACACCGACGGCCCGGCCGTCGCCAACATGTCGCTCGGCGGCGGCAACGACGCCGCTCTCGACGCGGCCGTCCAGGCCTCGATCGCCGACGGCGTGACCTACGCCGTCGCGGCCGGCAACGAGAGCTCCGACGCCTGCGGTTCCTCGCCGGCGGCCGTTCCGGAGGCGATCACCGTCGGTGCCACCGACGACACCGACGCCGCCGCGGACTTCTCCAACACCGGTGAGTGCCTCGACATCTTCGCCCCCGGCGTCGACATCACCTCGGCCTGGAACGACGGCGCGACCAACACCATCTCCGGTACGTCGATGGCGACCCCTCACGTCGCCGGCGCCGCCGCGCTCTTCCTCGAGGCGAACCCCTCGGCCACCCCGGCCGACGTCGCCACGGGTCTGACCGGTGCCGCCACCCCCGACGTGGTCACCAACCCGGGCACCGGTTCGCCGAACCTGCTGCTCACCACGCTGTTCTGAGCCACCGGCTCTGAGGTCAGGGTGTTGGGGCCGTCCGGGAGGGGCGGCCCCAACACCCATTTCCGCTCCGCTACGACGGCTTGGTCCATGCGATGGTGTGCCGGAACCCGAGGCGGCGGCGGATCGAGGCACCGGGCAGGACGCCTCGGACGGCCTCGCGCAGCTCGTCGAAGGGCATCGTCGGGTCCTTGATCGGGACCGGCGCGACGGGTGTGCCGTCGGCCGACGGCCACGGATGCTTGACGTAGCCGATCACCGGGTTGGTCACGGCCGAGGCGAGGTCCCAGAGGTGGTCCGTCGCGCTGAGCGGCGGTGCGAGGCCGACTGCCAGGAACCGCCCTCCCGGCTCCAGGAGACGGCGCACATCAGCGAGTGCAGCGGCGACGTCCAGATGGTGCAGAACGGCGACCATCGTGACCAGGTCGACCGGCCCGGCGGTCTCGGCCCAGGGGCGACCGTCGACGGTGACATTGGCGAGAGCCGCGCAGCGGGCGGCGGCGTGTCGCCGCATCTCCTCGTCGCGATCGTTCCCGCGGACCGCCTCGAACCTCGGCGACAGCGACGCGACGAGCTCACCGCGTCCGCAGCCGACGTCCAGCGCGCCGCGGCGCCGCGCCGGCAGGTTCGCGAGGATCCAGCTGTGGAAGTGGTCGTTGTGGCTCCAGGGATGCCGTGCGTTGAGCCTGGCCATGCCTGTTGCCACGGTCCCTCCGGCGAACTCTCCTGCCCACGTACGCAAAGCCATGCCCGGCATTCTGTCCTCGCGACGCCAGGTTTGGTAGGGGAGTCAGGAGGCGGCGTACGCTTGGGGTTGATCGTTCCCGAGCTTTGAGGTGCCCATCGTGACCGTCGCCCAGAGCGACCTCGTTCCTGAGTCTGTCTTCCCTCGGCTGGAGCCGCGCCTGGCGCTGGTGTCCAAGCCGATCCAGTACGTCGGTGGGGAGCTCAACTCGACCGTCAAGAAGTGGGACGAGGTCGAGGTGCGGTGGGCGCTGATGTACCCCGACGCCTACGAGGTCGGCCTGCCCAACCAGGGTGTCCAGATCCTCTACGAGGTGCTCAACGAGCGTGACTGGATCGCCGCCGAGCGCACCTACGCCGTGTGGCCCGACCTCGAGAAGATCATGCGCGAGGGCGACGAGCACGGGCCGATCCCGCAGTTCACCGTCGACGCCCACCGTCCGGTGAAGGCGTTCGACGTGTTCGGGCTCTCGTTCTCGACCGAGCTCGGCTACACCAACATGCTCAACGCGCTCGACCTCGCCGGGATCCCGCTGCATGCGGTCGACCGCGGCGACGACGACCCGGTGGTGCTCGCCGGCGGCCACGCCGCGTTCAACCCGGAGCCGATCGCCGACTTCCTCGACGCTGCCGTGCTCGGCGACGGCGAGGAGGTCGTGCTCAAGATCTCCGAGGTCGTGCGTGAGTGGAAGAAGGACGGTCGCCCCGGCGGCCGCGACGAGCTGCTGCGGCGACTCGCCGTCTCCGGTGCCGTCTACGTCCCGAAGTTCTACGACGTGAACTACGCCGCCGACGGCCAGATCGAGGCAGTGGTCCCCAACCGCCCCGACATCCCGTGGCGGGTGCGCAAGCACACCCTGATGGACCTCGACGCCTGGCCCTACCCGCGCAACCCGCTGGTGCCGCTCGCCGAGACCGTCCACGAGCGGTTCTCCGTGGAGATCTTCCGCGGCTGCACCCGTGGCTGCCGCTTCTGCCAGGCCGGGATGATCACCCGCCCGGTGCGCGAGCGCTCGATCACCACCATCGGCGACATGGTCGAGAACGGGATCCGGAAGTCTGGTTTCGAGGAGGTCGGCCTGCTCTCGCTGAGCTCGGCGGACCACACCGAGATCGGTGACGTCGCGACCGGCCTGGCCGACCGCTACGAGGGCACCAACGTGTCGCTCTCGCTGCCCTCGACCCGCGTCGACGCCTTCAACATCACCCTGGCCAACGAGTTCTCCCGCAACGGCCGTCGCTCCGGCCTGACCTTCGCCCCCGAGGGTGGCTCGGAGCGGATGCGCAAGGTGATCAACAAGATGGTCACCGAGGAGGACCTGATCCGCACCGTCGGTGCCGCCTACTCCCACGGCTGGCGCCAGGTGAAGCTCTACTTCATGTGCGGCCTGCCGACCGAGACCGACGAGGACGTCCTCCAGATCGCCGAGCTGGCGAGGAAGGTCATCGCCAAGGGCCGCGAGGTCTCGGGCCGCAACGACATCCGCTGCACCGTCTCGATCGGTGGCTTCGTACCCAAGCCCCACACCCCCTTCCAGTGGGCCTCCCAGCTCGACCACGAGACCACCGACGAGCGGCTGCAGAAGCTGCGCGACGTGGTCCGTGCCGACAAGAAGTTCGGCCGCGCGATCGGTTTCCGCTACCACGACGGCAAGCCCGGCATCGTCGAGGGCCTGCTGTCCCGCGGCGACCGTCGGGTCGGCCGCATCATCGAGCACGTCTGGCGCGACGGCGGCCGCTTCGACGGCTGGAGCGAGCACTTCTCCTACGACCGCTGGATGACCGCCGCCGAGACCGGTCTCGCCGGCACCGGCGTCGACCTCGACTGGTACACCACCCGTGAGCGTGAGTACGACGAGATCCTCCCCTGGGACCACCTCGACTCCGGCCTCGACAAGGACTGGCTCTGGGCCGACTGGGAAGACGCCCTCGCCGTCGCCGACGGCGAAGACATCGAGGTCGAGGACTGCCGCTGGACCCCGTGCTACGACTGCGGCGTCTGCCCGGAGATGAACACCGACATTCAGATCGGCCCGACCGGCAAGAAGCTCCTGCCGCTCAGCGTGGTCTGAGTCGTACGACTCGTCTGGATGCGTCACCTTCCCGCATGTGCATGGAAGTGGCGGGGACCGGCGCGACTTCAGCCGTCACTTCCCCGCACATGGGGGATTGTGACGGCATAGGTCCTGGTCAGGGTCGATTGGCGCGCATCGTGCCGGTGACAGAGACTTCGGAGAGAGCCCAGCAGGAGACCTCGTAGGGTCCGTCCCCGGAGATCGAGAATCCGTATCGCCACGCGGCCTCGTCCTCGGTGATGTCGAGGTACTCCGCCACAGCGTTGCCGCAGAGCGCGTCGGCGTCATCTTCGGGGATGTCGAACCAACCTGCCTCCGGAAGGCTGTAGGTGCCCACGACCTCCGCCAGGTGGGGCTCTTCGCAGGATGTGGGGACCGGCCGTAACTCGCTGAGCAGGCAGTCGCCCTGGACTAGCCCGCTCGGAGGGGACGCCCACTCGGTGTCGCCGCTGGGATCCATGTCGTCGAAGATCAGCACCGTGATCAGCCCGAGGGCGAGAGTGAGTGCCAGGTGTACCGCGACGCTGCCCAGCGCGATCCATGCGACCAGTCGGCCATGGTCGATGCCGTGGCGTGAGCGCAGGAGCACCACGACAGCGAGTGCTGCACCGACCAGCGTGCACACCAGGTCCAGGACGCTATCCAGCATGCCGAGCACCAGACCGAGTGGAACGACCCATGCAAAGGTGAGCGCCAGCGCGATCCAGGCCAGGGGCGACGTCCGTTCGGCCTGTGGGCCGAGCGCCGCGGGCGGGTGATCCATGGCGCGGAGGCTAGGGCATCGAACGGCCCGGAGCCCCTCGGAATGAGTCGGCGTACCCGATCTGGCTGACCGGTCAGCTGATGGCGGCGGTCGCCTCGATCTCGATGAGTACGTCGGGGCGGAAGAGGCCAGCGACCTGGACCAGCGAGCTGGCCGGCGGGTGCGCGAGGTCGACGAACTCGTCGCGCACCGACCGGATCAGCGGCAGCTCGGTCGTGGAGACGACGAAGTAGGTCAGCTTCACCACGTCCGCCCAGCTCGCGCCCGCAGCAGCCAGGGCCACGCCGAGGTTGACGAAGGTCTGCCGGGTCTGCGCTTCCCAGCCGTCGGCCACGGCGCCCTCGTCGGTGACACCGACCTGGCCCGAGGTCACGACCAGCCGGGCGCCGGGGTCGGTGATCACCGCGTGGCTGTAGCCGGCGGGTGCGGGAAGGTCTTCGGGAGTCAGGAAATCCATCCGATGAAGGTAGACCCGACTCGGTCCCTTTGGCGACCGGTTACCCGCTGCTCAGCCGACCGGGCGGACCCAGCGGCGCCACTCGGCCTGTGACTCGTAGCCCGAGCTCTTCCACAGCGACTGTCCCAGGTCGTTGCCCTCGAGGACCATCGCGTCGATCCGGCCCGCGCCGAGCGCCACGAGGCGGGTCTCGGCGTGGTCCAGGAGACGGCGGGCCAGCCCCTGGCGGCGTACGTCGGGGTGGACCGCCAGCCGGTAGAGGTGGGCGCGCCAGCCGTCCCAGCCTGAGATCAACGAGCCGACGATGCGGCCCTCCTCGGTGACGGCGACCGTGCAGGCCTCCGGGTCGCGCGCGATCAGCGTCTCGACCTTCACCGCGGAGTCCGTCGGTCGCGAGTCGTTCTCCGCGGCCACCTCCCACAGCTCCAGAAGTGAGGGGACGTCAGCAACTACCGCTGGGCGCAACTCGATCACGGCGGGAAGTCTCCCACGCGCTCGCTCGACCACCGGTAGGTTGCCGCCATGTCGGACAACAGTGCACTTGGACGCAGATATCTCGAGCTCCTCGAGGCGCGGGACTGGGACGCCTGGACGGCGCTGCTGGCCACCGACGTCGTCTACGACATGCCGCAGACGCGCGAGCTGATCAAGGGGCGCGCGTCGTTCCTCGAGTTCAATCAGACCTACCCCGGAGAGTGGCACCTGACGCCGAAGGTGGTGATCGCCGACGACGAGCGCGCGGTGGTCAGGTTCGACTGGCGGATGGGCGACGAGTCGGGTGAGTCGCAGACGTTCCTCGAGATCGACGCCGGGCGGATCACACGTGTCACCGACTTCTGGCCGGAGGCGTACAACCCGCCCGAGCGGACCGTGTCGGTCGAGCGCTACTGACTCAGCAGTCCGCGGCGCCGCGCATGGCGAAGTCGATGCTGACCGCGTGGTGGTCGGAGAGGCCGGTGGGGGTGACGTTGCCGTCGCCGGCGGAGAGCCAGGAGTTGGGGAGCAGGTAGTCGACGCGGCCGCCGCCGTCGTGGCTGGCGCCGAGAGAGGCGCCGGCGTCGGACAGCGTGGCCAGTGCGGCGCCGAGGACGCTGGAGCCGTCGCCGGCGTTGAGGTCGCCGCCGAGAAGCTTGGCACCGTCGTAGGCGTTCACCTTGGCCATGACCGCACCGATCTGGGCCTGCCGCAGCGAGTCGGAGGTGTGGTCGAGGTGGGTGTTGAAGACGACAAGTCGCTGGCCCTCGACCATGATGTTGGCCCGGAGCACGCCACGCTGCTCCTTGCCGTCGCGGTTGGGCAGGTGGGTGTTGCCGGACTCCGCGATGGGGAAGCGCGACAGGATCGCGGTGCCGTAGCCACCGCGGTCGGTGATGTAGGCGTTGGCGCCGAAGACCGACTGCATGCCCAGGTGCGAGGCGATGATCGCCGGCTGGTCGACGTTGCCGGAGCGGCGTCGGTTCTGGTCGACCTCCTGGAGGAGTACGACGTCGGCGCCCGACGCCCGGATCACGCTCGCGATGCCGCCGAGCTCGCCGGGGGAGACCCGGCCGCCCTTGATGTTGAAGGTCATCACAGTCAGGTTGCGCGGGACCGCGCACGGGTCGATCTTCGGCTTCTTCGGCGCCTTGTCGATCGTCGGCGGTGCGTCGAGCGTCTTGAACTTCGGCAGCGGCTCCGACGACGCCGAGGCTGAGGCCGACGGGCTGGCCTCGGGATCGGCGCTCGGCGTGGAGGAGGCCTCGGCCGAGGCCTGCCTCGAGTCGCTCAGACGGGGCGCGAGGACGGTCAGGGCGGCGATGGCGCCGACCGTGAGGACCACCGCGAAGATCGGCAAAAGCTCCTTGAGGCGTACCGAGAACTTCCTGCTTCTGTGGTGGGTCACCGCGCGAGTCTCCCATTTTTGGTGCGCAAACCGTTACAGACCGTTCGCTTTCCATTCGCCGGATGGGTGATCGCGCCCCCGGACCGACATAATCGACCTCGTGCGTCAACAGCCCGAACAGCAGGCCCCGCCGGTCCAGCGCCTCCGCATCCGCTATGCCAAGCGCGGCCGGCTCCGGTTCACCAGCCACCGCGACTTCAGCCGCGCCTTCGAGCGCGCGGTCGCGCGGGCGCGGATCCCGGTGGCCTACTCCTCGGGCTTCAACCCGCACCCGCGGATCTCCTACGCCGGTGCGGCTCCGACGGGAGCGGCGAGCGAGGCCGAGTACGTCGAGCTGGGACTGCGCGAGACGGTCGACCCGGCCGCGACCAAGGCTGCCCTGGACGAGGTTATGCCCGACGGTCTCGACCTGATCGACGTCGTGGACACCGCCACCTCGCCCAAGGGTGCGCTGGCCGACCTGCTCACCGGCAGCGAGTGGATCATCGACCTGCCGACGGCACCGGAGGACGCCGCTGCGGCCGTCGAGGCGTTCCTCCGGGCCGACGAGGTCATCGTCTCCCGGATGACCAAGAAGGGTCTGCGCGAGTTCGATGCCCGAAGCGCGGTCGTACGCCTCAGCTCGGCGCCCCGCGAGCGTGGCTCCCGGCTGGAGCTCCTGCTCAAGCACGGCACCCCGACCGTACGTCCCGACGACGTCGTCACCGGTCTGGAGCGCGTCGGCGGTCTGAAGGTCGGCCCCGAGCACGGTGGACTGCCGCTCCTGACCCGGCTCAGCCAGGGAGTCTTCGACGAGGCTTCCGGCACGATCGGCGACCCGCTCCACTAACGTGCCCTGGGTGAGGCTGTGCCGATGAGAATGGTCACCGACCGTGAGCGACGGGCGAGACTGGCCCGCCGGCACGGACTCGCCCCCGCCCACAGGTACCCCGACGTCGCGGCCGCGACGCAGGCGATGACCGCCTGGCACGCGACCGAGGCCGCGACCGTCCATCTCGCTCTGCACGCGCGGGTCCACGACCTCGGCGTCGAGGACGTCGATCGGGCGCTCTACGAGGAGCGGTCGCTGGTCAAACAGCTGGCGATGCGGCGTACGCTCTTCGCCTTCCCGCGCGACCTGCTGCCGGCCGCGCTGGGGAGCGCCTCGGCCCGGGTGGCCGCCCAGGAGGAGAAGAACCTCCACAAGTGGCTGACTTCCGGCGGCATTCACGAGGACCAGGACGGCTGGATCGAGAAGGCGTACGCGGCGACGCTGGCCGCGCTTGCCGACGGAGAGCCACGGACCACGACGCAGCTGCGCGAGCTGGTCCCGGAGCTCGACGCGCGCTTCCGGATGGGCACGCCCGGCAAGAAGTGGGGCGGTGAGTTCGCGATCGGCCGCTGGGTGATCGGCACCCTCGCCGCGCAGGGCCGGCTGATGCGGGCGACCAACCTCGGTCACTGGCGGCTCAACAAGCCTGCCTGGACGCTGACCGAGTCGTGGCTCGACGAGGTGCCGGTCCCGCTCGCGTCTGCCGAGGGCTATGCGGAGCTCGTCCGCCGCTGGCTGTGGACCTTCGGTCCGGGCACCGAGGCCGACGTGGTCTGGTGGCTCGGGTCCACGAAGACGGCCGTACGGGCCGCGCTCGCCGCGGTCGGCGCCGCGGAGGTCGGGCTCGAGGGCGGTGGCACGGGATGGGTCCTTCCCGACGACCCGATCGCCACCTCGCCGGAGCCCGAGACCGAGCCCTGGGCCGCGCTGCTGCCCACCCTCGACCCCACCGTCATGGGATGGAAGGAGCGCGGGTTCTATCTGGACGCCGAAGATGTGGCGTACCTCTTCGATTCCAACGGCAACGCCGGCAACACCGCCTGGTGGGACGGCCGGATCGTCGGCTGCTGGGTTCAGGACGCGGACGCGATGGTGCGGGTGATCCTCCGCCACGACATCGGCGCCGCGGGCCGGGCGGCGCTGGAGGCCGAGGCGGAGCGGTTGACCGCCTGGCTGGACGGTGTGGTGATCACCAACGTGTACGCCTCGCGGCAGATGAAGGACGCGCGGCTCCCCTAAGGACGACCGCTTCGCACAGGAGAGCGTCAGACGTCGCGGCGGCGCAGCACCCAGGCGGAGCCGGCGACCAGCCCGACCGCCCAGATCAGGAGTACGCCGCCGAAGAGCCAGTCACCCTGGACGAGCGCGTACCCGGCCGGTGCCGGGGTGTAGTCGATCGCGGTCTCCAGCCATGACCAGCCGAACCGCTGGGCGAGCAGCCCGAGCAGCTCCGGCATCAGCAGCAGAAGGAAGAGCACGAAGGACAGCGCGCCGGCGGTGCGGCGGAACAGGCCGCCGAAACCGAGGCCGACGGTCGCGAGCAGTGCCAGGAATACGCCGAGCCGCAGGACGAGTGCGACGTCGTCGCCGGTGAGGTCGCCGAGCTCCCCGAGCCGGATCGCCGCGGCCAGCAGGCCGAGCCCGGCCACGGCCACCCCGGCCACCAGCACGCTCGCCGCCACGACCAGCGCCTTGGCGCTCAGCACCCGGGTCCGCGAAGGCGTACACGCGAAGGTGACGGTGATCGAGCGCGACGCGAACTCCGCGGTGATCGCGAGGATGCCGAAGGCCGCGGCGAGGAACTGGACGAAGTACTGCGTTGACCCGATCACCGACGCCGTGGAGGCGACGGCCGACGGGTCGCCGTCGTCGGCCTGGAGCAGCGAGGTCAGCAGCATGATCGCGGTTGCGCCGCCGAGGAACCAGAGCGAGGAGCGTACGGTCCGGATCTTGAGCCACTCCGAGCTCACGACCCGGGCGAGGGCACTCATGCGGCACCTCCGGCGGAGTACTCGACGGCATCCGCGGTCAGCTTCACGTAGGACTCCTCGAGGGTCGGTTCGACGGGTTCGAGCAGGTGCAGGAGCACCCCGGCGCGATGGGCGAGCGTGCCGACCTCCTCGGTGGTCAGCACCGCCACGGTCAGCTCGTTCTCGCCGTTCCAGGTCACCTCGTGACCGGCCAGCAGCTCGGCGAGCGGGCCGAGCTCGGGGCCGCGTACGCGGGTGCCGCTGGGGGAGAGGAACTCGCTCATCGGGGCGTCGGCGACCAGGCGCCCGCGGCCCAGGACGACGAGCCGGTCGGCGGTCTGCTCCATCTCGCTCATCAGATGGGAGGAGACGAAGACGGTGCGGCCCTCGGCGGCGAGGCCGCGCAGCAGCGTACGAATCCAGCGCACGCCGTCGGGATCGAGGCCGTTGACCGGCTCGTCGAGCATCAGCACCTTGGGATCGCCGAGGAGCGCGCCGGCGATGCCGAGGCGCTGGCTCATGCCCAGCGAGTACGTCCCGGCACGGCGGCGGCCGGCAGCGGTCATGCCGGTCAGCTCCAGGACCTCGTCGACGCGGCGGTCCTCGATGCCCTGGCTGCGAGCCATCGCGCGCAGGTGGTCCCGTCCCGAACGGCCCGGGTGGACCGCCTTGGCGTCCAGGAGCGCGCCGATGGTGTGCGCGGGACGGTCGAGGTCGGCGTACGCCTTGCCGCCGACGGTCGCAGTGCCCGACGTCGCGGCGTCGAGGCCGAGGATGAGACGCATCGTGGTCGACTTCCCGGCGCCGTTGGGGCCCAGGAAGCCGGTCACGGAGCCGGGCTCGAGATCGAGGGTGAGGTCGTCCACGGCGGTCTTGTCGCCGTACCTCTTGGTGAGGTTGCGCAGTTGGATCACGGGCCGAGCCTAGGCGCGCCGCCCGGTGCGCGAATCAGCCCGCGGGATGATCTGGCAGGTCCGTCCAGGGGCGTACGTCGTCCCGGATATCGATCTGTTGACAGGGTGTATGCGATACTCCGAGACGACTGCTCAAACAATCGGGCCCGCCCCGAGGAATGGACAGTCCGACGACGCCTCGCCGGCGTGGGTCCTCCGGGGCCGCACTCCGGCACACAGGAGGTAGGGCGTCACCAGACCGCGACGCAGGCCTAGCAGGTCAGTGAGAGCGACTCGCCCGGGAAGGTCCCGGACGGCCGAGCGACCGCGGCAGGTGACGAACCGCTGCCTGTGACGCACCGCTGCGGAGGATGCCGCCGCCCTGACAAGCTTTGCGCCGCGACGCGGCTGCTACGTGGAAAAGTTAGATACTGCGCAGCGCCCGTTTCCCGGCACCTGACTATCCGGCACCTGTGAAGGTCCTGGATGAGGAGAACGGCATGGCCGACGAGACCACTGTCGAGAACACCGAGAACGACGCTGAAACAGCGCAGGCTCCGGTGACCGACACCCCCACGACCGACGCGGAAGCGACCGGCGAGACCACCCCCGCGAAGAAGACCGCGGCGAAGAAGACCACGCGCAAGCGCACCACCAAGAAGGCCGCCGCGGCCCCGGCTGAGGCTCCCGAGGCCCCCGCCGACGAGACCGCCGAGGCCGCTGAGGCAGCCGAGGCCCCCGCCAAGAAGACGGCGGCGAAGAAGACGACCCGGAAGCGTACGACCAAGAAGGCTGCCGCTCCGGCTCCGGCCGAGGTCGAGACCACCGAGATCACCGAGGCCACCGCCACGCCGGAGGCCGAGACCTCCGAGACTCCCGAGACTCCCGCCGAGACCGTCGAGGCTCCGGCCAAGAAGACGGCGGCGAAGAAGACCGCCGCCAAGCGGACCACTGCGAAGAAGACGGCCGCCAAGAAGGCCGCCGCGCCCGTCGTCGGGCCCGTAGAGCCCGTCGAAACCCCCGCCGAGGAGGTCGCCGACGAGACTCTCGAGGAGACCGCCGAACAGGCCGGTCCGCCGGCCCCCGCGGTGCTGTTCCAGGCGCCGACCAAGACGACCACCCGCCGGCGTACGCGCAAGGTCGCCGAGCCGAAGCCCGCCGAGGAGCCGGTCGAGGCCGCTGTCGAGACGCCCGCCGAGGACGAGCCGCAGGCCACCGAGCCCGCCGTCGAGCCTGCCGCTGAGGTGGCGAAGGAGGAGGCCCCGACCCGGACGCGTAAGCGCGGTTCGCGCAACGCGGCGCCGGTCGAGGAGAAGGCCGCCGACGAGGAGCCCGAGGCGACCGAAACCGAGCCCGAGACCGAGTCTGAGACCGGCAACGAGTCCGACGAGAGCTCGGCCGACGACGGTGAGGGTGGCGGCAACGGCCGTCGTCGTCGCCGCCGTGGCGGCCGCCGCCGTCGCAAGGGTGCCAACGGCGACGCCGACGGCTCCGACGCGTCCGACACCGAGGACCGGTCCGAGGACTCCGACGAGAGCGACGACGCCGGCAAGGACACCGACGCCGAGCAGGGCGAGGGCAGCACCTCCTCGCGCCGTCGCCGTCGCCGCCGCCGGGCCGGCGAGGCCTCGGGCGACGCCGCCGCCGGGGACGACCCGGAGAACACCGTCACCAAGGTTCGCCAGAGCCGCACCGGTGACGACCAGATCACCGCGCTGGCGGGCTCGACCCGCCTGGAGGCCAAGAAGCAGCGCCGCCGCGAGGGCCGCGAGGCCGGTCGCCGTCGCGCCCCGATCGTGAGCGAGGCCGAGTTCCTGGCCCGCCGCGAGTCGGTCGAGCGCGTCATGGTGATCCGCGAGCGTGAGGACCTCACCCAGATCGCGGTGCTCGAGGACAAGGTGCTCGTGGAGCACTACGTCGCCCGCGAGAGCCAGACCAGCCTGATCGGCAACGTCTACCTCGGCCGCGTCCAGAACGTGCTGCCCTCCATGGAGGCCGCGTTCATCGACATCGGCAAGGGCCGCAACGCGGTGCTCTACGCCGGTGAGGTCAACTGGGCCTCGCTCGGCTGGAAGGAGGGCCAGCCCCGCAAGATCGAGTCGGTGCTGACCTCCGGCCAGAAGGTGCTCGTCCAGGTGACGAAGGACCCGATCGGCCACAAGGGCGCCCGCCTGACCTCGCAGATCTCGCTGGCCGGCCGCTTCCTGGTCTACGTGCCCGACGGCACCACCTCCGGCATCTCCCGCAAGCTGCCCGACACCGAGCGCAACCGCCTCAAGACCCTCCTGAAGGAGATCGTCCCCGACACGGCCGGCGTGATCGTACGCACCGCTGCCGAGGGCGCCGCCGAGGACGAGCTCACGCGTGACGTCGAGCGGCTCAAGGCGCGCTGGGAGGACATCGAGAAGAAGGCCAACGGCAACGCCCCGCAGCTGCTCTACGGCGAGCCCGACCTGACCCTCAAGGTCGTGCGCGACCTGTTCACCGAGGACTTCGCCAAGCTGGTCATCTCCGGCGACTCGTCGTGGGAGACCGTCAAGGACTACGTCCAGTCGGTGGCCCCCGACCTCGAGGAGCGGGTGGAGAAGTACGACGGCGAGGCCGACGCCTTCGCCGCGTACCGGATCGACGAGCAGATCGCGAAGGGCCTGGACCGCAAGGTGTGGCTGCCCTCGGGTGGCTCGCTGATCATCGACCGCACCGAGGCGATGACCGTCGTCGACGTCAACACCGGCAAGTTCACCGGCTCCGGGGGCAACCTGGAGGAGACGGTCACCAAGAACAACCTCGAGGCGGCCGAGGAGATCGTGCGCCAGCTCAGGCTGCGCGACATCGGCGGCATCATCGTCGTCGACTTCATCGACATGGTTCTCGAGTCCAACCGTGACCTGGTGCTTCGTCGCCTGGTCGAGTGCCTGGGCCGCGACCGGACCCGTCACCAGGTCGCCGAGGTCACCTCGCTGGGCCTGGTGCAGATGACCCGTAAGCGGATCGGCACCGGCCTGCTCGAGGCCTTCTCCGAGAACTGCGACGCCTGTGGCGGCCGTGGCCTCGTGATCCACGAGCACCCGGTCGAGGCCGGCAAGTCCTCCGGGGTCGCCCCCGACGAGCCGCGTTCGCGCCGTCGTGGCGGTCGCGGTGGCCGCGGCAAGGGCAAGGACGAGATCGGCACCGAGCACCGCGCCGAGCCCGTCGAGGAGTCCGCCAAGACGCCCACGCCCGCCGAGTTCGCCGCCATGGCCGGACAGAGCGACAGCGTGGAGAAGACGGACGAGCCGGCTGCCCAGGCCGTCGAGCCCGTCGAGACCCCCGCCGAGCCCGCCGAGGCCCCCAAGGTCACGACCCGTACGCGTTCGCGGCGGTCCAAGGCGTCGGCCCCGGTGGCCGAGTCGGTCGAGACCCCCGCGGAGTCCCCGGCGGCCGAGCCCGTCGAGACCGCGTCCGAGGAAGCGGTGGTCGAGGCTCCCAAGGTCACGACCCGCACCCGTTCGCGTCGGTCCAAGGCGTCGACCCCGGTGACCGAGCCGGTCGAGACGCCCGCCGAGGCCCCGGCCGCCGAGACTGCGGCCGAGCCGACGACTCCGGCCGAGCCGACGACCCCGGCCGAGCCGGAGGCCCCGAAGGTCACCACGCGTACGCGCACCCGCCGTGCCGCCACCACCGGCCGCCCGGTCCTGGCCGCCGTCGTCGGCAGCTCGCCCGCGTCGAAGCCGGCGCCGTCCGAGCCGGTCGCGTCCGAGCCGGTCGCCGAGGAGGAGCCCGCTCCCGTGGCCCCGGCCGTCGAGCCCGAGGCGACCGAGCCCGAGTCGAAGCCGGAGCCGATCGCGGCCGAGCCGGTTGCGGCCGAGCCGGTCGACTCCAAGCCCAAGGTGGTCACCCGGCAGCGCCGCGGCGCCCGCCGCGAGGTCGTGAGCACCGGCGAGGGCGCGGTGATGACCGCGACCAAGTCCGAGGCGCCGATCGTCAGCAACGGCACCGCCTCGACCCCCGCGCCGAAGGTCGTGACCCGCACCCGCGGCGGCGCGAGCCGAAACACCGCGCAGTCCGAGACGACCGAGTGACCGCCCGAAGGGCAGACGACAGCTGACGTACGCTCAGGAGCCCCGGCGACCGCACCAGCGGGAGCCGGGGCTTCGGCGTTGCCGCTGCGCCCTCCTCGTCAACGCGGGACGGCCCGACGACCACCGAGGCGTTCGACGACTCGCTCGGCCTGGCGACGTACGTAGTCCGGACGCTGCATGACGTCCTCCCAGACGAAGCGGAGGACGGTCCAGCCCCGCGCGACCAGATCGGTGTAGCGGCGGATGTCGCGCCGGAACGGTTCCTCGCCGGAGTGGTAGGCCCACGACTCGCACTCGATGAGAAGCCGCAGGCGGGCATCGACGAGGTCTCCGTACTGCTCTGCCCCGGCCTCGCTGAATCCCAGATCACCCTGGGGCGTGACCGAGAGCCCGGCGATCGGGAGCACGATCGCCCTCGTCGCCGATTCGAAGGCATTTGCTGCCCGCCGATCAGCGACGGCGATGACATCCAAGGCGCGCTGCCGCCCGGTGCGAGGCAAGGACTCGGCCTCGGCGACCAGGTCGTCGCGGGTGAGGCCGGTGACCAAGCCGTCTCGCAGCGCCGAGTCCGCGACGTACAGTGCCTGGTCGAACGGGAGCTGCCGGGCGCAGTCCACGACGGTCCGGGCACGTGAGGTGATCGCGCCCGGACCGATGGCGTCGCTGGGAAGATCGCGGCGACGTACGACCACACCTGATCGCGCCTTGCGCGAGCTGTTGCGCGGCACGGTCACCTCGATCTCGGTCGGCTCGTGCTTCAGCGACCAGCCCCACACACGTGCGGCGCTGAGCCCGGAGACGACCCCGCCGAGCGCGAGTGCCGCCGACTTGTCGTCGGCGAGCCCGGGAAGCGCCACCCGGGCGCCGGTGAGCACGACGAGCTTCCCGGCAGACAGGGCCGCGCCGAGTTCGTCGCGCAGTCCCAGGTCGAGCAGCTCCTTGCGGGTGGCGGCCCCGCCACGTACGCGGAGGACATCTGTCAGGTCGGGAGCGGCGCACACAGTTCACCTCAGCGGTCGACGTCTGGGCAGGTCAGCCGCCCGAGTGGGATCCAATCTGGTGCATCGAGGCACACGGTTCAACCTCATATCCCCGCCGACCTGCCCGGACCGTACGAACTGTGTGTGTCAGGTCTCCCAGGACTCGAGAGCCTTCCGCGCACCGACCGCGTGCAGGGACGCCAGCGCTTCGGCGTACGGCTCGGTGAACTCAGGGGAGTCGACGAGGTCGCCGAAGAGATCGGGGTCGCGGAGGAAGGCGAGCGGGTCCTCGCGCTGTGCGAGCGCGCGGGCCGTCACATCGGCCCGGCGCCGGTCGACGATATCGATAGGCGCGCCCTGCTCGTCGACCCCCTCGGCATACCGGGCCCAGGAGGCGACGACGAGCGCCGACCGACGCACCGAGCCGCCACGATCCAGCTGAGCGGTGATGACCGGCACGAGCCACTTGGGGATCCGGTCGGAGCTCTCCGCACAGAGTCGCGCCAGGGTGTCGCGGATGTAGGGGTTGGCGAAGCGGGAGATCAGTTCCTGCTGGTAGCCCGGCAGGTCCACCCCAGGCACCTGCGGCAGGGTCGGGGTGCCCTCGTGTGCCATGTAGCCGAGCAGGAAGTCGACGAACAGCGGGTCCGTGCAGACCTCGTGGGCGTAGCGGTATCCGGAGAGGTAGCCGAGGTAGCACAGCGCCTGGTGGCTGGCATTGAGGAGCCGCAGCTTCATCAGCTCGTACGGCTCCACATCGGGCACCATCTCGACCCCTGCCTGCTCGAACGGCGGCCGTCCCTGCGGGAAATGGTCCTCGAGCACCCACTGGGAGAACGGCTCGCTGACCACCGGCCACGCGTCCTGGATCCCGAACCGCCAGCCGACCTCCTCGACGTCGGCGTCGGTCGTGGCCGGGGTGATCCGGTCCACCATCGAGCTCGGGAAGGCCACCTCGGACCTGATCCAGTCGCCGAGATCCGGGTCGCGCAGGGAAGCGAATGCCGACAGCATCGCCCGGGCGACCTCTCCGTTGCCGGCGATGTTGTCGCACGACATCACCGTGAACGGCGCGATCCCCTCGGCCCGACGGCGCGCCAGCGCCTCCACGACGTAGCCGAACGCCGTCGAAGGCACAGCACCCGGCCGCAGGTCCGCCTGGATGGCGGGGTCGGAGGCGTCGAAGCCGCCGGTCGCCTGGTTGACGTGATAGCCGCCCTCGGTGATGGTCAGCGACACGATCCGGATCCGCGGGTCGGTGAGCAGCTCCAGTACGTCCGCGGGGGAGTCGGGGGCGAAGAGGTAGTCGATGATCGAGCCGATCACCCGGCCCCGCACGCCCCCGTCCGGCGCCCGCTCGACGAGCGTGTAGAGATGGTCCTGCGCGGCGAGAGCGTCCCGCATGCGTACGTCCTGGGGCATCAGCCCCACCCCGACGATGCCCCAGTCGCGGACGCCCGAGGCGAGCAGGTCGTCGACGTAGCGTGCCTGGTGGGCGCGGTGGAAGCCACCGACCCCGAGATGCACGATCCCGGGGGTGACGGCGGAGCGGTCGTAGGCGGGGACGGCGACGGCCGCAGACAGCTCGCCGAGCCGAGCCGACGTGAGTCGAGCGTGAGTCATTTGACCGCCCCGAGGGAGAGCCCCTGCACCAGCTTGTCCTGAGCTGCGAACCCGGCGATGAGCACGGGCAGCGAGATCAGCGTCGCCCCGGCGGCCAGCTCGGCGAGGTAGGCGTGCTCGGTCTGGATCAGCGTGTTCACGAAGACCGGACCCGTCTGCGCGGCGACCGACGTCAGCACCTTGGCGTAGAGCTGCTCGTTCCAGGCGAAGATGAAGCAGATCAGCGACGTGGCCGCGACCCCCGGCATCGAGATCGGCGCCACGATCCGGGTCAGGATCCGGAACGTCGAAGCGCCGTCGATCGAGGCCGCCTCGATGATCGCGGGCGGCACCTCGGCCAGGAACGAGCGCATCATCCAGACCGCGATCGGCAGGTTCATGGCGGTGTAGAGCAGGATCAGGATGACCACGTTGTCGGGCATCTTGATGACCTGGGTCGTGAACAGGTAGATCGGCAGGATCCCCGCGACCATCGGCAGCATCTTCGTCGACAGGAAGAAGAACATCGCGTCCGACCACTTCTTCACCGGCTTGATCGCCAGGGCGTACGCCGCCGGGATGGCCAGGGCGAGCACCAGCAGCGTCGAGATCACGCTGGTGATGACTGAGTTGATCAGCGCCGGGGTGATCGGGTTCGCGGAGGTGAACAGGCCGGTGTAGTTGTCCAGCGTCAGCGGGGCACCCCAGCTCGGCGGGTACGTCTGGGCGTCCTGCGGTGCGTGCAGCGAGGTCAGGACCATGTAGAGGATCGGGATCACGAAGATGATGCCGACCAGCCACGCTGCGATCGGGATGACGATCTTCGCCACCCGTTGCCGGTTCCAGGTTCTCATCGGCTTGCCTCCTCGTCGGTCAGCAGGGACGACACGACGCGGAGCGCGAAGGTCGCGATGATCAGTGAGCCGATGACCACGACGACGCCCAGCGCGGAGGCGACCCCGTAGTCCTTGGCCGAGTAGAACGTCTCGTAGACGGCGTACGGGATGTTGGTGGAGTTCAGCCCACCGGTCATGCCCAGGACCGAGTCGAAGTTCTGGACGATGAAGATCGTGCCGAGCACGATCGAGAGCTCGAGATAGCGGCGTACGTGGGGGAGCGTCATGTGCACGAACGTCTGCCATCCGTTGCAGCCGTCGATGCTCGCCGCCTCCAGCACCTCGGGGTCCTGCGACTGCAGGCCGGCGAGCAGGATCAGCATCATGAACGGCGTCCACTGCCAGATCAGCTCGATCTCGATGGCGAGCTTCGGATGGTCGGTGAGGAACGCGATGTCCTGGGCACCTGGCACCCCGAGCTGACCGAGCACACCGTCGACCAGACCGAACCCGGTCATCAGGATGCCGTTGCCCCAGAAGACCGCGGCCGCGATCGGCACGATCAGGAACGGCGCGATCATCATCGTGCGCACCAGACCGCGGCCGATGAAGGCGTGGTTGAGGAGCAGCGCGATCCCGAGGGCGAGCACGGCGCTGACCCCGACGACGACCACGGTCATCTCGATCGTGTTCAGGACGGCCGTACGGTAGGCCGGCGTCGTGAACACGGTCTTGAAGTTGTCGAAGCCTGCGAAGCTGCGCTCCGGGGCGTCGGGCTGGGCGCTCCAGTTCATGAACGACATCACCAGCGTCGCCACGAACGGCAGCTGCGTCACCACGATCAGGAAGATCAGGGCGGGCAGCAGCGGCGCGCGCAGCTTCCACGACTCCCGCCCCCATTTCCGGTACGCCGCGGGCGGCCGAGTCGCCGTCGGCTCGGTCGTTTCGGGGAGTGGTGCGGTCACGGTGGCCATCACTGCTTCTCCTTCTGGACGTCGCCGTACGCCTGGGCGAGCGACTGACAGCGGTCGAGTGCCGCGTCGGTGGTCTTCGAGCCCGAGATGGCGCTGCTGAGCTGCTTGGCGCACTCGGTGCCGAAGTCGGTGAAGCTCGGAACCCCGACGAACTGGATGCCGTTGTAGGGCCGCTTCTGGACGCCGGGGTTGTCGGCCTGGGCGTTCTTGATCGCGTTCATGGTCGGGGTCGCGAAGGAGCCGGCCACCTCGAGGTACTCGGGGTCCTCATAGGTCGAGGCCCGCTTGCCCGCGGGGACGTTGGTCGGCCCGCCGGTGTCGTTCTCGGTATCGGCCATCACCAGCTGCTCGTACTCCTTGCTGGAGGCCCAGGCGACGAACTTCTTGGCGTCCTCCTGGTGCCGCGACGCCTTCTGGATCGCCCATGCCCAGGTGTAGAGCCAGCCGGCGTTCTCGGTCTGGTCGTGCGGGGCGGCGACGTAGCCGACCTTGCCCTTGACCGGTGACTCCTCGGCCTCCAGCGACCCGGCACCTGAGGTGGCGTCGTACCACATCGCGACCTTGCCCTGCTGCATGGCGTTGAGGCACTGCGGGAAGCTGAAGGTCGCGGCGCCGGCCTCGCCGTGCTCGCGGACGAGGTCGACGTAGAAGTTGGCCGCCTTCTTGAAGCCGCCCTTGTTGACCTGGGCGTTCCAGTCCTCGTCGAACCAGGTGCCGCCCATGGTGTTGACCACCGTCGTGATCGAGGCGAGGTTGTCGCCCCAGCCGGCCAGGCCACGCAGGCAGATGCCGCGCATGTCGGCCTCGGCCTCGTCGATCTGGGCGGCGAAGCCGGCGACCTGCTCCCAGGTCGGGTTCGACGGCATCTCGATGCCGTGCTTCTGGAACAGGTCCTTGCGGTACATCAGGAACGAGGACTCGCCGTAGAACGGCTGGCCGTAGACCTTGCCGTTGGCCGAGAGCGCCTCGGTCATCGGCGGCAGGATGTCGTCCTGGTCGAACTCGGGGTCGTTCGCGATGCTCTCCATGTCCGAGATCCAGCCGGCCTCGGCGTAGTAGGGGATCTCGAAGTTGGACAGCGTCGCCACGTCATAGATCCCGGACTGGTTGGCGAACTCGGTGCTCGCGGTGTCGCGCATGTCCTGCTCGACCTTGACCACGAAGTTCACCTCGATCCCGGTCTCCTTCGTGAAGTGCTCCGCGGTGAGCTCCTGGAGCTCGAGCATCTGGGGGTTGTTGACCATCAGCACCGTGATGCTGTGCTCGCCCGCGCTCGTCCCGCCGGCGCCCAGGCCGCCGGTGCCGCATGCCGTCAACAACACGGTGGTCAATGAGAGCGCTGTCAGCGCTGCGGAGGTCCGTCTCCGTACCCGCATCGATCTGCCTCCTCGCAGTGTGACTGTCGTCACGGACCACGATGGCGTAATTCTCGCCGGACCCCCTAGCCCGGTCGCTGCGCCCGAAGCGCCCGGTTGCCGCCCGATCTCAGGCCCGGATGACCCGGGGTCCGAGTGCCGAGAAACGGCGGGCCTCGGAGGCCGGCAGCTCGGTGCCGGTGATGAGCAGCTCGAAGTCGCGTACGCCGGCGAATCGGCACAGGCTGGAGGCCCCGAACTTGGTGTGGGCGCCGAAGAAGATCCGCCGCCTGGAGCGTTCGATGGCGGTGCGCTTGACCGCGGCGACGGAGGGGTCCTGGGTGGTCAGACCCTGTTCGCGGGAGATCCCGTTGGCGCCGATGTAGGCCAGGTCGATCACCAGATCGGCGAGCATCCGGGTCGCCCACTGGTCCACGACGCCCCGGGTGATGGTGCGGACCCGGCCGCCCAGGATGATCACGGTGAGGTCCGGATCGGCGGAGAGACGAGTGGCCACCGGGAGCGAGGGGGTGATGATCGTCGCGGGCCCCTGGCCGAGCAGCTCCTCGGCGAGGAACTGCGGCATCGTGCCCTCGTCGATGTAGATCGTCTCCGCGCCGTGCCGGTGCTGGAGGGCGGCCCGGGCGATCCGGTGCTTCTCGTCGACGTCGCGGCCCGCGCGGAACTCGAGCGAGGTCTCGAAGCTGCCGCTCTCCAGGGCGACCGCGCCACCGTAGACCCGCTCCACGACGCCGCGGTCGGCGAGCACCTTGAGGTCGCGCCGGATCGTCTCGACGCTCACCCCGAGATCGGGCGCGAGATCGGTCACCGACACCCGGCCGGTCGTGCGTGCGCGCGCCAGGATCTCCTCCTGCCGGGCCTGGTTCGCGAGCGACGGTTCGGTCGACGTCATGGGCGCCATCATGCCCGGAATCGTGCCCGGTTCGTAGGGGTTGAGGCTGAATCGGGCGCCCGGTTGGTGCGATCGGGGCCCTCTGGGGCACCATGTCGCAGGCACCCACGGCGACGGTGTCGGGTCGACGGTGCCGCGGCGTTTTGCGGCTACCTCGTCGCGTACGTAAGATTGAATCTCGGCGTGCGCAGTGCGCCGTTCCTGCAGGCATCTGCTGGCACCTATCGCTTCGGGGTCCGGTCTGCCTTGCCGCGGGTCGACACAAGACTTTGAGTTCGGAGCAATGAAGGAGACCGCGGTGTACGCGATCGTGAAGGCTGGCAGCAAGCAGCAGAAGGTCGTTGTCGGCGACGTCATCGAGATCGACCGCCTCGACGGTGAGAACGGCTCGGCCGTCTCGCTGCCCGTGGTCCTCCTGGTCGACGGCGAGAACGTGACCTCGACCGGCCTCGACAAGGCTTCGGTTGCTGCTGAGATCGTCGGTGCCTCCAAGGGCCCGAAGATCATCATCCAGAAGTACAAGAACAAGACCGGCTACAAGAAGCGCCAGGGTCACCGTCAGAAGTACACCCAGGTCAAGGTCACCGCGATCAACGCCTGATTCCGGCGTTCTAGAGACACTTAAAGGACTGAGAAGATGGCACACAAGAAGGGTGCGGCAAGCACCAAGAACGGTCGCGACTCCAACGCACAGCGCCTCGGCGTGAAGCGCTTCGGCGGCCAGGTCGTCAGCGCCGGCGAGATCATCGTCCGCCAGCGTGGCACCCACTTCCACCCCGGCACCAACGTCGGCCGTGGCGGCGACGACACCCTGTTCGCCCTGCAGCCGGGCGCGGTCGAGTTCGGCAAGCGCCGCGGCCGCCGCGTGATCAACATCGTTCCGGCTGACGCCTGATTCGATAGCACTTCTGCGAAAGGGCGCTCCCCGCTGGGGGAGCGCCCTTTCGGGTTTTAGTTTGTCTCAGAGCTCCGTCGCGCGCTGTGCGATCGCCTCGAAGGTGTCCCACGGGACCTCCCAGCGGGTCCCGGCACGCGGCCAGTGGATGGCGATGTCGGTGATCCCGATCTCGGCGTAGGAGCCGGCGAGGTCCTCGAACGCGTCGGCCGACTCGGTCCACGGCTCGTCGGTGAAGCCGGACATGAAGAGCTTCGGCATCGCGTCGTAGTCCCGCCCGGCCTTCTCGCAGGCGGTACGGAGCATGTCGAGCCGCTGGGTGACGTACGCCTTCGGGTCGTCGCTCTGCGGATTGGCGATCCACCCGTCGCCGACCTCGGCCGCGAGCCGGATCCCGCGCGGGCCGTTGCCGGCCAGCCACAGCGGGGTGCGAGGCTGCTGCACCTGACCGGGAGAGACGGTCACCTCGTGGGTCTGCCAGTGCTCGCCGTCGATCGTCACCGGCGAGTCGCGCAGGAGCTGGTCGACGGTGCGGGTCCACTCCGCGAACCGGTCGGCGCGCTCGCGAGGCGTGAACTCCCGCCCGAGCACGTCCCCGTCGGAGGTGTGGTCGTCGCCGCCCGCGCCGATGCCGATCGTCACGCGCCCACCGGAGATCCGGTCGAGGCTGCGGATCGCGGCGGCGGTCGGGATCGGCGTACGGAAGTTCGGGGTGGTCACCAGTGTGCCCAGCCGGATCGTGGAGGTGAGG
Source organism: Nocardioides sp. NPDC087217 (assembly GCF_044744805.1). Lineage (NCBI taxonomy): Bacteria > Bacillati > Actinomycetota > Actinomycetes > Propionibacteriales > Nocardioidaceae > Nocardioides > Nocardioides sp. NPDC087217. The sequence continues at coordinate 56,973 of NZ_JBIUZB010000014.1, forward strand.
GCGGCCGCGGCCGCCATCGACGTGAACGCCTCCTCCCACGGGCTGTGCCCGCGCCAGGCCAGGTGGTCATAGACCCACGCCGTCTCGAACCCGAGCTGCTCGGCCTGGACCCAACGCTCACCCATCGCCGGCCAGTCCTCGATCGGCCACATCACAGTTCCTATGCGCATGGCGTCAAACCTACCTAGGCAGACGCGGGAGGGCGGATCGCGGATAGCAACTGTAGAGCGTGCCGTCGGTAGGCTGGAGCCATGGCTGTACCCACCTTCGTCGACCGCGTCACCCTCCACGTCGAGGCCGGTCGCGGCGGACACGGGGTGGCGTCGGTTCACCGCGAGAAGTTCAAGCCGCTCGGCGGTCCCGACGGCGGCAACGGCGGCCCGGGCGGATCGATCATCCTCCGCGTCGACCCCGACGTGACCACCCTGATCGACTACCACCACAGTCCCAAGCGCAAGGCCCCCAACGGCGGCCAGGGCGCCGGTGACCACAAGAACGGCGCCCACGGCGAGGACATGGTGCTTCCGGTCCCCGACGGCACCGTGGTGACCGACATGAACGGCAACGTCCTGGCCGACCTGGTGGGCCCGGGCTCCGAGCTGGTCATCGCCGAGGGCGGCCGTGGCGGGCTCGGCAACGCGGCACTGGCCTCCTCCAAGCGCAAGGCTCCGGGCTTCGCGCTCCTCGGCGAGCCGGGCGAGGCGCGAGAGATCGGGCTGGAGCTCAAGGTCGTCGCCGACATCGGCCTCGTCGGGTTCCCGAGCGCCGGCAAGTCGTCGTTGATCGCGGCGATCTCGCGCGCCCGGCCGAAGATCGCCGACTACCCGTTCACGACCCTGGTGCCCAACCTCGGTGTCGTGAAGGGCGGCGAGATCACCTTCACCGTCGCCGACGTACCGGGCCTGATCGAGGGTGCCGCCGACGGTCGCGGCCTCGGTCACGAGTTCCTGCGCCACATCGAGCGCTGTGCCGCGCTCGTCCACGTCATCGACACCGCGAGCATCGAGCCGGGCCGCAACCCGATCGACGACCTCGACGTCATCGAGAACGAGCTTTCCCGCCACGGCGGCCTCGAGGACCGGCCCCGGCTGGTCGCGTTGAACAAGGTCGACGTCCCCGACGGTCGCGAGATCGCCGAGATGACCATCGGCGAGTTCGAGAAGCGCGGGATGAAGGTCTTCGAGATCTCCGCGGCTTCCGGTGAGGGCACCCAGCAGCTGATCTACGCGATGGCCGAGCTGGTGGCCGCCTCCCGCAAGGACGTCCCGGTGGTTCCGCCGACCCGGATCGTGCTGCGCCCCGAGGGCGCCGAGGGCAAGAACGGCTTCACGGTCAAGGTGTCGAAGAACGGCGAATACCTCGTCCGTGGCCCGCAGCCCGAGCGCTGGGTGCGCCAGACCGACTTCGAGAACGAGGAGGCCGTGGGCTACCTCGCCGACCGCCTCAACCGGCTCGGCGTCGAGATGCGCCTGGTCGAGCTCGGGGCCCAGGAGGGCGACACCGTCATCATCGGCGACCCGGCCAACGCGGTCGTCTTCGACTTCCGCCCCTCGATCGAGACCGGTGCCGAGATGCTCGGCCGCCGTGGTGAGGACCAGCGCTTCTACGAGGAGCGCCCCGCTGCCGCCCGCCGGCGCGAGATCGACGCCGGGATGGAGACCAAGGAAGAGTACGAAGCCCGCGCCGACGTCGCCCGCCGGCTGCGCGACGGGGCCGGCCCGGTGGCGTACGAGATCGGCGGGGAGGACGACCCGGACCGCGACTGGGCCGAGAACGACCCGTCGTCGGCGGAGTCGGAGCGGTAGCGCGCGCTCGACCAGCGGAAACGTGCGGTTCGACCGGCGCGAGCGCCGGTAGGATCCGGCGCAGCGAAGTGTGAAGGCTGACGTACGAGGGGGATCGGTGCAGCGCGAGGTCGTGACCGGGGCACGCCGGGTGGTGGTCAAGGTCGGGTCGTCGTCGCTGACCACGGCTGCGGGAGGCATCGACCCGGCCCGGGTCAGCGCGCTGGTGGACGTACTCGCCAAGACCCGCGCCACCGGGGCGGAGGTCGTGCTGGTCTCCTCGGGTGCGATCGCGGCCGGTCTGTCGCCGTTGGGGCTGGCCAAGCGACCGCGGGCGCTGGCCAAGCAGCAGGCGGCGGCGAGCGTGGGGCAGGGGCTGCTCGTTCACCGCTACACCGACGAGCTCGCCCGGCACGGCATCATCGCAGGTCAGGTGCTGCTCACAGTCGATGACCTGAACCGGCGGGCCCACTATCGCAATGCCGACGCGACGCTGTCGAAGCTGCTCGACCTGGGTGTGCTCCCGATCGTCAACGAGAACGACACCGTGGCCACCTCCGAGATCCGGTTTGGCGACAACGACCGGCTCGCGGCGCTGGTGGCCCACCTGGTCAAGGCCGACCTGCTGGTGCTGCTCAGCGACGTCGACGCGCTCTACGACGCGCCGCCGTCCCAGCCCGGCTCGCAGCGGATCGACGAGGTCGCCTCACTGGCCGATCTCGACGGCGTGACCATCGGCAAGGCCGGCGCCGCCGGAGTCGGCACCGGGGGGATGGTGACCAAGCTGGAGGCCGCCCGGATCGCTGTCGACGACGGTGTCCCGGTCGTGCTGACCTCGGCCGCTCAGGCAGAGGCCGCGCTCGCGGGCGAGCCGGTCGGCACCCTGTTCCATGCCGTCGGCAAGCGGCGCCCGGCGCGGCTGCTGTGGCTTCAGCACGCCACCGAGCCGGTCGGCTCGATCACCGTCGACGCGGGCGCGGTCGCCGCGATCAGTCGCCGTGGTGCCTCGTTGCTCGCCGCAGGGGTCACCGGCTCCTCCGGCGCGTTCCACGCAGGTGACCCGGTCGACGTCGTCGACCCGTCGGGCGTGGCCGTCGCGCGCGGCCTGGTGAACTACGACGCCGACGAGATCCCGCGGCTGGCCGGACGTTCCTCCGGCTATCTCGAGGCCAATCTCGGGGCTGCGTACGCTCGGGAGGTCATCCACCGCGACGACCTGGTCGTGCTATGAGCCGAGCTCGGTGGGTGCCGCTGGCGCTGGCGTGGGGCGTGCTCGTCCTCTGTGGCCTGCCTGCGCTGGCGATCACGTTCTCCCGGGCACTGGCGAGCACGGATCTGCGGGCGGTGCGTCTGGCCGCGTTCGCGCCCTTCGGCGTCGGGATGTACGCCCTGTGCCTGGTCGCGATCCTGATCCTGGTCTGGCTGGCCACCGGCCCCGGGCGGATCCGGCTCGCGGTCGTCGCCGGGGTCGTCGCGCTGCTGTTGGCGGTGCACGTGGCCTGGCAGGCGCCGCTCCATGCGGGGTCCCGCGCGACCAGCGCCGGTGAGCCGTTGACCGTGATGACGACCAACCTTCTCGAGGGCAAGGGCGACACCGACGTCGTGGTCGAGACGGTGCGCGCGCACAAGGTCAACGTGCTCGCCATCCAGGAGATCACCCCGGAGGCGTTCGCGAAGCTGTCGAGGACGCTGCGCGACCAGCTGCCCTACTGGATCGGCGAGGCCGCCCCCGGCACCGCGGGCACGATGATCTTCGCCGACCAGCCGATCACCAAGTCGCGCCGGATCGCGACGGAGATGGGGTCGTGGGTCGCCGACGTGGGGGAGTGGCGGGTCGTCGTCGCGCATCCGGCGCCGCCCACGCTCGCATCCTGGCCGGCCGAGCAGGAGCTGATGATCGAGGAGACGGCCGCGGAGAAGCCCGACCTCGTCCTGGGCGACCTGAACGCCTCGCTCGACCACCACACGGTCCGGCGGCTGCTCGACGACGCAGACCTGCAGGACGCCGCCCGGGCCAGCAACGCCGGATGGCAGCCCACCTGGCCGACCGAGGGGTTCGCCGGCGTACCCCTTCCGCCGTCGACCGCGATCGACCACGTCCTGATCGGGGATGACCTGGTCGCGCTGGCGACGGAGACGGTCGAGGTGCCAGGCTCCGACCACCTGGCATTGGTCGCCTACCTCGGAACTCCCGAGGAGTGAGGCTCCGCCGGGCTAGCTGCTCTTGAGCACCCCGAACCACTGCTCGGCACCGAAGCCCAGGAACCGCTCCACCTCGACGAATCCCAGCCTGCGGGCCAGGCGCAGGGAGCGCTCGTTGGCGACCTGGGTGGTGAGCACGACCGGCTCGCCTGGGAGCGTCTTCTCGATCCAGCCGAGCGCGGCTCTGGTCGCTTCGGTCGCGATGCCCGCGCCCCACGATGTTGGAAGAAGCTCATAGCCGAGCTCGACCTCGTCGCCCTCCTCGCGTACGTGGTGCGCCCACGCCCGATCGCGGCGCTGGATCGTGATCCTGCCGATGAACTCGCCCGCGTGCTCGACGGCGAAGATTCCGGGCCTGGTGTTCGGATCCTCCGGGATCAGCTCTTCCAGCTCTTCTCGGGTGTGCTGCGGGCCGCCGAGGTACGCCTGCACGGTCTCGTCCGAGAGAAGCTCTGCAAGTCCTGGTCTGTCCTCGGGCTTGGTGTGTCGGAGGATCAGGCGCTCGGTGTGGATCGGGGCTGGGGGCCAGGGGACGTCGCCCAGGGGTTTCATGCCTTTGGACCGTAGCTGGGTTCGGGGTTGGGCAGGGGCTTTTGGGTGTACGTGGGTGGTTCTGGTTTGTCGGGTGCTGTTTCTCGGGGTTGGGGTGGGCCGCCGACCCGTTCTTGGAGGGTCTTCTCGATCTGGTCCGGCGTCAAGGACGCCCTTCGGGCGCCGGCTTCGCCGGCCGCCTTCGGCGGTCCTGGACTCCGGACCAGATCGAGAAAAGATTTGGCTGGCTATCGGGGCGGCGGCCCGGGTGTGGCGCAGCGGAATCTTGCCTGGGACAGGTGAGGTTGATGGGGCGCGAGGGTGGCCCTTCGGGCCACTTACCATCCACAGATACGAGGTCGTTCGCTCACCGCGAAAACATCGGTTGACCAGGGAAAATAGATGGCCAAGCAAGCGTACGTGGCATAGAATCGGACCCATCACAGCACACCTCTGAGAGAGGAACGGCGATGAGTCTCGGCCGCGACATTGACCACTGGGGCACCAACCCCGGCGATGCGATCGACGCTGCCCTGCAGGCCATCGAAACCGCCCTCCAAGAACTCCTCGCCACCGATCCCGCCTACTGGCGCGCGAGCCAGAAGAAGGACCTGCTGGCACGGTTGGAGAAACTCCAAGCCCAACAAGCGGCGTTGAAGCTGCGGGTGCTAGCTACGGCCGGTGACATCGCCGAGGAGACCGGTGCGAAAGACGCCTCCGGGTGGATGCGGACCGAACTCCTCGTCGACAAGGGCGTAGCTCGCTCGCAGGTGAAACTCGCGGCGGCGGTGAGCAAGTACGAGCTTGTTGCTGATGGTCTGGCCGAGGGTGTGGTGTCGCAGGACAAGGCGCGGGTGATCACCCAGGCGCTCGACAAGATCGAGGCCGACCCCGCCGCCAGCGCCGAGGACCTGGCCCTGGCCGAGAAGCTCCTGGTCGATTACGCGACCCGGTTGACGGCGAACGAGTTGAAGATCGTCGGACGCCGGATCCTGGCCGAGATCGACCCGGAACGATTCGAGCAGGCCGAGGCCAAAGCGCTGCAGCGAGAAGAGGAGCACGCCCAGCGGCGTACCTTCTTCCAGTCTCGTGACAACGGCGACGGCACCATCGACATCCAGGCGCGGGTCTCCCGTGCGGTCGGGATGCGGCTCCGCACATTGTTGGACTCCCTGGCCCAGCCGAGGAAGCTCTCGGCCGAGGACAAGGGCCGCAAGGCGCCCTATGACCGGCTGCTGGGTCAGGCGTTCGCCCGGGTGGTCGAGACCTACGACGTCGACCAGTTGCCCCGCCACGGTGGGCATGCGACCACGATGTTCATCACCATGAGCGTCGAGGACCTTCGCAAGGATCTCGGCACCGCGGCCCTAGGTTTCGACGGGGAGAGGATCACCGCCGCCGAGGCCCGTCGGATGGCCTGCAACGCAGACCTCGTTCCGGTGGTGCTTGGCACCGACTCCGAAGTGCTGGATCTCGGTCGTACCGCCCGGTTGGCGTATCCGGTCCAACACCGAGCGCTCCGGTTACGCGACAAGTGTTGCCAAGCCGAAGACTGTGACGCGCCAGCGGCCTGGACCGAGGCCCATCACCTGAAACCGTGGGCCGAAGGCGGACGAACCGATCTGGCCAACATGGTCTTGCTCTGCCCCAGCGACCATCGCCGGATCCACGAACCCAACTACGCCTATGAGCGGCTCCCGGATGGGCGGATCCGGTTCACCAGGCGCACCCGAACCAGCTGATCGAGGCAGGGTCGGCCGGCATCGCCGTGCCCGTGCTCATCCGAGCCCACGATGGGCGGTCGCTGATCTGCGTCCTCACACCGCCTTGTCGTGCCATTCCTGCCGGGTGGCTAACCTGCCGATGCTCCGCGCCGGGCAGTGCTGATCCGGACGGCGCTGCAGTTGGCGGTGCTGCCAGTCCGCGGCGCATCAATCGCCACCTGATGACCCTGCCCAACCGTCGAGGCGACTGCCTGAAACGGGCATGGCCGGTAGCCCAGCTGAGGCAGCAGCGTCCGCTCTGCCGCGGCCGTCGCCCCGTGTTCCTGGCTACCTTGTGAAGCGGGCGGAATCAATCGGTCGAGGCAACGCTGAGTGAGGGAGTGTTGTCATGCCGAAGGTGTTTGCGGCTGAGGTCCGAATCCGGGTGGTGGATCTGA
>NZ_JBIUZB010000015.1:0-43706 GCF_044744805.1 Nocardioides sp. NPDC087217
TCCTTTACTCCGGGGTTCGGCGAGAACACCCTCCAAGAACGGGTCGGCGGCAAACCCCAACCACAAATAAACGCCGACAAAACGAGCGCCGAAAAAGGAACGCTCAGGGCTCCAAAGGCAGCGGCAACCCCGGAGCAACCCCAGCAGTCCGTACCTCCGAGCGCAACGGCCGGAACGGGACGACCGCGTCGCCATCGCCGCTCATCACCACGGCCGCGTTGATCTCGACGCCCGCAGGCACGAGCTGGATCAGCGCTGCCTCCGCAGGCACCTCGACCTCGGCACCCAGCCCAGGGCCGACCTCGACGGACTTGGCCTTGAGCGCCTTGCCCTTCGCGGTCATCGGGACCACCTTGACGGTGCCGCTGGTCCCGGTCTTGGCGACCGGTCCGGAGATGAGGACCCGCTTCTTGCCGACGCCGCCGCCGGCCGGGACGACCACCGCGGTCGGCTCCGAGATCGTCTCGGTGGCCGTGGTGATCGCGACGTCGCCGCGGTCGACCGAGCGCATCGCGGTGGCGACCGGGCCGGTGGCGACGATCTCGACGCCGTACGCGTCACCGGCGCTGTCCTTGCCGAGCAGCTTGGTCAGGTCGACCTGCGTCTGCCCGTTGGGCGGCACGCTGATCTCCGGAGCGCCCTCCGGGGTGAGTACGTTCTTCGGGGTGAGCAGGCGCAGCTCGGCGCTCACCTGGGCGTCGCCCGGGTTGATGACGGTGAGCGTGCGGCTCGCGGACTTGTTGGGGTAGCCGACCAGCAGGTTGGTCTCGGCCGGCGTCGACTGGCCCGGGAAGTAGTCCTCGGTGCCACGCTGCGTCTCGAGCGCGACGGCACGGTCGCGGACCATCACCCCGGCCTGGCCGCGTACGACCGTGGTCTTCAGGGAGAGCTCGCCCTTGCGCGGGATCACGTGCAGCAGGTCGAAGGTGCGGGTGGTGTTGCCGGGGATCGCGACGCCGCGCAGGTCCTCGGGGACCGCCACCACGCCCTTCTCGTCGTAGAGCGAGATGTCGACCGTGGCCGCACCGCTGTTCGGGTTCGTCAGCTCGAGGACCGAGTTGTGAGTGGCGCCCGCACCGACGCCCGGGAACCAGGCCTCCGCCTGCGGAGGCAGGCAGCCCGTCGCCGCGAGCGGCTTGGTCGTCGAACGTCCGGCGACCAGCCCGGGCGCGACCTCCTTGCCCGCCTTGACCACGACCGAGCCGGGCTTGACCGACGCGCTGGTGACCTTGCCAGACGCCACGGTGGTCTCCGCGCCCTTACCCGCGCCGGGGCCGCTCAGCGTGACCTTGCCGGACCCCTCGGCAGCGTTGGTGACGGTGACCTGGTCGGCGCCGGACTTCGGCTTGCCGGGGCACACCACGGTGGCCGCCGTCGGCGCGCTGCTTTCGGCGGCCAGCTTCGGCTGCTCCCACTGGTGGGGCCGGTTGAGCAGCAGCGCGACGGCCATCGCACCGACCAGACCCAGTGCCACCAGCACGGTGTTGTCGCGGCGGCCGCGCTGCCTGCGTACGCGGCGCAGCCGGGGTCGCGCAGCGGCCGCCGCCGCGGCGGCAGCGGCCATCCGTCCGCCCTTGGCACGCTCGTGCTGTGACTCGTGCTGGGCCTCCGGCTCCTCCACCCGCATCTCGTCGGCGGTCGGCCAGGCCTCGAACTCCGGCTCGAAGCCACCGCGGAACTCGCCGGTCTGATAGTCGCCCTCGTACGCCGGCGGGTAGCCCGTCTGGGCGAGCATCTGTCCCGTCTCCGGACCCGGCACGTAGGGCTCCTGGGCGTAGAGCTGCTCCGGGGTGTAGCCCTCGGGCGGCGTCTGGGCCGTCTGCCCCGTGTACGGGTCGGCGAACGGGTCCAGCATCCACGGCTCCTGGCCGTAGACATCGTCGGCCTGCGGCTCGTGCGAGCGGTCGTAGGGGTCTCGTGAGTGACTCATGCCGACTCCCTCCTCTGGATCAGCGTCGGCAGGCACAGGACCAGGACCACGAACAGCCCGATCCCGGCCAGGACCAACAGGATCGTACGGATGATGGACTGTGACTCGGTCACGCCCGGGTCGCTCGGCTCGGAGTCGAGCAGCCAGGCACGCGTCGAGCGCTCGACGGTGCTCGCCTGGGTCACCGACCCGGAGGCGTCGATCCCCTCGGCGACCGAGGAGTCGGCCGGGCCGGGCATCACGATGTAGGCGACGCCCTGGGCGGCCAGATCACCGATCACCGCGTCGTCGGGGTCGGCGGCCAGGCGGCGTACGACTCCGGTGAGCTCCTCGGAGCCACCCGCGACCTGCGCGATCTCGTCCTCACCGAGGGTGATGCCGTCGTTGCGCAGGACGGCGTAGCGGAGGCCGTCGTCGACCGAACCGCGAAGCACGAGGACGCCGTCCTCCGGGCCGAGCGTGGTCGAGGTCGGGTCGAGCATGTAGGAGGGCACCCCGGTGTGGCCGAGGGCCCGGGTGTTGTCGGTGAGGTCGCCGGTGCCGGCGTAGACGAACCAGCCGAGGCTGCCGACGACGCCGACCGCCGCGACCGCAGCGGCGGCGCCGACCATGACCTTCCGCAGCCCATTGAGACCGTCGAGGATGGCGCCCTGGGCGCCCAGCACCGCCGCGACCACCGCGAAACCCTGGATGGCGACCAGCGGGAAGCCCCAGCCGACCCGGGCGATGCCGGCGTCGAGCGGGATCGGGATCCAGGACAGCAGCATCGTGACGACCGCTGTCGCGACCGCGCCGATCCAGCAGACCATGACCGGGATCCGGGTGCGGCTCGGGATCAGCGCGAGCACGGCGAGCAGCGGCAGCGCCAGACCCAGCCACCAGGGGGCGCCGAGATCGGCACCGTCGAGGCCGGTCAGGCGGCCCACGAGCAGGTCGAAGCCGCCTGCGGCCGGGGCCGGCAGCCGGCCCGGGTCGAGCAGCAGAGCGGCCCAGCCGCCGGAGAAGAGCGCCGGCAGCCACCACGGGAGCAGCAGCCCGACCGGCGTCGCGATGGCCGCGGTGGGCGGACCCCACTGGTCGCGGTCGCTGAGCACGGCGGGCATCAGCCGTCGGGCGACGATGAAGATGACCGCCGCGAAGACGGCCGCGACCAGGAAGGCCATCGGCGCGAAGGCGGTGATGACGGTGAGCAGCAGGCCGGTGCGCCAGCCGGCGCGCCAGCGGCGGTCGGCGACGGGGTCGCTGAACCCGAGCGCGGCGTGGGCGAGCCAGGGCAGCAGCGCGCCGACCACGACCGCACCGATCCGGCCATCACCGAAGGCACCGCTGGCATAGGGAACCAGGGCGTACGCCGTCGCGCCCCACAGCAGCAGCCAGCGCGGGGCGCCGAGGTGGCTGATCAGCCGGCCCGCGACCCGCAGCAGCCGCCACGCACCGCCGAGCGCGATCGGGAAGCTGAGCAGCATGACGGCGGTGACCGCCAGGCTCGGGTTGCCGCCGAGGAACGTCGCGAGCACCGCCAGCGGGAAGACGTGCGGCGGCGCGGGCACGCCGGTGCCCTGCGAGATCGCGTGCCACGACTCGAACTGCAGCTGCCACCAGTCGCCCACGTTCTGGGGCGTCGGCCCGAGGCCGCTGCCGGCCACACCGCCGAGCGCGGCACGTGCCCCGATGACCCCGAGGATGCCGACGACGACCAGGAGCACCGCGACCGGATTGGTGAACAGACGCACCAGCCAGCCGGTCTCGGCGGGGATCTCGTCCTCCTCCAGCTGGGCCCGCTCGGCCTGACGCTTGGCGGCGAAGGAGGCCGGATCGGCCTCAGCCTGCGCCATCTGGCGCCGCTCGGCGATGTCGGAGGCCTGCAGGGTGACCGCAGTGGCGACGTCGGAGACGAAGTCGAGTCCGTGGCGGTAGGGCAGCCAGGGCGGAGGCAGCAGCGCCTTGACCACGTCCTTGTCGGCGTGCGCCTGCTTCCGGCGACGCCGCTTGGCGAGCATGATCTGGCCGGTGTGGCCGTAGATCCAGCCCAGCGCGGCCAGGTCGTCGAGCGCGGTCCCGGGGTCGCGCACCAGAATGAAGCCGAGCATCCGCCACAGGGTCTGGAAGAAGAACCTGACCATCCACAGCGCCAGCGTCCCCGGCCGGCCGTTGACCAGCAGGGTGTAGAGCGCGGCCCGTCGCTCCTGATAGTGGATCCGGCGACCGGTCAGCTGCGTCTTGCGTACGCCGCGGTGGGCCGCCTCCACGTGGAAGACGACCGCGTCCGGGACGGCGATGGTCGTGAAGCCGGCGTTGGCGGCCCGCCAGCCGAGGTCCATGTCGGTGCCGAGGACCGGGAGGTGCTTGTCGAAGCCGCCCAGGTATTCGAGGACCTCGCGGCGGATCAGCATGCCGGCGGTGTTGACGGCCAGGACGCGGCGTACCTCGTCGTGCTGGCCCTGGTCGTATTCGCCCCGCTCCAGGCCGGTCTCCCGGGCTCCGGTGACCGAGATCGAGACACCGAGCTCGAGCATCCGGCGCAGCGAGGGCCACTCCCGGATCTTGGGGCCGAGGATGTCGGCCTCCGGGTATTCCGCGGCGGCGTTGAGCAGGGTCGAGAGCGCGTGCGGGTCGGGGGTGGAGTCGTCGTGGAGGAACCAGATCCACTCCGGCGGCTGCGCCGCCTGGTGGAGGATGGCGAGCGCTTCGTTGGCCGCGTCCGCGAACGTCGTCGACGCCGGGAGCTTGACCACCTGGGCGAAGGTCTCCTCCAGGATCTCGACCGACCTGTCGGTCGAGCCGGTGTCGATCGTGACGGCAAAGCTCACCGGAGCCTGCTGGTTCCTGATCCCGTCGATGACGGTCGGAAGCCAGCCGGCGCCGTTATGAGAGACGAGGACGAGGGCGACCGACGCATGCACGATCGGCAACCCTAGTGCCCAACTGGTGATAGACCGAATGGACCTGTCGAGCGATCGGCCACGCCCCCGCAGGTATTTGTCCGGAAAAGATCAGCAGGCCCGGACCGTCAGGTCCGGGCCTTGCTGGCTCGTGCTTGGGTATTGCCTCAGACTGCGCGCTTCTTCAGCTTGCGGCGCTCTCGCTCGGAGAGTCCACCCCAGATTCCGAAGCGCTCGTCGTTGCCCAGAGCAGACTCAAGGCAGTCCTGGCGCACCTCGCAGGTCTGGCAGACCTTCTTGGCCTCCCGAGTCGATCCACCCTTTTCAGGGAAGAACGCCTCCGGATCCGTCTGCGCGCACAGGGCGCGCTCCTGCCAGCCCCCTTCGTCGGTGTCCGGCTCGAGGAGAAACAGCTCTCTCATCGTCTTTCCGACCTTTCGACCCTATTCAGCTTGTTTTCGGGACCGTGACCCCATCTTGGGCCAGTCACCTCACGCCATCGGCAGGTAACCGATCCCCCCGTTTTTTGCGGGTACTGACTCTTGTTACGGCCTAGGCCGTCACTTTGATGCAGTTCCCCGCTGAAATCTTCCCGAGATTTTCAAGCGCTGTCGCCACCGCTATCGGTCCCCGTTTCAATTTCGAATCACACTGATGAAATTACATGCCTGTCGGTGCCACAAGTCAACCCTCAAATCTGCTAGGGCCGCTTTAACACAGGCTTTCCGCACCGGCTGGAGCAGGGTTGCTGGCCCCCGTCTGAGAGGCTAGGGCCATGCGTGACATCACCGTTCTCTCCGGCGGCCATGGTGGTTCGAAGTTCATCTCCGGACTCCTCCACGGCATCTCTGCCGGCCGTGTCCCGGGCATTGAGGAAGATGCCCGGGTCACCGTGATCGCCAATACCGCCGACGATCTGTGGATGCACGGCGTCAAGGTCTGCCCCGACCTCGACACGGTGATGTACACCCTCGGCAACGGATTCGACCATGAGCGCGGCTGGGGCCGCAAGGCCGAGACGTGGTCGATCAAGGAGGAGCTCGAGGCCTACGAGGTCCCCGGCACCTGGTTCGGGCTCGGCGACCGCGATATCGCCACGCATCTCGTACGCACCCAGATGCTCGAGGCCGGGTTCCCGTTGTCGCAGGTCACCGCAGCGTTGTGCGAACGCTGGCTGAAGCCTGTATGGGACGACCGCGTGCGGCTGCTGCCGATGACCGACGACCGCGTCGAGACCCACGTGGCGATCAAGGACGAGAATTCACCCAGTGGACTCTCAGTCGTTCACTTCCAGGAATACTGGGTACGCCTCCGGGCTGGCGTTCCCGTCGAGAAGCTGATCTTCGTGGGGCAGGACGAGTCGAAGCCGGGACCCGGGGTGATGGACGCGCTGCTGAAGTCCGACCTGGTGATCGTGCCCCCGTCCAACCCGGTCGTCTCGATCGGGACCATCCTCGGCGTACCCGGGATCCGGGAGGGCCTGGTCGCCACCTCGGCCCCCGTGGTGGGGATCTCGCCGATCATCAGCGGGCATCACGTACGCGGCATGGCGGAGCAGATGCTCGCCGCCATCGGCGTCGACGCGACCGCCGCCGGAGTCGGTCTGCATTATGGGACGCGGGGCTCGGGCGGGGTCCTCGACGGCTGGCTCGTCGACACGGCCGACGACGCCGCGGTCCCCCCGCTCGCCGAGTCGGGGCTGAAGGCGGCCGCCGTACCGCTGTGGATGTCCTCCGAGGACGCGACCGCCGACATCGCCGCCGCCGCGGTCGAGCTGGTCACCCGATGACGCGGCCCACGAGCGGGCCGATGAGCGGACTGGGCATCACCGTCACCGCCCCCGACGGCGTACCCGAGGTGCGTAAGGGCGACGACCTCGCCGCCCTGCTCCTGGACGCCCTGGAGTCCCCTCTGGTCGACGGCGACATCGTCGTGGTCACCTCGAAGGTCGTCTCCAAGGCCGAGGGCCAGGTACGCGAGGGCAATCGGGACGACGCGCTCCCCGGCGAGACGACGCGGGTGGTGGCCCGGCGCGGGCCGACCCAGATCGTGCGCAGCCGGCTCGGGCTGACGATGGCTGCCGCCGGGATCGACGCCTCCAACGTCGAGGCCGGATACATCGTGCTGCTCCCTCTGGACCCCGACGCCTCCGCGCGTACCCTGCGCGCCACGTTCCGCGACCGCACCGGCGCGAACGTCGGCGTGATCATCACCGACACCGCCGGACGCGCCTGGCGCGACGGGCAGACCGACATCGCCATCGGCGCCGCCGGCCTCGAGGTGCTGGAGAGCTTCGCCGGCCAGGTCGACGCCTACGGCAACGACCTCGTCGTCACCGCCCCCGCCGTCGTCGACGAGATCGCCTCGGCGGCCGAGATCTCCCAGGGCAAGCTCGGCGCACGGCCGTTCGCCGTCCTGCGCGGCCGCGCGGACCTCGTCCGCGAGCCCGGTGACGACGGGCCGGGAGCGAGCGCGCTCATCCGCCCCGAGGGATCGGACTTCTTCGGCTTCGGGGCCAGGGAGGCCGTCGTACGCGCCCTGAAGGGTGCCGCCGAGGACCAGGCTCCGTTCGGCGCGCCGGCAGGCGTCGAGGAACTCTCCGCGGCCGTCGCGGAGGTGACCGGGACCGCCCCCGTCCCGCACGGGGACGGGCTTCGGGTGGCCGGAGCCGATCCAGCGGTGATCGCCGCGCTGGCCTTCGCCCACGGCTGGCGATGCGAGCGCGAGGAGAATAATCACGGGGCAACTTCCCTTCTGCTACCACTGACCACCTAGAATCTGCGCGTCCCGACAAAAGACCCGAGGTACGCCGAACCGTGGCCAACAAGTCGCTCAACAAAGACCGCCGTGCGGTCATCAACGACATCCGCAAGAAGCAGGGCCGCGCCGAGCGCGTCCGAGGCTGGGCGATCATCGGTGTCTGCATCGCCTTCGCCGTCGTGATCGTCGGCGCTGCCGCATGGACGCCGATCAGCGGCTTCATCAAGGACAGCGAGTACAAGGACGTCGCTCTGCCGGACATCGGGAAGAGCGCCAAGGCGGCCGGCTGCCAGAAGGTCACCGAGATGGCCGCCGACGGGAACCAGAACCACATCGCCACCGGCACCGAGCAGACCTACACGACTGCTCCCCCGGCATTCGGCCCTCACTGGAACGAGGCCAACGTCGCGCCGGCCGACATGTCGCGCAAGTTCTACACCCCCGAGGACCGTCCCGACCTCGAGGCTCTGGTGCACAACCTCGAGCACGGCTACACGATCGTGTGGTACGACGAGACCGTCTCCGAGGACGAGCAGGACGAGCTGCGCGCGATCGGTGACAAGTTCGCCGGCACCTCCAACTTCCGCTACAAGTTCATCGCGGCTCCGTGGACCGCTGCCGACGCCAAGGAGACGGCGGTCGCCGGCGACAAGAAGACCGAGTTCCCCTCGGGCACCCACATCGCCATGACGCACTGGTACGCCGACGCCGCCAACCCGACCGAGGCGTCCACCCAGAAGGGCGTCTTCCAGTACTGCGAGGGCGTCTCCGGCGAGGCGATCAAGGACTTCATGGAGAAGTACCCCTACACCGACAGCCCCGAGGCCCAGGCCATGTGATTCTGGCCCTCAGGACGGACGTACGACACGGCCGCCTCCCTTCGGGGAGGCGGCCGTCTCTCGTCTCGAGCGAGGGACAGCGTCAGGTGAGGTCGGTGCGGTCGGAGTCCTTGAGGGCGGCGACGATCTTCTTGACCTGCTGGGCGTGGGTGCGGGTGGTGACCAGGACGGCGTCGTCGGTGTCGACGACGACGATGTCCTCGAGGCCGATGAGGGCGATCATGCGGCCGGAGTGGGGCACGACCAGGCCGGTGGAGTCGAGGGCGTGGACGAGCGAGGCGTCCCCGAGGATCGTGGGCCCCTCAGGTGAGGCGGTGGCGGCGGCCTGGAGCAGCGTCGCGAGCGAGTCGAAGTCGCCGATGTCGTCCCAGCCGAGATCGGCGGGCACCGTGGCGACCTTGCCGGCGGCGGCAGCAGGCTCGGCGACCGCGTGGTCGACCGCGATCTTCGGCAGCGTCTCCCACAGCTCCTCGAGCCGCGACGGCTCGGCGGCGATGGCCCGCAGCCGCTCGGTGAAGCCGGGGTCCGACTCCGCGAGCAGTTCGAGGAGGACGGTGGGACGGACGACGAACATCCCGGCGTTCCAGCGGTAGCGGCCGGTCGCGAGATAGCCGGCCGCGACCTCGGCCGACGGCTTCTCGACGAACTCGTCGACCAGGAAGGCCCCCGGGTGGCCGTCCAACGGCTTGCCCTCGGCGATGTAGCCGAACGCGGTCGAGGCGAAGGTCGGCGAGATCCCGATCGTCACCAGCCAGCCGTCCGCGGCGATCGCCGCGGCGCTGCGTACGGTCTCGTGGAAGTTGTCGACGTTGCGGATCACGTGGTCGGCCGCGAAGGAGCCCATCACGGCCTCCGGGTCGCGCCGCTCCAGGAAGGCCGCGGCCACGCCGATCGCGGCCATCGAGTCGCGCCCGCTCGGCTCGGCCAGGATGGCGTCGTGCGGCACCTCGGGCAGCTGCTCGCACACAGCCCGCTCGTGGACCGCACCGGTCACCACCATGGTGCCGTCGGAGACGGGCTCGAGGCGGTCGTAGGTTTCCTGCAGGAGGGTACGCCCGTGGCCGGTGAGGTCGCGCAGGAACTTCGGCTCCGAGGACCGCGAGAGCGGCCACAACCGAGTGCCGGCACCACCAGCGGGGATCACTGCCCAGAACGTCATGCCGCCACCTCCGTTGGGCACGTCGAAGAACACGGAAGTGGCGGCATGATGGACCCGCTGGTCGCTCGCTGGCGCTCGCTCATGCCGCACACCTTAGAGTTTCGACGTGAGCAGCTTTCCCGAGACCCTCGCCCGAGCCCTGCGGACCAACCCCGGCGGTCCGTTCGTGACGTTCTATGACGAAGGCAGCGGCGAGCGCCAGGAGCTGTCGACCGCGACCTACGCCAACTGGGTGGCCAAAGCCTCTGGCCTGCTCCTCGACGAGCACGGGCTCGAGCGCGGGGACAGCATCCGGATCGACCTGCCCACCCACTGGCTGGCCACCGTCTTCCTCGGCGCCGCCTGGAACACCGGACTCGTGGTGACCGACTCCGACAGCCCCGACGCCGTCATCTGCGGCCCCGAGACGCTGTCCGCCTGGGCGGATGACGCTGCGAAGCGGCCGACGCTGGCGTGCTCGCTGCTGCCGTTCGGCGTACGTTTCGCCGACCCGCTCCCCCAGGGCGTGCACGACGTCGGCATCGAGGTCTGGGGACAGCCGGACGCCTTCACCCCCTGGGACCCGCCGGCCGCGGACGACGCGGCCACCTCGTGGGACGGCGTCGAGACCAGCCACGCTAACCTGTTCGGAGGCGATGGGAAGGCCGCACGGCTCCTCTCCACCGTCCCCTCGGCCTCACCGGCCGGCGCCGACCTGCTGGCCTCGCTGCTCGCCGGCGGCGGCTCGCTGGTGCTGGTCACCAACGCTGCGGAGGACCGGCTGGCGGCCCTGGCCGAGTCCGAGCGCGCTCAGCCGAACTGGTCGTAGCCCCGCACGACGCCCATCTGGGACTTCCGGTCCCAGCCGCCGCTCTGGTCGTGCTCGTAGGCGAACCACATCCCGTCGGACTTGCGACGCAGCAGCAGGTCGCCGCCGGTGGAGGCCCCGCGCAGGTCCTTGGTCGCGAGGATGAAGTCGAAGACGCTGGTGTCGATCCCGGGGTCGGAGTAGGTGGTCAGGCCACCGGGGCCGTTGGTGCGGAAGATCAGCAGCTTGCTCGAGGTCCTGACGACCACCTCGGGCGAGCCGTCGTCGGCGTAGAAGCGGCCGGCGCCGATGACCTGGGTCGACCCGCTCACCGCGCTGCGCATCCGGTAGGACGCGCCCAGGGCGCTGGTGCCGCGCCCGGGCCAGACCCGGATCTCGCCGGTGGAGTGCTTGCCCACGAGGTCGGGCCAGCCGTCGCCGGTGATGTCGCTGACCACGTCGATGACCGAGACGGACTCGAAGCCGCGCCCGATGATGACGCCGGTGGCGAACGTCTCGGTGCCGTTGCCACGGTTGACCCGGATCGTTCCGTCGGTGTGGCGGATCAGGATGTCGCCGTCGCCGTCGCGGTCCCAGTCACCGGCGTTCATCAAGGTGGCCGAGGTGCCGCCGATCAGGTTCGTGGCCCGCGGCGTACCGAAGCGGGCGTTGCCGTCGGTGCGGATCACGACGATCCGCCGGTCGCCGGCCCGCCGGGCGACCAGGTCCGGGTAGCCACGGCCGCTGATCTGTGACTGCAGCTCGCGCGCCGCCCAGCTCGCCTGCTTCGAGCCCGCCTGCGAGCGGATCGTGCTCAGCTTGGCGTAGAGGTAGCGGCCCGGGCACGCGGTGGAGCCGGCGTCGCGATGGCCCATGATCGCGTACGAGAAGGTGCGGTCGCCGATCCGGGTGGAGCCCTTGTTGCCGCGGACACCGTGCAGCGACAGCTTCCACGCGAACAGCGTCCCGAAGGCGTTCACCAGCGCGGTGGGAGGTGCGACGTTGTCGAAGTTGCCGATCGCGGAGGCGCCGAAGGCGTAGCTGTTGTAACCCGAGGTGTGAGCCCCCACGACGGGTCGGTCGACGCCGCCGTAGCGGCCCTCCCAGATCCGGCCGAACTTGTCGACCAGGAAGTTGTAGCCGATGTCGCGCCAGCCTCGGCTCTGCACGTGGTAGGCGTAGATGCTCCGGATGATCCCCGGCACCTGGTCCCTGGTGTAGGAGTTGGTGTTGACGGTGTGGTGCACGAAGCCACCGCGGACCTCGTGGTAGTCGGGCGGGCCGGCCTCGCGCACGCTCTCGTCGGCTCCCCACTGTCGACGGCTGTAGATGCTGGGCTTGGCGGTGTACGCGGCCGCCGACAGCGTCGCCGCCTCCCCCTCCTCGGCACTCGTGGTGCCCTGGGCTGCCTCGGTCGGCTCCGGCGCGTCATCGGCCCCGGTCTCGATCTCAGGTGACTCGCTGCGGCTCGCCTCCGCCTCGCCGGGCGTGATCACGGCCAGCCTGAGATCGGCGGGCACCTGGGCACCGGTCAGTCGGAGCCGGGTCTGGACCTGGTCGACCTCGCCGACCACCGCCTCCATGGTGCCCGGCCTCGACCCGTCGGCCTCCGCGGAGTCCGGGTCGGGAGCATGGTCGTCGACGTGGACGTCCAACGCCTGCCAGTCGCTCCACGTCCCGTCCTCCAGCGTGCGTACGTCGGCCCCGATCGCCTCCTCCGGGACGGCCGCGCCGGGCGCCCAGGTGAGTCCGACGGTCCCGAAGCCGTCGACCGGCTGCGGCCGGCTGGTGACGGTCACCGCATCGCCCGCAGAGGTGGCCTTCTTGGCCTCAGCGGTGATCCGTCCGGACATGCCGTGCCCGGACGGTGCGGTCAGCGAGATCTCCTCGAGGTGGGCGTCGACCGGATCGGAGGGAACCTGCGCCGCTGACGGCACCGCCACCTGGCTCCCGGAGACGGGAACCTCGCCGGGTCGGACCACCTTCAGGTCGACGACGGTGCTCGCCGGGACCAGCGCGGCCAGGACGAACCCGAGCACGAGCAGCTGCTGGGTCGAGGCGACATAGCGCGACCGAGCGCGCTCGACGTCGCTCGACTGCTCTTCTCCGACCTGCGAATGCACGTATGGATCCCCCTGGTTCCGTAACACCAGGGAACATCTTTCACATCAGCCACAGAGGTTGGGAAGAGCCCGCAAAGAACTACAGACCTGTAATTCCTCGCGGGCTCTCGCCGGGCTGGACAGACTCAGACTTCGGCGCCGAGCGCGCTGTCGGCAGCCTCGAGTTGCTTGAGCTTGGCCGATCCCTTGGCGTCGTCCTCACCGTAGTGGAGGTACTCGATGCCCTCGTCGACGTCGCCGTCGAAGACCAGGCGGCCCTTCTCCAGGCAGATGACGCGGTCGCACATCCGCTTGACGGAGCCGGCGGCGTGGCTGACGTAGACCACGGTGCGGCCGCTGTCGCGGATCTCCTCCATCTTCTCCATGCACTTCTTCTTGAAGGGCTTGTCACCGACGGCGAGGACCTCGTCGGCGAGGAAGATGTCGGAGTCGATGTGGACGGCGACCGAGAACCCCAGACGCGAGTACTGCCCCGAGGAGTAGTTGCCGACCGGGGAGTTGAGGTGGTCGCCGAGCTCGGCGAAGTTGACCACATCGTCGTAGATCTCGGCGGTCTCCTCGGCGGAGAGCCCGTAGATCGCGGCGTTGAGGAAGATGTTCTCCCGGCCTGACAGCTGCGGGTGGAAGCCCGCACCCGTCGCGATCAGGCCCGCGATCTGGCCACGCGTCTTCACGACGCCCTGGTCGGGGCGCATCACGCCGCTGATCAGCTTCAGCAGGGTCGACTTGCCCGAGCCGTTGAGGCCCATCAGGCCGACCGACTCTCCCTGCTTGATCGTGAAGGTGACGTCGTCCAGCGCCTTGAAGGTGTTGGAGACTGCCCGTCCCTTCATCTTGGCGACGGTGATGTCCTTGATGCTGCGGTGGTAGCGGAGGGTGAAGTTCTTGGTGACTCCGTCCACCACGATCGAGTCGGCGGTCATGTCAGACGCTCCGGAATCTTGTTCTCGTACTTGCTGAAGACCACTTGGGCGATCACCAGCAGGACCAGCGAGACACCGAACGCACCCAGACCCCACATCCAGAGGTTCTCGGGCAGGTGCTCGGCGGCGGTCGCCTCCGGGTTCGGCGTCACCCCGACCCAGAAGGCCTGCTGGAAGAGCAGCACGGCGTCCGAGATCGGATTGAGCAGGTAGATCCAGGACTTGTCGCCGAGCGCTTCCTGGATCATCGAGAACGGATACATCATCGGTACGCCGAACCGGATGTAGTTGGTCAGGATGTTGACCGCGCTGCCGAAGTCCCGGAAGAAGACGTTGGCGAGGCTGAAGACCAGCGCCAGGGCGGTGCCCAGTGCCATTACGATGCCGAGCGCGAGCAGGAGCGAGGGAATCGTCTCCCAGTTCGGCGTCCATCCGCTGAACAGACAGACGACGATGAGGATCAGCGTCGCCGGGACCAGGTGGTAGAGCGAGACCAGCATCGAGGCGACCGGGAACATCTCCTTCGGCATCGCCATCTTCTTCAGCAGACCCTTGTTGCCGAGCAGGGATCGCGTCCCTGCCCCGAAGGTCTCGGTGAAGAAGTGGACGATGACGAGCCCGGCGAACAGGTGGACCGGGTAGTTGTCCATCCCCTTGTCCGCGCCCATGATCTTGCCCATGAAGATCCAGTAGACGAGGAACTGCGTCAGCGGGTTGATGTAGGACCAGAAGACGCCGAGGATCGAGTTGGAGTAGCGACCGCTGATCTCCCGCTGCACGAGCAGCTTGAGGAGGTAGCGACGCTTGAAGACCGAGAGCAGACCGAGGTTCTCCGCCGGCGGTGCCAGCGGCGCGTCGACGATCCGTACGGGACGTTCATCAACTCCGGTTGCCATCGGACCCCTTCTCCTCAGCGACCAGCCACGGCTCGAAGGTCTTCTCCCACGCCTCCGGCGAGGTGAACTCGCTCAGCTTGGAGCGGTACTCCTCGGCCAGCTTCGGCCACTGGCGCTTGAGCCGGCGGTGCACCTTGATGGTGTCCTTCAGCATCTGGTTGAAGAGCTTCTTGTCGCGGCGGTAGAAGGCAGCGCCCTGCTGGTCGTTCATCGACACGATGGCGCTGTCGTACTTGGTGATCCGGTACCACTGGTTGTCCATCGCGGCGAGCTCGGCCTCGGGGAACTCCGTGGAGAGCTTGCGCGGCTTCATGATCTGCCGGATCGGCGCCTTGAGCGCGGCCAGCTTGACCTCGCGGCTGGTCGGGACCTCGGTGTCCTCCTTGCCCTTGCGCGGCGGCTTGTGGCGACGCACGGGCGGAAACTCGTCACGGTCGGCCTTGAGCTGCGCGTCCGGGTAGTCCTTGACCATCTCGCGTACGGCGGGAAGCTGGGTCGCGAGGGTCTCGTGCAGCTTCTCGGGGCCGGCGAGCACGTCGAGCAGCGCCTGGTGGCGCAGCATGACCGTCGAGTACTGCATCGAGACCAGGTGCTTGATCTGGTGGGAGAACGACTCGGTGACCATGCGGCCGCCGTCGTCGTAGATCGAGTGCAGCAGCGCGGCCACGAAACGGTTGCGCTGGTGGAAGTAGGACTGCCAGTCGAGGGCGTCGTTCTTGTCGGTCCACGGGACGTGCCACACGGCCGCACCCGGGAACGACACGGTCGGGAAGCCGGCCGCCTTGGCGCGCAGGCCGTACTCGGAGTCGTCCCACTTGATGAAGACCGGCAGCGAGAGCCCGATCTCCTCGATCACCTTGCGCGGGATCAGGCACATGAACCAGCCGTTGAAGTCCACGTCGACGCGCTTGTGCAGCCAGCGGGTCGAGCGCAGGTTGCGGGCGCCGAAGTCCCAGTCGCCGTAGACGCCGGGAGCCGACTGCCACCAGAAGCGCCACGGCTGGACGATCTCGCCGTAGGAGTGCAGGCGCGACTTGGCGTAGAGCGAGAACATGTGGCCACCGACGATGGTCGGCCGCTTGGCGAGGTCACCGAAGGTGATCGCGCGGATGATGCCCTCGGGCTCGCAGACGACGTCGTCGTCCATCATCAGGGCGTACGTCGCGGTGCCCTTGCGCAGCGACTCGAGCTGACCGCGCGCGTAGCCGCCGGAGCCACCCAGGTTGCCCTGCTCGATGATGTGCAGCAGGTCGCCCAGGGCCTTCTCGGCCGCGGGGAACTCGACGTCGTCGGCGACCTTCTTGGTGCCCTGCTCCATCACGAAGACGGTGTCGAGGTAGGGGCGCAGCGCCTCGTCCTCACCCATCTGCGCGAGCAGCTTGGCGCAGAAGTCGGGCTTGTTCATGGTGGTGACGCAGATGTCGACGGTGCCGTGCTCGGCACGGTCGTCGGGGACCTCCGCGGTCCACTCGGCCGAGGTAATGACGGCGTCCTCGTCGGAGGCGACCACGTCGTACCAGTACCAGCCGCCGTCGACGAACGGCTTCAGCGGCAGGTCGAAGGTAAAGGTGCCCTCGGGGTTGGTGCCGGTGTCGGCGGCGTCGACGCGCTGCGAGCGGCCGTTGGCCATCGACTTGTAGACGATGACGCTCGCGCCGCGACCCTGGAGGGCGACGGTCAGCTTCACGCTGTCGACCACGGTGTGCCGGCGCCAGTAGCTGGCCGGGAACGCGTTGAAGTAGGTGCCGAGCGAGAGCCGCTCGCTCTTCAGGATCCGCAGTGCCGTACGCGACTCGATCTGGTCGGGGTGGATCTGGGTCCCGTCGTTGATCGACTGGCGGATCTGGGCGTTGTTCAGCGCCTGGGCCGTCTTGTCGGAGCCGACCTCGTACTTGTCGGCGTCGAGGATGGCGGCCTGGTTGTCGACGTAGAGCGGGAGTACGTCGGAGTCACGGTCCAGGGGCAGGATCTGCCGCTGGAGCAGTCGGGTCACGCTCATTCGTCAACGCCTCCGGAGGTGAGCGGGGTGCCGTCCTCGAAGTGGGGACGGAGCTTGTTCTCGAACATGGTGAGCGCGGACGCGATCGCCATGTGCATGTCGAGGTACTTGTAGGTGCCGAGGCGGCCACCGAAGAGCACCATCGGCTCCTTCTTGGCCAGGTCGCGGTAGACCAGGATCTTCTCGCGGTTGTCGGCGGTGTTGATCGGGTAGTACGGCTCGTCGCCCTCCTGGGCGAAGCGGCTGTACTCCTTCACCACGATCGTCTTGCCGGGCTTGTAGCGGTCGGCACGCTCGGGGTGGAGGTGCTTGAACTCCAGCTCGCGGGTGAACGGGACCTCGGGGTCGTTGGCGTTGACCACGCCGGTGCCCTGGTAGTCGTCCACGTCGAGGATCTCGGACTCGAGGTCCACGGTGCGCCAGGAGAGCTTGCCGGCGGAGAAGCCGAAGTACTCGTCGACCGGGCCGGTGTAGACGATCGGGACCTTGCCCTTGAAGTCGTCGACCACGGTGAAGAAGTCGGTGTCGAGCATGACCGTGATGTTCGGGTGGTCGGCCATCCGCTCCAGCCACGCGGTGTAGCCGTCGACCGGGAGACCCTCGTACTTGTCGTTGAAGTAGCGGTTGTCGAAGGTGTAGCGGACCGGGAGGCGCGTGATGATGTCTGGCGACAGCTCCTTGGGGTCCTTCTCCCACTGCTTGGCGGTGTAGCCCTTGATGAAGGCCTCGTAGAGCGGGCGCCCGATCAGCGAGATCGCCTTCTCCTCGAGGTTCTTGGCGTCCTCGGTGTTGAACTCGGAGGCCTGCTCCGCGATCAGCGCGCGCGCCTCGTCGGGGGTGTGCGACTTCCCGAAGAACTGGTTGATCAGCGCGAGGTTCATCGGCAGGGAGTAGACCTGCCCCTTGTACTTGCCGAACACCTTGTGCTTGTAGTCGGTGAAGTCGGTGAACTTCCGCACGTAGTTCCACACCTTCTCGTTGGAGGTGTGGAAGAGGTGGGTGCCGTACTTGTGCACCTCGATGCCGGTCTCCTCGTCGAACTCGGAGTAGGCGTTCCCACCGATGTGCGGACGGCGCTCGATGATGAGCACCTTCTTGTCCAGCTCGGTGGCGGCGCGCTCGGCGATGGTGAGGCCGAAGAGGCCGGAGCCGACGACGACGAGGTCAGGAGTGGTTTCAGGGAAGGACACGATCGCTCAGTCTAGGTCTCTGTGGGTAAGGGGTCGGTCAGGAGGAGGTGGGCAGGGTTCGCATGCCCCGCGCGGCGCGCAGGGCCTTGATCACGTTGACGGCTTCGTGCTTGCCGCCTCGCAGCGGGCTGAGGAGGACCACAGCCGCCGTGATGAGCCAGGGCTTGAGACGTACGAGGACGTTCTCGCCGTAGCGGAAGTGGACGACGAAGAGGTTGCGGTACATGTAGAAGCCCTTCCAGCCGGCCAGGTCGTGCTGCTGGCTGAAGTCGAGCTGTCGCACGAGCACCGCGTCGCGTACGGCCCAGATGGTGCGGCCGGCGCGGCGGGCGCGGATCGCGAGATCCACGTCGTCGTAGAAGATGAAGTAGGTGGGATCAGGGAGCCCGATCTCCTCCAGGACGGTGCGGCGGATCATGAAGCCCTCGAAGGCGACGTTCTCCACCGCGACCCGCTCCGGAAGCGCGTCGCGGGTCGGGTAGGTGTCCATGACCGAGGCGGTCTTGGGCTTGATCGCGAGCGGGTTGCGCAGGTCGAACTTCAGCGCGGCCAGCTCGATCAGCTTGCCGTTCTTGTCCTCACGCACCGAGAAGAGGCAGTCCTCGTCCTGGGCGAGCAGCACCTCGAGGCAGTCGTGGGCCGGGACGACGTCGTCGTCGATCAGGTAGAGGCGGTCCCAACCCTGCTCGACCGCGGCCTTGGTGCCGAGGTGGAAGCCACCGGCGCCACCGAGGTTCTCCGGGCTGTCGATGACCTGCAGGTTGGGCGTGACGGCCTCGGCGAGGACCTGCGCGGTGTGGTCGGTGGAGGCGTTGTTGACGACGATCACCGCGTCGGCGGGCTGGTCGAGCTTGGTGAGCCCGTCGAGCAGCCCACGCAGCATGTCGGCGCGGTTGTAGGTGACGACGACGATCGCGACCGTCTCACGGGTGGTGCTCAACGAAGGAACCTCTCGTGTCCACTGAAGTCCCCCCGGATGGCAGCCCACCACGCCTGCGCAGAGAGCCGGATCCGCTTCGGCTGCGGCTTGGTGAGCAGGTAGAACCATAGAGTCTTCGCCACGAAAGCCAAAGCGAAGGGCCACCCTCGGTAGTCGCGCAGGTTGAGCAGGTTGTTGCGCGCCATGCAGTAGTGCTTCAGGTCGCTCGGCGTGTGGTTGTACGTCGCCCTCCCCCACGCCATCGGGGTGCCGAGATCGCCGACGGACGGGTGGCGCACCTGAGCGCCGACGACGGTCGCGATCCGCGCCCCGGCCTTCTCGGCCCGGAGACGGTATTCGTGGTCGTCGCCCCAGATGAAGTACTCGGCTCGGGGGTAGCCGATCTGCTCCACCAGGTCCCGGGTGACCAGGACCCCGTTGAACGGGATCACGATGTCCTTGATCAGGCCGTCGGTGGCGGCTGCCTCGACGTCGGCGAGCTGGTGCACGACCTTGGAGCGGCCTGGGAGCCTGATCGGGAACACCAGGCGGCCGGGGTCACCCTCGTCGACGACGAGCGGCCCCCAGAAGTCGAGGTCGGTCTGCTTGAGCAGCAGCCCGAGGCAGTCGGTGTCGGGCAGGCCGTCGTCGTCCATCAGCCAGACCAGGTCGGCACCGCGCTCGATCGCCATCTCGAGGCCGTCGTGGAAGCCGCCGGCGCCGCCGCTGTTGCGCTCCAGGGTGCGGGCGATCACCGGCACCTGGCGCTGGCCCGGCTCCTCGGCACCGTCGAGCTCGGCGAGCCACTGCGACGTACCGTCGGTGGAGGCGTTGTCGATGACGATCACCTCGTCGAGGCCGTCGACCACGTCGAGCCGCTCCAGCAGTCGCTGCAGCAGCTCGAGACGGTTGAAGGTCACCACGACCGCGGCGACACGATTGCTCCCTGGCACGGATCCAGACTAGCCGCGACCGCGGGGTATCCCGGGAATCAGCGAGTCGCTGTGACCTGCGCTTAACCCGTTGTTCAACACGCTGAGGCGAGGTCGTCGGTCTCGTTGGCCTGGTAACCCTTGTTGCGCGAGCCCAGGGAGCCGCCGGTGACCGGGCCGCCCTTGTCGGAGTCGCCGGTGGCCTTTGTCTTGTTCTTCGGCGCAGGTGCCTTCGTCTCGCCGTCGCCGCCGGTGCTCGGCGAGGCGAAGACCTCTTCCTTCTTCGGGGTGGCCTTCTTCACCGCCTTGCGCACCTCGGCGTGGATGTCGGACATGTCCGGGTCGGCGGTGTTGACCAGCGGAGGCACCAGCGAGAGCGTCGAGATCTTCTGCGACTTCGCCTTCAGCGCCAGCGCCGAGAACCGCTCGATCTCGCTCGGCGGGACCGAGGTGGTGATGGTGGAGCCGGTCGCCTTCGCGACGTCCTGGTAGTGGCGTACGACGTCAGCGGGGCTGGTCTGCTGCAGGATCGCGTTGAGGACGCACTTCTGGCGGGCCATCCGGGAGTAGTCGTCGGAGTCGTGGCGGGCCCGGGCGTACCAGAGGGTCTCCCAGCCGTCGAGCTTCTTCGTGCCGGGCTGGATGTGGGTGTAGAAGCTGTCGGAGGGGAGGCCGACCGGGATCGGCTGGCGGACGTTCAGGGTGACTCCCCCGATGGCGTCCACGATCTCCTCGAAGCCGTTGAGGTCGACGATCGCGTAGTAGCTGATCTGCAGGTCGGTGATGCCCTCGACGGCGTCCACGGTGGCGGCCATGCCGGGGTCCTTCTCGCCCTTGTAGAGCTCCTTGTGCTCACCGGCCCAGGTGCTCACGCCGTTGAGGTAGCAGCCGTCGCAGTCGAAGCCGCGCGGGAACTCCTCGTCCATCGGCGAGCCGTCGTCGAAGGTGAAGTTCTGCATGTTGCGGGGCAGGCCGATGAGCACCGTACGTCCGGTCACGGCGTCGATGGAGGCGACCGTGAGCGAGTCGGGACGCAGGCCCCAGCGGGTCTTCCCACCGTCGGAGTCGGCGCCGGCGAGCAGGACGTTGAACCGGCCGTTGTGGGCCTCGGCGGCCTCCGCACCGGCGAAGATCGCCTCGACCATGCCCTTGTGCACGCCGACCAGGTGGGCACCGAAGATCAGGGTCGCGGCCACGGAGAAGGCCAGCGCGCCGTTGATCGCGACCACGATCCGGCGCTGCTTGAGATCGAGCTCGAGCGGACGGCCCAGGCGCCAGGCGTCGATGAAGAGCCCAGCCCAGGCGATGGCGCCGGCGATGAGCGCGATGCGGAACAGGCCCAGCAGCCACGGCGTCGTGCCGAGCCGGAAGATCAGGCCGTGCCACAGCAGGGAGATCCCGAAGACGAGCCCGGCGGTGATCGCGAGGCCGATGACGGTCCAGATCGCGATCCGGCCGACGCGGCGGTTGCCGGCGACGAGCTGGGCGGACCCCGGCAGGAGCAGCGTGATGAGCAGCAGCGCCATGGCGCGACGGAACCGCACGCGGGAGGCGCGCTCGGCGGCCGTACGCTGGGGCCGGTAGTTCTGCTCAGCCATCTGGGGTCCCTCGAGTGATGAGTTTGCACCGCCAGTATCACCAGTCACACGAGTAACACGGTGGTGCGACGCGCCGACTAACTTTAGCGGCCTGGCACGGTACGTTTGAGCGCATGCCAAACCCCCGCAACCCTGGCAGCCCCAACGATCCCCGGTCGCAGCAGTACGGCTGGGCGTACGGTGGTGGCCAGCCTGCTCAGCCCTCGGGGCCCGAGCCCACCAATGTCATGCCCACCGTCCGGCGCCCTGCCGGCGGCGCGCCGCCTCCGGCGCCGCCGCTTGGCGGCTATGACCGGCCGCTGCCCCAGCCTGGGCAGATCGCGCCGACACCCGGTTATGACCAGGGGTATGACCAGGGCTACGGCCAGCAGGGTGGCTGGAGCCAGCCGAGCGAGTACGGCGGTAACGGCGGCAACGGCTATGGGGGTCCGGGCGATGGCTACGGCGGCGGTCGCGGGGGCCGCGCACCGAAGCCGAAGAAGCGCCATCCGTTCCGCAAGTTCGTTGCCATCGTGATGATCCCGGTGCTGATCGTGGTCGGCGCGGTCGCCTGGATCGGCATCAGCGCCTGGAACAAGGTCGACAAGGTGCCCTATGAGCCGACCGCGGGCGAACGGCCCGCGGACCAGCCGGGCACGACCTACCTCATCGTCGCCAGCGACTCCCGCGAGGGTCTCACCGCCGAGGAGAAGAAGAAGCTCTCCACCGGAGACGCCGCCGGCAGCCGCACCGACACCATCAAGCTGCTGCACACCGGCGCCGGGAAGACGATCGTGGTGACCCTCCCCCGTGACTCCATCGTGCCGATCCCGGGTCACGGCGAGACCAAGATCAACGCGGCCTTCGCCTACGGCGGCCCCGAGCTGCTGGTGCAGACGATCGAGCAGAACACCGGCGTACGCATCGACGGCTATGTGGAGATCGGCATGGGCGGTCTGGCCCGACTCGTCGACGGCGTGGGTGGCATCGAGATCTGCCCGAAGAAGGACATGAAGGACCCCAAGGCCGGCCTGGACGTCAAGAAGGGCTGCCAGGAGGCCGATGGCGTCACTGCGCTCGCCTACTCGCGGTCCCGCTACGCAGCCGAGGACGGCGACCTGGGTCGTGGCGCCAACCAGACCGAGGTCATCTCCGCGATCGGCAAGAAGGCCACCAGCCCGGCCACGCTGCTGAACCCGTTCAAGCTCGCCGAGATGGGCGAGGGCGCCGCGGGGCTCAAGGTCGGCGAGGGCATGAGCGTCATCGGCGGCGCGAAGTTCCTGTGGGCGTTCAAGGCGCTCGCGGGCGGCTCCGCGATGACCTGTGGCGTCCCGATCAGCGACTTCGCGGTCCACTGGCGCAAGGAGGACGCGCTGACGATGTTCGGCCACATCAAGGAGGACACCGTCGACCAGATCCCGGCGGACATCTGCACGGCGACCGGTCTGCCCGAGTAGCCCGTTCCAGCCAGCCGTCCCTACTGACTTTCGTCGGTAGGGACGGCTGCTTTTCGTCCACTGTGCCCGGCCGCGTACGTCCCTAGGTTCGAGGCATGATCACTCTGGACCACTTGACCAAGAGATACGGCGCGACCACCGCGGTCGACGATCTCACCCTGCAGATACAGCCCGGCCGGGTCACCGGCTTCCTCGGCCCCAACGGCGCCGGGAAGTCCACCACGATGCGGATGATCCTCGGCCTGGACCGGCCGACCTCGGGGACCGCAACCATCGACGGCCGTCCGTACACCTCGCTGCGGCGTCCGCTGCGCGAGGTCGGTGCGCTGCTCGACGCCAAGGCGGTGCACCCCGGTCGCCGGGTGCGTACGCATCTGGTGGCGATGGCGCGGAGCAACTCGATCCCGGTGGCCCGGGTCGACGAGGTGCTCGAGCGGGTCGGTCTCGCCGGGGTCGCCCGGCGGCGGGCAGGCAACCTGTCGCTCGGCATGAGCCAGCGGCTCGGGATCGCGGGCGTGCTGCTCGGCGACCCGCGGGTGATGCTGTTCGACGAGCCGGTCAACGGGCTCGATCCCGACGGGGTGATGTGGATCCGGAAGCTGCTGAGGTCGCTCGCCGCGGAGGGGCGTACGGTCCTCGTCTCCAGCCACCTGATGAGCGAGATGCAGCAGACCGCCGACCATCTGGTCGTGCTCGGACGCGGTCGGCTGCTCGCCGACGCCACGATGGCCGAGTTCGTCGGGAGTCACGGGTCGCTCGAGGAGGCGTACTTCCGGCTGACCGCCGGCAGCGTCGAGTACACCGGGACGGAGGTGGCCTGATGCTGAGTCCGTTCCTGGCCGCGATCTCGTCCGAATGGACCAAGCTCTGGTCGGTCCGCTCGACCTGGTGGTGCCTGATCGGCGCGGCCGCGCTGATGGCGCTCTACTCGGTGCCCCTGGGCTTCGACGCTGCCGAGCCCAACCTGGGGCTGTCCCATGCCGACCAGCTGCTCCACGTCGAGGAGGTAGCCACCGCGGGGATGCTGTTCACCCAGTTCGCGCTGATCGCGCTAGCCCTGCTGACGGTGACGTCGGAGTACGCTTCGGGCAGCATGCGGACGACCCTGCAGTGCGAGCCCCGGCGCGGCCGGGTGCTGGTGGCGAAGCTCCTGGTCGTCGAGGTCGTCGCGCTGGTCGCCGGGGCGCTCCTCGCCCTCCTGGGCGCCGGCCTCGGCTACCTGACCGCGGGTGACTACGGGGTCTTCGACGTCTCCGCGGTGGCCGAGGTCGCCGGCAGGATGAGCGTCTACATGGGCGCGGTCGTCGCGCTGGCGATCGGTCTCGCCGTGGCGCTGCGCAGCACGGCCGGGGCGCTGGTCGTCGCCTTCCTGGCGCTCTTCCTGCTGCCGATGGTGCTGATGATGAGCGGGATGGGCCTGATGACCGAGGTGTCCTACTACCTGCCGGGGACCGCCGGCACGGAGTATCTCGGCGTCGGGATCGCGACCATCTTCGGGCTCGACGACGGACTCCCCTACAACGGCAACGGCGGTCTCGGCCTCCTCGCCGGCTGGTCGGTGGTCACGCTCCTGGCCGGCTACGTGGTGTTCCGCAGGCGCGACGCCTGAGCCGCGACCACCGGCGACCTCAGTCCTCGCTCACGAGCCCCGCCTCGTGAGCGAGGACTGCTGCCTGTACCCGGTTGCGTACGCCGAGACGACCGAAGGCGGTGCTCAGGTAGGCCTTCACGGTCCCCTCCACGAGGTGGAGACGGCGGCCGATCTCGGCGTTGGAGAGCCCGGCGCCGACCAGCGCCATCACGTCGCGCTCGCGGTCGGTGAGGGCGGCGACCTTGGCCCGAGCGTCCGCGGCCCGCGACATCCGGTCACCGGCGCCCGCACCGAGCTCGGCGATGACACGCTGGGCGACCCGTGGCGAGAGGAAGGCGGCGCCGTCGGCGACCGCGTGCACGCCCGCGAGCAGCTCACGGGGGTCGCCGGACTTCAGCAGGAACCCGCTCGCCCCGTCACCGAGGGCCCGGGCGATGTAGGCGTCCTCGGAGAAGGTTGTCAGCATGACCCGCGCGGTCTCCGGAGTGGTCCGGGCGATCTCGGCCCCGGCGGCCAGACCGTCCATCCGCGGCATCCTGACGTCGAGCAGCGCGACGTCGGGCCGGTGGCGCTGGGCCGCCTCGACCGCCTCGCGCCCGTCGGCCGCCTCGGCGACCACCTCGATCCGCTCGTCGGTCTCCAGGATCGCGCGTACGCCGGCCCGCACCATCGCCTCGTCGTCGGCGAGCAGCACCCGGATCACAGGCGCACCCCGCGCCGCTGGTCCTCACGCGCCGGCAGATCGGCGACCACCTCGAACCCGCCGCCGGCGGCGGGGCCGTGGCGCAGCGTGCCTCCGGCGGCGCGCGCCGCCTCCTCCAGCCCGGCCAGGCCGAGGCCGGTGGTGGCGCCGGCCCGCGGTGGGAGGGTCGCGCGGCCGTTCGTCACCGAGAGGCGTACGCCGTCGACGCCGGTCTCCACCGAGACTGTCACCGACGACCCCGGGGCGTGCCGGGCCGCGTTGGTCAACGCCTCCTGCACGATGCGATGGGCGGCGACGTCCCGTACCCCGTCGCCATCGCCGAGCGACCCCTCCAGACGTACGTCCATCCCCGACTCACGCGCACGCTCGACCAGGCCACCGATCCCGGCCGCGGCTGGGGTCAGCGGCGCCTCCTCGGCGGCGGGGCGGAGAACGCCGACGATCTCGCCCAGCCGCTCGGTCGCCCCGGCGGCGGCCGCGCGGATGGCGCCGGCCGCCTTCTGATGGGCGTCGCCGAGCCCCGGTGCCACCTCGAGCG
The DNA here is from genome assembly GCF_044744805.1 of Nocardioides sp. NPDC087217. Taxonomy (NCBI): domain Bacteria; kingdom Bacillati; phylum Actinomycetota; class Actinomycetes; order Propionibacteriales; family Nocardioidaceae; genus Nocardioides; species Nocardioides sp. NPDC087217. The sequence continues at coordinate 25,206 of NZ_JBIUZB010000015.1, forward strand.
CTCCGGCGCGGAGCGCGATCAGGCTGAGCTCGTGCCCGAGCGAGTCGTGCATCTCCTCGGCGATCCGGGCACGCTCGGTGAGCTGGGCCTGCTCGATCTCTGTCGAGTGGTTGCGGGCGACCTGGCGCAGATAGCGGCCGCTGAGCCACGGCAGCGCCATGAAGATGACCATGTTGCCGGCCATCGCCACCTGCACCCCGCCGCCGTTGACGACGGCGTCGAGCGCGGTCAGCGTCACCACGGCCACGCCGGCCACGACCGCCGACGGCCACACCCGGTCGGCCCATCGGCCGACGAGGAAGCTCACCAGCGCCGCGAACGCGATGTAGCTGATCAGGACCCACCCGTCGTTGGCCACCACCGTGCCGCCGACCAGCGCGCACACGAGCGCGACCGCGACCGCGGGCTGCCTCTGCCGGACCCACATCGCGAGCGTGACGCCGAGGACTCCCACCAGCGCCGACCAGCCCGACCACTGCGGGTGACCGGCGTCGCTCATGTAGAGGTGCTCCGCGGCGACCGCCACGACCAGGAGGCCCGACAGGATCGGTTCTGACAAGCGGGGCCGACGCAGCAGACTCACGCTCACCACGGTAGTTGCCGTCTCGACCGGGCTGTACCGACTTTCGACAGTACTTGGACCCGCCCATCCGCGACTGAACGGACCCATTACGCGAGAGGGGGTCTCGACAAGCTCGACCACCGGTGCAGACTGTGACCCATGGCTTACGAGACCCTGACCTTCGACGTGGACGCCGACGGCATCGCGCTCCTGACCCTCAACCGCCCGGACGCCCTCAACTCGTTCACGGTGACGATGGCGCGCGAGCTCGAGGAGGTCTTCACCACCGACGCGATGGCCGACGAGGTGCGTGCGGTGGTGGTGACGGGCGCCGGGCGGGCGTTCTGCGCCGGGATGGACCTCTCCGCCTCCGGAAACGTGTTCGGCCTCGACGAGTCGCTGCACCCGACGCCCGAGAGGCTCGCCGAGCACCTCGCCGACCCGGCGAACCACCCCGAGTACGCCGACGGCGTACGCGACACCGGCGGCAAGGTCACCCTCGCGATCCACGCGCTCCCCAAGCCTGTGATCGCCGCCGTCAACGGCCCGGCGGTCGGGATCGGCGCCACGATGCTGTGCGCGATGGACGCTCGGCTGGCCTCCTCGAAGGCGAAGATCGGCTTCGTCTTCGGCAAGCTCGGCATCGTCCCCGAGGCCTGCTCGTCCTACTTCCTACCGCGCGTCGTGGGCGTTCCCCGGGCCCTCGAGTGGCTCTACACCGCGGAGATCCTCAACCCCGACCAGGCTCTCGAGGGCGGTCTGATCCGCAGCATCCACCTGCCCGACGAGCTGCTGCCCGCTGCGATCGACCTGGCCCGGAGGTTCACCCAGAACCGGTCGCCGGTCGGCACCGCGCTCGTACGACAGCTGATCACCCGCAACGCCTCCGCGCGCCACCCGCTCGAGGCGCACCTGTCCGACTCGCTGGCGATGTTCTACGCCTCGATCGGCGACGGCAAGGAGGGAGTGGCGGCATTCCTCGAGAAGCGGGACCCCGAGTTCACCTCGAAGGCGTCCGAGGTCCCGAACGTGTTCCACGGAGATATTTTTACAGGCTGACCTGCACGAATAGCCGAGGATCCCCTGTTGTGGGGCAGCATCCTGGGCTACGGTCGAAGTGGGCCCGCCCGCTGGTCCCTCACCCGGGTGTGGCCGCGGCCGGCACGCAGTGCCCAACCCGAGATGGGCGCGTGTCGGCCGCCTCTCGGCCCCATTTCGGGCCCATTTTCGGCATAGCCTCAGGCGCCGATCCGACCTGCGTACTGCTCGACGATCGCGTCGACGGGCTGGTCGACGTCGAGGGCCATCCCGGCCTCGTCCGGCTCGAGCGGCTCGAGCGTCTTGAACTGGCTGTCCAGCAGCGTGGCCGGCATGAAGTGGCCCGGCCGGCTCGCCTGGCGCCTCGCGATCACCTCACGGGTGCCCTCCAGGTGGAGGAAGGTCACCTCCGGGCAGTGCCGGCGGAGCTGGTCACGGTACTTCCGCTTCAGCGCCGAGCAGCCCATCACGCCACCGCGCTCTGCGTGCCGGGCGAGCCACTCCCCGACCGCCTCGAGCCAGGGGTAGCGGTCATCGTCGTCGAGCGCGATCCCCGCGGTCATCTTCTCGATGTTCGCCGGCGGATGCAGGTCGTCGGCATCCTCGAACGGCACCCGCAGCCGCCCCGCGATCGCCGCCCCGATGGTCGACTTCCCCGAGCCCGAGACTCCCATCACGACAAGTACCGGTTTCGCCATCACGCCATCGTACGGGCGTAGAGCGCCTCGAGATCGGTGAAGTGACGATGAGTCCCCGCCTCCTGGTAGGAGGAGGTGTCCGCCATCGTGTAGCCGTGCGGGGCGTCGGGGTAGATGAGGTTGGTGTAGATCACCCCGGCGTCGTCGAGGGCCCTGCTGAGGTCGTCGACGTTCTCCGGCGTCATGGAGCGGTCGTGGTCCGCGTGCCCGAAGTAGTACTCCGCCCTCGTCCCGGCGATGCACGTGTGCGGCGAGTCCGCGTCCGCGGTGACCAGCCCGCCGCCGTGGAAGCCGCCGACCGCGACGAACTCGTCGGGGAACCGTCCCGCGGTCCGCACCGCCAGCCGCGCGCCCATGCAGTAGCCATGGGTGGCGAGCGGGCCGGTGACGAACGTCTGGAGGGTCTCGACGTACGCCGGGATGTCGACCGCCAGCCGGTCCACGGTAAGGCCACGGACCCGGTTCATCGCGCCGCCGGCGAAGAACGCGTCCCTGGCGGCCGGATCGCGGAGGTCCCCGGTCGGCGCCAGCTCCGCCACGGTGCCGTCGCGGTAGAACGTGTTGGGGGCGAGCACGACGTAGCCCCAGGAGGCGACCCGCTCGACCATCTCGGCCAACCGCGGCCGCAGGCCGATGGCATCCATGTAGACGAGCACCCCACCCTTCGGCGGACTCTCGGGCCGGACCAGATAGGCCTCGGCGGTGCCGTCAGGTGTCTCGATCTCGATCTGCTCGACCACGCCCTCACGCTATCGGTAGCACCTGGGTGCCATGCTCGTCCCCATGACTCAGCACCCAGAGGCACTGCACCTCGAATCCTCCCGAGCGATCCCGGTCGCGTACGAGACCGCCCTCGCCCGCGTCCTCCCAGCGCCGCTTCCGCAGATCTTCGGTCGCCGGTACGCCGCGATCGGCCCGATCGCCGAGGTCCGCGACCAGGCCGGCGGCTGGGATTCCGCCGGGGAGACCCGCACGATCGTCCTCGCCGACGGCGCGACGATGCGCGAGGCCCTCACCGCCGTCGACGCACCCTCGTCGTTCTCCTACGAGATCACGCCGCTCTCGGGTCCGCTCAAGCTCCTGGTCGGCCACGTCGCCGGGAGCTGGTCCTTCGCCCCGGCCGGCACCGGCACCCGGGTCACCTGGTCCTGGGACGTCACGCCCGCGTCTCAGGCCGCGTCGTACGCAATGCCTGTCTTCGGGTGGATGTGGAAGGGATATGCCCGGCAGAGCCTGGAGTCGCTCGAGGAGCTGCTGGTCGGCGATTGAGGTTTCTTTGGCACGCCGGCGGGATGGCGTGTTTTGTGGCTGGCGTTTGCCGCCGACCCTTTCGAGGAGGGTGTTCTCGCCGCCGTCCGGAGTCAAGGACGGCCTTCGGCCGCCGGCTGCGCCGGTCGCCTTCGGCGATCCTTGACACCGGACGTCGCCGAGAATTTTGGCTGGCTATCGGGTCGGCGGCAGGGGTTTGGCGCAGCGGTTTGGGTTGGGTAGGGGCTTGGGATCTGGGGGTGGGCTGACCGCCGGAAGGAATTTTCCTTCCGGTGAGGCGAACGAATTTTTGTTCGCCTCAGAGGGAGCCTGGCCTGGGGTGGGGTTGGCGCGTGGAAGAAATTTTCCTTCCACCCGGAGACCCCGTGTCTGGTCCAGGCGCGGAGCGGTCACCCGCCGTGGGTGCGTGTGCCGTGGCCACACCCGGGCCGCCGCCCCGATAGCCAGCCAAATCTTTTCTCGACATGGTCCGGTGTCAAGGACCGCGAAGCGGCCGGCGTAGCCGGCGGCCGCAGGCCGTCCTTGACTCCGGGGCAGGTCGAGAACACTCTCGAAGAACGGGTCGGCGGCCCATCAACTAATGAGGAAACCCTCGCGGTCAGCGAAGTGGCAACCCCTCACACCCCATGCCGCTTGATGAACGACAGGATCTGCTCCGACAGCTCAGGCCGACAAACGATGACATCAGGCAGATACACATCGTCCTGGTTGTAGCGCAGCGGCGAGCCATCGATGCGGGATGTGAACAGCCCGGCCGCGGCGGCAACGGCCACGGGCGCGGCCGAGTCCCACTCGTACTGCCCGCCCGCGTGGACGTACGCGTCGGAGATGTCACGCACGACCGACATCATCTTCACGCCGGCCGATCCCATCGGCACCAACTCGGCGCCGAGCTCCTCGGCCAGCGCCTCCACGAAGGCCGGTGGGCGGCTGCGGGAGACGGCGATCCGGGGGCGGGCCGAGGTCGAGGGCGGTACGACCGGAGCGGCGCCGGTGTGGAACGTGCTCTGCACGGACGCGTCGGCCAGCGCCGGCTGCGCGACGGCACCGGCGATCAGCTCCCCGCCGTTGGAGGAGGCCCAGAGCGCCACGTGCACCGCCCAGTCGTCGCGCGGCGGCTCGGAGAACTCGCGGGTCCCGTCGAGCGGATCGATGATCCACACCCGGTCCTTGGTGAGCCGCTCCTTGGAGTCCTTGCCCTCCTCGGAGAGGACGGCGTCCTGCGGGCGGTACTCGGCGACGAGCTCCATCAGCAGCTCGTGGGCCGCCAGGTCACCGGCGTCCTTGAGCTCCTTGCCCTCCAGGCCGGAGGTGGCACGCACCTCGAGCAGCCGGCGGCCGGCGGTCTCGGCGAGCCAGGCGGCCAGCAGGTGGTCGGAGGCGAGGATCTCGGTCGTAGGCACACCAGGAGCGCTCTGCTTCATGTTCTCGGGCTCCGCTTCGAAAGTCACCCACGGCACTCTAGCGAGGCGACCGCCGAGTCCGATAAAGGCCCAGCCCGAGTCCGATCGCGGCGACCAGAGCCACCCCGGTCAGCACCGCCCGCAGGATCAACCCGGTCTTGGCACGCTCGTGCACGTCGGTGACATCGTTGGCCATGGTCTCGGCCGACTTCAGGATCACCTGGAGAAGGCTCTGGATGTATTCGACGGCGCCGTCGGACCAGGTGCGGACGATCGGCTCGCCCTTCGACGCCGCCCTCATCTCGGTGGCGACGCCTTCGATGCTGCCCTTGGCGGCGACGTCGCGGACCGTACGCTGCACCATCATCGCGCCCGAGCCCTTGTCGAAGGTGCCGTCGGAGACCCGGTCGAGCTCCGCCTGGAGCTCGGGCGAGGCGCCCGAGTAGAACGCCGAGGACGCCTTCACCCAGGCGGCCTCCGCGTCGGTGAGCTCCTTGACCGACTTCGTGCCGATCTCGTTCTCGGAGAGTGCGACGACCATGAGCTCCCGCTCGATGCTGAACGCCTCCGCCGCCTGCGTCAGCCTGCTGAGGTTGCGGACCTGGTCGCCGGTCTGGTTGTCCTCCAGCTCCGGCACCTGCCCCGCGAGCATCAGCAGGTTGCTGGCCAGCGCGGTGTAGACCTCGCGAGCGGCGTCCTGGCTGGCCCGGTCGCCTTCCTGCATCTCGACCCGGTAGAGCTCCAAGTCGTCGAGCACCTCGGTGACGTCGTGGTGGAGTCTGCGCAGCTCGGCGTCACCGTCGACGTCGATCTCGGCCGCCGCCGTCCGCCACTCCTCGACCGCGAGGTCCGTGGTGTGCAGGTAGGTGGAGCGTACGTTGACCGGCGCCTGCGCGACGGGCTGCAGCGCGTCCCGTTCGAAGATCACGTCGACGGCGAGCTCGATGGTCTCCGGGAGCGCCTCGCTGAGCGCGGCCGCCCGGCCGGTCTCCGAAGCGCTCCGGAAGGAGGCGAAGGTGGCCAGGCCGCCGACAGCGACACCGACCAGGGCGACGGCCAGCAGGATGCTCAACGTCCGGTTGGCGCCGGAGCGCTTCGCCACCCGGGATCCGCCGGTCGGGAACGACCCGCTCGCCCCGATCTTCGCGAACGCCCCCGACGAGCCGGTGGCACCGGTCGACCCGGCAGCGGGGAACGAGCCGCTCCCGCCGAAAGCCTCGTAGGCACCGGAGGTACTGATCGGACCCGACGGGTGCACCGGACGCTGCCTGGGCACCTGGGCGTCGAAGACCGGCAGCGGGCCCGAGCCGGTGAGCACCGCGACGACGTCCTGCGCGCTCGGCCGCTGCTCGGGGTCCTTGGCCATCATCATCGCGACCAGGTCGTCGATGATCTTCGGCACCTGGACCACGCCGCTGACCGGCGGGATGGGCGCGGTGGCGTGCTGGTAGACCATCGTTGCCGGCGCACCGCCGGAGTAGGGGGTGCGGCCGGTGAGCATCTCGTAGAAGACGCAGCCCAGGGAGTAGATGTCGCTCGGCGGACCGACCTCGCCACCCGAGCCGCGCTCGGGCGAGAGGTAGCCGAGGCTTCCGACCACATCATGGGTGGAGGTCAGCCGCTGGTCGCCCAGCCGGGCGAGCTGGGCGATCCCGAAGTCGACGATCCTGATCCTGCGGTCGCTGTCGTAGACGAGGTTGGACGGCTTGATGTCGCGGTGGACGATCCCCTGGGCGTGGACCGCGGCGAGCGTACGCGCAGCCTGGACGATGACCTCACCGGCCTCCCGGGCGATCAGCGGGCCGTGCGAGCGCAGGCGTTCGCCGAGGTCGGGGCCGGTGAGGAGCTCCATCACGAGGAAGGCCATCGGGCCGTTGGCGGTGCGTTCGATCCCGGCGTCGTGGACCTGCACGGTGCCGGGGTGGCTGGCGGCCGCGGTGGAGAGCGACTCACGCCGGAACCGCTCGATCATCGTCGGATCGGCCGATGTCCGCACGACCTTGACCGCGACCCAGCGCTGCAGGGTGAGGTCCATGGCCTGCCATACCTCGCCCATACCGCCTCGCCCGATCAGGCGGTGCAGCTCGTAACGGCCGGCAATCATGGGGTGGGGGGAGGTTTGCATGGGGGACGTTCCCGTCGAGGATCCAGTTGTTCGTACGTGTTGGCTTGCTCACACAACGGCCTGGGAGTTTAGGCGACACTCACTAGTAGGCGCCAGAGCCACGCACAACAGCTTTGACTGTACGAACGACGATTCCGAAGTCCCGCAGCAGCGTCCAGTTGTCCACATAGTCGAGGTCCAGGCGGACCGTGTCCTCCCAGGAGAGGTCCGAACGCCCCGAGACCTGCCACAGCCCGGTCAGACCGGGTGCAACCGCAAGTCGGCGATGAGAGTCCCGATCGTACATCGCCACCTCGCTCGGCAGGCCCGGCCGGGGCCCGACCAGGGACATCTGGCCCAGCACGATGTTGAACAGCTGCGGCAGCTCGTCGATGGAGTACTTCCGCAGCACCCGTCCCACCCGGGTCACCCGGGGGTCCGCACGGAGCTTGAAGAGGACGTGGCCGGGCCGGTGGTCGAGCGTGCGCAGCAGCGACTCGGCGTCGACGACCATGGTGCGGAACTTCCAGATCCGGAACTGCTTGCCGCCTCGGCCGACGCGCACCTGACGGAAGAAGACCGGACCCGGGGAGTCGAGCTTGATCACGACCGCCATCACGGCGAAGACCGGCAGGAGCACGGCGACGGCGGCCGCCGCGGCCAGCCACTCCCACACGTACTTGGCCACCCGGGTCAGCCGCGCCCGCAGGGCCTCGTCGACGTAGAGAAGGGTCATCGAGCCCAGCCGCATCGAGGACGTACGCTGCGGGGTCACGTCCTGCATCCGGGTGCTGACCAGCAGCGGCAGGCCGAAGGACTCGCTCGTCCAGGCCAGCCGCTGGATCTCGCGGCCGGCCAGGTCGGGCCCGGGGACGACCAGCACGGCATCGGGTGTGACCGAGGCGATCGCGCCGGAGAGCCCGTCGGCCCGGCAGACCGCCGCCGCCTCCATCAGACCGCCGCTGAGCCGGTGGGTCCACTCCGGGATGACACCGTGGTCATGGGCCGCCTCGACCACGACGACGCGCAACGGGGTGCGCGGCCGGGAGCTGAAGATGTAGCCCACGATCCGGAACGCGAGCGCGGTCACCAGCCCGAGGATGGTCTGCACGACCAGCTGCGCCTGCGGCAGCTCGACCACAGCACCCAGCAACCAGGTCGCCATGCTCATCGCCATGAACGCCTTGAAGACTCCCGAGACCGTCGCCCGCAGGCGCTCGGCGCCGGGCAGGATCTTCGGCGCGGTGATCCTGGTGGCCAGTCCCCAGACCAGACCCCACGCGAGCGCGTGGACGACCTCCTGTCCCACGATCAACGGCGCGAGGATCATCAGCGCGAGACCGTCGACCATCGAGGCCTGCAACCGAAGGGAGGGTGCCTTGGCGGACACCCTCCGGCGGTTGATGTCGAGCGGGACTACTGTCTCCACCGACGCCAGCTCTATCGTCATCAATCTCCCCCATAGCTGCTGGGCGCCCGAACGCTTACTTCATGCCAGAACAATGCGGGAAGAAAGCGGTCGTTGGGGGCCGATGGGGGTCCGGTTAGACCAAATGAGGGAACCGGAACCCACTGGTCCAGACCAGTCGTCTCACTCCAGCGACTGCGGGGACCGCCAGCCGAGGCGATGGGCGAGCCCGACGGCGGCGATCTGGGACGTGACCTGCAGCTTGGCGAGGATGGACTTCACCTGGGTGCGCACGGTCGCCTCGGAGACGACGCCGATCACGGCGATCTCGTGGACGGTGCGGCCGAGCATCAGATGGCCGAGGACCTGCGACTCGCGCTTGGTGAGCAGCTCGATGCGGCGGCTCAGCTCGGAGACCTCGTGCTGGCGCTCGAACCAGACCCGGATCAGCCGCTCGCGGTCGCTCACCGCGAGCACGCAGGCGCCCTGGTAGAGGCGCCTGACGGTGCCGAGGATCTCGCCGAGCGGGCGGGACTTGGACAGCACTGTGCGGGCGCCGTTGCGCAGCGCCTGGCCCCAGCGCGCCTCCTCGATCGCCCCGGTCACCACGACCACGTCGACGCCGGCCTTGGCCAGCGGCTCGATGAGGCGTACGCCGTCGCCGTAGCGGCCGAGGTCGAGGTCGAGGAGCACGACCTTCGGCTTGTTGCGGAGCACGACGGAGACCATGGTGGCGGTGGAGACGGGCTCACTGGGCATCGGGATGCGGCGTACGTCGTATCCCTCCATCGAGACGGCGAGCTCGAGCGACTCGGCGAAGAGGACATGGTCCTCGACGATCACGACTCGATACTGACTACGCGGCGACAACGTCATCGGAGGCGCCTTCCTTGTCTGCTTCGGCGGTGGGGCGCTGGATCACGGCGCTGGGAAGGGTGACCACGAAGGTCGTACGGGCCGTGGCGGCGAGACGGAGCGAGCCGCCCATCCGCTCGGCGACGGTGTGGGCCTCGTTGAGCCCGATGCCCTGGCCGGCCGAGTCCGGCCCACGGACACCCCACTCGAAGATCCGTTCGCGCACCTCGGGGGAAACCCCGGGGCCGTCGTCGGAGACCTCGATCACGACCATCTGACCGGCCTCGCCCGACTCGTGCCGGACGGTGACGTCGACAGCGCCGGAGCCGTGCTTGGCCGCGTTGTCGAGAAGAATGTTGACGATCTCCGCCGCCGCGTCCGAGCTGCCGGAGGCGAGCGCGTTGCTGGGCTCGTGGACGACCGTGGTGCCGCTGGCCTCATGAGCCAGGGCGAGGTTGTGGATCACGGCGTCGACATCGATCACGCCGACGTCGATCGGCATCGTGTCCGCGCCGCCACGCTGGGCACGCATGAGGCGCTCCAGGCGCCTGAGCTCGCTGCCCATCATGGTCATCATCGCGACGCGACGCTCCGGATCGAGCGTGTCGGAGTTGCACAACAGCTCACTGGCCGAGCGGACACCGGCGAGGGTAGAGGTCACCTCGTGCATCCGGGCCCGGTGGAGACGCTGGGTCTCTCGCGCGCTGAGCAGGTCGTGGTAGATCTCGTCGGCTGCCTTCGCCTCCGCCGCGCACACGCGCCGGTAGATGCGCACACCACCGAACAGCAGCGCTGCGGCGGCGACGAGCGACGTGATGACGACGATGGCCGTGAGGAGCAGCCAGAGGACTACTCCGTGGGCGTGGAAAGAGACCCAAGGTCCCTGGAGGACGGCGATCAGAAAGCTTTGGATGCCGATGAAGACGGCGGTGGTCGTTGCGTACGCGGTGGTTAACCAACCCGAGTTGATCCGCTGGAAAATGGACGTAGACATACTGCTCCCCAGGTCGGGTCGGCCAGTGAGGTATGAGTCCCGAATAGGGCCGTGTCCAGGCCCTGCTCCCCCAGCCCGAGCTTGTCGGGCCGTCCCAGTTTGAATGTTGTGACCGAAACCTTCACAAGGCAACGTAATCAGCACCGTATCGCCACGGGACCGCATTTCGGGCCAATACCGAGAATTGAGGAGTCATAGAATTTCGAGGTCGTCCACAAACTACATTGCGGGACACGTTGTCCCAGGTCATCCCCAAACTTGGGGCACTGTAGAACAGGTTCCCGATCCCCGCCTGCGGCTCACCAGAATAGCCATACCCCCAGGGAGATCCAGCGGGGCCCGAGACGACCGAACGGCACGGCAGACATGGCAGGCTCGACCGTACGACTCAGGGTTGCTGTCTCAGCCGACGAGACGATGACCCTCGATGCCGTGACGGTTGCGCTCGACGAGCGAGGCATCACCGTGACCGCGACCGCCTCCACCTCCGCGGAGCCGGATGAGCTGCTGGTCGGAGATCCCTCGGCCTGGCTGGTGGTCACCGACCTCGATGGCTGGACCCATCTCGGCGAGGTGTGTGACCTGGTCCGCGGCGTACGACTGCCTGGGGTCGTGCTGACCCCCGCCCCGCGCGGGGGCCTCTGGGGTGCCCTGCTCGAGGCCGGTGCGGTCGCGGTGCTCTCCGCCGACACCGGCTCGGACACGATCGAGGACACGCTGCGCGACGCGGCGGAAGGACGGTGCGGGCACACTCCGAGCGAGACCGAGGGTCTCATCGCGCAGTGGCACCTGCTCCGGGACGGTCGCGAGCGCATGCACCGCCTGGTCCGTTCGCTGACCGTGCGCGAGCACGAGGTGCTGGAGCTGCTCTACGACGGGGCCACCGTCGCCGAGATCGCGGCGCGCTTCGGCGTCGCCCAGACGACGGTGCGGACCCAGGTGAAGTCGATCCTGCGGAAGTTCGAGGTCGGTTCCCAGCTGGCCGCGGTCGCTGCGTACGACCGGTATCTGCGCCCGCCCAGGAGCTGACCCCAGGAGCTGACCCTAGGAATTGAACTTCTGCTGGGTCTTCTCCAGACCCTCGTTGATCAGCGTCTCGATCGCGTCGGCGGCGGTGTCGACCACGAACGGCAGCACCTTGCGCTCGGTGGTGGAGAAGTTGGAGAGCACGAAGTCGTGCACCTCCTGGCGACCGGGCGGGCGGCCGATGCCGACGCGCACCCGGTAGAAGTCGCCGGTGCCCAGGGAGGACCGCATCGACTTGAGGCCGTTGTGGCCGTTGTCGCCACCACCCAGCTTGACCCGCATCGTGTCGAAGGCGATGTCGAGCTCGTCATGGATGGCGATGACGTGGTCGGGCTGGACCTTGTAGAAGGTCGCGAGCGCCTTGACCGGCCCGCCGGACTCGTTCATGTAGGTCCGGGAACGGGCGAGCACGACGCGTGGGCCGGGCAGCCCCGGAGTCGCCCCCGGGAGCCGCCCTTCCACGACGTCAGCACGGCCGGACTTGTGGGCACGCCACTTGCCGTCCAGCCGGTTGGCCAGCTCGTCGGTGACGAGATAGCCGATGTTGTGACGGTGCCCGGCGTACGTCGGCCCGGGGTTGCCCAGGCCGACGACCAGCCAGACGCCGTCGGTCACAGCACTGGTCACTCGCCGTTGGTGTCCTCGGCCTCGGCGGACTCAGCGGTCTCGCCCTCGGCGGCCTCGTCGGCGGCGGGCTCCTCGATGGTCTTGGCCTCGGTGATGTTGACGACCAGGGTCTCCGGGTCGGTGACCAGGGTGGTGCCCTTCGGCAGCGGGACGGAGCCGGCGAGGATCTGGGTGCCGGCCTCGAGGCCCTCGATGCTGACCTCGATGCTCTCGGGCACGTGGGTGGCCTCGGCCTCGACGGTCAGGGTGTTGGCGTCGGTGACGACCATGGTGCCGGAGATCGCGTCGCCCACGACGTGGACGTTGATGTCGACGGTGACCTTCTCGCCGACGCGGACGGCGACGAAGTCGACGTGCTCGATGACGCGGCGGACGTCGTCGACCTGGACCTGCTTGGTCATGGCGAGCTGGACCTTGCCGTCGATGTCGAGCTCGAGGAGAGCGTTCGCACCGTGGTTCTTGAGCGCCATCATGGTGGCGTGACCCGGCAGGGTCAGGTGCATCGGGTCGGCGCCGTGGCCGTAGACGACCGCCGGAATCTTGTTCTCACGGCGGATGCGGCGAGCGGCACCCTTGCCGAACTCGGTGCGCTTCTCGGCGACGATCTTCTCGCTGGACATGCGTTGAACTCCTCGATGAGTGGTGCTGACGTCAATGGCGCCCGGCTGGTCCAACGAAGGCCGTGCGACGAAGGCACGGCGTCTCTGCGAAGAGACGTCCACCTTGTCGATCACGGAGCGCGATGCGCTCCCTCGCCGAGGCAACTGCCACAGACTATCCCCGGATCACGCTCACAGCGAAATGCGCGCGCGTGCTGACCTGCGAGGACGTACGTTGGAGGTCGTGTCCCTCACACTCGACGAGGCCCGCACACGGGCCGGCGTGCTCAGCTCCGTCTCCTACTCGCTCGATCTCGACCTCACCGGTCCCGAGACCTTCCGGAGCCACACCCGGGTCCGGTTCCGTTCCACGGTCGCCGAGACGTTCCTGGACCTGAAGGGGGCCCTCACGGTGTCGTTGGTCGTCAACGGGGAGGCGGTCGAGGCCGCCTACGACGGTGTGCAGGTGGGCCTCACCGGCCTCTCGACCGGGCTGTCCGAGGAGGCGGTCAACGAGGTGGAGGTGACCGCGACGCTGCCGTACACGACCGACGGCGACGGGATGCACACGTTCACCGACCCCGTCGACGGATCGCGCTATGTGTCGGCCTACCTGGGCATGGACAACGCCTCGAAGGTCTTCGCCTGCTTCGACCAGAACGATCTCAAGGCGTCGTTCGCGGTCGCGGTCTCCGCAGATCCGGCCGACACCGTCCTCGCCAACGGCGCCGTCGTCTCGCACTACGGCGGCCGCTGGGTCTTCGCCACCACTCCCCCGATCCCGCCGGCACTGCTGGTCGTCGCCGCCGGGCCGTGGCACTCGGTGCGATGGACCTACGCGCTCGATTCCGGGGAGAGCCTCGACTTCGGCTGGCATGCCCGGCGGTCGCTGGCGGCCGAGCTGGACCGGGACGCGGACGAGCTGCGGCGTACGTCCGAGGCGTGCTTCGCCCACTACGCCGACCTCATCGACGAGCCCTATCCCTTCGACTCCTACGACCAGGTCTTCGTGCCCGGGCTCAACTGGGGTGCGCAGGAGATGCCGGGGTGCGTGACCTACCGCGACGAGCTGTTGCCGCGCGGCGCGATCACCGACACCCAGCGGGCCATCCGCGCGGTGATCATCGCCCACGAGATGTCGCACATGTGGTTCGGCGACTCGATGACGATGACCTGGTGGGAGGACACCTGGCTGCAGGAGTCGTTCGCGGACTACATGGGCTACCGGGTCGCCGAGGCGGGCGCCGGCTTCTCGGACCTGCGGGTCGAGGTGGAGATCGGGAGCAAGCCGTGGGGCTACCGCTCCGACGCGCGCCGCTCGACCCATCCGGTCGCTCCGCTGGCGGTGGACGTACCCGACGTGGACACCGCCGCCACCATCTTCGACGGCATCTCCTACGCCAAGGGCGGGGCCTGCCTGGTGCAGCTCGCCTTCTGGCTCGGTGACGATGAGTTCATGGCCGGGGTCAATCGCCACCTTACCCGCTTCCGGTTCGCCAACGCGACCCTGGCCGACTTCGTCGAGTCGCTCGCGGCGAGCTCGCCGAAGGACGTACGTGGGTGGGTGGACGCCTGGCTGCGGCGCCCGGGGTTCGACACCGTGTCGGTGCGGCGCGACGGAGACGTCCCGGTCCTGGAGCGCGAGGGGAGCCGGCCGCATGCGTTCACCGTCGCCGGCTACGACTCCTCGCTGCGACTCGTCGGACGTACGCGGGTCGAGCTAGGTGCCGAGCCGGTGCCGCTGCCGGAGCTCGCCGGGCTCGTCGTGGTCCCCAACGCCGGTGGCGAGACCTTCGCCGCGCTCCGTCTCGACCCGGGGTCGTGGGAGGCGCTCTCCGGCGGGCTCTCCCGGCTCGAGGACCCGCTCGTACGTGCCGTGCTCTGGTCCGCCACCGCCCTCCGGGTGCGATCGCGTGACCTGTCGGCCGACGACTACCTCGACCTGGTCGAGACCCACCTACCCGCAGAGACCCGGGCCGACATCATCGAGGGGGTGCTCGCCGAGACCCGCTCAGTGGTGATCCCGCATCGGGTGCCCGCATCGCGAGCGGCTGGAGCGGTCGCGCGGGTCGCCGCCGCGTCCGCCGCGGGCCTGGCGGCGTCCGCGGACGACGAGCAGCGGGCACTGGCCTGGGCCGCGGCCCTGGCCGCGACCAGCGCGGACGCCGAGCTGCTGCGCGGCTGGCTGGACGCCGACAAGATCGGGGTCAGCATCCCGCTGCTGCCGACCACACGCTGGGCGGCGATCGTACGTCTCGCCTCGCTCGGTGAGGCCGACGCGCGCTTCATCGCGACCGAGCGCGACCGGGACGGCACCGCTGAGGGAGACCTCGGGGCGCTTCGCGCCCTCGCCGCCCGCCCCTCGACCAGCGCGAAGGACGCCGCCTGGGAGGCGATGCTCGCCCCCGGTGTCGACAACCGTCGCTTCGGGGCGCTGGCATCGGGGATGTGGATCGCCGAGCAGGCGCATCTGCTGCGTCCCTACGTCACCGCGTATCTCGCCGAGGCGCCGGCCCTGGCCACCCGTGGCCAGGCCTTCGCCCTCGAGGTCGGGCGTGCCTTCCCGCGGATCGCTCTCGATGACGGTCAGCTCGATGCGCTGCGCGCGGCCCTGGCCGGCGACGTACCGACGATCCTGCGACGGTCCTGGGAGGACCACTTCGACGACCGCGAGTAGCGACCACTAGCCTCTATCCGCCCTCGACCCCCACCACTGAGGACGGCCATGAAGAAGACGCGCATCTGGCTCGGCGTCGGGATCGCGTTCGTCGTGCTCGTCGGCGCCGTCACCGGCACCGGCTGGTACCTCGCCCACCGGCTCGACCGTCAGGTCCGGACCGTCGATGTCTTCGCCGGGCTCGAGGAGCGTCCCGAGGCCGCCGGCGACGCTGCCGGCGCCATGAACATCCTGCTACTCGGCACCGACGGGCGTACCGGCGGCAAGGCCACCACCGGCAGCGGAGCCACGGCGTCGTGGACCCCCGGCGAGCAGCGAGCCGACACGATGATGCTGCTCCACCTCAGCGCGGACCGCCGCTCTGCCTCGGTCGTCTCCATCCCCCGGGACTCGTGGGTGCGGATCCCCGGGCACGGCAACGCCAAGATCAACGCCGCCTTCTCCCAAGGTGGGCCGAGGCTCAGCGTGCAGACGGTGGAGAAGCTCACCGGCGTACGCATCGACCACGTCGCGTGGGTCGACTGGGCCGGCTTCGAAGAGATCGGCGACCTCCTCGGCGGCGTCGAGGTCTACATCCCCGAGACCGTCCACGACTCAGCGCGCCACCGCACCTGGACCAAGGGCACCCACCTGCTCAGCGGCGAAGAGGCCCTCCTCTACGTACGCCAGCGCTACGGCCTCCCCGGCGGCGACCTGGACCGGGTGAAGCGCCAGCAGTACGTGCTGCGCTCCATCCTCCGCGGCCTGAGGCAGAGCGTCGACCCGAAGAACCCCAAGAAGGCCTACGACCTCCTCGACATCATCACCCGCCACCTGACCGTCGACTCCGGCTTCTCCGGCGGCGACCTTCGTGGGTTGGCCCTCGATCTTGCCCGGATGCCGTCTTCGGACCTCACGTTCTTCACCGCCCCCGTGGCGGGGTTGGGCAAGGAAGGCGCGCAGAGCGTCGTCCGTCTCGACAAGCGCGAGGGCCGGCGCTTGTGGGCGGCCATGCGTGAGGACGACATGGCGAGCTGGCTCGCCGAGAATCCCGATGTTGTGACTGGCGGGACGGTCAGCTGAGGTTCTTCGGAGCTGGGGCCGCCGACCCGTTACGGATGGTGTTCTCGACGAATCCCGGAGTCAAGGACGGCCTGCGGCCGCCGGCTTCGCCGGCCGCTTCGCGGTCCTTGACACCGGGCTCCGTCGAGAATTTTGGCTGGCTATCGGGTCGGCGGCAGAGTCTGGCGCAGCGGATTCAGTTGGGTGCGGGCTTGGGGGATGTGGCTGGTCGTGCGCGCCGGCGGATCGTGCTTCGTGGGTGCCTATGGCAGTGGGCGCGATCTTGTGAATCGTTCACAAGGTTGCCGCCGGCTCTGGCCGGGTCGGGTTCGGCAAGGCGGGTCATCAGTTCCCCACTGATCCGGAGAGTTCCCCACGAGCATGGAGGTTCCCCACTCTCCGGAGGGCGGGGAACCTTCGCTGCGGTGGGGAAGTGTCCCCGTGAGTGGGGAGCGGCGGGCGTGGAGTCGAGAAGGGTGGCCGGAACGCTCATCTGGGCACCAGGACAGGCGCCTTCAGCAAGAGCCGACACCGGTCGACGGTTGGGGTCCTCGCCTCGCGGCCGGGACCCGGTGAAGTGATTCCCCGTCCGGCCGGTTAGGGGCGACGGGTGAACCTGATGGTGCCGTCCGGTAGCCGCTCATGAACGTACGCCGCGTTGTGCGCCAGGCGATGATGATGCGGACACAACAACGCCCCGTCCTTGAGATCGGTCTTCCCGCCCGCGGCCCACGGGTCTAGATGGTGGGCATCGCACCACTCCGGTGGCATGTCACAGCCCTCGGCTTGGCAGCACTTCTGCTGCAACCGCAGTGCCTTGCGTTGGATGGGCTGGAAGAACCTGCTGCCCCTACCAGCATCGAGAACCTCACTGTCACCACCCAGGACCCAGGGGATGATGGTGGCGTTACACGCCAACTTGCGGGCCTCAGCGGCTGAGATGGTGGTGCCGTTGGTCTCGTCATAGCCCAGGGTGGCGATGCCGAGGTCCTTGCGGAGCTCCTCAAGGCTGATGACCACGTTGACCACGGTGGCGTCGCCACCGTGACGGGGCAGCGCGGCCGGGTCGATGGTCTCCAGCAGCCGCGAGAACCCTTGGCCCATGAGTCGTTCCCACGGCGGCAACGGAGCACCCTTGCCGACGAGCTGTTGCTTGCGGGGCTGGGCCCAGGCCTCCACCAGACGCTTGAACCGCATCCCCATCGAGACCGGCAACACGCCGTCGAACCCGACGGTGCCGTCGTGGTTGTCCCAGACCCGCAGCGCGGTCTTCTGCTGAGCACGCTCCTCTTCAGCCAACAACGCTTTGGCTTCGGCGTCCTCGAACCGGGCCGGGTCGATCTCGGCCAGGATCCGTCGTCCGACGATGCGGAGTTCGTTCGCGGTCCACCGGGTGGCGTAGTCAACGAGAAGCTTCTCGGCCAGGACCAGGTCCTCACTACTGGCGACCGGGTCGGCCTCGATCTTGTCGAGCGCCTGGGTGATCACCCTTGCCTTGTCCAGGGACACCACACCCTCAGCGAGGCCGGCAGCGACGAGGTCGTACTTGGCCACCGCCGCCGCGAGTTTCACCTGAGAGCGCGCCACGACTTTGTCGACGAGGAGCTCGGTCCGCATCCACCCGGACGCGTCTTTCGCACCGGTCTCCTCGGCGATATCACCGGCCGTCGCGAGCACCCGCAGCTTCAATGCGGCTTGTTGGGCCTGGAGCTTCTCCAACCGTTCCAGAAGGTCCTTCTTCTGCTCCGTGCGCCAATAGGCCGGATCGGTCGAGAGGAGATCTTGAAGGGCGGTCTCGATGGCGGTCAGGGCAGCGTCGATCGCATCGCCGGGGTTGGTGCCCCAGGGGTCGATCGAGCGGCCGAGACTCATCGCTGCCCTCTCCTTCAGAGGTGTGCTGTGATGTGTCCGATTCTACGCCCGCACAGCCTGATTGACCATCCATTTTCCCTGGTCAACAGCCATTTTCGCGGCGAGCGAACGACCTAGCATCTGTGGATGGTAAGTGGCCCGAAGGGCCACCCTTCCACCCCATCAACCTCACCTGTCCCAAGCAAGATGCCGCTGCGCCACACCCGGGCCGCCGCCCCGATAGCCAGCCAAGTTCTTTCTCGACGGGCCCCGGTGTCAAGGACCGCGAAGCGGCCGGCGAAGCCGGCGGCCGCAGGCCGTCCTTGACTCCGGGGTTCGTCGAGAAGAC
>NZ_JBIUZB010000016.1:0-8651 GCF_044744805.1 Nocardioides sp. NPDC087217
GTGCACGTCGTCGCGGTGTGAGACGTAGCTCTCTCCGTCGCGGGTTGTCGACGGCTGGATCTGGTCGACATCGGACTTGGTGGCCATGGTGGCCCCTTTCGTTTTGGCTCGCTATGTGGGCGAGGCGGGTGAGTCTGACTCGTGCATCCCTGAGACTAGACTCACAGTTGGGGATAGTCAACGCTCCGTCGATTTCTCGAGTTTGGGTGGCTGTAGTTGCGGGCCTCGAGCGTGAGCGAGTCGGTGCGTCGAGAATCCGACAGGCTGTTGACGATCGCCGACGTTGCGTGCACAGTAGCCCCGAACATGCCGCCCGGGTCTCAGGGGCGGAGGAGATGGTGCCCATGAGAAAGCCGACGGAACAGGAAGAACGACCGTGCTACAGCAAGCGAACCCACGTCCAGCAATAGATTGTGTGGGCTGATATGGCGACTCTCGATCCACAGGTACGTGACTTGCTCGCGTCTTTGTCCAAGGCTCCACCTGCACTGCCCTGGGACGTACCTATCGCGTCTTACAGGTCAGCTGGAGAAAAGTTGGCAGCATTAGCTGGCCTTCCGAACTCGCGTTGCGACGCGAGAGACATCGTGATCGACCTCCCGGGGAGGTCGATCGGGGCTCGCATCTATCGCCCCAAGGGGCCAGTCGGAAGCCTTCCCGGCGTCGTTTACTTTCACGGTGGTGGATTCGTTAGGGGCAGTCTTGAATCGCATGACTCGCTATGTCGCGAGCTGAGCGTACGAGGCGGATTGAGCGTGGTCTCTGTCGACTACAGACTGGCGCCCGAGAACGTGTTCCCTCGGGCGCACGACGACGCGATTGACTCGTTCTGTTGGCTGTCTGATCATGCTGGTGAACTGAAGATGAGCCCAGATGCATTGGCGGTGGCCGGTGACTCGGCGGGAGCGATGCTGGCGGCATCAACAGCAGTCGGTGTTCAGAATCGCCTGGCTGGATTACCGGTACGGGCGCAAGGTCTACTCTGCCCGGTTCTCGATGTAACTCTTACCAATGACTCTGTTACAAAATATGAGCAAGCA
The DNA here is from genome assembly GCF_044744805.1 of Nocardioides sp. NPDC087217. Classification (NCBI taxonomy): domain Bacteria; kingdom Bacillati; phylum Actinomycetota; class Actinomycetes; order Propionibacteriales; family Nocardioidaceae; genus Nocardioides; species Nocardioides sp. NPDC087217. The sequence continues at coordinate 1,041 of NZ_JBIUZB010000016.1, forward strand.
CCGTTGTTGTCGCGTCAGGTCCTCGCATGGTGCGTCGATCAGTACTTCCCAAATTTGGAGACTCGACAGTCTGCGGCTGCATCCCCGTTGATGAAGTCGACTCTCGCGGACGCCCCTGCTGCTATTATCCTCAGTTCGGAGATCGACCCGGTTTCTGATGATGCCCGGCAGTACTCAGCCAAACTCAAGAAGTTTGGTGTCGAGTCGGAACACCAGGAGTTCGCGGGGATGCCTCATAGCTTCTTTCTGCTCGCTGGCGTGTTGGAACAGGGTGAGCGGGCCATCGCCACATTCGCGGAGAAGTTGTCCGCACTCCTCCGGTAGGCGGCTCGCCGACCCATCTGGAAGAACTCAATCAATGAGGACTCGACACGCTGTTGACGAACATCGACGTATGGTCTAGTCTTCTAATCATGCATGACCTGCAGATGTCTTTGAGGAGAAAGCGATGAGTGCACTTACCAATCGGCTCTATCGGCTGCGGAGCCGACCAACCGGCGAGGTGACGGCCGAGAATCTGGAGTGGACCGAGGAGCCAGTGCCTGAGATTTCGGAAGGGCAGGCACTGATCCGCACGCACTATCTATCAGTTGATCCAACAAACCGGGTGTGGATGAGTGAGATGCGCTCATACATTCCCCCGGTCGAGTTGAATGCAGTGATGCGCGGCGCGGGGGTCGGTCGGGTCGTTGCCAGCAAGCGGGACGACCTTCCTGTCGGCTCGCACGTCGTGGGCCTGACTGGTTGGCAGGACTATTGCGTGGCTGATGTAGCGCGTGAGGACATGCCATTCACGGTTCTTCCTGATCCGTTGCCGGCTCCTCTTCCTGCCTTCGTCGGAGTACTAGGACACACTGGAATTTCGGCTTACCTCGGGGTCGAGTTCGGGGATCCGAAGGCAGGCGAGACCTTTTTCGTGTCGGCAGCAGCAGGAGCCGTAGGATCCATCGCGGGGCAGCTTGCGAAGCGACGGGGCGCCCGGGTAGTTGGGCTCGCCGGAGGTGCCAAGAAGTGTCAGTACGTCGTCGACCAGTTGGGTTTTGACGTCTGCGTCGATCGGCATGCTGACGACTGGAAGACTCAGCTTGACCTTGCTACCCCGGATGGCATCGATGTAGATTTCGAGAACGTAGGCGGCGAGATCATGGACCATGTGCTCGACCGCCTAAACATTGGGGCAAGAATCACGCTTTGTGGCCTGATCTCGGAATACAACGCCTACGGTAGCGATAACACGCAGCAGGGGCTCCGAAACGTTAGCCAGCTTTTGATGCAGCGTGCCATTCTTCGGGGGTTCATTGTTTTTGATCATGTAGATCGATACGGCGAGATTATCGCAGAGTTGGCCCAGGACCTTGCTGTGGGCGCATTGCGTGGCGAGGACACGGTAGTCGACGGTTTGGAAAACGCACGACTGACATTGAATCGCAGTATCGCAGGAGAGTACCGCGGTAAAGTTGTGGTCAAGGCAGTTGATTGACTGTGCCGGGCCGCGCGCGGGTGCCTTCTGAGACGACCGAAGAAGCGCCCTCGTGCCGCGCCGAAGGACGTGGGTGTTATCAGACCTGGGCTTCTTCGAATTTGAAAGCGGAACCCTAATGTGTGTGCCTCCCCCAATTGGTCTACGATAGAGACATGGTGCCTTCTTTTTCCAACGGTCTCAATGGCTCTGAGCCTCGGGCTGGCAGGCGGAATCTGAAGGGTGACATGCGAGAGCAGGCGATCCTTCAGTGTGCCTATGAGACATTGCGCAATGAGTCGATGCGGACGATCTCCATTGATCGCCTCGCGAAGGGCGCGGGTCTGTCACGGTCGTCATTCTATTTTTATTTCGAGTCTAAGTGGCAGGTGCTTTCGGCGCTTTTGTCGAGCGTGACCGACGACGTGTTCAATGCAGCGTCGATGTTTTTTGATCGTCCGGAAGGGATCTCCCCGGAGGCGGCGATCGAACATGCTGTCTCTGAGGTAGTGAATGTGTGGGAGAGGCATGGTCACGTGCTTCGCGAGGTTGGTGACGCCGCGGCGGCGGAGCCGACGCTGCAGGCACAGTGGGATCGAATTCTGGGCCGATTTATCGACGCCGCCGCCGCGGCTATCGAGCGGGATCGTTCTAGGGGCGTTGCCCTGGACGGTCCGCCGGCTCGTGCTTTGGCGGCGGCGTTGATGTGGATGGGCGAGAGAAATCTTGGTTTGATGACCATGCGTAGCGCTAATGCTATTCCCGTGCACGATATGGTCGAAACGACTACAACAGTGTGGCTGAGAACCGTATATGGTCTCGAATACCGGGGAGGATCGGCCAAGGTCTGATGATGCGGCACAGCTGATGAAAACCAGTCGATCGCGGCGAACCGGATCTGCAAGATGGTCCGGTTCGCGGCAGTTCGGCGGGTGTTTCAGTTTCTATCTACGCGCGGCGGCTCTGTACATGTCAAGATGGTTCTGATATGAGATCGGGCCCGGCGCGTCCGCGTAGGTCGGGCCAACGATGAGTTTGGTCTTTTGTCGACGACTTCGATGCAACCGTTGTGGAACGTAACGGCATGAGTGGTGCCGCGTCGACGTATGCGCGGTCGTTCCCGGGGTACGTCATGTTCCGCATGTCCGGAGGATGCTCCTGCGCTGTCAATCAGCGCATCGCGTGACGGCTGTGCATCAGCGTGGATGAGGCAGCCAGAGACCGCGACCGTTAGTCGCCTACTCCACGCGTTCGCGACCACATCATGCGTTAGGGTCGTGCGTCAGGAATGAGGACGATCTTGCCCCTGGCGTGGCGCGTCTCGCTGAGTTCTTGAGCCGCCACAGCCTCCGAGTACGGGAAGACCGCGGCAACGGGGATGCTCAACTGACCGGCGTCAGCGAGTGCCGCGGCTTCAGCAAGTCCGTGCTCGGCGAGTTCGTCGGTAGCTCCGCTGGACATTCGCACCCCGTGAGTTGCGGCCGAGGGATCGGCGATCGTGATGACTTTCGCTGCGTCACCTGCGATCGCTACGAGATCCGGCAGCGCCTCGCCCGCACAGTCGATCACCGCGGCCAGGCGGTCCGGAGCCAGGGCGCGCACGCGCTTGATCATTCCATCGCCGTAGGCCGTCGGAACCGCGCCTAGCTCACGAAGGAACTCGTGGTTGCGTTCACTCGCCGTGCCAATGACATGCGCACCACGCGCGGCCGCGACTTGCACGATCACCGACCCAGTCGCACCCGCGGCCCCATGTACGAGAACGATGTCTCCCTGGGCCGTTCCTGCGATGTCGAGGACCCGCGTGGCAGTCTCTACGGATCCGGCGGCGCCACCGGCCTCCTCCCAACTCCAGGAGGCGGGCTTGCGCGCCCAGGCAGTCAGTACCGCGAGCTCGGCGTTCGCGCCGCGCTGTGTCGGGTCTGTCCACCCGAAGACCTCATCGCCGACCGCCACGCCCTCGACACCGTCTCCGACTTCATCGACGATGCCGGTCGCGTCGAAACCCATCCGAAACGGAAAGGCCACCGGTACCACGTTCCGCAAATCGCCGGCACGGATCCGAAGTTCTCCCGTGCCCAGTCCGGATGCTCGAACGGCGATTCGGACCGTACCAGCCGTGGCGTGGGGGTCGGGGACTTCGGCGATCTCGACGACGTCCGCTGGGCCGTATTGGCGAAACTGCATTGCTCTCATACGATCAATTTAATGGAACGCCCCGTCCGCTTAGGCGAACTGAGAGTGGCGACGACGGAAGTGAGAACCCCTGATGCGCTCGGATGCGAGAGACAACCGCGAGCAGATCCTTGCCGTCGCGCGAGAAGCGTTCGCACGGGAGGGGGTCGACGTCCCAATCCGGGAGATCGCTCGACGGGCAGGAGTGGGCCCGGCGACGGTCTATCGGCACTTCCCGACCAAGGACGCGCTCCAGACGGAGGCATTCGACCACCAGCTATCCAGCTGCGAGGAGATACTGCGCACCGGCCTCGCCCATGACGACCCGCGCAAAGGACTTCGGTACGCGATCACCGAGCTCATGAGCATGCACGCGACCGATCGAGGATTCGCTCATGCGTTCACGTCCGAACAGTCCGGGAGCCCCGCCTTCGAGGAGCGCCGACGGCATAGTATCCGTCTTGCCAGCGAGCTGGCTCAACGAGCGAAACTGGCCGGCGTCATCCGTCCGGACGTTACCCTGGACGATCTGGTCCTCGTCCTCGCGGCCAACGCCGGCCTGCCTGCGGAGAGCACTGCGGCGCGGATGCGGGCCTCGCGGCGGTTGGCCGCACTGACCCTCCGCGCGTTCGAACAGCGCGACTCGTGAGGTGCGCTGCGGCCGGCTCTGGGGCACCACAGGTTCGTACGGTATCTGTTGCGCATTTCTACCGTCGTCGCTGGGCAGCGGCCGCACTCCTCATTACTCGTGGGGCATCCGTTTCTAAGCGCCGTGCTTCGGGTTCGGGCTCTCAAGGTGCCCACAACTAGCGCAAATACGCCGGTCGCAGCGAACCAGATCCTGCAAGAAGTCTGCTTCGCTGCGACCGATCGGGCTTTTCGGTTGACCCCGCGTGAGTGGCTAGTTCCACACAGCGTGATCCGTTATGTTTCGACGCGCTGCTACTGCTGTTGGTCAGCGGCCATTTTTGCCATGTTCAAACCGGGCATGAGCATGTGCCCGCCATCAACCAGCATCTCGAGTCCAGTCGTCCAACGCGACTCGTCGGATGCCAGCCAGAGGACTGCTTCGCTCATCGCGCGCGGCGGGAGCAGTCCAACGTCACGCAGGACCGACCAGTACTTGGCGCCTTGGAGATCTTCCTTCACGCCCTGACCGGGTCCCTTGCCTGAACACAGGTCGTACCCGCCCTGCCAGTCCAACGCGGGGGTGTCGGTCGGGCCCGGGAGCAGAATGTTGACCCGGATCCCGTACTGTCCGAACTCGAGTGCCGCGCTCTTCGCAACCCCGATGACGCCGTGCTTCGAGGCCACGTAGTGCGCGTAGTGCGGTGATCCCTCCACGCCGTTTCCGGACGATGTCACTACGATCGAACCGCCGCCACGCTCCTTCATTGCCGGAGTGACAGCCTTGAGCGTTCGCCAAACGCCGGTGATGTTGACGTCGAGGACAGCCGAGAACTCGTCCTCGGAGATGTCGGCGAACGGCTGAACCGTCCAGATCCCAGCGTTTGCGACGGCTACGTCCAGACCGCCAAATGCCTTCACGCCTTCAGTGACAAGCTGATCGAGCGAGGACTGCTTTCGGACATCGCCCTCGTGCGCGATGATCCGCCGGCCGAATGACTCGACCTCTTTCACTGTGATCTGGAGATCCTCAGCCGTTGCCGTCGGGTATGGAAGCCCGGTGTCAGGGGGACAGTCGAGGGCGAGAATATCGGCGCCTTCCTCGGCGAGTCGCACTGCATGTGCCCGCCCCATTCCACGTGCTGCCCCGGTGACCAGGGCAACCTTTCCGTCCATTCGTCCCATGGTGTTTCCTTCCTTGAATTGCGATACTGTGGAGAATCAGCTGATTTGAATACGCCCCTAAAGATCGGCGGTTTCCGGGGCGATGAGCTGTAGGAGAACGTCGATCCCCGGAGGCTCGGTCCATACGTGGTCCGAGCCGGCGATCTTGAACGGTCCATCGATCCGATCTGGGCGGCCAGGTCCGCGAATAGTGCAACCCCCTAGGATGACCTCGCCTAGAGGTTTGTCGAACCTAAGAGCGATATGGTCGATCATCGCGGATTCGCACCCGAGTGCATTCGACAGTGCCGCTGGCTCATCGATCGTAAAAAGTTCGATGCTGGCAGAGGTCAAAGAGAAGAAGGATGCACGAATATTGAGCGCGGGAGCTTCAAATGTGGATGCGATGGAAAGCCCGAATCTTTTCTGCCACTGATTCGAGGTGGCCTCCAGGTCGCGAACCATAATTCCGACATGATCAAGCCGTGGAAGCTGGCCCGGGACGCTGCTTTCGGGGTCAGGTGTTTGATCGGGCATCATCACTGATTCCCTGCCGCGACGAAGTTCGGCGTGACGCCCTTGCTGGGTTCCGTCCAGCGCTGCGTAACTACCTTGGACCTGGTGTAGAAGCGGTAGGCGTCGTAGTTCAAACCATCATCGCCGAAGCGCGAATCACCCCAGCCACCGAAGCCGAACCACGAGATCGGCACAGGAATCGGCACGTTGACGCCGACGCTTCCGGCTTGCACATGATGCGCAAAGTGGCGGCTCGCTGCGCCACTGGAGGTGAAGATCGACGCACCGTTTCCGTACGGACTGGCGTTGACAACTCGGAGTGCCTCGTCGAGATCGTCGACGCGGACTACGCTGAGGACAGGGCCGAAGATCTCGTCCCGGTAGAGATTGCTGTCGACCTGGACGTGGTCGACGAGACTCGGCCCGACGAAGTATCCCTCCCCGCGGGAGTCGATAGCCCGACCATCCACGACGACCGTTCCGCCTTGGCTTTCGGCTGTGTCCAGTGCGCTGCGGACTCGTTCGAGGGCAGCCTCCGAGACGAGTGGGCCCATGTCGGATTCCTCCGCGTCGCCGGGTCCGGTTGTGAACGCTTCGGCACGTTGTGCTGTCTTCGCAACGACCTGGTCTGCAACATCGCCAACCACGACGGCCACCGGTACAGCCATGCATCGTTGACCTGCGGCTCCGAACGCCGCCGACACCAACGCATCTGCTGCCGCGTCCAGGTCGGCGTCGGGCATCACGACCAAGTGATTGTTCGCCCCGCCCAATGCCTGCACTTTCTTGCCGGATTCGGCAGAGCGGCGATAGATCTCACGCGCGACGGGAGTGGAGCCGACGAAGGACACGGCTGCCACGTCGGGGTGGTCGATCAGCGCGTTCACTGCATCGACGCCCCCGTGCACGACGTTGAAGACACCCCTTGGGAGACCAGCCTCGGCAAGGAGCTGAGCCATCCGCACGGAAGCTGACGGCACTCTCTCGCTTGGCTTGAGCACGAATGAATTGCCGCAAGCGATCGCGGCCGCAAACATTGAGACCGGGACCATCACGGGGAAGTTGAACGGAGTGATGCCAGCACATACTCCGAGTGGCTGGCGAAAGGAATATGTATCGACCCCATTGGCGACCTGCTCTGCGTACTCGCCTTTTAGCTGCTGGACCGCAGACGCTGCAACCTCGACCGCTTCGATGGAACGAGCCACTTCGCCCCTAGCGTCGGCGAGTGTCTTTCCTTGTTCCGCGGTGATTATCGAGGCGATCTCCTCGCCATGTCCCAGCAAGAGGTTCCGAAATGCGAGGAGAATCGTCGCCCGTGCAGGGGTCGGAGTCGCCCCCCAGGATTCAGCGGCGCTTCGTGCGCTAGCGACGGCCTTGTCAACAAGATCAGCGCCTCCAAGTCCGACGGTCCGAACTGCATGGCCTGTTGCCGGGTCCACGATCTCGACCTGTTCCGCGGCAGCCGAATCTGCGGGAGCGCCGTCGATCCAGTGTGGAACTGTTTCGAACTGAATACGGGTTGTAGTCACAGAAATCTCCAAGGTGCGGGTGGCGAAAATGTTGCTGAGCTCTTGGGTTAGAGGTCTCGGGGGTGGGGGATCTCGGGGAACATCTCGAGTCCGTAGTTGGTCTTGAGGTTCTCGACTTCGGCGGCGAGCTGCTCGGGG
>NZ_JBIUZB010000017.1:0-2500 GCF_044744805.1 Nocardioides sp. NPDC087217
TTGTTGTTTTTGTTGAGGGTTTATGAAAGATAAGCCCTCGGCCTATTAGTACCGGTCGGCTGGGCATCACTGCTGTACACCTCCGGCCTATCAACCCCATAGTCTGTAGGGGGCCTTAACCCATAAAGGGTGGGAAACCTCATCTTGAAACGTGCTTCCCGCTTAGATGCGTTCAGCGGTTATCACTTCCGAACGTAGCCAACCAGCCATGCACCTGGCGGTACAACTGGCACACCAGAGGTTCGTCCATCCCGGTCCTCTCGTACTAGGGACAGCCTTTCTCAAGTTTCCTACGCGCGCGGCGGATAGGGACCGAACTGTCTCACGACGTTCTAAACCCAGCTCGCGTGCCGCTTTAATGGGCGAACAGCCCAACCCTTGGGACCTACTCCAGCCCCAGGATGCGACGAGCCGACATCGAGGTGCCAAACCATCCCGTCGATATGGACTCTTGGGGAAGATCAGCCTGTTATCCCCGGGGTACCTTTTATCCGTTGAGTGACCACGCTTCCACATGCCGTGGCCAGATCACTAGTTCCGACTTTCGTCCCTGCTCGACATGTCTGTCTCACAGTCAAGCTCCCTTGTGCACTTACACTCGCCACCTGATTGCCAACCAGGCTGAGGGAACCTTTGAGCGCCTCCGTTACACTTTAGGAGGCAACCGCCCCAGTTAAACTACCCATCAGGCACTGTCCCTGAACCAGATCATGGTCCGAAGTTAGACATCTAGTACGACCAGAGTGGTATTTCAACGATGACTCCACACACACTGGCGTGTGCGCTTCACAGTCTCCCACCTATCCTACACAAGCCGAACCAAACACCAATACCAAACTATAGTAAAGGTCCCGGGGTCTTTCCGTCCTGCCGCGCGTAACGAGCATCTTTACTCGTAGTGCAATTTCGCCGAGTCCACGGTTGAGACAGCGCCCAAGTCGTTACTCCATTCGTGCAGGTCGGAACTTACCCGACAAGGAATTTCGCTACCTTAGGATGGTTATAGTTACCACCGCCGTTTACTGGGGCTTAAATTCTGAGCTTCGCCGTGAGGCTAACCCGTCCTCTTAACCTTCCAGCACCGGGCAGGAGTCAGTCCGTATACATCGTCTTACAACTTCGCACGGACCTGTGTTTTTAGTAAACAGTCGCTTGGGCCTGGTCTCTGCGGCCCTTCACGCTTCCCCCAGCTAGTGGGTTCACGATCCGGGCCCCCCTTCTCCCGAAGTTACGGGGGCATTTTGCCGAGTTCCTTAACCATGGTTCGCTCGATCGCCTCGGTATTCTCTACCTGATCACCTGAGTCGGTTTGGGGTACGGGCGGCTCATGACTCGCTAGAGGTTTTTCTCGACAGCATAGGATCATCGACTTCCCCAAACGGGTCCGTATCACGTCTCAGGCACACAGTGTGCGGATTTGCCTACACACAGCCCTACACGCTTACCCGTAGACAACCATCGCTACGGTTCGACTACCTTCCTGCGTCACCCCATCACTTGACTACTACACACTTGGGTCCCATGTTCCACACACACGCCTCACCCCGAAGGGATCGGTCACGCATGCTTCAGATGGTTAGCATCATGCGCCTCATCATGGGCGTCACTTCGCCGGTACGGGAATATCAACCCGTTGTCCATCGACTACGCCTGTCGGCCTCGCCTTAGGTCCCGACTTACCCAGGGCAGATTAGCTTGACCCTGGAACCCTTGATCAATCGGCGGATGTGTTTCTCACACATCATTCGCTACTCATGCCTGCATTCTCACTCGCGTACCGTCCACCGCTGGATCACTCCGCTGCTTCACTCGATACACGACGCTCCCCTACCCACCCCGGAAAACCGGAGTGCCATAGCTTCGGCGGATAACTTGAGCCCCGCTACATTGTCGGCGCGGAATCACTTGACCAGTGAGCTATTACGCACTCTTTCAAGGGTGGCTGCTTCCAAGCCAACCTCCTGGTTGTCACTGCGACTCCACATCCTTTTCCACTTAGTTATCGCTTAGGGGCCTTAGCTGATGGTCTGGGCTGTTTCCCTCTCGACAATGGAGCTTATCCCCCACTGTCTCACTGCTGCGCTCTCACTTACCGGCATTCGGAGTTTGGCTAACGTCAGTAACCTGGTCGGGCCCATCGGCTATCCAGTGCTCTACCTCCGGCAAGAAACACGCAACGCTGCACCTAAATGCATTTCGGGGAGAACCAGCTATCACGAAGTTTGATTGGCCTTTCACCCCTAACCACAGGTCATCCCCTCCATTTTCAACTGAAGTGGGTTCGGTCCTCCACGCCGTCTTACCGGCGCTTCAACCTGCCCATGGCTAGATCACTTCGCTTCGGGTCTAGAGCGCGCGACTCAATCGCCCTATTAGGACTCGCTTTCGCTACGGCTTCCCCACACGGGTTAACCTTGCCACACACCGCTAACTCGCAGGCTCATTCTTCAAAAGGCACGCCATCACCCCCACTGCCACAAGGCCGGCCGGGCTCTGACGG
>NZ_JBIUZB010000018.1:0-1322 GCF_044744805.1 Nocardioides sp. NPDC087217
GGCGGAATCAATCGGTCGAGGCAACGCTGAGTGAGGGAGTGTTGTCATGCCGAAGGTGTTTGCGGCTGAGGTCCGAATCCGGGTGGTGGATCTGATCTGTGCGGGGTCGACTGCGCGTGGGGCGGCTGATGTGGTCGGTGTGTCGAAACCGACGGCGGTGCAGTGGTGGCATCAGGCTTGCCCGGTGCTGATTCCACTTGAGCCGGGCGCGTTACGGGGTGGGCTGGGAGCGGCACTGCCGTGCGACCCTGGCGTCGATAGTCCGGGTCGCCAGCGGCGTTGCTTGACCGGCCAGGACCGCGCGGTGATCGCTGCGGGGCTGGCCGATGAGTGGTCGCAGGCCAAGATCGCCGCAGCGATCGGGCGGGACAGGTCGGTGGTGTGCCGCGAGGTCGCCCGCAACACCGGCAGTGACGGTGTCTACCGCGCTGAGTTGGCTCATCGGGCAGCGCACCAGCGCCGTCGGCGTCCCAAGGAGTTCAAGCTGGCCGTGAACCCGCAACTGTGTCGGTTGATCGAGGATTGGATGGACCAGGGCTGGTCACCGGGGCTGATCGCGATGGTGTTGCGCACCGATCATCCTGGTGTCGGCTCTGGTGTCGATCCGGCTGCGAGGATGGCATGGGTGAGTCACGAGACGATCTACCGGGCACTTTATGTTCAAACCCGAGGTCAGCTCCGCGCTGATCTACATCGGTGCCTCTCGACACGTCGCAAGGCCCGCAAACCACGTGGCCGTGCCAGCCACGACCCCAGCAAGAACGCCTACATCGAGGCGTTCAAGATCAGTCAACGACCTGCCGAGGTCGCTGACCGGGTAGTGCCGGGCCACTGGGAGGGCGACTTGATCCTCGGCACCAAGAACGGCTCGGCCATCGGCACCTTGGTCGAACGCTCAACCCGGTTTGTCATCTTGCTCCACCTGCCCACTCGCCACGACGCCGAGACCGTCGCTGAGGCGATGATCCGTGAGATGGGCAAGCTGCCCGAGCATCTACGCCGCTCGATCACCTGGGACCGCGGACTCGAGCTCGCCCGCTACCAAGACATCCAGATCCAGCTCGGCACCACGGTCTACTTCGCCGACCCGCACTCGCCCTGGCAACGAGGATCCAACGAGAACACCAACCGGCTGTTGCGGCACTGGTTCGAGAAAAGCAGCGACCTTTCACGCCACAGCGCCGAAGACCTACATCGCGTCGCTGACACCCTCAACCGACGACCACGGCCTACCCTTGACCTACAGACGCCAGCCCAACGGCTGGCCCAGCTGCTCAATCCAGCAGCTTGACCAACCGTTGCTTCGACCGGTTGAGATCGCC